>NZ_JBNNSH010000005.1:0-235326 GCF_050277555.1 Peribacillus sp. NPDC097895 | reverse complement strand
TTCGTCCTAAACGCTGCAAAATTCGACCTACACGGAAATAATTCGTCCTAAACGCTGCAAAATTCGACCTACACGGAAATAATTCGTCCTAAACGCTGCAAAATTCGACCTACACGGAAATAATTCGTCCTAAACGCTCATAATTCGACCTACGCGGCAATAATTCGCTCTAAACACAGAATAATTCGTCCTCACAAAATATTAGTTGAAATTCATTTCTCTAAATAAATGATAATCAACTAATGGTAAAATTGTGTACAAGGATGATTTGGGGTGATTTGATGATTTTGGTGAGTTCTTGTTTAGCGGGACTTGAGGTGAGATACGACGGTACAAACAGCTTGGATGATAGAATTCTGGAATTGCTGGAAGAGAGAAAGGCAATTTCTGTATGTCCGGAGTTGCTTGGAGGTTTTTCGACACCTCGGGAGCCTGCGGAGATTATTGGCGGTGACGGTGTGGATGTCCTTGATGGAAAAGCGAGGATAATCGAAAAGTCGGGCCGGGATGTTACGGAATTTTACATAAGAGGAGCCCATCTTACATTACGAAAAGCCAAGGAGGTTGGAGCGACGCTTGTCGTTTTAAAAGAAAATAGTCCATCCTGTGGAAGTGCGAGGATCTATAACGGTGAATTCAAGGGAGAGAAGAGAGCTGGGAATGGCGTGACCGCGGCTTTACTTAAACGGCATGGGTTCACGATAACTTCAGAGGAAAGGCTATTGGATTATCTGGATGAGAGATGAATAATGCATTTTATTGAGTGCTTTTGAAAGAAGGGGAATACATGGAGGATATCAATCTCTATACTTTGCTATTTTTAATACTAGCCGGTTTTATTGCTGCGTTTATCGATTCCGTTGTGGGCGGAGGCGGGTTAATAGCCATACCAGCTTTATTGTTCACGGGGATTTCACCTTCAGCTGCTTTAGCGACTAATAAGCTGGCTGGTACAATGGGGTCTTTAACCAGTACGATTTCATTCATTCGGGCTGGAAAAGTTAATTTCAATTTCGTCATTAAGCTGTTTCCGATTACCGTGATTGGAGCTGCATTGGGAGCCTATGTTGTACATTTCGTTTCCGCAGAGATACTGAAGCCTCTCATTTTGATTCTATTGGTCATTGTCGCGATCTATACAATGGTAAAAAAGGATTGGGGGAAAGAGGCAAAGTATAAGGGACTGAAGAGGAAGAAGATGCTTTTGCTGATTGTCATCATATTTTCCATAGGTTTTTATGATGGTTTTCTTGGACCAGGCACAGGTTCTTTTTTATTATTTTCCCTTTTGATTATCGGGTTTGACTTTGTCCAGGCCGCTGGGAATGCAAGGATTTTGAACTTTGGCAGCAATATAGCCGCACTTATCATTTTCTTATCCATGGGGACCGTCAATTTTGCCTATGGAATTCCTATGGGTCTTGCAATGGTATTGGGGGCGTTGGTCGGAACGAACTTTGCCATTAAGAAAGGTGCTTCTTATGTACGTATATTATTCATTTGCGTCACCGTTTTATTGATTGGCAAAAATGTCTTGAATTATTTTCATGTACTTTGAAGGAAGGGGTTCATCGACTATTGAAGGAGCATGATTGTTCTCGGCGATGTCTCAGAAAATCCGTATAAAAGATGGCCGAAATACAAATCGTATTTTCGGCCTTTTTTGAATTCATTTTGTGAAATTCAAGTCCCATTGAACGCCAAATTGATCCTTAACCTTAGCATACTTAGCTCCCCAAAAGGTATCTTGCAGTTCCATCAACGAGGATCCCTTTTCACACATGGCATCGTATAGTTGCTGGATTTCCGCTTCGTTTTCACACTCGAGAACCAGTGAAACATTATTCCCGAATACAAGGGGATTTCCCGGAAACGTATCAGATACCATAATCAACAATTCGCTTTTTTTGATTTTGGCATGCAGAATAAGGTCATTGGCCTCTTCAGGAGTCGGGAAATCAGCTTCCCCGTATGTTTGCAGGTCGGAAATCTCTGCTTGAAATACCTCTTTATAAAAAGATAATGCGTCCTTTGCTTGTCTATCAAATATTAAATAGGGGGTAACCTGTTGCTTCATATGAATCCTCCTTTTTTGTCCTCACTATCATTTCGACAGGAAGATATTATCCTCCTTTATTCACTGGGAATAACGTTCGAGTGTTTTTTCTATAAAAAGCTTTCTTTTATTCTTGCTGACATTGCCGCTAATATTCGGAACGAATGCAGCATGGCTGGCCATTCCATTATCAGTGGCGGTCATATTCTTAAGCGTACTTCTTTATTTGAAAAAGGAAGATACAAACCTTGGGAGGAGAGCCCAGATCAATTAAATAAAATGAAGATCACCAATTTTGGTGGTCTTTTTTTTGCAAGGAAATCCTTTATTGAACGGTCTCAAGGGTTGATCATTATAGGGTATGTATATGGCCATGAAATAAAAAAGGATGACCCCTGCTCAATACGGAGGTCATCATCATAAAACAGGCTAGTCTTTTTTTACCTGTCCTTTACAAGAAGTAGCAGACTTTTTTCATTTTCTTGAAAAATCCTCCCTTTCTCATAAAGAAAGTGGAGATTTCATTTCACAATGCTTTAAGAGGATTTCGACGATCCGCTTTGATGCAAATCCATCTCCGTACGGGTTGGAGGCTGTCGCCATTTTTCTATAAGCATCTTCATTCGTAAGCAAATTATTGGTCAATTGGTAAATGCGTTCCTCCTCAATCCCTGCCAATAAAAGAGTGCCGGCCTCGATTCCTTCAGGGCGTTCGGTCGTATCGCGCAACACGAGAACGGGTACACCGAGTGACGGGGCTTCTTCCTGTACTCCTCCGGAATCTGTCAGGATTAGATGGGATCGAGCCGCGAAATTATGGAAATCAATCACCTCTAGGGGTTCGATTAAATGCAGCCGATCCGTATTTTTGAAAATCTCATAAGCGATTTCGCGAACGACTGGATTTTTATGAATGGGAAAAACAACTTGGATATCCCCGTGCTCGTCCAGAAGGCGTTTCACGGAACGGAATATTCCTTCCATTGGTTTTCCGATATTTTCACGACGATGTACGGTCATCAATAGCATCCTATCACCATTCAACCCATTGAGGATTGGATGCATGTAGTCTTCCTGTATCGTTGTTTTCAAAGCATCGATGACAGTATTGCCGGTAATATGGATGCAATCATTGTTTTTATTTTCCGATAGGAGATTTTCAGCCGCCTGCTTTGTCGGGGCAAAGTGCAAGTCAGCCAAGACTCCAGTCAACTGTCGATTCATCTCTTCTGGGAATGGTGAATGCTTATTCCAAGTACGGAGACCAGCTTCAACGTGACCAATCTGTATCTTATTATAGAAAGCAGCCAAACTTGCGATGAAAGTCGTCGTTGTATCTCCATGAACGAGGACGATATCCGGTTTGATCGTTTTCATTAGTGCACTCAACTTTTCAATGCCTCGAGTTGTAATTTCTTCTAATGTTTGTCTGACCTTCATCATATCCAAATCATGATCAGGTTTTATTTGAAAGCGTTGCAAGACTTGATCGAGCATTTCCCTATGCTGGGCAGTGACCACTACGATCGTTTCAATTTCTTCTTGATGCTTTTTCAGTTCCAATACGACTGGTGCCATTTTGATCGCCTCTGGTCTTGTCCCAAATACGGTCATGACTTTTAAACGTTGTTTAGTCATGCTCATTGCCTCCCCTTCTGTATGTCCTCACCATTATAACGAGAAGTTCAGGGGAAAAATAAAATTGAAACAAAAATTAACAGAATATTTACAACATTAATAAGCTCTTTATATTTCTTTAACCTTTAATTAATATCGGGCATTTACAATATAAAGCAGGAGCACAGCATACGAAGAATAGAGGTGATAGGCGAACATGAAAAGCGTCCTGATGATCGTACAGAACTTTTATCCGGAAATCGGAAGCGCGGGAAATAGAATGAAAAATATATATCTCCATTTGAAAAAGAACGGATTTGAGGTAACGGTCATCACATTGAAGCCGAGTTATCCTAATCAGAGTTTATATCAAGATACAAAGTTTTGGGATGAAGAAAGCATTGAAGAGGATGTCATCAGGATAAAACCTGACAAAGTGAAGCGCTATACAAGCAATATGGGAAGGCGCTTGCTTCATTATTTTGAAGCGATGTGGCTTTTCATTTATACGATCATCCGTCTCGAAAAAAAGTATGATTATGTGTTTGCCACGACCCCGCCGATTTTCCCGACATTGGCCGCACTGATCGCCAAGAAAAAGATGAAGGCGAAACTCATTACAGATGTCAGGGATCTATGGCCGGAATCGTTGATAGGAGTTGGAGTATTCACCAATAAATGGGTTTTGAAAATTGCTTTCTTCCTGGAAAAGAAACTCTATCAGCATTCAGATTACATTATCATCAATAGTCCTGGTTTCAGGGATTATATCGTTGCAAAGGGAGTCAAGGAAGATACCATTCAATTCATTCCCAATTCGCTTACAGCGGATGAACTAACTTTGAAGAATTTGCTTTCGCCCTTATCGGAAAAAATAATCAAAGTCGTTTATACAGGAAATATTGGACTTGCTCAAGATTTGAAAAAATTGATAGACGTAGCCGAAAACCTACGTGAACATAAGCGAATCGAGTTTTCGATTATCGGATATGGATACCGGATATCCGATGTAGAGAAGGAAATCAGCTCCAAAGGATTGACCAATATTAAGGTCATTAATGCGATGAATAGAAGGGTGACTCTTCATGAAGTGTCAACCTCCCATATTGCGTATGTAAGCTTGGTTGAAAAAGATGTATTCAATAAGGTACTGCCTGGAAAGATCATCGATTATATGTGTGTCGGAAAGCCCATTGTCGCTGATGTTTCAGGAAGGGCCAAGCAAATAATCACAGAAGCAGAATGCGGGGTAGTGGCGCATAGCAGAAGTGTTGATGAAATCAGTCAGCATATTTTGACGATGGCCCTTGATCCAACCCTTCGTGAAGAACTAGGAGAAAATGGTTACCGGTATGCAAAACAACATTTCCTATGGTCTAAAAATATTAAAGGTCTCATCAATGTGATGGAAGCGTCGGGCTGAAAAGAAGTGGAGGACAACATGACGAAGAAGGTATGTATGTTTGTATGGAATCACTTTACGAACGATGCAAGGGTTCTAAGAGAGTGCACTGCACTTACTGAAGTGGGTTATGAAGTTGATTTAATTGCCATTCATAATTGGAAGATCAAGGATTTACCCAAAAAGGAGAAACATCGAAATGGTTTTACTGTCACTAGGGTGAATAACCGCTGGGAGGCACTTAATAGGATTCTCAGGGTCGTAAGCAAATTGAAGAAAAAGAAGTTTGAAATCGTCCTATTGACCTTATTGATTTGGAACACGCTGATGGACTTTAACTTGATCACTAGCTGGGTAGGGTCGGGAATTCTGTTCGGTTCCCTTGCACTCCTTGCCATTGGCTCCTTGATCATGACTAAAACGAAGCTGCCGACCTTATTAACAAGAAGCTATATTTTTGGTCAAATGATCTATCATGGCCGGAAAAAGAAATATGATTTTTATCATTCGAATGACTTGAATACCCTAATGCAGGGAGTGATCAGCAGTAAATGGCTGCGAAGAAAAAAACTGATTTATGATTCGCATGAAGTACAAACGAGCAGAACGGGATATAATAGCCGAATTTACGGGATGATGGAGAAGTCCCTATTATATTTTGTCGATGAAATGATTGCCGAAAACCATACGAGAGCTAAATATAACGAAGACTTATATGGTCTTTATCCCAATGTAGTCCATAACTACCCGATTCCAACCAATCCGGAGGAAAGTACGGCAGTGAATTTGCATGAGCTGCTCGATTTGCCACAGAACGAACCGATATTGTTATACCAAGGCGGTGTTCAAATGGGCAGGGGTTTAGAGCAATTGGTTGATGCTGTACCGATGATCCAGGCAGGGACGGTCGTTTTTATAGGGGATGGAAGAATCAAGGATGATTTGATGAAGAAGGTAAGTGACATGAATTTGGAGCATCGGGTGAAGTTCTTGCCGAAGGTTCCGGTTGATGAGTTGCTCCATTATACAAAAAATGCATATTTAGGTTTTCAGGTATTGAATAATGTTTGCTTTAATCATTACTCCGCTTCTTCCAATAAATTGTTTGAATACATGATGAGCGGTGTGCCTGTCGTAGCCTGCAGCTTTCCAGAAATTCAAAAGGTGGTCGATACGGAACAGATTGGCGTTTGTGTTGATTCGCATGATCCCAAGTCAATTGCAGAAGGTGTCAATTACCTATTGAAACATCCTGAAAAAAGGGCGGAAATGAGCAGTAACTGCTTGAATGCCCGACAAAAATACAATTGGAAACAAGAGAAGGAAATCTTTATCGATATTTATCAATCTGCCTAACAAAACGAGAATGGCAGAAAAATATGATAGGAGTGGTTAATATGAAACTTTGTACAATGGGACTAGGTTATATAGGGCTTCCAACTTCATTAATGTTTGCGAAACACGGTGTCGATGTTGTCGGTGTGGATATCCAGCCTGAAGTTATTTCAAATTTGAATAGTGGTAAGCTCCATATCGAAGAACCTGGACTTGAGCAGGTATTGCATGAAGTACTTGATTCCAATAAGTTCCGAGCTGCTTTAAGCCCGGAAAATGCAGATGTTTTCATTATTGCGGTCCCAACTCCAAATAAAGAGGACATGCATCAATCATGTGATTTAACTTATGTCTTGGAAGCGACATCCACCATTCTTCCTTTTATCAAAAAGGGAAATGTCATCATTATCGAATCGACGATAGCGCCAAGAAGCATGGATGATCATATCAAACCCATGATTGAAATGACCGGACTCACGATCGGTAAAGACATCTTCCTCGTTCATTGCCCGGAACGTGTATTACCAGGAAGGATTCTTGAAGAGTTAGTTCATAATAATCGTATCGTCGGAGGAATCACTGAAACATGTTCTTATAAAGGAAGCCTTGTTTATAAAACATTCGTTCAAGGGGAGATCATTCAAACCGATGCGAAAACGGCGGAAATGTCCAAGCTGATGGAAAATACTTTCCGTGATGTGAATATAGCCCTCGCAAATGAGCTGGCGAAGGTTTGCTTCCAGCTGGACATCAATGTTTTAGATGTCATATCGATGGCAAATAAGCACCCACGTGTAAATCTTCACCAACCGGGACCAGGAGTCGGCGGACATTGTTTAGCGGTCGATCCCTATTTTATCGTTGCAAAGTCACCAGAGTATGCGAGAATCATTAAATTGGCCCGTGATACGAACGTATCGATGCCTTATTACATTGTCAATAGCGTAAGGATGATTCTAGAGGGAATCCGCCATCCAAAGGTAGCGGTTTTCGGTCTATCATATAAAGGAAACGTAGATGATATTCGTGAAAGTCCGGCCATTGATGTCGTCAATATCTTGATGGGGATGGAAAATGTAGATGTTGCCTTGCATGACCCGCATGTTCAATCTGGAAAGATGCCAGTCGTTTCAGTGGAAGACGCTGTAACCGATGCGGACTTGATCCTTGTCCTGACTGACCATGATGAATTTAAAATGATGGATTATGATAAGCTATCGAATCTTATGGCCAATAAAATGATTTTGGATACACGGAATTGCATTGATACAACTAAAACCGAAGTTCCGGTTGCCAACTTGGGCAATATCTATCAATACAAAACGAACACCATGAAGAAAGCTAGGAATAAAGCGATCATTTAAATCCAAATGGTAATAGGGTAGGAATGAGGAGGGTGCTGACTTAAAGTCAGTGCCTTTTTTGATGCTGTAAGGGAATGGCTTTCTGAGACGAAGTATGGAGAGATGTCGCAATAAAAAAAATGACAGTTAATTTCCGCTCCAGGCACTCGCTTTCCGCCGGCGGTCTGGGAGCCTCCTCGGCACTATTGCGCCTGCGGGGTCTCCCTTGGACACGTATCCCGCAGGAGTCTCGTACCTAACCTTTTTGTCTACAAATCGTAAAGGACCAAGCAAGAGCTTGGTCCTTTTGTGTTCAATTTATTAAGCAATCGGTCCGCCAAGTTCTTCGATTTCACTTGGAACGCTTCCGAATTTCTTGAAGTTTGCACGGAATTGAGCGGCAAGGGCTGTTGCTGATTGTTTATAAGCAGCAGGGTCTGCCCAAGTTTTGATTGGTTGAAGCACTTCATCAGGAACACCAGGAACATGAAGTGGAATATCCAGACCGAAGATATCATCTTTGACCGTTTCGATGTTCGATAATTCACCTTCAAGTGCCGCTTGTACCATTGCACGAGTGTAGGCAAGTTTCATACGGCTACCAGTTCCGTATGCTCCGCCGGTCCATCCAGTGTTGACAAGGTATACTTTTGAATTGTGCTCGTCAATTTTATCACCAAGCATTTCAGCATAACGTTGAGCAGGTAGCGGTAAGAATGGTGAACCGAAGCAAGTCGAGAATGTAGCTTCCGGTGAAGTTACCCCTCTTTCAGTACCAGCCAATTTACTAGTGTATCCACTTAGGAAATGGAACATTGCTTGTTCTTTGGAAAGCTTGCTGATTGGAGGCAGTACGCCTGAAGCATCAGCTGTTAAGAAAATGATTGTATTAGGGTGTCCTGCGATACTTGGGCTCACGATGTTATCAATCGCTTGCATTTGGTATGCAGCACGAGTGTTTTCGGTTAGTGAACTATCATCGTAGTTTGCCTCACGTGTTTCAGGATCCACAACTACGTTTTCCAATACGGCACCGAAACGGATGGCATCGAAAATTTGCGGTTCTTTTTCGCGAGAAAGGTTGATTGTTTTTGCATAGCAGCCGCCTTCGATGTTGAATACACCATTAGAAGACCAGCCGTGCTCGTCATCACCAATCAGTTTACGATTAGTGTCTGCAGATAAAGTTGTTTTACCAGTACCAGACAGCCCGAAGAATAAAGCGACATCCCCTTCACGTCCTACGTTAGCAGAGCAATGCATTGGAAGGATTCCTGCCTCTGGAAGTAGGTAGTTCATGATTGAGAAGATCGATTTTTTCATTTCTCCGGCATATTCCGTTCCGCCAATCAGGATGGTACGGCGTTCAAATGAAACGATGATGAAAGTTTCGGATTTCGTTCCGTCCACTTCTGGGTCCGCTTTGAAATTAGGTGCCGAAAGAATTGTGAATTCTGCTTCGTGACCTCTTAGCTCCTCTTCGTTCGGACGAATGAACAAAGTATGGGCGAAAAGATTATGCCAAGCATATTCATTAACAACACGAATTGGAAGACGTGATGATTCATCTGCACCAGCGAAACCTTTGAAAACAAAAAGCTCTTCTTTTGCTTTTAGGTAATCAACTACTTTATTATATAGTTTATTGAACACATCTTCAGAAATTGGCTGGTTCACTGAACCCCAATCGACTTTATCTTTAACGGATGCTTCTTCCACGATATATTTATCTTTAGGTGACCGACCAGTATATTTGCCTGTTTCAGCTTTTACTGCGCCGGTTGATGTTAATACTCCTTCATGTCTGCTTAATACTTTTTCGACCAATTGAGGTACTGAAAGTTGAGTGTACACATTGTTTCCTGCTAATAATTGGTGTAACTCATTAGAAACATCTACAGAATTCATATATGAGGTACCTTCCTTTGTTTAAGTTTTTATATTACAATTAGTATAACACATTCATTTAAATAGTCTATACTATTTATTTTGTTTTGTGATAAATTTCAGCTGATTCGTTCATCATTTTAAACCGGTAAAATCGGCAGGAACCGAGTCAATATTATCGCATATACTTTAAAGTAAGTAAATTTTCCTTTTATTAAATAGGAAGTAATTAAGCATAGTATTTCAAATAATACGGAAGTTATGAATTAATGGGAATTTTCAACATTTATATTGGCGTTTTTTAATTGAAATCCTTTAAGGACGTTGATTCAGCACGGTTTTTACGTGAACACTGTTTGGGAGGGAATTGTTCTTTTAAGAAAAAGCATTGACAAATTCCGACCAAGTACGATAATATCTTAAATTGTACGGATTCTCTTATCCCGAGTTGGTGGAGGGACAGGCCCTTTGAAACCCAGCAACCTGCCATATTGAACTTGACTCCAAGATCGATCGCCGAAAATAAAGCGATGGTTCTTCAAGGAATAGTGGTGATGGTGCTAACCTGAGCAAGGTAAAAAACCCTTGAACGATAAGAGTGAAAGGATAGAAGACAGAATGTTAAACCTTTCCTCATTTGCCAGGGAAGGTTTTTGTGTTTTTTAAAGTAATTCTGTGTCTATAGTTGAAACTAATGAGGGAAACGAGTTCCGTAAAAAATCAGGCTTATGCCTACAACATACTAACTTCCAAGGAGGAAATATGATGTCAAAGAAACGTCTATTTACTTCTGAATCTGTTACAGAGGGCCATCCGGACAAGATTTGTGATCAGATTTCAGATTCCATTTTAGATGCTATCCTTGCTAAGGATGCAAATGCACGTGTAGCGTGTGAAACAAGTGTAACAACAGGTCTTGTACTTGTTGCTGGTGAAATTACAACATCCGCTTACGTGGATATTCCGCGTATCGTTCGTGATACGATTGCAGGAATTGGCTACACACGTGCGAAATACGGTTTCGATGCTGAAACTTGTGCTGTATTGAGTTCCATCGATGAGCAGTCTGCCGATATCGCAGCTGGTGTCGATAAAGCTCTTGAAGCTCGTGAAGGAAACATGTCAGAGGAAGAAATCGATGCAATCGGTGCAGGGGACCAAGGTCTTATGTTCGGATTCGCTTGTAATGAAACGGAGGAGCTTATGCCGCTTCCGATTTCATTGTCACATAAACTTTCATTCCGCTTGGCTCAAGTTCGTAAAGACGAAACGCTTGCTTACTTACGCCCTGATGGTAAAACACAGGTAACTGTGGAGTATGATGAGAACAACCGTCCTGTTCGTGTAGATACAATCGTCATTTCTACACAACATGATGCAGAAGTTACGCTTGAGCAAATTCAAGCCGATTTAAAAGAACATGTCATTAAAGCAGTTGTTCCAGCTGAATTGATCGATGCTGAAACGAAGTACTTCATCAACCCGACTGGCCGTTTCGTAATTGGCGGACCTCAAGGGGATGCTGGTCTTACTGGACGTAAAATCATCGTTGATACGTACGGCGGATATGCTCGCCACGGCGGCGGTGCATTCTCTGGTAAGGATGCTACGAAAGTTGACCGTTCTGCGGCATATGCTGCTCGTTACGTTGCGAAAAACATCGTGGCAGCTGGCCTTGCTGACAAAGCGGAAGTACAATTGGCTTACGCAATTGGTGTTGCAGAGCCTGTATCCATTTCGATTGATACATTTGGAACTGGTACAGTTAGCGAAGAAGTGCTTGTTGACCTAGTTCGCGCTAACTTCGACCTTCGTCCAGCTGGAATCATCAAAATGCTCGATCTTCGTCGCCCAATCTACAAACAAACAGCTGCTTACGGACACTTTGGCCGTACAGATGTTGATCTGCCATGGGAACGCACAGATAAAGCAGAATCGTTAAAAGCACAAGCATAATTCATAAAAGTAAAGGTGCCTCGCATTAGCGGGGCACCTTTTTTTATGGATTAATTTCGCCTGAAGAGGGAATAATTCAAGAAATCCCATTTTGAGATTTAAGTAAATACTTGTGATGGAGCGTTAACATGAATCTCGGCTGTTTACTCGTAAGTTTCGGGCTAATATTCGTTAACTTATTTTATTCGCTCTGCATTTTTATAGTATTGTCCTTTTTCGGCATATTCGCGTACGATACGTTCCATATCCTGACGGTCTTCCTCATTGATTTCGCGAATCACTTTTGCTGGGCGTCCGAATGCTAACATGTTTGGCGGAATGACTTTTCCTTGGGGGACGAGACTGCCTGCACCGATAAAAGCTCCTTCGCCGATTTCGGCTGCATCAAGCACAATCGATCCCATGCCGATCAAAGCGCCTTTACGAATTTTACAGCTATGTAAAATGACCTGATGGCCAATGGTTACTTCATCCTCGATGATCAATGGATTATTCGGGCTTTGGTGCAGGACGCTGTTATCCTGTATACTGACTTTTTTCCCGATGATGGTTGGGGCTACATCACCACGAATGACGGAATTGAACCAAATCGACGATTCGTCACCAATTTTCACATCACCCGTCACGACAGCGTTTTCAGCAATATAAGCGCTTTCAGCAATATCAGGTTCTTTGCCTTTAAACGGATAAATAATCATTTTCAATCATTTCCTTTCCGAAGTGAATGTTTTTATGTATTATTTTAATATACCGTATGCAAATACACTTGGCTATTTATAATACGAATGTACAACTTGTTAGATTTCTTTTTTGTCGAAAAACACGAATATGGTTATAATTTATATATATTATTTTTAACTATCAAGGAACGGAAACAACAAGTGAAAAGTGAAAGGGGGATTTCGAATGTGGAAATGGGAGACTGAAGGAGACGCAAAAGGCGTCATTGTCATCATTCATGGGGCAATGGAACATCATGGCCGTTATAAGTGGGTAACACAAATGTGGCTTTCAGCGGGATACCATGTCGTGATGGGCGACCTTCCTGGGCAGGGAATGACAACTCGCGCCTACCGGGGACATATCGATTCCTTTGATGAATATTTAGACGAAGTGAAAAGCTGGATAGAAGAAGCCTACGAATATTCACTGCCGGTCTTTTTACTTGGACACAGCATGGGTGGTTTAATTTCGATACGCCTTCTTCAGGAAGAGGAATGGGACATTGCAGGGGTGATTTTATCTTCACCATGTCTAGGCCTCATGACGAAGCCGCCGAAGTTCCTGACTACCATCTCGCATGGTTTGAACCTCGTGATGCCTATGTTCAGGGTAGATTCCGGATTAACACCTGAAATGGCAACGAGAAGTTCAGAAATTCGTGAATCCGATAGAAACGATACATTATACATCACTAAGGTTTCAGTTCGCTGGTATCGTGAACTTGCACAGGCAATGAAGGATGCTTTTGAAGAGATACCTGAATTTCAGGATGTGCCGCTTTTGGTCATGCAGGGCGGAGATGACCGAATCGTGAATAAAAAGGCGGTACGTGAGTGGTTTAATTATAACTTGGCCAGTGAAAAGCAGTATAAGGAATGGCCAAAACTCTATCATGAAATCTTTAACGAACCTGAGCGTGATGATGTTTTCCAATATGCGCTGAGTTTTGTTGAAAACCGTTTAAAGATATTAGGGTATGTCGTTTAATCAGTACATACTGTCAGGATATATAATGAAAAGCTGCCGAAGTTAGACCTCGGCAGCTTTTTTTATTTGGATCAGCCTGCGTTTTTAAGCAATTCATTCGACTTGATGACCGGTGCCCAGAAAGTAACCGGGTACATAAATTGGTTCAAGTGTGTAAGTTCTTTTTTATTGGATAATGCAGTGGATAGAAGAAAAATGGATTTGAAGGATAAGTCATTGGCGAATAGGTCCAAAAGCGTCGCTTTCATATTCATGACCGCTTCATGATTTTGTGTGGAAATCATTAAATCGAGCTGTGGCAGGAACTTATCAAAAAGTTGATCGAATTGTTTGAGGTCCTCCATGTTTTTTTGTTTTTCTGTCAACGAGTTAAGCGAGCTGACAAAATCCCCGTATTGTTCACTTGAATCCCTTTTGATTTTTTCAGTCAATATATCTGTCAGTAATGAAGTAGGCAAATGTTCCACTTTCTGCACCCTCTTATCTATTTTCTATCAATTATAATCATTATAGACGAAAAATTCAAAATGTTATGATTGGTAATTCTGCAGTGTGGATTGAAAAAACACCGTTCGTATAGAACGGTGTCAAAAGTCATCATCTCTTTTCAATCGCGACAATGAATGGCGGATTATTGGCTTGGTTGATGAAGCCGTATTTCAGGATATGTGCTTTTTGTTGAGGGAAGTCCTGTACATAATCCATTAATGCATCACGTTCTGCCGAACCTCCTGGATGACCATGGTAGATGACGAGGATGATGATGCCTTCTGGTGCCAACATCTCGAAAAGCTGTTCAATGGCCGATATCGTCGTATTGGCTTGGGTGATGATGGATTTATCTCCGCCAGGAAGATAGCCTAGGTTGAATATCGCCCCTGTGATTTTTCCAAAATGTTCTTTCTTGATGTATTTGCTCATTTGTTCATGCCCATCGTGAATGAGCGTGCAATGCTCATGTGAATTTTCGTCTTTCAGTTTGGCCCCTGTTACTTGGATGGCTTCTTTCTGAATGTCAAAACTATAGACATGTCCGTTTTTACCTGTAAGCCCTGCAAGAAAGGCCGTATCAAAACCGTTGCCCATCGTGCCATCAACGGTTATGTCCCCGGGTTGGACAGCTTTTTCAAGCAGAATTCTTGCGAATGGCAAAATGCGGTCAAGCTTCATCTGATTGTACCTCCGTATGGTGATTTTTCCCCTGCCAGCTGTTGCGGCGTTTCAATTCGTCATCAATGGCATTCAAGACATCCCATTTATTGACGCTCCACATTGGACCAATCATTAAATCGATCGGACCATCACCTGTTATACGATGAACGATCATTTCTTTTGGAATGATTTCCAACTGGTCACAGACCAGGCTGACATAATCATCACGGTCCAGGAATTCAAGCAAGCCTTTCTCATATTGTTTGACCATCGGTGTCCCCTTTAAGAGATGAAGTAAATGGATTTTTATGCCCTGTACATCGAGTTTGGCTACTTCCCGGGCTGTTTCCATCATCATATCGTAATCTTCCTGAGGAAGGCCATTGATGATATGGGAGCATACGCGAATGCCATGTTTGCGCAGTTTATCGACGCCTTCTTTGTAGCAATCGAAGTCATGGGCACGATTGATCATCGTCGCGGTCTTTTCATGCACCGTCTGGAGACCAAGTTCCACCCATAGGTATGTGCGTTCGTTCAATTCTGCCAAATACTCGACTACATCATCGGGCAGGCAATCAGGGCGTGTCGCTATGGAGAGTCCAACGACACCCTCCTGGGTCAGAACACTTTCGTATTTCTCGCGAAGCTCTGCCACGGGTGCATGCGTATTCGTGAACGCTTGGAAATAGGCCATATACTTTCCGTCTTTCCACTTATGATGCATCCGTTCGCTGATTTTTTTAAACTGGACTTCGAGCGGCTCCACCCGATTGCCTGCAAAGTCACCCGAGCCTGAGGCACTGCAGAAGGTACAGCCGCCATGTGCGACGGTGCCATCACGGTTCGGACAGTCAAAACCGCCATCCAGGGCTACTTTAAAAACCTTATGTCTAAAATGTTTTCTCAAGTGGTAATTCCATGTGTGATATCTTTTGTTATCCGTTGCATATATAAACGGGTTTGCTTGATTCAAATCAGCAACCTCCTAAGTATAATAAAGCGCACCATATATTATACAACATTCTGGCAGCTAGGTCTTTTTTCGAAAAAAAAGCGTATACTGTATACTTGAAGGGTAAACATTTAGCTGCTAAGGCCAGTATATCTAGTGAATGACTATATCCAATCGGGAGCTGATGGACATGACCGGTCAAGTTGAAGAAGCGATTAAACAAATGAAAAAGAAATTAGCCGAAAATAATCAGGTGATCGAAGTGAATGAAGATGGATTTATATACAAAGCCACTTGCACCTTCAATTCCCCTGCTTCGGATGAACAAATTCATTCCTTTGAAGAAAAAACCGGACTGCTTCTGCCCGATGATTATAAAGAGTTTTTGAAAATAACGAACGGATGCCGTCTGTTCGAAACACGAGAATCAGGTGGGGAAAATGATTTATACAGCCTGGATGACATAATTAATTACACATATGAAGACTCCTATGAAGGACGCTATAAAGTGGCCTGCATTTATCAAGATAATATCGTGATCGATGGGGAAGCCGTCGCTAAAGGCGATAAGGAGTACTTAATGGTAAAAGGCCATATCGATGATTTTGAAGAAGGCGAGAAACTCCATATGGGTTTTGCCGAATGGATCGAGCAGTTCATTTCACATCAAGGGGAAAAGTTTTGGGATAAAGGATGAATTCCTCAAAAAAAATGATAATCCACTCGTTAATTGCTCAAACTAATGAAGATGATTCCGAATCATCCAAATGAGACGCGAAGGAGAGGGTTTGTAATGGCAACCAGACAATCCGTCGATCATTTTTTAGAGCAATGTGAAGGAGCTCTCCATTTTGCAGAGTATGAATTTAACGAAGCCTCACGGCAGGAGCATTATGATGATGAACAATTTCAAAATTCGCAGAGGTATATCGAAGAGGCATTGACGGATATGGAACGATTATACAACAGCGCTAATGCCCAACAACGGGATATGCTCACTCGGATGCAGCAGCAGTTGAATGAATTGAAAAATGAAATGATTTTACTGCAACACTAAAGGGAAGCAAGGGAGCTATGAATGCATAGCTCCCTTTTTTGCACGAATTTTCTTGAATTCGCATATATAATGAAAAACCTGTCGATAATGTTTATGTACGGCTATTGCAATTATCGGTGAAATTGACTAGAATGAAATAAAATGCAATATTCTCATAAAGACTATGATGAGGAATAGTAGCGGTTTAAACCAGTAAAGAGAGTTGACGGATGGTGCAAGTCAACCTGGGATGGTCGTGAACTCGCCTTGGAGTCCCGGGTGTGAAGGTAAAAAGTAATGCCTGGCGTTTTAATCCATGTTACGGATGTTTTAAGCTGGGCGGATTTTAGCTATCGCCAATGTGGGTGGTACCGCGGGAAGATATACATAATCCTCTCGTCCCTATTTTGGGATGAGGGGTTTTTTATTGTTTTTCATACGGAAATTAGGAGGAAATCAAATGAGTTTTGACCATAGAAGCATAGAAACAAAATGGCAAAAGTATTGGGAAGGCAATAAAACATTCAAAACGGGAGAAGAAAGCGGCAAACGTAAATTCTACGCACTGGATATGTTCCCATATCCTTCAGGGGCCGGTCTTCATGTTGGGCACCCGGAAGGTTATACGGCAAGCGATATCCTAGCACGGATGAAACGGGCGCAGGGCTATAATGTATTGCATCCGATCGGCTGGGATGCCTTTGGACTTCCGGCAGAGCAATATGCGATCGATACGGGAAATGATCCAGCTGAATTCACGGAGCACAACATCAACACGTTCCGCCGCCAAATCAAAGCCCTTGGTTTTTCTTATGACTGGGATCGCGAAATAAACACGACAGATCCCGACTATTACAAATGGACGCAATGGATCTTCTTGAAATTATATGAAAAGGGCCTTGCATATATTGATGAAGTGGCCGTTAACTGGTGTCCGGCACTTGGGACGGTATTGGCGAACGAAGAAGTCATCGATGGAAAAAGTGAGCGTGGAGGCCATCCGGTTGAACGCCGCCCGATGAAACAATGGATGCTTCGAATCACAGCTTATGCAGACCGCTTGATCGACGATTTGAATGATGTGGATTGGCCTGAAAACATCAAGGATATGCAACGTAACTGGATTGGCCGTTCAGAGGGAGCGGAGGTCACTTTCCATATCGATGGTCACCAAGATACGTTCACGGTGTTCACGACCCGTCCGGATACGTTATTCGGTGCAACATATGCCGTATTGGCACCTGAACATCAGTTTGTCGATAAAATTACGACGGCTGATCAAAGGGCAGCGGTAGAAGCCTATTTAGATGAAGTGAAACATAAAAGCGACTTGGAAAGAACAGACTTGGCAAAGGATAAATCAGGCGTGTTCACAGGGGCTTATGCGATTAACCCGGTAAATGGTGAAAAAATGCCGATCTGGATTGCTGATTATGTGTTGATCAGCTACGGAACTGGTGCCATCATGGCCGTTCCTGCGCATGATGAGCGCGATTTTGAGTTTGCAGTCAAGTTCGACTTGCCGATCAAGGAAGTCGTAGCTGGCGGAGATGTGAAAAGTGAAGCCTATACAGGCGATGGTCTACATGTTAATTCTGAATTCCTTGATGGGTTGAATAAAGAAGAAGGCATTTCAACCATGATTAAATGGCTCGAAGAAAAAGAAATCGGTACGAAGAAAATCACATACCGTCTTCGCGACTGGTTATTCAGCCGTCAACGTTACTGGGGCGAACCGATTCCAATCATCCATTGGGAAGATGGCACCATGTCTGCAGTGAAGGAAGAAGAACTTCCATTGATTTTACCGAAAGCGACGGATATCAAGCCTTCAGGTACAGGTGAATCACCACTAGCGAACATCGCGGAATGGGTGAACGTAACGGATGAAAACGGACGAAAAGGGCGCCGTGAGACAAATACCATGCCACAATGGGCAGGTAGCAGCTGGTATTTCCTTCGTTATATTGATCCAGATAACAAGGAAGCACTTGCAGATCCTGAAAAATTAAAAGAATGGATGCCGGTCGACATTTATATTGGTGGAGCTGAGCATGCGGTGCTTCACTTGCTGTACGCTCGCTTCTGGCATAAATTCTTGTACGATATCGGTGTCGTTCCAACGAAGGAACCATTCCAAAACTTATTTAACCAAGGAATGATCCTTGGCGAAAATAATGAAAAAATGAGTAAATCCAAAGGGAATGTAGTGAACCCTGATGACATCGTTGAAAGCCATGGTGCCGATACACTTCGCATGTACGAAATGTTCATGGGACCATTGGATGCATCGATTGCCTGGTCTACTAACGGATTGGATGGTTCACGCCGATTCCTGGACCGTATCTGGCGTTTATTAGTCAACGAAGACGGTACGATCACAGATAAGATGACCGAAATGGATGATACAGGCAAGCTTGAAAAAGTCTATCATCAAACGGTTAAAAAAGTGACCGAGAACTATGAAGAATTGAAATTCAATACGGCGATTTCACAATTGATGGTATTCATCAATGATGCCTATAAAGCTGATTCGCTTCCTAAAGTATATATTGAGGGCTTCGTCAAATTGCTTGCACCTGTTGCACCGCATATCGCCGAGGAACTTTGGTCTAAACTAGGTCATTCAGAGAGCATCACGTACGGAACTTGGCCGGCTTTCGACGAAGCGAAGTTGGTGGACAACGAAGTAGAAATCGTCATCCAAATCAATGGAAAAGTAAAAGCGAAATTAATGGTGCCGACAGACACTACGAAAGAAAGACTGCAAGAAATTGCGATGGGTGATGATGCCATCAAAGAACAAATCGATGGGAAGACCATCCGTAAAGTCATTGCCGTACCAGGCAAATTAGTCAATATCGTCGCAAACTGAATCGAATGAGAGCTGTTCCGCATGTTTTCATGCAGGGACAGCTTTTTTTTTTGCTTCGTCATTAGATGAATAAGGTCATGGTAGTATTTTCACTGATTTAAATCTATTAACGGTGAATCTATCAATTGCTGGCATCGACAGTTATTATGGGATGGCCATTGGGCCTCAAATATCTTGCTTAATTGGTACATGCGAATCATTTTTCTGCTAGAAGTTCAACTGTATCAAGCATTTTCTATATAAAAAGGGAAATATTAGTTGGATAAAATTTTACAGTGTGATAGTTTGGTATAGTACTGTTATTTTTTAACCAATTATTGGAGGCGAAACTGTGAAATTTAAGAATGTAAGTCGATTTATGGCGTTTTTACTTATTTTTGCACTGATTGTCAGTTTGATGGTTCCACAAAACGCTCAAGCTGCAATAGTAACACCTATTGAAAATGTTAAAACCATTAAAAATGGGGACACTTTGGACGGAAAATTTGAAAAACCGGATGTTCAATGGTACCAAATCACCCCGACAGAAGAGGAAATACAAAAATTCTCCCATATTGAGTTCGAGGTCAATTCAGATAAAATCTTGAATATTTCCGTTTATCAAGATAAAGAAAAAGCCGAAAAAGATGAAGGCATTTATTTTGGCTCTTCTTATCCGGATGAAAAAGCCGTAATCGATTTCCCCTATGCATGGGAAGGTACGTATTATGTTAAAGTTGAATATTTTGGCGAAACGGATGATGAGGGAAACCCTATACCAGATGCTAAAAATGAATCGGAATACTCCATCAATGCTCATTCAGTAACACTGCCGCCATCCGCTGGGGATGAAGAGATGGATCTTGAAGCATGTCCGGTCGAAGTGAGTGTAAACGATAAGAAGACGGGAGAATCGATGTTGAAAACACTCCGCGTGTTTAGAGATGAAGTTCTCACGAAGTCGTCTGAGGGACGAACCCTTTCTTCTTTATACTATAAGGCTTCCCCATTCCTGGCACTTCATCTTGCCGGTAATAAAACGGCACGGGAAGCTGTTTATAATCACTTAGTCGAGATTAAGCCCCTTATTGAGGATTTAAATGAAAATGGAGCAAGCAGTACAGCAGTCATTAGCAACAAACAGCAAGAAGCGATTAAAGCTTTATTCACTAAGTCGGCAGGTGTCGCTCCAGCAGGATTGAAAAAGGATATGGACGACATTGCAAAGAAAATCAATCTTGATAAGCTTGCAGGTGAGAGAATCGTCGATATCGCAAGCAAAGCAGGGATCGAACTGCCAGCTTCAAAAAATACAAAAAGCAAATATATCGTCAAACTTAAACCTGGGAAATCATTAAGCTCGCTCCAATCCAAGGTCAGCGGAAAAGGATATGGAACATTGTCGACACCTAAGAAACAAGAGGTTTTGTATGATGATATGTATGTCGTAGAGTTAAAGAATCAAGCAAAAATGAGCACAGCAGCTCTATCGAGTATCGAAAAACTTCCAGAAGTGGAATATATCGAACCGGTAAAAACGTACAAAGCACTTTCAGCCGACATTCAGTCACCGTATCAATGGTCTTTAAATAATGCCGGTGGAGAGGAAGGCATTAAGGGGGCAGACATCGATAACGAAAAACTGCAGGCCCTTATTAAAAAACGTAATTTAAAGGAAACATTAGTAGCGGTTGTCGACACAGGCGTCGATAATTCACTGGCGGATTTGAAAGATAGTGTTCGCATGGACTTAGGTAAGAATTTCATCGATAAGAAAGGAAATGCAGTCGATGACAATGGCCATGGTACACACGTATCCGGGATTATCGCTGCCAAAGCCGATAATGGATATTCCATGCAAGGCATCAATCAAGCAGCTAAAATTATGCCTGTGAAGGTCTTGGATTCTTCGGGTTATGGAGACAATGAGAAGATCGCATTGGGCATTAAATATGCTGTGGATCATGGTGCAAAGGTGATAAACCTTAGCTTGGGCGGAGAATACAGCAGGACGATAGAACATGCCTTGAAAGATGCTGCTGCCAAAAATGTTATGGTTGTCGTAGCGAGCGGGAATGATGGGGCGCAAGGACTTTCTTATCCTGCATCATCTAAATATGTCATTTCCGTCGGTGCAACAAATGCTCTTGATTTAGTATCGGATTATTCCAATTATGGATCAAAATTGGACATGGTCGCTCCAGGGACAGGCATCCCGAGCCTTGTACCTAATGGGAATGTTACCTACATGGATGGTACATCAATGGCAGCTCCGCATGTTGCGGCAGCCACGGCCTTGTTGTTGTCAGGGAATCCCGGGTTGAAATTGAATGAAGTAAGGGAAATCCTGCATCAGACATCGGAATATGTCGCGTTTGAAGAAGAAGATAACGTAGACCCTTATGAGGACTATCTAGCTGAGGATGGAGAAGTCCCATTACCAGAGGAAGAACTGCCTGTCGGAAAAGATTTGGTATCTGGATTTGGAAGACTGAATGCTTACAGTGCACTTAGTGCAGTGGATTTACATGCTAAAGTCAACCTTGTAATGGATACGCACACAAAACTGACTGGTTCAGCCAAAAAGGGTTCGGCTATCGAAGTGAAGAACGGAAACAAAACGCTCGGCAAAGCAACAGCCGCAGCTAACGGTACGTTCACTATTAAGATTCCGGTCCAAAAAGCGGAGCAACTCCTTACTGTGAATATCTCTGATTCTTCAAAACTAGCAATAACTTCATTTAAAGTATATGTGAAGAAGGGCCAAACGCCCAATAAGCCAACTGTTAAAGCGGTAAGTGACAAAGATACGTATGCAACTGGTCAATCACAAGCGGACATGAAAATCGCGATCAAAAATAGCGCAAAAAAAGTGATTGGTTCAGGTAACACGGACAGCAAAGGGAATTTCAAAGTGAAAATCAGCAAGCAAAAGGCTGGTACTAAACTTTCCATCACAGCTACAGACTTAGCCAAACGGGAAAGCAAGGCGGCAACTGTGACTGTTCTCGATAAAACGGCTCCAGGTGCACCGAAAGTGAATGAAGTAAATGACAAAGCAACAAAAGTAACTGGTAAAGCCGAATTAGGTTCATCAGTTACTGTGAAGTACAACAATAAAAACATCGGAACGGCAAACGCTGATAAGAAGGGGAACTTCTCCATCAAAATCAGCAAGAAAAAAGCGGGATCCGTATTATATGTCTCAGCAAAAGACAAAGCGGGCAATACAGGAAAAGCAACAAAAGTAACCGTTAAGAAATCTAAAAAGTAAGTAGTGAAGGCCGTTTAACTCACATGTTAAACGGCCTTTTTTGTCCATTAGCTTAGAAGGCTGCTCGTCCGTGATATTCCGCAAAGGAAAGATAAAGAACAATAGAAAATGAATGAACGCCGCTCGATGATTTGAAAAACTATGCAGGTGCAAGCTCAATTCAGCTTGCACCTGCACTTGTCATTTTGTAAATTCACTTCTCAAAAGGTAGACAACATCGTATTCCTTTAATTCGTCGATATGGCTATCCATATCGTTGTAAAAATCAGTGGAAAGTGAACGTATGCCTTCATCTCCGCTTGAATAGCAAATGCTCGCCAATACAGCCTTGTTTGTCGCATGTAGATCGGTTTTACCTGTACTGCCCGATACGCTTGCAGCCATCTTCTCAATCTTCTCAGGGTATGTAGCTGTAGTCGTGCCATCATCGTTTTGAATGCTGATATTGAACATCGATTGGTCTTGTTCCTCAACCGTTTTGGATGTGGTGAAGATGATCGTTCCATTCTTTTCAATCCCGGTTGTCATTCGGCCTTTTTCGTCTTCTACTAGTTTACCGAATTCATATTTTTCGACCCAGATGGACATCTCCTTGTATGTTTCATCTACATTGAAATCGATAAGAAAGGAATGTTCAGCTGCATTCTCCAAGATGGCCTTTTCCCTTGCAGTCAGCTCAGGAACTGAAAGGTTATTCTCGGATTTTGGATCATTAGCCTTACAGGCGACTAAAGAAAGTGAGAGCAGGGATAGGATGATGGATAAAAAGATCTTTTTCATGATTTTCACCTCTCGAATACTTTTAACCTAATTAAAACCAATTCTTATATATTATAACATTATAATAAAAACCGGAATCGGAATGCGGCAAAAAGGCAAGCAATCTATATGCTTGCCTTTTTTGCATTTAGAATGGTTGGGAAAGAGCCTTATTGGCAACGTCGACGTCATTTTGAAGCAATTGGTTCAAGTCGTAAGCAGGATAGAGGTTTCTTTCATATAGGTAGTTGAAAATTTTGGCATGGGTATCGATGGCTCCATTTAAATGTTTCTTAAATACTTTTCGAAGAGAAGGGGTAGCTGTTTCAGTAATGGCATGTGCATAACTTTTGATGGATGATTTGGCGAAGCCCAGCAATTCCCCGGCAGCAGCGGCCGATGCGTCATCCCTTAATACATCGTAATCCCGGCCCGTCTTAGGCGTCAATGGGTAAAATTGCAGCAGCTCCTTGATGTTTTGGGTAAGGGTATCAATTGTTTGTCTATATATCGTTTTTAAAATGGGGTCTTTTATTTTTGGATAAGCACTTTTAAATTTCATAAGGGCATTGGACTGAGCCGCGACCAATTCATGAAGCTCGAGTGTTTCATGCCAAGCAAGATGTGAATGAGTGGGTTTCATTTAAATTCCTCCTGAACGAATAATCTTGATACGTTATTCGGACAATGGGCTATTTGTAAGTTGTCTAGTGAAATCATTTATGGGAAGAGCTTTCCCATAAATGATTCATATTCACAGTGCAGAAGGATCGCCATGTTTTATTGATATTGCTCGAGAACAGAGAAAAACTTTTTCGCAAATTGGTAAAAAACCTTTTCGGATGGTGCCAAATCCCTGTTTTTTGGTGTGATGATGCCGACAGTCCGTTTGACCTCAGGTGTATCGATCGGGATTTTGACAGTCAGTCTTGGAGTGACTTCATAAAAGGTACTTTCAGGAAGCAGACTGACTCCGATTCCGGCTGATACGAGCCCTTTAATGGAATCCATGTCTTCACCTTCCGAGGCAATGTTCGGTGTGAAACCTGCTGCCTTACATGCATCGATGGCGATACTATGAAGGATGTATCCTTTTGGAAACAAAACGAATGGATCATTTCGTAAGTCACTGAGACGCAGACTCTTCTTTTCAGCTAATGGGTGAGTGATGGGCAGTAAAGCGGAAAGGTTTTCCGTGAATAGGATATGCCCTTCTATATCGGGATCGTTTGTCGGGATTGGTCCAAGAAAGGCTAATCCGATTTCGCGATTTTTGACAGCTTCCTTTAAAGAGGAATAAGATCCTTGTCTTAAGTGGAACGCGATATTAGGCTGCTCATCTTTAAAAGCGGAAATGACGGTTGGCAGCAAATGGGTGGAAAGGCTGGTTGGGAACCCGATTTTAATGGTTCCATGTTCAGGATCCAAAAATTCCTCAATTTGGTATTTGGCATATTCTATCGCCTGTATCGCCGTTTTTGCATGAATCAAGAATATTTTACCGATTGGAGTTAGCTGAATATTTCGACCCACCTTTTCGAATAAAAGAACGCCAAGCTCATCTTCCAGTCTGGAGATTTGCCGGCTGATTGCTGATTGTGCGATATGCAGGTGCTCTGCGGCTTCAGAGACGTGTTCTCGCTCGGCGACTTCAACAAAATAACGTAATTGCCGTAGTTCCATTTATTCATCCTCCTGCCATTCATCTCAAATTGAGATAGATTCTATTAGAATTATATATTGTTTATATCGATTTGAAAACCTAGAATAAATGTAAGTGACATTACGGTGTAAGAATACGATGGGGGCGATTAATATGACATACAACCAAATACCAAAAGCACAAGGGCTCTACCATCCTGAATTTGAACATGATGCATGTGGGATCGGTTTATACGCTCATTTAAAAGGGCTTGCTACACATGACATCGTCAAACAAGGACTGAACATGCTGTGCCAATTAGATCATCGCGGCGGACAGGGCAGCGATCCCCTTACAGGAGATGGTGCAGGATTGATGGTGCAGATTCCTGATGAATATTTCAGGCTGGCATGCCCGGAAATGAACTTGCCGGCAAAAGGACGCTATGGTGTAGGCATGCTCTTTTTCTCTAACAATGATGATGAACGGAATGAAATAGAAGCTCGTTTGAATGCATTTATCGAACAAGAGGGCCAAACACTATTAGGCTGGAGAACGGTTCCTGTTGATGCAACTAAAATCGGGGAGGTCGGCAAGGAGACATGTCCGACAATCCGCCAAGTATTTATCGGGGCAAGCGTTGAGATTACCGATGATTTAGCTTTTGAGCGTAAACTGTTCATTATTAGAAAACAAGCTGAAAACTGGGCTCGTGAACGTGGCAATCGTTTTTATTTTGCCAGCCTTTCAAGTGCCACGATCGTATACAAAGGATTGTTGACGCCTGAGCAGGTGGACGCTTTTTATCTTGACCTTCAACAGGAGGCTTTCGTTTCGGCCTTCGCTTTAGTGCATTCCCGCTTCAGCACGAATACTTTTCCTAGTTGGGAACGGGCACATCCAAACCGTTACCTGATCCATAATGGTGAAATCAATACGCTTAGAGGTAATGTGAATTGGATGAAGGCGCGTGAGCAGCAGTTTGTTTCGGAAGCATTCGGGGATGACCTGCAAAAGGTCCTGCCTATTCTGGATATAGACGGAAGTGATTCTTCGATTCTTGATAATGCACTTGAATTCTTCGTGCTTGCTGGACGTAAACCGGCACATGCGGCGATGATGCTCATTCCTGAACCGTGGACGGAAAACCCGCATATGACGAAGGAAAAGAAGGCATTTTACGAATATCATAGCATGCTCATGGAGCCATGGGATGGCCCGACAGCCATATCCTTTACGAATGGCAAGCAAATCGGTGCCATCCTGGATCGAAATGGTTTAAGGCCGGCACGATATTATGTGACAAAAGATGATTACATCATTTTCTCCTCTGAAGTCGGCGTGATTGATGTGGAGCCGGAGAATGTATTATATAAAGATCGTTTAAGCCCAGGCAGAATGCTTTTAATAGATTTAGAGGAAGGCCGTATTGTTTCCGATGATGAAATCAAGTCGGAAATGGCTCAGGAAAAACCATACCAGCAATGGTTGGACGAACAGCTTGTTCAATTATGTGACGAAGAACCTGTGTTCGAAGGGGAGCCATTGAGTGATTTATTATTCAGGCAAAAAGCGTTCGGATACACATATGAAGATGTCCAAAAATATTTACTGCCGGTCATTAACGAAGGTAAAGATCCACTGGGAAGCATGGGGAATGACATTCCGTTAGCGGTCTTATCTGATCGCCCACAATCACTATTCAACTATTTCAAGCAATCCTTTGCACAGGTAACCAACCCGCCAATCGATTCGCTTCGTGAACAGATCGTCACGTCAACGATGACATTTCTGGGTGCGGAAGGAGACCTGCTGAAACCGGATGAAACGAACAGCCGCCGCATTCAATTGGATTCACCTGTTTTGACGCCTGGTCAAATGCAGCAGTTGAAAGAAAATGCCTATCCGGAATTCAGAAGCAAAGTCATTCATACCTTATTTTCAGAAGATTTAGAGAGCGGACTTGATCGCATCTGCCGTGAAGCGGAGCAAGCGATCGCTGATGGTGTCAGCCTTTTGATATTATCTGACAAGGATATGAGCAAAGAAAAGGCTGCGATTCCTTCCCTGCTGGCTGCGAGCTCCCTTCATCAAGAGCTCATCCGTCATGGGAACCGTACGAAAGTGAGCATTATCGTCGAATCGGGGGAAGCAAGGGAAGTCCATCATTACGCATCCCTAATCGGGTATGGAGTGGATGCGATTTACCCGTACCTTGCTTATGAAACATATAAGCAGGCTGTATTGGAAGGCAGTTTAGCCATCAGCTACGAAGAAACGGTAAGGAAGTATGTACGCTCGTTGACAGAAGGCATCGTAAAAGTGATGTCGAAAATGGGGATTTCCACGATTCAAAGCTACCGCGGCGCACAAATTTTCGAAGCGGTCGGAATCGGTGCTGATGTGATCGAACGCTATTTCAGCGGTACGGCATCGCAGCTTAGTGGGATCGATTTGGAAACGATCGCGGATGAAACGTTGATTCGCCATAGGAAAGCTGCAGCTGATTCTTATGACCAAACACTTGAAAGCGGAAGTGATTTTCAGTGGAGAAAAACAGGGGAACATCATGCTTTCAATCCTAAAACGATCCATACGCTGCAATGGGCTTGCCGCAAAGGCGATTATAATTTATTTAAACAATATTCAAACTTGGCGAATGAAGAAAGACTCGGGTTTTTACGGAATTTATTCTCGTTCGATCAAAAGCGCCAAAGCATTTCGATAGATGAAGTCGAATCCGTTGAATCCATCGTCAGCCGATTTAAAACGGGCGCGATGTCATTCGGTTCATTAAGTCAGGAAGCACATGAAACATTAGCGATAGCCATGAACCGTTTAGGCGGAAAAAGCAATAGCGGTGAAGGCGGGGAGCACCCTAGCCGTTACCAAGTGGATGAAAACGGCGATAACCGTCGCAGCGGAATTAAACAAATTGCATCTGGTCGTTTTGGAGTGAAAAGCCATTACCTTGTTAATGCCGATGAACTTCAAATCAAAATGGCACAAGGTGCAAAGCCGGGTGAAGGCGGCCAGTTGCCCGGGAACAAAGTATATCCTTGGGTTGCAGAGGTCCGTGGTTCCACACCAGGTGTTGGTCTGATTTCACCGCCTCCGCATCATGATATCTATTCGATTGAAGATTTGGCACAGCTGATCCATGATTTGAAAAATGCAAATCGTGATGCCAGAATCAGCGTCAAGCTTGTCTCAAAAGCTGGAGTAGGCACGATTGCAGCCGGTGTCGCCAAAGGTGCCGCGGATGTCATCGTTATTAGTGGATATGATGGCGGTACGGGTGCATCACCAAAAACGAGTATCAAACATACTGGTCTTCCTTGGGAGCTGGGCCTTGCCGAAGCACACCAAACATTGATGCTGAATGGCCTGCGCAGCCGTGTAGTCCTTGAAACGGATGGTAAGTTAATGACGGGGCGCGATGTGGTTATGGCAGCAATCCTTGGAGCGGAAGAATTCGGTTTTGCTACAGCACCGCTTGTGGTCCTTGGCTGTGTCATGATGCGTGCTTGCCATTTAGACACATGTCCAGTCGGGGTAGCTACTCAAAACCCTGAGCTTCGCAGCAAATTCACTGGAGATCCGGATCATGTCGTGAATTTCATGCGCTTCATCGCTGAGGAAGTGCGGGAAACAATGGCTGAGCTTGGTTTTAGAACATTGGAAGAAATGGTCGGCCGCACGGATGTTTTACAAGTGAGCGAGCGGGCACAAAACCATTGGAAAGCGAAGCATCTTGACTTGACGACACTTCTTTTCCAACCGGAGGGAATACGTACGTACCAACTTCCTCAAAACCACAAAATTGAAGAATCCTTGGATATCCGTGAGATTTTACCTGTGGTGCAGCCTGCTTTAAATGATCAAACCCAAGTGGATGTCAGCTTCCCGATTACAAACGTGAATCGTGTTGTCGGAACGATTGTCGGCAGTGAAGTATCCAAGCGTTATGGAGAACTGGGCTTGCCTGAAGATACGATCATCCTTCGTTTTACGGGATCGGCTGGCCAGAGCTTCGGTGCCTTCATTCCAAATGGGATGTCGATGTATTTGACAGGTGATGTCAATGACTATGTTGGGAAAGGCTTATCTGGCGGAAAAATCGTTATCACGGCACCTGCTGGGAATCAGATTGAGGCCGGGGACAATGTAATTGCAGGAAATATCGCCTTATACGGCGGAACAAGCGGCGAGGCCTACATTAATGGCCGTGCTGGAGAACGCTTCGCGGTCCGGAACAGTGGAGTCAATGTTGTCGTTGAAGGAATTGGAGACCATGGCTGTGAGTATATGACAGGCGGACGTGTGGTCATTCTGGGCGACGTAGGCAAAAACTTCGCGGCAGGCATGTCGGGCGGTATCGCTTATGTACTTGCTGATGATGCAGAAGAATTCAAGGCATTATGCAATGCTGAAATGATAGAATTCGAGACGCTTGGGGAAGATGCAAGCGAGGTAAAAGAAATGATTCACAGCCACCTTCATTATACAGAGAGTGCCAAGGCTTCTTATGTACTGGAGAACTGGGAGACTTTCGAAAAGAAATTCGTAAAAGTCATTCCGAAAGATTACAAACGGATGATGAAAAGCATCGAAGAGCAGAAGCATGCAGGATTATCAGATGAAGAAGCGATCATGAGTGCATTTCAAGCAAATGCCGTTCAAGATAAAAAAATCACTAAACAAGCTGTGATGCAGTAAGGAAGGAGAGAGAAAGATGGGAAAAGCAACAGGATTTATGGATTATCCGCGAGAAAAACCAAAAGACCGGAACCCTCTCACTCGTTTAAGCGACTGGAGTGAGTATACAGCTCCTTTCTCTGATGAAAAGTTAAGTACACAGGGAGCGCGGTGTATGGATTGCGCCACCCCTTTCTGCCATATGGGCATGGAATTGAACCGGGTAACGACAGGCTGTCCGATTCATAATCTGATCCCGGAGTGGAATGATTTAGTTTACCGCGGCAGATGGAAAGAAGCATTGGACCGTTTATCGAAAACGAATAATTTCCCTGAATTCACCGGGCGCGTTTGCCCGGCCCCTTGTGAAGGGTCTTGTACGGTAGCGATAAGCGATCCTGCCGTTACCATCAAGAACATTGAACGGACGATCATCGATAAAGGATTTGAAAATGGCTGGATCACTCCGCGCATCCCTGAAAGCAGGTCCGGCAAGAAAATTGCCATCATCGGTTCAGGCCCTGCAGGATTGGCGAGTGCCGACCAGTTGAATCAAGCAGGTCATTCGGTTACGGTTTATGAGCGCTCAGACCGTGCAGGCGGGCTGTTGACATACGGCATCCCGAACATGAAGCTTGAAAAAGATGTCGTTGCACGCCGAATTAATTTATTGACCCAGGAAGGCATCGATTTCATAACCAATACAGAAGTAGGCAAAGATATTTCAGCCGAAGAACTGCAAGAACAATATGATGCAGTCATCCTATGCACAGGTGCCCAAAAGCAGCGTGACCTGGTAATTGAAGGACGCCGGGCATCAGGCATCCACCTTGCAATGGATTACTTGACGACCTCTACTAAAAGCCTGTTGGACTCCAATTTTGAAGACGGCAAGTTTTTAGACACAAAGGGTAAGGACGTCATCGTCATCGGGGGCGGGGATACAGGAGCGGACTGTGTAGCGACTGCACTTCGCCAGGAATGTAAGAGCGTCGTACAATTCGGGAAGCATCCAATCCTTCCGACGGCCCGTACATCTGATAATATGTGGCCAGCCTACCCGAATGTTTTTTCCCTTGATTATGCGTATGAGGAAGCGGAAGCGAAGTTTGGTGCCGATCCGCGTCAATATTCAATCCAAACAAAGAAAATCGTAGCGGATGAGAATGGCACCGTTAAAGAACTGCACACAATCTCAATGGAAAAAGTCAAAGGCGATGACGGAATATACATTTTCAGGGAAGTTCCAGGAACTGAAAAAGTATGGCCTGCACAATTCGTTTTCATCGCAATCGGATTTGAAGGAACGGAAATGCCGCTATTAACTCAATTTGGCGTAGAAACGGTCAATCAAAAAATTGATGCCGTCTATGGCGAATACAGAACGAATGTCGAAGGCGTTTTCGCTGCCGGAGATGCAAGAAGAGGGCAAAGCCTCATCGTCTGGGCGATCAATGAAGGCCGAGAAGTGGCTCGTGAAGTGGACCGCTACTTGATGGGCGCATCAGTATTGCCATAATTGCAAAAGAAGTGCCATTTTCATTATGGTACTTCTTTTGTTTGTGGTTGGAAATGTGGTATTCACGAGTAAGTGCAAAACTCCTAGTAATGCTTGAAACTCCCGAGTAAAGATACCGTACTAAAGAAGAGGGACGTCAAGGATGGATGGTATACAAATAAGGCGAGCAGTATATAAATACTGTTCGCCTTATTTATTATCTGTCAGCTTCTAAAGTCAGCTTCTTGAAAAACACCAAGTGATGTGTGATTCAGTGCATGGACAGCTGCTATTATTTTCTCTGTCTCACCTTCATCTCCAACCGCTTTATGCAATTTTTCTTTTAGCTGGGATTTTGTTAATGGATTCCCAGGACTTCCTTTAGGTGTATCGATTCGTTTTGATAGTACATCCCCATTCGTTGTGGTCACGGTCACAATTGTAAATCGTCCCACTGGGAGTGCTGCTTTGGAAGGCTTGATCGTTGCATCCGTCTCTCTATTTACTTTTTGAAAGGATTCTCTCCATGAATGGGGAATCGGTTTCGATTCAAAAGAAGCAAAGGTCAGGGGTTTGCCTGTTAACGCGAGCCATACAATATACTCAATCGAAAATCTTCCTTCTTCACCAGTCGAAGGGTTATGGTGAATCAAAGCGGAATCACCATTTGGAGGAAAGCAAACACTCACCGATTCAATGTCATCTTCCGATAAATCATACGTCTTATGTAAAAAGACAGCTGCATCAGCGCCATGTGTCGCAGCAGAACAAAAAGGATATTGTTTAAACCATAATCCTGGTGTTACGATCCGCCATGCCTTTCCCCAGTTCGCCGTCAGATCTGGAACTCCATTTTCTGTATATACCTCAAAGAAACCATTCTTATCGTTCAAGAAGTCGGGGTTGCTATGTAATCCCATCCGAATCCAATCCGCGGAATCCACAGCGTTTTTAGCGGCAATCCCTACATGGAGCGGCTTTATCACGGTACCAAATTGGAGTCGGAGACCCGCCGATTGGGTAGCGGCGAGACTCATCGTTTCAGCTATTAAGCGCGGTGAGTATTCCCGTAAATACGCAACCGCACCAGCTGCAGCTATTACGCCAAGTGTAGCTGTATTATGCCAACCTTTTGTATAATGATATGGGTTCATAGCTTCTCCAAACCGAGCCATAATCTCCACACCGACCACATAGGCAGCTAAAAAACGTTTCCCGGGCATTTCAGATTCTCCAACTGCTAACAAAGCAGACAAAATGACTGCGCTTGGATGGCCCCTTACATCTGAATGTACATCATCATAATCTAGTAAATGAGCTTGAAAGCCATTGAAGAGTGCTGCTTGGGATCTTGTTGCATGTATGTGACTTCCAATCAAGTAACTCGTCCCATTTCCGCCTTCTTCCAAAATGATTTGCTTTAAAATCGAAATTTCCTTTTCGGACTTTGTTTGATAGGAAACGGCAAGATAATCAAGAAGTCCTTCGATGGCAGCCTGCAGTACTACTTCATTCACCAACGGATTGGAATGATAAATCAATTCAGATAACCTTTCCGTGTTCATACACTTCACTTCCTTTTTTGCCTGGCAGCTCCATCCATTTCATCTCCCATTTGCCGTAAAAAACGCTGAGTTCGCGGATTAAGAGAATGTTCAATTACTTGTTCTGGTGTGCCTTGTTCGATAATATGTCCATCTGCCATGAAAATGACATGGTCAGCCACTTCCTTCGCAAATTGCATTTCGTGAGTCACGATCACCATTGTGGTATCCTCTTTCGCTAACTCCCGTATAACTTGTAAAACTTCATTAACCAATTCGGGGTCTAGAGCGGAGGTAGGTTCATCAAATAAAATGGCATGTGGTTTTACCGCTAATGCTCTAGCGATGCTAACACGCTGCTGTTGTCCACCAGATAAGGTAGCGGGGTATTGCTCTGCTTGTTTTTCTAAGCCGACCCGTTTCAATAAATCCACGCCGATTTGAATGGCTTCCTCTTTTTTCATCTTTTTGCTGACAAGCAAAGCTTCAATTACGTTTCTTAAAGCTGTTTTATTTTTAAAAAGGTTATAGTGTTGGAATACCATCGCTGTTTGCTGTCTTAATTGGTACGCGTCTTTCTCTTTATATTTTTGGGTATCCAATTTTACATCCTTGATTTCGATGGTGCCGCTGTTGGGCTTTTCCAACAAGTTCAGACAGCGTAATAACGTTGATTTTCCAGAACCAGATGGACCAATAATGGCGACAACTTCCCCGGTTCTTATATCCAAGTTAATATCGTTCAATACTTGTTTATCATCAAAATGCTTGGTTAAGTTTCTTACTTTTATCATATGATCACCTTCTAAGTGGTTTGCTGAGCCAAATTTCCAGATATTTTTGTATCCAAGAATAAAGAATAACCAATAGCCAGTAAATCAAGCCAACCACCAAATACGTTTCGAAAAAGCGCATGTTAGCGGATGCAATCATTTTTCCCTCTGCAAATAGCTCCGTAATTCCTAATGTAAAGGCAAGGGACGTTTCTTTAATCAAAGATATAAATGTATTCCCTGTTGCTGGCAGTGCATTTAAAGCAGCTTGTGGTAAAATGATTCGCGAGTAAATCTGCACTCTTTTCATGCCAGTTGCAAGGCCCGCTTCCATCTGCCCTTTATCCACGGAATTCAATCCAGCTCGGAAAATTTCTGCTAAATAAGAGGATTCTTTCAAACTAAATCCAATGATCGCCGCCGTGATTGCTTCCATCGTTGACAACGATGGGAATAATTGTGGTAAACCGTAGTAAATGATGAATAATTGTACCAATGTTGGCATTCCTCGAAATAAAGAGATATATAAGCCTGCCAAATGGGTGATTCCAAAAATATTGCTATTTCTTATTAAGGCTACTACAAGTCCGATAATAATGGCTAAAACCATCGAAACGATGGCTAAAACCAGAGTGATCGGAATAAATTTTGCGATTTGTAGGGAAATTTCCAACATATATTGTAAATCAAAATTCATAATGCTTTAAAACCTCCGCTATGCTTATTCGCCGGAATTCGTGGTGATATCTTCACCAAAATATTTTTTGGATAGCTTCGCTAATGTACCATCTTCTTTAAGTTTTTTTATTTCTGCCGTGAATTCTTCATTTAATTTTTTGCCCTTTTCTGTCTTGGGAAATGGAAATCCTACATTTTCATAGGCCACTGGATCACCGACTAGTTTTAACGGAAGATCGTTTTTCTTTATTTCTGCAACTAGGATTGGGCGGGAATTGATATATCCATCTACACGGTTGTTAATGGCATCTTGCATTGCGCCATCCCGAGTTTCATAAGTTCGTATTTTGATATCGCCGTTTTTATCATATTTTTCTAGGTTCGCAACGTTATTAGACCCCAACACACCGGAAACGGTTTTGCCTTTAAGATCATCCAAACTTTTAATATCATTGTTTTTTGTGCTTGATACAATTTGTGCACCATAATAACTATATGGCTCTGTAAAATGAAATTGTTCTTGTCGTTCTGGTGTTATAGCAACCGCATTCGCAACGGTGTCTAATTTACCTGATCCCAATTGCCCCATTATCCCACTGAAATCAGAAGTGACCCACTCTACCTTGTATCCTAAATCCTCAGCGATGCGTTCTGTAACTTCTACGTCAAAACCTATTAATTTACCATCCTCTTGATAACCATTTGGATAGCTTTGGCCAGTTGACCCCACTTTGATTGTTTTTTGCTTGGAATCTTTGGCCGTATCCTCTTGTTTTGAATTGCCACATGCTGCAAGTACTAATATGAAAAGTAAAGAGAGTCCAAGGGAAAGTATTTTTTTCATTGTTATTTTCCTCCGATTTTTAAATAGTTTGATTATGTTTTTCAGTCCAAGCTTGATATTGTCCTGGTAACAAGATTTTCCTTAAATATATTGTGAGATGACCTTTGCCTAAATCTTTTTGACCTATTTCTTCAAATCCACTTTTTTCGTACATTTCTTTTAGCCATGGATGATTATCCGCGGTTCCAAGTGTAACCGCGGGGGCTCTCAGTTGCTTCTTCAAAATTTCTTCTTCGAGCCATGACAGAACTTTTTTCCCTATGCCTTGACGTTTATATGCAGGGTTTGTAGCGAACCAGCCTATGTGTGGCAATACGAGCGGGCCAGGATTTGGGCCCCACGGTAACCGAATCGATACGGTGGAAATGAATGTCCCATTTTCCTCCAGAACATACACCTTATTTTCGGATATGTGCTTAATTACTTCCTCCCTCGTGGCCGTTGCCGCAGAAAAGTGAATATCCAACTCTCTTATACTCGCATAAGCATCCAATGTTAATTGAAGAAATTTATCGACATCTTCTACACGTACTTCACGAAAGATTTGACTCATCTTGCGCCTCCTATACTCTAGTTAATTCCTCTTTGGCTGGGTGATTCTGTCTATTTGAATTTATCCGCCAGGTATTAGATGTTTTAAAGCTTATGAGAGTATTGATTGACCGGTTTATCCAGGCCAAGATTCCCTCGTAATGTGTTACTTTCATATTTCGTACGGAAAATTCCTTTTGATTGCAGTTCAGGGACAACAAGTTCAACAAAATCTGTTAAAGAATCAGGTAATAGGGCTGGCATAATATTAAAGCCGTCAGCTGCATTTCCATTCACCCAATCTTCAATCTTATCCGCGATCTGCGTTGGTGTTCCAATCGCGATATGATGTCCACGTGATCCTGCAACCCACTGATATGTCTGACGTAATGTCAAATTTTCGTTGATCGCCCGTTTTACGATCAAATCATATTTACTTTGGATGCTATCTACATTATCTGGTAACGAAATATCAGCAAAGGGTGTATCCAAAGGGATATTCGAAAAATCCACATTTCCAAAATACCTTCCCATAACAGCCAATCCTATTTCGGGAATAATCAGCTCCTGCAATGCCTCGTACTTTTCTTGGGCTTCCTTCTCGGTCTGTCCCACAATCGGGAACAAACCTGGCATAATGCTCAAGCTGCTTTTCTCGCGATTAAAAGCGGCCAAATGACCTTTTAATTCATGGTAGAAAGAAATCGCGTCCTCCTTGTTCTCCTGGGCAGTAAAGACAATCTCTGCGTGCTTTGCTGCAAGCAATTGCCCATCGCCAGAAGAGCCTGCTTGTACGATGACCGGATGCCCTTGAGGTGAGCGAGAAATATTTAATGGTCCTTTTACAGAAAAAAACTCACCTTGATGATTGATTTCATGAAACTTGCTTTCATCAATGAATTGTCCTGTTTCTTTATCAATTACCAACGTATCGTCTTCCCATGAGTCCCACAATTTCTTGGTAACTTCAACAAATTCAGTCGCCCTTTTATAACGAAGACCATGTTCTAAATGTTCTGATTTATTGAAGTTTACAGCAGTAGAGGCAAGGGACGTTGTGACAACATTCCAACCAGCGCGACCGGAGGTAATATGGTCTAAAGAAGCGAATTTTCTAGCAACATTAAAGGGTTCTTCGTAGGTGGTAGAGGCCGTTGAAACCAAACCAATATTGGAAGTCGCCGAGGCTAGATAAGATAACAAGGTCAATGGCTCGAATCGAGTCAGAATATTAGGATGTGAGTCCTTTGCAACTGATAAACTATCTGCCAAAAATAATAAATCAAATAAACCTTTTTCGGCAGTCTGCGCCAACCCCTTAAAATAATCGATGCTCATATTGGCTTTCGGATTGGCGCGAGGATGTCTCCATGAAGCTACGTGATGTCCTGTTCCGGCCAAAAAAACACCAAGTTTTACTGTTTTCTTTTTCATGTGTCAATTGCTCCTTTGTGTCTTCACTTTTCAACGAAGTGGATTTATAATGTTAATATCCTTACTGGTTTACTATGAATTAAGTCTAAAATAAAAACCCGCTTCCAGTTTAGAAGAGGGTTTCTTCCGACCAAGTGTATGTATGTCTGTACTTTTTTTCTACCATAGTAATGTATTCCTTTTTTTAATTGATACGTTAATCTAATATAGTAAATTACTTCAAATGGTAGCATCTTGTATAATAAATTGTCAATGTTAAAATATTCAAAATAAACACTTTTCATTTCTGGGAATTCATTGTTATGATGCTTACGATGCCACTTAATTTAGAGCTCAAACTTTGCACGTTTATCAAATAGATTATCGATAGTGCTTCATTTGATATTCCATTAGCTTTCGTTCTTTAATATTCGGATTTTTAAGGAGATGGACAACCGTTGACTATAAGCAATGTAGAATTGGAAAATTATCTATTGGAGTTCAGGCGTGATCTTCATATGACACCTGAATTATCAAACCAAGAATTTGAAACGACTAAAAAAATTAAAGATGCGCTTCAATCTCAAAATATTAAGACCCTTGATTTTTCATTAAAAACTGGTGTCGTAGCTGAGATAAAAGGGAGCAAGCCGGGACCTACGATAGCACTTCGCTCCGATATTGATGCATTACCAATTTTGGAGCAATCTGAGGTGGACTTCCCTTCAAGACATGCCGGCGTGATGCATGCATGTGGTCATGATTTTCACACTTCTGTCATTTTGGGGACTGCTTTTTTATTAAAGAAAGAAGAAAAAAATCTGTCCGGAACGATTCGTTTGATATTTCAACCTGCGGAGGAAACGGGACATGGTGCAAGTGCTTTAATGGAAACCGGTGTGTTGGATGATGTGGATGTGATTTTTGGTCTTCATAATGATCCGACGTTGAAAGTTGGAGAGTTAGGGACAAAACATGGCGCACTGACAGCGGGAGTTGATCGCTTTGAAGTGCATGTTAAAGCAACTGGGTCACATGCGGCCAAACCGGAAGAGGGAAATGACCCGATTATCATAACAGGACATATTATCTCAACGTTGCAAACCATCATTAGCAGAAATGTGGCACCAAAAGAGTCGGCTGTTTTGAGCATCACTCAAATTCATAGTGGCTCAACCTGGAATGTTATCCCGGATAGTGCATATTTAGAAGGAACCGTCCGCACATTCAGTAAAACCCAGCGAGAGTTCATTCAGAAACGTATGATACAAGTCCTACACGGTATAAGTGAAACATTCAATGCAAACGTTGAATTATCCTGGCATCCAGGCCCCCCATCAGTTGATAATACGCCTGAGTGGGCAGATTTGGCGCTTCAGGTCGGAGACACAGCCGGTTACGCGACAAAAACGTTAGAAGCTAGCTCCATAGGGGAAGACTTCGCTTTTTACCAAGAAAAAATACCAGGTGCTTTCGTAATGATAGGTTCAGGCGGTCCGTATGACCTCCATCATCCTAAGTTTATAGTAGATGAAACGGCACTTTTTCCAGCCGCTTCTTATTTCCGCTTATTGGCTTTAGAAGCGATAAAAAAAGTAAAAGGTTGATAGTTAATCAAAAACAAAAATATCGTATCTCTAAATGAAATAGTAGTAGAGAAGGAGGTACTATCATCAAAACCTATCCATTGAATGGGACGGATCATGATTTAATAGCGGCTGCAAGTGCAAAAATTACGGAGCTTTACGAGGAAAATAAGCATCATGTTGGTGCGGCATTAAGAACAAAGTCAGGGAAAATGGTGGATGCCGTACATATTGAAGCATATATTGGCCCGGTTACCGTATGTGCTTAAGCCATTGCGATTGGCAAGGCCATATCGGAAGACGAAAAGTAATTTGATACGATCGTGGCTGTTAAGCATCCTTATTCTGATGAAAAAAATAGGGCTTTAAAGGTTGTTAGCCCATGTGGGATGTGTCGTGAATTAATCTCGGATTATGCAAAAGACTGCTTTGTCATACTGAATGCTGATGGGGAAACAATCAAGACGAAAATCAGTGAATTGCTCCCGCTGAAATATACGAGGGATTCGTAATGGACATTCAATCATGCAACAATGAAAAAAACACGCGTAGGAGGTTTTCCTAGGCGTGTTGTCTATTTTTTTATAACGGTCGAAGGTGATGGTACGTATTGTTTGGATACGATAATATCATCATCGTTTAGAATATAGGGATGTGTTTCCATCAAAATCTTTTCGAGGTAATCTGGCATTTTGTGTCCTTCATACGCACAAATTAATGGAAACGACAGCAAGTTTACAGCTTCGTCTACTATTCTCTCGAAATCTTCGATGATATGCAGGGGCTCTTCCATGGTTGCCCACTCCACATGTGCCCAAGATCGGAAAGAAATCTTATTTTCTACATAGGGCTGTACCATTTTATTAAAGTATTCTTCGATAGCAGGAGGATGATAACTTCCGCTTGAACAATAGAAATCGAAGTTGTTTACAAAGTGAATGAACTCCATTTGATCGTTGGTCAACAGCGTGCTCAGCTCTTTGTGGATAATGGGGTATAAACGGTCATTTTCAATAAGAATGACGTAATCTCCTGCCGCGACGCCGTCTTGGATAAAATTCAAAACCTGTTTAAGGTAATTTGCTATTTCATTATAGGAATATAGCACATGAACGCTCTTTTGGTCTTTAAACAACTGATTCATTTTGCTTTTCAATATATCATTCCTTCTCTCATGTATCTCTTCAATTATACCTGAATTCTATAAGCAGGGCAAAATGAGGGTTTTTTTAGCGGAGAAGGAGGTTATCTCAACTGCCGGGATCTTTTGCCTTTTAGTAATTAGAAGTCTGCACGTTTTTACCGATTTCTTGATTCCAATAATGTAAATAGGGATCAGCCACACAGCTCTTTTTGATTCATATGTAAGAAATGACAAATCTTAATAAAGAAATTGCGCCACTTTATTATTCTGGAGTCTTAGTGTTTGGGTTCTTGCTCTTGGCAATGCTTGCTATGTTTTACACTGTTTTGTACATTTGCTCCTGCCGAACCATACCGATTAGAAAACGTTATTCTTCTTGGCAGTAGCCAATACTGGAGTAAGAGCTATCATTAGCCTTTTGGCTTTTGTTTAAGGGAGTAAAAGTACAACAATGAAAAAGCAATCCATCAATGATGAGGATTGCTTTTTCATTCTATTTCAGACGCCCGATGAAATCATTCATTTTATCTAAAGTGGTTATATTCTGGTTGCATTTCATACTATCCAGGCAAATATAATTCCCTTTCTTAATGAATGTCCCTTGGACGGTTCCTTTTGTTTCAGACATGAACATCCCTATTTCTTCAAAACGACTGCAAATGGCACAAATCCCCTTTTTGTTGGCGGGTTTAATGGTACCGTTCAAACCGGTGAGTTTATTATGGTGATAGGCGATGATGAATTTCTTTCCTGATCCGCCATCATCCCATCCCAAGTATGAGATCTCTCTCAAATCGATGTTTTCCAACAAAGGGGCTTTTAATTTCTTCGCTTTAGGAAATAACTTTTTTATCGTTTTTTCGGTTACTTCTTTAAAGGGGATCACATAGGGCTTTACCTGCAAGAGAAAGACGTCGGCTTGTGCGGGATCTTTAATGGTATCAACCGGATCCAACAGCTGCTTTTGCTCTTCGCTCAAGTCACTGAATAAGCTTAATACTCTTTCTTTGGCGACTGTTTTCAGGGTGTGGATCACATCCTTATCGTTTGCAGTCGCATGTCCATTTATGAGAATCTGTGTTTGAGATTTAATGAAGTTATACTGCTCGCTTCTGATAAAAGGTTCCATTTTCTTCACTCCTGTTTCTGATGCTGCGATACATATTACGTTTTTATTTACTTTACAGAAAATGCATCCTCATTAAAAGGGGGAAAACGACTAAGAAACGTACTCGACATAGAAATAGCACTGATATCATTATCAGTGCCCTTTGATTCTATTTAGAATAAACGATTTTCTTGATGGTCTCCACGGAGAGAAAATGTTCTTCGGCTAATTGATGAATGGTGTGCCCGTCTTTGAATGCAGATCTTATAGAGGCATTTCGGTCATCAATCAGATCCCTTGACCCCGAACAGGTCCCCCATTTGTGATGGGTTTTTTCAGGTTTGGGGATATATATGGTTTCGCCTTGCACATACTTTTGGATTTCAACGATCAGCTTTTCAGGCAAAACGGCCGTTGCTTTTACATAGTTCATTTCTGCCAGCCCCTTATTCTTTTTTTAGAATGAAATAAGGTGCAAAGCCGAATATTAGAAATGATAAGTAGGGCGATTGAGTTTAGCTTAATTTAACCCCATGCAAAGTATCGCCTCCAATAATAGGCTTTGCATGAGACGCTGCAGAAGGTGGCATTAATACAGGAACTGCCATCTTTACACCTCCCCTTTGTGTCCTGAAGGAACACGTATTATCATTATTATAAAATACATAAGGGTGATTGCCAAACTTTTTCCAATGTAAGGCGATGAATCGACGACGGGCTGATTGTTTGATAATGATCTAAGTACATGAAATAATTTGTATGAAACAAAACTTACCATGGGAGCTGACTTTAATGAAAGTATTCGTAGTTGGAGCAAATGGGCAGATCGGCAAACACCTGGTGGATTTATTAAATGATAGCCAGGAGCATAGTGTGCGAGCAATGATTCGCAAAGAAGAACAGAGGAAGCAGTTTGAGAAAAATGGAATTGAATCCACAGTCGTCAGTTTAACGGGCACAGTGGAAGAGATTGCTAATGCAGCAAAGGGCTGTGATGCAATCGTGTTTACAGCAGGATCCGGAGGGAGCACTGGTGCAGATCAAACGCTTTTGATTGATCTTGATGGTGCTGTTAAAACGATTGAAGCAGCAGAAAATTTGGGCATCAACCGATTCATCATGGTGAGTGCTTTTCAAGCCAATAATCGGGAAAACTGGAATGAAGCCATTAAACCGTATTATGTGGCCAAGCACTATGCGGATAGAGCATTGTTACAAAGCGAGTTAATCTATACCATCATTCGGCCGGGCGGTCTTGTGAACGAACCGGGAACGGGCAAAGTGACCGCGGCCGAAGAATTGGAACGAGGTTCGATTTCGCGGGAAGATGTGGCCCGAACGATTCTGGCATCACTGACCGAAGAAAATACCTACAAGCGTTCTTTCGATTTAATCTCTGGAGAAACAGCGATCCCAGAAGCGTTAAGGAAAATTTAAAAGTAAAAAATGGAGGCAGGGCCACTCGGGAAATGAGTGAGCTCTGCTTTTTAATTCCCTCAATATGCTTGACGACACAACGCTTGCCACCACTAACCACTCCATCAGGAACATCTTTCGTTTTGACAGCACCTTAATCGACGACGGTATGACTCCCTATTGTTACTCCCCGATTAATAATGACCCTCCCGCCAATCCAGATCTAAATAAACACATGGTAACTTGCTTTCCTATTCCACTCCTGAACTACATATGGATTTTAGGAGCCAACTCGCAATCCGTGCCAATTTGCACTTCACAAATATCCCTCTGCCCATGCAATTTGACTTAACCTTTTATGTATTCGAACATTGAAATTCATACACTATTTATGGAAATGAAGTAGACACATCGCCAGGACGTTCTGTACGGTATCCGGCGGTTTGTCAAAACCATTTCATGAAAGAGGATATTTTGATTTAACAGAGATATTCAGTTTTTTATTCAACAGAATAAGAAAAGATGGTGAACTGGGAACCGTATGCCAGCAGACCAGGGAATGAATAAGGGAAAGGGAAAAGCCAGAAGGGGTGGAGTCGGAAAAAACGTTCGTATATTACGAAAAACAAGTGTAAATATTAGCGTTGCAAATTTATTAGAGCGATTCAAAATTGAAACGCTCCATGCTAAAACAGGGACAAGGCTCGACTTTTTAAATGGTACATTTGTTATCTGGGGGTGAACGTTAACGCAATACGGCTAAACATTCACCTGTAAATTATCGTGCATATTGGGAAATGGACACCTGTATGCAGAAAACATAGTTTTAGAGGAAGTGATGAAGTGAAGGTTCTATATTTGCATCAATATTTTAATACCAATAAAGGAAGTACTCGATCCTATGAAATTGCCAATTTTTTGGTTTCCAAAAATAATAAAGTCACCATAATCACCGGAAATGAAACAGATCCCTGTAGGGGAATAAAGATTATATCAACCAAAACGAAATATAAACAAGAATTTGGTTATATGAAAAGAATTCTATCTTTTATTCATTATATGTATAAAAGTTTTTTTATTGGGGTGAAGGAGAAAGGGGTAGACGTTGTTTATGCTTCCTCGACTCCTTTGACAATTGGATTAATAGGAATGCTTCTTGCTAAGGTGAAGCGATGCAAATTTGTATTTGAAGTAAGAGATTTATGGCCAGATATCCCCATTGCAATGGGAATTGTAAAAAATAAATGGTTGAAAAGATTTTTATTTGCGTTAGAAAGCATGATTTATTTGGCAGCTGATAAAATCATCGTCCTTTCGCCCGGCATGAAAGAAGATTTATTGAAGAAAGGAGTTAAACAGGAAAAAATTTCGACGGTCACTAACTTTGCGGATATTGACCATTTCACTCGAATTTGTTCAGAAGTTAAAGAAGAAGCATTGGATAAATTAGGTTTGAAGGCGAAGTTTATCTGTTTATATGCGGGCACATTAGGATTTATCAATAATATCGAATTTATTTTAGAGCTTGCTGAAAAGACAGATGACCCTGATATTGTCTATTTAATTGTAGGGGAAGGAAAGGAAAAGGAGCGGTTAATTCAAGTAAAAGAGAGCAAAAAATTAAACAACGTTATTTTCTTAGATCAGGTTTCTAAAAAAGAAGCGTACTTATTAATGGCCATATGCCATATCGGTCTGTGTTTTGTACGTAATAATGAAATATTAAATAGGAATAGTCAAAATAAACTGTTTGACTTTTGGGCAGCCGGAAAACCAACCTTAATAAACTATAAAGGCTGGCAGCATGAGGCCATGACAAAATATCATGCAGGACACGGATTTGACTATAGTGAATTAACAAAAATGGCGGCATATGTAAAAACCATGAAAAGTGACGAACAGATGTATATGGACATACAAGAAAACATAAAAAGGTTAGCCCTCAATCATGAGAAAACGAAATTGGTGTCGAAAATAGAAACCACGCTGTCAGATTTAGTTGGCAACACTCTATAAATATTCACGAAATAAGAAGGTGTTCATTTGATGGTTGTGTTAGACTGCTTCGCATTTAATTGGTTGGCGGTCATCTAAATATGGAAAAGGATGGGGTTATATGGAGAATATCGTAAATACAAAGCCGGTGATAACGGATTGGGTAAAACGAGAATATCTGACAAACCTTCCGCGCATTTTGGATTCCGGCAAGTTAATTCTAGGGGATTACACTCGGAAATTTGAAGAAGGCGTCAGACAATACAGCAAATCTAAATATGCGGTCGCTCTTTCTAGTGCAACAGCCGCCATTGAAGTGATTTTAAAGTATCTGGATGTTGAAGGCAAAGAAGTGATCATGCCGAGCAATACGTTCGTTTCACCCGTGTATGCAGTGAAAAATGCGAAAGGAAGAGTCGTACTTTGTGACATTAATTTAGACGATTTCAATTTAGATTTGAATAGTTTAAAGAACGCCGTGACCCCCAATACGAAGGTTGTCCTCATTACGTATATTGCCGGTAAGATCCCTAGTAATATTTTTGAAATGAAAGAGTTTTGTGATGAGAATAATCTTTATCTGATCGAAGATGCTTCCCATGCTTTTGGTGCCGCTATAAATGGATATAAGGCCGGTTCAATTGGAAATGCTGGGGTATTCTCCATGTATCCCACTAAAATTGTAACCAGTGCAACAGGAGGTGTCATTACAACGGATGATGAGCGTTTAAGCAAATACTGTGAGTTGCTGAGGCACCACGGAAATGAAAGTGGCGCCATCAATCAAGTGCTATCCAGCGACATGCTTTTAAGTGAATTTAATGCACTCCTTGGTTACCTGCAAATTCAGGAAGCGGATTGGATGATTCACTCGAGGCAGGAAATCTTCCAGTATTATAAAGAGAATTTAGAAGGTGTTTTCCGGGAGAATGGTCTATATTTCCAAGCGGAGCCTGATCACAATGACTCAACGTATTATAAAATTATCGTCATGTCTAAAAACAAAGAGCAAAGCGAGAAATTTCAAAAGCATTTAAAGGAGCGTCATATAAGTACGGGACATTGTTATGGTATCCCGTTACATTTACAGCCGACATTGCGTGATGAATATGCTCAGGTCTCCCTCCCAAATGCCGAGAGATTTAGTGAATCGCACTTTACGTTACCATGTCACTTGGAACTGTCTGAAGAGGATTTGACATACATTGTGACGACATGCAAACAGGTACTGTTAAATGACGATGAAAAATAGGATTGGCATAATAGGGACGGGCATAATTAGCTGTGCAATGATTGATGCCATTAATGAAAGTTCCAATGGAGAAGTAATCGGGATTTGGGGAAGAAGGTATCATTGCACAAAGGAGCTTGCAAAAGATAAAGGAGTTTCAAAAGCTTATCCGTCTTTGGGTGACGCCTATGAAGATGAGGAGCTGGATACTGTATATATTGCCACTCCTAATGCTTACCATTATGAGCATGCGATGAAGGCTATTGAGCATGGGAAGAACGTGATTGTGGAGAAAACGGCATTTATGACAGCCGAGCAAGCAAATCGGGTTTTCCATGCTGCAGATAAACGAAATGTGTTTGTATTTGAGGCCATACAATCTATTTACGAGCCCAACTTTCATATATTGGAAAATGCCATTAAAAAGGCAGGGAAAATTCATGGTGCAACCCTAAAGTATCAAAACTACACGAACCAATACTTGGCTTTATTGAATGGAGAAAAAGCGCCACTTTTTGATGAAAATCATGGTGGAGGCACATTAAGAACGATTGGGATTTATCCCATTTATGCTGCACTTCAATTATTTGGAGTTCCGGTAAACAGTTATTATTTTAAACAAATGAACGTAGAAAAAATGGATTTAGGTGGTACGCTCATTTTTGAATATAAAGAGTTTAACTTGACGATGTTGATTTCAAAAATACATTTAACATGTGATTCCATATCGGAAATCTACGGTGAGGAAGGAACGGTCAGGCTTCATTCGTTATATAAGATTCGAAAAATCAGTTTCCACAATCTCAAAAATAACACAGAGGAAACATTGAGTATACCTATTAAAGAGAATAGTTTAATCTATGAAATTACTGAATTATCCGAATGGATATTAACAAAAAATAAAACAGCGTATAGAGAACAAAAGAACCTAACACTTAAAGCGATAGCTATAATTGAAAAGGCATTGAATGGAGGAGCATGATGAAAAAAATATTATTAGTAACAGCACACCCAGATGATGCAGAAATTAGTATGGGCGGTACAATTCGTAAGCTAATGAGCCAAGGCCATCAAATTATCAACCTCATATTCTCCATCCCTTCCAATATCGATGTCAGGAAGCAAGAGGCCATCGAGTCAGCTATCAATTTTGGATATGAGGTACAGTTCTCTAAGCATTGCGAGGGACAAAACGTTGAGGATATTCCTTTACATACATTAATAAAAGAGCTCGATACGATCATTGAAAAGGTGAATCCAGACGAAGTCTACACACATTGGATGAATGACAGTCATCAAGATCATCAAAAATTAGCAAAGGTCGTTCGAAGCTGCTTCAGGAAAAAACAATTTACGTTATATGAATTCGAACAAATCAACCAAAACAATAACATCGCGGCCAATCAATTTCATCCCAATGTTTATAGTGATATTACAGAATTCATGGAAGATAAAAAACAAATGATTTCCTTATTTCAATCGCAGTTAATCGGATATATGGGTCATTACTTAGTGAATGCAGAGCACATTGGCAGTTGGAGAGGTTCCCAAGTGAATTGTAAATACGCGGAAACGTTTCTATTAATTTTTTCAAAAGAGGTTTTATAGGTGGGAAAAACGAAGATCGTCACCATTCACCAACCTAATTTCCTGCCGTGGAGCGGTTTCTTTCATAAAGCCTTCCAATCTGATGTATTCATATATTTGACAGATGTGAAATACTCTTCAAGTAATTTTCAAAATAAAACATATATTCTTGGTGGGGATGGAAAAGAGTCCAGGCTAACGGTGCCACTTCAAAAAAAGCCTGAAATGTTACATGAAAAATTAATCAGTTATCATTCCCCCAACCAAAAATGGAAAAGGAATCATTTGAAACAAATTTCAGAGGTTTATAAAAATGCCCCGTACTTTCACGACTTCTTCCCGATGCTGGAAGAAGCATATCAAAAAGAACAGGCTTTGTTGGTCGATTTAAATATTCATTTAATTGAATTGATCTTACATTATTTAAACTATGAAGGAGAGACACAACTTTCCACTGAGTTTAACACAACCTTTGGAAAAACAGAGAGATTAGTCAGCTTACTTAAGCAAACTGGAGGTACATGCTATTTAAGCGGGAAAAGCGGTAAGGATTATTTGGAAGTGGAATTATTTCAGCAAGAAGGGATCGAGGTAGTCTATCAAAACTTCATTCATCCCGTGTATGAAGTGAAAAATGAGAAAGAGTGTGTAAAAAATTTATCGATTCTTGACTGGATTATGTACTATCCGGCCGATCAAATAAAAGAAACGTTAACGAAAGATCGATTTAGCTAATCTGAACAATGTACGTAAGTATATAAAATAGAGATGTGGCGTGGTATGAGAATATGAAAATAAAAAATGATTTTATCAATAAGATACTTGTTTTATTAACGGGAAATTCGCTTGCACAGCTGATAATCATTGTAAGTTCGCCCATATTAACAAGAATATATAAACCAGCAGATTTTGGTGTGTTTTCAGCCTATACGTCCCTTTTGGCCATTCTCCTGTCATTTGCATCTCTTTGTTTAGAGAAGGCGATTCCTTTAGAAAAAAACCATAAGAATACAATTCACATAATGTACATTAGTATGTTTACGATTGGCGTTGTTTGTATCCTGAATATGAGTTTTAGCTTTTTTAATTTATCGTTATTTCAATTATACGGAATTAAAACTTCGATGATGAATGACCTTTTGCTTTCAAGTGGTCTGTTATTTGCCGGGATTTACCAAGTTTTGATTTTCTGGATGGTAAAAGAAGATAAGTTTAAAGGTATAACCCATTCTAAACTGCTGCAATCAATTAGTAATGTGATTAGTCAGTTCTCACTTATTTCGGTTAATCATATCACTCCAGGAATGGGTTTAATAGCGGGAGATATGATTGGACGAGGAATATCACTTGCGTATATATGGCGATGTTACTTAAAACAAATGCATTGGCCAAAAGTGGACTATAGGAGAATCGGATATTTGCTTAAAAAATATGAGAAATTCGCCAAATACTCCACATGGTCAACATTCTTAAGTTCTTTATCTATGCAAATCATATTTTTATTATTAATGCGTCTATACGGACCCGAAGTGACAGGTTATTTTTCCATGGCTTCAAAAACGATTGGTTTACCCATTACATTGGTGGGAGCGAGTATTTCAACAGTATTCTACGCCGAAGTAGTTAAAAGTATTAAAAATGAGCCTGGAAGAGTTTTGAAATTATATAGAAGCATCATTACTAAGTTAGCAATGGCAGGTATACCGTCACTGATACTTTTAGGGTGGATCGCCCCAGGGCTCTTCGGTTTTGTTTTTGGGGAAGAGTGGAGTGTTTCCGGTGAATATGTGAGGTTGATGTCATTTATGTTTCTGTGTCAAGTGATTGTTGTACCAGTTTCCCAAATATTGTATATAGTCAATAAACAGCAGACTCAGCTTTTATGGGACGTTTCAAGGTTGTTGCTGTCAACTATTGGAGTACTGGTCATCTTCACTTTAGGGGGATCAGCTGAAACAGCCATTTTATACTATAGCATTTGTATGGGGGCCAGTTACTACTTTCTTGCTCTCCTCGGCTATAGGGCGATACATTCCATAGATCGAGAGGATAACCTAAAAAAATGAAGCTGATTCAAATGGGTCTAGTTGTAATATACGTCTGGTTGCTTGATATTTCCTACGTTCATTTTATTACTCCTGAATATTATTATATGGGATATATATATAGGCAACCCCCTAGTGAGGAGATGGTAGCAACTTCCATGTTTTTCATCCTGTTGCCCGTCGTATTCGCAAAAAAAGATCTGGATAAGCCGTCTGAACTCGTTTTCTGGATTTTATATTTTATTGTCTATATACCGGTAGTATGGGTTCCAAATTATTTATTTGTTACGATACAGCCTGATTTTATATTTACAAATGTTCTTTTGTTTTTGTGTTTACTTATCATAGGAAATGTAAATAGATTGCCAGCTAGAAAGTTTACACCTGTTAATGTTAATCTCGGTCTATTAAAAATCATTTTTGTTATAACATTATTGATTTTTTTTCTTTACATCTTCAAAGTTTCGGGCGGAATTAGTCTAAAGCCTCCTATAGATTCTGAAGATATCTATAATAAGCGAATGGGCTTTCGAACTAAGCTAACCCCTCTTGCAGGCTATATTATACAGTGGCTTGCGAAAGTTTGGAATCCACTGATCATAGCCTTTGGTTTGTGTAAAAAAAAATATATCTATGTGGTTATCGGACTATCACTGCAATACCTTTTGTACACCGTCAATGGTTTGAAATCCACCCTTTTATCGACTGGCATATTAATTATTGTATTTATTTCTTTTCAGAGGAAGGGACGGAATTTCGCCATATTTTTTTGTTTGAGCCTTTGCTCGGTGTTAGGCATCAGCATTTTACTGGATTATATACTTGAACAGGATTTTTTATCTAATTTGTTTGCCAGAAGGGTGGTCATCACACCGGGCTTGCTGACAGCCTATTATGTAGACTTCTTTTCAAATAATCCAAAAGCCTTGCTATCGTATAGTATTTTTGAAAAATTCATAGATCCTGTTTATGACCAGACCCCGCCCTTTATTATCGGTACAGAGTACTTTGGCCGACCTGATATGGCAGCCAATGCCAATATGTTCGCCGATGCTTTTTCTAATTTTGGTTATATTGGAATCTTGATTTATACAGTGATCTTAGCAGCGATATTATGGCTTTATGATAGCCTGACGGAAAATGAAAAGTGGCATAGTATTGGCACAATATTGTTTGTCATACCTGCATGGTGTTTAGCGGATACTGCGCTTACTACAACGTTTGTGACAAATGGGATGGGTTTTGCTTGCGTTATCATGTATTTATTGCTAGGGACAGATTTACAAAAGGGAGATAACAGATGAAGTTATTTTATAATATTAGTTCGGTGCATCCATGGAATGATACGAGGATTTATTTTCGCCAAGCCTTTTCTCTTGGGGAAACAGGAATGTACAAGGTGAAGCATATAGCTGTTGAAAATAACCTAATCCCTGATAATATACCAGCCAATATAGAAGTTGAACTATTAACAATGCAATCTAGAAAAAGGCGTATGTTAAATTGGATTGCCTTGTATCGGAAGATTAAGAAAGATAAGCCTGATGTGATTCAGTTTCATGATCCAGAGCTGCTCATTTTAATGAATACAATCAGATGGATTCCCCGCTATCATCCGGTCATCGTTTATGACATGCATGAAAATGTACCAAAGGTCCTTATGAGAAAAAAAATCCCCGAATTTGCATTGAGCATGTATCGTTACTTGGAGAGACAATTGCTGAGGGCATGCAACGGGGTCGTGTTTGCAGAAAGTACGTATAAAGAGGATTATCGATTCCTAACCTGCCCAACAATGGACGTGTATAATTACCCGAAAGTCCCTTTTATGAAAGAAAATGAAGCAAAAGAAGATGTTTTTACCTTTATCTATCTAGGGGGCATTTCAGATATACGTGGCGGGGAAACCATGCTGCTTCTCGCAAAAAGATTAGTGGATTTAAAGAAGAAATTTCACATGAAGATCATTGGAACGGGCAGTGAAGAATACATCGGAAAATTGAACACTTTCATTTTTAAAAACAACTTGGAGGGTCATATCAGTCTGGAGGGTGCAATGGCTTTTGATAAAGCGTTTGAATCGATTCAGAAAGCACATGTAGGTATGGCATTTTTAGTCCCTGATCCTAATTTCATGGGTGGTAAAACAACAAAGTGTTTTGAATATATGGCCGCTGGCATTCCATTTATGGTTTCGGATTTTCTTATTCAAAATGTACTGGATAAATGGGAATGTGGAGTGTCGGTCGATGTAGCAAACATGGATGAAATGGTTCAAAAAGCGGTTTATTTACTGGAATCCCCTGAAATGGCCACGAACATGGGGGAACGAGGAAAAGCTGCATATAGACAAGAATATAATTGGGAGAATGAAGAGGGAAAATTACTATCTCTATTTGATAAAATAGGGTCATGCTCTTAGGAGGTATGTTATGGGATTATTTAAATGGTTGAATAAATTGGCATTTATTAATAACTGGGGGAGACTGGGCGGAATCCATGGTTTAATCGTGATGTTCATTTACCGGATAGGCAATACGATTTACTATAAAGTGAAGATTCCTGTCGTAAAACAAGTATTATGGATTATGTACCGCATGGTAGATTTGTTGATTGTAAGACTTTTCCTGAATTGTGAGTTTCCTGGACAATGTCAAATTGGTAAGGATTTACGTCTGCCTCATGGAGCTAAAGGCGTTATGATCAACCCATATTGCCAAATAGGTGATCATGTTACGATTATGCATCAAGTATCGCTCGGACAAAATAAAGAAAGGAAAAAAGCACCTACCGTATGTGATTATGCGTATATAGGATGTGGCGCTAAAATACACGGTGGCATCCGAATTGGCGCGAATTCGAAAGTGGGGGCAAATGCAGTCGTTTTGAAATCCGTGCCCGATAATTGCACGGCAGTCGGAGTACCCAGTGTGAATATAGAAAAGTAAGTACTTACTAATAAAGTTATCTAAAAAAACCGATTATCCATGTCATGTGGAGAATCGGTTTTTTATCTAATGATCACATAGGTCTATATGACGTGATAGACTCTATTGCGGTTGGCTTTTTTCTCTCAAATATGGAACTATGACCGAATAGGCTATAAAGCTTGATTTTATTACATAAAAAAACTGTATCCCATTATTTTCGAGATACAGTCATTATTAAGGGGGAGACTATTCGATGCGTTTACCGCTATTTTTTAAAAAGTATGAGCTAAGTCCTTTGCACGTGCAATTCCTTTTTCTTTGATTTCTTGTGCTTTATCTGCCATTGCGTTATGACCCTCAATGAATATGCCTTCAAAAGAAGGAATACCATAGAAATTCATTATGACATTTAAATAACGATGACCCATTTCCATATCTGCAGCTGGGCCTTCAGAATAAAAACCGCCGCGTGCTTGGATATGAAGTGCTTTTTTATCTGTTAATAGACCAACCGCGCCTTGTTCCGTGTATTTAAATGTTTTACCTGCAACAGAAACAGAATCAATATATGCTTTCATTACTGGAGGGAATGAAAAATTCCATAAAGGTGTTACGAATACATATTTATCAGCTGAAACAAACTGATCGCTTAGTTCACCTAGGCGTCCGACTTTTGCTTGTTCCTCTGCTGAAAGCTCTTCAAAACCTTTTCCTGTTTGAAGCTTGCCCCATCCACTAAAAACATCAACATCAAGTTGAGGGATGTTCTCTTTATAAAGATCAAGATGAACGACTTCATCGTTCGGATTGACCTCTTTGTAAGTCTCAATAAAAGCCTTTCCTGCTGCCATACTAAAAGATTGTGTATCATCATGTGGATGCGCTGTGATGTATAATACTTTAGCCATTTTGTTAAGTCACCTTTCTCCTTCAAAATTAAGTCAAGTTTAGTTTGATTCAAATAACAAAAAATTAATCAAAATAACTCTACATTAGAATTTTGCTTGTTATAAAAAGAGAAGAGGAAGCGAGAATTCCTTTCGGCCCCATCTATCGATTGGAGGTACCGTTTTTTCATGATTTGAAAGACATGACATCACCTATGTCCTTAAAAGGAAGTTGTCTTGATATAGCGGTCATTGAAACCTGGTTCATAAGCTTACTGACTTTTTGGATCCATTTCATAAATGACAGCTCTTTTTCTTAGTGTTTGTTTTTAATGGGAAAGAGCCTTAAAATGTTCAAAAAGGGGTGTAGGGACAAAATGATCAATCGATTACCAAAAGAAATCGCAACGATATTACAAACAAATAAAAAAATTCCTGCTCAATTTGAGGAATTGATCAGGAAAGGCGGGTATTTGCCTCCCGAGATGGAGTTGATGGTAGATGCCATCACTGCCTTAAGCATGGGGAAGAATATCCTCCTGAAAGGTCCGACAGGAGCTGGAAAGACAAAGTTTGCCGAGACATTATCGAATTTGTTCAACCAACCGATGTTCAGTGTGAACTGCTCAGTCGATCTTGATGCCGAAAGCTTATTGGGCTTCAAGACATTGGCTTACAAAGAGGAAAAACAGGTGATTGAATTCGTTCCAGGACCTGTGATCAATTCAATGAATCACGGTCATTTTCTATACATAGATGAAATAAACATGGCTAAACCTGAAACACTGCCGCTGATCAATGGGGTGCTTGATTACAGGAGGACGATAACGAATCCATTCACGAACGAAGTCATCACTGCTAAAGATGGCTTTAATGTCATTGCTGCGATCAACGAAGGCTATGTAGGCACAGTTCCATTGAATGAAGCGCTGAAGAATAGGTTTATCGTGATCGAGGTTCCTTATATTGAAGGGGAGCAATTAAAGCAATTGATCGAGACCAATACAAAGTTAAAGGATTCAAGAAATATCGAATTGTTCGTTAAACTGTCGAGTGACCTGATAAACGCTGTGAATCAAGGAAAAGTGGCCGAAGATGCGGCATCGATCCGGGCTTTGCTTGATGCTTGCGATCTGAGTGTATTGATTCCGCCAAAACGGGCGATTCTTCGTTCCATCGTGGATAAGTTGGACGAGGAACGGGAACGGGAGTTTGTAAAGAACTTGGCTGACACATTATTCTAACTAGGAGAATGCCTCATGAAGTATATCCGATTCAATGATTCAATAATTGATACGGCTCTTTTTTTGCAGCTGCAGGATCTCTCGACCGTCTTGTCAGGCATTCCGGAGCTGGAATTCGAATATAATTATGGCTCGTTCATTGATTCCATCGAGAATAAGGTCACGGCCAGTCATTTTTGGGAAAACGGAAATAAGGAAGTGAAGGAAGCTGGGTTGAAAACGGACGTGCTCCTTAGAACGATAGGTACGCTTCATCATTCAACAATCCAGAGCATGAAGGCGTATCAGGAGATAATCGAGGAAAGTTCACTTCCAAAGTTTGCAGCCCAATTGTTCGCTTTATTGGAAGACTTGCGATTAGAAGAATTGGTGAAGAAAGAAAGGCCAGGCACGAAAAAATGGTTTTCGGTAAGGAGGGCTTACCTTAAACAATATTTCGAAAGCCAATTGGCTACGAATGTCACAAGAAGTTTTGCACTGGATGAATTATACTGCCTCATCTATTTACTGCTTCAATCTGACAGGCCAGATCCCATTTTTCCTAGAGCCAATGTGCGGCAACTGGAAGAACTGGAGAAAATCAAGCCGAATATCCATTCGGTTTTTGAAGCCACTAAAACAAGTGATATCACAAGGATTTGTGAGCAAATCGTTTTTCGTGTGAACGATGGATATCAGGATACAATGAATGAATATTTCATCTTCCCCATTGCAAATGTGGAGAAGTATACAGCAAATACCTTATTTGACGAACTGACTAGAAATGATGAACTGTTGAACGATGATACAGAAGATGTAGATGAAGAGAAAAGCGAGTTCATTGATGAAAAGTTCTCCACGTGGCACCGAGAAAATAAGAATGGCGAGAATAATTCGACTTTTCTTCAATTTGAATTGGAACAGGGAACGAAAACAAGCTTGATGGGCGGAGGTGCGCGTGAAGCGGAAGATGCCGACCAAGCACTGGCGTCCATCCAAGGCTCGTCAGGTGAAAGTGAACAAAAGGAATACAATCAGCAGGAAACGCTAGAGAAGAAGCAAACGAATATCGGCAAGAGTGGTGAACATCCATTTGGTGAAGACAATAAAGACGTCGTCCAGGTAATCAAAGAAGCAAAAATACCAACTCTTACTGAAGAAAAACGCTACCGCGAGTTCGTTGCTGATATCGAACCATTTAAGAGAAAACTTTCAAGTACAATTGAAAAGACACTGGAAAATAAAAAGAATGCACCAAGAAAAGATTTGGCTTTTGGTCGTTTATCCAAGAAATTACTGCCGATTGTACTAGAAGAAAATCCAAGGGTCTTTTATAAAAAGAACCAGGATTCAAATGAAATGGATGCCGTATTCACATTGCTTATCGATTGCTCGGCTTCCATGCATAATAAAATGGATGAAACGAAACGAGGGGTCGTCCTCTTTCATGAAGTGCTGAAAAAGTTAAGGATACCCCACTCAATCGTGGGATTTTGGGAAGATGCAAATGAAGTGAGAGAGGGATATCAGCCGAATTACTTCCACGTGATCCAGTCCCATTCGGATTCTCTTTATGCAAATACAGGAGCAAAAATCATGCAGCTTGAACCGGAGGAAGACAACCGGGACGGATACAGCATCAGGGTTGCCACAATGGAATTGGAAAAAAGACGTGAAAAAAACCGTTTCTTGCTCGTATTTTCCGATGGTGAACCGGCAGCAAGCGAATATGATCAAAATGGAATTGTCGATACGCACCTTGCCGTCTCCGAAGCCAGGAAAAAGGGAATAGAAGTCATAGGCCTGTTTTTAGCAGACGGATTGATTGATGAAAGTGAAGAATTGACGATGAAAAACATCTACGGAAAAGAACGGCTGATGATTCCGAGTGTAGCTGAATTGCCGGAACAATTTACACCGCTGTTAAAAAAACTGCTGCTAAAGACCATTTGAGACGAAACATTATAATAAATTTGGAAGTTATGATGGATCAAGATTGATCAATTAAAAAACACAGTAGGATTCAATGGATCTTACTGTGTTTTTTTGTTTGTCTTATCGGTTATTCGTAGTAAACGAATATATTGATGGGAGTTTGAAAAGGAACGATTGCGATTTCTTTTGTGGAATTTGGGTAAATCATAGATGAGGAAGTGGTCATTTTGATGAATTTACTGTTTATGGTACTTTATTTTATTATCATTGTTCTTGTTATTGAAATATCGGTTACCTTGATGAAAATGACTGGATTGAAAAGCTCAGTGGCAAGATTTCAGGTTATCTCCATGCTGACGGGTACTGGTTTTACAACTGACGAGTCAAAATCGATTATTGATCACCCCGTTCGAAGGAAAATAAGCATGTTTTTAATTTTGTTTGGTGCTTTCTCCCTTGCTGTCATCATTTCATCGATCAGTACATTGCTTACAGATGATCTACGCTTGATGGAGTTAAGCATCATTATAGGGATACTGGTGATTTTAACCGTTTTAGTGAAAGCACCATTCCTGAATAATAGAATATCGAATAAGATGAAAAGTGAAATGTACAATCATTATGAATTATGGGAGCACCCGATAGAAGAGGTCCTGTTTTTAGAAGATGAAGACGTGGTCATGGAGATCGATATTTATGCGGACTCAGAATTCATCAATGTCAAAGCGTTTGATGTTATCCCAGAAGGAGCGGACATCAATATGTTGTTTATTGAAAGCGGAGAAGTGAAAATCAGGAAAGAGTTATCTGAGTATAAAATCAAATTAGGTGATAACCTCTTTTTATATGGAAATAAAACAGAGGTAGAAGAAACATTCTCAAAAGAAATCGAAGAGATGAAGAAGAAAAAAAGTACATCGGAGTGAAAAGAATCCCGGCCTTATATTAAGACTGGAATTCTTTTGAAGATGGGCTTCATTAATGTTTTTTATTCGGTAATTTCTGAGCGGGATTCCCATTGCCTTGACGGCGGAAATTGCCTTCTTCCTTTTTTTGCTGCTCTTGAATGCTTTCAACAAATTCTTTAGAACTTTTCATTGAATGTACCTCCTCCGTTTATTTTCTTCTTTACTATAACCAGAAGAGGTGAAATTCATGAGTATGGGAGATAAAGGACGACTCTAGGCTGATGGTAAAGGGAGAAAGGTGGTAAAATATGGACTAGAAGGATGTTTGTTAAATCCTATCATGAAAAGAAAGAAGGGAAATGAGTGGAAAATCGGTTGGATGGAAAAGTTGCCTTGGTTACAGGTTCATCAAGAGGTATTGGTCGTGCTATAGCGGAACAGCTTGCTGATTTGGGTGCAAAAGTGGTGATAAACTATTCAGGCAGTTCTCAAAAGGCGTATGAAGCAGTTGAAGGTATAAAGAAGAACGGCGGGGAAGCGGTAGCTATCCAAGCAGATATTAGCCAAGTTTCCCAAATTATAAATCTCTTCGAAGAAACGGTCCAAGCGTTCGGGAAAATCAATATTTTAGTGAACAATGCGGGACTGATGATAAATAAACCACTTTCCGAAGCAACGGAAGAAGACTTTGATAAACAGTTTGCAGTGAACGCCAAGGGTACATTCTTTGCTTGCCAACAAGCTTTGAAATATATGGAGACGGAAGGCAGGATCGTCAATATTTCAACCTCCGTAATAGGCCAGATGTTTCCTTCGTATAGTATGTATGCCGGTACAAAAGGGGCAGTTGAACAGTTCACAAGACATCTGGCAAAAGAGTTCGGCCCAAAAGGGATTACGATCAATGCAATTGCTCCAGGACCGGTTAATACGGAGCTGTTTAATGTAGGGAAATCGGAGCAGCAAATTGAAGGGATGAAAAAAATGAATGCCTTCGGACGTTTAGGTGAAACGGATGATATTGCCAATGTGGTTTCGTTTTTAGTAAGTGAACAAGCGCAGTGGGTTACGGGTCAGACGATTAGGGTCAATGGCGGATTCATTTAATTTAATTGCTTGTAATTCAACTAAAGCAACGTAATAATCCAACGTTGCTTTAGTATTTTGTAATATCTTTAATTTGAATTTAACCATTCCAGTGAATTGTTTGAGCGATGATCAAGAAAGCGCCCGATAAGAGGAACCAGATAAAAAACAAGGGCAGGTAAAAGCGAACCCATTTTTGCCAGGCGACTCCTGCTAAGGCAAGGGTGGCCATGAAATATCCAGATGTTGGATATAATATATTACCGATCCCGTCTGCCAGCTGATAAGCTAACACGGCTGTTTGTCTGGTAACACCGATGATGTCGGCCAATGGAGCCATGATGGGCATGGTAACTAAAGCCTGACCGCTTCCGGAGGGGATTAAAAGACTACATAACATTTGTACAATAAACATGCCAAGAGCGCTAAATACAGCGGGGAAGTCGCCGACAAGATTACCGAGACTATGAACGATAGTGTCCATTACTTGACCTTGCTCCATAACAACAGCGACAGCTCTTGCAACACCCACAATCATGGCACCGACCAAAACTTCTCGAAATCCGTCATTAAATGCTTCGCAAATTTCCGATAAGTTTAACCCGGCAACTAAACCGACAACGATTCCCATGATAATGAAGAGACCTGCCATTTCCAACATAAACCAACCTTTTGCTAAAACGCCATATACGAGTAGGAACAAGAAACCGACTGTTAAAATTAATGCAATTTTCTGTTTTTTATTTACCTTATATATTTCAGATCCAGGCTTATTTAAGTATAGCGTCCGTTTGGCTTGATCCTCATCAAATACAAAACTACACTTTGGATTATTTTTAACCTTTATAGCATACCGCATAATGTAAGCCAGCCCTGCAGTAACAAAAATGATAAAAGCGATAATCCTTAGCTCGATACCGGAATATAGGGGAAGACCTGCGATTTTTTGACCTAACCCAGTGTTAATGGGGTTAAGAAAGCCTGTCATGAAACCAGCGGTAGTTGCGACTAAAGCTACAGAGACGGCAACCATAGAATCAAATCCTAAGGCAATCATTAGGGGGAGGATGACAGGTACATACACTAAACTTAATTCCTGTGTTCCAATCAAACTGCAAATAATAGCAAATACTACTGTGAGGATAGGAATTAACATCATACTTTTTGTCGAAAATCGCCTTGCTAATCTATCCACTCCTATTTCGATAAGTCCTGTTTTCCGTAGTACTGAAAATATTCCTCCGATGATGAATGTGAAAAAAACGATCTCCCCTGCAGCTACCAAGCCTTTTGGTATAGCTGTCATGAAGTCTACTGGAGTGATAGGTGTTTGTTCAACGAGTCGATAGGAATCTGGATCAATCGTCAATCGATCCTCAGGACCTGGAATTCGCTCATAAACACCAGCAGGAACGAAATAAGTTGCGAGTGCTGCAAGTATGATAAATACGAATAATATGACATAAATATGTGGCATATTAAACTTCTTTTTATTGAATGTAGTCACTTCATCGATACTGACAATTTTTTTCGAATCATTTTCTAATGCCATTATTTTTCCCCCATCATCTTTAGTTTATTAACATGTACTTCCAGGTGATATAGATAAAATGATTCATAATCATATTTTGTGTTATGTTAAATAACATCTTATGTATCTATTTATTACATATTAATTTAATGATTATGGATTGTCATTGTTCATAATCACTAAAAATAATTTGATAAATTAGATAATATGAATAATTCGAAAATGTTAGGAGGTGGAAAAAATTTGTTGAACAGAAATGCAAATTAGATAAAATGGCTAATTTAGCGATGGCTTTTTATAGGGAATACTATTTAAATATTGCTATCTAATGTAAGAATACATTACATTAGAATATTTTGAATATTGACAAAAATAGGGGCAATATCTATAATAATCAATAATAATATCCATGAATAAACGTTTATTGGGGTTTTGCTTATGGAACGGACAACTTCTGTCCGAGAATTATGCGAGATGCATACTCACTTACTGGACAAGGATATTCAAATTCTAGAAAACCTATCAACGAATTTATCGTTGATAGCTGATTTGAATAAAGCGAATGTCTTTATTGACTGTCCGGTGCGTGAAGGAAAGCATGCCATTGTCGTGGCAGAGGCATGCGCTCATTCAGTAAAATCTGTTTATGATCATCCGGTTGTCGGGAAATTTGCTTATGAAGCTTTTGAGCCGGCAGTATTTTATGTATTGCGTACCGGTAAGGACATGTTTGTGAACCGGGCATTGACTCAAGAGGGAGCGATGGTGCAGCAAAGTGTTGTTCCAGTCAAGGGGGAATGCAATCGGGTCATAGCCGTTTTGATTATGGAAAAGGCGATTCTAGAAGAACCTGAAACGTTGAATCATTTTGATAGGCAAGAACAGCAAAATTCCTTAGTTCCTGAATTTATCGAAGAGTCCATTTTCCTGATTAATAAACAGAATCGAATTGTTTATACGAATCCGGCTGCCATCAATCTAGTAACGGAAAATTGTTTGATGGATTGTGTGTTAGGGGACTGCATTTTCGAGTATTTTCCTAGTTTTTCCGATATTCTTGCTTCAAAAGAAGAGATTTTAATGAAGGAAATGACGATTGGGAAGAAAATTTTCCAAATAAAGAAATTCCATTTAGGCAATAAGAAATCCAACGAAACGTTCATTATCATCCGCGATTTGACTGAACTGCGTGATAAAGAGAGAGAGCTGATTAGCAAGTCAGTAGCCATTCGTGAAATTCATCATAGGGTGAAAAATAACTTGCAGACTGTTGCCAGTTTACTTCGTCTGCAAATGAGGATAGGGGCTCCAAAAGAAAGCAAGCCCCATTTATTGGTCAGTCTAAATCGGGTGTTAAGCATATCGTCGGTTTATGAAATCATTCTGGCAAGCAGCCATGTCGATCATGTGGACTTACTGGAGCTTATTAAAAAAATCGGTGATATGATCGTGTGTACGGAGGATCAAGTTCGAAACGACCTGAGTATCGAATATACGGGTGAGCTTCATTCGATTGATTCTGACATTGGTATTTCTGTCGCACTTGTGGTGAATGAACTCATTCATAATTGTGTGAAGCATGCTTTTATTGAAGGAACGGAAGGGAAGATTACCGTTTGCTTTCAAAAGGATGGTTCTGAATTGGAGATTCAAGTCATGGATAATGGCATCGGATATTCGCCGGCAATGAAACCATCATTGGGATTGGATATCATCCGCATGACGGTGGAAAATGATTTGAATGGGGAGTTTTCGATTCATCGGATCAAAGAAGGTACCCTGGCTTCTGTAAGATTTCCATACAATAGGTAGGTGGGATAAGTGGTCAAGAGGATTTTGGTCGTGGAAGATGAATCGATTGTTCTGCTTGATATAACGATTATGCTCAAGGATGCAGGCTTCGATGTGGTTGGACATGCGCGTGACGGCGAGAAGGCAATTGAGTTGGCACATGCTTTACAACCGGATCTTGTTTTGATGGATATAAAAATGCCTAAATTGAATGGGCTTAAGGCTAGCGAAGTTATTTCCAATACCTTTCAGATACCTGTCTTGCTTTTAACTGCATTCAGCCAGCGCGAATATATCGACCAGGCGAAACGAGCCAATATCGTAGGATATCTTGTAAAGCCGATTACAGAGGCCGATCTAATCCCAGCAGTGGAGATTGCCCTATTGCAGGCTGATAATGCAAAAAAGTATCAGGAACGAATGGCTCAATTGGATGAATCGCTCACAAATCGTAAAGTAATTGAAAAAGCAAAAGGAATTATCATGAAAAGAAAGAATGTAACAGAAGAAATCGCTTATAACAGGCTTAGAAAGCTAAGTATGGATAAGCAGCTTTCCATGGAGGAAGTGGCAAAGCTAATCGTTATTAATGATAAAAAACAAGTGAATAGATGAAGCAATGGCGCTTTGATGGACCAAATGGGACGTAGGCAGGCAATTCTGCTGAAAACCTAAGTTTGGGCTATATGAGGCGTCTTTTTTTATACCCTTTTTTTAAAATCGATAGGCCAAAAGGAATCGAAATTCAGGGGGGATTTGTATGGAGATGGTAGGGAAATTCGTTATTTATGTCATTATGGTGTGTGCCGTGATTGGTGCTTTTGCATCGATTAAAGACAGCGAGCAAGGGTTGGGCAAGCAGTTCATGGAAGGGTTGCATACCGTTGGACATATATTTGTCCCGGCAGCCGGGATCATGGCCTCCATCCCTTATTTATCATGGTTCATCGATACCGTATGCGGCCCGGTTTTCGCCGCGATTGGTGCAGATCCTGCACTCGCAGCAACAACGATTTTGGCAACCGATATGGGGGGATATCAATTAGCCGCTGAGTTACAGGAAACATATGAAGGCTGGATCATGGCGATGATTGTCGGATTCATGTCAGGAGCAACGATCGTATTCTCGATTCCAATGGGGCTTGCCATGCTGGAGAAGCGTGATCATAAATATATGGCTCTTGGAGTCATGTCTGGAATCTTGACGATTCCAATTGGTGCTTTTATCTCAAGCATGCTGGTGGTGGCTACGAATTCAAAAGTTCGGGAAGTGATTTCTACGAATGCGGATTCCACATACGAATTCACGTTGAGTTATTTGAAAATTGCTCTGAATCTTTCCCCGCTCCTTATTTTTGTGATATTGCTTGCGCTAGGCCTTTATTTTTTACCGGATCTGATGATCAAAAGTTTCATGTTATTTGGAAAAATTTTGGATACGGCGATTAAGCTTGTACTCGTGTTTTCAATCGTGGAAATTTTCACAGGACTGTTTTCCAATGTATTGGGTGCTTGGGGTTTTCATCCGATCATGGCCGATAAGGCGGATCAGTTCCGTGCCTTGGAAACGGCAGGGTATATCGGTATCATGCTGGCTGGTGCTTTTCCGATGATTTACCTGATCCAAAAATATGCGGGAAAGCCACTAGAAGCGATGGGCGGGAAAATTGGTTTGAGCAAAGCGGGGAGTGCAGGGATATTAGCCACTGTAGCCAATATATTGGCGATGTTCAAACTGGTTAAAGATATGCCGCCGAAAGATAAGGTCATAAACATTTCCTTCGCTGTGTGTGCAGCTTTCTTATTAGGTGATCATTTATCATTCACTGCCAACTTTCAGCCATCCTTAATTTTCCCCATCATTGTAGGGAAGCTATCTGCCGGGGTCATTGGAATAGGTCTAGCTTATTGGCTGTCCGTCCCCAAAGCTTTGGAATTAGAGGAAAAAGATCGTGCAGCAGGTGTTATCGGCATAAATGAATATAAAGGGAATGACCAGGTAGATGACGACGATAAAATTCAAGTGGTGTAAAACCGAGGTGTGATTTTAATGAATGAACAGGTGGAAAAGATCATCAGTGCAGGAATTGATATTGGCACAAGCACGACCAAGCTTGTTATCAGCGAGCTTTCGCTCAGGAATGTGGCAGGTGGCGGACAGGTGCCTAAAATCGAAATTACCGATAAGAAAATTCTGTACCGAAGTCCAATTTTCAGGACCCCGCTTTTATCCGATACGGTCATTGATATTCCTGCTATTCATAGATTGGTAGAGAATGAGTATTCTCATGCCGGGATCACGATGGAACACATACAAACAGGGGCAGTCATCATCACAGGGGAGACGGCAACCAAGCAAAATGCAGAAGAAATGGTACACCAGTTATCGCAAGCGGCAGGGGAATTCCTGGTAGCGGCGGCGGGTCCGGATTTGGAGGGAATCATCGCCGCCAAGGGATCAGGTGCCTATCAACATTCGATTGAGACGAGAAAGACAATAGCGAACATAGATATTGGCGGAGGAACTGCGAATATTGCCGTATACCGGACTGGTATCCTTTGTGGAACATGCACACTGAATATAGGAGGCCGTTTGGTGGTATGGGAGGGAAAAAAGATGAAGGTTGCCCCTTCAATAAGGAAATGGCTGAAATCAATTGGGTATTCTCCTTTTAATGCTGACGGGGCAATGATTGCAAATGAAATGGCGAAGGTGCTTTCGAGGTTTTTGGCCAATTCATTTACAAAAGAAGATGAACTCCTTTTAGTGGGGAAGGTGCCATCTTGGACAGGACGAATAGAAGGATTGATGTTCTCGGGAGGAGTCAGTGATTGTATCTATCATGAAGAACGGGTGGATAAAAGCTTTCGGGATATCGGTATGATGCTTGCCGATTCCATAAAAGAAAATGAAGAATTGGCTGCTTGGGAGTGGGAACATCCAACTGAAACGGTTCGGGCGACTGTTCTTGGGGCAGGCTCACATACAACTGAAATCAGCGGGGCCACTATCGAGGTGAATGATTCCCATCTGCCGATTCGCAATATTCCAGTCTATCGGCTCGATTTTGAAGGCGTGCTGGAAAACGGAATCGAGAGATTGAAGCAATCGGTTCAGGATGCGATCACGATATACGACGCCTTGCAGGAGGGGTTGAATTTTGCCTTTTATTTAACGAATCTGCCTTATCTTTCATTTCGTGACATTCAGCTGCTTGCAGCCACTTTTACCGAAGCATTGAAGCAAAAACCGGATCAGCAGCAACCACTCATAATTGTCATGGATAGTGATTATGGAAAGGTGCTTGGTCAGACATTTATGGCGAATCGACCAGATCTGCCGGTCATCTGTATTGATCAGACACAAGTGGAACATGGTGATTATTTAGATATAGGAAGGCTATTGCAGACAGGGGTCGTTCCGGTTGTCGTTAAAACGCTAACCTTTCACAACTAAGAAACGGAGGAATATTCGATGAAATTATCCACTCAATACTTTGGAGAAATCCATCAATTCAAATCGTTGAAAGAAGTCTTGGCCAAAGCGAATGAAGAGAAGTCAGGAGATAGGCTTGCGGGAATTGCGGCAGATACTGTCCAGGAACGGATTGCGGCAAAAGCGGTGCTTAGTGAATTGACTTTGGCAGACATTAGGAACTATCCATTACTTTCTCCGGAAGAGGATGAAGTGTCGCGGGTCATAGACGGTCTCATCAATGGGACCATCTATCAAACTGTGAAGAATTGGAGCGTTGCCGAGCTGCGTGAATATATTTTGAGTGACGAAACGACGGGCGAGGATTTAAAGCGAATAAGCAGGGGGTTGAATAGTGAAATGATTGCAGCCGCTGCCAAACTCATGTCGAACCTCGACCTTGTCCATGCTGCCAATAAAATTGAAGTGCTCACAAAGAATAATAGCACGATAGGATACAAGGGAACGCTTGCCTCACGCCTTCAGCCTAACCATCCGACGGACAATGTCAATGGAATGCTTGCTTCTTTAAAAGAGGGCCTTTCCTATGGAATCGGGGATGCACTCATTGGAATCAACCCTGTCGATGATTCAGTCGAAAGCGTAAAGAGGCTGCTACATGCGACTCAAGACGTGATTCAGAAGTGGAATATCCCGACGCAAAATTGTGTGCTTGCCCATGTGACCACCCAAATTAAAGCCGTGCAGCAGGGGGCACCTGCTGACATGATCTTTCAAAGCATAGCCGGGACGGAGGCTGCCAATCGTTCTTTTGGCATTAACGTTCGATTACTCGAAGAAGCGAATGAGGTCGCAAAGTCCTATGGGACGGGTACGGGTCCGCAGCATCTTTATTTTGAAACGGGGCAAGGTTCCGAGTTATCGGCGGAAGCCCATTTTGGAATCGATCAAGTGACGCTTGAGGCCAGGAACTATGGGTTTGCCCGCTATTTTGATCCGTACATCGTCAATACGGTCGTCGGATTCATCGGACCTGAATATTTATATAACAGCAAGCAGGTCATCCGTGCCGGGTTGGAAGATCATTTCATGGGGAAAATGCATGGGCTGCCGATGGGTGTGGATATTTGCTATACGAATCATATGAAAGCGGATCAGAATGATATCGAGGATTTGGGCGTACTTTTAACAGCGGCTGGGGTGAATTTCATCATCGCAACTCCGATGGGCGATGACTGCATGTTAAACTATCAGTCTTTGAGTTACCACGATATAGCGACATTGAGACAAACGATGGATAAGCGGCCTGCACCATTATATGAAGCCTGGCTGGAGAGGATGGGGATATTGGAAAACGGCAAGTTGACGAAGCGTGCAGGCGATCCAACTATATTTAACCATTAGGAGTGGATGAAATGGGAATGAACGATCCATATAATAAGGAAGAATTGGATGCTTTGAAAGCGAATACTCCTGCCCGGATAGGTGTAGGCAGAGCGGGGACACGTCCGAAAACGGATTCTTGGCTTAAATTCCGTTTTGACCATGCCGCAGCCGTTGATGCTGTATATGGTGAAGTCAGTGAGCTTCTATTGAAACGCTTGAACTTGTTCAAGGTGAAAACGAGGGCTGGTGATAAAGAGGTGTATTTACGCCGTCCGGATTATGGAAGGAAACTTTCGGATGAAGCTAAGCGGATGATTGAAGCCAAATGCATAAAGACCCCTACGGTTCAAATCATCATTTCCGATGGATTAAGTGCCAAGGCGATCGAAGATAATGTCGAGGACGTTTATTTATCTTTCAAACAATCTTTGGCAGGGGCAAAACTGGATACAGGTACACCGTTTTATATTGAAAAAGGCAGGGTTGCCGTTATGGATGATATCGGTGAAATCCTGAGGCCTAAGGTGATCGTCCTGCTGATCGGCGAGCGGCCTGGTCTTGTCAGTGCTGAATCATTAAGCGCTTATATTTGCTATAAACCCTGTTTGGGTACGATTGAAGCGGAAAGGATGGTCATTTCCAACATTCATAAAGGAGGCATTCCACCTGTTGAAGCGGGAGCACACCTTGGCACGGTCATTCAAAAGATCCTCAAATACCAGGCAAGCGGCATGTCACTCGTAAAGAAAGAAAATGAAGAAGAAATGAGTGCGGAATCAGTATGACAAAATAAAAGAGGAGCATTTGCTCCTCTATTTGCTTGTTCCCAAATTCCATAATCCAAATGGGTTGTAGAAGGGATTGTCTTCTTCGTATCTAAAGTCCTGAAGGCCTTTCAAAATAAAGGTGGGAGCATCTTTTTGTATGCTAAAGGTTTCACCATTTGTTAAGAGAGGTCGTTCACCTACATGGTAATAATTGAACGTATTAAGTAATGCGGCCGCTTCTTTCGGACTCATTGTGTTAAGTGTCACGGCATCCGGAAGGCCAAACGCTTTCATTCCGAATGAACAATAATAATCTTCCTCACCAATGATCGTGACAAAATGAGCGTAAACTGAAAGAATATCCGGGTTATGATGAAGCTGCAGCCAATCCATCTTTGAATGGGCAATGCCGGCTGTCTCTATTTTCACTGCCAATCCGCCTGCCCTGAGGATTGCTGCGCCTGCGTCGATCAGATCCGTAACATTTCCTGTATCTGATATATCGGCAATAATATAGACGGTAAAGGTATGATCATTGATTTCCTCTAATAAGCTCTCTGAAAAGGCTCCTTTACTGGCGTAGGAAAAGGTCTCTTTTAAAGTCGGTTCATAATCCTGTACTTCAGCCTGAAAAGTGATGTTCTTATCCTTGTTGTGAAAAATATTCCCGGCTAACAGGTACCCCTCGCTTTTTGAAGCGAGCGTTTGAATCAACTCCGTCCGGTGTTTCCATTTTCCGGGTATCCCGATGATGATTTGGTTTTCCGTCATGTATCGTATCTCCTTTCCAATCACTTCATACTATACCACTCTTGATATTTTCCATAGTATTTTATAAACATAAGCGCCAAGTAAGCCCATTTAATGCAATGGAGAAAATGTGCAGGACTTTTTCAAAGTTATACAATTGATGTATAATATAATCGAGTAAACGTATATCCTGTCTTCAGAGGGTGTTCGTGAGAATTCCCTGATAGGACAAGTATTATAATAATCTATTCGTATATATTCAATGATGAAAGAGAGTGGAATATAATGGGTCGTAAGTGGAATAATATTAAAGAAAAAAAAGCGTCAAAAGATGCAAATACAAGTCGTATTTATGCTAAGTTCGGACGGGAAATTTATGTAGTGGCAAAACAAGGTGAACCAGACCCGGAATCCAATCAGGCATTAAGGGTCGTGCTTGAGCGTGCGAAAACGTACAATGTACCAAGAGCGATCATTGACCGTGCCATTGAAAAGGCAAAAGGCGGTTCGGAAGAAAGCTATGACGAGCTTCGTTATGAAGGATTCGGACCAAATGGATCAATGGTCATTGTTGATGCATTGACGAACAACGTAAACCGTACGGCATCTGATGTACGTGCCGCATTTGGGAAAAATGGCGGGAACATGGGTGTCAGTGGATCTGTTGCTTATATGTTCGATGCAACGGCTGTAATCGGGATTGAAGGTAAAACGGCTGACGATGTGCTTGAGCTATTAATGGAAGCGGATGTTGATGTACGTGACATCATTGAAGAAGAAGAATCGGTCATCGTTTATGCTGAACCTGAACAATTTCATGCTGTACAGCAAGCATTCAAGGATGCAGGCATCACCGATTTTACTGTGGCGGAGCTGACGATGCTTGCTCAAAATGATCTAGCCCTTCCAGAAGATGCCCAATCACAATTCGAAAAAATGATTGATGCATTGGAAGATTTGGAAGATGTTCAGCAAGTGTATCATAATGTGGATCTTGGTGAATGAAAAAACAGAGCAGACCTTTTATCAAAGGTCTGCTTATTTTATCTTCATGCAAAAGAGCCTGTTTCAATTGAAACAGGCTCTTTCCTTTTGATTACTCATTTATGACGATTCCGGAACGTTCACGGTCTTTATTTACCTTCTCCAACTCAGAAATGGTGACCATTTGATAGCCTTCGTCATGAAGTTGCTTGATGATTTTTCCTGCAGCCTGGGCACTAGTTTGGTAGATATCATGCATTAATATGATTTTGCCATCTTTGGCTTTACTCATCACTTTGTTCACGATTTTCTTTTCATCGCGTTCTTTCCAATCTTCGGGATCAATATCCCAAAGTATGACTTGCATATCCTTCATATTTTCACGTGCATTACTGTTGATCGCACCATATGGGGGACGGATGAGCAATGGCTTTGCACCAGTGGCTTTTCCTACAGCGTCCTGGGTTTTTTCGATTTGGCTTTTAATTTTGTTCTTGCTTAAGCGCGTCAGCTGAGGATGATCCCATGAGTGGTTGCCGATTTCATTACCTTGTTCCAGCATTTTTTGCAGAACAACAGGATAGTGCTGTACGCGGCTTCCTAATACGAAAAAGGTCGCATGTGCATTATACTTGTTCAGGTCTTTCAGAATGGACATGGTATGACTGGGATGCGGTCCGTCATCGAACGTTAAGGCAATGACCTTTTTGGATGGGTCAATCCATTCATTATGGACGGGAAGCTTTGCGACGATATGTTTTGGCTGCCATTCCTTTACACGATCCTCATTCAAATCTTGACTTTGATATGAATCTAGCAAACTATTTTTGAACAGTTCCTTCTTGATGGCTATAGTATGAGTCTTAGCTGAGTCATCAGTCTTAACATAAAAAACAAGCGTATTTTTCAAGACTGAAAAAGAATCGAAGTTGGCGGCATTCAGTTTGTTATCCTTTTTAATAAGACTCTTTGAAATGCCTTCTTCTTCCTTCTCGGTTAACTCTTCAAAAACAATATCTGATAAAACGGATAAATAATCGGTATCCTTGGCAAAAATGTCTTCTATGGAGAGCTTTCGCTGAGACGGAATGTCATAAGTGAAGGTCCGTGATTCAGACTGCTTCTTTGCTTCGACTTGTTCATATTTTTCGAAGGTGATGGTAATGGTCTGCTTTGAGAAATGGAGGATCGTATACGTGAGGTTAAGCTCAGACGCTTTTACGTCGGAGGCTTTCCATTTCTTTTCGTATTCCTTAATTTCTTTCTTTATGTAAGCGTCTAGTTGCGTGTCGATATTTTCTATATGGAGAACGGGTCTGCTTACTGAATACCCGCCTTTCGTATTATCTTTTACATACGTTTGAATATCAGCTTCTGGATAATTTTCATCGCTTGTATAGGCCGAAACGGTTCGCTTTTTATCAAAAGCAAGGCTTTTGATGGCTAAGCCCAACGTTCCCGCTGCAGCTGTTAGACAAAATAGAAAAATAAAGACTTTTTTATAATTTAATTTCCTCATGATGCACTCCACCTCGTTTATCATTCTACTATATAGACGCGCCAAAAGCCTTAAAAGTTTGTAAAAAATTTCATTATTTTATATGGAAAAGTTTCATTAGCTATTTTCAAACTTTTATAGCAGGTAGTGCGTCTATCCTTTGTACCTAGGATACGTAACTTAAATGTAAGGAGCTCTATAATGCAATGAAAAATCTAGATATGAATCAGTTATTGGCCGCAAGGATAACCGAACGGCAAGAAAATTTATACAGGCTAGCTTTTTATTATGTTAAGAATCAAGAGGATGCACTTGATATCGTGCAGGAATCGATCAGAAAAGCGCTAGCCTCCAGCAATAAAATCAAAGACGCTGCTTCTATAGATAGTTGGCTATATAAGATCATAGTACGAACGGCACTTGATATTTTGCGAAAGAAAAAGAAACTGACCGTCGCCGATGATGAAACAATAGAATACTTACGCAGCGGAGAGGAAGATTACTACCCTGACCTGGATTTGCAAAAGGCACTTGAAGGACTTTCGGTCAAGTATAAGACGGTAGTCATTCTACGATTCTTTGAGGACCTGAAGTTGGAAGAAATAGCGGAAGTGCTGGAGGAGAACGTAAGCACCGTTAAAACGAGATTATATAAAGCACTGCAACTATTACGGGTCAACATGACTGAACAGGAGGAAACGAAAAGATGGAAAAAAAATTAAAAGACTTGCGGGAAGAGTATCTTCAAGCACCGATCCCTAAGGAATTGAAAGATGTCGTTCAAGCGGCCTTGAATGAAAAGCCCAGGAAGAAGCCATGGTTTGGCAGGAACATTTTGGTGTCAGCGGCAGCAGCACTTCTGATTGTGACAGCTTCCGTCAACATCAGTCCGGCAGCAGCGAAAGCGATGAGTGATATTCCGATAGTCGAAAAGGTCATCAAAATGATTACCTTCGTCGAATGGAAAGAAGAAGTCAATAATTCCTCGGCAGTAATCAAAACACCTGCCATTTCTGGTCTGGAGAATAAACAGCTGGAAAATGGTTTGAATGATAAATACTTATCGGAAAGCAAGCAGCTCTACAAGGAATTCACGGACTCCATGTCAAAACTGAAGGAAGGGGAAAAGGGAAATATCTCAGTGGAAAGCGGATATAAGATATTGACTGATAATGAAACGATCTTATCTGTACAGCGTTATACGGACAAGATTTCTGCCTCCAGTTCTACAGAAAGTCAATTTGATACAGTCGACAAGAAAAACGAAGTGCTTTTAACGTTAAATAGCTTATTTAAAGATGATCGCTATCTGCAGGTGATCAGCGAGAACATCAAGGAACAGATGAAGCAGCAAATGGCAGAAGATCCGGATAAAATATATTGGGTCGAAGATGATGATCTTACTCCATTTAAAGGCATTGATGAGAAGCAAAACTTTTATATAAACAAAGATGGCAAGCTTGTCATCGCCTTCAACAGCTTTGAAGCTGCCCCAGGATATATGGGGGCCGTCGAATTCATCATCCCGACCAAGGTACTCTCAGACCTTCTTGTGGGCAATCAATATATTCATTAGAACGGACTTCATTATTCTTAAGATGGGCGAAAGGTTTTTAGAACAGGGATGCACGTTAAAAAGACGAACCAACGTTACTTGACTACAGTAACCTTGGCTCGTCTTTTTTTTCATCGAATTTCATCTGATCTAGTTCCAGCCTCATTTTCTCTGTTTCCAAAAGAAAGTTTTCATGCTTAATTTTTTCGAGTTCCAACTCATCTTTGAGCATACTGTGTTTGGTTTTTGATTGTTTCTCGAAATGGCTTGTCAGAATGCCAAGTATGGGGATGGAAAAAATCATCACAACGGTTATGGTACCGAGCATTTTTATGCCTCCTCATTTTGTATTATTTCTATTATACGGTGTATAGAACGGTTTTGGTTGGGGTTTTTTCGTTATTATGTTTTGGCCTTCATTTAATTGGAAAAAGGTAAATAAAGAGGTATTAAACATAATATCATTGGAGAAGTTAGGGCAATATATCAATGATGACGATTCCTATCAGATGGTGTGATTCGCAGTGTAACATGCATGGTGAAAAGCTACTAATATTTATTTTGAAATTAATTATTTAAATATACTAAATATTTGTTTACAACAGAGAAAATAAAAGTTATTATACAATAATAAAAGGAGGGCTAGGTATGGCAACGATAAATAAACAGAAAATTGTGGATAGCGTACCCCAAAAAGGTTTTTTTGGGAACCCGAAAGGATTATTCACCCTTTTCTTTACTGAGTTCTGGGAGCGTTTCTCCTATTATGGCATGAAGGCCATTCTTGTTTACTATATGTATTACGAAGTTTCTAAAGGGGGACTAGGTCTTGATGAAACAACAGCACTTGCCCTAGTATCCATCTACGGATCTTTAGTATATATGTCAGGTATAATTGGCGGATGGCTCGCTGATAGGATTTTCGGGACATCAAAAGCCGTATTTTACGGTGGTATCTTGATCATGCTCGGGCATATTGTCCTTGCTGTACCAGGCAGTCTCTCCATGTTCTTTGTTTCCATGGTACTTATCGTTCTGGGTACTGGTTTATTAAAACCTAATGTCTCCAGCATCGTTGGGGAAATATACGCGGAAAATGATGATCGCCGGGATTCCGGTTTCAGTATATTCTATATGGGTATCAACATGGGTGCATTCCTTTCACCGTTTGTTGTCGGTACAGTCGGAATGGACTACAGCTTCCATCTTGGTTTTGGACTGGCAGCAATTGGTATGTTGATTGGACTCATCGTCTTTGTTGCAACAAAGAAAAAGAACTTAGGCTTGGCTGGAACTCTTCCTGCTAACCCATTATCACAAGATGAAAAGAAAGCGGTATTCACTAAACTGGGAATAGCTGCATTGATTGTAGCTGCCATAATCGGCATCACAGCCACTAAAGGTATCTTGACGATTAAGACCTTTATTAATCTTGTCGGTATCCTAGGAATCGTTATTCCGACCCTTTATTTCATTTTCATGTATCGCAGCCCTAAAACAACTTCTGTTGAACGTTCCCGCTTGATTGCCTATATTCCTTTGTTTATAGCAGCTGTCATGTTCTGGGCGATTCAAGAGCAAGGTGCAACTATATTAGCAAGCTATGCTGACAAACGGACACAGTTGAATTTTGCTGGAATAGAAATTAACCCGGCATGGTTCCAATCATTGAATCCTTTGTTCATCATTACCCTTGCACCAGTATTCGCCTGGTTATGGATTAAATTAGGAAAGCGTCAGCCGACCGTTCCTCAAAAATTCTCAATAGGTCTACTGTTCGCCGGCTTATCATTCTTGGTAATCCTGCTTCCTGTTTATTTCGGCGGATCAGACTCATTAGTCAATCCACTATGGCTTGTACTAAGCTATTTCCTTGTAGTACTCGGAGAACTTTGTCTATCACCTGTTGGACTTTCAGCAACTACAAAATTGGCTCCGGCTGCCTTCTCGGCACAAACGATGAGCTTGTGGTTCCTGGCAAGTGCAGCAGCACAAGCACTGAACGCACAAATCGTTAGATTCTACACACCTCAAACCGAAATGGCTTATTTTGGAGTGATTGGAGTTGCGTCAATAGTCCTTGGACTGGCCCTGTTGGCCTTATCACCAAAGATTCAAGGTTTCATGAAAGGCATTCGCTAACACAAGGCCTGTCAGTTTGTTTAGAAAAAGAATATGCATTAGTAGAAGATGACCTCTGTATAGGGTCATCTTCTTTTTTTATTCCAAATGTCCTTTTTTGTGTTCCTTGCATATCGGGAGTGTGGGATTCAATTCGATATTATATTGAAATTTTATTTAAGGTTATGATTCAAAACTTCATTTATTAATAAGATTCACAATGAACATCCGACTTTATTGCCATTATCATGACCATCTGATTATCCCTAGTAAATCCATTATAATCCCTATTGAAATTAGATAGATTCCAAAAGTGACCAGTGGAATTATTCTCCTGCGGGAATACGCGTCCAAGGGAGACCCCGCAGTCGCAAAGAGCACCGAGGGCGGAGATCGCCTGCGGAAAGCGAGTGCCCTACGTTCCGATCAACGGTCAAAGTTTACAAAGAAACAGTGGCAAAATCAATTATTATCGAGTTTGTCTACAGTCTGAAACCCTTATAATGATATTTTCCCGTGTTAGCATATGACAAATACTACAAATTCCTCATTTTAGAAAAAAATATAGATTTTTCCATTTATTTGTAATAGTATCATCTATATTAAAAGCTGAATTTTATGAAAAAGGGGGCGAAAAAAATACTTAAACGAATCGTGCATATTGAAGATTCAGATAGTGCGCTAGTTCAAGGCAAACTTATTGGAGGATCTCCAATAGACTCTGTTGTATTCAGTAACATATTTTCTGATAGAACGAAAAATACTTCTAAAATGCTATATTCCCAATTCAATATTGAGACCACTTTAGCCATACCATATACGGATCAACATTCAAATTTAATGAAAGATTACGTTAGCTTAATAACGGAATTAAAAATTGGAAAAATAATTTTGAAGATTGGAACATGGGGAATCAATAATTCGTTCATGGATCCGGGTGGATTCCAGTATCAAAATCAAAAATCAATCCAGGATTTACAATCTTGGATTTCTGATTTTAAAAAAAATCATGATATCCCCATTTATTTACATCCGATTAGACAATTATCACTATCCCCCCCATTATTTTATAAAAAGATAATTACTCAATTGAGTGATTTACATATTCCTTTATCAATTGATTTAGGCTGTGTATTGTCTGACTATAAAAACTGGGGAACGGAGTACAAAAAAGAAATTCTCGGGATTCTTAAAGAAAATCCTTTAATCTCAATGTTTTGGTTAAGCGCTGTTAGAAAGGCTGGAGATGCCTATATACCATGTGCTTGTGAAAGAGTGGATGATGAAATATGGGGTATATTGGATTTTTTGATATGTGAAGATTCTGCGTTGATATTAATGACAGACAGACTGTCTAGTGATTCACAAATTACTACGGATATAAAAAAACTAATGAATGTAAAGGGAGCCGTGCCTAAACATGAGTACTTCAATTAAGCATGAGATAGCCTTACAGGATTTGCTTGTGAAAATGAGCATTGACCCTAAGTGGAGTCCAGATATCAAGGGTGGGAAATTCCAGCAAACAGTAAAAAGAATGGGCAAAGAAGAACTGCTTCACGTAAATTTACATGCATTTCATTCAGAAAGAAGAGGAAGGTGGTTACAAATCCTAGCCCATTTAACAACCATATTCTCAAATGGTGTCCCCTTATTAAGCGAAGAATTAAATGCCTCTAACGATAATGAATTAATAGAAACAAGTTTAATTAACGAATTCTTTTCATCTCCTTTTTTATGGAACATCGAGTTCAGCATTCCTCACCCCCTAGGCTATGGCAAAGGAATAGAAAAAGCTACTGCTTTTATATACTTTCTTAGATCGCAAAAAGAAATGCTTCCATTAAAACTGGTGGAACTTTTCGAATTAGAATATGCCATATTCAAAGCTTCCTATAAATTACCTAGCAAAAATACGTCCTTAATTGAGGGGACTCTTTATAAAAACACTTCAGCTACAATTATCAAAACAAATTATGATGTATTAAGCGTAATTGAGGGTAACAATGAATTCCATCCATTATTACCATGCGAATCATTTTATATCGTTTCACCATTAAATAAGACTTATAGAATAAATGCAAATTACTTCACCCTTTTATCTTCTTATGAGGAAGGATATACAACAGATAATCTTAATGATTCTGAAAGAAATATAATTTCTTCTGCTTTAAAACTCAGAATACTTTGTGCTAACGCTTTGGATATAGAGGAACAGCTTATTACACATAAACTCTAGCATTAATTAGTCTAGTACATGGATAGGATATAGCGCACCAAACCAATAATAAATTTTAATACATAGTGGGGGAAGGAGGAACATATATGGATAAATCAAATAAAGACCTAGATTTAAATGCAGATAAAAAAGAACTTTCATTAAATGAGTTACAAGAGCTTGTTGCTCCCGGGTTTCTTGAAGCCAATCCGAATGGTGGCTTACGAGATGCTGTACTAGGCCAGCTTCTTGGGCCACGTACTGATAACTAATTTTAAGGAGGGGAAGATAAAATGGAAAAAATAAAAAAGAATACCGAACTAAATTCCGATAATAAAGAACTTACATTAAATGAGCTGCAAGAACTTGTTGCTCCTGGTTTTCTGGAAGCTAATCCAAACGGTAGCTTAACGGATGCCGTTTTAGGCCAGCTTCTTGGGCCACGTGTTGATAATTAAAGAGTAATTGACTAGTATTTAAATTTATTATTTTTGGTGCGTTATGCCATATCCATGTATTGGTTTTATTTATTATCATGTTCAATTTGGAGGTATAAAATGTGCGGTATATCTGGGTTTCTTGGAAGGGAAAATAACAAACCTTTATATGTGAAGCGATGTTTAAATGGAATGAAGCATCGAGGACCTGATAATTGCAGCATTGTGGACCTAGATCATATTTCAATGGGAACTGTTAGATTATCAATTAGAGATACTAATGAAGAAGCCAATCAACCATTCATTAGTTCTTCTGGGAGATGGATCATAACCTTTAATGGAGAATTAAATAATTTTCAGCAGTTACGGATTGAGCTGGGTTGTTCATGGAAAACAGAATGTGATACAGAAGTAGTTGCAGAGCTGTTTGAAAAGTTCGGGAATGAAGGGTTACAAAAATTAAGAGGAATGTATTCCATTGCTGCATTTGATACTCATACTGAAAAACTTTTTTTAGCACGTGATTTTCCAGGAATCAAGCCTCTATATTGGGCAAAAACTAAAAAACGAGAATATATCTATGCTTCTGAATTCCCTGCACTACTAAACACGTTAAAAAGTTTACATGAAGATTGCCTAATAACAGAAGAACAATTCTATGAATATCTAATGTATCGAGACACATTGCTTGAACCAATGACTTTGATCGATTCTATTAAGAAAGTCTCACCAGGGGAAACGCTCGAATTAAGTTTGGATGAAGAGATCGTCTCACATAAGCTGTCGAATGCTTATGAGAAAAATAAACCAGCAGATTTAGAAAGTCTTTTTACTCAAGCGATAACAAGTGTAATGGAACCGAATCAAAAATTGGGCATGTTCCTATCTGGTGGAGTTGATTCAAGTACGGTTTTATCAGAATTAGTATCTCAAGGTGCCAATGTAGAAGCATTTACGCTAAGGTATGAAAAAACAGGTGATTTCTCATATTCTGAAGTGCCATTTAGTAAGTATGTCTGTGAATTTTTGAATGTACCCTTAAATGAAGTGATTCTATCAGAAAAAGAGTTTATTGAATTATTGCCTGAAGCGTTATCTAACCAGGATGGGTTATCAATGGATCCAACCATAGTGGCATATTATGCTTTAGGAAAAGCCGCAGAAAAAAGAGGTCTAAAGGTTGTTATTACAGGTACAGGCAGCGATGAAATATTCGGGAGCTATGACTGGCTGCATTCGGATTCAATGGAACAATTCGATCATTGGATGAAATCGGCTACAACAAAAAATTTATTATTGATTGATGATGATGTATGGCATCATATTGGTGAAACATGCTTTCAAGACCGAAAACATAAAATAGAAGGTTTCATGACGAATGGAGAAAATTTAGGAGATGCAATCCGTAGCTTTGGTTTTTATCATTTAGAAGCTGATGCGTTACCGAGAGTGGATTTAGGGACAATGAATGCTTCAGTGGAGTGTAGAGTGCCATTGTTAGATCAAGATTTTTTACGTGCAGCCTTGGCATTACCACCCGATAAGGAAAAAAGCCTTTTCCGTAATCTCAGTAAAAACAGAATTCCTATTGAAATACAAAAAAGACCGAAATGCGGATTTCCTCATCCTGTTTTTGTATGGATGAAACATGGTGAACTAGGAAGAGTCGCTTATGAATTTTTACAAACAAGCCAGTTGAAGGACTTAATCAATTTTAAAGAATTAGATAAGTTCCTGAATGATCGTTCAAGTCTTTTAGGAAGGAATCCCTCTGCCCATTTATATGATTTAGGAAGTTCATTTTGGTATTTATATAGCTTTGCACGATGGTGTGATATACATAAAGTAAAAGTGCCGATTATGAAGCGTCAGGAGGTCATTTATGAAAACTGAAACACTTTCGAAAAAAGAAGCGACATTGGGAAAAAAATTAGGGATAGGGGTTGCCTGGATAGACTCTCCGGAGTATTTAAGATTTATAAACAGCGAATTAGATCCCTTATACCACTATATTGAGGTACACCTCCCATCCAATATTCAAAATGTGCCGTCAAATTTCGAGAAAATTGCTCATTGCAGCACACTGCCATTGGCGGATATACATGAACCGACAAAAGACCTAATAAAAGCAGTCTTTCAACAAGCCAAAGAAATTAAAGCCCATTGGATAGGTGAACACCTTTCCATTTTAGGAACTACAGATGGGCTTCAATTTGGTTATATTTTTGCTCCAATTAAAGATGAAGGTTTAAAGAATAGAGTTATAAAAAAAATTAAGAGTTATCAAGAAACATATGGAACACCGTTTGTTATTGAATTAGGTCCTCGATATCATGATTGGGGAGGAGTAGATGTTTTAGAGGACTATAAATTATTGAAATCAATTTCCATCGAAGCCAATATTCCAATCATTCTCGATATTCCTCATACATGGGCAACTGCTAAAGCGTTTCACAAATCTTTTGAGGATTTATTAAGCCTTTTGAAAGGAGCTCATATTACCGAGATTCATATTGGAGCTAGCGGTGTATCCAAACAGGGACAGATTTCTTTTGAACAAAGCTGGAATCAACTAGTCATTTGTTTAGAAATGTTCCCTGATGTTCGAGGTATTACGGTTGAGTTGGGGAAAAATACAAAAATAGAAGACTATTGCAATACTGTGAGAGAAGTATCTAAAAGATTCCAAAGCAGTAAATGGAGGATTAATAATGAAAACAATTGATTTTAAAAACTTATTGACTCCGGCAAGTTTAGATATTAATAGCGATGTTCACAAACAATTACTTTCTCTTAGAAATATTAAGGCTTTAGAGTTAATCCATGCAAATGAACCTGAAAACCTAAAATGGTTGGGAGATGCAATCAAGATATTCAGGAATTGTAATGCAGTAGAAAGAAATATTGTTCTTAATAAGCCGTATGTTTACTTATGGATTGAACAGTATAAGAATTTTTCCTCAATGGACGAAATAGAAAAACAAACGTGGATTTGGAATGGTTTTCTGCACATATTCTTACAATTGAAATATAAAATAAATGCAACGCTAGAAAACTTCGAACTCAGATTCAACGTGGAACCAAAGAATCTTTTCATGAAAGGCCTGACAGAGAATCAAGATCTTAAAGAAATTCTGGTAATAAGTGAAAATAACCACATTACTTTTGAAGTGGAAAAAGAAGGTTGCAAAGTGAATGGAAAAGATCTTAACAAACCATCAAAACATCCATTCATTACAAATGAAGTTTTTTGGTTCGAAGAATATGTAAACATTGCATCCTCTGCCGAATTGCGTATGAATATGGGAAGCACTGAAATTGTATCGCAGGAGATAAAGGAGACTTTTGAAGAAGCGTTGCAATTAATCAAAAATACTTGGCCGGAAATGTTTGACGAAATTGATAATAATATAGAAAACATTGTGTTTTTCAACCCACCTGGTCTACCTTTCTTTTCTGATTTTCGAGTACATGGAATAATCTTTGCTTGTCATGTTTCAAGACCTGTAGTTAAAGTTGCTGAATGGTTAATACATGAGGCAAGTCATGGTAGATTGAATACACTTATGTGCGCAAGGCCCCATATTTTCAACGATATGAAGCCTATTTATAGGTCACCATGGAGAGATGAATTAAGACCTTTATACGGTATATACCACGGATGTTTTGTGCATTGCAGAGTATTACATTTTTATCGGTTATTGAAACAAAACCGGTCCATTGATCATGCTGAATTAATAAATGAAGAAATAGATAGAATTAGAGAAGAGTTACAACTCGGTTTAACCACGATTCAAGACCATGCTTCCTTGTCGCCTGATGGAGAAGCACTCGTACATGACATGCATAATTTGGTTATGGGATAGTTCCAAAGGTTAAACGGATTACAAGGTCATTTTGCATTCAAATTAGTTGGGGGTATCTTCTTGCACTTATTACATCAATATAAGAAATATACACCAGTATTAAATGAAAAAAGGTTTTCTTATTTATGCTTATCTGAGTCACTTTCCACACTTGGTAACATGGCACAAGGAATAGCTCTTGCTGCCTATATTTTTACTTTATCCCAATCCGTATTCATCTTTGGTCTATTTCTCATTATTCGTTTCGCACCGCAATTTTTACTTTTTTCAATTGCCGGCAATATAGTTGATAAATATTCTAGACGGTTTACCTTAACAATAATAAATATATTGTTAGCACTTTTAATAAGTGTAATGGCGTTTAATTCTCATAGTACGACCACCATTCTTATTATCACATTGCTTATTGGCATTATCGAGCTACCTTATCATCCTGCCCTTTCCTCAAGTATCCCATCTCTTGTGAATAAAGATCAGTTAGGCTTAGCTAATGGGCTAATGGGGATTTTAACAAGTATAGCTAGAGTAATCGGTTCAGCGATTGCCGCTTTCGGATTATTAAATGACACTGTAACCGGTTTGCTGATTTTTAATGCAATTACATTTTTTATTGCTGGAATAATAACTTGGACTAAGCTTCCCACTGCAAATCTGGATAATGATTCTTCTATTTTGAAAGGTAGCCAGGAAAGCACAAGCTCCAAAGAAAGTGGATTAATAACCAGTGTCAAATATATAAAAAACCACATGGTTCTAAAAAACCTGATTTTCGGATCATTTTTGATTTGGGGATGTCTAAGCATCACAGATGTTTTGTTAGTTCCCTTGCTAAACTCCACCATTCAAGACGGTGAGAAATATTATGGTGTTTATCGATTTATTGCAGCTCTAGGTATGTTGATAGGGAATTATTTAACGGTTCCTTGGAGAGAAAAATATTTGTCTTTGAAAATAACTAAATATGGATATGTATTACCTTTGGTCATTTTATCATTTAGTAGTATTGGTATTGCTCTGTCACCCTTTATATTAGGTCCCATATTATATTTATTTTTATGGATAGCGATGTTTCTTCCATCCAATTTATTAAATGTTGAACTTCAAACTACGCCAAATCATATTAGAGGGAAGGTAATTTCCATTGCGGATGCGTTAGATGGAATTTTATTTATATTGTTAACTGGCCTATTACCTTATTTATCTTATTTTATAAGTGTCGAAAAATTGCTGATAGGTGCCTCTTTACCCTTTGTAGTTATAAGCTTAATTTTAACCTATAACTTCATAAGATCCTTTTATATCAATAAAAAGAACAAAAGCTTGGAGGTAACATGAGAAGTGATTTTTTAACAAAAAACTTTAGAAATATCAACTTCCACCTTTTGCCTTCGAAAAAATATTTTCAAACTACAATCGCTGTCAGAATCTATTTGGACCTTGATGAGAAAGTGGCTACTGGTGCTGCATTACTACCGTATATTTTACTGCATGGAAGTGAACAATTTAGAAACAATCTTTTAATCCAGTCAAAACTTGATAAAGAGTACGGAGCAAAAATAGGAGTCTCCATTGATAAAAAAGGCAATAAACAGGTTTTATGTTTGTCACTTAAGTTTTACAACCAAAATCACAAAATAATCAATCCGGAAATATTAAATATTTTGCATGATTTATTAACCAAACCATTAATAACAAAGAAATCAGTTGAAATTGAAAAAAAGCTTCATTTATCAAGAATCAATAATGAGATTTTTAATGCGTATAATTATTCTTTTAAAAAGAGCCTTCTATATTTACAAAGCAAACCACAAAACTTGTATATTGACCAGATAGGATCCATCTATGAAATAGAAGAGTGGAATGAGACAAATTTGGCCTCTCTCTATCAAAAGATACTTCAAACATCCTCCATACATATGTATGTAATTGGAGACTTTAATGAAGAAGATGTTTTGGAACAATTATGTCGCTATTTTCAAATAGAAAATGATACCACAGACCAAACAATGATTCCTCCAAGCCCCGTGCAAAGCAATGTAAAAACATATAATTCCGAAAAATATCAGTTTAAACATTCGATAATGACGACATGTATAAGTACAGGGGGAATAACGTTTAAAAACAAGGATTACCCCGCATTAGTGGTGTTTAATCGGCTTTTAGGTGGTTCCCCACACTCCAGGTTATTTATGAATGTAAGAAATGATCTCAATGCCGCTTATTCAATTATAAGCATACTGGATGCGATAAAGGGTCTTCTATTCATACAAACAGCTTTTGATCCCGCTTCTGAAGAAATGGTACTTAGAAAAATATTTGATGAAATCAAGTCGATAAAAGAAGGGGCATTTACAAAAATTGAACTAGAGGCCACTATAAAAACGGTGATAAATAGTTATAAACTATCTCAAGATTCCCCAATTAGCCTAATTGATTTTCATCAAAATGGGATCGTTAGCGGTCAAGTTAGGACCATGGATGAAATGATAGATTGCATGGAGCGTATAAAACCTCAGGATATACAAGATGCCGCTCAAGTTTTACAAGGTTATTCCATTTACACTTTGGGGGAGAGATAAGGAGACTGCATGTTTACTGGTAGTTTTATAGAAAAAAAGAAGATAAACGGGTTAGAAACTTATTTAGTAAATAAAAGAGGTTTTCACGAAAATTATATTCTCCTATCCATCGACTTTGGAGGGATGGATAGCCATTCTATTTATCATGAAAAAGAATGTAATGGAAAAATCCCTTATGGAACGGCTCATTTTTTAGAGCATCTAATTATACAAAATAATCAATTTGATGCCTTACATAGATTTGGGGGAATGGGATCTTCTATAAATGCTAGTACGAATTTTGAATATACTTCATATGTAATATCTTGTACGGAACAGCTTGAATTAAATATTCAAATGATATTAAAACTTATTCAATCCATTTCTATAACTAATGACATGGTGGAAAAAGAAAAAAAAATCATTAAGCAAGAAATTTTACATTCACAAAGTAATAAGAAAGCCAAATGCTTCAGTAATTTATTATCAGACTTATACGGGGATGAAAGCGGGGTAGCACAACCAATCGTAGGGAATTTCGCGAGTATAGATTCACTGGATGCCAACATCATGGAGAAGTGTTTTCAGAAATTCTATTCAATTGAAAATATGAAATTGATTATAATTGGAGATATAATCCCTGAAGAAATCTATTCAATTATAGGGGATGAGGTTACTGGTTCTACTTTGAAAGAAAAAAATGGATACTTGCCTTTATTACCTGTCAAAAGAGAGAGTTTAAAGATCGAACCGATTAATACTAATCAATCGGTCTTATTATTGGGAAGTACGATTGCCAATGAAAGTGTGGCGTCATCTGGTACGGATATCCGAAATGAATTTATGATAAGAATAGGATTAGAAATACTATTTGGCAGAACCTCCGACTTTCAGCAAAAAATCTATAGTCACTCTCTTGTGGATAGAGACATCGATGTAAAATACGAAATATCCAATAGTTATTCTTTCTCCTTTTTAAGTGCCATCACAAGCAAACCATGTGTACTTATGGAAGAAATTAGATTAGCAAAAAATAAGATACAAGCGCGAAGTATCGATGATTATGAATTTTTGATTTCTAAACGAAGGATTATCGGAATGATTATCGACGTATATGATAATCCAACAAAATTAGCGAACTCCATTCTTCATTATTCTACAAGAGGAATGAATTTTTGTGATGTTATTAAAGTGATTAACAAGATTACAAAAAAGGAGGTTATGGATGCTTTATATTCACACATTTTAATCTAAAATGAGCAAGCGACCATAAATTCCTTTGAGTCTTGTGGCATAATAATTTTTTTATTGGGTTATCAGGTAAGAAGGATTATAGTAAAGAAGTTTTGGGGCGTTTTGCGAAGAGGTTGGATTTGATATAGGATGTTTTGGCAGCTTACTAGATTTATAATGATAGTACAGAGGGGATCAGCTTTTTTCAATGAGGAAAGCCTTGTGGACCTTATCCATGTTCTTTCTTTTAATGGCTGCTTTTCACGAAAACAAAAGATTCAATCGAAAAGGAACCGGAATGAAACACTCATCCGGTTCTTTTTGGGTCAGTTTGCTGCTGGAATCAATCCTTTATGAATAGAGACTTCTTGTATGGACCGATAGACGGTATCGACCATGGTCTTCAGTTCCTTTTCTGACATGGAAAGAATCGGCATCATCGTGATGACTGGACCAAGCTCCCGAATGATCAGGCCATTTTCCCGTGCGGTTTGGATGATTCCGGAAACGACGTTTTCCTGGAGCGTGAACGTTTCTTTTGTTAGGCGGTCTTTCACGATTTCCACTCCAATCATGAAGCCGCGCTGGCGGATATCGCCGACTATCGGAAGTTCGTTTAGTACTTGCAGTTTTTCGGATAGATATTTTGATTTTTTCTGGATGTCTTCAATGAGATTGCGGCTTTCCATTAGCTCGATATTCTTCAGGGCAAGTGCACAAGCTAGCTGATTTCCTGTATAGGTGTGGCCGTGATAAAAGGTTTTATGCTCTTCACGTTCTCCCAAAAAGGATTGAAAGATCTGCTCGTTCATGATGGTTGCTGCAAGAGGCATATAGCCGCCAGTGATCCCTTTCCCCATGCACATGATATCAGGGACGACATCTTCATGTTCGCAGGCAAACATCGTACCGGTGCGACCGAATCCTACGGCCACCTCGTCACAAATTAAAAGGATATCGTACTTCTTACATAATTGTTCGACCTCTTTTAAAAAGCCTGGTGGATGGGTTATGATGCCTGCGGCACCTTGAACGATCGGTTCGATGATCATTCCTGCAATTTCCTCTGATTGTTCTTGCAGTAACTTCTCCAGTTCCTTCAAACAATGGTTTTTCACTGCTTCTTGATCTCCGTATTCTGTCATGTGATACGCATAAGGTGAAGGGGCGGAAATTCGTTCGAATAATAGAGGCTTAAAGATTCTATGGTATAGATCCATTCCGCCCACACTCACGGCTCCAACCGTATCACCGTGATATGCTTCGTCCAGGGAGACGAATTTGTTTTTATACTGATGTTTGACGGGATCGATATTCTGCCAATATTGATAAGCGACTTTAAGGGCGATTTCCACAGCTGCAGACCCCGTGTCAGAGTAGAAGACCTTCGATAAATGACCAGGTGTGATTTCAGCCAGTTTTTTTGCCAGTAAGATAGATGGTACATTTGCAGACCCCAGCAGGGTCGAGTGCGCGACTTTGTTCACTTGTTCAATAAGAGCGCCGTTTAATTCCGGCTCATTATGGCCGTGTACATTCACCCATAATGAAGCATAGCCGTCCAAATATCGTTTGCCATCCACATCAATCAGGTAGCTACCTTCGCCGCGCTCGATGATTAACGGTTTACTTTCCCGATACGTTTTCATTTGTGTGAACGGGTGCCATACATATTCCTTATCCCATTGTTCTAATTCCTGTCCATTCATGCTTTGAACACCTCTTTCAGTTGTTGGGTATAATCTTGATCACGAAGTAAATCAAGGGTAAGGCTCCTCAAGTCTTTTCTGACATCGGCAAGTGTTGGAATGCAGGCAAGGCCAACGAGACCTGTCAGCTTTTCTATGGTTTCGATATTATCATTTTGAATCCGATCCTCTGGCCGATAGTGGTTATATACAATCGTTTTAACGCATATATCATGAATTTGCGCATAGGAATGCGTCGTCACGACATGATGGATCGCGCCTAAACCACATGTGGATACGAATACGGCAGGCATGCCGCAATCCCTAATGAAATCCTTCGTCATATAAAAACTGTCCGATCGTTCAATGAGCGGAACAGCCAGTCCACCTGCCCCCTCGACTAATACGATGTCATACATTTCCTCAAGCTCATGGACTCTTTCCACGACTTTCTTTACATCGATTTGACTACCAGTTAATTTAATCGCCAAATGTGGAGAGGTTTCAGGTTCAAGCGTGTAAAACCCTGATCCCTTTACACCAAGTTCCTGCTCGAACCAAGAAATGTCCGGGTATGTATTCGATTCCTCGATGATTCCAGTTTGAAACGGCTTGAAAATCGTAACGCTTTTTCCTAATGCTTGAAGTGACAGATAAAGTGCACTCGTGACAATCGTTTTTCCGATATCCGTGCCAGTTCCGGTTATAAAGTAGGCTTGGCCCATAGATGATTCAGCTCCTTTACGTTTATATATCTTGCAATGCGTGGACGGACTTGTTGAATGATGACAGCACATAGAATGCACAGCAGCAAATCACCTGGTGCAGGTAATACGAAGCCGTAAAGAATCGTTTGGTTGATTGAAAGCGGCGTTTCCACAATCCACTTCATCGCGCCATACAGCCAGATGCAGCCGAATAAGTAAACAGTGAGCAATGTGGCAAGATTAGCAAAGAAAATGGAACGAATCTTGGAGAGATCATAACGGTAGATCAGCCAGCCGTTTACATAGGCCCCCAGTAAATACCCGACTAAATAGCCGAAAGTTGGTTTGAATATATAGCCGAACCCGCCGCCCTCAGCAAACACCGGCACTCCGATGAGTCCGATCAAGATGTAGCATAACTGACTGAGCAAACCAAGACGTGGCCCCAACAATGCACCGGCTAAATAGACTGCCAGAATTTGCAGCGTGAATGGTATGTAGGGGATGGGTATTTTAATAAAGGCACCAATTGCGGTTAACGCGGTAAAAAGGGCCACATAAGAAATCATTCTTGCTTTCAAGTTTCTAACCTCCTTTTTTGAAGTTGTAGTCAAGATGCCCACTATTAGTTTGCCTGATTCATATTTTATATGTCAACTAATTTATATTTTGGTTAACATATAAAGTGCAATTATTCTGATGATCAGAAGGACAGACTAGGAAAATATTGAAAATTAACATTGAATAATATTTTGTTTGTATGGTATTATTCATCCATATGTTAACTATAAAAAAAATAAGTTAACATATCAGAGGATTTGGAGGCGCAGAACGCATCTTCAAAACATGAGCCGGCGTCTTTTTAACGAATTGTCCGCTCTTGGCTACACAGTATCGGGGGGAGAAACACCATTATCTGCGGTGAACCGGAACGGGCCATGCTCCTTTCCAAAGAATTACATCAGGACGGAATTTACGCATCAGCGATTCGTCCTCCAACAGTACCGAATGGAACTTCGCGAATTCGTATCACTTTAATGGAGACACATCACGAACAACACATCAATCATGTGATCGATGTGTTGAAAACAATCCGTTCCAATGGATTCAGTTAATAGGGGATTCGTCGCGGCAACAGTTATCGGAAGGCATATACACCACTAAAAGAAAAGAGGAATTGGATTTGGAAACATTAACAAGGGATTGGAAGAGGTTAGCGGAAAACGTAATCAAAGGGTATAAAGTGACAGCGGATGAGGCATTATCCATCGTGCAAGCTCCAGATGAAGAAGTTTTGGAAATTTTGAATGCAGCATACCTCATACGCAAGCATCATTATGGAAAAAAGGTCAAATTGAATATGATCATCAATACGAAATCAGGATTATGTCCCGAAGATTGCGGTTATTGCTCGCAGTCCATCGTATCGGAAGCCCCAATCGATAAATATGCATGGCTGACTAAAGAAAAGATTATCGAGGGAGCACAAGAATCAATTCGTCGTAAAGCGGGTACGTATTGCATCGTTGCTTCCGGCCGGCGTCCAACCAACAGGGAAATTGATCATGTCATTGAAGCTGTCAAAGAAATCCGCGAAACAACGGACCTTAAAATCTGTTGCTGTCTAGGCTTCCTGAATGAAGAACATGCCGGAAAATTAGCGGATGCTGGGGTTCACCGCTACAACCACAATTTGAATACATCACAGGAAAACTACAGCAATATTACATCGACACATACATATGAGGACCGGGTAGATACAGTCGAAGCTGTGAAAGATGCTGGAATGTCCCCATGTTCAGGTGCCATTTTCGGTATGGGGGAATCTGAGGCGGAGACGGTGGAAATCGCTTTATCCTTACGCAGCCTTGATGCGGATTCCATTCCTTGTAATTTTCTCAATGCAATTGACGGAACGCCACTGGAGGGAACTTCCGAGCTTACACCTACTAAATGCTTGAAATTGATTTCAATGATGCGATTCGTTAATCCGAGTAAAGAAATTCGTCTGGCAGGCGGTCGTGAAGTCAACCTCCGTTCCATGCAGCCCATGGCACTTTATGCAGCCAATTCCATCTTCGTCGGCGATTATTTAACGACAGCTGGCCAAGAACCAACGGAGGATTGGGGAATCATCGAAGATTTAGGGTTTGAAATCGAAGAGTGTGCTCTTTAGAGCAGTAAAAACATGGCGAAAGAGAACAGGAAGGCTGCTGATCCAGTAGCCTTCCTGTTTTAAAATGTCTCGTGAATGATGGAGCCTGTCCGGGAAACATCATAATCACCTAAAGCATCGATTTCCGCTCGAAATGGTTCCGAGGATAGGATACTTGTGACGATGTTTATGATGTCCTCGTTTTTCGGCGTTTTTAATAGAACAAGGTCGTAGCGTTCCGTAATTAATGGAATGAAATCGACTCCGACCATTTTTGCCGCTTTTTCAATTCCAACTCCTACATCCGCAACCCCTGACGAAACAGCTGATGCCACACTTAGATGGTTGGTTTCTTCGTTTTCATACCCTTTAAGGTTTTTGGGTGGAATTTTGTGGATCCTTAGCTGTTCATCAAGAAGGATTCTTGCACCAGAACCTCTTTCCCTATTGATGATGGTCAGGTCCTTGTTTAAATCAATCCAGCTGGTGAGATTGAAAGGGTTCCCCTTTTTAACATATAAACCCGCTTTTCTTGAAACAAGATTAAGTAAAATATAGGGGTAGCCGACCAAGATCTTTTTTATATATGGAAGATTATATTCTCCTGTATCTCCGTCAAACATGTGTAAACTCACGATGTCCGAATCACCATTGTACATGGATATAAGTCCGCTCAAACTTCCTATATTGGACCGTAATGTTTTATGGCCAGAATCCTTCGTGATATACTGCCCTAGTATATCCAGCACCATGTCCTGACCGCTGATGACAAGAGTTTGGGTTTCCTTCACTTCGTTCTGATGAGGCTTAGCAACAGGGGCCTGGGCTGTATGGGACTTCCCGTCAGTGATATATTTCTCCAAGTCCTTTGCATCCATTCTCATTTGCCTGCCCACGCGGAATACAGGCAGTTCCCCTTTTTTAACAAGATCATATATCGTCAATTTAGATACTTTTAAAAGCTGTGCCACTTCTTCGATTGTATAGGATAGCTCCTGCGACATGTGCATCCCTCCGCCCTTATTGTATCTTAGTGTCCTTTAAAAAGTAAATTCTCAGGGAAAGGGGATTGATGTAAACCCTAAATTTATTTTATACTGTTATATCTAATTATAACTAGTTATAATTAGATATAAAAAGTTATAACGGACAGGGAGGAGAAGCGACAATGAAAAAAATATATCTAATGATTTTCTCGATTATGTTGCTTGTGATTGTGGGGACTGGGTGTTCAAAAGATGAAGGGGAAAATAAGGAAAAGAAGGCGCAGCAAGACGGCGAGAAAGTGGAATTGACGGTTTCCGCAGCTGCAAGTTTACAAGATGCTTTAAATGATATAAAAGCGGATTTTGAAAAGGAAAACGCAAATGTGAAAGTTCAATATAACTTTGGCGCTTCGGGAGCTCTTCAGCAGCAAATTTCCCAAGGTGCACCTGTTGACCTGTTTTTCTCAGCTGCAGAAGATACATTTGATAAATTAGTGGATGAAGATCTTATAGAAGAGAAAAACGGGATCGATTTAGTCGGTAATGAACTGGTGCTGGTGGTGCCAAAGGATTCAGATAAGGAAATGGGTTCAATGGAAGACCTCACAAAGGCTGATAAGATTTCGATCGGTACGCCAGAATCTGTACCAGCAGGGCAGTATGCGAAACAAACATTGGAAAACTTGAATCTCTGGAAAGACGTTGATGATAGATTGATATATGCCAAGGATGTCCGGCAAGTGCTTACATATGTAGAAACGGGAAACGTGGACGCAGGGCTTGTTTATAAAACGGATGCGATGAACTCATCAAAAGTCGATATCGTTGCAACAGCCAAGGAAGATTTACACGATCCTATCATTTATCCGGCAGGCATCATTAAAGAAAGTTCTCACCCAAAAGAAGCGAAGCTATTTTACGACTATCTTCAAAGCGAAGATTCTGCCAAGATTTTTGAGAAATATGGATTTGAGGATTTAGACTAATTCCGCAGTTTTGATATACGATCAGCTTCTAACTAAAGAAAGGTTTCTTTCCATAAAATAAAGGCCACCAATTTGGTGGCTTTTACTTTTGTCGCCCGGAATAGGTGTAATGAGGGGAATCCTCCAAATTTATGAATTCTCCTTATATTCTATTGTTTTTAACCAAGTCACCTTAACGCAATTTGAAAAAAGGATTAAAAATCAATTAAAAAGCGAATTAAAAAGCAAAATAATGCTAAATTGAAGAAAGAGCATTTCAAGAATTAGTGAAAACGATTAAAATGCAGGACTTTGGATAAATATAGAGGGAATTGAAATTTTAAACGGAGTATTTAGGTTCGTATAAAGTATGGAGCTAATATTCAAATTCGATAAATACATTTGGATATGGATGCATATCCCACTCAAGTAGGAGGGTTTTAAATGAAACAGCGTATTTTGGTTGTAGAAGATGAAATCCAGATAGCAACGATATTAAAAATAGAACTCGAATTTGAGGGGTATGAAGTGCTTGTTGCCCATACCGGCAAGGCGGGGTTGGAAGCCGCATTGCACGAAGAATTAGATTTAGTACTATTGGATGTTATGCTGCCTGAGCTAAATGGCATTGAGGTTTTAAAAAGGATACGAAATGAGAACACCTTATTGCCAATCATCCTATTAACAGCCCGTAATATTACAATGGATAAGGTGGAAGGGCTGGATCAAGGAGCCAATGACTATATAACGAAGCCTTTTGAAATCGAGGAATTATTGGCAAGAATACGTTCATCCATTCGTCAGAATTCACTAACTGCCAATGCTACAAGAGAAGAGGAAACAATCTTATCAATAAAAGATTTATTCATTAATCTCGATATGAGAGAGGTTAAGAGGGGTGATTCTTCCATAGCGTTAACCCCAAAGGAATTTGATTTACTCGTTTATTTACTTTCCAATAAAAACAAAATCGTGACGCGAGAAAATATCCTGATGAATGTATGGGGTTATGAGTATGAGGGGGAAACCAATGTAATTGATGTGTATATCCGTCATTTAAGAAAGAAAACGGAAGAAGGTTTTTCTGATCCGATCATTATTCAAACGGTTAGAGGAATTGGCTATACAGTAAGGGAGAAATAAGTAATGAAAATTACAACAAAAATTAACCTGATTACGACAGCTTGGATACTCTGTGTGTTGGTTGCAGTCAATGCTGTTGTATTTATTTCTTTCATGAAAATTACTGTAAATATGGAAGAGGATGTATTGGTGCACAAAGCCCAAAATGTCATTGCCGAAATAAAAATGGATGATGCGCCTCAAGAAATGGAAAAAAAATTAACCACATATTTAACGAATCATTCATTTATCCGAATTATACAACCTGACTCGCAAATTAGAAGTGAGGTGTCCAGCGACCATTATTTGCTTACTAAATTCAAAGGGGAATTTTCTAGCGAACAAGAAGCCCATAGAAGCACAATTAGACAAGCTAGCAAAGAAGAACAAATATTAATCGTTAGGGTTCCCATCCTATCTAAAGGTAAAGTTGTTGGAACTTTAGAAATCGGAGATAGATTACTAGGACTGGAATTAGGGAAGGATGTATTACTTTCCATTCTGACATTTTGTACCCTATTAGGGGCAGGGTTATCGCTGCTAGGCGGCAGGTGGTTATCAAGTGTAATTATGAGACCTATTTCCAATATGATTAATACGATGGAGGATATCGAACAAAGCGGTATACCCAAAAAAATCATCATTCAACATGAAACAAAAGATGAACTGCAAAAAATGGCGGTTACTTTCAATCGGATGATGGGCAGATTGGATGTGAATTTGGATAAACAGAAGCAATTCATTTCAGATGCTTCTCATGAAATAAAGACGCCGCTAACGATTATAAAAAGTTATGCCGATCTCTTAAGAAGACGCCGCATACAAAGTGAAGAAAAAGCACTTGATGTGATAAATGTCATTCATTCAGAGGCAACCCGAATACAGAAAATGACGGAAAGGCTGTTGGAATTGGCCGATACGGAATTAGAAATTACCTTAGATTATAAATCAGTGAATGTAATCACGTTATGTGAGAACGTATTTAAACAATTCAAAGAGGTATATGGGCGAGAAATAAACTTTCATTATGAAGAAGATTCCATTACGGTTATAGCAGATGAATTGAAGATAAAACAGGTGATCATCATTCTTTTAGATAACGCAATCAAATATAGTACAGACAAAATTGATGTGTATGTAAAGGATCAGCTATACTCTACCGTCATTCGGGTAAAAGACTATGGTATTGGAATACCTGAGCGTGACATAGAAAATATCTTTGAACGTTTTTATCGTGTGGATAAGGCTAGAAGCCGTGAGACAGGTGGATCAGGGCTAGGTCTGTCGATAGCAAATAATATAATGAAGCAACATAATGGGGAAATTAAAGTGGTTAGTGAAGAAGGAATTGGAACGGAAGTGGCATTGTTCTTACCCAAAAGGTAATCCGTTTCTTGTGCATGAAAATTTGCCGTAAAATACAAGATTGAGGTGTTCTGTGAGTGACACATATATGGATGATTAGCTTGGGTATCATATTATTGTTATTTCTAGTTTATACGATTGTCCCTACCGTAATTATTCGTGTAAGCGGATCGGGCATAACCCAAAAAAACAAGAGGAATAATGGGATAGTTCTAACTTTTGATGATGGTCCCAATCCTGAATATACGACACGATTACTTGATCTTTTAAAAAAGTACGAGATAAAGGGTTCGTTTTTTGTTGTGGGCAGTAAAGTGAGAAATAACCCTGATATCATTAAGCGAATGCATGATGAGGGACATACGATTGGGATTCATCACTATGATCATGTTTCAAGCTGGATCCTTTCGCCCTTTCGTTTAAGGAAACAGTTAAATATGACTGAAAAGGCAATAATGGATTGTACGCATGAAAAAGTCACCTTTTACAGACCTCCATGGGGCCATTTTAATATATTTACACCCATGATCAGTAAGAAATATAGAGTGATCATGTGGTCGGCCATTTTTGGAGATTGGAAAGTGGAAACATGCAAGAATGACCTGCTAAATCAATTGCGGACAACGTCAACGGAAAGTTCCATTATCTTGCTCCATGACTGCGGGGAAACCTTGGGGGCGGATAAAGCAGCACCTCACTATATGATTGAAGTTTTGGAAGTTTACTTAGAGGAAACAATTAAAAAGGGAACAAAATTTATTACATTAAAAGACTTATAACTGATTCGAGGGGATTTTATGAACATAGATAGTATTTTACATTTTATTGACTTATATGGCTATCTTATCATTTTTCTTTTTTTGTTCATGGGCATTGTGGGCATTCCCGCTCCAGAGGAATCTCTTCTATTTTTAATCGGAGTCTTAATTGGACAAAATAAGCTCTCTTTTGGCTTAGCAACCCTGAGTGCATTTCTTGGAGCCTTTTTAGGGATGCTTATCGCCTATGTATGTGGGAAATACGTTGGATATCCATTTGTAAAGAAATTTGGGAAATACGTGGGCATTACTAATGAACGCTGGGAGAAAGTACAGAAAAAGTATATGAATAATGTCCAAAAAACCATCGTGTTTGGGTTTTATCTACCAGGAATAAGACAGATTAGTCCGTATTTTGCAGGAATCAATAATATCCCCCTCTTTAAATTCATTCTCTTTTCCCTGCTAGGCACGTTTCTCTGGACTGTCCCTTTTATAGTGGCAGGGTATTATATGGGCAATGCCTTTCATATCAATCCGGAATATGTTCCACTTTTAGGTGTCGTATTCATCGTCTTTTTTTTGATATATGCTTTTATCAATTACATGAAGAGCAAAAAAAAGAATGGATAGGACTACTCAAACGGGCTACCAAAGTTTAGGGAACGGGGGCTTGTGATAAGGTGAACGTATCATTAAAAATTGATTAAAATGAAAGTTATTAACAAAAAAAGTGTTATATTGTAAAGGGAAAAAAACTCTTGAACATGCAAAAAGTCTTTTTTCCAAGTCCGTAATCATTACATTAAAAAGAATGATTTCAATAGGGGATGACATATATGAAGAAGGTTTTGTTTTTACCTCTCTTCCGCATGCAGTCGGGACATCATCAAGTTGCAGAGGCCTTAATGGATATGTTTAAAAAGCATACAGACGGAGTTATTTTGAAAAAAGTAGATTTGTTAAGTTATACGAATAATTCTTTAGAAAAAATGATAACAACCGGTTATTTGAAATGGATCCGTTTTGCACCAGAAAGCTATAATCTCGCCTACAAAAACCTTTTTTACGTTAACTCGCAGAAGGAACGTTCATTTAAGTGGTATCAACATATATTTTTGAAAAAAATGGAACAATTGATAGCGGAGGAAAGGCCAGATTTAATTGTGTGCACACACGGATTCCCTTCCCATCTTTTAAGCCAGTTAAAGGTAAAAGGGAAGTGCAGCACCCCGATTATAAATGTGTATACGGATTTCTTTATTAATAATGTATGGGGAAGCAATGGGATCGATTTTCACTTTCTTCCAAGTCAGGAATTGAAAGAAAAGCTATTAAGCAAGAATCAAATATCGAAACATAGTATGATGGTAACTGGTATTCCTGTGCATGAGGAAATCACTAAAAGGGCGCGTGTATTTAACAACACAGATCGCCCCAAAGTTTTAATCTCAGGAGGAAATAGTGGTCTGGGCGGGATTTTGAATTTAGCTGGTGAATTAAAAACATCAACCGCTTTTGATTATTTTGTACTTTGTGGTAACAACAAAAAGCTATATGATGAGATCAATACATGGGATTTAGCTCATATTAAACCATTGCCTTATATCTCATCGAGATCAGAAATGAACAAAATTTATGATGAAGTGGACGTAATCGTCACGAAACCAGGTGGTGTCACCATTAGTGAAGCACTTCGAAAAAGGCTTCCGATTTTCGTCCATTCGATGCTGCCAGGACAGGAGGAAATTAATCTACAGTATTTAAAAGACTATAAACTTGTATATGAAATCAATCCTAGATCTTCATTTGAAAAACAAATGCTTACTATTTTAAAGGACCATGAAAAAATGGATCAGTGGGATAAATCGATCGAAACTTATCAAAAGGAACTGGAATTGGAAAACCCTGAGGAAATGGTTGAAATTATGAAAATGATTCTTAATCTGAAACAAGCCGATAAGCCATCATATTTCACAAATCAGTCAAAAGTTATTTATAGCTAGGGGACATTCTATGATTCCTGCCGTCAAGCGGCCCCATTTTTAATAATAACATTCGAGATTCATAAGAAAGAAAACGAAAGAGAGAAGTTGAATGATGAACGACATTATCCAATCTATTTTACTTACACTCATGGATTATGGGTACTTAGGAATTACACTTGGACTTATGATTGAAATTATTCCAAGTGAGATTGTATTATCCTATGGGGGCTTTTTAGTTTCCCAAGGAAATATTAGTTTTGTTGGCGCGGTTATTGCTGGAACGATTGGCGGAACCATCGCTCAGATATTTGTTTATTTAATCGGATATTATGGTGGAAGACCATTTTTAGAACGATATGGAAAGTATATATTCATTCACAAAAAACATATTGAACTATCGGAAACTTGGTTTACTAAATATGGACCAAGCGTCATTTTTACGGCAAGGTTCATTCCGGTTGTCAGACATGCTATTTCCATTCCAGCAGGGATTTCCAAAATGCCATTAATGAAGTTCACGAATTATACGCTGCTAGCTGTACTTCCGTGGTCTGTGCTTTTTGTATTCCTCGGGATGAAGTTAGGAAGCAATTGGGACCAGATTAACGAGATGGCCAAGCCCTATATCCAGCCAATCGCATTCGTGGCGATCCTCATTATTGCCGGAATGATCATTCGCGGCTTCATGAAAAAAAAGAAAAGCAAAGGCTTTTTATGATTATAAATAATGAAGGGACCACCGATTAGGTGGTCTTTTTTTTGGCGAAGAGATGTGAATCTTCGGATTTATTCCCTTTATTTTGAAACTTTGGTATGTGTTAGACGTATATAATGTGAGTAAATACCTATTACCAAGGAGGATAATGATGTGGAGAAGGCAATGGTTGATTATCTCATTGTGGCTCTATTGATTATTGGTTTCACATACGGCCTTATTAGAGAAATTAGGCAATGCGTTAGCATCAGAAAAGGAAATAAATCTGATGTTATTCATTACAAGAGGAGACTGATTGGGAACTATCTATCTTGCCTATCCTATGTGGGCTTTCTTTTTTCCTATATTTTGAATCTATTACTAGTATTAAAGGTTATACCAGATGTATTTCTCACAAGTGATAATACGAGTTTTAGTTGTTTTGGGTTTCTTGCGATTCTTTTAATCGCTAAATTTGGGATTATTCCAAAAGAAATGAAAGAAACCAATTACAAAACATGAGCCACGCATACATAATTGAGAAAGTGAAAATATGGAGTGAAGGAAATCCGAAATGACCCCACTATATGTCCCTTACGCATTAAAAGATAAATCGTCATCCGAAAGAAAAAAGAATGTTTGCCGAAACTTCATGGAAGTGGGTGATTAAATGGAAAAACCAATCAAAATCGAATATTACAAGACCGAGTGGGTAAGTGAGTTCGAACAGGAAAAAGCGAGGATAAAGGAAGCATTAAAAAATTATCCCCTTTTTGTTTAGCGTATTGGAAGTACATCTGTCAAAGGATTGGGGGCAAAACCCATTTTGGACATCATGACTGGCGTTCATCATTTAGATGAGGTGGATATGTTCATTGAACCCTTGCAATCGATTGGGTATGTATTTGTCGCACATAAGGAATTTCCCGATAGGCGTTTTTTTAGAAAAGGTCAATGGAGAGCGGGGACACACCATTTGCATTTCTATAAATACGGAAGTGAACAGTGGAAAAATCAACTTTCATTTAGGGATTATCTAAGAACTCATCCTAACGTACGGGACCAATATCAGCAATTAAAATTATTCTTAGCTCAAAAGCACCCTGCAGATATAGTGGGGTACACCAAAGCAAAAGCACCATTTATCCAAAATGTCATAGAATCAGCAAAGAAAAAGGTGAATGGTAGGTGATTGCCAAGGTCAAGGGTAACGGCAGTGATATAAACTGCCGTTTTTGTTAATGGTATATCCCTTTAGCATGATCTTCGTACAATTAGTTCGGGGGCAAACCGATAAGTAATGTATGGGGTCTGGTCTGAATTGGTTATCCGGTTCAATAATAACTCTGCTGTTTTAATTCCCATTTGTTGTATGGGTTGTCCTATTGTTGTGATGGATGGTTCATAAAACTCCGTATAAGCGACATCATCAATACTGACAATGGCCACTTCCTCAGGAATCGAGATTTTTTTCTTTTTCAAATAGCTAAGGATTTCACGTAACACTAAGTCATTTCCTGCCACTATGGCTGTTGGAGGCTTTTCTGCATCGAATATCTGGGTCAACTTTCCTTGAATCTGGTTTCTTGGTAAAGAATGAATATCATCCTCCCTGACTTCCAATTTATGAGATGCCATCGCTTTCTTGAATCCTTCGATTCTCTCCAACCTCGGTGTGATCGGGATATCAATCGGCAAGGTTAAAAACGCAATATTTTCGTGTCCTTTTTCAGCCAGCATGGAAACAGCTAAAAAGATTGCAGCATGATTGTCTAAAAGGACGGAATCAGATGTAACTCCATCAACTAATCGATCAACGAATACCATTGGAATTGAATGATCGATCAAGTAATTATAGACTTTAAAATCATTTCCTACCGGAAAGATGATGATTCCATCTACTTGCGTAGAAACCAGCAAATCAAGGTATTCTTTTTCTTTCTCCGGATCATCGGCAGAGTCACATATGAATACTTTCATGCCATGCTGCCGAATCTGTTCTTCTACGGTACGAATAATTTCGGTGGATAAAGTATGTAAAATATTAGCTACGAGTATGCCTATGACTTTTGTTTTTTTCACTTTTAAATTCCTGGCATTATCATTGGGACGAAAATCAAGTTCTTGGATTACTTGTTCGATTCTGTCCTTTGTTTCAGCACTCATATAACGAAAACGTTGGTTAATATATTGAGAAACCGTACTTTTGGATACACCGGCCTTCTCAGCAACATCTGATATGGTAATTTTCTTTTTTTTCATGATGTACTCCTAAAGGATATTATTTCTTGAAATAGAACGAGATATCTTCATCATAACAAAGGAGCATTGCGATTCCAACGCCAGTTAGCAGATTTTGTTAAACATTGGATGTAAGAAACACCCTAAGCACTTTGGCTAAGGGTGTTAACCTTAAAAATATTCATTTGCAAATATTAATCAACGGATTAACGAACGAGCCAGCCTCCATCAACAGCGAGGATATGGCCATTCATATAGTCAGAGGCCTTGCTTGCAAGAAAAACGACGGTTCCCATGACATCAAAGGGTGTTCCCCATTTTTCGGCTGGAATCCTTGAGAGAATGTCTTTGTTTCTCGACTCATCTGCACGAAGCGCGGCAGTGTTGGCCGTTTCTATATATCCTGGGGCAATCGCGTTTATTTGAATGTTTTTAGACGCTAATTCATTAGCAAATGCTTTAGTCAGCCCGGCAACGCCATGTTTACTCGCTGTATATGCCGGAACGAACTTGCCTCCTTGGAATGTGAGCATCGATGCGATATTTATGATTTTTCCGCTGCCTTGTTCAACCATTTCTTTGGCCACGAGCTGACTAAGAAAATACAGGGAATTAAGGTTAATGTCCATTACTGCATTCCAATCCTCGTCTTTATATTCCAATAAAGGAGCTCGGCGGATCGTTCCTGCATTATTAACAAGGATATCGATTTTTCCGTATGCATCAAGACAGCCTTTTACAACACCTTTAAGACTTTCTTTATTCGTAAGTTCTGCTTGATAAAAGACTGCTTTTTGGCCGGTCGTTTCGATTAAATCCTTTGTTTCTTGCCAATTATCACCATGGGCAACGATAAAAACGTCTGCACCTGCTTTTGCTAATGCAACCGCATATCCTTGTCCTAATCCAGTATTTCCTCCTGTTACGATGGCAACTTTACCTTTTAAACTGAAAAATTCCATTGAAAAATCCAGTAAACTCATCTTGTTTCCTCCATCCCCATATTCAGTAATCACTCTTTGTATCGATTTATTTGTGTTACTTCATTTCTGAAATAGGAAAGGTATCCATATCCTCATATGTATAATTCTCTCCAGCCATTGCCCAAATAAATGTGTAGTTGCTTGTAGCGGAACCGCTATGTATGGACCACGGAGGTGAAATGACAGCTTGTTCATTTTTCATCACAATATGCCTTGTTTCATCGGGTTCACCCATCATATGGAACAAAATAGCATCTTCAGCTAAGTCAAAATACATATAAACTTCGACTCTGCGGTCATGAACGTGAGGAGGCATGGAGTTCCAGACATTTCCTGAAGCCAACTCCGTCATTCCCATACACAGTTGGCAGCTTTGGATTCCTTTTTCATGAATCATTCTGCGGATCGTCCGCTTATTTGCCGTTTCCTGTGACCCCATTTCATCACCTGGCACTTCCTTGAATGCTACGTGTTGAATCGGATAACTTTTATGTGCTGGAGCAGAAGCTAAATAAAACTTAGCGGGCTTGGATTCTAGATCACTAGTGAAAATCAGCTCTTTACAGCCTAATCCTATATACAGACAATCGCGATTTTGAAGGGTATATACTTCCCCATCAACTGAGATCGTCCCTGATCCCCCTATATTAAATACCCCTAATTCTCTCCGTTGAAGAAAATAATCAGCTTTTATGAAATCATGGCCCTCAAGCTTAACCCCTTTAGAAACAGGTTTGATTCCCCCTATGATAACCCTGTCATCAAGGGAATAGCATAAAGAAACGTCATCATCGAGAAATAAATGTTCCACTAAAAAATTTTTGCGGATTTCACTTGTATCAAAATGTTTGGCTTGTGACGGATGAATGGAATAACGTTTTTCCATATGCATATTAATAACCTCCTAGTTTAGTAAAACGGTTTATCGAATTTTTTAAAATGTTAGCGCTATCAATAGTAAAAATATATATAATATTTTCCAAATAGTCAATGATAATAGAAAAATTTAGTAGGTAAATCAGAATTAAAGAGGGTGAATATGAAAAATACCATGTTTTTATGAAAAATAAAAATAAAAGATTAGTATTGTTAAAAACTGGTTTATGTGATAATCTGATTTCAATTAAAAGAAAGCGCTTTCTCGTAACTTTGGTTTACTAAACCACACTGTACCCTTTTTCAGGAGGAATGAGGAATGAAAGATTTAGATGTGATCACCTTTGGAGAACCGATGACCATGTTCTATGCAAATGAAGTAGACCCTTTACATGAAGTTAAATCCTTTTCCCGAGCACTTGCGGGAGCAGAATCAAACGTAGCTTGCGGGTTGGCACGTCTTGATTTAGATGTTGCTTATATGACGAAACTTGGAAACGACAGTTTTGGTAAGTTCATCATCAAAGAATTGAATAAAGAAAGAGTAGACACGACAGGAATCCGATTTACAAGTGATCACCCGACAGGAATGCTAGTTAAGTCTAAAGTGCTTGACGGAGATCCGGAAGTGGAATATTTCAGAAAAAATTCAGCTGCTTCCACTCTGAATATTGGGGATCTTTCAGAAGAGTATTTTCAGCAGGCCAAACATCTGCATGCAACGGGTATCCCATCCGCATTATCTGAAAGCTGCCACGAATTTACAGTTGCTGCCATGAAATTTATGAAGAACCAAGGAAAGACGGTTTCATTTGACCCGAATTTACGGCCTAATCTATGGCCGGATAAACAGAAAATGGTGGATTGCATTAATCAGCTTGCTTACATTTGTGATTTATTTCTTCCAGGCATGTCTGAAGCGGAAGTTTTAACAGGACTTAAAACACCTGAGGAAGTAGCCGGATTTTATTTGGACAAAGGAGTTAAAATGATCGTCATCAAGCTTGGAGCAGAGGGAGCTTATTATAAAAATGCGAATGAAGAAGGGTATATGAAAGGATTTGTACCAGAAAAAGTCGTTGATACAGTAGGTGCCGGCGATGGTTTTGCCGTCGGGGTGATCAGTGGCTTGCTGGAAGGTAAATCCACGAGGGAAACCGTTACTCGGGGTAATGCGATTGGCGCTCTTCAAGTCATGTCACCTGGTGATATGGATGGTATGCCTAGCCGGAAAAAATTACAGGACTTTATTGAAAGTCAGAACAAACTTTTAAATGTTGAATGATCGATAACAGCAACCAGTTAACTCCACAACTAGACTTCCAATTACAAATAATCATAAATTTGATAATGAAGTGGAGAGATTGTGATGAGAATAAAAGCCGGAATAGAAAAAATCCCAGGTGGCATGATGGTAGTCCCTTTGTTCATTGGTGCTTTATTACATACTATTTTTCCTGACACAGCAACCTTCTTTGGCGGATTTACAGGTGCCATGCTAACAGGTACCGCATCGATATTAGCCGTCTTTTTCTTTTGTGTCGGAGCTACGATAGATGTTAAGCAATCAGGGTATATTGCAAGAAAAGGATTTACATTGCTTATCGGTAAAGTCGTATTCGCGGCATTATTAGGATATGGGGCAGCTTTAATACTTCCAGAAAACGGGATTCAAACTGGTCTCTTTTCCGGTCTTTCGGTTTTAGTGCTTATAGCAGCTTTTAATGAAACGAATGGCGGTCTTTATACTGCACTCATGACAAAATTGGGCAGAACGGAAGATGCTGCGGCATTCCCGTTCATCAGTATTGAAAGCGGACCGTTCTTCACGATGATCATCCTGGGTGTAGGAGGCCTTGCTACTTTTCCATGGCAAACAATTGTCTCCACTTTGATTCCATTTGCAGCCGGTATGCTTGTAGGGAACATTGATAAAGAATGCCGAGCGTTCTTTGGACAGGCCGTACCGGTCCTTATCCCGTTCTTCGCATTAGCTCTAGGATTCGGCTTGGATTTTGGCATGATCTTAAAATCCGGATTCATGGGTATTTTAATGGGTGTTGCTGTCGTATTCCTTTCCGGAGGTGTCTTATATCTACTGGACCGCTACGTTACAGGCTCCGATGGTGTTGCTGGGGTCGCCGCTTCTTCAACAGCGGGTGCCGCAGTTGCTGTACCCTTCATTATTGCCGAGTTAAACCCGCAATTTGCTCCTGTAGCAGAATCGGCAACAGCGATCATCGCGACAAGTGTATTGGTGACGGCGATTCTAACACCCATGCTGACGATGTGGGTTGCAAAGAAACAAGAAGAAAGAGGCATCCCGCAGCGAAGAGGCATGAAACCAACTATATTGAAAGATTCAAATGTGACTCCCATACAAAAAGCGAAGTAAAACAAGTGAAATGTAAGCGTTATCCAAAAAAGCAACTGGGGTTATTGTCCCAGCTGCTTTTTTTGTGATACATGCACTTTTGGTGTTAAAATAAGGAAAAATAAAAAGAGGAATGTAAATGCCAATTCCTATCAAAGGAGGCCTTCATGAGAAAGGTCGAGGTTGTACCACATAAGAAAGAATGGTCCAAGCTATTTCATGATGAATGCCAAAAATTACAGGAGATTTTCGGGCCTGAAATGATAAAGTTATACCATATTGGCAGTACGGCCATACCGGCCATCCAAGCCAAGCCAGTAATAGATATTTTGGCAGTGGTAAACGATGTGGAATGTGTCGCTTATTTTAATAAAGAGATGGAAGAGATAGGGTATGATGCCAGGGGGGAGAATGGAATTGCTGGACGACGTTTTTTTCGTAAAGGCGGGGATGAGAGGACGCACCATATTCACATGTTTCAACAAGGACATGAAGAAATAACCAGACACCTCGCATTTCGGGACTATATGTTGGCCCATTCCTATGAAGCACAAAGATATAGTCAGCTGAAACAGCGCTTGACTGCACAATTCCCGAATGATATCAATGGATATGTAAACGGGAAAAATGATTTTATAAGAGAGATGGATGAACGAGCAAAACACTGGCTGAAATCGATCAATAAGCAAGGTGATCATGATGTTGATAAAGAGGATAAGATGCCAAGTGAGTGAGGAAATCCAAAGTTTTGGGTTCAGATTGAATCTTAGTCGCCCATAAACAGTGGCTATTATTAAACAAGCTTTACGAAGTTTAGGAGATGAAACAGATAAACGGGGTTAGCTCAAGTATGGATCTACCCCGTTAAAAGTACCCCATCAAATTAAATCCCGACTTTATCTTTGAAGGAAAGAGTTAGATTCGGGATTTGTTTTTTATTAAAAGTTTTAAAATTTATTTGGGAATTGTTTGATAATCCCTTCTGTTAGGGTGTCAGCCAATTTAATAATATGATCTTCACCTTTATCAAAAGCAGAAATTTCCGCATCTGTATCCTTTTTTATTCTTGAGACAACTTGATCTGTGAGTAATTGTAAATGCGTATACAACAATTCTTTTAATTCATCATTTTTCCAATTTGGATTGGCTTTACTAAGGAATATAGCAATATCATCAGCGTTTCTATACCATTCAGCATTAAATTTTTTCAGATTTTCCTGGTTTCCGCTTTTTGCTGCATCCACCACTTTTCCTGCAAGAACAATGTGCTCCCTTAACAGTTCAGCTAGTTTGTTGCCAGCTGCTTCACCATAATAAGGTTTGATTGCATTTCCAATATCATCCTGATTTTTTAATAACCTATTCAGTACCTTTTCTTTGTCATCCAAATCTGATAAGGCACTGACCATATAGCTTCTTGTCCATATGGTATGGTCAATCCAAAGTTTTTGTAAAGTATGTTTTAGCTGTTCCGATGACTTACTAATACATTGTCTTTGTTGAGTCCCTTTTCCTTTTGCCTCAGTAGTTAGAGGAGAAAAGATCAAAGCAAAAGACATAAACAAGATCATTAATGTTAAAAACCGGTTTTTGATAAAAATCATCTCCTTTATATAAACTTAAATTCTCCATTATTATTTGATTAATTTACAGATTTTACTCTATAAGGGACTTAACGGAAAAATCTGGAACCATTAAGGGGTGATAATAATACTGACCCATTGAATCCTCCTACATATTCGCCGAGTTTATGCTAATCACTACATGACCAACGGTTTTGTAAACTACTAGCACAGTGCATTCGGGGTTTTCACTTTGATGAAATTCAATATTGACAGCTTAGGTGTATTAAGGGGGAAGTTTAATTGAATTGCATCCAAGGTGGGTGATCATTTAGAATCAAACATTATCAGGGCGTCTAGGGTTGCAGTCTTAATGGAATGTAAGAAGGACATATCAGCGCTCAAAATATATTCTACAGAAGGTGATAATAAATGAAACTGGATTATGATACACAGTACATCAGGGGTATCTACCTGAATAGAGATCGAATATCTTCGTATGCCCAGTTCCCTCTTGATCTGCCGGTGATCAAGCATCTTCAAGAGGTGGCCTTTCATCCCAGTGTTACCTATGTTATCGGGGAAAATGGAATGGGAAAGTCCACCTTGCTTGAAGGTATTGCGATTGCGTATGGCTTCAATCCAGAAGGCGGAACGTTGAATTTCAATTTTTCCAATTATGATTCACATTCCAATTTGGACGAATACCTCCGTTTGAAAAAAGGCGTGTACAAACCGAAGGATAATTTTTTCTTTAGGGCGGAAACCTTTTATAATTTAGCTACGAATATAGAGGAATTGGACAGGGAGGCATCGTTTGGGTCGAAAATCATCGATTCCTTCGGTGGAAAGTCACTTCACCAGCAATCTCATGGGGAATCGTTTTTTTCAGCCTTTGTAGAACGATTTCAAGGCGATGGATTGTATATCCTCGATGAGCCAGAAGCTGCTTTGTCGCCATTGAGACAAATGTCGATGCTGGCCAGAATAAATGAGCTTGTTCAACAAGGTTCCCAATTCATCATTTCCACCCATTCTCCGATCATCATGGCCTACCCGGATGCTAAAATCCTCCAAATTTCAGATGAGGGAATGAGTGAGGTGACTTTGGAGGAGTCCAATCACTATTTGTTAATGAAACAGTTTTTTGAAGATAAAGATCGGCTACTTCATCATCTATTCGAATGAGATTTTAGCATCTCCATTAAAGCATAATGAAAATCCCGACTGCACAGCGCATTCGGTTTTTTCACTTTGATGAAATTCAATATTGACAGCTTAGGTGTATTACGGGTATAGTACATCCATGAGGTGTATGAACCACTTAGTACATACACGCAAGACAATCAGACTTTTTTAAATAATAGGGGGTGGTTTTTTATGAACGTAAATACCCGGGAACCGGTATATCTGCAAGTCGTTAGGCATTTTAAAGAACAAATAGCCATTGGCAAATTCGTGGCTGGACAGGAAATTCCCTCTCGAAGAGAACTGGCCGCTTCACTGAACATAAATCCTAATACCGCTCAAAAAGCGTATAAAGAAATGGAGGAACAGGGCTTGATTCATACTGAACGAAATTTTCCCAGTCAAATTACGACGAATGAAACGGTTTTACAGGCTGTGAGGCAGGAACTTATTCTGGCTGCCGTTGATTCGTTTGTTGATGCGATTCGTCCCATTAATGTGCCAGTTGATGAACTGCTTCGTGTGGTTAAAGAAAAATATTCGGAAGAAATCAGGGAGGGGGAAGAAGAATGATCGAAGTAAAAAAGATCTCTAAGAATTACGGCAGAAAGAAAATCTTGGATGGTGTTTCTTTTACCGCCAATAAAGGGGAAGTCACTTGTCTGATCGGGATAAATGGTGTCGGTAAAACGACTACACTCAAAGCCATTATGGGCTTGACGCCATATAAAGGCGAAATCCTGATTGATGATCAAAAAATGACAAAGAACAGCTATGAAAAAATCACCTTCATTCCAGACGCACCAACGATGCTTCCGCAAATGACGATTAAACAGGCCATGGTGTTCATGGAGGATTTCTATACGTCATGGAACACGGAAAGAGCCAATCAATTAATGGGATTCTTTAAGCTGAAAGAGGAGACCCCCATTTCTGAATTGTCAAAAGGGAATACAGCTAAGCTTAACTTAATGCTGGGTCTGTCCCTTGACGTGGATTATGTACTGATGGACGAACCGTTTTCGGGCATCGATATGTTTAGCCGTGAGCAAATCGCCGATGTCTTTGCAAGTCACCTTATTGAAGACAGGGGCGTCATCATCACGACCCATGAAATTGGTGATATTGAACATTTAATCGATAAGGTCATTTTATTGGATAATGGTACAGTGCTGAAAGAGTTCAATACAGAAGAAATGCGTGAAGAGGAAGGGAAATCGGTAGTTGATGTAATGAGAGAGGTGTATCAATCATGATGCGTTATTTAAAACTAGTGAACTTTGAAATCAACCGTTTCAGTAAAATCTATCTTAGCTTATTGTTGATCACCTTGGTTTCACAATTTGCGGGAGTGTTCATCGTAACGAAGAGCCTACTTAATGATGCCAGGAAGATCATGTTGGAAGAAAAGCTATCGGATGCCGCTTATATTACCAATTATGGAGGCATTGATTTTACCCATATCGCCAATACTCTCTGGTTTCAAGGACCGATCGCGCTCAGTGCCGTTGCTCTTATTTTTTACATTTTCCTTATATGGTATCGTGATTGGTTTGGAAAAAATACGTTCATTTATCGCCTATTGATGTTACCGGCATCCAGACTGTCTATCTACCTTTCCAAAGCCACGGCCATCTTTTTGATGGTATTAGGATTGATTGCTTGGCAGATTATCATTTTACCAATGGAAAATGCGCTATTTAATTCATACGTATCTGAATCGCATTTGAGCATGGAAATGTCTTCTACTGCCATCATGAAATTCAATGGTGTATTGAATTTGGTTATTCCAACCACATTCACACAATTCTTGCTTTCCTATGGGATCGGTCTAATGGTCTTGTCTATATTATTCACAGCGATCATGTTTGAAAGAAGTTTCCGTTTAAAAGGTATCATTTTGGGCTTGGTGTATTGCGGAATAGCTGCAGCGTTGTTTCTAACTCCTGTTTTCGTAATGGCAAGTGATGTTTTCTATTTTTATCCTGGTGAACTCGTTGGTACACTGATCGCTTTAGGAATCATTGTGACAGGAATATCGATTTGGCTTGGTTCTTGGTTATTAAAAAACCGCGTTACCGTATAACAACAACTTTTAAAGGAGAGTGAACAAGGTGAAACGTTATATATGCAGCATCATAATTGGATTGGTAGTCATTTTAAGCATCGGGACCTATTATGCCAAAGTAGCTTCCTCTGCTTCAGGCCTTCCAATGTATACGTTCAAGAAGCTAGAAGGTAGTAGCAAAGAGCTTGATCCGGTAATCATAAATGGTTCACATGAATCCAATCCCTATTTTGAATCATTAACGATTGAATCCAATCAAACAACATATGACAGCGAAAAGTCTTACTTTGAAAGCTTAACGGGAAGACAAGATGCTCAAATGGGAAGATTAATGAAAGAACATCGTTCATTTATGCGTGGGAAGGATTACATCGATTCTTTTTATGAAGACAATGATTTCCTGGCTTACGCCTCAGTGAATGAAGATTTCACAAATAGCGGAAACATGGAAGCGGAGTTTGATATCGCTTTATTGGAGAAGAAAGGCAACGATGAAACTTCTTTCAGTTTGGAACTTCCCGATCAAGTGAGAAACATGAATACGAATGTCGTGGATGTGCAATTGGTCCATTCAAAACTACAGGTATTAACGACTAATGATGTGAATTCCAACGATGACAAGCAAACGAAAGAGGTTCATCTGTATACGATCGATTTAGCTAGTAAGAAAGTAATAAGCGATAAAACTCTTTTATCCGAAACTTATAATGGCAATGACCAAGTCGAAGTTGGGATGCCAGTTGATGTTGCTCCCACGCAGTCAAACAACATGATTTTATTTTTTGTAATCAAAGGGGTAAATCATGAGGATGGTTCGTATGAGGAAAGGCCAAATGAAAGCAAACTGCTATCTTATAATTATGAAACGGAAAAAATGGAACATGTTAAATGGCCAAAAAATGAATCGCTTAGCCTAGACAAGATAAGAAAAGGATTTGTGGATGGGAAAAGTCTATACGTAGTTGATAATCAATCCAACAATTATCACATTAAGACGATTGATCTAAGCAGTCAAAAGGTAACGAAGAATCTAGAGCTAGATCTAGCTGTTCATAAGAATGAAGAATACTTCGCCACCGTTAAGAATGGAAGGGTGTATTTCCTTTCAGGTAATGACAGATATCCAGAAGAAATGGATTATAAAACTAAACCGCCTCGATTGCTGATTGCCGATTTAAAGACCGGAAAGACTTTATATAAAGGGGAAACAGTCATCCAATCAGCGGAACAAAAGAAGACCAAAAATCTTGGTTTTTATGTAGATAATATAGAAGTCAAATAAGGACCACTATCACTAGAAGTTGTCTCAAAAGAATAACCTTTTGAGCGGCTTCTTTTTTAGTGATGGTCGAAATATCTCTCTGAAGGTCGAATTATCGATCAAAAAGGTTGAAATATCTCACTGACGGTCGAAATATCACCAACAACGGACGAAATCCCATGTGCAGTTTCACTGACTGCTTATCTCGGACAGGTTCCAAGAATCGGATTCGTGGAACAATGGCCATGAAAAAAAGGGATATCCTTCAATAGGATATCCCTTTTTCCATCATCGGTTAAATGGAAACGATTTTTGCTCGTGCAGTCCGTTCTTTCCTGCCGTGCAAGAAGTAGTAAAGAACGGAAGTTGCGATGACCACAACGCCAAGGATGACATAAAGTGTGCTGTAGCCTGTTACTGGAATGATGAATCCCAGAATATAAGGGCCAAACCCAAGTCCTGCATCAAGCATGATAAAGAAGGTGGATGTTGCCATTCCCATACGGTGAGGAGGTGTCAGTTTCACGGCAATTGCCTGTGAGCTTGATTGCATGTTACCGAATCCAAGGCCGATGAGAAAACCAGCTGCCAATAAAGTGAAGCTATTGGTTGATATACTTAGTAGGAGCAACCCGACTCCGAAAATCATGAAAGCTGGATACATTATGAAGTTCGCTCCTTTCCGGTCCATTAGCGGTCCCGAGAAAGGGCGTGATAATAATACGGCTACTGCGTAAACGACAAAAAAGAAGCTTGCAGTATTGACTAGGTCGATTTCTATGGCATAGAAGCTGATGAAAGAAAGGACGCTGGAATAACAGAATGCCAATAACAGTGTAATGAATGAGATGGGCAGTGCCTTCGGTTCAATAAAGTTGGAAAGCTTGAATCCTTTACTTTCAGATACTTTTGCCGTTACTTTCAATGCCGGTACATACAGGAAGAATGCTGTAATCAGGCTGATAATCCCTAATGCCAGACAGAAACTGAAAATGACTTGGAAGCTTGTATGCTGAGCCATATAAAGACCGATGAAAGGTCCGATTGCTGTCGCAAGTGTAGCGCTCATGCTGTAATAGCCGATGCCCTCACCTTTTCGTGTAGTCGGAATGATCTGGGCGACGATCGTTCCTGTCGCAGTACTCGCCATCCCCATCGCCATACCATGAATCAGCCGGTTAACGAGCAGGAAGCCTATTCCTAGATCCACAAAATATAGAATGGTTGTCAAAGTGAAAAAGATCAAACCGATGAATAATGTTTTCTTACGGCCGATTGAATCAATGAAACGGCCGATGAATAGACGTCCGATCAATGTTCCGATTATGAATATACCCGATATGAGTCCTGCTTGACTTGTTGATGCATGCAATTCATTTACAGCATAGATGGCAAGTGTCACCATCAATAAATAAAAGATTAAAGTTATGAAAAAATTAATGGAAGAAACGATGATAAAGTCCTTCGTCCATAGTTTAGGTCTGGATTGTTCCATTTTATTATCTCCTTACTTTGTGATGTTATTTCTTATTTCGCCCATGATGCGAATGGCTGCGAGTTGTTCCTCTTCAGTGATCCCTTTTAGGATGTCCTGTTCGTATCGATCGATTGTCACGCGGACTTCACTGTATATCTTTGATCCAAGCTCCGTAAGCCGCATTCTTTTTTCGCGTCTATCCTTGCTTGGGACATGCTCGACATACCCAAGCTCTTCTAAACGGGTGATGGTCCTCGTAATCGTAGGTTTTTCAACATTTTGGTAATTGGCCAGTTCTACTAGCGTTGCAGAACCATAATTGGATAAGTAATGCAATATGGACCATTGCGCTCGGTGTAAATCATGCTGGTTCAGCTGTATATTTAAATTATTTTCAAAAGGCCGGTACAGCAGCAATAGTTCCTGAAAGAATTTCTGGAAAGTCTTTATTAGAAACACTCCTTATAATATATAGTTACTGAGAGTAATTGTTATCCTTGGTAACTATAATATCAAAATTAATCCTTTATGTCCACTCGGATTTGAATTGTTTAGTTAAATTAGTTTTTAGTTAAAATGAGGGGGAATATAGGAATAGGAGATGATGTGAAGCATGTATAAATCTATGATCGCGTTGATTGCCGCAGCAACAATGCTAACTGCTTGCAATAATGATAAAGCCGATGAAAACGGGGGGGAATCTGTGCAAACAACAGATGAAACTCAAACAAGTCCTAAACATGAGAAGTGGTCTTCATTGCCCGAATATGACAAAATCATCGAGCAAATCGGCAACGAAGACTATACTTTCAATAAGGAAACGGATAACGATGATAAACGAGTATTCCTTATTGAACTGAACGGTGAAAAACAATATAAAACCGTTTTCGTCAAAAATACCAATCGCCTGAAAATTATCAAAATAAATGGCGGCGGGGTGGTTTATGACGAAATCTTAAAATAAGTGGACCTGCATAAGTGTTGTATAGAGACTTTTTTTGGTTTGATAAAGGGCTGTAATGTAACAGCCCTTTTTGTTTTGTGAAATCATTAAATTAGATGTACGTTTTGTTAGTATGTAAATAAAGAGAATGATTATAAGGGGAGGATGACAGTGATCAAAGGGTTTCATTCATCATATTGAGCTGGATTCTTCATGTTTAAAGAGGACCATTGATATGTGGGGCTGGTTTTTGGACGAGATGGGCTATGAGCCATTTCAGGAGTGAGAAAGCGGGTGAGTTGGAGATTAGGCGGGATGTACATCGTTTTTGTACAAGCGGGAACAGGGTTTCTTGACATTCCCTATTATAAGGGGGCGAGTGGGTCTTAACCATCTAGCTTTTCACGTCACTTCCCGGCATCAAGTTGAAAACAAGGATAGGATGAAAGTCGAACTAGTGGCCCCTTAAGTCAAATTTCATATATGATAATTGGCATAACTAAAGTGGCTGGAACGTTCTTCTTTACCTTTCTCGGGCTGTTCAGGTTCTGGGCCAAGGGAAAATGCCTCGATTAATATAAATGCACCGAAAACCTGGGCCCAGCTGCCAAGCAAAAGGATGTGCTCTCCCATTCGCTTTTTTTCATTTAAAATGAAAATATTCCCGATCGATTCAAAAAAAGAGCCCGCCGCAATGAGGGCATTTCCTTTAATTTCAAGAGATCGTGTAAAGGACTCCTCCGTCAGAGATGCCCCGAATGCTTCAAAAGCGGCACCAAGGCCTTGGATTCCGCTGCCGAGCGCATCCGTTCTGGTGCCCTCATCTTCTGAGCCGTTCAGCTGCATATCTATTCCAACAGCATTTGCAGTATTACCTGCAGCCTCAAGCCAAGCACCGAAAATGAAATAGGATTCCGAAAGTTCATTTTCCGGATTTATCATTTTTGTTCGACCGATTGCTTGTAGCGAATTTCCAACGGCTTCAATGACATTCCCTTTTAGGAGCAGATCTTTTCCGAGGTTAGTACCCGTTAAAGTTTGCCGGGTTTGACCGATTGCTCCAGCGAGTGTGCCAATACCTAATAACCATGCTCCTGAAATAAGGAGGTCATCTCCATGAGTGGTCATATCTCAAACGCTCCTTAAAAGTGGTTACAGTATATTATTCAAAAACCATTGTTTGTTTCATGTTGCTTAATTTCAGGAAAGGCAGCACTAGTGGAGGAATGATATAATTTTTAACCATTTATTGGTATAATCACGGTTGGAGGTGATGGCGTGACTTTTAAATATATTTTTCAAATGGTAATCGCTGTAATTTTCTTTTTGCTTTTTTCAGTTTGTACCTGGTATGAAGGCAGCGAAATTCTTGATAATCCGTGGGAATGGAAGTATTCAACATATTTTTCTAAAGCATCGGATGATCAAGTGATGGATGCCCAAGATATTTCGGATTTGGACTATTTTGTGTATGCCGCGAAATTTAAGCCGGTATTTCCAGTATTTATGATCCTTACAGCTTTGTACTTAATCATACTTACGGGTTATATCCTTTTCAAAGGAAGTATTAAATGTACGGCGCTATTTTTGTCTGGATTGGGAGTCCTTTTTCTGCTTTCAAGCGTTTTTGTATCCAATACCCCGACTATAGGAGGAACTATCTTTCAAGTTTTCTTTCTCATAAGCGGGATGATATCCATAATGGGTGCAGCTCTATATTATTTTTGGACGTCAAAAGGATTCAAGACCGAAATATGATATCACTTCATGCATATGAAACAGAAAAGCTGCGATACATACGAGGCATTTTTTAGCAAATAGGTGACACAAAATGAACAAAATTAATAGTCATTTCAGCGATATTCTAAAGAATTGAACTTACCTGAAATATGGTTTATAGTTAAGTCGAAATTAGTAGACCAATTGCTATATTCAGTTATGGACCTAATGCCTTCAATTTTTTTTAAGAATAAAGTGAAATGGTGATAATATGTCAGTCAAAATCAAAATTGAACAGCCAAAGATTCCCAAGGATGTAACTCAAGCAAATTTTCAGGAAATTTATTATAAAGATGAGCCTTATCTTGATTCTTGTATCATAACTAATTGCACGATTGATAGAGAAAAGATGGACCAAATTGTTTTATCACAGGTTGTCTTTAAACATGTGACATTCAGTGATGTATCATTCAGGAATATTGAGCTGACGGATGTGATTTTTGACCATTGTGATTTGACGAATGCCGATTTCATGGGTGGCTCGATTCATCGGGTTGAATTCAGAGAGTCCAAATTACTAGGAATTAATCTTTCCGATGCCAGTTTAGGAAATGTCCTATTTGAGAATTGTAACTTAAATTTAAGTGCTTTTGGTTATGCTTCTTTAAAGCAAGTGAAGTTCGAACATTGCTCATTGGAAAGTGCGGATTATTATGAGTGTAATTTCAAGAAAGTGATGTTCGATACATGTCAATTAAACGAAGTGAATTTTTCCAGGACACCGCTTAAAGGAATTGATCTTAGCAGTTCTCAATTTCAAAGGCTAACTGTATCCCTGGAAGATTTAAATGGTTGCGAAGTTTCCCCTGACCAAGCGATAGGCTTTGCAGCGATGCTTGGACTGAAAATTAAAGCATGAACTTGTGGTAAATAAAATTGTAAACTGAGAGCTTGCGATGACTTTTGGGGCCCCAATTTGGTGGCCTCTTTTTAGTTGGCTGTTCGATACGGCGAATCCATGAAAACATGGTGCATTCCATCCATTTGAAATACATATATTTTTATGTGAATGAAGAGTACAGAATGTTTGCACAAATGTAGCATTGCTTTACAATATTTGTTAGATGGGTTGGGGGGATAAGTGTTGATTATCAATAAGGTCACTCTGTATAGTCATGCTTTGAATGATATGCGAACTTTCTATGTTAATGAGCTAGGATTTGAGTTGCTCGCGGATACTCAAGATGGCTTTGAAATTAAAGTTGGGGACAGTGTACTTGAAATTAAAAAATATCTACACGAAGAAAAGCCTTATTATCATTTTGCGATGAACATACCGACCAATTTATTTCTTGCTGCAAAAGAATGGGCAAAATCAAAAGTAGAATTAACTAGGGAAGATGATGAGGACGAAGTTTATTTTAGCTTTTCGGATGCACATGCCTTTTATTTTTTGGACCCTTCAGGCAACATTGTCGAGTTCATATCGAGATATGCCGTTTCACCGAAATCTGAGGCAGTGTCTTTTTCTGCTCAAAACGTTCTGTGCATTAGCGAAATAAACGTTACGACTGATGAAGTTAGAGTACTAGGAAATCAGTTGATGGATTTGGGTATTCCCGCGAGGAAAGATGAACCGATAAGAGAAGATGGATTAAATTTTATCGGGGAACATGAAGCAGGTTCGTTTTTACTTTTAGGCCCTAGGAAAAGGCGTTGGATCTTTTCGAAAAGAGAATCGGAAATTTTTCCGCTTTCGATAGTCATTGATGAGCAAATAACAATTTCAGTGGATGGGGAAGGATATATGAAATTGAAAAAGAAGGATGATTGATCTATCAGAAATTTAGAATGAGGTAGATTTATATTTTGGGTAAAAAGCTTCAAACGTCTGATCACATTTTGAATTCGATATTGAAACCAAATGCAGAAGCAGGGCTGCCTGCCATTGATGTATCCCCAGGCCAAGGAAAATTCCTTCATTTACTCGCAAAAAACAGTGGAGCGAAAAGAATAGTGGGAATTGGGACTCTTGGCGGCTATAGCAGTGTTTGGTTCGCGCGCGTTGCCGGATGATGGCAGGTTGATAACGTTTGAATATGAGGCTAAGCATGCTAATTTGGCTGAGGCGACTATAAAGAATGCGGGAATGGCCAATAAAATCGATATCATTGTGGGGGAGGCGCTCAAAACCTTGCAAACTCATAATAAAGAAAAGGATTGTCCGGTTTCGATCTTATTTTTATTGATGCTGATGGGCGTTGGAACTTTCGCGGCCTGGGACCGTCGGCCTTGAATCGTTCACGGAGCATGAAAAGAAAAATCGTCGTTTACATACAAATGTTTATGGTTCGCTCAATACAGTGAATAAAACACCATAATCCAAGGAGCAGTCATGAAAAAAAGAGTTAGTTTAATCATAATCATGGGCGTGATCGTTTTCGGAATCATTGCCACGATTGCAGGAGTGTCTCAATCCACAAAGAAAGAGAAGGGCAGTAAAAGGCCGTTTCCACAGCATACAGTCTATCAATCAGGAACGATAAAACCAAACAATGTGTCACAAGAGGAGATGGATGAGGCCGTAGCGGAATTTTATGAAACTTGGAAAAATGAATACCTTAAGCAGCCTGCCGATAAAAAAGATGAATATTATATTTTTTATAATGATAAAGGATATGCAGAACCCAAAAACGCAGTGACCGTTTCTGAAGCGCATGGTTATGGGATGATGATAACGGCAATCATGGCAGGCAGTAAGGACAAACAGTATTTCGACGGTCTCTATCGGTTTTATAAAGCGCATGGAAGTATCAATGATCCTTCTTTAATGGCTTGGCAGCAAGTAAAGGATAAATCGGGTAAGATCATAAATACGCCAGATGATTCTGATTCAGCAACTGATGGTGATATGGATATCGCTTATTCGTTATTATTGGCTGATCGCCAATGGGGAAGTGAAGGGGAAATCGACTATCTTGCCAGAGCAAAAGACATCTTGGAGGCGATCATGTCGAATGAAATAAATCAATCGCAATCGCTGATTAAACTAGGGGACTGGGCGGAAGATAATGATGATGTATACGGGCAATCAACTCGTGCATCGGACCTTATTCTCAATCATATGAAGTCATTTGAGGCGGCAACAGGGAATCATGAATGGGAAGATGTAACGGATAAGGCTTATCATATCATTCATTCCATTTATGAGCGAAAAAGCGGTAATACCGGACTGATGCCAGACTTCATTGTGCAATCAAAGGGAGGATACCAGCCGGCACAAGCTGACTTTTTGGAAGGGGAGAATGACGGCAATTATAGCTGGAACAGCAGTAGGGCCCCTTGGCGCTATACGATTGATTACTTACTGACTGGTGACGACAGAGCGCTGCCGCAACTAAAGAAGATGAATGATTGGATTAAAGGGGAAACGGGTGGAAGCCCTGAAAATATCCAATCCGGCTATACACTAAACGGAAAAACCGTAGAAGAAGGAAATAGTACAAGCTTTGTTGCTCCGTTCATGGTGAGTGCCATGGTTGATCCGTCCAATCAGCAATGGATTAACCGATTATGGAATAGGACGATGCAGGAACAAGGCGATGATGACTATTTTGCCAATACGATTAAATTACAGACATTGATTGTGGTTTCAGGCAATTGGTGGGCACCATATTCCAATACATGACTATCCAAGATAATGAAGAATAATCAAGGTCACTCGCAGCTTATTCTCCCAAAATGAATGATATGGAAAACGCCACAGGATCAGTGGCTTTTTTCATGTTCATAGCGACACTGAGGTAAAGTTTTATAAGCAACCTTTAAACAATCAACACATAAACCGGACAAGAGTAAGGTAAATCCAGGAGAAACCGTTTGTACTGTGAAGGAATTAATTATATATTAATCCTTGAGTACATTAATTCATGGATTAAAGTATGATGATGATAAGAAAGCTCGGAGGAGACAATCATGAAAAATATTAATACGGAACAAGAATACCGTGAACAAATCAAACAAGAGGGACTGACAGTCGGGATTTTTACAACCACGTGGTGCCCAGACTGCAAACGTTTAGACATGTTCATCGATGAGATCACTCAAGAACATCAAGACAAACGGTGGTTTACGATCGATCGTGACGAATTCCCTGAGATTTCTGAAGAGCAAACCGTAATGGGGATTCCATCTTTATTAGTTTTCAAAAATGGAGAAAAGATTGCACATCTGCACAGTGCAAATGCAAAAACTCCAGAGGCAGTCAATGAGTTTTTAAATGACCTGTAAAATGACAAAGGTGAACCCCGCATGATGACATCATGCGGGGTTCATCTTATTTTAAGGTCATTAATGCCCTTTTAGTAATTTTTTCTAAAAATAACTTGATTTTTAAGCTGAAACGGGTTTTAATTATAGATACAAAATATCCATTATGGATATCAAACATCCATATAAGAACTTGAAGAGGTGAAAGGATTTGCAATTAACAAAAGGGGTCGAGCAGGCCATTTGCATCATTGTTATACTCTCTACCCAGGATAAAAATGTGCCTCTGGCGTCTAATGAGATCAGCAGGCGGTTAGAGGTGTCTCCTTCTTATTTGAAAAAAATCATAAGGAAATTGGTCGTGAAGCAAATAATCACTTCCGTTCCAGGTAATAATGGCGGCCTTTCTCTTGCCAAAAGTGTAGATGAGATTAAAAACCTTGAAATTATTGAAGCGATGGAAGGACCGATTTCGATATTTCCAGATACAGGACTTATAGAAAAAGCGTTTAAAGATGGAGAGTATGCAGAAAAGGGTATGGACGTTCTGCGTCGGATGTTTTCTCAGGCGGATGAACTATTAATGGAGTTCTTTTCCAGCCGAACAGTAGCAGATTTACTTAAAGAAAGCTTTGGCACCACGGATATTCCAACTCTTAATTGGAATTCGTCGTCATTGAGTGAATTATTGCGTGAAAAGAAAGGTGAAAAAGAGTGAACATGCTTAAACAAGAATGGAAGCTTTTCCTAACAAATCGAAAACTGCTTGGTGTCGCTATTGTTTTGCTGTTTGTACCGATTATTTATGGGGGGTTATTCCTTAGTTCTGCTTGGAACCCATACGGCAATACAGGTAAATTGCCTGTTGCCGTCGTGAATAATGATGTGAAGGCAGAGTATGAGGGTAAGACCTTAACAATCGGTAATGAGCTTGTTGAACAATTAAAGGACAATGATGATTTAGAATGGCATTTCGTAACGGAAAAAGAAGCGAAAAGAGGATTCGATGATGGTACATATTATATGGTCGTTACCATTCCAGAAGACTTTTCTAAAAATGCTTCGACCGTCATGGATAATAAGCCTAGGAAAATGAATTTAACGTATGATGTGAATCCTGGACGCAGTTTCGTTTCAGAAACGGTCGGAAAACAGGCAACGAATAATTTGAAAACTGAAATTGCTGAAAGTGTAACAAAGGAATATGCGGAAGCGATCTTCTCGCAACTGGACGAGATCGGAGATGGATTTAGTGACGCAGCGGATGGAGCATCGAAGCTTGATGATGGCACTGAAAAATTGCAAGATGGAAACAAAGAAGTGACAGACAATCTGAATAAATTAGCTTCTAGTACATTAACTTTTAAAGACGGAGCGAATAAACTTCAAATTGGCGTTGGCAAGTTTTTGGATGGAGTCAATAAACTTGAACATGGTGCGACGGAATTGAACAAGGGGATTTCACAATATACTTCCGGTGTCGGACAGTTGCAAACTGGTGCGAACGAACTCGCATCAGGCACAGGGGAATTAACGAATAATAGTGAAGCACTTGTACAAGGTTCTTCCCAACTTTCCACTGGGCTGGCCAAAGTCGTTCCAGGAGCCCAAAATTTAAATACTGGATTGACGGAAGCTCAAACGGGCAGTGCGAATTTAAATGATGGCTTGAATACATTATCAGAAAGTGCCAATCAATTAACGGACCAATCTACAGGAATCCCGAAGCTGGCAGCGGGTCAGCGGAGTTTAAATGAGGGAATCACGAAACTGTCAGAAGGAAGCCAGGCATTAAATGACGGCCTGAAAAAGATGGATGGTCAATTGCCTACAGACGAACAGCTGAGTCAGCTTACACAAGGACTTACAAGTATTCAAAGCGGTGTAAATCAATTGCAAAAAGCGGTTCCTGCAGGAAGCAGCACGTCCGGTACCGTATCCAGCATTACTAAAGATCTCGAGAATAGCCAAAGAGCTTTGACGGAACTTCAATCAACGATTGAGAACAATGGACAAAGCACGATCCATTCCGTTCAAAACACTGAAGCATATAAAAGTATGACCAGTGAACAACAAACAGAATTAATCGGGGCCATTCAAAACGAGCTTCAAATCCAAGCAGGAGCCCAAAAGCAAATTGCATCGTCTCTTGCAGCCAATATATCCGACTTATCAACACAATTGACGGATAAAGTAATGCCAGTATTGAATGGTTTAGGTCAGCTTCCTGAACAGGTGACCAACTTAAATAATGCTGTGAATAAAGTGAATCCTAACGCTGTTTCAGCATTAAATGGATATACAGCAATAAGAAGCGCACTGGAGGATCAATTGATTCCGGGTGCAACCCAATTGAATACCGGGTTGAATGAGGCTGTTATAGGCAGCAATCAATTAACGACGGCAACCCAAAGTTTAAATGAACGAACACCAGAACTAGTGAATGGAATCAATCAGTTAGCACAAGGTGGTTCATCGTTAAATAATGGCTTATCAAAACTGACTGAGGGATCTGGTCAATTGGTTGATGGAGTTTCCCAACTTCAAGTAGGCTCCGCCTCTTTAGGAACTGGTTTAGAGAAGTATACATTGGGTGTTGGGCAAGTTGGCGAAGGGGCGAACAAACTTGCCGATGGAGCCAAACAATTGAATGCCAACTCGGCATCCTTGAACAATGGTTCATCAGCACTTGTTAAAGGTACTGAACAATTAGCAAACAATCTGCCCACTTTAAGCAATGGAGTCATCCAACTTGCTGATGGTGCAGGTAAGATCAATGAAGGTTCATCAGCACTTGCCGAAGGTTCAAGTAAATTGGGGGATGGAATCTCCACCCTACAAGATGGAACGGGCGAACTTTCGGAAAAACTAAGTGATGGTGCAGAAGAAATAAGTAAAAATAAAACAACGAATGATAATTACAGTATGATCGCTGAACCAACAAAGGTCAAAGAACAAAAAAGCAGTAAGGTACCTAATTATGGTCATGCTCTAGCTCCTTATGTGCTGTCTCTAGGGTTATTTGTAGGAGCGATTGCCTTCAATATGGGATTCCCGACAGGCATGCCGTCTACAAGACCAACATCTGGAGTGGCGTGGTGGTTTAGTAAATTCACGGTCCTCTTTATACAAGCGACGCTTTCAGCACTAGTGTTGGATGCGATCATGATTTGGGGTATGGATTTACAGGTCGAGAATATGGGGCAATTCATAGGAGTTTCCATATTGACTTCCCTTACCTTCATGTTCATTGTTACCTTCTTAACCGTAGCTTTTGGAAATCCAGGTCGCCTTTTAGCGATGATTTTCCTTGTATTACAACTAGGTGCAAGCGGAGGAATGTTCCCTGTGGAGTTGACCAATAACTTCTTCAGTGCGGTTCATCCCTTCATACCAATGACGTATTCTGTCATGGGCTTCCGTCAGGCAATGAGCACGAGCCTTGGAGCGGATGCTTTAACAACAAGTATACTGTTCCTTACTGGATGCATCATCGTATTTAATCTGTTCTTATTGCTAACGATGATTATTCGGAAGCGCAAAGAACACAATATTGAAATGGATGCATAAACTTATGAAAAAACCCCCGGTTCAAATGCACCGGGGGTTTTTTATGTTATTTCATTAGGCTTGTCCATCTGTGTATCATTTTCTTTTTCAATGACTTTTAACCCGTCTTCTCCTGGATTTTCAATAACATGTTTAAGGATGGAAAGTTTGTTATCCCAAAATTTTTCGTAAAAAGAAAGCCACTGTTTCAATTCCGTTAAAGGTTCTGGCTGAAGCCGAAAGCGTTTCTCTCTTCCAATCTTCCGGCCACTGACTAATTCAGCTTCAGAAAGAATATGAAGATGCTTTGCAATCGCTGTACGGCTCATAGAAAAGTGAGAAGTGATTTCTGAAATGGGCAATTCCCCTTCTGCAAGCAAGTGAAGGACCCTTCTGCGGGTTGGGTCGGCGATAGCCTGAAAAACATCATACTTTTCTGCTGAAGACACTTAGCCCTCAACAACCTTTTTCAGTTTTAAATTAACGATCTGATCCCAGCCATGTGCCATCCTATCGCGAATCACTGAGCTTTTTTCGTTCGGTTTCGGAATAATCGTATCCGGCTGCTTCCAACCACCATGAATAAGAGTAAACTCGGTTTTGCCATTCAGTTCTTTTAAAATGAACGAAACGATCCAACCGTCCGTATCCCAAGTGAATGAAAGCCGATGAGGGGCATCTATCTCTATTACCTTACAGGGAGATGGACCAAAGGGTGATTGCACATGGAACTCATGTCCCACTTTCGCTTGAAAATCATTTGGCATGAACCATGAAGCTATCCCCTCTGCAGTGGATACTGTATCCCAAACTTTTTGTATAGGCGCTTCAAGAATAACCGTCTGCTTGACATCTTGTAATGTTTGTTGATTTTCCATACTGATTCTCCTTTATTATTGAAAAATATAAAACCATTTGGTTTCGCTTTTTTTGATTATATAAAACCTTTTGGTTTCATGTCAATAATTTGTCTCCAGCCATTCTGTTTTATTCGTAAAATCTCCAAAGAGAGGGATGCCAGTCTATGGAATGATTCTTAATTACCCAATTCTTCAATTTGTTTTGCCAAGCTTGTTATATTATCGATGGATTGCATGATCTCTGAATCTTCCAAAGCCTTAGGGTCGAGTTGACCATTTTCAATGTTATTCAGATATAATTCAATCCCATCTGACAGCTGCTGATTTGATTGGACGATTTTTTCATGGACGCCTTCAGCGATTTGAGGTGGTTCGATTGCATTAAATTCTTCAATCTCCGTTTTCATCAGTTGCAGTTCTTTTTCAAGATTTTTTCTAGCCTCGGTATCCGTGACGGCATCTTGGGATAATGCAGGTACTTCATTGGAAAATTCCTTGATGGTACTTACATACTCTGTCGCATTATCGGCATATTCCAATGATGAATTGACTTCTCCCAAAAGCGAGCACCCGCTTAATGTAAGAATGGACATAAAAGCTATGGTTATTATTTTTTTCATAGGTGCCTCCATTGTGATTTTATAGTGATGATCAGATGGGTAAGAATCTTTTTTTATAAATGGCTGCTATGGAATTTAGGATGAAGCTTGGAATTTTCTTCGGAAAAAATGACTTCGAATAAAAAAGGTGAAAAGCACTTTTCAGATCGTGCCATTGATTGCAGGATTTCACTTGTTTGAACCTTGCTACATCAATGATCTTCACCTTTTTTTCGGAGGTGATAAAGATGTTTCTTAAATGGATATCCGAAGGATTCAATCCTTCTTTTCTTGCTAATTGTAAGGCATGGTCAATCTCCTCGATGTTTTCTTTCGTTATCGGGATTCCTAATGTTAAACATTCAAATAGAGTGTAGCCTTCGATGTGATCGATAACCAGATAATTTATTCCCGCATCATATAGAGTTGGATAATAGTCGATGGATTGGACTGTTTTGTATATTTCAGCTTCTATCTTAGCTGTGTGAGTGTGGTCCGGGAAAAAAACTTTTAGTGCTTTATTGGTGGAATGTATTCGGAAAACATAAGCGCTGCGGCCCTTTCCGATAAGTGATAAAGATTGATCGGCATCAAGCAAGATGTTTTTTTTATCATCGGAAATCTTAACGCTTTGAGCTAATTCATTATAGTTTTGCATACTTTTCACCCCTAATTGTTCAATTTTCGATTCAAAAAAAGACGGTATAACCGATTGTTGGTTATACCGTCTTTAAAAATTAAAAGACCTCACCAAATAATCGGCAAGGTCTTGCAAACAACTAAAATCAGTTGCCAATAAAGCCGAGGATAAAACATCCTGTATTGACGACTTTATTGTATAGCTACTCCCCTTAACAGAAGGATTCATATAAAAATATATAGTAATTATATAGTTTATGGCCTCAATCCGTCAAATATAAGGATTGGATGGCTTACCGCCTACCCTACATATATATTCGATACATTAGAAAAAATGTACTTCTTATAAACAATTAATTGGAGTGTTAAATAAATATTTCAATATATCTTTTTTCCCTCGTTATCCTTCCAAAGAAAATGAGCGATGTGATATATATTTCAAATATTTCTATAATATTACTTAAATGTCTAATAGTTTACCATTATGTTAAAACCCCATTGGTCTCCCTGTAGATCTAAAGGAATATGTTATATTTTTAATGAATAAGTAAATGTACCCATAATATAATACTAATTTTAACCGATATTTAAATAAATGTTAAAGATATAATGCTTTAGTAGGGAGAATGAGATGAAGAAATTAATTTTACCAACTTTCTGTTTTGCAGTGTTGTCTACAGTTGCATTCGAAGAAAAAATATCTGCAGCTCCACTACATACAGAACAGACCAATTTTGAAACAAGTGTAATGTATGTCAATGTGAATTCCGGTTCACTCAATATGAGAAAAACTGGGGAGGAAAATGCAAGCATCGTTACAATGCTGACAAATGGAACGCAGGTAACGGTGTATTCGGAATCCAAAGGTTGGGCGAAGATCAAAGCCAATGGAAAAGATGGTTATGTCAGTACGAAGTATTTATCGGCAAAGAAGCCGGGGACTTTAACTAAAGCTGCAGTATCGGTTAAAACGTCTACTAAATATGTGAATGTTAGCACGGGTTCACTGAATATGAGGAAAACAGGGACGGATAATGCAAGCATAGTCGCGAATTTGACCAGAGGCACGCAGGTAACGGTGTATTCGGAATCAAATGGTTGGGCAAAGGTCAAAGCCAATGGGAAAGACGGTTATGTCAATACCAAGTATCTATCGACGAAGAAACCTAGTACGGTAACTAAAGCTGCAGTACCTGTTAAAACAACGACAAAGTATGTGAATGTTAGCACGGGTTCACTGAATATGAGGAAAACAGGGACGGATAATGCAAGCATAGTCGCGAAGCTGACCAGAGGCACGCAGGTAACGGTGTTTTCGGAATCCAAAGGTTGGGCGAAAATCAAAGCCAATGGAAAAGAAGGTTATGTCAATACCAAGTATTTATCGACGACAAAGCCTGGTACGGTAACTAAAGCTGCAACATCAGTTAAAACAACAACGAAATATGTGAATGCAAGCACGCTTAATATGCGAAAAAGCGGGACGGCAAGTGCAAGCATAATTACGAGGCTTTCAAAAGGAACGCAGGTAACGGTATATTCGGAATCCAAGGGCTGGGCGAAGATCAAAGCCAATGGAAAAGAAGGCTATGTCAGCACGAAATATCTATCGACTGCAAAGCCAGGATCGGGATCTAATATATCCGCACCTGTAAAGACGACGACCAAATATGTGAATGCAAGTACGCTCAATATGCGGAAAAGCGGGACGGCAAGTGCAAGCATAGTTACGAGGCTTTCAAAAGGAACGCAGGTAACGGTATATTCGGAATCCAAGGGCTGGGCGAAAATCAAAGCCAACGGAAAAGAAGGATTTGTCAGCACGAAATATCTATCGACAGAAAAGCCAGGATCGGGCTCCAATACATCCACACCTGTAAAGACGACAACTAAATATGTGAATGTAAGTTCCGGAACGCTCAATATGCGAAAAAGCGGTACGGCAAGTGCAAGCATAGTCGCGAAGCTTTCAAAAGGAACGCAGGTAACGGTGTATTCGGAATCCAAAGGTTGGGCGAAGATCAAAGCCAATGGAAAAGACGGACATGTCAGCACCAAATATCTATCGACTACAAAACCAGTAACGGAATCCAAGCCATCCGTCCCTGAAAAAACGACGACGAAATATGTAAATGTTGATTCTGGAACGCTCAATATGCGAAAAAGCGGGACAGATAGCGCGAGCATAGTCGCGAAGCTGACAAAAGGAACGCAGGTAACGGTATATTCGGAATCCAAAGGTTGGGCGAAGATTAAAGCAAATGGGAAAGAAGGGTTTGTCAGCACGAAATATCTTTCGACAACAAAGCCGGTAACTGAATCGAAACCATCCGTCCCTGAAAAAACGACAAAGAAATATGTAAATGTAAGCTCAGGAACGCTTAATATGCGGAATAAACCGTCTGAAGATGCTTCCGTCATCGTAAAATTGGCAAGAGGTATAGAGGTAGAAGTCATCTCGGAATCAAATGGATGGTCAAAAATTAAAGCGTATGGCGGAGAAGGATACGTCAATACGAAATATCTATCAGCAACAAAGCCTGGTCCTATAACGGAAAGTCCAAATCCGAATCCAGGCGGTGAAGAAACGACGTTAGTCAAATATGTAAATGTGAGTGATGGCTCCAGTTTAAATATGCGCGAATCAGCATCAACGTCCGGTTCAATTATTGCCAAGCTTATAAACAAAACGGCTGTAACGGTGTATTCCGAGTCTAATGGCTGGTCAAGAATAACGGCGAATGGAAAAACGGGCTATGTCAGTTCGAAATATTTATCAGCCAAAGCACCGGAAAGTCCTGGGGGCTCTAATGGATCGATCGTCAGGATCGATAAAACGTATAATCTGACAATGGACAAGATGGTTGAAATTCAAATGGCTGCAAATGGTCAAACGGATAAAAAGTATAAAACCTACATACGCGAGGATGGCTTAACCTTAATCAATTCAACAACCGGCACCGTTAAAGGAACCGGTTGGCGTGTAAGGGGCGGAGCAGGATCTAATTATTGGGTAGTCGGTGCTGTCAGCAACAATCAATCACTGAATATTAATTCAAAAGTCAAAGGCTCTGACGGGTACTATTGGTATGAAGTGAATTATAACAAGACATGGGTAAATGCTAGTCCAGAAGACATAAGATATAATCTGAATCCTGATAATTTTGTGAATGACCCAGTTCATTCGTATCAATTCGTTAAGCTCTCTCAAGTCACCAACATGAATGTTTCTGAAGTGAATGATAGAATCCTTTCTGGTAAAGGAATTTTACAAGGCAAAGCAGCAACCTTCACTTCGGCAGGTGAAAAATATGGAGTGAATGAAATTTACCTGATCTCTCACGCCCTTCTGGAAACCGGGAATGGTACTTCACCATTAGCAACAGGGGTAAAGGTGAATGGGAAAACGGTCTATAATATGTATGGAGTGGGAGCTTATGACGGAACAGCGTTAAGCAGCGGGGCTCAATACGCATATAATGCAGGCTGGTTCACTCCGGAAGCGGCCATCATAGGCGGTGCCGAATTTATAGCCAAAGGATATATCTCTGCTGGACAGGATACGCTGTACAAAATGAGATGGAACCCTACAACAGCCGAGAAGTATGGATATGCCTCACACCAATATGCAACGGATATTAGCTGGGCAACAAAGCAAGTGAAACAGATTTATAATTTATATAGTTTATTAGATTCCTATAAACTAACGATAGAAGTTCCTAAGTACAAATAAACAATCAATAAAAAAACACATGAGACTTATCTCATGTGTTTTTTGCTTCTCTAACTATTTTGAGCCAATGATCTGCGGAGTTATCGACGAAAGGTGCAATTATTTCTCTGGAAATGAAATATATCGATGAAAGGTGTCAGTATCTCTCTGGAAATGACGAAATATTGACGAAAAGTGCCATTATATCTCCGGAAAAGAGGATATATCGGCGAAAAGTGCCAGAATATCTCCGGAAAAGAGGATATATCGGCGAAAAGTGCCAGAATATCTCCGGAAAAGAGGATATATCGGCGAAAAGTGCCATTATATCTCCGGAAAAGAGGATATATTGACGAAAAGTGCCAGTATATCTCCGGAAAAGAAGATATATCGGCGAAAGGTGCCAGAATATCTCCGGAAGAGAAGAAATATCGGCGAAAAGTGCCAGAATATCTCCGGAAAAGAGGATATATCGACGAAAGGTGTCAGTATATCCCCGGAAAAGAAGAAATATCGACGAAAAGTGCCAGTATATCTCCGGAAGAGAAGAAATATCGGCGAAAAGTGCCAGTATATCTCCGGAAAAGAGGATATATCGGCGAAAGGTGTCAGTATATCTCCGGAAAAGAAGATATATCGACGAAAGGTGTCAGGATATCTCCGGAAGTGAAGAAATATCGACGAAAAGTGCCATTATATCTCCGGAAGAGAAGAAATATCGACGAAAGGTGTCAGTATATCCCCGGAAAAGAAGATATATCGGCGAAAAGTGCCATTATATTTCCGAAAAGATATATCGACTAATTTTCATCTTTATCCTTTGCTATAATATCCTTAACGACATCTTCGATCGTTACCACGCCCAATGCCTTTTCCAAGGCAAGTTCAGCAACTGAAAAGATGGGCTCTATTGCGCCCTGTATATTTCTTCCAACAAGACAAGCTGGATTAGGATTTTCATGGATTCCGAATAACTCTTTGTCGGACAGCACGTTGACAGCTTGATAAACATCAAGCAAAGTAATTTCCGATAATTCTTTGGCTAATGTTGCACCAGCGATGCCTGGCCGAACGTTCACTAAACCTGCAGTCTTAAGCATGCCGGTGATTTTCCTGATTAAGGCAGGGTTGGTGTTTACACTTTTGGCAATAAAATCAGAAGTGTTAACGCCTTCTTTATTTATTTCTAAAAGAGATAATATATGGATTCCTACGGAAAAACGGGTACTGATTGACATCTTTATCTCTCCTTTAAAATCTCTATTCTTATATAGTATAAATTATTTAACATGTAATTCAAGTAGTTACAAGTTAGAAAGATGTGCAAGAATAAATTAATTCATGCCATTACTCTTTAAAAGAAAGGGCGTTTAGTCAGTGGCAAAAAATAAAAGGTACGTGTAATTGACAAAACATCATGGTGAAACTTAACATGTAAATGAACCAGTTACAGGTAGGGGTGGAAAGGGGGAAATGAAATCGGCTTTAATGGTTCCTTATAGGTTCCACTATGGCTGTATAAGGAAATTCTAAACAACTACGAAAGATATGGAGGTATAAGATGTCTAATAAAAAAAACCAAAAAAATAATAATCAAAAACAATCTTCTGCATTCACATTTTGGATCATAGGGTTAATCGCTGTAATCATTATTGGCTTTATATTTTTGGCAAATAGAAAAGGCGAAGATACAGCTGTTTATGAAATCGATTATAAATCACAGCCTTTTTTGGGAAATAAATCGGCTCCTGTTAAAATTGTTGAATTCGGTGATTATAAATGTCCAGTATGTAAGACGTTCGAGGAGCAGTTCTTTCCTTCTATAAAAAGTGAATTGATTGATACTGGAAAAGCGCAATTTTATTTCATGAATTTTTCGTTCATTAACGTCGATTCAACTAGATCTGCTAAATTTGCGGAGAGTGTTTATCAGGAATTAGGAAATGATACTTTTTGGAAATTTCATGAGCTGTTATACAATAAGCAGCCTGATGACCCGAAATATGAAAAGGAAGATGTATTTACGGACAAGTTTTTAGAAGAAACGTTGAAAGAAATCGTAAATGACAGCGATGCAAAAAAGGTCGTTTCATCTTTTAAAGCCGAAAAATCCGAGGACCAATGGAATAAGGATATGGAGATAGCCGACGAATTGGGCGTATCTGGAACACCTTCCTTATTTGTTAATGGCAAGAAGTTTGAAGGGAATACAATCGATGACTTAGTGAAAATGGTTGATGAAGCAGCGAAGGAGAAATAGTTGATGAACAAGCCACTATTATTTTCTTGGATCCTCTCCATCATGGCAACTGCGGGAAGTCTCTATTTTAGTGAGGTTCTCCATTATGTACCTTGTACCTTTTGTTGGTATCAAAGAATCCTGATGTACCCACTCGTTATTTTATTAGGCCGCGCCTTTTATGAGCAAGACCTGAAAATTTATCGATACATCCTCCCATTATCGATTTTGGGCATGTTGGTGTCAGGTTATCACTATTGTCTGCAAAAAATTCCAGCTTTACAACAATTCGAAATGTGCCAAAGTGGTGTTCCTTGCTCAGGTGAGTATATAAATTGGTTAGGGTTCATCACGATTCCGTTTTTGGCCTTTATTGCTTTTACTCTCATTACTGTATGTATGGGATTACTAATGAGCAAGAATCGGAAGAACTGATTGGTAATATGATAAGCGCACCATTCCTACATGGAATGGTGCTTTTTTTATCGGAATCGCAATATCTGCGGAAAATGGCAATTTATCTTCGAATTGCAACACCATCCTCCATACTAAAGAATTGACAAATCACCAACATGTAATTTATATTATTACATGTAACTAATTTGATTACAATTAGGGTTTCACAAACGATATAGGAGGAACGAAAAATGAAAATAGGTATTATTGGTGCAAGCGGAAAAGCCGGAAATCTAATTTTAAAGGAAGCAATGACTAGGGGACATGAAGTTACGGCCATAGTCAGGGACGAAGCCAAAGTTCAAAATATCGTGGCTTCCGTAGTGGAAAAAGACATATTCTCGCTGAAATCAGACGATATTAAAGAATTTGATGTGATCGTGAATGCCTTTGGTGCTGCTCCAGGGAAAGAACATCTGCATGTGGATGCAGGAAAGGTCTTAATTGAGGCCATGAAAGGTGCTCCGCAAACTAAACTGATTGTTGTGGGCGGAGCCGGTAGCCTGTTCGTTGATGAGGCGAAAACGACTCGTGTTCTGGATACGCCTGAATTCCCTAAAGAATACTTTGCTACAGCCTATAATCAATCTAAGAACCTCGAGGATTTACAAAGTGCCAATGGCATTCAGTGGACCTTCATCAGTCCTTCTGCCTTCTTTGATCCGCAAGGAAATCGAACAGGTGGGTATAAACTGGGTAAAGACAACCTGCTTGTAAACTCAAAAGGCGAAAGTTATGTGAGTTATGCCGATTTTGCCATTGCAGTACTTGATGAAATTGAAAATCCGCAACACATCAATCAACGCTTTACCGTTGTATCCGAAGCTGAATAATTTTTCCATAGTGGGCGTCGATCCAGTCTTACAGAAACAACTTTTCAGTAAGACTGGGGAGATGTCAGCCATGCCAAATCCATCGACAGACATTGCATTTCCAGATTTATGCCTCCATTCAAATTCATTAGGATATCCACCCCTCTTTGTAATAAAGCAAACTTTTTTATGTTGAAAATATTGACTGATGTCTATTTATTGCTGATAATATAGCGAAGATAGTCCTATTAACGGCTTTTTTATTTCGTTCAGTACTGTTATTTTTTGCTATAATTATTTAGATTTACCAACGTAAACTAGGAAGAAAGAAGGATTATGTGAAAATGGATTGGAAAAGTTCTTATAACTCATGGGTGAATTTCGGTACACTTGATGAGGAAATGAAGTCATTACTTAACAAGATGCAAGATGATGAAAAAAAGATTGAAGATGCGTTTTATAAGAACTTGGAATTTGGCACAGGTGGTATGCGCGGGGAAATCGGGGCAGGTACGAATCGGATGAATCTCTATACAGTCCGCAAAGCGACATTGGGATTGGCCCATTATCTGCAATCGATCGGTGATGAAGCAAAACGCAGAGGCGTCGCGATTGCCTATGATTCACGTTTTAAATCACCTGAATTTGCCTTGGAAGCTGCCAAGACCTTGGCATCAGAGGGTATTAAGGCTTACCTATTCGATGAGTTAAGGCCAACGCCAGAGTTATCCTTTGCCGTTCGTGAACTGAATGCCTATGCTGGGATTGTTATCACGGCAAGTCATAATCCTCCGGAATATAATGGTTATAAAGTGTACGGACCAGATGGTGCTCAACTTCCTCCGGCAACGGCTGATAAAGTGATTGAATTCGTGGATGCAATTGAAAATGAACTGGCCATTTCGGTAAAAGATGAAGAGATATTGAAAGCACAGGGCCTCATTGAAATTATCGGTGAGGATATCGATGCTGCTTATAATGAAAAATTGCTTACAGTTCCCGAAAACAAAAACTTAAGTGAAGAAGTTGATGTGACAGTAGTGTTCACGCCACTTCATGGCACTGCAAATAAGTCGGTAAGGCGGGCTTTACAAGACCTGGGATACGACAAGGTTCATGTTGTAAAAGAGCAGGAATTGCCTGATCCCAATTTTTCGACGGTAAAATCTCCTAACCCTGAAGAACATGCCGCATTTGAAATGGCTATGGAATTAGGAAATGAGGTATCGGCGGACTTGTTGATTGCAACCGATCCTGATGCTGATCGTCTCGGTATAGCCGTTAAAAATAATGATGGAGAATATGTGGTGCTTACAGGTAATCAAACAGGGGCACTTATATTGGACTATCTGTTAAAAGAAAAGAAATCAAAAGGCACTTTACCTGAAAATGGCGTCGTTTTAAAAACGATCGTAACGTCTGAAATCGGGCGCAGGATTGCAAAGGAATATGGTTTAGGGACAGTTGATGTATTAACTGGTTTTAAATTCATCGCCGAAAAAATCAACGAATATAAGGAAAGTGGTAAGCATACCTTCTTATTCGGATATGAAGAAAGCTATGGTTATTTAATCAAGGATTTTGCCCGTGATAAAGATGCAATCCAAGCAGCCGTTCTAGCCGTGGAAGTTTGTGCTTACTATAAAAAACAGGGCATGAACCTTTATGAAGGGTTGCTTAATATTTTTGAAAAGTACGGATATTACCTTGAGGGGCTTCAATCACTGACTTTAAAGGGGATTGAAGGCGCTGGGCAAATCCAAGGGATCCTGAATCAATTCCGTGAGAATCCTCCAAAGCAAATAGCTGGAAAAGCTGTAACGGTACAGGAAGATTATAAAAGCAGCGTGAAGCTAACGGTAGGCACCAATAAGGAGGCAGTCATTGATTTACCTAAATCAAATGTAATTAAGTACTTCCTTGAGGATGGCACTTGGGTTTGCTTACGACCATCTGGCACAGAACCTAAAATCAAATTCTATTTCGGAATCCAAGGTGAAAAGATGGAAGAAGCTGAGCTGAAATTGAAGCAAGTCATGAATGCTTTTATGGAAACAATCAATGGAATAATTAATAGTTCAAAATAAGTCGGTCCTAGGACCTGACGACTATATGAACGACATATGGCCTTTTCCTGATAGTCATACAGGGAAAGGCCATTTACATTTATTTTTGTGGTAAAAGCTGCACGAAACAGTGGAACAATTACATGCATTTATGTCTGTCAATCCGATCAAAGGTATAAAAAAAGGGTGCATGCCTTTTTTGGGGTTTTTAATTTTGAAGAAATTGGTATATAATAAAGAATGTGAAATTGCATTCAGCCGACTAAAATATTTACAAAAAACGAGACTATGTTACTATAAATAAGTGATTAGGAACACTGACTAGTTTTATGGATTTATTTAAAAAGTCAATATGAAGGAGCTACAAAAGAATGAAAAAAGTGAAAAAGGCGATTATACCTGCAGCGGGATTAGGAACTCGATTTTTACCTGCTACTAAGGCGATGCCAAAAGAAATGCTGCCAATAGTGGACAAACCAACTATTCAATATATTATAGAAGAAGCCGTCAAATCTGGAATTGAAGATATCATCATCGTCACAGGAAAGAATAAACGTGCGATAGAAGATCATTTCGATAATGCCTATGAGCTAGAGAACAACTTAAGGGAAAAAGGAAAATTCGATTTATTGGATAAAGTACAATACCCATCCAATTTAGCCAATATCCATTACATTAGGCAAAAAGAGCCTAAAGGTCTTGGACATGCTGTCTGGTGTGCACGAAACTTTATTGGTGATGAACCATTTGCCGTACTTTTAGGCGATGACATCGTTCAAAGCGAAGTGCCTTCATTACGCCAATTAATCAACCAATACGATGCGACAAATTCTTCTATCATTGGAGTTCAGCCAGTAAATGAAGAAGAAACACATAGATATGGGGTCATTGACCCGTTAGCCCAAGAAGGTAGAAGATACGAAGTGAATCGTTTCGTTGAAAAACCGAAACAAGGAACGGCACCATCCAATTTAGCCATCATGGGAAGATATATACTAACACCGGAAATTTTCGAGTTCTTAGCTACACAGGAAACGGGAGCTGGCGGAGAAATTCAATTGACGGATGCCATCCAAAAATTAAATGAAATCCAAAAAGTATTCGCCTACGATTTTGAAGGAAAACGTTATGATGTTGGAGTTGTGGATGGCTTTGTGAAAACTACAATTGAATTTGCCCTACAACGTCCTGAATTGAGAGACGACATTATAAAAGAACTGGAAAATATACTTAAGATACACAAGGCAGCAATCAAATAGTCTTTTTTATATCTGATCCAAGTGAAAAAAGCCGGCTATGATAGGCTTTTTTCACTTGTCCTTTTTCTCAAAGCCGAGCAACTGGAAAGATGTGAATATGGTTAATTTCAATGAATGATTTGACAGAATAATCAGTTTAATCATTAGCTTTTGCAACCGAACCATTTTGGAAAAAGGTAAAGAAGGACTGGAAAACGCATATCTGCCATGGTTAGTCATGATAATCCTACATAATGTTTGATTACCACCAATATAATGCTTTAGCCATGGAAAACATCAGAAATTATTTTCGCTAATGAAGGTAGTTTTGAAAGGGGAAATATAATATGATTTTGGTCGTTGGCGGTGCAGGGTATATTGGAAGTCATCTTGTAAAAGAGCTAGTAAATACAGAAGAGGTTGTCATTCTAGATAATCTTTCAACAGGTTTTCGCTCACTTGTTGATTCGAAAGCAATCTTGGTAGAAGGGAATTTAGGGGACGAAGCGATTTTGGATGAAATATTCCTTAAATACCCGATTAAAGCGGTCATGCACTTTGCAGCTAATAGCTTAGTGGGGGAGTCTGTTCAAGACCCTTATAAATACTATGAAAATAATGTTGGAGCAACTCTAACATTATTAAAAACTATGATTAAGCATGATGTTAAAAATTTCATTTTTTCATCCACTGCAGCTACTTATGGGATACCAAATGTAGAGATGATTGACGAAGGTCAGCCAACAAATCCGATTAATCCATATGGTCGCTCGAAATTGATGGTAGAGCAAATCTTAGGTGATTTTGCACATGCATATGGTCTTCATTATGTCGTTTTACGCTACTTTAATGCGGCTGGAGCACATGAGTCGGCAGAAATAGGGGAAAGCCATGATCCGGAAACACACCTGATTCCTATTATTTTACAGCATTTATTAGGTCAACGGGAAAAGATCTCCGTGTTTGGTACAGACTATGACACAGAAGATGGTACGTGCATTCGTGACTATATTCACGTTACCGATTTAGCTAATGCTCATATAATAGCGCTTCAAGCACTATTGTCCGGGAAGAAAGATACAGCAATCTACAACCTGGGGAATGGAAAAGGATTTTCAGTAAAAGATGTAATCGACACATGTGAAAAAGTAACAGGAGTGAAACCGAACATTGAGTATGCAGACCGTCGCCCAGGAGACCCCGCTCGGCTGGTTGCTTCAGCTAATAAGATATATGAAGACCTTGGATGGAAAGCAACAATAGATTTGGCAAAAATCATTGAAAGTGCGTGGAAATGGCATAAATCTCAAATGAATTAAAGGAAAATAACTAATTCAATGTTAGGTTACCTGGCTTTTCCAAGTGATGAAGAACCAAAACAACGCTTCAGTTAGGAGAACGACTTATTTTAAAGTCGTTCTTTTTTTATTACTGATGTGCGTTCTGTTGGCGTTCGGAGGTGAGTTACCGTTGAAACGCTGGATCGAACACTTTAATGGTGTTGCAACCAAGTATTTAGAAGTTACCGTTATTTAAATAGCAAGGAATATGAAAATGGGCCATAGAATTAAAAGATGTTGGTATTGTAAATGAGGTTGAATTTGTAAAACCAAGTTCATTAGGAGGAAGGTAGATTGTCAAATGATATAAACAGTTACATGGACTATCCAATGGCAAAAATTCCAGGGGGAGAAATAAAATTAAGAGACGATAGAATAAAAAGTAAATGGAAAACGGAAATAAGACCGTTTCGTCTTGCCCGTTATCCTGTAACCATGGGTCTATACTATGACATTACCAATAAGTCACCTCATTCTTTTCATGGTGATCTAAAACCGGTTGTGAATATTTCTTGGAATGAGGCCATTTCTTTTTGTAATCTACTTTCACAGAAAGCTGGACTGGAAGCGTGTTATTTTATAAGTAGTGATGGTGAAAACATTATATGTGATTGGGAATCAGACGGCTATCGCCTTCCTTCAGAAGCGGAGTGGCAATATGCATGTAAAGCAGGGACGACTGGTTATAGATACGGCGTGCTTGATAAGATTGCTTGGTATAGCGAAAATTCAAAGAGCAAAATCCAAGAAGTAGGAAGAAAGGAACCGAATGCATGGGGTCTGTATGATATGTTAGGGAATGTTTGGGAGTGGTGTTGGGATTTATATGATGAACAAGTGTACGGATCCTACCGGATTTTCCGAGGAGGCAGCTGGGCTGAAGAGGCCAGGGGGTGTGGGGCTTCATGTCGTCGTCGCAGCCATCCGTCATTTTGCATAGACGACCTTGGATTCCGTCTCGCCCAATCTTTTTAACTACAACAATAAACTAACTTACGAGACTATACAGCTCAACGATAGTTAATAGACCGCCTTCTCTTGAAGGCGGTTTACTTTTGTGGAATAGCCTTATTTTAAAGCTCCCTTCAAGTCCTTTTACCAAAAAGGGATTTTAATAAGGATATAGAATTACTAATCAGTAGGTTTATCACTCATTTAATAGGAGATGTTCAGTTTGAAAATGGTAAGGGTATTCCATTATGATGCATTCAGTAATAAGCCGAATAAAGGAAATCCGGCTGGTGTCGTCCTAGATACAGATGGGTTGACGGAAAAGGAAATGCAAGATATAGCAAAGTAGGTGGGGTTCAATGAAACCTCTTTTCCCATTAAATCCGATATTGCCGATCTTAGGATTCGTTATTTTACACCAGGCCACGAAATGAATCTTTGCGGACACGCCACAATGGCTACCATTCATGCACTGAAGACAAGGGGATTGTTGGATAAAAACGAGTTGAAGATTGAAACAGGAGCGGGAATATTGCCAATCAAGATCGATTCGACGGCGGAGCAAGAGCTATACATAACGATGAAACAGGCCGCCCCATATTTTGAAGCGTTTAGCGGGGATAAGGGGGATTTAGCCAATTCCCTAGGACTTGATATAGAAGATCTGGATGCGGAATTGCCAATTTTATATGGAAGTACAGGTTTATGGACTTTACTGGTTCCGATAAAAGAACGCAAAGCATTCAAAAAGATGAAGGCGAACAATAACCTGTTTCCACTAATATTAAAGGAAATGCCTAGAGCTTCTGTTCATCCCTTTTGTCTGGAAACGGATGATCAGGATGCCCATATGCATGCACGGCATTTTTCCTCCCCGTTTTCAGGTACGCTTGAGGACCCTGTTACAGGAACGGCTTCAGGCGTAATGGGCGCTTATTATGCAAAATACATGAAAGGTGACCTTGAAAATGAGTTGAACCTGTTAATAGAACAGGGAAATGAAATCGGTAAGGATGGCAGAGTTCACGTTACTGTTACAAAAAAACATGACACCTATGATATTGAAATTAGAGGGAATGCTGTTTACGTTCAAGAATTTGAAGTGGAGGTCTAAGTAAGTGGAGGATGGCCGGTTGTCATTTATGATGGGAAAAAATATCGTCTCTGAATTAGGAGCTGCCTTTGGAACCTTTTGCATTTCCATCCTTATCTATGAACTTACAGATTCCACTGAGGCTTTGCGGAGCATGTGGATGCTATACTTTGTGCCATCCTTGATATTGCAATTATTCATTCGCCTTTATTTTCACCCGCCAATTACTTTACATTCATGGATCACCCCTAACGATAGGGAACGTACTGCTTCATGAAATGGAAGGTATGTTGAAAAATGTAAAAACCCTGATGCTTGACTTGGAACGTCAAGCATCAGGGTTTTTAATGAATCAGTCTCCCATGCTCATCCCTTTTAAGGTTACGGCAGTCAGGAACACGGTTACGCAAATGATTGAGGTGGATACGACAATCGCAATCGGTAAAGTCATTGGAAATCCCTCCTTTAGATGATGGTTACGCTGCTAAGATCGACCTTTGCTCCGTATAAAAAGTTGTAAGTAAGTTTATTCATTGATGCTCCAGTAAAGTCGATTTTCTTTAAATCGGATATCCGGAATTGAACATTGATGAGTGTGGCATCACGAAATGATGCCATTTTCAATGAAGAACCCTCGAAAATGGTTTGGTTGAATGTTTCCCCGTCAAATATAAGACCAGATAAATTACAACCTTTAAAATGAGTCTTGTTATAAATGCTGTTCTTGAAAGTGACGCCTTTTAAATTAGCACTTTTAAATAAGGTACTCGTTAGATTGGCATTTTCAAAGATGCAATTATTTAAGTTACTGCTCTTAAATGTGCTGTTCGTTAGGTCAGAATGACTGAAATCAGAACCGCTTAAATCGCAGGAATTAAACTTCCCATCATGCACGGATACCGAGCGGAAGTCGGAATCCACTAAGCGTTGTCTGGAATAGTCCATGTTTATCGCCTGCTCAAGCACATTATATTGTAGATTGAGTGATTCCATCAGCTCAGATACTTCCCCGATCGAATCCACGGTCAGCTTATACGCTTCCTGCTCACTAGCACCATTCCTTTGATGGTCATTGTATTTTTCCAGTAAGTTTTGCAGCAGCTCTTCTTCCAATTCCTTTGCTGTTTTTGCACTTTTGTACGGGGCAAAAATGCTATGAACATGTGCATTCAGTTTTTCAATCATATATCATCTTCCTTTCTTATAAGAGGCGTTCAAGAATGCGCTTGGCCTGCTCCCAGTCATTTTTATTTTGTATATAGGTGTCTTCCCCGATGGAGGTGATTTTGTAATATTTCCTTCTTCCGCCTTGTGTAGCATCTCCCCAGTAAGAGAGGATGCACCCGTCTTTTTCTAGACGTTTTAAGCTGGAATACATCGTCGCTTCCTTTATTTCATATTGCTCATTTGAACTCACGTATATCAGTTTACTGATTTCATAGCCGTATTTATCGCCACTCTGCAGGAGCTTTAGAATCATCGTATCTACATGTCCGCGAAGCAAGTCAGAGGATAGTTGTCGTTGAACCAAATCCTCACCTCCTTTGGTATATCCTATAGTATATTACTATGACAGTCAAGGTAATTTGGTTGCAAAGATATGTGTGTGTGATCAGTAAATTTGGAGAAGGACTTTAAGAAATAGGAAACGAATATTTGGCGTACGACATATGAAGCAATGGAAGGTATAAATAAGCACTGATTTTCCATATATATATAAGCTTGAAGGAATCTTTTATGTTTTATAGAAGAAGTATGTTAAGAAGTGCAGGAGGCGGAGTGTTGAATAATCCTTGGAATAAAGTTATTTATAAGGTTTGGTCCCCAGTTTACGACAAAATCTTCAACTCACATCTCTTTTTCAATGCCAGGACAAGAATATTTGAAGAGATATCATTTCAGGACAAAGGTAAGATTCTCTTTGTGGGTGTAGGTACGGGGGCTGATTTAGAGTTAATCAAGCACCTTGACCTTGAGGTAACGGCGATCGACCTTTCACCCGATATGCTGAAAAGGGCGAAAGGGAAATATAAAAATACTTCGATCACCTTTTTAGAGATGGATGCACAGAATATGGCATTCAATAATGAATCGTTTGATTATATAGTTGGAAGTTTGGTCCTTTCCGTCGTACCTGATGCAAAAGAATGTCTTCAGGAAATGAGCAGGGTTTTAAAAAAAGACGGGAAAATCATTCTATTCGATAAATTCATCTCTAAAGATGAAAAGCCTTCATTCTCCAAAAGGCTTGTGAGACCCATCATTAGATTTTTAGGTACAGATATTGGCTTGCGATTTGAAGACTTGTTCAGCAGGCATGATAAGAATATGAAAATTGAAGATGATCGAGCGATTATGCTGAATGGTATGTATAGAAAGATCATAATCAGCTAATTTTATTATCTTTGTGAAAAGGAGTGGAAGGTATGAAATTCCCATCAAAAAAAGATTGGTGGATGTATCCCATTTTTCTCGGAATATTCTTGGCGGTTCTCTCACCGGCAGTTATGGATAAAGACTTTGCAAGTCTATGGGTCGGCATTCCCGTCATCTGTTTACTCCTCTGGGTTTGGTTCACGACTTATTATGTCATTGAAGATAAAACCTTAATCGTTCGGTCGGCTTTCATCCATAAAACCATTTCCATCTATGATATCAAATCGATTGATAGGTCCTTTAACCCTTTATCCTCGCCGGCTCTTTCGCTTGATCGTTTAAAAATACAATATGGCATTCATCATACAGTCCTCATCTCTCCTTTAAATAGAGAGGATTTCATTGAAGAACTATTGAAGCTGAATCCTTCAATACGGAGTAGCGTGAATGAATAGAATTTATTAATTTTCACAAAGGAGTGTAGCCGTGATAAAAGGTCTTTACGAAGCACATTTACCAGTGAGTGATCTTGATGTCTCCATTGGATTTTATAAAAAGCTAGGGTTGGAACTAGCCTATCAGAAGGGTAAGTAAGCTTTCTTCTGGATTGAGAAAGGCCATAGCTGGCTAGGTTTATGGGAAACTGATGAAGTGAACATTCCGTACCACCCCTCGATAAGGCATATCGCCCTACAAGTCGATAGGGAAGATATAGAGAAAGCCAAAGGGTGGCTTGAAGAAAAGAGAGTGCCAATAAAGACTGCATTTGGATTCCCTCCTGAAAAACAACCCCTTGTTTTACCTAATGACCCCACGGAGCCATTTATTTTAATGATCCAGATGGTAACTCCATTGAATTAATTGCACCTCTAAGATTGGATTTTGATGAAAGCTTTGAAATGATGTCATTGAAAGATTGGAATAATAGATGAATTATTTGATGTATCCCCTTCATTAACAAAAAAAGTGAGCCGTATATATGGGAAAACAAAAGCCTATTTCCCTGTAATAACAAATATGTAATAAATGACTTTGAAAACAAAAAGGCTAAGCATCCTCTAACGTGGATATTGAGCTGACCATCCGCTTGTTTTATATAAATGAATCATAATATCCGAAAATGGTTTGAACCCGTCATTGATACCTATAAATCCCAGTAATCATTATCTGATCTACAAACCCGTTAGTGTGTGAATGGCTTAAGTAATGCATTTTTGATGCTGCTGTTACATGAGCCCTGACATAAAACGGTATAATTGAAATGTGGAATTTAATGGGGAGTAGTGGTGGTTTTGTCGGAGAAGATTACAACCCATGAAGATGTTTTAAATATGCTAGACTCGTTATTTGTGTGAGCCAACTGCATTCTGGGATGGTTTTTATGAAAACCGTGAAAAGAAGATTCCCTTTTTTGAGAACCTCCCTGACGAGAATTTGATTCATTACTTTGATTGTGAATTACTTGGTCCAGGAAGGGTTCTTGAGCTTGGGGGCGGTCCCGGAAGAGATGCTATTTACCTTGCTCAAAAGGGGTGTTCTGTTGATGCGGTGGATTTTTCAAAAGAAGCCTTGGAATGGGGAAAAGAACGAGCAGCAGAAAAGAAAGTGCATGTTTTTTTTTTTTTTCAAAATCGGTGATTTTATGGTTTTCAAAAGCAGCTGAGAAGGTATATGGAAAGAGGGCTGTTACCCTTTCAAAACCCTGATAATGGCCGATTCAGTCTTGAGGGCGTTAAATGTATCGTGTTCCGAGACCATTTGGAATACTAAAAAAATAAATAGGTGGAGAAGTCTATGCATAGAAATAAAGAGCTATATTCCTTTTTATTAGGTAAGGCAACACAAATGACTGAGGATTGGTACGCAACATTGAATAAAAATGATAAGGCGGGGGTTTATAGTTCACCTGATCCCCAAGTTATAAAGAAACTGAAACAGCAAAATAATGAATTCCACTTACATTTCTTTCTGATCTTTGTTACAGAGGAAAGGGAGTTCTTTAAGCATCTTGATGGTTGGATTGAAGATATTGGTAAGGATGAGCAACATTTAAAAACACCCGTATATTTCATATTGAGGGAATTTTTTCGAACGCAAGAGCAATACTTGGATTATATTGACCAATTTGTTGCATTGCATGAAGAGGAATATACACAAGAGGAAATAAACTCCTGGTATCGGATAGTGATCAAGGTGTTCAGTGAAGTGATGGAGAAGTTTACTGAAGCAAATCATAGATATGCCAATAAAATAATGAAAGCCCAACAGGCAACGATCGATGAATTGAGCTCTCCCATCATATCCCTTAAAGATAATACAGCATTGCTCCCACTCATTGGTGATATAGACACGGCGAGGGGCATGTCCTTGCTTGAAAACATTTTACAAAAATGCGCTGAAAAAAATGTCACTAGGCTTTTCATTGATCTATCGGGCGTTCATGCGATAGATAGTGTATCTGCTCATCAACTGTCACAATTGATTGAATCCCTGCATCTGCTTGGAATCCATACAACCCTTTCAGGACTTAGGCCGGAAATAGCCATAACGGCCGTCAAGCTTCAATTGCCTTTTGATAAAGTGACGATAAAATCCACGCTTGCCCAAGCGATCAATACCATTAAATAATACATACGTAATCATGTCCTTGGGAGTACGCTTTTGTGAAAATTAAGGTTTCATAAGCTTCAACGAGTATGCCGCCATTTGGCGGTTTTTTTATCGGTAAAAGGCTAGAATTATCACCTTAAGAAAATACTGAATAATCTTTTTGTATTTTAGGAACCATGGCATACGATGTGCTAATGGAAAATGGGAAAATAAAAAAATGTAGGAGGGAATAAACGTATTCTTCCCCCAATATTAAGCAGGTGTAAACTTCTATATTGTAAATAAGTATTTCTTTAACAAAACTGAAAATTTACGTTTTATTTACATTTTGAAAACGTATTGACAAATATTAGTTAGCACATTATGATAGGTTCGATTAAATCAAAAATGACAATCGGGATCGATGCACGATATACAGCATTTTCAAGTAGAACATCATTGTCAATATATAAAATTACTTTTGGGAATGATAAAGAATAGCAATTCATTCGTATTTAAAAAGTTTCAGACATTTCATAAAAAAGGCGGGCAAATATGGAGAAGACCTACAATAGATATGTTATTAACGCGACAGGCAAAGGCGGGCAGACATATTTAACACAATGCCAGGATAAAGATGCACTAAAAAAATGGATAGCCGATCATGAGGATCAAATCATAATGAAAGAGTTAAGGATAACGGATAAGAAAAAGAATCCGTTTTTAAAATTGTTTTCTCTAAGGTAAAATCCTTGAATCCCACCATTCTTTAGGCGGTATTCTTTTATTAATTCCTGCGTTATGGCCAGGAACCTTGAAGCCGAGGAATCCATATCTTGTTTCGCTTTAAAACCCCATTTATATCGAATGGGGTTTTTTTGCGTGCAAATCGTATCGTTTACAATTTTATCCTATTAATGTTAAAAATTTAGATGAAAACAGTGGGGAAAGGACAGCTTTCCAAACATGTTTATTGAGGGCAGTCTCCTAGCATTACGATGGCACTAAGAAATATGATCTCGTCCACAAGATGCTTCTCTAGGGAACGGTATTTTTTTATTGCTTATATACCTCTTTACGTTCAAAGGAGAGGAAACGTTGAAAGGCATGTTAATGGAACATGCCTTATGAAGTTCATTCAATGAACGTACGTAATTGGCTGATGAATTTCAAAATTTGAAAATGGATTTTTGCCATTTCCTCAACCGTTTGCTCTTCACAATTCTCCAGCCACTCTTGGATCACGCCTAAGATTGCAGATGTCATAAAGGCGTGCATATACTTAAGAAACTCTTCATCTTTCGCTGCTGGATGCTGGCTGATTAAACGCTCCAACAGTACTTCTCCGAATACGCGCTTAACTTTTTTTGCAAAAGAGGGATCGCCTTTATCACCAAGAATGGCTCTCAATGCATGGGCATGCTCACTGATGAATTGAAAAATCGCTACGAAAGGTGGGTAAAGCTGTTGTTGATGGAGAGCCATAAAAGCTTCTTTCGGCAAAATGGCAGTAATGCGTGCTTGAAGCTCATTCAGCAATTGCTGCTGTAAGTGATCCATCAATTCATATTTATCTACATAATGCACATAGAATGTGCCCCGGTTAATGTTCGCGCGTTCTGCAATTTTTTTCACTGATACTTGTGTGAACCCTTCCTCTTCAACTAGTGCAATAAAATGATATTGTATCTGCGCTTTCGTTTTTTGTACCATTTCCTCATGAATCGATGCCATTTTAATATTTCCTTTCACTAAACATTTTTCCAAATGTGTTGATTGTATTAGACCAAATGCTGCCTTAAAATGATGATACATTCAACACTGTGTTAATTAAAGAGGAAGGATGTGTGTCCATTGAAAAATGTGGTTACCATTGAAGGAATTGCTAAGGGCTTTCATCAAAAAAAGGTCATTGGGTCATTGAACATGAATATTGAAAAAAACGGCATTTTCGGTTTGTTAGGTCCATCCGGTTGCGGTAAGACGACGTTGATTAAAATGATTGTCGGATTGATTAAGCCGGATGCTGGAAAAATCACGGTTCTGGATCATGAAGTTCCAAATGAAGCACTGTTAATGGACGTTGGTTATATGGCACAGTCCGATGCTTTATATACAGAACTGACAGGTGCTGAAAATCTAGAATTTTTTGCGAAGCTCTATCGTTTATCGAAAAAGGAACGAAGGGAACGCATTCAATATGCAGCTGAAATTGTACAATTAACGAAAGATTTGAACATTCGGGTTGCGTATTATTCTGGGGGAATGAAACGCCGTCTGTCACTAGCGGTAGCACTCATCCAAAATCCTGCGATTCTCATTTTGGATGAACCGACCGTAGGCATAGACCCTGTCCTGAAACAATCCATTTGGCAGGAACTTGAGCGTTTAAGAAATGAAGATCATAAGACGATCCTCATAACAACGCATGTAATGGATGAAGCGGAGCGATGCGATAAACTGGCGATGCTGCGAGAAGGTGAAATCATCGCATCAGGAACCCCTGAAGCTTTAAAGGCACAATATGCAGTGGAAACGCTTGATGATGTTTTTTTGAAGATTGGAGGTGAGCGGTAATGCGAATTGCCTCCCTTGTTACTCGAATTACACAGCAGATGCGCCGAGATCGGAGGACTCTCGCATTATTTTTTCTTGCTCCATTGCTCATTTTAACGCTCATGTACTTTATTTTCGATACAGAAGCGAGTGATTTGAAAATCGCCGTTACAGGCAGTGATGAAACCATGGTTAAAGCATTGGAACAAGCAGGTTTTCAAGTAACGATAGCCGAGAAGTTTTCAAAGAAAGTAATGATTGAAAAGAATACAGATGGTTGGTTGCATGTTGAAAATGGCAAAATGGAACTAACACTTTTGAACGATCAACCGTCTCGTGCAAAGGCCGTTCAAATGCAGCTTATGCAGGGATTGCAAGGTCATGTCAAAACCACGCCTTTGATTGAGGAGCAATATGTATATGGGGATGCGAAAACTAAGGGTTTTGATACTTTCAGTCCGATGCTTGTGAGCTTTTTCGTTTTCTTTTTTGTCTTTTTGATAGCAGGGATTGCGCTTTTGAAGGAGCGTACAAGTGGAACATTGGAACGGTTACTTGCTACACCGATTAGACGATACGAAATCGTGGCAGGTTATGTAATCGGATATGGCTCATTTGCTCTGATTCAAACGATAATTGTCGTACTATATGCAGTAAATGTATTGGATATTGTGCTTGTTGGTTCCATTTGGCTCGTTTTATTGACCAATATACTTGTCGCACTCGTTGCATTATCACTCGGTACATTACTGTCGAGTTTCGCAACATCTGAATTCCAAATGGTACAGTTCATTCCACTGGTCATCGTGCCGCAAGTCTTCTTTACCGGGATTTTTCCATTGGATGGCATGGCAGACTGGCTGCAAAAAATCGGAAAAATCATGCCGCTATATTACGCTTCGGATGCCATGAACGGCATCATGTACAAAGGGTTCACGTTCACTGATGTTTCGCTGGATTTATTGATTCTCCTAGCATTTTCCGTCATTTTTATAACCATCAATATCATTAGTTTAAAAAAATATCGCTCCTTATAAATGAACGATCAATAAACGGAAAAGCCGGCTTCCTGGAATGTGAGGAGCCGGCCTTTTGTTTTGTTGGACATTTGAGATGAAAGGGATGCATTCCTAAAGATACTCATAGGCCGAATGATTCTTGGTTATCGGTTAGTTTATCGAAAAAGCTCTCGTGCTAAATGACAGGTTAATATACTGCAGTTTGTTGACGCCTTGTTCAAGATGCCCTAGGATAAAAAGATATGAATTATTTGGAAGGATATAGAAGGGGATGAACCTACATGTCTCTTAAATCGGTCATGCTTTCACTTATGCTTTCGCAAGCACTGTTTTTGTGCGGTTTGCCTCTTTTCCTTAAGCTGCTATTATATTTGAATCCTTTGGTGATCTTGGTTGTCTGGTTTTGTATACTTCTTTTCGTTTCGTTTGTGGTTCTTTATTTTCGAGGTGAAAGGGTCAAGATTCCGCGCCTTTTGTGGCAGGCAGTCTTGTGTGGCTACAGTTTATCATTATTGGTTTTGCTGTTCTTTAGGCCAAAAGGGCAGGTTTATTCGTATAATTTGATTCCTTTTTCTACGATTTTTTCTTATTTATCGAACGATATAAACCGGCTTGTGTCATTTTATAACCTTAGCGCCAATGTAGGGTTGTTCATTCCATTCGGGCTGTATTTATTGTCCAGGGAAGGTACTGAGCTATCCGCTTTAAGGAAATTTCTTTATCCCTTCATCTCGATTTCTACCATCGAAATCTGTCAGTATGTTTTTCGGCGCGGAAGTTTGGATGTCGATGACCTTATCCTGAATATGATGGGTGTTTATCTGGGGTACGTTCTGTATCCTTTGTTCACGAGAGTGGTAGTGTTCCGTTCTAAGAAAAAGGATGAGTGGCAACAAATAAGTTAAATGAAAGGATGTTATTCCATGTATAGCACTTTAGAAGAATTATCGAGCCATCCGGTGTTTCATTATTTTGCAGCGATTTCCAAAATCCCGAGAGGTTCGGCTAATGAAAAAGCAATCAGTGACTATCTGGTTCGCTTCGCGAAGGATAGGGATCTGGAGGTGATTCAGGATGAAGCGCTAAATGTCATCATAAAAAAGCCTGCCACATTCGGATATGAAAGTGCACCTACCGTCATTATCCAGGGTCATATGGACATGGTTTGCGAAAAGAATAAGGGGACACTTCATGATTTTGAGAAAGATCCGCTTCAATTAAGGATTGTGGGAGATATGTTGTATGCGACGGATACAACATTAGGTGCGGATAATGGGATTGCTGTTGCATATGCATTGGCATTATTGGATGCAAATGATATACCGCATCCTTCTCTCGAAATAGTCATAACGACAGAAGAAGAAACGACAATGAATGGTGCACTTGCTGTGGATCCGGCACACTTCAAGGGGAAAATGATGATCAATATCGATTCGGAGGAAGATGGAAAGCTGCTGGTCAGCGCTGCAGGAGGAATACGTGTCCGGCAGATCCTGCCAATCGGATGGGATTCGGCTTCCATTGTTGATGATGTAACTTATAACCTCAGGATTAAAGGGCTGAAGGGCGGACACTCCGGTATGTCCATCCATAAGGAAAGAGGGAACTCCAATAAACTTTTGGGCAGAGTATTACATGACTTAACAACAGACTTCCCTTGCTTCATACAGCAAATGAACGGGGGGCTGAAGGGGAATGCGATTCCTCGTGAAGCAGAGGCGATTGTAATGATTCATGAAGAAGATGAACATAAGATAACGGAGAGAATCCAGAAATGGGAGGATACTTTTAAAAACGAACTGCAATCTTCCGACCCTGAGGTATCGATTAGTATTGAAAAGGTCGAAACGATTTCTTCAAACGTTTTTTCCAAAGAGACGATGACTAAAGCCATTACCTCCTTACTGGTAATCCCGCATGGCGTTCAAGGAATGAGCATGGGAATAGAAGGATTAGTGGAAAGTTCGACGAATCTAGGGGTCGTTACAACGAATGAAGCGGAAATGATATTCGAAAGTGAAATCAGGAGTTCGGTCAAAAGCATCAAATATAATATGGTCACGCAAGCAAAGGTGATTGCCGACATGTTTGGATGCAAGCTATTGGTTGACGCGGATTATCCAGAATGGCCCTATAATCCAGATTCGAAACTCAAGAAATTATTTGAAGAGACATACAAAGAAAAATATCATGAAGATATTGAAATCATCGCTGTACATGCAGGGATCGAGTGTGGGGTATTCATAGATAAGATACCTGGGTTGGATACAGTTTCAATCGGACCGGATATGTTTTCCGTACATACACCTGATGAACACTTAAGCATCCCCTCGACCATAAATAATTGGGAATACTTCATTTATACATTAAAAAGGATGAAGGGTCTATAAACGACTGAAGTTTAGGGAACAGATAAAATGATATTCAGGAGATTTGGAGACATCCTATCGTTAAACGATAGGATGCCTCTTTTTTTAGTTGAAATAAGGAACAGCTCGAGGATATGCACAGTACACTTTATTGTTTTGTACTGTTTTATGAAACTCTAACTGGATTGAAGAAATTTGCGACACCCCTGAGGAAGGTGAAGGGAAATGTGGTGTAAAGTATAGAATGGAGAAGGAAATACTAGATGGAAAATATACTTTAAATACTAACTTACTGAAGAAGTTGAATTGGAGATATCGATTCACACCGTTTTTTTCTTTACCGATAAATCCCAAAGCTTTATCTCCTCGGTATGGTTCATCCATCTTCTTTTTCAATCCGGATTGTCAAGAAGTGACTACAGCCTGATTATTTCTTTCAATGAGGAATCAGGCTTTTAATGGTTTTCAGCCATGGGGAATTAATAACAGTACACCTAGTGCAATGATGATAAAGAATAAATAGCTTTCAAATTTCTTCGCTGGAATTCGCTTATTAATGAAGATTCCAAGAGCTGTCGCCAATAATATAGCTGGAATGGAATAGACGAAAAGGATCAGTGAATCGGCTGTCCATAGTCCGCCTAGCGCATGCCCCGTCACCACCAGGATTCCGGATATAAGAAAATGGGCTTGCAATGTTCCGCGGAATCGATCTGGATTCCATCTTCGTAATGTTCCATAGACGACGACTGGCACTCCATTAAAGTTATAGGCGCTGCCAAGGGCTCCCGCAGCAAAACCAAACGGCCATACCCATGCCTTCGAGTTAAGTAAAGGTTTATCCACAACCTGAAAAAGTTTTTGCTTAATAAGAGAGTATCCTCCGTATATAATCAAAAAAACACCGAGTGCAGAAGTAATGAGCATTGCAGGTGCGTAATGGAGCAAAGCCAGGCCGGCTGGTATGCCGATCACCGTTGCAAGTGCCAATCTGATTAATACCGAGCGTTCGATATGCCGCCATCCACTAACAACGGTTAGCGAAGCGACGGTAAGGCCTGCCAGCCCAATCAGGGAAACCGAAGTATTAAGTGGAATGTGAAGTAAGGCAAGCAGAGGCATGCTGACAATCGCTTCACCGAACCCGAACATCGTCCGCATCAAGGCACCGATAAAGACTGCCGCTACCACCAATATGATACTGCTGATCGTCATTATTTCACCTCCTGGAGCAAGAAATTACCCTTCTATAATTATACCATAACAAACCCAATTTGTTTGATGGAACCCCGCTTTAAAACGGGTGATTTGAGGTTTGTTTTCGCCTCTATAGAGCGTTTGATATATCTTTTAATGGAGAGGTACATCGATCCATTTTCGTTGTCTAGGATGGTGTTATTTGGATTAAAAAGCAGATGGGTATTTTGTGGTGTTGTGTGTTGATAAAGATGGAAGATCCTTTGTTTAATTGAATTGGATATGAGGGTTTTCTTACAGATTAATAGAGGTAACGAAGCGTGGTTTGAGGAAATATGTTAGGTCCATACATTTAGGGAGGCATTTTTTCCGTGCAAGCAGCTTTAAAGAGAAATTCATGGCCTTTCATTGGATTTCGTACAAAGAAAGGCCATGAATATAATCACCTTTTATCAAGTTTAGCAGATAGATAATTCCCAATGAATTGGACGGATTGAACAATGATGATAAGAAGGAGTACGGTAGTAATCATGATGTCTGTCTGGAAACGATAGTATCCATAACGAATGGCCAAGTCGCCAATTCCTCCGCCGCCTACAACTCCGGCGATAGCTGAGTAAGAAACGAAAGAAACGGCAGTTACAGTGAGACCTAACAAGAGTCCGGAGCGCGCCTCTAATAATAAAACCTTGATAATGATCTGGACGGGCGTTCCTCCCATCGCCACGGCAGCTTCAATTGTTCCCTTTGGCACCTCACGTAAAGATTGTTCCACAAGTCGGGCCAAAAAAGGAATGGCTGCTATCGATAGAGGGATGGAAGCGGCCAGCGGACCTACCGATGTTCCCAATATTGTTCTTGTAAATGGAATAAGAGCAATGAGTAAGATGATGAATGGGAAGGAACGAACCGTGTTGATCATTGCATTTAATATGTTATTTAAGATCGTATGTTCAAGTAATTGCTCCTTTGAAGTTAAAAATGTAATGAAACCTATGGGAAGGCCCAATAAGATAGCTGCCAATATCGCTATTCCCACCATTAAAAATGTTTGGCCTATACCTACGTAAATTTCAGGGAGTAAGGAAATGATATTATCAAACACTTACTTTCACCTCTTCAAGTTCATGTTGTATTAGAATTTTCCCTATTTTTGTTGAGGGTATTGTTCTATTATCCGCTAAGTTCAATTCTTCCATGATTTTCCCATTTTCCATGACGGCGACCCTGTTTGCCAATCTTCGAATGACATCCATTTCATGAGTGACGATCAGGATGGTCACACCATAGGTTTCGTTTATTTTTTTTAGATAGGCAAGGATGGATTGAGTGGTTTGTGGATCCAGTGAAGAGGTTGGCTCATCACAAAGCAATACAATAGGTCTTGTGCTTATGGCACGGGCAATTGCTACTCTTTGTTTTTGTCCGCCCGAAAGCTGTGCAGGGTAATGGTTAGCTTTATCGGATAAATCAACGATTTTTAGGGACTCCGCTATAATTTTGGCTCGCTCATGTTTTGGTACATTGGCAAGTTCCAATGCCAGGCTAACATTTCCTTGTACCGTTCGATTTGCCAAGAGATTGAAGTGTTGGAAAACCATCCCGATTTTATTACGTGCTTCTCGAAGTTGTTTACCAGATAAATCATTAAGGATCGAATCATTTATCGTTATCGTACCCTCCGTAGGCTTTTCTAGTAGGTTGCCCATGCGCAGCAAAGTCGATTTACCTGCCCCGCTAAATCCGATGATCCCATATATTTCTTTCTCCTTAATATCAAGATTTACATGGGAAACGGCTGTGAATAATTCATTTTTTACAGAAAAGGTCTTACATACATTATTGAATTTTATCATTCTAGGACCTCCTAATCTTCAAGTGTTATAAATCATTCATTTAAAATATTCAGGTCGGTGAAATCCTTCAAACTCTTTATTGCTTTCAATTGCTTTTTGAAATTCAGGAGATTTATAGGCTTCAATGATTTCCTTCACGAATCGTTTGTCTTTATCTTCGGTTCTTACAGCAACAAAATTTTGATATTCAAACGGGGGATCCTCTAAATAAATGGCAGAAGATAATTTACGGTCGGATACCAAGATGGTATACCCATTGGCTACCGCAAAATCTACATCAGGCAAAATTCGAGGAACTTGAGCCTGCTCCACCTCAACAAATGAAAATTTCACCTTTTGATCGACGATATCTTTTTTGGATACAGTCAAGGGATCGTACCCCTTTTTTAATTGAAGCCACCCTATTTGTTCAAGCATTCTTAATGCTCGCGCCACGTTAGCAGGGTCATTGGGGATTGCCACTTTTTGTCCGTCCTTCAATTCATCCTTACTGCCATGCTTATCTGAGTATAACCCCATAGGAGCTGTTGGGACTTTAATGGTTTCGGTAAGTTCCAGTTTGTTTTCATTGATGAAATTCTTGAAAAAAGCAGTATGCTGAAATACATTTACATCGATGGAGCCTTCCGCTAAGGCAAAGTTTGGCTGGTTTGGGTCACTGATTTCTACATACTTAATGGCATAGCCTTTATTTTTCAGGTAGGGTTCAATTCCTTTTTTCACTTGGTCACTATACGGACCTGGAGTGAAGCCAAAAATGATTTCTTTCTTATCTTCACTCGCGGCTTTTTCACTGCCATTGCCGGTGGTGCAAGCTGAAAGCAGCATGACGAATAATACGGACATGATGAAAAATAAAATTGAATTTCTCATGTGGAATACCTCTTTTCTTTTTTAGGGTTCTGTCTTTTTTTGTATAAAAAAAAGCATGAACATGGTTTGTTCATGCCGCCGGTTATCCGGTAGGCTTTCATAGTATAGTTCTCCAATTGGAATAATTAAACTATAACAAGATTATGGAATATTTATCAAGTGTTATTTTTCTTGGTTATTTATGGATAATAAGTTAAATCGCACTTGACCAATTAATTTTATCGGATTATGATAGTAAACATAAAATTATAGCTTATCGGACAACCGAGAGCCCTTGTTAGGAGTCAGTTCCATACTCCTTCAAGGGCTTTTGTATTATCCAGGGAGGGGTTATTGCTTAATGAAGGTCAATAAGAGAAAGCGTCTTGCCGAAAGCTTGAAAGATGGCAGAAATGTTTGGCTTGATGGAAAGAAAATAGACGATCTATATGCCCATCATGCTTTCACAGGCACCTTAGACACATTAACACATTTGTTAGATATGCTGGATTCACCTGAGGAACAAAAGATCGTCGGGTATGTAAGTCCAAAAACAAAGGAATTTGTTCATAAATCCTTTCTCATTCCTAAAGATTTGGAAGATCTGATTTCAAGAAGAGAGGCCTTTGAATTATGGTCGCGGAAAACTTACGGAGTGATGAGCCGATTATCCGACTATGCGAATTCGATGGTCACAGGCTACTTCATTGATAGGGACTTCTTTAATCAATTTGATTCAGGATTTTCAGAAAAAATCACTGCATACTATGAACAGGCTAGGGATGAACGGCGTATTGTAATTCAGGCCATTCTTGATCCTCAGATCGATCGGTCAAAGCCAAGTGATGAACAGGAAGATGCTTTATTGAAAGTCATAAGGGAAACGGAGGAAGGAATCGTTGTTAGAGGTGCGAAAATGATAGCTACCGCTTCACCGTATGCACATGATGTCATTATCATGCCACATCAGAAACTGACTGCTGATAAATCGGAGCATGCCAATATGTGTATTATCCCTTTGAATCTTCCTGGCCTGCAAATTGTCTGTCGTGAATCATTCGCCTCAATAGATCAAAAGAAACATCCATTAAGTGCACAATTTGATGAAATGGACGCTGTTTTAATATTTGATGATGTGTTGATACCCTGGGAGCGTGTACTTATTAGGGGATCTGTAGAAGGAGTGTTTCAAGCTCAGCGGCACCAGCAATTAAATTGTCTAGCCCATCACCAGACGGTTGTCCGCCTGCTTACGAAGCTTCAGTTCGTAACGGGGGTGGCTACGGCGATTGCTCAATCGATCGGTGTTGACCAATTCTTGCATGTGAAAGAAAAGCTCGGAGAATTATATACCCAGATCGATAGTATTGAAGCATTGCTTATTGCTTCAGAGGTTCAAGGTACACTAAACGAGAATGGCGTTTATCAGCCAGCGCTCGTACCTCTGCAAACGGCCCGTAACTTGGGAACCCGCCATTATCCAAGAGCGATCGAGATTTTAAAACAAATCGGGGCAGGCGGTTTCATCCAGCTTCCTTCAACAGCAATAGAGGACAGCAACGAGCTTATTCCACTATTGGAAAAGTATTTTAGAGGAGCGAATGTTGATGCCGCTACTAAAACCTCTTTATTTCAAGTAGGCTGGGAACTGATTGGAAGCACTCTTGGGTCGAGGCATGATTTGTATGAAAGGCTGTATACAGGGGATCCCATTCGAACCTTCGCTTTGCAGTATGAAACCTATGATAAAGAGCCATTAAAACAAAAACTCCAGCTTTTTTTGGAGGGATTAAATGGAAAGGGGAATCGTGATGATCAAAAAAAATCGGTATCTTCAACGACTTAATGATGGGAGAAACATTTGGTTAGATGGGGAAATCATCAAAAACGTAGACGAACATCCTGCATTTAAAGGAACAGTCCATACGATACAATCCTTGCTCGATTTACAGACAAAAACAGAAAGTAAATCCTTGCTTACATACAAAACGGAGGAAGGGATGGATGCGAACCTGTCCTTTCTTGTTCCAAGAACACACGAAGATCTGGAAAAAAAACGATTGGCGTATCAATATTGGGCCGATCAGACTTTTGGAGTCATGAGTCGGCTATCTGAATATTCCCGTTCCCTATTTACTGGTTGGTTTGCAAACCGTTCAGTATATGAGGAAGCTCATCCCGGCTTTTCTGAAAAAATAGAAAGTTATTACTATCAATCCCGAAATCTCGATTTATTGTCAACGGTGGCAGGGCATGATCCACAAAAGGATCGCTCAAAAGCATCAGGGGAAAAGAAACCGGGAATTTTACATATCAGTCGTAAAGATCGTGAAGGAATCTATGTTCGAGGTGCAAAAATGATTGCTACAGCGGCTCCATATGTTGACGAAATTTTAATCTTTTCCTATCACAAAAGAGGGGAAAATGAACGTGAATTTGCCAATGTTTTCTTTGTGCCTGTCAATGCGAATGGACTGCATATCGTTTGCAGGGAGTCATTTGCCGATGAACGGGAGGAGGATCACCCACTAAGTGCCCGTTTTGACGAAATGGATGCCGTCTTGATTTTTGATGATGTATTCATCCCTTGGGAGCGAGTGCTGGTTCATGAGGATCCGGAATTTGCATGGAAGCTTCGTTGTGATGCCCCTTCATCCCGGCTTAGCCAGCATCAAACAGTAGTGAGACTTGTCAGCAAACTGGAAAGTGTCGTAGCAATCGGGAATGAATTAGCGGAAACGGCTGGGGCAACACAATTTTTGCATGTCAAAGAGAAGCTTGCAGAATTGATCATCCAGCTAGAAACCATTAAAGCCTTACTGCTCGCTTCAGAATATAAAGCAAAAATGTATAACGGCATACTGCTTCCTAATCAAGATTTTTTAACGACAGCAAGGAATTTGGGAACTAGATTCTACCCAAGAGCGTTGGAAATTCTCCAGCAGATTGGTGCAGGGGGGCTATTACAGGTCCCATCCAGCATAAAAGAATTGGAAGGTCCCATAGGTCCCTTGTTAAAAGAATATTACCAGGGTACAGAGACATCTGCCGAGGATAGGACCCGATTAATTAAATTAACGTGGGATCTATTGGGGAGTCCGCTTGCATCAAGGCATGAATTATATGAGCGATTTTATTCCGGCGATCCTGTGAGAACATATGCAGCCCAGTACAATAATTATAAAAATAAGCAGAAACTCGTTGATTATGCTTATGAGGTTTTAAAATAAGGAGGTCCTATAATGTCTGCGCATTTTTACTGGTATGTACCCACAAATGGTGATGGTGAATACTTAGGTCTAAACGAGCCAGAGAGAAAGCCTACTTTGGATTATATAATAAGTGTTGCGAAAGCAGCTGAAAAGGCCGGCTTTGAAGGGATATTAATTCCTACGGGCATACCTTACCTGGACTCATGGATAGTGGGTTCGGCCATCATTCATCATACGAGAACAATCAAGCCATTAATCGCATTTCGTCCAGGATTCATTGCTCCGACTGTTGCGGCTAAAATGGCTTCGACCCTTGATCAATTCTCAGAAGGTAGAATGCTAGTCAATGTAGTGACTGGAGGTTCGGCAAAAGAATTGGGGCAGGATGGTGACTTCGTTGAGCATAATGAGCGATATGCCAGAACAGGTGAATTCCTTGAAGTCGTACAAAAATCATGGACGGAAGAGAAAGTTAATCATATAGGAGACTATTTTAAGATCAGCGATGGAGTATTGAATCCAAGCATTCATAAAAGTCCGAATATTCCGATTTATTTTGGCGGTTCATCTGATGCAGCAAAGGAAATTGCAGCGAAATCTGCCGATGTTTATTTGCAATGGGGCGAACCAGCTGAGCAAATTGAAAAACAAATCCATGATGTCAAACAAAGAGCGCAGAAGTATGGAAGGCAATTAGAATATGGTGTCAGGATTCATGTGGTCGTTCGGGATGAGGAGAGCGAAGCATGGGAGGCAGCCACAAAAATAATAAGTAAGGCTGACAGGGAAAAGATGAATAAGATGAATCATTACTATGAAACGACGGATTCTGTTGCCCAAAAACGGATGAATGAATTAACGAGGAACAATGAGCGTTTTGGTAGATATGGCTGGTCGGGAATCGGGAAAATCAGGAAAGGAGCGGGTACAGCCATTGTGGGAACTCCTGAACAAGTGAGGGAAGGTCTTCAAGAATATATCGATATTGGCGTCACACATTTTATCCTATCTGGTTTTCCTCATTTAGAGGAGGCAGAAAGATTTGGGCAAGCAGTACGCCCATTATTTGGAGAAAAGGTTTTATGAGCAGGAAGGTCCATAAACGTAAGGGGGAAGGATATGAAATTTTCAATCTGGGGTGCTAATTTATCTGGTGGTTTCTTGCGGGCAAATGTACAGCAAAACACGGACGGAAGTATGGAATATAATCGTAAACTCGCAAAAATGGCAGACGAGTTACAAGTGGATTCCATCCTTTATGCAACTCGCTATGTTGGCAGTATTGGAGGCGGCTCGACGGATAGAGGTCAACTGGATCCCTTATCAGTCATTACTGCTTTGGCAGGGGAAACTAAAAACGTTCATTTTATTGCGGCAGTTCTACCGGGGTTCATTCACCCAGCAACCCTTGCAAAAGTAAGTTCAAGCATCGATATTATTTCAAATGGCAGATTTCACATTAATTTGGTCAGCGGTTGGTTCAAAGAAGAACAAGAAATGTTTGGAATAGAATGGATTAAGCATGAAGATCGGTATAAACGTTCAAAGGAATACTTAGAAGTTTTAAAAGGATTGTGGACGACCGATAATTTTTCTTATCAAGGACACTACTACCAAATAAAGAATGCCATATTGGCACCAAAACCCATTCAAAAACCATATCCAGCCATCTATCAAGGGGGAAATTCTCAGGATTCCCAAGAGATGGCCGGGGAGTTATCCGATCATTACTTTATGAATGGAGCCTCAATGGAAGAACTGAAAGAACAAATGGAATATGTGAATGCTGTAGCACAAAAGCATGGCCGTAACGTAAAATTTGCCGTAAATGCTTTTGTTATTGCCAGAGAAACGGAAGAGGAGGCAACAAGTGAATATCAGTATATTATCGAACAAGCAGATGATTCGGCAATAGCGCAACTTAAAAAACGTACACATACAAAAGGAATGTGGAGAAATGCCTCTTCCATTAGTGACTTTGTAGCAAATAATGAGGGATTCAGGACAGGGTTAATCGGCAGCTACGAATCGGTTGTAAGCAAAATTCAGGAACTTCAAGCGATTGGAATTGATATGATCCTATTAACATTTCGAAATGCACTACAAGAATTACCGGATTTTTATAACAACGTAAATAATCGTTTGGAATCAGAGTTCATAAAGAATGATTAATTGGAAAAGTTAACAAATGGATTTCATAGAGAACATTATGATGAAGGCAGTTAGTGAACCGGGTAGAAGAGGGTGACTAAAAAACGATATAAATCCAAATGGCCGCCAAATGGGGGTCGTTTCCATCGGTATAATATGGAAATTGCCATTCCATAAAGGAAAAGTGTTCTTCATTGTGGATATAGTAGACTAGTAAATTTCTCTACCGGAGGCGTTTTTTATGGAATTAACAAAGCTCGTGTCAGAGAGTGAAGAATAATCCCATATTGAACGACAATCAACAATATCTTTTAACTTTACCAATGGAAAATGTAATAATTTTACACAATTAAACTAGAACATTTGTTCTGTTTATGTTATTATTATAAAAACAAAATCTGATCGCTGCCAAACGCCTAGATCCGTATTTATAAGTAAAGATCGGTTGTATCCGCGGGCCTTACAAGGTTGTACCGCTGAGCCGAACCAATTGCTAACGTCAGGGTGCGTTGATAAAGACAGCTCCGAACTTTAGTTAACGCACCTGTTAGTTTAATTACAATCCTTCATTTAACAAAAAGGTTCTAGAACCTAACCCCTTTTAACTTTTAAACCTCCTTCTGAATGAATAATTTGACCTGTAATCCAATCTGCTGTAACTTTGGAAAAAGTTTGTTAAAAAAGACCTATTAAATCCTTATTTGATAAAGAAAAACACTTCATTTTGAAAAAAGATCGATAGTTCAACTTTTAAGCTAACTCACTTGATTCTTGCTAAACAAACAAGGTTGAAGGAAAGCTTGTCAACACCTTGTTTAATTCTTTACATTTTTACCCTTATCAAAAAGACTAATCAAACTAGCAATAATCACAATAAAAATTGAAAACACAACGGCCTTAATTAAAGTGAAGTCTAAAATGAAATATGAAACCATTAATAAAGCAACAAATAATCTACGATAGCGGGCATCTTTTGTTAATTTTTGCTCTATTTTCAATTAAATTCCTCCTTGGTTATTATGTAAATTCAATATTCCAAAACCATTCAAGGTACAGCCCGCCCTTTTAGTTCATTAAGGAAAACCCAAATCCAGCATTCATTCGGTTTTTATAAAAGAATACACTTTATTCAAGATGGTGCAGCTTTTTTTATATGTTTATCACCATCTAAGAAACTTCTTTTAATCGAAGGTAAAAGAAGAAAAATGAAGAATAAGTAAGTATGTATCGATTTATATTTAAGGATTTTGGGGTGGTAATATGACAAAAGTAAAACTGGAAATCATTAAGAAACCAGCTTTTAATGCTGTCGGCTATAAGTGGCAGGGCACTTTTGAAGAAGCGGGAAAAGGCGGCATTCACGCTTTGCATGTCCAAATGAAAGAGAACGTTAGATTTGTTCAACCTATCATTGATCCCGATGTTTTGCTGGGTATTAACTATCATAATATTCCAGGTGGGTTCACGCATTATATCACAGTGGAAGTGTCTGATGGTCATCCTGTTCCGGATTGCATGGAATCATTGAACATTCCCGAACGATGGTATGCCCGCCATACACATGAAAGGGGCGAAGATATAACCAGCACTTATGAAATGATATCAGATAGAATTAGAGAGTGTGGGTATCGACCATTAAGAGAGGAAAACATGGAGGTGTACGACCAACTGCCAATAAAGTTGGAATTATATAAGTTTGACTTGATAGGGTCAGAGAATCCCGAGTTTGAGATATTAATTCCAATTGAAAGTGGGTCAAATGAAGGTCAAGCAGAAATAGATTGAAATTCATCAGGTTGATTCAATATGGCATAGATCAAAGACTGGGGAGAGATTTAAATATCTCCCTTTTTTTATGACCATTTGTAAATTTAGGTATAAAGTCCAAAGTTTATTTAAATAAATATTATCACTATTATCCTATTAAATAATTTTATTGGGATAACTTCAATCGGTTAATAGGTATTATGGATTAAATATAATGAAAATATTCTGTTAATATTTTGTGTGATATTGTAAATTTATTTTAAAATTGGATTATTTTGTTGTAATATAGGATATACACGAATCTTTACAGGAAAAAAGTAGGGGGGATTTGTGTAAAAAGATTAACACTTATTCAGGTTTTTGGAAAAGTATGTCGATTTCACGGATAGGTTGACAAAATATTATGTCAATATAGAACTAATGGGGGGAAACTCTAATGGGGAAAAAGAAAATATTTAAAATTGCATCAGCTACAGTAATGGCCGCGACAACGATCGTAGCAGTAGCTCCGGCACCATCAGATGCTGCTACTAGCCTGAACAGTAAAATCAAGACGGCGAAGGCAACCATCAAAAAGCCATTCGATACCTATTTCTACTCTTCTAAACTCGCTTCCGTGTCCACTGTCGAGAAACAAATCAAGTCGGCTAAACAAGCTAAAAAAGACATCAATTCTACCATAAAAAAATCAATGTTAAGCAAAAAAGAAAAAGATGCCAAATACAAAGAAATCGAAGCCTATGATAAATATATCACACGTTCAGAAGGCTATGTAAAAGGATATAAAGCGGCTGAAAAAGCAAAAGCTGCTCATGACAAGGCGATTAATGCCTTTACGAATTCGGTCATTGCCAAAAAATCCAATGATATCAGGGATCAATACAATGCATTGGATAAATCCGTGAAAAAGACAGACAAAGATATTAAAGATACGGTGTACGGTGCGAAGATTGAAAAGCTTTTATATGATAAATTCACTAAATCGATCAAAACAGCTTTGAACGGTGACCTAAAAGTGCCGTACTACTATGAAAAAGTAGCTTATTGGGTCAAGAAAGGTGAATTAAAGACCGCGGACAATCGGATGAAAACCGTTTCTTCACAGTTGAAAAAGGTCAGCAAAACATCAAAGCTCGGTAAAGCCATCCATGCTTATGTAAAAGAAGTGACAGGTAAGTATGATGATGCGGTATATGCTGAAAAGAAAAAAGAAGTGGAAAAACGAGTAAATGCTTATGTTGCTCTTGCCAACGGGGAGCTTAAAACGAAAGAACAGATTAAAACGGCTAAAAAAGCGAGGGCCGCCATTCATTTCAATGGAATCAAGGATTCGGATCGAAAGAAATTCGAAGAGGAAATAGCGCTGGCTGATAAGAAAGTGGCTGCTGCTAAAGAGGCTTTAAAACCGAAGGCCATCACGCTTTCCTTGATGCATACGAATGATACGCATGCCCACCTGGACAATGTGGCTAAAAGGGTGACAGCTGTTAAAGAAGTGCGTAAGGAAAAGCCGCAAGCACTTTTGGTGGATGCTGGTGACGTCTTCTCGGGAACACTTTATTTTAATGAATTCAAGGGACAAGCAGATCTTCGCTTCATGAATTTAATGAAATATGACGTCATGACATTTGGAAATCATGAGTTTGATTTGGGTTCAAGCGGTGAAGGGCATCAAGCATTGGCTGACTTTGTTAAAGGGGCACAGTTCCCATTTGTCAGCTCGAATGTGGACTTCTCCAAAGATGACAAGTTCAAGGGGCTATTCACGGATCTGATTTCTAGTAAACCAGAGCAAGGGAAGATCTACAATGGAATCGTGAAAGAAGTGGATGGTCAAAAGGTAGGGTTCTTCGGGCTTACGACTGAAGAAACGAAGGATATTTCAAGTCCTGGAAGTATTGAATTTGAAAACTATCTTGAAGAAGCCGAAAAAGCGGTCAAAGCGTTCGAAGGCATGGGTGTGAATAAGATCGTTGCCATCTCCCATATTGGTTATGATGACAATGCAGCCTATGACAATGATCTAACATTAGCTGCCAAGGTCAAAGGGATCGATGTGATTGTGGGCGGGCATAGCCATACGCAGTTAGATGCTCCGGTGGTTATTGACAAGGATGATAAAGGGAAAAAGAAAGAGCCGACTGTCATTGTTCAAGGGTATCAGTATAGTGACTTTTTAGGAACGGTCGATGTGAATTTTGATAAGAAAGGTAAGATTGTCGGACAAGCCGGTAAGCTGATCAAGCTTGCTGAAAAACAGGATGATGCTGAAGCGGCAAAAGAGCTCGAAACTTACTCCTCGAAGATTAAGGAGCTGAAGGAAAAGAAGACAGGGGCAACCGCTGTGAAGGCCTTGGAAAGTCCGCGTGATGGAGGCGTTGAAACGAATCCGAGTGTTCGTAAAAATGAAACGGAACTGGGCAATTTAATTACGGATGGAATGCTCAGTAAAGCAAAAGAGTTTAATAAGGATGCGGTCATCGCTTTCCAAAATGGCGGGGGAATCCGTGCTTCCATCGATCAAGGTGAAATCACTTTGGGGGAAATACTTACCGTTTTACCGTTTGGGAATACACTGGCGACGATGAAGCTGACGGGTGCAGAAATCACGGAAGCATTAGAGCATAGTGTAAGCCTGGCACCTAAGGAAAATGGTGGCTTTCTGCATGTATCAGGAATGAAATTCAGCTACGATAGTTCGAAGGAAGCAGGCAATAGAGTGAACAAGATTGAAGTCCTGGGCCAAGATGGAACTTATTCCGAATTGGATGCAACAAAGGTATATGTCGTGGCAACCAACGCTTTTACAGCTAAGGGCGGAGATGGATTCACCGTTTTCAAGAAGGCTTATGAAGAAGGAAGAGTGACGGATCTTGGGCTCTCCGATTGGGAAAATCTACGGGATTATGTAAGTGGTTTGAAAACGGTCGATCCAAGCATCGAGGGACGCATTAAAGATGTGGCCGGAAACTCTACAGAGCCGACTGTAATATTGGCGAAAGACTTTGGAGGAACGGCTGATGCACCGAAAACACATGAAGGTAATGTGGTTGTGGACATCACGGATTTCGCTTCATTAAAAGATGCAGTGGTAAAAGGGAATCTTCAATTAACAGGAACTCCTCCTGATAGCTTTACTTTTTCAAATGTTACAGTCGAGGGGAATTTGGATTTATCGGGGCTTAAAGGTAAAACCGTGAACATGAGCGGTGTCACCGTGAATGGCGAGACCATTCTTTAAACGGAATCGCAATGAAAGCTGCTTGATTCGGACCTTATAATATGCTGTACGTAAAAAGTTGGAGGGGTTGAGATCTTGAAGAAGAATGGGATAAGCAAGCTTTTCTTTGCCATATTGTTCGTGCTATCAACAATTTTGCCATATGCAGCCAATGCGAAAGCGGAAGGGACAATAACGGTAGCGGAAGCCATTAATAATAACAGCGGAACGGCGACGGTGAAGGGGTACATCGTCGGCACAGCTAAAAGCGGTACAAGCTATCAACAAACATCACCCTTTACTGAAAGTACGAATATTGGAATAGCGGATAATCCGGATGAAACGGATGTAAAGAAAATCATGCCTGTCCAGCTTCCGTCCGGAAACATTCGTACGGCATTGAATCTAGTCGACCATCCGGAATTACTCAAAGCACAGGTGACGATAACGGGAAAACTGGAAAAATATTTTTCCGTACCTGGTCTTAAATCCGCAACGGATTACACCATCATCTCTGATGGAGGAACAACTCCTGAACAGCCTGATGTGAAGGTTCTGGACTCCATTGCCGAGGCACGAACGAATACCGAAGATGTCGTGCAGGTTGATGGGGTGGTTACGACAGGGCTCGGCTTTTGGGGAGGAAAAGGCTTTTATATCCAAGATGAAACGGCTGGGCTATATGTTTATGGTTCTTCATGGCCTGCGGATGTAAAGCAAGGGGATGAGGTTCGTTTAATCGGCCAAGTATCCGCTTATAATAAAGAATTACAAATTCAACCAACCTCTTTGGAAGTCGTCTCTTCAGGGAATGAGCTTCCTGAAATCCAAAAAGTTGATGCATCCGGCGTCAATGGGGATACACAAGGTGAGTTGGTCACGATTGAAGAAGCAACCATTACAGGATTGGCAGCATCGGGGACTTACGGAACATTTGAATTCAAGGCGACAGATGCTAAAGGAAACTCTGTGATCGTTCGTCATGATAACCGGAACGGTTCGAATTATGATGACTTCCTGAAGAGCTTTAAGGAAGGCGATGTCATTTCCGTTACCGGAATCGCATCGCAGTTCAATGACACGTATCAATTGAAGCCGCGTGGTCTTGAAGATTATGAACTAGTCAACAAACCGGCCGTTTACACGGATATTTTTCCTGGTACGGTTAGTGAAAATACAAAAGTATCACTTGAATCGGGTTGGAAAGAAGCGAAGATCCATTATACGCTGGATGGATCCACTCCGACTCCTTCAAGTACCATGTACACTGAACCTATCGTTTTAACGAAAGATACGGTCATAAAGGCAATCGCTGTCAATGACAAAACATCGGAAGTTTTCACATTTGCCTATACCGTTACCAAAACCAATGAATTGAAGATACGTGATATCCAGGGGATGAATCATTTTTCATCGTATGAGAATCAACTCGTATCAGATGTGGAAGGTGTCGTCACTTATGTAAAAGATGCGAATAACTTTTACATGCAAGATCCGAATCCGGATAAGGACTTAACGACTTCAGAGGGAATACTTGTGTACAGCAAAACACATGGCCTAAAAGCGGGAGACCATGTCAAAGTGGCCGGTAAAGTCGTTGAGTGGTATATCGAAGGATATTCCGAGATGAAAACGACGGATCTGCCAACAACTGAATTGACGAATACGACCATTGAAAAGCTTGGCACAAAAGGGATGCCACAACCGATTATCATCGGTAAAGATGTCACTCCGCCGTCTGAAAACATAGATGATGATAGATTGACAGACTTTAATCCAAACGAAGACGGTATTGATTTTTACGAGAGCTTGGAAGGGATGCTCGTACAAGTTTATAATCCGAAAGTGGTTGCACCACAAGACTACGGTGAATTGGTCGTGATTCCAGGAAATATGGAGACGACGACTGCCGTTCAGGGCGTCAAAATAACGGAAACGGACTTCAATCCTGAAAGAATTACTTTGGATATGGATGATGAATCATTTGTAGCGAAAACAGGGGATTCTTTTGAAGGGCCAGTTACGGGTGTCATCAGTTATGGGTATAGCAACTATCGGGTATTGACGGATAAAAATCAGCTGCCAACGTTGAAGGATGGCGGTACGGCTCGGGAAGTGACATCTTTAGAGAAGGATTCCGATAAACTGTCGATTGCTTCCTATAATATCGAAAATTTCTCCACACAAACTGCTAACGCGAAAGTTGAAACGATCGCAACATCCATCATTACTAACCTTAAACAGCCGGATATCATCGGCGTAACTGAAATGCAGGATAATGATGGAGCGACAGATAGCGGTACAACGGATTCTGCTCAAAGCGCCAAAAAGTTGACCGACAAAATAAAAGCATTGGGCGGACCACAATATCAATTCATCGATATCGCGCCAGAAGATAAACTTGATGGCGGGGCTCCTGGCGGGAATATCCGTGTAGGCTTTTTATATAATATGGACCGTGTCAAATTAACGGAGGGGACGAAAGGGACAGCGACGCAATCCGTAGCCTTCAAAGACGGAAAGCTTACCTTGAACCCTGGACGAATCGAGCCTACTAATTCTGCTTTCACTTCAAGTCGAAAGCCTTTGGCCGCTCAATTCGAATTTAAAGGGGAAAGTGTAGTGGTAGTGGCCAATCATTTTAATTCAAAGGGCGGCGATCAGCCATTATTCGGCAGGAACCAACCTCCTGTCCTTTCAAGTGAGACGCAAAGGCTTAAAATTGCATCCATCGTCAATGGGTTTGTCCGTGATATCAAGTCACAGGATGCCAAGGCAAATATCGTCTTGCTTGGAGATTTCAATGACTATGAATTTTCGGCACCGCTTAAAACATTAAAGGGTAATGACTTAACCAATATGATCGAGAAGGTCCCTTTTGAAAAACGTTATTCTTACACATATCAAGGTAATTCCCAAGTACTGGATCATATCCTGGTATCAAATAATATGGCGGCTGCAACGAAAGTCGATATTGTCCATATTAACTCATCCTTCATGGAAGTGCATGGACGGGCAAGTGATCACGACCCTGTATTGATTCAAACCGCTTTAACTGAATCAGGGGGAGTTGAACCAGTTGCTCCAGACAAAACGTATCATTTAACGAACGTTAAAACAAAAAAACTTACGATTGATTCACCTAGTGCTTTGATCGATCTTGATGAAACGTCCAAAATCGAAGAAGGTATCTTGTTAAAAGGTTCCTATGCTGTACTGAAAGGTCTTGGATTGAAAGATGTAACTGTAACGATCAAACCGGGTAAGGATGGAGCGGTCATTGATTTTGGAGGCATGGCGGTGAAGGAAGTCATCATTGATAACGCCAATGTAAAAGAAATCAGAGGCGCTGAAAATGTTCAGAAGTGGTCTGTAACGGAAGGTGTCGACACGAAGAATATCAAGTTTTTCGATTCAAAAGGGGAAGCAATTGCTTCTCCTTTTGACACTAGAGAAAATCAAGCACCTATCGTAACGAAAAACTTGGCAAATTTAGAAGTGAAAGTCGGTTCCAAGGTCACGGTTGATTTGAGTGAGCACGTAACAGATCCGGATGGAGATCCACTGACCTTTTCATCCACCATCGGTACAATTGTCGGTTCGACATTAACCCTTCCTACAAATGAAGCGGGAACATACCTTGTCGCAGTCAAGGCTGAGGACAAACAATCGGAAGTGGTTGTCCGTTTCTCTTTGACCGTATCGAATGATATGCCGCTTGAATCATACTACGAAACGGCGACAGGTAAAACAGGAACGGAATTGAAGTCGGTTCTGCATTCGATAATCAAGGGTCATACGATGTTATCTTATGATCAAGTATGGAATGCCCTTAAAGAAACGGATGAAGATCCGGATAACAGCAATAATGTCATTTTGCTTTACTCTGGAAAATCGATTTCGAAGAACGCTAATGGGGGAAATGCGGGACAATGGAACCGGGAACATGTATGGGCCAAGTCCCACGGTGATTTTGGAACAAGCAAAGGCCCAGGGACCGATCTACATCACCTCCGTCCCGCTGATGTAGCAGTGAATGGCAAACGGGGCCATCTTGATTTCGACGAGGGTGGTCAAACATATAGTGGATGTGAATGTAAGTTTGATTCTGATTCATGGGAGCCGCCTAACCAGGTTAAAGGCGATATAGCCCGGATGATATTTTACATGGCCGTCCGTTATGAAGGAAACGGTGAGTTGGATCTTGAATTATCCGATACAGTCAACACGTATCCGAAGCCGCTTCATGGAAAGCTGTCGACTCTTTTGAAATGGAACGATCTCGACCCTGTCGACGATTTCGAGAGCCATCGTAATGATGTCATTTATGACTGGCAGAATAACCGCAATCCATTTATCGATCATCCTGAATGGGCGTCCGAGATTTGGGGTGCCGCGAATACCAAGGGTGAGAAAAAAGCGAGTTAGGTTTGGCATAGAAGGGGAAGCAGCCTGATGGCTGCTTTTTTTATGCTTTAATCATCGAAACATAATTATCTTAAAATACTGAAAAATCAAACCGCGTTAAAAAATAAAAATTTTGGTAGGTATGCAATGTAATATATGTTAATATGGGATAGGCAATGAAAGGGTTTACATTGCAGGAATAATAAAAATATCTTAATATAGTAATTATGCCGCTTTTTGTTCTTCATTCACCCTTATTTGAGTTGAAAGACAGTTAACAAAATATATGGCCAGAAAAGGGGCATTACAAATGAAATATAGATCTGCATTCGATATAATCGGTCCAGTCATGATTGGACCTTCAAGCTCACATACAGCAGGAGCTGCCAGAATTGGCAGAGTAGCAAGGACATTATTCGGAAAGCAACCGAAGAAAGCCATTATTTCTTTATATGGTTCTTTTGCAAAAACATACAGGGGACACGGTACGGATGTTGCCGTCGTAGGCGGGATATTGGATTTTGATACGGATGATGAAAGAATCCCTGCTTCTTTAACGATAGCGGAAGAAGCCGGTATGGAAGTTTCCTTTACAATCGAGGATACTGTGATGGATCATCCTAATACAGTCAAAATCAGACTGTTCGACGAAGATAAAGAATTAGAACTTGTGGGAATCTCAATTGGCGGCGGAACGATAGAAATAACGGAGTTGAATACGTTCAAGCTTAAATTGTCGGGTGAAAACCCAGCCATTCTAGTCGTGCACAACGATGTTTTTGGAATCATATCTTCCGTTTCGACAGTATTGGCGAATCATGAAATTAACATAGGACATATGGAAGTTTCACGAAAAGAAAAAGGTCAAATGGCCCTCATGGTGATTGAGGTCGATCAGAAAATCAAGAGCGATATCATGAAGGAAATTGAAGGATTGGAAAATGTGTCGCAAGTCATAAGGATGGTTGAATGATAATCATTAAAAGTGTTGGCATAGATATGGAGGTAAAAACATGTTCCGAAATGTAGCAGAGTTGGTTGAACTTGCTGAAAGTAAAAATGTAAAAATCGCGGAAATCATGATTTTACAAGAAATGGAGTTCTCAGGCTTGTCGAGAGAACAGATCATTGAAAAGATGGACAGGAATTTGACAGTGATGGAACAAGCGGTGGAAAGAGGTCTGAAAGGAGTGCAGTCCGTGACAGGCCTGACGGGCGGAGATGCTGTTCTTTTGCAAAATTATATCAAGTCGGGCAAGGCACTTGCAGGCAATTTATTATTGGATGCCGTGAGTAAAGCAGTTGCCACGAACGAAGTGAATGCAGCAATGGGAATGATTTGTGCCACTCCGACTGCAGGTTCTGCCGGCGTTGTTCCCGGCACATTATTTGCCGTGAAAGAAAAATTAAACCCGACGCGGGCAGAGATGATTGAATTTCTTTTCACTTCCGCAGCCTTCGGATTCGTGGTTGCAAACAATGCTTCCATTTCTGGAGCGGCTGGTGGCTGCCAAGCAGAAGTGGGATCGGCAAGCGGGATGGCTGCAGCTGCGATTGTGGAACTGGCCGGAGGTACACCAAGCCAAGCCGCAGAAGCGATGGCAATCACATTGAAAAATATGCTCGGATTGGTTTGTGATCCAGTGGCTGGATTGGTTGAAGTTCCTTGCGTGAAGCGTAACGCAATGGGTGCCTCCAACGCAATTACGGCAGCTGATATGGCACTTGCAGGCATTACGAGCCGCATTCCATGTGACGAGGTGATCGATGCCATGTATAAAATAGGATTAACCATGCCAGTTGCACTTCGCGAAACGGCAGAGGGCGGCCTGGCTGCCACTCCTACGGGGCGTAGATTGGCAAAGGAAATTTTCGGTTCATATAAATAAACATTCAGTCCCATTAACAACTGATTTGTTAATGGGATTTTTAATTTTCATGTAATGTGAAGTTGTAATTGAAAAGGAAAATAGAGGAAATAAGAGGGATTTGGCGTTTCCGTGCTGGGAGAGAAGTACAATCGGTCTGTAGTCTGAATTATCAGTTAATATGGAGCCACAGCAACTTTGTAACATATTATTTTCAATGATAAGATGAGTACGGAATTCAATATGGAAGGATTGATGCTTCATTAATTTTCTCGATCTAACGTACACGTCGGCAATGGAAAAAGCAATGTTTCAAGCTCATGGGATCGGCTATGCACTATATGCTCAAAAACTGGAGCAACGGATAATGGTTGAACAAGGACGGGAACAGGATCATTTACAAGGCAGGCGTATATCAGAGGGGATGAGGGCCAATCTTTTTTTGAGGAATGAATCTTGATTTACGAAATCAGATAACTTAAAACGAAAAAACATAAACAAAAAAGAGGGTAATCTTAAGGATTGCTCTTTTTTGTCTTGATGTCACCCTAAATAAACCTAAAAACCATGTAATTCTGTTGAAAAGAAGGAAACAACCATTTTTTAATAGAATGTACGTGGAATGAGAGGAGGTTGATTTTGTTGGAGAAAAGAGTATTAAGGGTATCAGCATTACCTGAATACGAAGAAGAAATTGGACGGTGGTTATGGTGTTTGGAAGATGTTCGCCGTACGCTTATAACGGAATTAACGGGAATCAGCCAAAATATACTTGATACGAAAATGGATGAAAGGCAAACGATAGGTTCGTTGTTATATCACATAGCTTTAGTTGAAGCAGATTGGTTATACGAAGAGGTACTTGTTACGGAATGGGACTCGGAAATACTCGCATTGTTTCCATTAGAAAGCCGTTCTGAAGATGGCGCCCTAACCCACATTGAAGGACAAACTTTGGAAGAACATTTTGACCGCCTGAATAAGGTGCGTGAAGTATTCCTTTCAACCTTTCGTTCAATGGATCTAAATGATTGGCGTAAACCAAGAGTGCTTGAAAAATATGACGTCACACCTGAGTGGGTCGTTTACCATTTGCTTGAACATGAATCACATCATCGGGGGCAGATTTTTCAACAGCTGAAGAAGTTACGATATGAAATAAAAAGATAATGACAAGGGACCTTTTTTATTTTGCAAAAGCTGAAATGGATGCAAACCTAAGAATGGTATATGCTATAAAAAGTCGAGTGCAACCACAAATTAATGCAATACACTGTCCTACAGCGGGAAAATTCGATTTATTGCAGGAAAATCATTCTACAGAGGAAGAATCCGTCCTAGCGGCAAAAAATCCAGCGAAACAAAAAAATCTGTCCAGGCATTTTTCCAGGACAGATTTTTTATTGCTGCTTTTTTTTTGTTTAATCTATTTGATGATTATGACCGAATTTCGAGCGTAAGATGCTGCTGGCATACCCGATGAATCCTCCAACAATAGCAGGGATAATCCACCCCAGCCCTGCCTCATACAAAGGCAGGATTTCATTAAAGAAATCATTAATGACTGAAATGTGAATTCCGGCTCCATTTAATCCATCAAATAAACTGACGATGAATGTTAAAAGTAAGCTTCCTTGATAAACTTCAGGTCTCCCATGAAATAAAGAATGAAAAAATGTCAAGAAAATCAACACAATGGCTAACGGGTAAATGGCCGTCATTACAGGGACGGAAATGGCGATTAATTGTGTTAGGCCAATATTCGCGATGATAGCACTGAAAATCGATAAACTAATAGCGATTGTTTTGTAAGGCAGGTTTGGCAATAGCTTATGGAAGTACGTCGAGCAGGATGTAATAAGTCCAACGCTCGTTGTTATACAAGCTACAGTAATCATCAATCCCAATAATATTCCGCCATACGCACCAAAGTAGTAATCCGAGACTTTGGCTAAAACTACACCTCCATTATCCAAGTGACCAAGTTTTCCTACACTGGAAGCACCCATATAAGAAAGAGCTGTATAAATGGTTGCAAGGATAATGGCAGCAATGGCTGTTGCTTTTCCACAAACAATCATTATTTGTTTTTTTGTTTTAGCACCTTTTTCTTTAATGGCATTAATGATAATGATGCCAAAAACAAAAGAGGCTAGTGTGTCCATTGTTAAATAACCTTCTTTAAACCCATTAAAAAAGGGTTGAATGGTATAGTTCTTAACTGGAGCTTGAAAATCTCCAATTGGATGAAGAAAAGCTACCACCACTAGGATTCCAATGAACGTTAACTTGATAGGTGTCAAAACTTTCCCCACAATTTCGACAATTTTCGCGGGATTGAGCGAAAGAAGACACGTAATTGTAAAAAAGATGATGGTGAAAATAAGTAAAGGAAGCGGTCCGGGATTTTCGGGCAAGAATGGTTTTACACCTATCTCAAATGAAACGTTTCCTGTTCTAGGCATTGCAAATAATGGACCAATGGCTAAATAAAGAATGGTTGTGAATACAATCCCAAAGACTGGATGAACGCGGCTTGCTAAAGATTGTAAATCATCTTTACCTGAAAAACCAAGTGCCAATACACCAAGTAACGGTAATCCAACCCCTGTTACTAAAAACCCAGCATTAGCAATCCAGATATTCGTTCCTGCTGATTGACCAAGCATCGGCGGGAAAATTAAATTTCCTGCCCCAAAGAATAGCGCGAATAACATGAAACCAATCACTACTATAAATGAAGATGGTACTTTATTAGACAAATGATAACCTCCATAAAACCAAAATTTACTATTGTGTAAAATTATTAAATTTTCTAAAAATTATACACAAACTAATATTTAAGACCGTATCGTATTATATCTAAATAAAATTGATATTTCAATATATTTTTTAAATTTTATTATTTACCTTAATGACCAGATCCTCCATTTCCATCTTTCCTTATCTTATTTTGGACATCTATAAGCAACTCATACCATTAAGTTGGAATCGTTTTGAATGATATAAGCAAAGACTTAGAATGGCAAGGAAATGTATTGGAAATGAGGGAATGAACATAAAACAATCCTTAGCTGATTGTTTTTATTTGTATCGTATACAGGAGCACGGTGAGGAAATAGGAGGGAGGCGAGTGGAAGGCGCTCAAAAATTATTTAACATTTAATAAAGATGGAGAGCTCAGGATCACGAACATAAATAATGAATGAAAAAAATCACGGGTGATTGGAGTAGAGGGGTGAAAATTGTCGGCTTGGAAGGAGGACTTTAATGATTTTTTTTTAGGATGCAACTTTTTTTCTTGATTTCAAGGTCATCACTTTAGGTGATTGCACATAAATTAAAACGATATTATTAAGTCATTCGCCAACTAGTTAGGTAAATGACAGCACCATCTCCAACGGGAAGAGGTCATATTTCCAAGTCAAAGGGTCCGCTACTGCCTTAAATCAATGGAGGTATGAGTATGATAAATTTTAAGTTTTTTCATGGGACCGTCACCATGATTAGTGATTTTACAATAGGGCTAAACGGTGAAGGAGAAGGCTGTTATAAATTAGTATCTGTAGAAAGCGGAGGAGCATTAGTGAATTTCGTTGTATCACCTACAACTTACTTTGTAGACCATGTAATCGTGTCAGTAGGGGATAGGGTAACTGGATATTATGATGCGAATGCACCTGTTCCGCTTATTTTCCCACCACAATATCGAGCACTTGTCATGGTAAAGGATAGTCCATATCAGAATGTGAAAGTGGACTATTTTAACAGTCAGTTAGAGAGCAGTGATGGCCAATTACGTTTAAATATATCTTCATATACTCAAATCGTCTTAACAAATGGTCAACCCTTTTCAAGAAACCCTGATAATCGAAATCTAATTGTCATCTATGGACCTGCTACAAAAAGCATCCCCTCCCAAACCACACCCTATCGAATAATAGTTTGGTGTTAAAGGTTATTATAGTTGACGTTAGAGAGCTGATGATTGCGCTTCTTGAATAAGGGGTGCTTTTTTTATTGCTTTCTCAAGGAAAATCCCTCAGCGTAGAAACTATTGCAGTTATCTTAACTCAGAGAAAATTAAGAATAGATCACCAGCCACGGAAGATGAATTTTGGAATGTATTCACTTGAATATGGATATTTATGGTAAAATTTAAAAGATAAGAGGGCACCAAATGAAAGATGAAAAGGAGTATTTGAGAATTGTGTCAATGTTAATAAATCGTGTATAGTTCATTTCGTTTGCCAGTGACTAACTTTCTTAATCTATCGGGGTAGATAAAAATCACAAGGGGGTGGGAGAATGTTTCCTATATTAGAAACTGAGCGGTTAGTTTTGAGAGAACTTATTGAATCTGACGCAATAGATATATTAAATTGTTTCTCTAATACAGATGTATTACGTTATTACGGACAATATCCATTAACGAGTATAGATCAGGTTAAACAAATTGTCAGGAATTTTTCGAAGAATTATGATGAAAAAAGCGGTATTAAATGGGGAATTGAAAAGAAAGGTACGGAGGGTATTATCGGAACAATTGGAATTCAAGAGTGGTCTCCTGAACATAGGAGAGCAGAAATAAGCTATGCACTTTTTCCTGTACATTGGAGCAATGGGTATGCAACGGAAGCTGTTAGTAAAGTGATTTCCTATGGTTTTAATGAGCTTGGTATAATGCGTATCGGAGCAGTTGTTTTTGTTGAAAATAAAGCATCTAATAAGTTGCTAACAAAATTAGGATTTGTAAATGAAGGAACTTTGAGAAATTATATGTATCAAAATGATGTTCCGTTCGATACCAATATTTATTCTTTGTTAAAGTGAAAAACATTGAAAATATCTTATAGAACTAACAGGTTCTAGAGTTGCTTTGGCAGCTCTTTTTTCTTTTGGAGCGAAAGGGCAGGTTAGCTTCATGAGGAGAACAGTTCTTTCATGTCGCATAAGACACAAACTGTGCATTAAGGAAAAGCCTGAATATGGGCTTTTCCATAGTGATGTCCTGTATCGTTTGCATGAATATATGAGTTTTTCCGTAGGTCCCATCTTAATAATGTAAGGTGATAATGTTGCCATTTGAAAAAAGAGGTCCCGGTATGCTGCACCCTAAAATCAAATATGTATTTTAAGTTGCTTACTGAGACGTTGCATTTCCGAATTAATATAGGATTTGCTGTAATCACATCCGACAATAGCAACTATATTGCCGTCATCATCAATAATTGGTGCAAGGCTTGTTTTCCAATCACCGTACTTGTCTTCGTATATGGGAGTAACACCTGCTTTACCATTAAAGGCCTGGTAAGCAACATTCATCATTTCTGGCGGACCGATATATTCTTCCATTGGTTCAATTACAAAGCCTTTATCTGCAACGAGGTGAATCAGACGTCCATCCTCCGTCATGCTAAAGATAAAGACCCATTCAATGACGCCTTCCTTTTCTTGAATCATGGTAAGCTTTTGTTTCAATTTTTGTGAATAGGAATTTGAGCGGTTCATGTTTTTTTGTAGACTGATAACCTCTTCAGCGGGAATGATTGCTGCAGTCACTACGGCAATGGAACGGAGCCGTTTATTTATTTGTTCTTCTAAAATGGCCCGTTTATTCACTGGTGAAAGGCGAGCCTCTTCAATTTTATTACGTATTTTTTTATATTTTCTACTCATCGTTGGCTGGCTTACTTCCAATACCTTCGCCGCTAATTTTAATGATTTGTATTGTTCCATTGCCATGTTGATCAGTTGTTCCTCCACAAGGTCGAATGCTTCTTGCAGCGGCATTAGAAAATCGATAACTGGTGTTGAAGTGGGTTTGGACTCTTTTAGAGGCAAAACCTCTTTGACCATTGCAACATCCACTTCCGGTTTTCCGCTTGTAATCGCAAGCCTTTCCACTATATTTTCAAGTTCGCGCACGTTACCGGGCCATTGGTGGATACATAGCATGTCAATGGCATCCGGGGTGAAAGCAACCTTCCGATTGTAAAGTGTATTGTACTTTTGTAAAAAAAATTGAACTAGATAGGGGATTTCATCTACACGATTCCTAAGCGGAGGAAGGTGAATCGGTACGACATGAAGACGATAATATAAGTCTTCTCGGAATTCCCCTTTTTTCACCATTTTTTCGAGAGATTTATTTGTCGCGGCGATTACTTGAATATCAACAGGGTGGGAGGTCGAACTACCAATTGGTGTGACAACGCGCTCCTGAAGGACACGAAGCAGTTTTACCTGTACGTTAAGCGGTAACTCGCCCACTTCATCTAAGAATAAGATACCCTTATGGGCAAGTGTGAATTTTCCCATGGCGCCGCCTTTCCTTGCGCTGGTAAAAGCCCCTTCTACATAGCCAAACAGTTCGCTTTCAATCAGGTTTTCCGGGATTGCGCCGCAATTGACAGGTATAAACGGTCCTTCGCTTCTGTTCCCCATATTATGTATGGCCCTGGCAGCCATTTCCTTTCCTACTCCGGATTCCCCCAATAATAGGACTGTTGCGCTGACATCACAAACCATTTGCATTTTATGAAGAACATCATGCATGGATTTACTATGGATTACAAAAGGGAAAGATAGCTTTTTCGATTCCACCGATGGCCCGGATTGAATCCCTGATGTATCTGGGTAAGAGTCTTTAATTTCTTTGTAAGCCCAAACCCATTTCCCTGATTCAATCGGGTATGCCGTCACCAGTATTTCGAAACCCTCCCATGTGGACTGCATGAAAGTTTTTTTTTCATCATTGCCCATTACCTCTTCTGCCAAGCTCATAGAAAATAAATCTTGTTCCACATCCTTGATAGAACCACCGGCACTAGCAGATTTGACTGGATGGAATAAGGAATTTCTTGTTCCGGTCGATTCCAGGATGGTGCCTTTTTTATCTGTAACAATAAGCTGATCATAAATAGACAAGAGTGCAGAGGTGAGGTGATCCATTTTTGTCTACCTGCCTTTCATTTAACTTTCTAGATTCAATACTACAGAAATTTCACAATTGTTCAATAGTTTCAAAAATGAATATTCTTCCTATTGAAAACCCTGTAAGCAAAGTGTTTCTGATTGGCATGGTTATTGCAATAAAGTAAAGAGAAGGGACTAAAAAGCATGATTGCAAGGAGGGAGAAGCAATTTTGAATAAAGAGAATCAGTTTCAACAGAATATCAATTCAGAAGATCCCTTTATTAAAAGTCTATATTCAGATTTGAATGAGCGGATCTATGCCTATGAACAGGAGGATGCTGTGAAAGTCGAGAAAATGAAATGGAAGGATGCGACAGGCTCTATTTTTTTCATGATTTTAATCATCATCTACTTAGTCTATGTACTTGTTTAATGTAGTTTACTGTTACACCACCTAGAACATTAACAGCCTCATTTCCAAGCAATTCAATCATTTTATCTAAAGTTGGGAGAGAAGTGTGTGAGTAAAGAGAATTCCTCCATTTCAAAGGATGTGGCTTTTGGATTTTTACCGGCAAATAAAAGTGACCGGATTTTTAACCTTCGGGATTTAATTTTAATTCAGGTTGTTATTGGCCTCTCCTCTTTTGGGCTGTTAACTGGTGGATACACAGGTACAATGCTTGATGCAAAGCAGTCACTTGCAGCGATTTTATTCGGTAATGCTTTCCCTATGTTGTTGATTGTTCCCATTACCCTGTATTTTGCGCGCTATGGCATAGACACCTTTGTCGGGTTCCGAAGTTCCCTAGGGTATCTAGGATCCAATATCTTTTTCTTTGTTTTTCTTATTTTAACTCTCGGCTATATTTCCATTGCACTGTTTATGTCCGGACAGGCGTTAACAGAGGCTGCTAATTGGATAGGGATGCCTTCCTTTTTCTCCAGCCATACAACGGGAGCGCCGTTTTTCTCGATTTTACTCTTTATCTGTGCATTTCTTGTAACAGTGAGGGGACCAGTAGCCATTCAAAAGTATACCGCAGTAGCCGTTCCGGTTTTTATGGTTCTCATGTTTGGCCTTCTCGCAATAGTCTTGTTTGGACAGGGGTTCACGAAAGTTGCCAATATCCTCCCTTCTGAACCGTTTGAAACGACTACACGTTCATTCGCGACAGCCCTGGAATTAAATATCGGTCTCGGCTTCTCATGGCTTCCATACCTTGGCCAATACAGCCGTTTATCTAAAACAGAAGGGGGAGCCTTTAAAGCGGGCTTTTACAGCTACGGAATCATCGTATGTATCGCAGCTTTAGTTGGGGCACTTGCAGCTTTAGTCGCTGGTTCACTTGATCCTTCTGACTGGATGTTTTCAATCGCAGGCAGCTGGGGTGGATTCATTGGCTTGATTCTACTTTCGGTAGGGAATGTCGGTGCAGCCATTTTCCTTATGTACTCACAAGCTGTCAGCTTTAAAACGGTATTCCCGAAAAAGTCATGGATGATTGCGATGGGTACAACGGTACCAACCATATTCTTACTTCTAAGCTCTACGTTTTACGATGCATTTGGTTCATTCATTGCTGTCATTTCCTTCATTATGGCTGTTATTGGTGGCATTGTTGTTGCGGATTACTTCTTTGTAAAGCGCCAACGCATTTCATTAAGAGATTTGTACGACACGCAAGGCTCTTACACCTATTGGAAAGGCATTAATCCTTCTGCAGTACTTACGATGGTTATTGGGACTATCTCTTACTGGGCACTCTATAATCCATTGACTTTTGAGGCAAGTAACTTTTTCCTTTATACAGCTGCCGGCATTCCAACATACTTTGTCGCGTTAGTCACTTACTATGTTTCATCTAAATACATTTTCCGTTATGAAGTTGACATGGGTCACTCATCTGTTGAATTAAAAAGAAGCCAAATAGAAAAAAACGCACTATGAAGAATTTTGAAAACGAGAGGAGATTGTTCAATGTTTACACAAAGTTTAGAATTCAAAACTACTGATTTAGATACATTCCCGTTTCCCTTCACTTCAGGTAACTATCGCTATTCAAATGACTTGAAAAGACTCTCAAACATGAACTGTATTGAAGTTACTCCAGAATACAGGCTCCAAGTGGAATCGAAGCGGCGTCTCCTTCAAGAACAGCCACATATAAGGTTTCAATCATTTCCTCACACATTAGAAATGCAATGGGAAGTATTGGAGATGCTTATCGACATGGCAACTGATCGCCATCCGGAGCATTTCGAGGTCATAAAAGATGGAGACAACTGGACCTTCAAAAACCACATCTTTGGGGAATCTGATTCCTTCGTATTTGGCGATGCTAGCACGCTTCCAAATGAGCCGCTTGATTATATTGGCCGTCATTTCCACAATGATTTTGTGTTAATGGTTCATCGCGACAGTAACTTTTATTTGGAAGTGGGGCAAGTCTCATACGCCGCCCTCTTCTCAGCTAATTGGAATAAAGGCATGTCCTTCGATGAAATACATGCACCTGTTCCATTTGTATCGAAGAAAGGCGACGAGCTAGCAGAGCGTGTTCGTAAGTTTTTATTATCCATCGAGCCAGGAAAACCGTGGACACGCATCAACTGGAACCTGATGGCGGACCGTTGGGATGTCAACTATGAAACGATGGATGTATGGGGGCCGCAACGTTCTGATGTAACACCAGAAAATGCAGGAAAGCTGGTTCGTTTGCGTGTTGAAGAACAAAAATTTTATCGCATGCCACGAAGCAATGCCATTCTATTCGTATTGAACACACAATTCCTGCCACTTGAAGATTTGACATTGCGTCAGGAGTGGTTTGATCTGACATATAGCGTGCTGCAGGATATTCCTGAACCTATGGCGGAATACAAAGGAATTGCCCCATTTCTTCCACAATCGGTCGAATATTTGAGCCGCATTGATGAAGAACAAAAAGCGAATATAAACAATAAATAGGAGGAAGAGTGCCTTGTACAATAGTCCAGTATTGTTTGATAAATCTGTTACGATCGTAAATCATTTCACTCCACGGAATGAACGAAGAAAGTTTGTCGTCATTTCTGATCAAGCCGGATACGAAAAGGTGAAGAATTTCACTTCTGAAATTACAGGTACAGTACCTGTCGAATGTCTTTCTATTAACGGAATGGATGATAAAGAGGAGATTAAGAGATTCATCTTGTCACAAAAGATGGGCACCCAATTTTATATTGCGGCTGCATGGAACAATGCCGTTATGGTCTTCTCATTGGGGGTAGAAGCTGGTCTATCTGAAGATGAAATTCAGACAGTGATCATCGGGCCTAAACGGCGCTACGTATATTGCATGAAATGTTTCGAAGTGTCGGAAGTCGCAGAAGAAGCAGCGATTGCAGAATGTGACCATTGCAGCGCCAGTCTTGAAATTGGTCCTTTTTATTCAATCGTACGGGAAGGTTATATTGGTTACCCATTCATCCCAGTCGCAAAAGAAGAAGTAATAGGGAGCTGATCATCATGAGGATAGTAGGAAATATTCAAATGAAAGTAAACAAGATCATTCAAGAAACCCCATTCGTGAAACAGTTCGAGTTGGTTCCAGTTGATGGAATGCCATTGCCTGCTTTTACAGGGGGGTCGCATTTAACTACTTTCATGACGGCCGGAGATACGATTTTCGAGAGAGAATACTCGATTATCAGCCATCCAAGAGACCGCAAAAAATATGCTATTTCCATTCGTCGTGACGAGTCGTCTCGCGGAGGCTCCGCTTACTGGCATGACCAAGTAAAGGAAGAAACAAGGTTGGAAGTCAGTTTCCCTAAAAACAACTTCCCTCTCAGCTTTCGAGCAAAGCATCATGCTTTTTATGCAGCTGGAATCGGCATCACTCCATTTCTGGCAATGATGGAAGACATGGCTGCGGAAGGCCAAACTTTTGAACTCCATTATGCGGCACGAACACCGGAATTATGTGCGTATTATGATTTGTTAAAAGCGAAATATCCTGATCAATGCACCTTTTATTTTTCGCAGTCAGACGAGAAAAGCAGAATGACTCCTGCGACGATGAGGGACCATCGCATTGGCACGCATGTGTATTTTTGCGGACCATTAGAGATGGTACAAGAGTATCGTGAAGCTGCCAGTTCATATGGTTATCCGGAACATGCCATCCACTTCGAATTATTTGCGACAAAAAATGATGGGCAGCAAGACCCTTTCATTGTTGATCTTATAGATAGAGATCGGTCCATCCACGTTCATGAAGGCGAAACACTGCTTGAAGCCCTTTTAAGGGAAGGAATTAATGCACCTTATTCTTGTAAAGTGGGCGGGTGCGGAAGTTGTGAGGTAGATGTTTCAGAAGGTGAAGTAGACCATCGTGATTTCTTCCTTACCGAAGAAAACCGCCAAACACGCAAGACCATCCTGACATGCTGCTCACGAGCGAAGGGCGATAGGCTTGTTTTAAAACTTTAGTGATTAAATGCAAGTTAATTAAAATAATGAATCGGAGGCATATAACATGACCATTTTAGAAACGAAAGTTTTAGAGCTGAAAAATTACATTAACGGTGAGTGGCGGTCCCCATCTTCAAATGAAGTAATCCCGGTAATCAATCCAGCGACACAGGAAGTCATTGCTAGGGCACCGCGTGCGACCAAGGAAGAAACAGAAACCGCGATTTCAGCTGCAAAAGAAGCATTTGAAAGTGGAGTATGGTCAGGTCTTACAGCACAGGAGCGTGCTTCTTACTTATATAAAATCGCGGATAAAATTAATGAACGCGCGGAAGAGTTAACGATTCTTGAAACAATGGATAACGGGAAACTTAAAGCAGAGGCTGGTTTCGATATTGCTGATGCCGCTTCGTGTTTCCGCTACTACGCTGGTTTAATTCAACATCCAGATGGGGAAACTTACCAAGTTCCCGCTCCTGTGCAAGCGATGGTTGTTCGCGAGCCAGTAGGTGTAGCCGGTTTGATTGTACCTTGGAACTTCCCTCTTCTAATGAGCGTGTGGAAAATCGCACCAGCCCTTGCGGCAGGAAACAGCATTGTTTATAAACCGGCAGAAGTGACACCAGTTACGGCAATGAAATTATTTGAAATCCTAGATGAGGTAGGCATCCCTAAAGGTGTGGCTAATATGGTAATGGGCCGAGGGACAGTTGTCGGTCAAACAATTGCCGAAAGCAAGGATGTTGACATTGTTTCATTTACAGGAAGTACAGACGTTGGCCGCGAAATCATGAGAGCGGCAGCAGGCAACTTAAAGAAAATTTCACTTGAGCTCGGCGGTAAATCACCTAACATCGTTTTTGCAGATGCAGATCTAGAGACAGCCGTCGATTACGGATTGTTTGGTATCTTCTTTGGTGCCGGCCAGGTATGTTCATCAGGTAGCCGTATTCTTGTTGAAGAGAGTATTTATGATGAATATGTAAAACGCTTTGTGGAACGCGCAAATAAAATCAAAGTAGGACCTGGCCTTGCAGAAGACAGCAACATGGGGGCAATTGTCAGTGAAGCACAAATGAATAGTATATTGAACTATATTGAAATCGGCAAACAGGAAGGTGCGACACTTGCAGCAGGCGGTCACCGCCTTGTTGATGAAGGTCTTGACAAGGGCTTCTTCATTGCACCGACTGTCTTCACCGATGTAACACCTGATATGCGTATCGTAAAAGAGGAAATCTTTGGTCCAGTTGTTGTCATCCAAAAGTTTAAAGATGAAGACGAAGCTATTAAACTTGCAAATGATACAGACTACGGTCTTGCAGGCGGTGTCTTCGCTAACGATGGAGCTAAAGCACTGCGCGTGATCAAGAAAGTACGGGCAGGCATCACATGGGTAAATGATTATCATCCAACATATGTCGAGGCGCCATGGGGCGGTTACAAACAGAGCGGGATTGGACGCAGTTTAGGAAAATACGGTTTAGACGAATACCAGGAAATTAAACAAATCAACATTAATCTTGATGTAAAGCCGGTCGGCTGGTTTCCAAATTAAACATATAACTCGATGAGAACTGTAGACAAACTCGATAATAATGGAGTTTCATGAGGATGTTGATCGATGTTATATCTGGTACATTCACGAAGCTACAGGAAATATTAAAAGGCAAAAATATGCTGTTAAACCGTGCATTTCAGATCGTAAGGTTGGTAAATAAAAAGTTTCCGGAGATTTTGTGTCATTATCCTAATTAGCACATATGGTAAAGTAACCCATTTAATTAATTCCCTCCTTCAAACAAATAAGGAGATGTTTCTATTGTCAAATTGTGGTCATGAATCAAGTTGTGGTTGTGATAACGGTGTTGGTGGATTTGGTGGCGGTTTCGCTTTTATAGTCGTTTTGTTTATCCTCTTAATCATTGTAGGGGCTGCTTGTTTCTGTGGTGATGGAGGTTACGGTGGCGGTTATGGCGCCGTTCAAGGTCAAGGCTATGGCGGTTTCTGCTAAATAGTATTTAAAAAAGCCGACCTTTTTTGGTCGGCTTCTTCAAGTAATTGTCCATTCATTGTTGATTGGGAACTTCCAGTCCTATATTACATAATACATTCGTAGCAGCGTTGATTGGATAAACTATCGGGGCAGTTTAGCTGAAGAAGAATTATTATAACTAAACCAGAATACATATCATTATAATTTCCATAATTTTACTGGTAAATATGATACGAAAAAACTGGTGAATACGGAGGGATTTAAATGATACATCCCGCATTAAAAATGTACAACTACCACGTCTGGGCAAATGGAGTTATAATTAAACGTTTAAAAGAACTTCCACAGGACATTTATCATAAGGAAATTCAGAGTGGTTTTTCTTCTGTTTCAAAGGTGATGTCCCACATTTATCTTACAGATTTCGCATGGTTTGACATAATCTCAGGTAAAAGTATGAATGAAGCAATGGGGTATACGGATCAAATAAGAAAAGAATTGGAAACGAAAAATATTGAGGAAATGGAAAAAAAATTTCTAGACCTATCTGATCGAAACAAAGCAATTCTGGACAGTCAAAAAGATATTGAAAAGTTGATTGTGGTGGATAATCCTTATGCTGGGTTGCTTGAAACTTCTATTTCTGAATCCGTACTACACGTTGTCACTCATGGATCATATCACCGTGGCAACATAGCCACAATGTTGCGTCAAATGGGGCACACCTCCGTTATGCAAGATTTTGGTCTTTACCTATATTCTAAATAGAACAAGTGGCTCAAGCACAAAATTCTCTTAAAATGGAAAAGTTCTTTCACTAACGAATGGTGCGCTCTTTAATAAGGGGGTGCCTTCTTTATTGAACAAACGACGAGGAGCCGTAAATAGAAGGTATATTTTATTTCTTATACGCTAGATAGTTGCCTATTTTGTGGCGCACTAGATACAAACTACGAAGTAAACGAGGGTAAAAGTGTAAAATATCAATCTAGGTAAGGGGGGTTCATGAAGCGTATTGACGTTGGTTTTCTACCTATGGTTATATTCGTCTCAGTATTACTGTTTATTCTTCTTCAAGGAAAAATATCTAACAACTATCTAGCTTTATCCAAGGGAGACCCCGCAGGAACAAAGGCGCGTATTCCCGTGGAAAATGCGACCGCCTTACATCCAATAAACCCTAAAAAAACTGTAGACCAACTCAATTATTATCGAGTTGGTCTACAGTCTAAAGGGATCTTCCAAAGAAGATCCCTTTTTATACGGCTAATTCACTAAAAGTCACCCAGGGGGTATTCCGTCTGCCTGGGCGATTTTTTTATCGAAAAAGTACTCAAAAATATATGCTATGACAATGGTCATCATTTCAATAAAATATTTCCATCACAACCACTCTAGCCCAGACTTATCTTTTAACTGAGGGCTTTACATCTTGCGGAATCGGGGAGATATAGCTTTTCCCTTTTAATCGTTCTTTTAGCTCAGCTTTTGCTTTGTCTATTAGTTCTGGATTTTGGAGCACTTCCACTGCAGTTGCCGCAATAACCTTGCCAGCATGAAGCATACCTTTATGGGCAATGGATGTTGATCCGAGTGTAACCCACTGCCAGCTATGCAAAGGGGATCCAAGGACAAAACAAGCTGTTGTGCATTGAGCAGTAGGAACAATCCAACTAACATCTCCCACATCCGAGGAACCTGTTAATGGTGATTGACAGCCTTCAATGGGCTCTAACCAACTTGCCATAGCATCATCTTGGCTATCTTTAAACGGATTTGTTGTACTATTCCTTTCTTGTTCGGTTAAGGTATCACGCACTTCTTTTGCAAGCTGTATTTCCTTATCATTGTGTTGTGGAATACCTAATTCTTGAAAGTTCTTATACATGACGGATTCTAACACTGTGTTTTGAATAACATTAGAACAGGCTTTATCGAAAACGATTTCTACTTCAGTTCCTGTCATAAGGGCTGCGCCTCTAGCAATATTGCAAACTCTTAAGTAAATATCTTGCACTTGTGAAACTTCTGGAGCTCGTACTAAATAAAGAACTTCTGCATCTTGTTGGACAACATTAGGTGATAATCCACCAGAATTCGTTATCGCATAATGGACTCTTGCTTCTTGGATAATATGCTCTCTTAAATAGTTCACGCCAACATTCATAAGTTCTACAGCATCTAAAGCACTCCGGCCCAAGTGTGGTGATGCTGCTGCATGTGAGCTTTTGCCTTTAAACTTATAATACACTTGGAAATTCGAAAGCGAATCCATCGACATAATGCCATTAACATCCAGTGGATGCCAACAAAATGCAAAATCCACATCATCGAACAAACCTTCTCTGACCATGAAGGTTTTGCCTGATCCTCCTTCTTCTCCAGGACATCCATAATAACGAACTGTCCCATTTATATGATTCTCTTCCATATAATCTTTCACTGCAACAGCAGCAGCTAAGGATCCCGTACCAAGTAAATTGTGTCCACATCCATGGCCGTTTTCACCTTGTACAATTGGCTCTTGTTTAGCTGTAGCTTTTTTTTGACTCATACCTGACAACGCATCAAATTCTCCCATGATTGCCACAACAGGTTTACCAGTACCAAAGCTCCCAATAAATGCCGTCTCTATGTTTCCAACACCTTTTTCAACAGAAAAGCCTTCGCTTTCTAATGTGCTGCATAGTAATTCAGCAGATTGATATTCTTCAAATCTTGTTTCTGCAAAATTCCATATACGGTCACTAACTTCAATGAATTTTTCTTTTTTTTGTTCAATGATTTCTGATAGTCTATTTACATGTGTCATAGTACACTCGTTCCTTCCTATCTATTCATTCGATTAAAAAATGAAATATTATTTTAATAGTCGTCTTGCAATAAGATTCAACAGTTCAACACTTTTAGGTAAAACTTCTTCTTGAATATCAAATTTAGGGTGGTGATGTGGTGCAGGAATATCGGTCCCGATAATCATATATGTCCCTTTACCACCATTATCCTGTACTCTTCGAATCATAAAACTGGCATCTTCGCTTCCTGCAGAACCGGATTCCCTACATGCTTTGATTGTTGAAAAACCATCCACTTTTCTGGCTTCTTCCATAGCTAGCTCGACGAGTTCCTGATCACATTGAATGGTAATTGCTTGTCCTATAATTTCAATTTCATGTTCAAGCTCATGCATACCTGCACTGTGAGCCACAATATTTCGAACGCGTTTCTCTATTTCTGCATTTGTTTCTTCGGTTACAGAACGGGTTTCAATGACCATTTTGGCATGCGCTGGAATAATATTGGCGGCTGTTCCGCCATTGAGAATACCTACATTTATGCGGGTTGAGCCTGAACTAAATCTTGGGATAGCATGAATATTCAATAATGCAGTGGCTGCTCCTAATAATGCATTTTTTCCTTTTTCAGGAGAAGCACCTGCATGAGAAGATACCCCATGAAAATGAGCGGCCATTTTCGTACTTGCTAAAAAGCCTGAAGACCCACCATGAAATTCTCCTAAAGGGACATCTGTGCCAAGGTGCATACAATATATATGATCTACATCATCCAAAATTCCTTTTTGTACAATTGAATAGGCACCGCGCACTCCTTCTTCAGCTGGTTGAAAAATAAGCTTGACCGTTCCTGCGAAGTTCCGGTCCGCTAATTTTTCAGCAAGCCCTAAGCCAATTACTGTATGTCCATCATGAGCACAGGCATGCATATTCCCTTCATATTTGGAGCGAAAACCGTTTGTTTGTGGGAAGTGGTCAGAATCAGTACTTTCCGTAACAGGTAATGCATCCATATCAAACCGGAAGGCTACAGTTGGACCTTCTGTTTTTCCTTTTAATATACCGATAACGGCCGTATATCCACCCTCCATTTCTTGGAGAATTTCTGGATTGGCACCATCTTGCAATGCTCTATTAAATGCTTCTTCTAATACTTCTGTAGGGGGAACTCCACGGCGGGAATCCCCATCTAAAGCATCTCTCCCAAATATCACGTTATATGATAATGAAGTTAGTGCTTCGACTACCTTTGAAGCCGTTCGAAATTCAGTAAAGCCAACTTCAGGGTGTTGATGAAGATCACGTCTTAATGAAATAATATCCAATTCGTTTCACTCCTAATTTTATTTGATGAAACTCATAAATGTTTCGACCTGGCCCAAGCACCACAGCCCCTTAAGTCGCTGAAGGGGCTAAAAGGCGCATTTGATTTTTCAAATTACGGTAATTTTGGATATACTCCAGGACCAATTGGGAGTCCAAGGAAATACCAAACCACTACTAATAGCGTCCAAATGATAAAGATGATAATCGGATATGGCAATATAAGAGAATAATATGTTCCTAGTTTTGCATCTTTTCTATACTCTTGTAAGAAACTTAAGAATAGTGGGACAAATGGAGATACAGGTGCTAATGGGAGAACAGATGAATCTGCGACCCTGAACAACATTTGGGCGAAGGCAGGATGATAGCCCAAAACCATGAACATTGGGACAAAAACCGGTGCTAAAATAGACCAAATGGCGGATCCGCTAGCAATGAACATGGATAGAAGTCCAGATAAGAACATTAACCCAATAAGGACGGGTGCACCATCTATGTTTAGCTGTTCTAAGAGATCTGTGATGGATAATGCCAGAAATTTACCCATATTACTCCAGTTAAAGCAAGCGACAAACTGGGAAAGTGGAAAAACCATAATAATAAATCCGGCCATTCCTTTAATCGGGTCTACTAATAATTCTGGAATATCATTTTGTTTCTTAATTGCCCCCACCTTAACTCCATACGTAATAGAAACTGTAAAAAAGAAAAGTAAGATGATCGCGACAATACCAGACATGAATGGAGAGGGAAGAATAGCTCCAGTTTCTGGATTTCGTAATAGTGCTCCTTCAGGAACGACTAGAACGACCATAACAGCTATAAAAATCAATGCTGAAATACCTGTAGCAAGGAGTGCTTTGTTTTGTTGCTTCGTTAATTGCTCCAATTTTTTATGCTGACCGCTACCTTCATATTTTCCTAAGCGCGGCTCAACAAATTTATCTGTAATCAAGGCGATGACAACAGTAAGTACGAGAACTGAAGTCGCCATAAAGAACCAGTTATCGGTAACATTAACTGTCAAATTTGCTTTCATTCCATTAGCTACTTCCGAACTAATTCCTGATAGCAAGACATCTGTTGTGACGATTAATAAATTGGCAGTGAAACCGGAACCAACCCCAGCAATAGCAGCGAGCAACCCAGCAACAGGGTGACGTCCCACAGCAAGGAAAATTAAAGCTCCAAGAGGAGGCATAATAACAAGCGCAGCATCAGAAGAGACATGGCTAAAAAAGGCAACGAATACAACTAAATAACTCGCGTATTTCCCTGAGACCTTTAACGACATTTTCCGAATCAAAACTTCTAACAAACCGACTTTTTCAGCAAGTCCTACGCCTAGCATAAGGGCTAAAATAGAACCTAGTGGTAAAAAGCCGGAAAAGTTTTTAATCATATTCGGCAGTATCCATTGAATGCCTTCACGGCTTAAGAGGTTTTGAACTTCTACTTTCTCTCCACTAATGGGATCCGATGCCGTAACATGGAAAACGGATAAGAGAGCGGTTACAACAAATAAAAAGGCAATCATATAAATAAATAAAATAAATGGATGGGGGATTTTGTTTCCTATTCGCTCTACTTGATTGAAAAATCCACCTTTTTTATGATTTTGCAGATTAGTTGTATCTTTCATTACTTTTTGTTCCATTACATTCTCCTCCTAAACCTTCTTCCATTTTTAGTTTGTGCTTTTTTTGTACCAATCATGTCTATACCTGCTTAAGCCTTCGTGCACTTCATACATACCTTGGTTTTTATTTAACGAATACTTAGCGCTATTTTCGTTAAATGTATTATATAATTAAGAATAATCTATTTCAATAAAATTTTCAGATAAAATAGAATCCTTTTTTTTCTAGCTTTAGGAATCTTGCTAAACAAACAATACGCTTAGGGTCCTTGAAATGCATTTGTAACCACGATTGCCATATTAAAAAGTAGAACGGCTTATTGAGGTCAAACGGTGATTTACATGTTATTGATAGTTGGATCTCAATATTATTCCCTGTTGGGGTTAATTGGTTATTTTGATATAATAAATCTACTAGTAGGGTGTAGGGGTGAAGGTAAATTGTATAAAATTGGTGTTGTAGGTCCACTTGCATCTTTAAAGAAAATCCGGGATGTAACTAATGAATTTGAGCATGAAATAGATTTTATTGATTTTCCATATGAAGATGCACGAGAGGTAACGGACATTATAAAAAATCACCTAAGTACAGTAAATGGTTGGTTTTTCTCTGGACCAGTTCCTTATAGAATAGCAAAAGGAATGTTGGATTCAGAGGCCAATTTTACATATTGTCCTCCCGTAGGATCTAGTTTATATAGATGTTTATTACAAATGTCTGCAGATCAAAAACATTTTTTCGATAAGTTATCCATCGATATGATTCGATTGGAAGACTTTTTTCTGCATGAGTCGCTGCAAGAGCTAGGGATTTCCACCGAACATATTCATGTAAAAACATTTGATGAACAATATGATTATCAAGAAATTGTTCAATTTCATCTTCAGTTGTGGAGGGAAGGGGAGATACATGCTGTCCTAACCGTTTTACAATCTGTATATGAGGCCTTGAAGAAAGAAAATGTTGCTGTCTACAAAATAAATATGACAAAGATGGAAATTCGGCAAGCGGTCAAGATTTTGATTGAAAAAGCAAAAAGCACCTATTTTAAAGATAGTCAGATAGGTGTAGAGATTATTGAAATTGATCAGTTTGATCAATTTGTGGACGAGGTTAATATTCGTTATCATCTTCAGCATTTAGAGTTGAAAATTAAGCAAACGTTGCTTTCATTTTGCGAAAAATTAGATGGATCCCTCATAGAAAATGGAAACGGCCGCTATCAAATATTTAGTTCACGGAAGGCAATTGAACGGGAAATTGGCAGCTTGCAAAGTACTGTTCAATTACTGGCCCTTGATATGGATGTCTCAGTTGCAGTTGGTATTGGTTTTGGTGAGACGGCTGCATCGGCTGAAATCAATGCTCGTAAGGCGATCCGTCATTCGAAAAAGCAAGAAAGTTCCGGGATCGTCGTTATTCAGGAAGATGGTTTAATGATAGAATCTGTAGGTCAAGAAGAACAATTGGCATATACCTCCCGTTCTAATGATAAAGAACTGTTAGATAAATTAAATCAGGCTAACATTAGTGTAAAAACATATAAAAAGATAGAAGCATTGGTTGATCGTATGGGCTGGGACGGCTTTACTTCCTCAGACTTAGCTTCTCATTTATCCATGACCGTTCGAAATGCCCAGAGAATTATGAGTAGTTTAAGTGAATGTGGTTTAGTGGAGTACAAAGGAGAAGAACTTCAATCGCCTCGGGGAAGACCGCGAAAAATTTATATGTTAAAGAAGTAACACCTCGGAGTTCTTGATAAACACGGAAATGTAATTTAAAATCCGCTGAAATTTTTGAGGATGTCCATTAACTATCGTAGAACATTGCCATCAAGATAATATGTAGTACCCCCGAACAAAATTTTGGGCTTTCTTGTAACAAAGAAGTTCATATAAACGTTTGGGGGTTATTTTGGCTTTATGGGCATACGTCGGGATTCCTAGGTCCGGCTTACGGAATATAATTCTTTAACGGCGGTGGAAATCAGCTTTTTTCAATAGCAACAAACGGGAAGAATTATTGAATAAAGCGTCTATTTTACTATGTTAAACGTGTTAAAATAAACGATGTATTGGTCGGATTTACAAATGAAGGGAGCGATGTATGATGTTGACTTTCGTATTAGTTGTTTTGATGTTATTTTTAATCCCAGGTCCCGCTGTTTTTTTGACAATAACTCAAACTATAAAAGGTGGAAAAAGGAATGGAATTATCACAGGTTTGGGTATTGCTGTTGGTGATTTAATACATACTCTTGCGGCAGTTGTTGGACTTTCTGCGATATTAATGACATCTACACTTGCTTTTGGAGTGGTTAAATATTTAGGTTCAGCCTACTTAGTTTATTTAGGGATAAGAGCTTTGGTTGAAAAAACAAAAAAAGTTGAAAAAAAACCTATTACGAAGAAAGTGAACAATAAGCTATCGTTTCGCCAGGCTATGTTAATTGAATTACTAAACCCCAAGACTTCATTATTTTTCTTAGCTTTCTTACCACAATTTGTACGAAGTGATGGTTCCCCAGTGACCATTCAGCTTTTGATGCTCGGATTAACATTTGTACTAATGAGCATATTATATACCACTCTCTTAGTGTTCCTAACAAGTACAATTGGTAATAAGGTAATCGTCAAATCTACCAAGGGTTCAAATTGGTTTGGGAAAGCCGTAGGGGTAGTTTACATTGGTTTGGGAATAAAGCTGGCTCTTCAAACAAACGAATAGTATGTAAATGATAATCATTCGTTAATCAATTGAAGGGTGCCTTAGGCTTAGAATCGAAGCTGTCTTTAAGGCAGCTCTTCTTTTTGCAATTAAATGGGCAGTTCGGTTGAAGAAGGAACCACGGTTTTAAAGGGTGAATGTAAGTAAACTTTAGGGGGAATTAACTTATATACATAACTGGGAAAAGAAAATGGCGCTGCATATGTGGCATTGGAATCTGAGATTCAACGAAAGGATGCTCACCGTTTTTATGTTATTCATTCAGAAAAACGTTGTGATTAAACATGGGGGTAATGCTCTAGCGCTTGTTTTAGTTGCCATCGAATACATTAGACGTGACATGATGTTCGCAAACATGACGCAAGAATGGGGCCCTCAGCAAGTTGTAATTTGAGCGTATTTCAATCACGTTTAGATTTTTATAACTTCCTGAAGAAAAATTTGAGCAAGGAGGGAATAAGATGAGTCTAGAGAACGTCCAGGTGGATACACTTGGATCTCAAAGAGAAGAGGATCGTTTTATTAAAGGGGTAAAAGATTGCGTCCCTACGTTGCTTGGTTATTTAAGCATTGGGTTAGCTGCTGGTGTTGTTCAAAAGACAGCTGGACTTAGCATAGCTGAGATAGCCCTGATGAGTTTAATTCTTTATGCTGGATCAGCTCAATTCATTGCTGCAGGGATGATTGCAGCAAGTAGCTCTTCTACTGCCATCATTATTACAATTTTATTCGTTAATCTTCGTCACCTACTACTAAGTGCAGCACTTTCTCCTTATTTTCGACATCTTTCTCCACTTAGGAACATGCTAGTGGGATCTCTGCTCACGGATGAGACATTTGGTGTTGCCATTAACCAGACTGCGCACAGGAAGCGTATCAGCGAAAATTGGATGCATGGTCTCAATATAACAGCCTATTTAAATTGGGTTTTAGCCAATATTGCAGGAGCACTTTTGGCACAATGGATTTCAAATCCAGAAAAATTCGGTCTGGAATTTGCCTTGCCAGCCATGTTTATTGGAATTCTCGTCATTTCCATATTAGGCAGAAGTAAAATCAAAATCGATGTAGCTGTCGCCATTATTGCAGTTGTGATTGCCGTGGGAAGCTCTTTCGTGTTTTCCAGCAGTATGGGGATTATTGTTGCTACAATCATTGCCTCAACGATAGGGATGGTGGTGGAAAAATGGAAGTAAGATTGGATGTTTTTTTGATTATTTTAGGAGCAGCTATCGTAACTTTCATTCCAAGGGTTGTTCCACTAATGGTTCTTAGTCGTTTTGAATTACCTGAGTGGGGAATGCGATGGTTAAATTATGTCCCCATTTCGGTTATTGCTGCTTTGATAGGGCAGGAGATATTGATGCATGACGGGAAAATTTCGTCTTTTACGAATAATGTTGAACTTTTAGCAGCTATACCCACTTTTTTTATTGCGATAAAGACACGCAGTTTACTAGCTACTGTAATTGCGGGCGTTATTTTCTTCATGGGTTTACGTTGGTTCATTTAACTTTTTCACTCAATCTAATTCTTAACTCAACTCAAAAGAATCATTGAAGCCGATTCCTTGAATAGGAAATCGGCTTTTTCTTCGTTTTGGGTACAAATTCGCTCAAGTTAGATGGGCATGAGATTAGTTCTCAATTTTATCTGTACATGGCTTTAACAATTCAGCCACATCGTTATACGTGATAACGTCGTCTATCATTCGCTGGAAATTTCCTTGATTGATAATATCATCACTAATTTTTTTTAATAATGATACCGTGGCTCTAAAAGGTGCAGATCCACTACTAACTCTCTCAATTCCAATTTCAGATAGCTGATTCAAAGAAGGTGTATCTGCCCCAGCTAACAAGTTGATTGGACAAGAAATTTCCCGTCTGAGCTTTTCGATAGTATCCATATTTTTTACACCAGGAATAAAAATACAGTCTGCGCCTGCTTTTTGATAAGTTTTTGCCCGATTGATGGCAGACTGAAGACGAGTCAAAGGGTCACCAATATTCAGCCAATACAGATCAGTACGTGCATTGATAAATAAAGGTATGTTCAATGATCGAGTCATTTCTTTGATGGCCGTTATTTTTTCAGCTTGTAATGAACTATCAAAAATTGGATCCTCCGGATTTCCTGTCCCATCTTCAAGGTTAATTCCAACCACTCCAGTTGAAAGAATCTGCCTAACGTTTTCTACCACTTCTTCAATGGAAGTTCCATAGCCAAACTCAATATCGGCCGTTACAGGAACATGCACAGAATCGACGATCATTTTGAGAGAATCGATCAATTTTTCAAAGGGCAGGTTTCCTCCATCTGAATAACCTAATGAAATGGCCATACCAGCACTTGTTGTACCAATCGCTTTAAATCCACTTTCTTGAAAAATTCTGGCGCTACTGGCATCCCAAGCGTTTGGCAGTACAAACGTAGATGATTGGCTATGAAGCTGCTGAAATGTATGGAATTTTTTAGTTTGCTTCTGATCATTCATAAAAGTATCTCTCCTTTTCGAAGTAGCTTTACAGCTTTTGTTAAGTGTAAGTGATAAAAATATCAAGGATTATCGAAATATGGAATGCACAATGGATGCATGAACTTCGATCCGACTCGTCTAGAACATAAAAATTGTTTTCATTTCCCCGAGGGGAGTAGCCGTGTGAAAAGGGAGTCATATAAAGACTGTATCCTATTATTTTCGAGATACAGTCAAAATCCATAAAGAATTATTCTATTATAGGGTGCTCTTGTTCTTTACACTCGTTGTATATTTTTTACCCCATTCTCCCATACTCTCCAGTATCGGCATAAAACTTTCCCCTGCATTAGTTAAAGAGTACTCAACTTTTGGAGGTACTTCTTGATACACTTTTCTGTTTATCATTTGATCTCTTTCTAATTCCCTCAGCTGACTAGTCAGTATTCCTTTTGAGATTCCCGGTACCAATCTTTGAAGCTCACCAAATCGCCTTGTCTCTTTCAAATGCCATAGAATAATGATTTTCCATTTACCTGCAATGACATTTTGTGTTTCTGTGACTGGGCATACCTCTATTTGTTCCTTGGGAATTTCGCCCTGAAATGAAGTTCGAGCCATGCTAAATCCCTCTCTTTCCTAATGGTCCTGTTTTTATGACTACTTCCAAATTTGCAACTAACACAATATTATAAGACCGTGCTTAAACATACAAGTTACACACAAAGATAATTGGAACCATTGGAGGAAACGGTAAAAAGAGGCTATTGATAGAGGATATGAAGGAACAGGAATAGTGGGATGCTTTAAATATCTTCAGGCAGATCCATAGATTGCAGGAATTAAATTGCACTTTGATTTAAAACCATTATTTCCATGTTGCCTAGTTTGCTCTTTCTTGATTAAGCGTGTAACCTTGAAGAAGAGCAGTCAACAATCGTGCAAATAAGTATCAAACCATCATGTTATTTGTAAAATAACTTCTTGTCACAATGTCTAGTATAAAAATTCCTTGAAAGAGAGTGGAGTTACTAATATGAACAACCTTACGAAATTTCAAATTTCAAAACCAGCTCATGAAGTATTTGAAGCCTTTGCTGATCCTGCGAAAATCGGGAATTTTTGGTTTTCATCGAGTTCGAAAAGGTGGGAAAAAGGCAAGACGATTACTTTGAGATATGATGAATACAATGCACAGGCAGATATAACAGTAATTGAAATCGATGAACATAAGAAAATTGTTTTCGAGTGGGGAGAAGGACATATTGTAACCATTACTCTAGAAGAGCTGGATAATTCAAGTACAATCATTGAAGTCAACGAAGAAGGATTTAAGGAAAATGATGATGAGTTAGTCAGTCAAATGATCGATAATAAAGAGGGCTGGGTTTATATGTTGACCTGTTTAAAAGGTTATTTGGAATATGGCATTAATTTGAGAGCGGCATTAGTTAAATAAATTGATGGATATGAAAAAGCTGCAACACATATAGTAGTAGGCAAAGAATCTTCAACAACCGTTCGCTATAAAGATACATAAGGCTCATCCATATTAGTCAGGCCAAATATGGATGAGCCTATAGTTGTTATACACGCAAAAATCCGTAATCATCATCATCCTGTTCGTTATTCTCTTGATGATTATCACCAAGAGATGGTAAGCCAGGTATATAACCTGCAATCCCTGGATTTTGAGACCCGACCATGAGATATGTGAATCCACTTAAATTTTCAAGCGTCTGTATTCCTGTCACTTCTCCACTGTCAGGAGCCGAGATATCGCCCTTTCCAAAAGAAAGTGGGGAAGTTCATGAGGATAAGGATAGAAAAGATCTAATATATAACAAGTCATAGTTTTGTTATAATTAAAACAAATGAAATAAGGAGGTGTTTACGGTTGGGAAAGAAAGTATTAGTTATCATTGATGTGCAAACGGCCGTCGTGGAACACGCGTATAAACGGGATAAGATAATTGACAATATCAACCGATTAATTCGTTGTGCAAGAGAACAACAGGTTCCGATAGTGTATATTCAGCACGAACATCCAGAAGGCCCAATGAGAAAAGGCGAACCTGGGTGGCAGCTTCATCCGCGACTTGAGAAGCCCCTCCATCAAGAGGTTACCATCCATAAAAGCGTACCGAATTCATTTACTCACACACCTTTAAAACAAACACTCGACAAACTTGGCACAACGCACCTCTACATTTGTGGTGCACAGACGGAATACTGTGTTGATTCCACAAGCCGAGGAGCCTTTGATTTGAATTATGACGTCACCCTTATCACTGACGCCCACACAACGAATGATGCCGATCACCTATCAGCCCCTCGCATTATCGAACATACCCATGGAACGTTAAAGAATTTTTGGAGTCCAAATGCAACAATAACTTTAGAAAAATCATCAGATCTTGACTGGATGAAAAGTGAAATGAACCCTCAATAAGGGATCCTAGTAACCTTTTATTTTTGGTTCTTTTGCAGATGGGCGCGATTCTTTAATAAGAATCGCTTTTTTTGTTTGTTTTTTACCCAGGAATGCAACCTGCTATCCTTTGGTTGTATTGTGAAAAAATTCAGGTCTTTCTCGATATAGAAAAACCCGAATAAAGGACACTTTTTTGTGTCGTCTATTCGGGTTAAATTTATTTTACAGATGTATCCTTTTATTGAGCTGTATACCCACCATCTAACACAACTGCCTGGCCAGTGATGCCTCGTGCTTTGTCGCTTGCGAGGAATATGGCGTAGTCGGCAATTTCACTTACATCGAGCAAGCGGTTTTGTGGGACGAGTGGATAGATGACTTCTTCCAAAACGCTTTCTAGTGGTACTTGTCTTGTTTTTGCCAGATCCTCCAGTTGACCGCGGACGAGAGGTGTGTCCACGTATCCTGGGCAAAGGGCATTTACGGTTATGCCAAAAGAGGCACTTTCTAAGGCGGCGACTTTCGTTAAACCGATTACACCGTGTTTTGCACTATTGTACGCTGCTTTGTTGGCAAATCCAATTAGACCGTTAATGGAAGAGATGTTGATGATTCTGCCGAAGCCTTGTTCTTTCATGATAGGCAAAACGTTTTTAATCGAAATGAATGGAGCGATCAGCATGATTTTGATCATCAGTTCGAATTTTTCAGTTGGAAACTCCTCAATTGGTGCAACATGCTGAAGGCCTGCGTTATTAATGAAAATATCTATTCGTCCATATTTGTCTTTAGCTTGTTTGATTAGTTGGATAATATCCTCTTCACTTGTTACGTCCGCTTTTAAGCCGATAACTTCCAAGCCTTTGTTCCTTAGGTCTAAAGCAGCTTTTTCAACTGTGCTTTGATTTAGGTCGGACAAAACGACCTTTGCGCCATTTTCAGCAAATATCTTACCAATCTCAAAGCCAATTCCTCTCGCAGATCCGGTAATTATCGCCACTTTATCTTTAACCATAGTACATTCCTCCAAAAAAAATGTAATGGTCTAAGTCTGTCATTTTAAGTTAAGTACAGGGAATATTTCAATTGGGAAGCAAACTTGGAAATATAAAGGGAAGGTTATAAAAATATGGTTTAGGTTAATGAGTAAGAGTCTATCATGATTTTCAACATAACAAAAGAATTTTGTTTTCCTAAGCATTGGCATAGATATTGCATGAATAAAATGTGAGTAAATACAGGTAATTAAAACGGAAAGGGGAAGCTGGATGATTAAAAAAATAGCCGTTATCGGTTCGGGTGTAATGGGAAGTGGAATCGCTTTGTCTTTTGCAGCTGGCGGGTATTTCGTCACCATCAACGACATTAAGGAAGAGTTTCTATCACATGCCCAAAATCGAATTTCTGAGAATCTATCACTGCTCATTGAGGAAGGGGCTTTGACAGAACAGGAAAAGCAAGGCGCATTAGCTAATATTACATATAGTGTTGATTTGGAAGGAGCCGTAAGGGATGCTGATTTTATCATTGAGGCTATTCCGGAAGTAATCGAGTTAAAGTTAAATCTATATGAGCAATTGGAGAAAATAATCAAACCGGATGCCATTGTTGCTTCAAATACATCTACTTTTCCGATTTCTCAATTGATGGAGAAGGCTTCGTTTGCGGACCGAATGGTCATCACGCATTTCTTTAATCCTGGCCATTTGGTTCCATTGGTTGAAATCGTAAGGCATAACGAAACAAAGCCGGAAATCGTAAAGACAACATTTGATTTGATGCGTAAAATCGGTAAGTCTCCGATTCTCTTGAAAAAAGAAATAGCAGGATTCATTGCTAATCGTCTGCAGACCGCATTGATGCGGGAAGCCTTTTATCTATTAAAAGAGGGTGTTGCCAATGCTGAGGATATTGATACAGCGATAACGGCAGGACCAGGGTTTCGATGGGCATTTACTGGGCCAATCGAGATTGCTGATTTTGGCGGACTGGATACATGGCAGCGTGTTTTTGATAATGTTTCACCAGTATTGGATCAGAGTAAGGAAGCTCCTGTTTTGATTCGTGATTTGGTGGATAAGGGGAAGCTTGGGACGAAGTCGGGAGAAGGGATATTCACATATGAGGAATCTACCGTTTCTCAGAGAATCAATAAGAGGGACCGTAATTTTATTAAACTGGGAAAATTAAAAATGGAGAAGGAGGAAGAATTATGAGAGAAGTAGTGATTGTAGGGGCAGCAAGAACACCAGTTGGTACGTTTGGGGGTAGTCTTGCCAATGTTTCAGCGGTTGAACTGGGGGTTGTGGCAGCAAAGGAAGCGATTAAGCGGGCAAATATTTCGGCTGACATGATAGATGAGGTATTGATCGGGAATATTCTATCTGCTGGATTAGGCCAAAATGTGGCACGTCAAGTTGCGATTCATGCAGGGGTTCCGGAAACAACTCCGGCGATGGCTGTTAATAAACTTTGCGGGTCAGGCCTACGTACGGTAATAATGGGGGCCCAATTCATTGCCCTCGGTGATGCCGATGTGATTCTTGCTGGGGGTATTGAAAGCATGAGCAATGCCCCATATTTACTTCCAAATTATCGTTTTGGACAGAAAATGGGTAATGCCGAAGCAGTGGATTCAATGACATATGACGCCTTAACGGATGTTTTTAATCAATATCATATGGGCGTGACTGCGGAGAATATTGCAGAGCAGTGGGAAATCAGCCGTGAAAAGCAGGATGAATTTGCTTTATATAGCCAAATGAAAGCTGAAAAGGCCCAGTTAGAAGGACGATTTTCAGATGAAATCGTACCTGTTGAATATAAACGTAGAGGAAAGACGATTTTGGTTGACCAAGATGAACACCCACGTCATGGGCTGACGATGGAACAATTAACGAAGCTTCGTCCTGCTTTTAAGGAAAATGGTACGGTTACGGCCGGAAATGCGTCTGGAATCAATGATGGGGGGGCAATGCTGATCCTGATGTCCAAAGAAAAAGCAGACGAGCTGGGTCTGGAACCGTTAGCAACTATTAAGTCCTATGCAAATGCTGCACTTGATCCGAAAATCATGGGATACGGTCCAGTGCCTGCGACAAGAAAAGCTTTAGCAAAAGCGGGATTGACAGTAGATGAAATTGATTTGATGGAAGTGAATGAAGCCTTTGCGGCACAGTCCCTTGCCGTGCTTAAGGACCTTGAACTAAAGCCGGAGAAAGTGAATGTAAATGGTGGGGCGATTGCTCTGGGTCATCCGGTAGGTGCTTCTGGTGCCCGTATCTTAGTGACTTTATTGTACGAAATGAAGCGTAGAGATGCAAAAACCGGCCTTGCTACCTTATGTATTGGCGGCGGACAGGGAACTGCGCTAATTGTGGAACGGTAATGACTCGGCCTCATTTTCCTATGATATAATGGGGGAAACTTCAGACGGGTTAAGGAGAATAGGAATGGTCAGCGATAATAAAACTGTTCAATTTGAATTAGTGAAAGCGATATTGGAAGAATTACCTTTTGGTGTTTTGGTAACGAAAAACGAAAAAGAAATCGTTTTATGCAATCGCGTATTATCAGAGGCTTTTGCTGAGAATCAATTTGACATGCAAACAAATTTGATTATGGAAAAAAACCTTAAACCAGCTGTAAATACTCCTATTCGTTTGAACGATAATAACGGGATTGTCAGAAAAGCCATCGTTCAAATGGCTGATGAGGAGTATCAGATTTACCTCCTATTGTTTACAAATAATAAAAGTGATTTTCTTAATATCGATAATCATGAAGAACTTCTGTTTAAGGATATAATCGAATTTGCCTATGACGGCTTGGTGATGGTCGATACGGAAGGGTATGTCCAAATGCTGAGCCACGCCTATGCGGATTTTCTTGGGGTCGATCAGGAAAGCTCCATAGGGAAACATGTAACGGAGGTCATTGAAAATACCCGAATGCATGTGGTTTCCAAAACTGGCAAGCAAGAGGTAGCTGAATTACAAAAAATTAAAGATAATTATATAATTGCGACCCGCTCCCCAATACGGAAACAAGGTAAATTAATAGGAGCGGTCGGGAAGATTTTATTTAAGAATGTCGGGCAATTTACGGCTCTTTCCAAGCGGATAAACTCACTTGAAGTAGAGCTGAAAAAGTACAAAGGCGATTTTCGCGAGAGAAATAAGGCCTCATATACGTTTGATCATTTGATGGGAAGAAGTCCTGCTTTTATGGAAGTAAAAGGTCAAGCCAAAATTGCAGCTAAAAGCGACTCAAATGTGTTGATCTTGGGCGAAAGCGGAACAGGTAAGGAGCTGTTTGCCCATTCCATTCATAATGATAGCAGAAGGTCCATGGGTGTGTTTGTCAAAGTGAACTGTGCCGCCATCCCGGCAGAGTTGCTAGAGTCTGAGCTTTTTGGCTATGAAGAGGGTTCTTTCACCGGTGCAAAAAAGGGCGGAAAAGCTGGTAAGTTCGAAGCAGCTGAAGGTGGAACGATTTTTTTAGATGAAATCGGTGAGCTGCCACTGCATATGCAGGTGAAGCTGCTCCGTGTTTTACAAGAAAAAGAAATTGAGAGGGTCGGTTCGACGGGAAGCATTCCGATTGATGTACGGGTAATCGCTGCAACAAACCGTAATCTGGAGGAGATGGTCTCGAAGGGGGAATTCCGACTTGATATGTATTACCGATTAAAGGTCATGCAAATCCAGGTTCCTTCCTTAAGGGAGCGACCAGAAGACATTGAAATTCTGGTAAATCATTTTGTTGAAAAGTACCAGAACCTCATGAAAAAACGTGTAACGGGCATGAGTGATCAAGCTTTAAGGCTGCTTCGCCTTTATAAATGGCCTGGTAATATTCGAGAGTTGGAAAATATCATAGAACGCGCAATGAATATTGTTGAAGAAGGGGAAATGATACGTTCCAAGCATCTCCCTAAAGAAATAACGGGTCATAAAGAATCAGTCTCAATCCGCACTTTAGCAGAAGTCATGGATGAGACCGAACGGGCAACAATCGTTTCATGTTTGGAAATGACTTCTGGCAATAAATCAGAAACGGCAAAGAGACTCGGAGTGAGCCGAACAACACTATATGAAAAAATGAATAAATATGGTTTATGATTGTAAAAAGTACCCTTTAGCCAAAGGGTACTTTTTATACTTTTTAAACCACCTCATTTGAACAGACAAGGGTTTTTTAGGTGGCCAATAAAAGGAAAATATGATATTCATGAATAGTTGATAGCTGCTTATCTTTGAATATGTTAGGAAATCCGTACATGAAAAGAAGGCGAATGTGAATGTTGTAAGAAAAGGTTAACACTTTTATGAAGTTTATTAGTTGTGTGTATTGAAACCTTGACAGTTTTAAGGGACTTTTGCATTTATACTTTATAAAAAGGGAATAAAATGTTTGAAAAGTCTATAAAAGATAATATATTTCAATTTAATTTAAGTTGGCACAAGAATTGCATAATTACTATAGCGAATGGTCTATCTGACATTTTATCTAGTGTTTCCACGTAAAATGGAAAGGGAATTCGTCATTCAACAGTTTGTTGAAAGCGTTATCAATAATTGGGGAGTTATAGTTTTTCACTTAGTATGATCATTAAGCCTGACTTGGGGAAGGCAGGCTTGAATGGTAAAAGCGAAAAGCGAAATGTGGAATTGGGGAAATTAATGTTTCTACTTAAAGGCTTCCGAAATAATTTGGGGGCAAGGGGAGAAAAGAAAAGGGGGAATAGTATTGGTGATTCAAATTTTAGCCATTGTTGTGGCGCTGGGACTTTTAATCTTTTTAGCCTACCGGGGCTATCCGGTCATTATCATAGCGCCGATTGTTACTTTATTGGCGGTCATTTTATCCGGTGGACATTTGCTGCCGAGTTATACAGAGACATATATGACGTTTGCGGCTAACTATGTAAAAGCGTTTTTTCCGATATTTTTATTAGGGGCCGTATTTGGAAAAGTCATGGAGATGAGCGGTGCAGCTGCATCCATTGCCAAGACCATCGTAAAATCATTAGGCTCAAAGCAGGCTATTCTTGCTGTAGTGCTGGCCTGTTCGGCGCTGACATATGGCGGGGTTTCACTGTTTGTAGTGGCATTCGCCGTTTATCCATTCGCAGCGGCAATTTTTAAAGAAGCAGACATTCCAAAGAGATTATTACCGGGAACGATAGCATTGGGCGCTTTCACTTATACGATGGATGCCCTTCCTGGAACACCTCAGATTCAAAATATCATTCCAACGAATTATTTCGGAACAGATACCTATGCAGCTCCATTAATGGGAATTATTGGCGCAATCATGGTATTCACTGGAGGAATGCTCTGGTTAGAGCGTCGTCGTAAACAAGCGCTGGCAAATGGTGAAGGCTACGGGGAAGGACATATTAATGAACCAGAAAGTGCAGAACAGCAAAACCTGCCTAACTTTTGGCTGTCCATCGTACCGCTCATCCTTGTCGTCGCGTTTAATTTTGCATTCAGTCGCAGTGCCATTTCTGTTAAGCACTGGTATGACGCATCGATGTTGAAGGAAACTTTCAACATTGCCGATGTAAGCACAGTCACTTCATCCTGGTCATTGATTGTTGCACTGACTATCGGTATTATTGCAGCGATGCTTCTGAATGTTGGACGTATCAAGGTCAAATTGGCAAGTGGATTAACAGCTGCTGCAATGGGATCTTTGCTTGCCATATTCAATACAGCATCTGAAGTTGGTTTTGGGAATGTGGTGAAAACGCTACCTGGATTTTCGGTCATTCAAAACTGGGTGTTCGATGCAAGCGGTAATCCACTCGTATCCGAAGCTATTGCCGTCAATGTGCTGGCAGGGATTACCGGATCTGCATCTGGTGGACTTTCGATTGCGTTAGAAGTAATGGGAGGTCACTATTTGCAGTTGGCCCAAAGTGTCGGAATCACTCCGGAAATGCTTCATCGTATTGCATCCATGGCATCTGGGGGAATGGATACGCTGCCGCATAATGGTGCCGTCATTACTTTACTTGCCATTACTGGACTGACACATCGTCAATCTTACAAGGATATCTTTGCGATTACGGTTTTGAAAACAGTGACCGTGTTCATCATTGCTTTTGCAACATCACTGTTTATTTAATAGAATAGTATTAAGAATGGAGATGATGGAAAATGAGTAAATTATTAACATCTTTTGATAGCGCTATTGAACAAATCGAGGATGGAGCAACCATTATCGTTGGCGGGTTCGGATTAAGTGGAATTCCAGAAAAACTAATCTTTGCATTGCGTGACAAAGGTGTAAAGGATTTGACGATTGTCAGCAATAATTGTGGTGTCGATGATTGGGGTCTAGGTCTTTTGCTTGAAAATAAACAAATCAAAAAAATGATCGCTTCTTATGTAGGGGAAAATAAGTTATTTGAACAGCAATTTTTAAGTGGCGAGCTGGAGGTCGAGCTAGTTCCCCAAGGGACACTGGCCGAGCGTTTAAGAGCGGGCGGTGCGGGAATTCCTGCCTTTTATACAGCTACAGGAGTAGGAACGGAAGTCGCAAAAGGTAAAGAACATAAAGAGTTTGATGGACGCACATACATTATGGAAAAAGGAATAGTCGGAGATTTTGCCTTTGTAAAAGCCTGGAAAGCAGATCATTTCGGTAATCTTGTATATCGGAAAACCGCAAGGAATTTTAACCCTGTCGTTGCCACCGCAGGGAAAGTTACGATTGTCGAAGTGGAGGAGCTTGTGGGCACAGGAGAGCTCGATCCGGATGAAATTCATACTTCAGGAGTTTATGTACAACAAGTGCTTGTAGGAAATGACTATGAAAAACGAATTGAAAGACTTACAACTGCTAACGCATAAAAAGGAGGAGTATTCGAATGACTAGACAACTAATTTTAGAACGGGCCGTTAAAGAAATCAAAGATGGTATGTGTGTAAATTTAGGGATTGGAATGCCGACCTTGATTGCCAACATGATTCCAAATGACTTCAATGTCATGCTTCAATCGGAAAATGGCTTACTCGGAATCGGGCCTTATCCACAAAAGGATGAAGTGGATCCGGATTTGATTAATGCAGGAAAAGAAACAGTAACGGCAAAATCGGGGGCATCATTTTTTGATAGCGCTGAATCGTTCGCGATGATTCGCGGCGGCCACATCGATCTAGCCATTTTAGGCGGAATGGAAGTTTCCGAGAATGGGGACTTGGCAAACTGGATGATTCCAGGGAAGATGGTAAAAGGAATGGGAGGAGCGATGGACCTCGTCCAAGGCGCAAAACGAATTGTTGTCATTATGGACCATGTGAACAAGCATGGGGAATCCAAAGTGAAAAAGAACTGTACATTGCCGTTGACGGGGGAAAAAGTCGTCCATTGCCTGATTACCGAACTGGCTGTTTTTCAATTTACGGAAGCTGGAATGGAATTGATTGAATTGCAAAATGGCATAACACTTGGTGAAGTGAAAAGTAAAACAGAGGCTGACTTTACAATAAGCCCCTCTATTGAAATTAGAGCGTAAGTTTAAGAGATTACTTGAATGGACCTGACCTATTGACCTGATCAAATTGATTATTAGGCTACTTTTATTCGCAAATGCGCGAATGGAAGTAGTCTAATTTTGTTCACGTTATTTCAGAGCTAATATTGGGGATTATTAGAACTGGATTTTTTTTAGAACTTTCGGTGCCTTCTTGATTCCTTCTGTTCCAATTATACTCGCAATACTCGCCATTAATAAGCTTGAAGAAATAAATTTGGCGGCAAAATAAATTCCTGTTCCAACAACTAGATCTAGGATTAAAAATTTTTTAATTGTGGAGCCCTTTATTACATAAAAAATGATGGAATTATTTTTTTTCATATTTAGCATTGTCACACCTTTATCTTTTTTTAAAGGGTATGACAAAGAGAGGTTGTCATATTCTTTAGGCCTTCGCATCGTCACCAATTACAAGCTATGCTAAATACCCTGCCTCAGTAAAATACCGAGAGCAGGATATTGCATAGGTGCTTTCCGAGAAATTATATAATTTCGGTAACTGTATATTGATTTAGTACAAGCCATGTTATATCCCAGGAGTGATCACTTTGAAAATATTTCCTTTTTCTTCCGCCTGCTGATATGGTGCCGTTAAGGCATCTCGTCATCTTTTTCCCGATTTTTAAAAGCTTCATGTGTTACAATATCCTCAATCTGCTCATACTGTCGACTATGTTCTTTCTCTTCGCTTATTCTATTATCAGGTAAATTTCCAGGATGTCCTTTTTCTTTGTGATTAAAATTTTTACCGCGACCCATACTCAATCTCTCCTTTCTATACTTGCTTGTTTAGTTTTCTCTTTCGTCCAAAAATTATGATTTAATTTCACTGTTTACTGTTTGTGCATCGTTCTGTTAAGAAGGAACTTTTGCTTCCTGGGTTCATTTACACCTATTTTCCGCTCGACTTCATGAAGGATGTTTTCGAGTGATGTTACGACGCCTTTATCATCTTTATAACTAATATGTTTCGGTTGAAAATGAACGGGTGAATTTAAACCTGCTGCGGCTGAAATTCGAAAAAGTCCTTTTCGAAGTGTCACGAGAAAGTTGACCACACGGTATTTCTTTTCGTCTATCACGAGAGCTTTTTGCAAGTCCGGGTCAGTTGTTGCTACCCCAACTGGACATGCATTGGATTGGCACTTCAATGTTTGGATACATCCTATGGCAATCATGAATCCACGCGCAATATTGACGAGATCGGCTCCCATCGCCAAAGCAACCGCAATCCGGTCAGGGGTGAATAGCTTACCTGAGGCGATAATTTTAACCCGATCGCGCACTCCATATTTTTGAAGGGTCGAGACGACAATTGGCAGGGCTGATTTAATCGGCAGACCGACACTATCAATTAATTCTTGATAGGAAGCCCCTGTTCCGCCTTCACCACCATCCACGGTAATAAAATCCGGTCCATTGCCTGTCTCCTTCATATATTTGGCTAGTTCTTCCACGCTATCATTACCGCCGACAACCATCTTCATTCCAACAGGCTTACCTGTATGGTTACGGATTCTCTCAATGAATTCACACATCGTCGGTACATCACTGAATTGATGAAAACGATTAGGACTGTCAATTGATTTGAATGGTTCCACTTTGCGAATCTCGGCAATTTCCGGAGTGACTTTTTCCGCATCAATATGTCCGCCGCGGGTTTTGGCACCTTGAGCGAGCTTAATCTCAAATGCTTTTATTTGAGGAATCTCACTTTTCCGCTTTAACTCATCCCAATCCATTTCGCCAAATTTATCACGCACCCCGAACATGGCCGGACCAATCTGCATAATGATATCGACGCCACCTTTTAAATGATAGGAAGATAGCCCGCCTTCCCCAGTATTCATCCACGTACCTTTCGCTAGCGCTAATCCTTCTGATAACGCTGTGATGGCATTATATCCTAACGAACCATAGCTCATCGCCGACATTCCAATTAATCCTTTTAATCTAAATGGATGCTTAGTATTTGGGCCGATGACCACGGTATCATCTTCATGCAATAAGTAAGCAGAAGATTCCTCATCCTCCCATTTTTCCTTTCGCTGCGAAAAAAGCGGATCCTTCAATAAGATATATCTTTTGGTTATCACCTTTGTTTCTCTATCGAATTTTTCTTCTTCGGCTAATTTGGGGAACATGGCATTCCGAACAAAAAGGCCTTCTTCATCAAAATCACGTTTCGAACCAAATCCAACTACATCTCGCATATACTTTGAGCTTTTTACAATATGCTCGTAGTCATCCCTTGAAAACGGCCTTCCTTCATTATCCCCGTTAAAAAAATATTGCCGCAATTCTGGACCGATTTTTTCTAAAAAGTAGCGCATCCTGCCTAAGACGGGGTAATTCCGTAGTATGGCGTGATGTTTCTGATTTCGGTCAAACAGTAATAAATAGATTAAAAAAATGACAAGTGCGATTAAAATAAGTGCAACAAAAATAAACGCAGTGATAATTAAACGACTTGCGATGTCCATTTTATCCCTCCTAGTAATGACCTTACCTGAGGTTAATTTACTCGAACCTTAATTACTTTATACAGAGTCGGAGTGTCGAAATGCTTTTTAAAGTACTCAAGTACATAATTCCTCGAAGGCAAAGCCAACATATAGAGAAAGAAATTGAAATGGTCGAGGAGGGAATAGTTTGAAGGCATCAGATTTGTTTATACGATGTTTAGAGAATGAAGGGGTTCAGTATATTTTTGGGATACCGGGTGAGGAAAATACGGATCTTATCGATTCTCTAATAGCCACCGATATTAAATTTATCTTAGTTCACCATGAACAAGCCGCGGCTTTTATGGCAGACATCTATGGCAGGCTAACTGGAAAGCCAGGCGTTTGTTTGGGTACATTGGGACCGGGTGCAACGAATTTATTGACAGGGATAGGCAGTGCTTACCTGGATTATTCACCCGTTATCGCGATTACAGGTCAGGCAGGCCTTGATCGAATTCATAAGGAATCGCATCAATATGTGGACATTATTGGAGTTTTTAAGGAAGTAACGAAATGGAATCAACAAATTAAGGTGCCGCATACGATTCCGGAAATTATCCGTAAAGCATTTAAGACGGCAGTCATTGAAAAGCCGGGACCGGTTCATATCGAGCTGCCGGAAGATGTAGCGTTGATGGATACAGAAGGTGAACCACTTCCGGTTACACCAATGCCTAGATCCCGTCCAGCCGAAGAGGAAATAAAAAAAGCCGTGGAATTAATAAATCGTGCTAAAAAGCCTATTATTCTAGCGGGCAATGGCGTAATCCGCGATGAAGCTACGGAGTGCTTACGGAAATTTGCAGAAACGAAGCAAATTCCCATTGTGAATTCGTTCATGGCCAAAGGTGTTTTACCCTCGGATCATCCATTGACCCTTTATACGGTTGGGATGCAGGCAAGGGATTATGTTCTATGCGGGTTTGATTTGGCCGATCTCATTATCACTGTCGGCTATGACTTCGTTGAGTATTTACCTAAATATTGGAATGACGAGGCAATGAATCCGATTATCCATATTGATGCTCGACCGGCTGAGATTGATGCTTATTACCCGGTTCAAGCTGAATTGGTCGGGAACGTCACAGAGGCGCTGGAAGCCTTGACCACTGATGTAGCAGAAAAAGAGCTTTGGCCAGAAGTGAAAAGGTTAAGGTCTCAAATTATTGAAAAGTTTCATTCCTCAGATGATGTATCAGGAAGCCCCATCATCCCTCAGCGAATTATCGCCGATTTGAAAAGGGCGGAAAAGGGGAATGCGATTGTCATATCGGATGTGGGTGCCCATAAATTATGGATTGCACGGATGTATCAGCCGGAAAAGCCTAATCACACGATCATTTCTAATGGCTTTGCATCGATGGGTATTGCCGTTCCCGGTGCAATTGCGGCAAAACTGGCAAAGCCTGATAAACCTGTCATTGCAGTCACAGGGGATGGTGGATTTCTGATGAATGGGGTTGAATTGGCAACGGCCAAACGTCTAGGTCTTGCCTTCGTTATCGTCATTTTCCATGATTCAAAATTGGGTCTGATCGAGTGGAAGCAATTGAATAAATTTGATCGTACAAAAGCGATTGAATTTACGGACCCAGACTTTATAGAATTCGCGAAAAGTTTTGGGGTTAAAGGAGTGAAAGTAACCCACTCCGATGAATTGCTGCATGCATTAGAAGAAGCGATTGCAAGTCAGGAAATTGTCCTGATTGATGTGGATGTGGATTATTCGGAAAATGTAGAGCTCTCAAAAACACTAGGTGATTATATTTGTAAATTATAAAGCAAGTATTTCTGGAGGGATGACAGATGAAGAAAAAGTGGCAATTGTGGATTGGCGGCAAATGGCGGGAGGCTAAATCGTATGAGCCATTATATAATCCCCATACAAATGAAGAAATTGCACAAATCGGACAGGCTGAACCAGCGGATGCCGTTGAAGCGATTGTTGAGGCACATGCAGCTTTTCAGAAATACCGCACCTATCCGGCACATGCACGAGCAGAAATTTTGGTGAAAGCTGCAGCCATCATGGAAGAACGCAGTGAGGAGCTTGCCAAAATCATTTCTCTGGAGGCAGCGAAAACGATTCGAAATGCTCGTGAGGAAATGAATCGTACGGTTCAAACCTACCGTTTTGCTGCTGAAGCGGCAAAGAACAATTATGGTGAACAAATTCCCATGGATGCGGCAGAGGGCGGGGTTAACCGTTTTGGCTTCACAGTTCGTACCCCGATTGGCGTCGTGACAGCGATTACCCCATTTAACTTTCCTTTTAATCTTGTCGCCCATAAAGTAGGACCTGCCATTGCAGCAGGAAATTCGATCGTATTAAAACCGGCCGAACAAACTCCTCTAAGTGCGCTGGTGCTTGCCGAAATTTTTAAAGAAGCTGGGCTGCCAGAGGGAGTATTGAACATCATTCCAGGCAAAGGGGATGTCTTAAGTGAAGCATTGACGACCCATCCACATGTAAAAAAAGTGACTTTCACTGGCAGTGTGGAAGTCGGACACCTTATCCAGCAGCAGGCAGGCTTCCGTAAGCTTACACTCGAACTCGGATCCAATTCGCCGTTCATCATTGATGAAGGAGTTGATATCGATAAAGTAATTGATCGGAGTGTGATGGGTTCATTTACGAATAATGGGCAGGTGTGTATCTCGATTCAAAGAATTTATGTCCACAAATCCCTGTACCAACGATTTTTGGAGCGATTCGTTAGCACGACCAAACAGCTTGTCATCGGTTCACCGCTGGAGGAAAATACGAATATTACAGCTGTCATTTCGAAAAAATCATTAGAGCGGTTACAAAGTTGGATTGAGGAGGCGGCACAGGAAGGAGCAAAAATTGAGTGCGGCGGTACAGTGGAAGGCAATGTACTATTACCTACCGTCTTAACCAATGTAAATCGTGACTCCAAAGTATTTCGTTTCGAAGTATTTGGTCCAATTGTCTGTATTTTCCCATTCGAAACGCTGGATGATGCCATTAAGGATGCAAATGATTCACGCTACGGATTGAACTCAGGAGTGATGACACCAAGTATAGAGCGGGCTTTTTATGCGGCGGAACGCTTGGAAACGGGTGGAGTTGTCATAAACGACATCCCGACCTATCGGATTGATAATATGCCTTATGGTGGCTGGAAGGACAGCGGTGTGGGCAGGGAAGGTGTCAAATATGCCATGCAAGAAATGATGGAGCAGAAGTTCATTAGCTTTAAAATAAGCGACAAATGATTTGTGGTAAAAAGACGAGTATTGAATATTGACGGATATGTAGGAGTAAAATACATCATCTTCACTTGAAGATAGGAGCTGTCATCTAGGCAGCTCCTTTTTTATTTAATAAAACCGGATAATGTTTTGTAGCATTTTTCCATACCTAAGTGCTGCATAGGCTGAGCATCTTTTTAAATGAACAATTAGCGAAATTAGGAAAGTAGAGTGATATAGAATGGCAATTCGATGTCGCTTCACCACCATCACATATATTTGCCGTTGTTATCATAAATTAATATTAAAGAAGAAAGATAGACGAATAAAGGGAAAAGGTATCTTCCTGTCGTATTGAACATATAATAATTCGTTTTTTATTAACATCATAAACAGGAGTGAAGATAATGGAAGCGTCGGTGGAACGGATTTTTACAAAGGAAATGGTAGGAATGGCCGGGCATTTTTTTCAAGTGAATGCAGAGAGTCCAGTAAAACTTGGAGATGCAGAGAACTACGTATTTGAGGTTTACCGGGATGGAGTGCCATACATCTTAAGAATGACACATCAATCACATCGTTCAAAAGATCAAGTGCTTGCTGAGTTAAAGTGGATGGAGTATTTACAGAATAATGGCAGTGATATTCCAAAGGTTATTCCTTCAACAGAAAATAACTTAGTTGAAATCGTAAAGGGTCTCGATGGCACTGCTTTTTATTGTTGCCTGTTTGAAAAAGCACCTGGTGTAAGGATGAAAATGACTGATGAAAATTTTAACGATGATTTATTTTTTGTATGGGGAAAAACAATAGGTCACCTACATAAAAAAACAAAAGGCTACAAACCTGGAACAGAATATAAAAGATTGAATTGGTTTGAAGAAGAATTATTGAATGTCAAACTCTATAATTCTGATGCTCCAGGGCAAATGATGCACCAACAAGAATTAATCTTGAAGAAATTAAATGCTCTTCCAGTACATCAAGATAACTTTGGATTGATTCATTCTGATATTCATCACGGCAATTTTCATTATCATGAAGGTGAAATTCACGTTTTTGACTTTGATGACTGTTCAAATCACTGGTTTGCAAGTGATTTGGCCATTCCTCTCTATTATCTTATGTGGAGCTTGGAACGTGATGGCGTAAAAGACCTTGATGGATATGCTGCTAAATTTATGAAGGCATTTATAAAAGGCTATGAGACGGAAAATAGGCTTGAAGCCGAAGATTACGAAACAATCCCGTTATTTTTAAAATTAAGAGATCTAACATTATATAATTTTTTCCATAAAAAGTATGATTTGAAGAATACGGATAGTCAATTAAACGAAACCGTTCAAAAAATTGAACAAAGAATAATGGAAGGTCGTCCAATTGTTGACTTCGATTATCACGGAATTTATTAAGCTATTGATTGGGATGTAAAGCCAACCCTCTAATTGAAAAGGGGAGCTTAGGAGTTTTTTCAACAAATCATCGGGCAGCATTTCCTTGTACAAAACGTATGGGATAGGTTGAAGAAGGCCGTAAAATTAAGGAATTTAAGATGAGCGAAAGTGAAATACGTTGACGACATCATTATGGACAAATGGGTTTGAGTGTTTTTAATATATGCCGTAATAGGAAACTCCCAATCTATCAGAAGCAAATGGAAAGAGCATGCATTGAATCATTATCCATACATGCTCTTTCTGTTTAGTTATGTATTTGTTTTATCATAAAGCTAAGCTATGGTTCTGTGATGCATCATTTGATTATTTTTACTTTCACTTGCTTTCTTCCCCATGTTAAAGCATCTGATTCTTTTGCGATGAATACATCGATTCTGTTTCCTTTGATGGCGCCGCCCGTGTCTGCAGCGATGGCTTGTCCGTAGCCTTCGACTTCTACGATGGATCCTAGTGGGATCACGTTCGGATCGACTGCTATCAGTTTGGCATCATCATATTTTTTTAAGTCAACGCCCATTCTTGTAGTGCCTGAACATCCCTCGCAGCTCGCTGTATAAGCTGTACTTGTGACCGTAAGTTCTTTAACGGATGAGCTAGCTAAACTAGCCTTATCTTCCAATTTACTGAGGGTCCGTGCACCGGCTATTCCATCAGCCGATAATCCCTTTTGCTTTTGAAAATTCATAACGGCTTGCTTTGTACTTTGACCATAAATGCCATCGATTGTTGATGTGTAAACATTCCAGGTTTTCAATAGTCTTTGCAGTTCAGCTACAGGTCTCCCCATATCCCCGCTTTTCAGTACCTGTATTTTCTGATTCGTTTTTGTTCCTGCTATTCCATCTACTTTCAGTCCTGATTTTTCCTGAAACTTCTTAACGGATTCTTTAGTAATCGGTCCGAAGTAGCCTGTTGCTTCATGATAGGGGAAAACCCCTTTTGTCAGTAATAATTCTTGTAAGTCTTTTACATCACCATTACTCATTCCAAATGAAAGTGTGCGATCCAAAGCTGCGGCTTCGCCTTCAGTTGGCATGCAAACTCCTAGAATGAATACAGAAGCCGTTAGGATCGTTAATAAAATTTTCTTCATGTTTATCCTCCTCGTTGTTTCCTGCAATTAAACCATTCGTTAAACGATCACTCTTTTAGGCGCAGTTAAGGAAAAACAGCGCGAAGGCACTAAGGAATTGTTAAAACATGTAACAGAAAGAAAAGAAATGAGGCGGAGATCGGGTTACCTTGTCCTTAGTAATTAGCGAATTATGGATTCTATCAATAAGAATCGGGCTTCACTTAAACGAACGAAATCGTTTTTTTTACAAAGGGCATTCATTCATGTACGTTTAAGTTAATAGAAATTGATTTCACGGTTAAAGGAGGAAATTATTTTGATTAAAGCAGTTATTTTCGACTTTGATGGTTTAATTTTAGACACAGAAACGGTTTGGTATGAGGCATATAAAGAAACGATGGCTTTTTATAAATCTGATTTGCCTCTCGAACATTTTGTTAAATGTATCGGGACGGATAATATTGAACTTAATCAGTACTTCAAGGAACAGCTGGGGGAAAGTTATAATATTGAAGAAATTGAATCCAGAGCAAAAAGCCTCCATGAAGTAAAAATGAAAACATCACAGGCACGAGAAGGTGTAAAGGACTATTTAGAAGAAGCAAAAAAATCTGGATATAAAATCGCCCTCGCTTCAAGCTCGAAAAAAGAGTGGGTCACTCATCATTTGGGGGAACTCGGACTGTTACACTATTTTGAAGTGATTATCACAGGCGATGAAGTTGATAAAGTAAAACCAGCGCCAGATTTGTATGTATTGGCAATTGAAGTCCTAGGCATCCAGCCCACAGAAGCCGTAGCATTTGAAGATTCTTTAAATGGTCTCCAAGCGGCCCTGACTGCTGGATTAAAATGTGTAATCGTACCAAATCCCGTGACGGAAGCTTTAGCTTTTGAAAATCATCATTTACGCCTTCGATCGATGATGGATAAGAGTTTGACTGATGTTATAAAACTTATGGAGCAATAAGGTATTTAAGAAAATCACTTATATGATTATTATAAGATTTTAGATCAGTACAATTTGAATGGAAAACCATTCAAATTTGGCTTTAGTAAAATAACGGAGTAGCTATTTTATCGTGCTTAAACCAACGCCGAAGATGTTAGAGTCTTCGGTTTTCCTTTTTTTATCACGGTTCTGTTTCCTTAACATAGGATGAAATTGATGAATATACCCAACTAAAGAATGGAGTTGTTCTATATGCCAACCTCTTATATGGATTACACAGCACTGAGCACCCAATATTTTGCAGACGTCAATAAAAACCGATTAAATACACGGAATCATGAAAATTACATTAACCGATTGGGAAGGGATGTTTTAAATACACTTGGTGAAGTTTCCCTTCTTGATATCCACTTAAGTAAAGGACGTGTCGTTGAACCGCATTACCATCAAAATGCAGCTGAACTTGTTTATTGCATTTCGGGTTCAGCGACAGTGTCATTAATTAACCCCTTTAATAATCAGGTTATAAATATCCCAGTCCAGCCGGGGCAAGTCGCAAATATCCCTCAAGGGTGGTGGCATTGGGAAGAAGCTTCTGAAGATGGGACCCACCTAATAGCAATCTTTGATGCTCCATATCCGGAATACATCTTGGGGTCAGATATCCTGACGAAAACCCCAATTGAAGTGCTTGCGCATACTTATTGCTTAAATCCCGAAAAATTAAAAGAAACACTAAAACCTTTGCACGGGCAGACCATCGTCATCGGACCAACTGATGAATGCGTAGCTGAAAAAAGCCAACAAGCAGGGGTGGATACCGAAAGTTCCAGCATGAATAACCACTATATGAGCAGTCAGCATATGAATAATCATTCAATCAACAACCAACATATGAACAGCCAACCGATGAGAAATCAATATATGGGTAATCAATATATGAGTAACCAGCATATGTACAATCATCCAGTGAGCGATCAACATGTGAGCTATCATCCTTATTCTGATCACCATTATTCCTATCCAGCCGAATCTCCACAGGTAAACTATACAAACCCTTACTACGGGTATCGGCCATAACCTAGCTATTTAGGTCAGACAGTCAGCAAGGAGCGACTGTCTTTTTTTATAGGGAATAGGTTTGAACGTATAAAATCTCCTGAGAAAACATGAGACACTAAGAATATGGCTTTCAAATTACAGACAGCTTGTATGAATGGTATATTTAGATGAAAGATAAGGAAATTAGTGTCCCCTTAGAAAAGAGAGTGAATAACCCGTGTAGGTATCCTAGTTGAATTCAGTTGAAAATAGGAGCGGAAAAGCGATGATGGAATTCTTCATGGAAATAATTTCTTCCTTTATTTATTTCGGTGATGACTCATTACATACAAAAAAAATAGATAGAAATATAAAATCATTAAAGCGGAATAAATGGTTTAATGATTTATATGAAGAGGAAAATTATCACCGCCTTTTTTTTGTTAATAAAAGGGTAAGAAAGTTTTTACAAAGCAATTTCCGCGTAAAGCGTCTTGTTAATAGGAAAAAGGATCAGAGGAAATTTCTAATGTTCTTAAATGAACAGTTAAAGAGAAGTAAGGAATCCAGGGTGAAGGATCCCTTTATAAAAGATAAAAAATAATGAAGGAGTGTGCAGTTTTTATGGGATTCCTTGTGAACGAAGGAGAAGTCCAGCTACGGGTGGTCAAGAAGAGTGATCTTCCAACCTTTTTCGAACAGCAATTGGATACGTCTGCAAACTATATGGCTGCATTCACATCAAAAGATCCAACAGACAAAGTGTCTTTTTTGACCCACTGGAAGAATATCTTAGCGAACCGGGATATTTTGAAAATGACCATACTATATAACGGGTGCGTTGCAGGCAACATTCTACAATTTGAACAGTTTGGTAACCCAGAAGTGAGTTACTGGATTGGAAAGGAACATTGGGGTAAAGGAGTTGCTACAGAGGCACTGCTCCTTTTTTTGCCGGAAATAAAAGTTCGTCCTCTTTATGCACGGGCTGCCAAGGATCATATTGCATCTATTCGGGTGTTGGAAAAGTGTGGATTTGAAAGATTCGATGAGGACAAGGGGTATTCCCATGCAAGAGGTCGAGAGGTAGGAGAGTTCATTTTGAAACTTGATCCTCTAAAAAGATAAGAGTCAAACAACATCGTTTAATTTGTGAGGAAAAGGGTGACATCGAATGGGATTTAAGATTTTTTCCATCATTTTCATTTTAAGCGGTCTTTTTGTAATGTGGTTCGCCGTTTTTGGTAAAAAGAAAGAGATCAAAGAGTTCGGCACAGGAATACCAACGAGTATCATTGATTTTGTTGTAATGATGATATATATGCTTTTTCCTCCTTTTATTAGAAGGATTATTCTTTTTGCTTTAGGGCTAGCCATTTCTATTGGTTTTACCTATGTGTTGCTTTTCATATGAACGAACCTTATAAGTTCCATAAATAATGAAACTTTATACTTTCAAAGTCGTATGAAAAGGTAACGATAAATAGGAGATGTTGCTGAACGATGAAAAAAGTCATGTCCGGAATATTGATAATGGGAATGATGGCAGCGGCAAGTTATTTTCTAGTTATTAAGCAAGAAGGATTCAACATTAAAGTCAAAAATCACACGGATGAAGACATATCAGGATTACATTTGTCTTATGATCATATAAATTCTGATATTAACATTCCTTCTATCCAGCCAGGCAAAGAATATAAGCTGAATGTAACGCCAACTGAGGACTTTACCGAGAGCTCCATGATATTGCACTATAAGGATAGGGAAGGGAAGCTGCATACAGAATCTATCATTGGCTATTTTGAAAAGGGGTATGTCGGAAAGGCGATCATCACCTTGGAATCGATGGATAAGAATGGTGAAATACAAATGACAGTAAAGGATGATACTAAAATCTATTGATCGCAACGGACGTTACAACACCTATGTTATATCTCGAAATGGAAAAATATCAATATAGCAATTTTATGCAAATTATGGTAATGTTTAAATTGTGTGATTTTGGAAAATATATAAAAAGGAAGGTATTATATGTCTGAAACGGTTCTTAAGGTTCAATCCTTAACTAAAAAAATTGGAAAAGCAACCATTGTAGACAATGTTAGCTTTGAAATAAAAAGCAATGAAATATTTGGTTTGCTTGGTCCGAATGGGGCTGGTAAAACCACGATCATTCGGATGATCACAGGTCTTATCAATCGCACGGGCGGCTCTGTCATGATCAATGGTAGTGACCTTGATAAAGACTTCGAAGGTGCGATGAATCAATTGGGGGCCATCGTTGAAAATCCTGAATTTTATAAGTACATGACAGGCAGGAAGAATATCCTCCATTATGCTCGTATGTCATCCAATGAGATTACCAATGAGAGAATAGAAGAGGTCATAAAGCTTGTCAAATTGGATCATGCCATCGATAAGAAGGTTAAAACCTATTCATTGGGAATGCGTCAGCGCCTTGGTGTAGCACAGGCCATTTTACATAAACCTTCTTTATTGATTTTTGATGAACCGACAAATGGCTTGGATCCACAAGGAATTCGTGAGTTTCGTGATTATTTGAAAGTACTGGCAAGTGAAGGCGTCGGGATACTGATTTCATCCCATTTACTATCGGAAATGCAATTGATGTGTGATAGTTTTGCCGTTATCGAAAAGGGAAAACTGATACATACGAAAGAGCATATTGTAGATGAAAAAGTCGAGGCGATCAATGAGGTTTCATTCACTGTCAGTGATGGGGAGCTAGCTAAAAAAATCCTTAAAGAACAGTTTAAGGATATTTCGATTCTTAAGTCTGATTCGAAGACAATCTCCGTATCAGCAACACGTGAACAAACGGCCGATATAAACAGGAGTTTTAATGGCAATCAGCTGGATGTCTATGAAATAGGCATTACTAGAAAATCACTGGAAGATAAATTCTTCGAAATTACTGAGCAGGAAATGAGGGAGTCTGTATGATGTCCTTAGTAAAAAATGAATGGATGAAAATCTTTTCAAAAGTATCAACTTATATATTTATCGCATTTCTTTTATTGGCAGCTTTAGGGGCTGCAGTCATCGATTTGAAACTTAGTCCCGAGGGATCGAGTAAAGATTGGAAGCAAGAGTTAAAGGCAGATATACAAGAACAGCAAAAGGCATTGGAAGCTAAGGATATCAGTGAAGATGAAAAAGCCATGATCATGGAAGAGATTAATCTCAATAAGCAACTTTTAGCTGATAATATAAACCCTGACTTAAACACGAATTGGACCTATATGGCGGAATGGACGACATCATTAACATCATTTGTCACTTTATTCGTCGTTATTGTTTGCAGTTCGCTCGTTTCCTCGGAATTTTCGGATGGTACCATAAAACAACTGTTGATCAGGCCTTATAAACGTTGGAAGATTCTACTTTCCAAATATATTACTTCCCTGTTATTTGCAGCGTTATTGCTTGCGAGTCTAGTTATTTTCAGTTATCTAATCGGAATCATATTCTTTGGCAATGGCTCGTATTCAGACAAAATTATGGATCCAGCATCTTTCGGTGAATTCAGTCCGGTGGTAGTCGGCGATTATTTCGTAGACATGATCGTTTACTGGATACCAGGATTCTTAGTCATCACGACCATCGCTTTCATGTTAAGCACATTATTTAAAAACCAAGCACTTGCAGTAGGTATATCCATTTTCATCCTATTTGCTTCTTCGACATTAAATATGGTCATTCAATCATTCATCGGTAAATACGAGTGGTTAAAATTCGTCTTATTCCCGCACCTTGATTTAAGGGGCTATATTTCCGGAACCATGGAAATGTTCGATGGAGCTACCCTTGGATTTTCAATGAGCGTACTTGTTGTCTATTATCTTATCTTTTTAGCGTTAACGTTCTTCTTCTTCCAGAAAAAAGATATTACGAATTAAATAGAGGGAACGACCGAAATCAGTGGCTGATTTCGGTTTTTCTTTGGTTTGCACGCACAGAAATTCGGCAAACGTGTTGAAAAATTCGACCTACGCGCTAATAATTCGACCTATATGCTGATAATTCGTCCTATACTTCGGTAATTCGACCTATACATGGAATAATCCGACCTACGTGCCGATAACCATAAAATCTAATCGTAATAAAAAAGGCAGCCAATAAAAACAGTACTCAATAAAATTTACATATTTCGGAACTAGTTCCGAAACCATTTATCACTTTATCCGTATATTTCATTATGAACGGTGCTGGGAAGCTCCGGTATTTATAGGCGTTATTATTTATAGATTGGGAGATGAAGGATCATGAATGAAAAAGGATGCATGAAATGCGGAAGCAATGATGCTGCTAAGAAGGATGTAGCCATGACAGGAACAGGATTGTCAAAAATGTTCGATGTCCAGAATAATCAATTTACGGTTGTGTATTGCAAGCAGTGCGGTTATTCGGAGTTTTATAATAAGCAATCATCTGCAGGCAGTAATCTGCTGGATTTATTCTTTGGATGATCAATTGCACGAAAAGAATCCCCTTTTTCTGAAAAGGGGTTTCTTGTTATTTTCATAATGTCAGCTCATTACCCGATGAAATGGCCTTGAACGACTTTTGAAAATTCCTTTGCGACGGGTGAAAGGTTTTTGGATGATTTCATGACCAATCCAATCTCACGGGAAAGTTCCGGGTTCAAGGGCAGGCTTTGGAAACGTTCTGGTTTTTCCGGTAAAGCAAGATCGGGCATTATTGTGATGCCTAATTTTCCTGTTACCATTGATAGCACCGTTTGATTGTCTTTCATATCGTATGAAATGTTTGGTTGGATCTTGGCTTCAAGAAATCTATCTTCTATGAGTGTTTCACAGCCAGATCGCAACATGATGAATGGTTCATCAACGAAATCTTCTAGGTTAATTACGGTTTTCCCTGAAAGTGGATGGCCTTCGTATACGACAGCTGATAAAGGATCTGTTAGCAGATGGATGAATTCAACGTTCTTCACTGGTTTGGCTGCAAAGCCGATGTCCACTGTTCCTTCTTCGATCCATTTTAAGATTTCGTCATATCCCCCTTCATAAATCTGCAAATCAATATTAGGGAATTTTTCTTTAAAGGTAGAGAATAGCTGCGGTATGAATCTGGCAGTGAAGCTTGGAAAACTGCCAATCGTTATTTTTCCGATATCCATTCCATTCACAGCTGCAATCTTTTGTTCGATATGTGCAAGGTTGGCAGCGATGGCCCGCATATGTGGAATTACCTGTTCTCCCGCAGTCGTGAGTGTTATACCCTTTCGATCGCGTTTTAATAAAGTCACACCAAGCTCCGTTTCAAGCGCTGTCATGTTATGGCTCACCCCTGATTGAGTCAGTCCGATCCGGTCTCCCGCTTTCGTAAAACTTCCGTGTTCAACAACATGTAAAAAGACTTCCAGCTGAAAAAAATTCATATGGCCCACACCTTTCTTCTGTTATTGATTTGATTATACATGAGAAACTCTAATTCAAGTGATGAAAAACATTCATTTTACTTATGGTAAGGCCGAGAATACAATAAAATTACAAAAATAAAATACGAATGGGTGATGGAAACATGATGAAACGGAAATACGAGCAAATTTTTTCACCGTACACGCTTACGAATGGAACGGTTCTTAAAAATAGGATTGTAGTTGCACCCATGACCACTTATTCAGGTCAAGAGGATGGCTTGGTTTCTGACGAGGAGCTAGCTTACTACAGAAGAAGGGCGGATGGACCTGCCATGTTCATTACTGCCGCTGCCGCCATTTCCCCTGTTTCTACAAGCTTTCCACGGCAAATGAAAGTATATGATGAACAAAGCATCGCTGGACTCACACAGCTTTCAAAAACGATTAAATCAAAAGGTGCAAAAGCCATTCTCCAGCTTCATCATGGCGGAAGCGAGAGCCTTCCAAGCTGTATAGGCGGAGAAAAAATGGTTAGTCCGAGTGGCATCATTGCAAGCGTTTATAAAGAAATGGGCGGGGAATACATTCCAAGGACAATGAGTCACACTGAGATTCTATCCACTATTCAAGACTTTGGAAGAGCCACCCGCCATGCCATTCGTTCAGGGTTCGACGGTGTGGAAATCCATGGTGCGAATGGTTATCTCCTTCAGCAGTTTTTCTCCCCACACTCAAACAGAAGGAAAGATCAATGGGGTGGGAGTTTAGAGAATAGAATGCATTTTCCACTTGCCGTCATCGGGGAAGTGAAGCGGATCCGTGATCTATACGCAGACAAAGATTTCATTATCGGGTATCGCTTCTCCCCTGAAGAACCCGAAGAGAATGGAATGAAAATGAATGACACAGCTTTATTGGTAGATAAATTGGCAAGCCAAGAGCTTTCCTATTTACATCTTTCCGTTAAAAATGTCTGGTCGATCCCTAGAAGTGGGGCTAACAGAGGATTGTCAAGGACAGAAATCTTCCGCAATATCATCGCCGGCAGAACAAGTTTCATTTCTCTCGGATCAATTCATACTCCTGAGGAAGCAAATGCTGTGCTTGAGAAAAATATACCGCTTTTCGCATTAGGAAGAGAATTACTGATGGAACCGGACTGGGCCACCAAAATAAAGGAAGGTAGGGAAGGCGAGATCATGACAACCTTGCCGCGCGAAAGCAGGTGTACATTAGTGATTCCAGACCAAATGTGGGCGAATATCATCACTCGTGACGGCATGCCCGAGAAATGATATTATGAATAAAATGGTAAATTTCATGAGGGGAAATTAAATGAATAAAATAGCACTTCTTCAACTGTCTCTAGCCATGACAATCTTTGGTTCTGTCGGTTTTTTTTCAGAGCTCTCAGGACTTCCTGCATTGGAATTGGTTTTTGTTCGCTGCATTTGTGCTGCGATATTCTTATGTGCAGCATGGATGATTACAGGACATTTCAAGAACGAAATTTGGAATTTCAGAGAGGTAATGCTCAGCATTTTCTGCGCCATGTCCAACTTGTTAAACTGGATATTCCTCTTTAAATCTTTCGAACTGATATCCGTGACAATTGCTATTTCAATCTATCATATAGCCCCGATCATTGTACTCATCATAGGGAGCTTCATCTTCAGGGAGAAAATGAGTTTATTCTCCCTCCTGGCAATTGCACTTTGCTTCATTGGCACATTATTCATTATGGGAACAGATGGATTCCGATCATCAACTCCTGAATGGGAAGGTATCATTTATGGAATCATTGCTGCATTTTTCTACGCGGCAACCATGCTTTTAGGAAAGAGCATTACAAAGACCAGTGTATTTGCCACCACTTTTCTGCAAATGTTCATTGGATTTCTATTACTGCTTCCTTTTGTCGATTTTTCAGTATATACAACGCTAAAATCTTCCGAATGGTATTATACGGTACTAACTGGCATCATCCATACAGGCGTCGTGTATCTTCTGTTTTTTTATAGTATCCGCCACTTGCCTACAAATGTAGTATCTTTCATGATTTTTGTGGATCCGGCAGTGGCCATCCTTTTGGATATTCTGCTTTCAGGATTTCAACCGGACAGGATTCAAATCTTGGGTATTTCATTGATATTTATTGGGGTGCTCTATTCACTTAAGACGACAGGACCGACTGAAAATGATGTCATGCAAAAAAGGCCGCACACCATGTGAGGCCTTTTTTCTTTATATAATAATAGGTATCAATCTATTGATTAAAATGATAGACATCCCAAATGTCAGGGGTTTCTGATCCAATGTACCAAGCAGATACACCGCCTAGATGATTTTGTTTGACCAGGTCAATACGGAGCTTCATCGATTTTTTATCTTCTATCCATATTTGATGCTTTTTCCCTTTGGAAGTATACTCCACGTAATTTTGTTGGGTCTTTTTATCCCATACCTTTTTAAGCTTATGAGATGAAATGATTTTGTTGACCTCAGCCATGGTACGGTCATGACTTTTCACTTTTTTGGTCGATAAATCGGTTACCCATTCTCTCGTATAAAATGGTACAGCCAATATGATCTTATGGGCAGGAACTTCTTTCATTAAAAGCTTCGTTCCTTCTTTGATCCAAGGTAACGAGGAAACGGATCCGGCTACTGGGCTCCCTCCCCAATGTTCGTCATAACCCATTATGATTATATAATCCGCTATTTTACCAAGAGCTTTCCTATCAAGACTTTTTGACCAAAAAGGGTCTTCATTTTCTCGGGTGACATCCACAGATACTTTAATTCCATGCGGTTTTAGTGCCTTTTTTAGTTCGCCTATGAAAAGTACAAAGTCCTTCTTATTTTTTGGATCGATGTTTTCAAAATCTACATTTATTCCATCACTTTTAGTTTTAACAAGCGAATCACGTAAAGCTGAAACTAATTTCTGGCGTTTTTTAGTATTGCCTAGTATAGAACCTGTTAAAACAGGGTCGAATTGATTACCGATAAGTTGCCAAACTTGTTTTCCTTGTTTATGAGCGGATTGAACGTAATTCGTATCTACAGAAGCGGAAACGAAATTACCGGAATCCTTCAGCGTATAGGAACGAGGAGATACTACATTTAAATTGGGTTGTTTAAGTTGTTGGGTGTAGTTTTCTTTCGATCCATTATGCTTCCAGCCCATGACGATAAGGCTTTGCTTCTTTTTTTGAAGTAGAGATTTCTTTATCCATCCCTTTTTACCACCAAGCAATTGAACCTGGTAGTAATAATCGGGAATCTTCAATTTTTGACCAACTTTAAGGGTAACTGTTCGTAAGTTATTTAATTTCGTCAAATCACTTGTAGTTACCTCATATTTAGAAGAAATCTTCCATAATGTATCTCCTGATACAACCTTATGAACCTTATATTTTTGGGGAATCTTCAGGTTTTGGCCAACAGTAATTTCCAAAGAGGTTAATTTGTTTTCTTTCTGTAACTCACTTACTGAAACTCCATATTGATTTGCTACTTTCCATAATGTGTTTCCAGTTTTTACTTTATGTATAATAGGCATCGCAGAATCCCCAACGACAGAAGAAGTGATGGGAAACTCCTCGCCCTTTTTTAAGGTCTTTAGTATAGTGGAACCTAGTTTAGGAGAACTATAAACCTTTGTAGTGCCCGCTTTAACAGAACCAATGTAAAGGGTATTACTTGATGCTTTACCACTGGTTGGAAAGAGACAAATACAAAGAAGGCAGAACATAATAAGACATCCAAAGAATTTTTTCACTATTATTTTATTCTCCTTAAATATTGTCAATTTTAACTTTACTAGTTTACTATGAGGACTCGCTATAAAATAGAGGTACTTTGTGGAAAGGGATTTTTTAACTCTCTCCAGTGTAGGTTGAATTAATCCGCGGATGTAGGATGGAATATTCGTGCGGGAGACGAATGATCTTGGGTGTAGGACGAATTATTCTGCATAGGATGGTTAATTTGTTAGATTTATACCTTATATGACGAAGGGGAGTAACATTTTGCATGACAGTTTTATGATTGTAATGTATGGGCAAATAATCGGATTTTAACCGATTAAAAGAGCCAGTCTTGGCCTTTTTTTATTTTTTGGTAGGGTTTTCCGTTGAAAATACTTGTACATGACATTTGTCATCTTCTAGTCATGACACCTGGTACTAATAATATCAGGGTGTTTTCCTTATAATATGAAATAACGACAAATAAAAGGAAGTGCAATTGACTAATGACCGTGCAAAATACGAAAAACTTGAGAAAACAAATTGCTCCTTTTGAACAATCAACGACAAAGGAAAGTATATGGCAGATCATCAATACCTTGGGGCCGTTCATTATTTTATGGTACCTAGCATATATAAGTCTTTCCGTTTCTTATTGGTTAACGTTAGTTCCAGCTGTGTTGGCTGCTGGTTTCTTGACAAGAATATTCATTATTTTCCATGATTGTACGCATCATTCATTTTTCAAAAGCCGCCGTGCGAATAGAGTAGTCGGTACGATCATGGGTGTTTTGACTTTATTCCCGTTTGATCAGTGGGGACATGAGCATTCTGTGCATCACGCAACAAGCGGTAATTTGGATAAGCGGGGTACAGGGGATATTTGGACCCTAACGGTGGATGAATATTTGGCTGCACCGCTTAAACTTCGTTTTGCCTACCGTTTTTATCGCAATCCATTGGTTATGTTTGGTTTGGGACCAATTTATGTTTTCCTTCTTAAAAATAGATTTAACCGGAAAGGTGCTAGAAAGAAGGAAAAAATGAATACGTATTTGACGAATGCATTAATCGTTGTTTTAGTGGCATTGCTTTGCCTGGCAGTAGGCTGGCAGTCGTTCCTTCTGGTACAAGGTTCCATTTTCATGATTTCTGGTTCAGTGGGCATTTGGCTGTTTTACGTCCAGCACACATTTGAGGACTCTTATTTCGAAGAAAATGAGGAGTGGGAATATGTGTTAGCAGCAGTGGAAGGTAGTTCTTTTTATAAGCTCCCAAAACTCATGCAGTTTCTTACTGGGAATATCGGTTACCATCATGTTCACCATTTAAGTCCAAGGGTACCTAACTATAAACTGGAAAATGCACATAATAATACAGAGCCTTTAAAGAACGTACCAACGATTACTCTTGCTACAAGCTTACAGTCGCTCCGTTTCCGCTTGTGGGATGAGAAAAACAAGAATTTTGTGGGCTTTAAAGACTTAAAGTATTTAACGAAAAAAAGTGTTTCCGTTCAAGTGAAATCTGAACTATAATTTTTCCATTCCAGACTCTCTTCATAATCCTAGGATTTGGGGGAGTCTTTGCTTCATATAAGCGATTCGATAAAGGAGAGAACTTAAAATGATTCGAGTTGTCATTGCAGAGAATCAGGAAATGCTGTTAGAGGCAATTAGTTCTCTACTCAATCTTGAAGAAGATATAGAAATTGTCGGGAAAGCCAGTAATGGAGACGAAGCAATTGCTCTTATACATCGTTTACAGCCGGATATTTGTATTATGGATATGGAGATGCCTGTAAGGAGCGGACTTGAGGCTGCCGAAGCTTTGAAGTCATTTGAGTATAAAGTAATCATTTTAACGACTTTTCGAAGAACTGGTTATTTTCAGCGTGCTTTAAATGCCAATGTAAGCGGCTTTTTATTGAAGGATAGCCCAAGTGACGAGTTAGCCTGCTCGATTCGCGGCATAATGGACGGCAAGCGAATATACTCGCCCGAGCTTATTGATGATGCTTCAAACAATAAACAACGGGAAATGGGAGTGTTAGGTCTGTTAGCCAATGGTCAAACCACAATTGAACCATCTGATCGGCCAAGTAACACAATTGGGACCGTAAGAAAATATTTTTCCACCATCAAGGAAAAAATGAAGTTACCAGCAGGTTAGGGATGAACATTCTTTATAGAAGTTCATCTATATGATGTTGACACGTTTTTTTAAATTGTGTACTATAAATTAAATTATATATTGAAAATTCTGTGATAAAGAGAGTAGTTCATTATGAAATGGAAAGCGAGTTAGGGATGGTGTGAGCCTAATGCAGGACAAATGAATGAAGCGCACTTTGGAGAAATTTCTTGAAACGTTAAGTAGAGAACATCGGGGAGTCACCTCGTTAACAATGGAAAGTGGTCACAATTTGTGGCAACTAGAGTGGTACCACGGGAATCTATGCTCTCGTCTCTTATTTAGAGACGGGAGCTTTTTTGTTTAGGAGGGAAATGACGATGAATAAACCAATTGCAACATTAATATCAACTGCATTACACAATGAATTGCCAGCAAGTGAAATAGAAAAATTAATGGAAAAGCCAAAATTCACGGAATTAGGGGATGTTGCATTTCCATGCTTCACCCTTGCAAAAAAACTAAGGAAATCACCTCAAGTGATTGCGGCTGAAATAGCCCAACAATTAAACAGTAATTTGATTCAAGAAGTGAACGTAGTGGGCGGTTATGTAAATATCTTCGTCAATCAACAGAGGGTGACAGAAAATGTGCTGCAAACCATATTAAGTGAAAAGGATCAGTATGGTTCAAAGCAGCCTCTACAAGAGAATGTCGTGATTGACTATTCATCCCCGAATATTGCTAAGCCGTTTTCCATGGGGCACTTACGCTCAACAGTCATAGGGAATGCACTGGCTAACATCGCTGAAAAAAATGGCTACAATGCCGTGCGTATTAATCATTTAGGGGATTGGGGCACGCAATTTGGTAAATTGATTGTCGCTTATAAGCTGTGGGGAGACAAAGAGGCAATCGAAGCTTCCCCGATTCAAGAATTATTGAAAATTTATGTGAAGTTCCATGAAAGAGCAGAAACGGATGAATCGTTGAACGAACAAGCACGGGCTAGCTTCAAATCACTTGAGGATGGAGATGAAGAAGCACGCGCGTTATGGAAATGGTTCAGGGATGCGTCTCTAAAAGAATTTGAAACGATTTATGATTTATTAGGCATTCGTTTTGATTCCTATGCAGGCGAAGCGTTTTACAATGACAAAATGGAAGCTGTTGTCGAGGAACTAAAAGAAAAAGGCTTACTTACCTTATCCGAAGGAGCCTATGTTGTGGAAATGGAAGATATGCCTCCTTGTTTGATTACAAAAACGGACGGGGCGACACTGTATGCCACACGTGATTTAGCAGCAGCCATGTATCGTAAAAAACATTATGATGCGAAGAAGACATTTTATGTTGTAGGAAACGAACAATCACTTCACTTTAAACAGCTTTTTAACGTCATTGAGAAAATGAAGTATGATTGGTCAAAAGATTTACAACACGTAGCTTTTGGCATGATGTTAAAAGACGGTAAGAAAATGTCGACACGTAAAGGGAAAGTTGTGCTGCTTGCTGATGTATTGGCAGAGGCAATTGAAACAGCGAAGCGCAATATTGAAGAAAAAAATCAAGCGCTTGAACAGAAAGAAGTGGTTGCGAAGCAGGTCGGTGTCGGAGCGGTAATCTTCAATGATTTAAAAAATTATCGCATGAACGATATTGACTTTTCATTAGAGCAAATGATGAATTTTGAGGGGGAAACAGGACCATATGTGCAGTACACCTTTGCACGAATTTCATCATTGCTTGAAAAAGGTGAATTTAGGGAACAGGCAATCCAATTTGATGCATTAGGAGAGTATGCGTGGTCTGTCGTCCAACTGCTTGAGCAGTTCCCGATCATTGTTCAAAAATCATTTGAACAAGCAGATCCATCACAAATAGCGAAATTCAGCTTGCAGTTATCACGTGCATTCAATAAGTATTATGCACATACGAAAGTTTTAGTCGATGATGAGTGGAAACAAATGAAGCTTTCGTTCGCTTTTTGCGTAGCCATTGTATTAAAGGATGCGCTAAGGTTATTAGGAATTTCAGCGCCAAAGAAAATGTAAAGTTAACATGCCCGTGCATACCGAATAGGTGCAATAACGTTTATAAAACTGTATACAAAAATCACAAAAAAGAATCCATTTTGATCTTCCTTTTTCAAAATGGATTCTTTTAATTCTATTGAAGCAATTTTTATTACAATGCAGCATTTTTAAAGTAGAAGTGAAAAGGGATACATTCACTATTCGATGACATCAAACCATAAAGCGGATTTATCATCAATTTCCCCGTTGTAATTGATCGTGATCTCGTCGCCGGCCTTTATATCTTTATGTGCATAAAAGTCTATCGTTAAATCTTCTAAATTATTATCGAACGTCGCATTCGGAGTGTATGAATGATTGAATAGCGATCCATTTCCTAAGGCAATGGCAGTATCTTCGTCCCCCCAATGAAAACAGTGATAAAAGAGTGATGTTTTCTTTAAATATTTCCAATCGCTTTTCGGTGAAAAGATGACAGGTGAGGCCTCAATGAGTTCATCCTTTTTAATATCCCTTGTCGCATATATGCCCCTGCCATATTTCCCTGTATTTTTAATGCAGATTGGTGACACGGCCTCAATTGCTTTTTTCCATTCCTGCTTGGCTTTCAGTTTTGTATCATCTAGGTCACCAAGGTGCTTATTTAAGTAATCACTTCGTTTGCGAATGAATTCGAAGATGAATTCCGGCTCTTTGTCGAATAGATCAACCTTATTCTTTTTATATGGATCAAGAAGGATGTGTGGGCGTATACCCTGGTGCAGTGATAATACTTTATTTTCCATATGATCCACGGTGAATGTGGTTTCCATTGTTTCAACCAAGAGGTCTTTGTAGAACTTACGGTATTCAGGAACCCTCAAGAGCAGATTATTAAGGTGATTTGTCTGTTTTCCTCCAATAGGGACATATGTGTGCTCCATGATCCCGCCACTGACTTTGCGTCCCCAAGTGGCATCGTAATCCCAAGGAATGATTTCAAATAACTTCGTTTCACTATTACGGTATAGTGCATAATTATGAGTAAAACCATCGTTATTCATGGTGCAGACGGCTCCCACCAGCCAGTGTAAGTATTTATGGATATCAAGATGCTGCGAGATTACTTCTGGAAATTTTGCAAGAGGGGTGGTATTGATTTTTTTGATCAATTCAATAAGGAATTCATCGTCGTCAGGTTTACCAAACGCCTGTTTATAGCCTGACACAAGGGATTCTTTAGCTTTCCCATCCCTTTCCAATGAAAAGTTTGCATGATTGTTGACTGCATAATAAATGGGGCCTGCAGGAAGCCCTCTTTTTTCTAAAAAAAACTCATCGACAGAATCCAATTGTAAATAAACGCCTTTACAAGAGCCATTTCGGTATAAATTGATATGCTGGCTATTAGGGGAAAGAACTCCAAGGTCCTGGAAGAAATCGAGTGAGAGTTTATTGCGGATGAGGGAAGGATCTCTGTATTCTGCATTGAGATGGATTTTATGGGCGTCAAAGAATCTTTCTGGCTCGATGAAATCAATCCAATAGGATCTTTTCCGGAATTTACGGGTATAAGAGCCCCGATAGGCAATATCGATATCAAAAATGTCGTTTTCCACTTTCAAATAAGCGGGAATGGAATCATTACTCCATACGTCCGCACGTAAATTTTCTAAATCTTTTTCTTCTATCGTTAAGAAATAAGATGGAATATGATAAGACATACACTCACCTTCCTCTCTTCTATAAGCTGTTTTATGGCAATCCAAAATGATTTTGAGCAGGGTATTTTTCGTTTGAAATTACATCGGTATGAATAAAAAATTCAACTTGATCAATCGGAGAATGATCAAGTTGAACCATGATAAGATTTAACTATCTTCTTCTTTTTTTTCCACTACCAGTGGATGTACTTGAAGTAGAAGTAGAAGTTGAAGTTGAAGTGCTACCAGTAGATTTATGTCCAGTGGATTTACTTCCACTGTGGCTATGGCTGCTACTATGGCTGCTACTATGGCTTCCACTGCTGCTGCCAGATGAGCCGCCTTTTCCTTTTTTCCCTTTCGGCATACAAACCCCTCCTTTATTAAGGTTAATTTTATGATATGCAGTATCGCACATACTTGAGCGTCAGTTAATGACAAACGGGCTAATAAAAATAGTGGAGACGGGATTCGGAGGGGGGCCTGATGACAAGAGATTTATAGAATGGATGAGCGGACCGGAAGGAAAGCTCTTTTTCCTGATTTTAAATCAAAAGGCAGGAATATGAATAAAACGATTGACATTCATTGGTAATGTGTTAATATTTATAAAAAATGGAACCGGTTCCAAAATTCGCGAATGGATGAATGAAATGATTAAACGAGAAAATTCAAAAGTTACAATTTACGATGTCGCTAGAGAAGCGGGGGTTTCCAAGACTTCTGTTTCCCGCTATTTAGGGGGGAGATATAATGAACTCTCTGACAAAACACGTAAGAAAATCGAGTTGGCAATCAACCAAATGGAGTACCGTCCAAACACCATGGCCAGAGGGCTCAAAAGCAATAAGAGTTATTTGATTGGAATCATCGTGGCGGACATCAACAATCCATATACGACGGCCATCCTTAGGGGGGCTGAAGATATATGCAGCCAAAATGGTTATAATCTGATGATTTGCAACTCGGATAATAACCCGGAGAAGGAAAGAGGATATTTCGATATGCTTCTATCCCATCGAATCGACGGGCTTATTATTCATACGACTGGTGGAAATCACGACATGTTAAAACAGATGCAAGACCAAAAGACACCGATCATCCTGCTGGATCGGAAAGTGCCCGATCTTGAAATTGATACTGTAGGATTGGATAATATCCAGGCGACTACACAAGCGGTCAATTATCTGGTTGGCCAAAATTATGAGAAAATTGCGTTTTTCAGCGAACCAGCAAGCAAGGTTAGCACGAGGTATGAACGGCGGCTTTCCTTTCAGCAAACATTGATGAGCCACAGTCATCCAAGTTCAAAAGATGTGTATGAGGTAAATGTCGACGATTTACATGATGTCGAGTCAAAGCTCCAGCATTTTTTAGATGATTCTGAAGGTGTATCACGTGTGATATTGACTGCAAATAGCGTGGTGCTATTAAAGTTAATTTTACTTTTACAAGAAAAGAAATTGGCGGTACCTAGAGATTTAGCGATGATGGGCTTTGATAATCCAGATTGGAGTGCCATTGTTTATTCGGGCATTACAACGATTGAACAGCCTACATACCAAATCGGGGTCGCCGCCATGGAAATGATTTTGCGCCGTATTAATGGACAAGTTTCCCCCGCCCAGACAATGGCGTATCAAGCGAAATTGAATGTAAGACAAACGACGCCTTATATACAGAAATAAGTCTTCTTAGCATGGAAGACTTTATTAATCACAAAAATGGTACCGGTACCATTTTGTGAGAACACATTCATTAGGAGGAATAATATGAAAGTCTTTGTATGCATGAATTCAATACCGATGGAAAGGGTTCAAACGCTCGGGCATCTTGAAATCATAAAAACAATTGCAAACGCTGGAGCAGATGGAATCGAAATCAGAAAAGAGCTATTGAGCCCGGATGATTCGTTGAAAGAATTGGGTACCCTCTGCAGGGAGCTTAACTTGGACATTTATTATTCCGCACCTGAATTCCTGATCGGATCTAACCTTCAAATGAATGAACAAGGCTTTAAGCAATTGGTTAGTGAAGCTGATGAACTCGGGGCAAAATTGTTAAAGCTGCCTCTAGGACACTACGACTTCACGGAAACGGATATGACTCAAGTGAAGGAGGTCTTGGCGAGAAATCTGCAAAATGGTGAATTAAAGATCACGATCGAGAATGATCAAACGCTTGGCGGTGGAAACGTAAATACAATCGCTCATTTCCTGAGCCGTACCGAAAAGTTGGATATTCCGATAGAATTGACGTTTGATACGGGCAACTGGCTGTATACAGAAGAGGTACCATTGAAGGCAGCACAAGAGTTAGCGAGATATGTAGCCTACATTCATTTGAAGCAAGTGAAGAGGGTGAAAGGGGAATGGGTGACAAAGCCGGTATCTATGCCGCTTCTGCCTGAGGTAATGGAGTTATTGGAAAGGTTTAGTGATACTTGTCCAGTAGCAATTGAATTCCCAGTAACCTTGGAAAATATAGAAACCTATATTTCACTTTTGAAAATGGAACAGGAGGTTAGCCATGAACGAGCTTAAAGTATTGACGATGGGAGAGGCAATGGCGATGTTCATAGCGGATGAGCCAGGGAGCCTTGAAGACTGCTTACGTTATGAACGTTATGTGGCAGGGGCAGAAACCAATGTAGCCATTGGCCTGTCAAGGTTAGGAATCAGAACGGCATGGATGAGCAAGGTGGGAGATGATTCATTCGGACGCATGATTTTGAAAACGCTCACAAACGAAGGCGTGGATGTAGCTCATGTTTTAGTGGATGCGCTCAATCCAACAGGATTCCAGCTGAAATCGAAGGTCGAGAAAGGAGATCCGGTCGTTGAATACTTCAGGAAGAATTCAAGCGCCAGTAAGATTTCCCTGGAGGATTTTCCGCTGGAGCGGCTTCCTATAACTAAGCACCTTCATTTAACGGGGATACCTCCAGCCATTTCCAGCAGTTTCAGAGAGTTGTCGTGGCAAGTCTTGAATCATATGAAACAAATGGGTGTAACGGTATCATTCGATCCAAATCTCCGTCCCTCACTTTGGTCGAATGAAAGGGAGATGATCAGCGTCGTCAATCGGTTTGCAGAGGAGGCTGATTGGCTGCTTCCAGGAATGCAGGAGGGTGAAATTCTTACGGGATACAGGAACAAAGAGGATATTGCCAGTTACTATCTCGAACGGGGGGTTAAGCTTGTGGTGATTAAACTCGGGGAAGAAGGTGCATATTTTGCGACAGAAAATGAAAGGAAAGAAGTTCCGGGTTTTGCTGTCACGAAAGTGGTCGATACGGTAGGAGCAGGAGATGGGTTTGCTGTCGGGGTAATCAGTGCATTATTGGAAGGCTCTTCATATGAAGATGCTGTTGTACGGGGAAATGCGATAGGAGCAAAAGCCGTGATGTCTTCTGGAGATCATGAGGGACTTCCTAATAGGGAAGAGCTAGAACACTTTATGAAAAAAGGAGTGCTTCAATCATGAAAACCTCTCAATTACAGGTTGCTTCAAGAAAAAGGTGGATGAGATTAATCCCCTTAGTGTTCATCACATACAGTCTTGCCTATCTCGACCGTGCCAACTATGGGTTTGGTGTAGCGGGAGGGATGGGGGAAGACCTTAATATCACAGCAGGTGTTTCTTCCTTTCTGGCTGCCCTGTTTTTCCTTGGTTATTTCTTTTTCCAAGTTCCTGGCGCACATTATGCAGAAAAGAAAAGTGCAAAGATTCTTATCTTCTGGAGCTTGATTCTCTGGGGAGGGCTTGCTACTTTGACAGGTATGGCAACAAGTGTGGCATGGCTCTATCCAATTCGATTCTTGTTAGGTGTTGTTGAAAGCGCTGTTATGCCCGCGATGCTCGTTTTCCTTAGCCATTGGTTCCTAAAAGAAGAACGTTCCCGGGCCAACACTTTTTTGATTCTGGGGAATCCTGTTACTGTATTATGGATGTCGATCCTTTCCGGTTACTTATTGAAGGCATTCGACTGGAGATGGCTGTTCATCATTGAAGGACTCCCAGCTGTCCTATGGGCGTTCATTTGGTATAAGGTCGTGAATGATCGTCCCAAAGATGCCAAGTGGCTCACCGATCAAGAAAAGAAAGATATGGAATCTGTCCTTCAAGAGGAACAGAGAGCATTAAAACCTGTGAAAAATTACAGAGAAGCTTTTAAGTCAAAGCAAGTCATCTTGCTCAGCATCCAATACTTCATGTGGAGCATTGGAGTATATGGATTTGTCATGTGGCTGCCGTCGATCATTAAGCAGGCGTCAAATATGGATATCGTGGCAACGGGCTGGCTTTCATCCGGACCTTACTTGTTAGCGGTCATTTCGATGCTGGCGTTATCCTATTTTTCGGATAAAACATTAAATCGGAAAACGTTCGTTTGGACATCGTTGCTTGTTGGGGCAATCGCATTCTTCGGCTCCTTCATGATCGGTACATCGAATTTCTGGCTATCATATGCGCTGTTGGTTATTGCTGGCGGTGCGATGTATGCCCCTTATGGACCTTTCTTTGCCATCATTCCAGAAATCCTTCCACGGAATGTGGCTGGCGGAGCAATGGCCCTGATTAATAGCATGGGGGCGCTTGGTTCATTTGTAGGTGCCTATTTCGTCGGATATTTAAATGGATTGACTGGAGGGCCTGGTGCATCCTATGTTTTCATGGCGGGATCTTTATTGATTTCAGCGGTACTCACATTGATGGTTAAAAAGCCAGCGGTTACATCAGTCATGCAAGTGGAGGTGGTTTCGTCATGATAATCCAGCTGGCATTGGACCGAATGAAGATGGAAGAAGCCATTGAAATGGCCCGAACAGTTGAATCCTCGGTTGACTGGATTGAAGTGGGCACTTCCCTAATAAAAGAGTTCGGCATGAATAGCATTAAAGAAATGAGAAATCATTTTCCTAATAAAAAAATCGTTGCAGACATGAAGACGATGGACAATGCGGCTTACGAAATGGATCTTTGCTTTCAAGGCGGGGCAAATGTAGCCACAGTGATGGGGGCTGCAACTGATGTAACCATCCAAAAATGCCTGGAAAAAGCACGTGAATACAAAGGGAGAATCATGATTGATTTATTGAATGTTTCCGATTCCCGGCTTGAACAATTACGGGTTTACAATCAGGCTATATTCTGTGAGCATGTAAGCAAGGATAGCCAGGAGAACACGGATCAAGTCATGATCAATATGAGAAATCATACTGGATTCATGCGAGCGGCAGCAGGGGGGATCACTCTTTCATCGTTGCCTGAAATGATCAGGAAGGGCCCGGATGTCATGATAATTGGTTCGGCAATCACAAAAGCAAAAGATCCAGCAGAAGCTGCCCGTCTTTTTAAGGAAACGATGAATAGAGAGAAAGGTGTGAATGAAGTTTGAAAAAAGAAATCGCGGTTATTTTAGAGGAAGTGAACGGTGTATTTCATAAAATGGATGAAGGGGCAACGGACTTGCTCCTAAAGCATTTGCAGTCGGAGACGAGGATTTTCATTGTAGGTGAAGGAAGGTCGGGCTTCATGGCTAAAGCCTTTGCGATGCGATTGATGCATCTTGGTTTGAATGTTTATGTAGTCGGGGAAACGATTACGCCTTCTATAGCAAAAGGCGATCTAATCATAGCCATCAGCGGGAGCGGCTCGACGAAGAGTGTGATTTCGGTTGCGGAAAAAGGCAGGGAAAATGGATGCAGGGTGATTTCCATCACTACGAATGATCAATCCGATTTAGCGCATGTTTCTCATGAGATCTTGTTGATTCCAGCTGCAACGAAAAATCGCTTGGAACATGAAACGAAAAGCATCCAGCCGTTAAGCTCATTGTTTGATCAGTGCGTACATGTTTTGTGTGATGCAGTATGCTTGGATTATTCATTAACCCAGTCCATAAGCCACGAGCTGACTTATTCCAAGCATAGTAATGTAGAGTGAAATATAGGCGGGTTCTCTTCATTGAGTGCCCGCCTTTTTTGTGCTTCATTAATCAATAAAAAAGAAGCCCTTTATCCGAGTGAAAACGGGAATAAAGGGCTTCTACCGCGGACATGTCAATGAATGCATGTCACATACTACAATAAATTAATAAGCCAAGCTGAATAGGGCTTTGATGTGTGATAAATAGCGAACATTACTTGCTTCTTTCATCAATGTAGCAGGCAGACCTTTAAGGG
>NZ_JBNNSH010000004.1:0-436011 GCF_050277555.1 Peribacillus sp. NPDC097895 | reverse complement strand
CTGAACAACAATTAGGCGGAAGAACTCGTTAATAGAAATCATATGTAATGTTAGGGATAGTGATTGGACTATCCCTATTTATAATTTTACAAATTTCAAAAAAAAGAAACAGAAACATCAGTGGCTGTTATTTTGCTATGTCACAGTACGATTACACTACATTTATGGAACTCCCTCAATATAGAAAACGAATCTCTCGATTTCTCGTGTTTTCTTAGAGTTTCATAGTCATCTGATTTAGCTGCTTATCAATCAAAAGGATTATAATTTCTGAAAAGGAAAAAAAGACTCATAACCCACTTGTCAATTACAAACAAAAAAATTGTATAATAAAAGGGATTACGATTGCACTGGTTGATATCTGGCGCGTCTACACTTCTCTAGACAGAAAAAATTATGGTTATGTAAATTACCCCTTTGGATACTAACTACTTATTTTACAAATGGAACGGTTAAAATCTCTTCATGCTCTTCACCACTGTTGGCGATAAACGTTGGTTCAGCATTTTTTAACTCTTCAACTGAACCATAACCGTATGCTACAGCTATTGAGTCGATTCCTGCATTACTCGCACCAATAATGTCATGATTCCGATCGCCTATCATAATAAAATCTTTTTTATCTACACCTGGAAAATGAATTAAAGCATGTTGAATAACTTCTGCTTTTGTATTTCCTTCTAAGCTGCTGCCCTCTACGAATTCAAAATAATGGTCGATTTTAAAATACTTTAATATCCCCTCAGCAAATGCTGAAAGTTTGGAAGTCGCTACAACTAATGTTTTGTCTTCCTGTTTCAGTTTTGCTAATAAAGAAGGAATGCGGGGATAAAGTCCATTTTCAAACATCCCTTTTTCTTTAAACCGCTGCCGAAAGAATCCAACTGCTTTATCTACTTCGGCTGGCTGATAGCAAGAAAACCCTGTCATCCGCTTGGGTGACAGGGTTTTCTTTTCTTAATTAACGAAATATAGTAACATCATTGATCTGTAACAGAAGCGAACGAGGCTCCCTTGATGTTTGTTCGATTAGTGAAAGTTGCTGAACTTCACTGACGCATATCCTCAATAGTCTGGCCCCATCGTTCAACGACTTCTTTAGAATTTTTCAACTTTATTTTAATACCAGAGGTGATATCTGCATACTTTGCAACATCCTCACGTGTCGAGACAACCTTAGCCAACAATCGTTCTCTTTGGTATCTTGCAGTTGGCAACTCTTTTAATCTCTCTATTGATAGTCGAATATAATGCGCTTTCCCTTTCCAAAACAGTACCAATGTAGCTTTATGAGTACGTATGATATTGGCTGTAGTCGAAGTCTCTGGCCATAATCCAATTCGTAGTTCCTTACTGGTTATGGCTACAATTTCTCCAACGCTTATCATCGCGGTATGTGGCCATCCATCTTCACTTACCGTTAACAGCATCATGGCTTCATGCTGCTTGTCGGCCAATTCTTTGCCATTTAACAAGTCGAATACCTCTTCTGACATCTCCATTCCAATCATTATTTCACCTTTTTTCCCCTAAGTAATAAACACTAAATCCTCTGGCAATTATGCTATGTTTTGCTGTTATATTTCATCCCATCCCAGCGTTTCGCACCGAAAACATCTATCTCAAATTGATCTAATGCCCTGTATGCCAGATGGTCAATGATATCGTTAACGTTCTCAGGATGATTATAGAATGCTGGCATAGGAGGGAAAATAATGGTCCCCATTTTGGAAAGTGCCGTCATATTCTCCAAATGAATCGTATTTAGAGGGGTTTCTCTTGTCATTAGTAATAATTTTTTTCTTTCTTTCAACATGACGTCCGCAGACCTTGTTAATAAATTATCCGCTAGACCCATGCGAATAGATGCTAGAGTTTTCATACTGCAGGGGGCTACAATCATTCCATCAACCCGGAAAGATCCACTTGATATTCTTGCTGCTTGATCTTTGTAAGAATAGGAATGATCAGCTAATCCCTCCACGTCTTTAACAGAATATGGAGTTTCATGTTGAATGGTGGCATGTGCCCAAGGGGACATGATTAAATGGGTCTCAACTCCACTGTTTTTAAGCATTTGAAGAACCCTTATACCGAAAATGGCTCCAGTCGCTCCTGTAATTCCAACAATGATTTTCATTAATTCCCCTCCTTATTCATTAGTCACTGAATCGAAACTTTGAAATTTAGAGAATTTATACATTGGAGAAACCAGGAACAAATCGCCTTGGATCTACGTCTTTAAATTCTGACCTTTTAAATTCATCTTTTAAATGAAAGGGTACTGTACAGTCAAAAATGGTCTTACAGGAAACCCCTTTTTCCTGAATAGATGGGCTGTAAGCTGGATCTTGCGAAGGATCTAACGGATGACAACGTACTCCAGGAATGAATACTGTATCAACATCACCTTGGTATCGAGTATTTAATGCCCATATAACATCATTGCTATCGAATGGATCCACATCTTCATCCACTATGAAGACATGCTTAAGCTCAGAAAAGGCAGAGAACGCCAACAGTGCAGCTTGTCTTTGACGTCCTTCATCGCTTGGCTGACTTTTCTTAAATTGTAAAACTGCCATGTATTTACCGCCGCCTGAAGTATGGGCATACACATTTAATAATTTGCCTGGCATCGCCTTTTCCACCATTTGAAGTATGCTTGCTTCTGTAGGAATACCAGCCATATTCACATGTTCTTCACTTGGGCCAATGACTGTTTGCATTATTGGATTGATACGATGCGTAACCGCTTTTACTTTGATTAAAGGCAGTTCAGCTACTGCTGAACCCGTATAACCAGGGAATTCCGGCATTGCTTTTCCGGTATTGGTGTTTTGATCTTCTCGAACACGCACCCCGGGAACCAATTCCCCTTCTATCACATATTCAGCATTTGCGATAGCTTTTTCATCAATGGTCAAGCATTGTACTAGTTCAACAGCTTCATTTCTAATCGCTCCTGCAACACTCAATTCATTAAAGCCTAGCGGTGTCGTTGGTGCTTCAAAACAAGCCGCTACTTCAATAGCAGGGTCAACGCCGATACTAATGGAAATAGGTAATGGTTTTCCGGCTTTTTCTGCCTTTTCACGAAAAACTTCTAAATGTCGGCCAGGAACAAAATACATGGACATCTCATCTTTACTTTGTAAACATAAACGATGTATCGTAATATCTGATTCTCCCGTTTCTGAATCAGAGGCATAGCACATGCCTATGGTGATATACGGCCCTGCATCTTCCTCTGTATTCGTAGGTGCAGGAATTAATTTTCTAATATCGAAACCTGGATCTTCTGCATAATGAATCACTTCTTGAGCTTTCGCTTTATCATTTGAAATCGTGATTGGATCAATTGGAGATTTTACAGCCTCATTTAAAAGGAAACCCAGTCGCTCCGGTTTTGTATCAAGCATGAGGCCGACTCTTTCCCGGCTGGCTAAAAGTCCGATCACCACGCTTGCATCTTCATGTCCCAATACATGATTGAAAACCATGGCAGGTCCAATTTTTGTTGGACGCATTACTGTTCCGCCTGCCCCGACATGACGATAAACCCCAGATAGTTCAGCATGTGGATTGACCGGTTCATTTGTTTCAATTAATTGACCTGGAATCGTTTGTAGAAGTTCTAAAGCCGAACGTAAATCAGTTACTTTTTTCTTTTTTGTAGACATTAAAAATCCCCCTAGCATTCATATAATCAGTACCCTATGTACTATTCGGTTTCAACGGAACTATATGATAACGGTTACAGGGAATACATTAATGTGTATTTCTACTATACAGTCAATAGGTATTTGAAAATTCAAGTAATTTTTTCTACAGGGATTTGCAGTTGACAAAAATCAACACTATTATCATTCTCGTAAAAAGTCGTATCTAATAAACAAGCGTCTATAACATCCCCTACAATTCTATAATGATTATCACTAATCCATTGAACCAGCTTATTTAAAAACTCAATATTATATGGCATTCCATATTTATACACGCATGCATATTGCCCAGCAGGCAAGGTTATCATATTCTCCATATCAGGATCTATAAAAGGTAAGGAAGTATATATTCCCGCACCCTCGAAAATATCATCCGTGCCAAGCTTATCCTTTAAAATAACCGTGCCAAATCCCTCGGAAGGAAGCATCTCATGCTTACTTAATACATTCCAAGCTTTCATCAGCGTTAAATGTAATTCCTCTCGGCACAATTTATTTTCAAAGGGTATAAACAAGACATCCCTTTCAGGAAATTCTTCTATAATAGGTTTATCCAATTCACTCTTAATATTTTTGGCTTCTGAATATTTCATTAATCTCTGTTGAATAAAGGTGCGAGTATTCATTAAGGTATTTATTTCTTTATCTATGAATTCTTGATGAAATTCCAAAAGTGACATGGCAGTAGTCAAATTGCGATTTCCAATATGGTGCTTAATATCATTCAGTTTGATGCCAATCGACTTCAAAAAGCAAATTTCCCTTAGAAATGGAATCTGAACTGCACTATAATACCGATAACCGTGTTCATCTATATGTACAGGTTTAAATAATTCAATCTTATCGTAATAAATGAGTGTTTGCCTTGAGATACTGTGAATGGAAGCCATTTCACTGATCGATAAATAATTCTCCAATTCTGTTCCTCCTCTACCAAGCCCTTTTCAAAGATACGTCTTTAGTCATAAATAAACTATTACTTCTTGTCATATAGGTGGAAATGATGGGAATCTCGACGAATAAAACAAACAGTATACTATATCAAATCGAGAGAAAGATAATTTGAATGTTTATTTCTATATCAAATTTAAAGCATCGTACAAATTAAAGAATACCCCTCTTTAATTTTCATCTTTATTAATGGCGTACCTATTCCTTCAGCTCTTCTCCCCGCACTTTACCATTTTTTCAAAATGAAAGAATGGTATATCCAAGACTAAGTCTATGAATAATAAAGTACATCATTGGAATAGAAATAATTTGTGGAAAGGTGCTTGTTAAATGAATCAACAAAAAGTAACAAGTAAATTAAGGTTAAGATGCTACAGCTGCAGAACGTAAGCATTATGAAAAAATACATACTGTTGATCTTATCACTTTTTGTATTAATTGCATTTTTGATTGTGTTAGTCATTTTTAAGAAAGAAAGTACTTTACGGTCTTTTCTCGCTAATAACGAACAAAAGTTGTCCCAAAACACACCACATATGTAGTATATTTTGGGGCTACTTGACGTTTACCAAATTTAGCGTTCATAGTTGAATGTTTATTTTTTAATTTTATTGTTTGTTTGCATAGACTCAACACTATAATCGACAAGATTCACGTTTTTCTTCAATAAAATAATTGAATAATATCTTTAGTAACAGGATGAAGGAATTACAATCAATTATACTTCCTTATTACCTAACAATTAAATTATTTCATGTACTATTCCTAAACTCAATCCTTCGTCATTTGCAAACATGTACCATTCTTCATCTCCCTTTTCATTATACAATTCTTCTGAGATGTTGGTATTTTCCACAATAAAATCCTTAATACGATTATCTAAACGATCATAGAAATTCATTGTATTTTTAGCCTTCTTAGAAGTTGATTGAACAGACATACTGCCATCATGTATGAGAATTATTGTATTGGGATATGCTTTTCTATAATGTCCACTAATCAACAGTAACGCACCCATAGAAACACAAGAGCCTACACCTATGGTTTCAACTTTCGTTTTACTTGATTTAATAGCATCAATGGCAGAAAAACCTGCCACTACATCCCCACCATCAGATGTTATATAAATTTGTATTGTCTTTCTTTTATCTATTGGAATATTTAATTCTTCATCTTCTCGATTCCATTCTTGAATCCAATAAACAATTTTATTGACAATGGTTGTATCCACATCATAATTAAAATAAATTTTCCGTTCTTTTAGTCCAAGGTAAAACTGATACTCCTCAAGAGAGTCAGGTAAACTTCCTATTATTTCCAAATATTCTTTATTGAATTCAACGTTTTTCATTATAAAATCCTCCTTAATAATATGTGGAGATACAGTAAGAAAAAGGGTAATTACACAATCATGTCTATTTATTAATTTATTCAGCAATAACAAGCTCTGCAACAGCATTCATCATCATTTTCAGTCCATTATTTTTTAGGACATAGTTAAGTGAACTAAGAAAACAAAGCAAAAAGAATTAAGAGAGCTATTCCCTTTTTTTTTGTAAAAAACTTCTTTTGGGCAAACTTTAAACATAATGTATTCTAGCGAGTTCTATACCTAAATATATTATAATTTGTTTACACAACTAAGTTGCTAATAAAAAACAAGAGAAAAATCATGTTCCAGTTTGTAGACAAAAAGAGTTCTATCTAACTTTCAAATCAAAGTTGATTGAAACGGAAGGGCGAGACTTATGCGGGAATAGTGCGTCCAAGGGAGATCCCACATGCGCTCCCGGACCGCCCGCGGAAGCGAATGCCCTACGTTACACTCAACGTTCAGGTTTATCTAAAGTCTTAAACAAGAGAAAACATCTCTTGTTCTGCTCTTAAAAATAATTAATATTAACAGTCATTATTAGTAATCGATGTTCGTTTCCATTTGGAATCAATCTTTTTTTAATAGTTTTTTCAATACCACTATTTTTTTAGACTCCTGCTTCATTCATAAGATCTGTTATGGTATTTCCATCTTTTTCAATACCATTTATTCACCTTAACGATTACTGGATTTGGATTCTAAAAAAAGACTGCCATTAGCAGCCCTTATGGATTTATTTATCATATTCAGATGGTCAAACTAACCATCTAGTGAATAGACCGTAATCAGTGACGACCATTTCATCATTCTCGTTATAACCGACATTCTCTAAACGCAAATCAATTGGTATAATACCGTATGTCAGGAATTTTAATTCCAACTTGATCAGTTTCGTATATTCATTGAATGCAAACGGCACATTCGTTTCCACCTTATTCATGATAATCCAGCCCGTCCCATGCTCCTTAACCGGACATATACACTGTTTGACTGCCTCATGACAGTTATTATATATATAGGCTTCATTTGCATTGCTTATTAATCCTACTTCTGACAATGCGATTTTTAAAATATAGCCATTATTTAAATCATAGACGACCCGGTTAAAACCATACCCGATCATTTTATACTTGAATTTCAGAGTTTTGTTAGCAGTAACCATTTGTTGATCTGCCGTTTGGAGAAATTGGATTGTTCCTATTTGAGATATCCAGGACTCAATGGCTTTTATCTCTTGCTGGGACAGCATTTTACTTTCATTCGGCTGGTTTATTATTTCCTTACCATTGTTATTAATTGGCCACATTCTCTAAACGTCTCCTTTTTAAATTTTTTCTTGCATGATGGATTTTCCAAGGATATGAAATAACAAGTACATGGAAGAAGCAATAATAAACAAAAGATATAAATTAGGCTGTTATTGGAAAAGAGTAATTGTACAGTTTTGAATGTTAAGAAGTAGGAAAGATATTCTATTTGCCGTTCCTAAGTCATTTTCATCATCCACGGATTTATTACCAAGCATGTTCTCAGATTCTCAAGATTTTTCCTTCGATATATATATATGACTTTTATATAGAAACGGCTTGTACTGTAGCTGAAGATACTGGCAAAAGTATACACTTATTCGAATGAAGGAAGGAGAGAGAGAGAAAAGGGCTTATTTTTGAAATCTTCTTAAATAAATTCAAAAACCCCGGGGTGGTTTTAAAGACCAGATCCGGGGTTTTCTTCTTTTCATTTTTGATAAGTATGTTTTACAAGATGGACTCTTCATGAATTATGCTAATAAGTCAACATCATTTGGTTGCTCCATATGATTATTCTTTTTAATGGAAAGCGCAGCAATTATTGAAATTGCGGAACATGCGATTAAGAACCAAAAAGCCCCATTGTAGGATCCTGTAAGGGTGATGATAAAGCCCATGACAAGAGGAGATATGAAACCTGCTGCCTGTGCCCCCATATTAATCACTCCCATCGCAGAACCGATAACCTTTTTAGACATGATTTTATGCGGCAAAGCAAAAGCAACTGTAAAGGCAAAGCTTTTAAAGATCATACAAAGATTCAAATAAACCATTGCAGCTACTAAGGAGGTCGACGTAAACATCAAATATAGGAATATCCCTGACATAAGCATGCCAAATGCCGCATAATATTTTTCCAAATTATTAAAAAATCGGTCAAGAAGCCATCCACTGAACAACATAGCAACTCCCGTTGAGATACCTGGTAACGCTGCATAAAAACCCATGGACAAGAGATCCATCCCTCTAGCTTCCATCAAATAGGATGGTATCCAGGAAGAAAGTCCCCAGTTTACTATTCCGGCAGCAAACCACATGACAGTTATTTTCCACAATCCAGAATTCGCCAACAATTCCTTCATAGGCACGCTATTCTCTTTTAATGCCTTGTTTGTAACAGTGCTTTCTTTTGGTTTAAAAAACAACCAGAATGCAATTGTTAACAATATTCCTAGCAACCCAATTACATAAAACATGTTTCTCCAGCCCATAAATAATATCATCGGCGCAGCCACCAGTGGGGCAAGTGCCATTCCAAAATAATTGGAAGACATTAAGTAAGCAGAAGCCTTTGGCCTTTCATCCCGGGGAAAATAATCCGCAATCCCCTTTTGGGAGGCTGATGGATACCCTCCTTGTCCAAGTCCAAAGAGAAAACGTATGATAAGTAACGAAATAAGAGACCAAGCAAAACCGGTAAATACGGTAAAAACCGACCACACGATGATGGACCATATTAAGACTTTTCTCGAGCCCAATTTGTCTGTCAGCCATCCTCCTGGTATTTGCATGATAGCATAGGATAAGAAGAAGCTACTTAAAATTGCCCCGACAGCAGCAGCATCCAAATTAAATTCTTCCTTAATAGATACAACAGCCACACTCATGACCATCCGATCCAAATAATCAACCAGATAACCCACAAACAGTAAAAATAATATAAAGTGCTTATTTTGGGACACTCCAATGGAACGCTTCATCTTATTCCTCCCTTTTCTACTCATTTTTCGCAGGCAAATTAATTGAAATTATTTATCGACCCTGAAATGTTCCCACTGTATCAATTTTTGACCTTGGAGTACTTTTGATTACTTTCCCATCTCGTGCTCCTGTGTATTCCCCCTGGTAAACGGTTAATTTTCCGTTTATATAAACTGCAAGTATACCTTCTGGCTCTAATAGCGGATTCTCAAATGTAGCTCGATCTTTAATTTTGTCAGGATCGAATATAACAATATCTGCCTGATAACCCGTTTTTATTAACCCCCTATCCTTTAATCTCATCAGCTGCGCAGGGGCACCTGTCATTCGACGAATGGCTTGTTCAAGTGTCAAAGCTCCTTCTTCCCTAACATATTTTCCTAATACTCTCGGAAATGTCCCATATAACCGAGGATGCGGCTTTCCACCAAAAATCCCATCAGATCCTACCATTTGCAGTGGATGACACATACCCAGCAGAACATCTTCTGCAAAACCCCAATGAATAACCATGGCAACATTTCCCTTTTCCTCTATCAGAATATCAAATGCGGCATCTTCAGGGGACTGCTGCCTAATTTCTGAAATTTCAATCATATTTTTTCCTTCTAAGCTTTTATTCGAAGTAGTTTGAACGGATGTAATTATGATATTTTTCCAGCCACAATTTAACACCCAATTTTCATATTCTGTGTTTGTTTTAAATTCTTCCGTGATTCTTTTTCGTACTTCTGGAACACCCAATCGAATCAGCATTTCTTCCGTTCCCCCTGAATGCATCCAAGGCGGAAGTATGGCATGAAAAACGGTTGAAGCGGCTGAATATGGATATTGATCAAAAGTAATTTCAATTCCTTCCTGTCTAGCGGCATTCATCTTGTCCAACGCTATCTTAAATTTATCCCGATTTCCCTGGCCGATTATCTTAAAATGGGAAATATGTAATCTCACACCTGATTGTCTGGAGGCATCTACGACTTCATCCAAAGCAGTTAACGAGTGAATGCTTTCATTGCGGATATGGACAACGAAACAGCCGTCATATTTCGCAGTACCCTTACATATTTCAATTAATTCATCCTTATTGGAAAAAACGTTTGGCGGATATACCAAACCTGAGGACAAGCCTACTGCTCCTGAACGCATTCCTTCCTCGACCAGCAAACGCATTTTTTCCAATTCTTGTTTAGTAGCCGCTCTATCCTCAAATCCCATAACCAAGGAACGGACCGCGCCATGAGGTATTAGGTAAGCAGCATTGCCTATCATCTTTGACTTATCTAGAAATGAAAAATATTCATCAATGCTATTCCAGGGCCACTCCCCGATATCGCCATTTAGTCCACTTAATTGTTTTTGCCATAACGGCTTTGTTTTTTCTGATACAGGAGCGACAGAAATGCCATCCTGTCCAAATAATTCTGTAGTCACACCCTGAAGTGCCTTTATTTTATGAACTTCCGGAACGGTGCAGAGCAAATCAGAATGGACATGAGGATCAATAAACCCTGGGGAAACTGCCAACCCATTGGCATCGATAGTTCGTACAGCTTGTTCACCGCTTAAATTTCCCATAAAAACAATTTTTCCATCCTCTATTCCAATGTCAGTTTTCGTCCATGGGTTTCCTGTTCCATCATAAACCCTTCCATTTTTTATTATTACGTCTAGCATTTGATCACATCCTATATTTTAGTTAGACTAATAAATTATTTAAACTAGAATCAAAAGGGTAAATAGGTCTGCTTATATTCTTGTAATTAAAGGTTGATAGCTTTGCACTGCTTAACCCTGGCGAGTCAATCGTTATAATTTCTTTAGCAATAGGCATGAAGGCTGCCCGGAAATGGTGAGATGATTTCAATCCAACAATACTTGATTTTTCAACATCTATTCCATGAAGGAGGAAAATTTGTTCATCAAATGTCTGTGAATTTACAGAGCATACAATGATATCCACGTTTCCAACCAATAATCTTGCACTTCTACCCAGGTTTACTTTGCTTCCTTTCCACATCGGTGAGGATTGAATAAACTTGCCATCAGACAGACTTTTTACATAAGCTGATATTTTTAGAGGGCTGCCGTGTAATGTATCTGTTTTACCGCCTAATTCGACTTGAATTAGGGAACCCACACCTTCTTTATGCGCCATTTCCGCAACTCCTGGATCAAAAATAAATCCAAAGCAGCTATTTGGGATGTTTGCTTCAATCATTTCCTTCAATAAAAATGTGCCATCTCCCGGTGTACCCGCACCAGGGTTATCGGAAGCTTCATTAATGATGATGGGCATTTCCTTCTGGGAGGAAGCATATGTAATGGCTTTCTTTGGTGAAGGCAATATAGGAAAAAATTCATCTTTCTTCTCAAAAATTCTAACAGCTATATCATCTGAAATTTTTTGTGCTAATGAGGGTTCATTGTGCGTAATGGCAATTACTGAAACTCCTGCGTGAGGGATATCTGAATATGGGAAGCCGTGAAATAAGGTACAATCAAGCACCTTAGGATGTTTTTCCCATTCCTGGCACCATTCATTGATTTCTTTAATTGGAGAATAGTAGGAAGTAGTAGTAGGAATAAGTAATGGTAATTTAGTTAGAGACATTTCCGGGTTAACTTTACCTTGAATGATACGAGCAGTTACATCAATCGCTTCTATCCCCCTTTCATAGGAATCCGTATGAGGGTAATCTATATTGCCGAGTAGTACATCTGCTTCTTTAACCATGGTTTCCGTAATATTACCATGCAGGTCCAAAGCAGCTACGATTGGTATTTCTGATCCCAAAATGCTTCTTAATTCCGATAAAATCTCACCTTCAATATCGTCAATACCTTCTGCTACTCCTGCTCCATGAAGAAATAGACAAATCCCGTCCAGTTTGCCCGAATTCATAATGCTTGATATTAATAGATTTTTTGCTTTTTGAAACGTTTCAGGTGTTATCGTACCTGATGGATTGGCCATGGCTGCAAAGGTCGGCACAATTTCAATCCCTAGCTCTTCTCCCCGATGGATCATCCCACCCAAATAATCCAATACACCAGTATGCCTATCGAGAAGTTCCTCTCCTTGGGTCCATTCCCATACTTTAAATAATTCGACTGTCGTTCTTACTCGAGAAAACGTATTCGTTTCGTGAGCCAACTGACCAATTGCTATTCTCATTAAATTACCCCTTTCTTTACTAGTATGAATAATAAAAATCTTATCTGACTGACTCCTTAAAAAATTGTAATTCATACAGCTGTCGCGGTCTCCCCCGGTGTATGGGCTGTTCCTCACCAACGATGACAGCTAGATTCGTATTCTCAAGAGTATTCAGGATTCTCCTTGCACTCCTAATCGTTAAACCTAGTCCGTTAGCAAGATCATTTGCTGTGATGCTTTTATTGCCAAAGCACTCACAAAAGGAAAGTAATTTGTTTATGGTTGCAATACTGAGTCCAGCTGTCTTTGCTAAGCTCATTAGTTTTGGGTCATCACTCCGCAAGGAATATTTCAATCTCCCATCTTTTCCGACAGGACCAAATACTGTTCCATCCATGTCAACCACAAAACAGCTCGGTTTATTCACTTTTGCTTTCATTAGTGCCTTACGAGCACTCACTTCTGCTTCGTTTGCTGTATGTCCAAACCCAATCCCGATGGTGGTCTCTACATCAATTTTCATGGCTATCTCATCTAATAACGGAGCTTTTTTATATTTTTGGGTCGTACTTTCAATGGCGCCACGTGTGGTTATAAATCGAACGACATCTCGTTCTGACCAGTCAAAAATAGCCTGGGCCTCTTCGCAAAAATCTATTAGGAGGTTTTGCAGTTCAGCCTTTTTACGCTGTTCTCCATATTCTGATAAGGGCTTATTTATAGAAGAAAGCAAATTATTAAAATGAAGGATTCCAATGGCAATTTGTGTATCGCTTTGAAGCAAGGCCTTCCCCTCTAAAAGAACATTATTCAGACTAGTTCGAATCGCAGACATGGTAGGGAGAACCCTAAAAACTAACACCCCTAGCCCTTTTAACGATTCGTAGACGGAATTAACACACGTAACGGCCACTTGTGTTTGCTTATTCTTCCACAGTTCATAATGAAAATGAACCAATTCATCGGCTTTTTGACCGGTTTTAAGAAATATTTTTTCAGGATATATTTCTAAATCCTCAAGACATTCTTTTACTTCTCTATTTGGCAATGTGTCTATGCTGATCCTCAACGGTGCTTTTATTGGATTAAAAGAAGTTTCTGTAATGATCTTAAAAAGAGTCCGATATAAAGATGTGCCCGTCGATGGAATAAAAACCATTGGCTTAGTAATATTTTGATTCTTTGCTATTTGATAAGGGATGATGCCTAAAAAGAATAAAACATCCGCCTCGTCGACTCTTTTATTAATCACATTCATTGTTTCCTGTTCATGATTGTAAGGAGCAGGTAACATGGTAATGTCGGAGTATGATTGGCCGATGGAAATCACTAGTTCTACTAAATCAATAGGACCTATAACTAATACTTTTGTATTCATGCATCCTCCACCCTTATTTTCAAATAATACTGAATAGTAAGTTTTTATTATTGTTTTAACTTTAACTACCTAAATATTAAAAGTAAATGTCTGTTAATGGACCGAAATACGATTTTTTTGAGCCGTCAGTTATTTATTTGATCTTTCTCCACTCCATTTCCACCAGAGGATACTATATGTTCGTATATTCAGTTTATTAATAGACCCGGACCATTAGGATCTATTATCCTTATCATACGTTAATCGGGCGATATTGGAAAAACATGTCTATTTCCCACATATATCGACTGTAAAACCCCTATTTCCTCCATCACCACTAATCGGGGATATAAATGATCCATCGCATATTTTGGGCTAAATTAATAAAAGAACTGATTTAAAAGATTCATATGAAGGCGTACTATTTTAAGGTTAATTAGAACTTACTGAAAAGACATAGGGGAAAAAATTTTCATTAAAGAACACACAACTATTCACTAATGAATTTAAAATATTATTCACATTAAAATCAACTTGGAAAAGTATCTCCAAGCTCATTCGTTTTATTATCTATATTTTTTCCATTAATAAGAAAATACCTTACTAAACATTTGCAATCCTCTGGCTGCTTCAATGTTAAAGAGTATACAGGGCTTTATATTGCGTAGGATATTTTGCTAATCCTATCTCATATCCATTGGAAATAAGATACCAATTCCAGGAACCTAATACTTCAGTTCTAACTGGGGAAATTAATGCTTCCATTGCATAAAAAATGCCCGATTCCAAGATTAGAATCAGACATTTTATAAAGCTATTAAAGGTAAGGTAAAACTGTGCTGCTCTTTTGACATCTCATACAGCGTAGACACCTTCATTATTCGTTCTATAGTCGCCATAAGCTCTTTCAATTTTTCGTTTCCTTGATTTTAAGTTAAATACGAGTAGCACGATCACAATAACTTAATGGAATTTACCAGTTAATCTAAAACCAATTTCTGCAACTAGAGTTGATAGTAAAAATGTTCCTGTATATACAACCAGAGAGATAACGACTATACGCCATCCTAATTTTTTAAATTCTTTCAAATCTTTCCCGAAAGAAAGGCCAGCATAAGCCAAAATAGGTGTTGCCAAGGCCATAAAATTAACTTGTTCTGTTACTTTAATGATTGATGCGTTTCCTGGGAAAATCGGAGTTGTAACCAATAAGGCCAACATAGAAACCCAAACAACAATTGGTAGTTTAATAGGGGAGATTTTCGCGAATAAGAACCCTAATATCGTTACAGCAACAATAATCATCATACCTGGTAATGCGTCAATTGGTGAAACATTGTATCCAACCCAGTTTCCCATAATAGCTATTATCCCAATAATTATAAAAGTCAATATTTTATCTTTCATTTACATTCTCCCCTTTATGTCCTATGATCCAATATTTTTCATTTGATCTTTTTTTGACTTTCGCCCTAAAATAGGCTCAAATTTTTTGTATAAATAGTTTGTTAAAGGAAGAGAAAAGAATACACATATATACGTTCCTAAAATTGTTGTAATTAAGTTAGCAGCACCAGCAAAAACGGCGATATCCTTTGCGGATTCTGGGAATATAACAGCTAATGCTCCTGACATGGCAGCCATCATACTACCTGAACCTACACCCGCACCCATGGCTAGTGAAATTGGATGAAACCAACCAGTTTGAGCCAAAAAACTTGCTAACACTGACAGATATAAAGCTCCAAACAAAGTACCACAAACATATACGCCTAGTGCTCCCCGTCCTTCTGGTGAATCCGAGCCATATTTTTCAGCAATAATGGCTAAGTTAGGTTCTCTATCGATTGAAAAAGTAGCACCGACTGCTTCTCTTTTCATTCCAAGTAATAAAGCAATTGGCAAACCTAATAGGATTGTCCCTGCGAAATGTCCCACTTCTTGTAATCCTAAAGAAATCCCGGCATCAAATATCTTCGGCAATGAAGGCCCCATTAACATTCCCAATTTGGCTACAAAAAGCATGAATGATATACCTAAAATATTGGCCGCAACATTCATTTCCTTCATTTTTAAAATTTTTAAAGAAGGTAAACTAATAATGGCTCCGATAATTAATGCATACAACATTGGAAATAATGCAATGGCTCCAATCCCAATGTTAAACGTTTTTACGCCAATAAATTCTGTAACACAGACTAATATCAAAACAAATAAATGAATTTTCCAATTACGCAGAGAATTCCCTTCCACTTTATTACACTCCTTTTCTAAAAATTATGCTGATTCTAAAAGGAAAACCAACACTATTTTTGCTTAGTATTTTTTAACTTATTGAATTTTTTCAGTCGTATTTATAGCTAGTCCTACGATAAGGGAAATCCCTTGGATCATCGCTTTTTCATCTGGTAAAAATACGTCACTATGCAGTTTCATCGGATCCTCTGGGTTTTCTCCTACTCCTAAGAAGACAAATGTACCCGCGACCTTTTCTAAATAGAAAGCAAAATCTTCACTTGCCATACTTGGTTTAGTCAACCACTGCACTGAGTTTTCTCCAAATAAATCAGTAGCAATAGCAGCAGCATGTTCATTAAATTTTGGATCATTCATTGTAACAGGATACCCCACTGTAAAGTTATAGTTTATTTCAACTTCTAATTTAAGTGCGGAAGCCACTCCTTCGATAATACGTTGAATACTTGCAGCCACTTCCTTACGAGTGTTCGCATTCAGTGTTCGTACAGTTCCTTTAAAACTAGCTTTTTCAGGAATAATATTATAGCCATCTCCTGCTTCAATTGTTCCGATTGTAATAACAACAGAATCTACTGGATCTGTTTCTCTGCTAACAATTGTTTGTAGAGCTGTTACAACATGGGCAGCACCCACAATAGCATCTACTCCTTGATGCGGTGCTGCCCCGTGACCTTGTTTACCTTTTAATACAACATCAAAAGAATCCATACTTGCCATTATCGCACCATTTCTAAAACCATATGTTCCAGTAGCTAATTCAGGCCAAACATGAAAAGCAAAAGCATGGTCAACGGGAGGGTTGCTTAATACACCTTCTTCAACCATCATTATTCCTCCGCCTTTCATCTCTTCAGCAGGTTGAAAAATGAATTTTATTGTACCTGAAATAAGATGCTTATTTTGAGATAAAATATTAGCGGCAGATAGTAACATTGCGGTATGCATATCATGTCCGCAAGCATGCATAACCCCAGGATTTTTAGATTTGTAGCTTACATCTGTTTTCTCCTGAATAGGTAAAGCATCAATATCAGCTCGTAAAGCAAGCACAGGCCCCTCTTTATCTCCACGAAGAATACCCACTACTCCTGTCTTAGCTACTCCGGTTGTCACTTCTATTCCAAGCTCTTTTAAATAATTCGCAATAATTTCAGCCGTTTTATGCTCTTCAAATCCAAGTTCAGGATTTTCATGGATCATTCTTCTTAATCTCACAGCTTCTTCATATATTCCAGATGTTTGCTCTACTATTTCAGTTGACTTTATTGAATTTGACATTTTTTTGATACTCATCATCATTCATCCCCTAAAGAAAATTAAATACAAAATATTCTAACTATAATAATAATATTTCAGTTTAAAAAACTTTCATTATAATAAAAAAATGATTATTTCGAAAAAACCTTATTATTTGAAAATTCTTAATAGATATTGTTATACTACCATTTCAAATATTGACTGTAAATATTGAAAATATAAAAAAATCATTATTCTCTATAAGCGAGTGTTCCAGAAGAAGAACAAAGAGCCAAGATGTTCGAGGAACAATAGTCTTGAGGGCCGGATTTGTACAAGATAAGGAAAGCCATGAAAGCGATTCATCAAGTATCGGAAAGAGTTTGCTTTTAAGGACGTGTACGACTTTAGCAAAAGATCATAAAAAAGCGAAACTACGTTATTGAAGTATCGCACCTGTATGTTGGATTATGGAAAATATACAAAGAGCAGTAGAGCTTATCCCAGTTGTAAATGATCATGCAGAATGGAGGTCGAAGCGTTTATTTAAGTGAACGTCTAGATCAGTATGTAGCAACTCACCTATATTTTTTTTGAAATTAACTGGAACACTTTTCCTACCCCTTTTTTATCTTATTATGTTTTATCTACTATTTTTTGGAGACCTTAAAAATAACTACAATAAGGAGGGGTATAGTGAAAACAGAAGACGAAAAAACCTCAGAAGGCTTAAATGAGATTTTTGAAATTATTAATGCTAAAGGTGACATTGAAGAATTAAAAGAAATCGTCCAAAAATCTGATGAACAAATAAAAAAGTAAAATAAACTGAGAGGATTTATTATCATCTCAGACTGTAAACAACTCAAAATTAACTGATTTTACCCTACAGTTTTTTTGAGGGGGTGTAAAATGTGAACGTTGATTTCCACTACAGGCACTCGCTTTCCGCGGGCTGTCCCTTGGACACGCTTTTCCCGCAGGAGTCTCGTACCCTCCGTTCCAATCAACTTTGGTTTTAAATTTAACTGGAACCATACGATATGTAGCCTCATCCCAGTGAACCCAAAAAGTTAGACACTTTATTTCAATAAGCAGCCTTGAGGGCATGAACCCGGTAATCTACCGGGCTCATGCCTTTTAATTTCTTCAGATACCCAACCCCACCATTTGCGAAGAAATGGTATATTATAGTTTATGACATCAATGGTTTAAGACAGGGAGTGATGAAGTATCCGTAAAAGATGGATCATTTCAACAATTGTTGGATTATTGCTTATTTTTTTAAGTGTAATTGCCTTCAATTATTTCGAGAGCGATAAAACTGAAAAAGGGAAAAATGCGGAAACCAAGGAGTCCAAAATTCCAGAGGTTCAGGAATATGGCGGGACCCATCTTGAAAAAGTCGGCGATAAGGTTCGCCAAAAAAATTGGGGAACCTTCACATTACTTGAAACGAAGTCTATTAATGAGTCATTTGAATTGGCACCCATGGTCATTACAATCAAGGATATCCGCAGAATTCAATTATCTTCACTCACAGATGAAGTAAAGGAGGAGCTCAAGTCCTATACGGGATTGAGTTTTGAAGAGGCCTATTCGATATATTATAAAGAGAATTTATCCATGGAGGAAATCGATCAAAAGGCTGCGTTTTCTAAAACGGATATTGATGAAGCGGTTTCCTATCTAGAGATAACTTATTCTGTTGAAAATAAAGATTCGAAGGAACTTCAGTTCTTCAGCATGGAAAATGTTACTTTCAATAACGACCTTACATATGATGTGCCTTCTAAAAATTTCATCCATTCCGGAGATACGTTTATGGGGACAAAAAAAGTAAGTCGATCAGATTACCAACCAAGAGAAATACGAGAAGGCACAATTGGATTATTAGTTGATTCAGAAGAAAACATCGAGGAGCTCGATTCCTTTGCATTCACTACCGATGATATAGCGGATGGTGAGACACATGAATTATTGGTGGATGGGACTTCATTTGAAATTCCCCTAAAAGGAAAGTAGTTTTCACGAGTATAATAGAAAACCCTAAATAAGTGGAACCTCGAAAAAAGGTTTCACTTATTTAGGGTTTCATATGAGCTCCCTTACGATAACTGATACTTATTTCTGCGTTACTTCCTCCATTAATATTCTACGCAATATTTTCCCTACAGCTGATTTTGGCAGTTGTTCCCTGAACTCAAAACTTCGCGGCACTTTGTATCTGGCCAATCTCTGCACGCAAAACTCCCTGATTTCCTGCTCCGTGACTGACTTTCCTTTCTTTAAGACTATGGCCGCATTAATCGTTTCCCCTCGGTATGTATCCGGAATTCCATATACACATGTCTCTTTTACAGCTGGATGCTGATAAATGATATCTTCCACTTCGATTGGATAAACATTATAGCCGCTTGCTATGATCATATCTTTCTTTCTTCCTACTATATAAAAATATCCTTCTTCATCCATCGTCGCGATGTCCCCCGTGTATAGCCAGCCGTCACGTAAAGCAGTTACCGTTTCCTCAGGATTATTCCAATACCCCTTCATTACCTGCGGTCCTTTAATGATAAGTTCACCTATTCCCCCTGTTGGCAATTCATCTGTCCCTGTTTTCAAATCAACGATTTTGGCATCAGTATTAGGATATGGAATTCCAATACTTCCTGGCTTTTTTTGTCCCATTACAGGGTTCCGATGTGTTGTAGGTGAAGTTTCAGACATGCCGAACCCTTCCGATATCGAAATGCCTAATTTTTTTTCGAATTGATGGATGATTTCTATCGGGAGCGGGGCTGAACCGCAGCTGCAGTACTTTAAGCAACTTAAATCATCCGCCGTTAAATCCGGATGATTCAATAAGGCGATATACATGGTCGGGACGCCTGGGAAAATCGTTGGCCTATGTTTCCGTATCAAATCTACCACCTTGTTTATTTCGAATTTTTCTAATGTGATATAAGTCGATCCGGCATATATGGCACTATTCAATCGTCCATTACCAAACACATGAAATAATGGGGTCAATCCAAGCATTCGTTCGCCGGGTCTTTGGAGTAGAAGCGAATTTGCCGTAAAGGAAAAGTCTTGAAAAACATTGGAAACCAAATTAGAGTGCGTGAGCATGACTCCTTTTGATTTACCTGTAGTCCCACCTGTATATTGAAGTACAGCCAAATCTTGCTCGGGATCGATGGCCAATGCAGGAAGTACCATATCCACCCCGGATAAATCCGTTCCACTTTTCAGTATTGTTTCCGCAGAAATAAACGTTAGCTTGTCAGAAAAACCAGCCAGCACCAATTTATCCAGTTGTTCCTCACGACCGATGAACCAGGTCGCTTCAGAATCACTTAAAATATATGCTAATTCACTTGTCTGATACATGGGGTTTACTTGAACGACCACTCCACCCAAACGATGTATGGCATAATAGGCGATGATATATTCTAGACAATTTGGCAGCATGATTGCTATCCGATCATTTAATTGAAATCCCTGATTGTATAAATCCACGGCAAAACAATCTGATGCATTCTTCAATTCCAAATAAGTCAGTTCCCTCTCTCCATCTATGACTGCTTTGCAGGTAGGGTAATGATGGGCCGAACGCTCTAAAAGTCCGTATAATGACAATGAGGGAATCTCCATTACAGAAGGGGTTCCTTTTGGATAAAATTCATGCCAAATTTTAGTCAAATTCTTCACACCTCATTCTTTCTGTTAAAATGGCTCGTTTTTAACGCTTTTCTCATTGTTTGGTCATCCTTGCCTCATTTATCACGAATGATTTTGAATATCCCAGTGCCTTTTGCAATGATATTGCCTTCAGCGTCTTTTATCTCTCCTTCTGTAAAGGCAATTTTGTATCCTTTTTGCAGGACCTTTGCTTCTGCAAATAATTCTCCGCTCGATATGCTGGATAAATAATTTACATTTAAGCTTGTTGTCACAACTTTGGATTTAGTCACCGAGCGGGTCACCATTCCGAGAATGGTATCCAGCATGGTAGCATGAATACCACCGTGCAGGGTTCCATTAACATTAAGTAAATGATCTTCAATGTTTAATTTTATAGTAACATTGCTTTCCTCAAACCGAATGATTTCAAACCCTATATGTGAAAAGAATGCACTACTTTCGAATTGGTTGCGTATATCCTCCACTTCAACAGGCAAATTTTTCCTCCCCCTCACTTTTGCGCGATCCAATTAATATACCGAAAGGAGCAGAACTGCATGGAGTTTCCTCTCCTTTTTATTCCTGGAAATCTATATCGTTTCAACCATAATTGCCATTCCCTGTCCCCCACCAACACAAAGTGTAGCAATTCCATATCTTTCTTTCCTTCGAATCAGTTCATATATTAATGTCGTCACGATCCGTGCACCCGTAGATCCGACTGGGTGTCCCAGTGCTATAGCTCCACCATTTACATTAACCTTGTTTTCATCAAGTGATAAATCCCTGATTACTGCCAATGCCTGTGAAGCGAACGCCTCGTTTAATTCGAAAAGCCCAATTTCTTCTACTTTTTTCCCGGTGCGCTCCAAAAGTTTTCCGACGGCTGGTACAGGACCAATTCCCATCAATTCAGGAGAAACTCCCGCAGTGGCCCAATCGACAATCTTTGCGATTGGTTTTACTCGTAACCGTTCCGCTTCACTAGCTTTCATTAATACCAATGCGGCAGCTCCATCATTACGGCCACAGGCATTCCCTGCAGTGACGGTTCCATTTTCCCTGAATGCCGGTTTTAAGCTTGCTAGCTTTTCGAAGGTGGTATCAGGTCGAGGGTATTCATCCGCCTCAATAGTAACCGTAGTCTTCCTATCAATGACCTGGACAGGAACGATCTCATCCCTGAACTTTCCTTCTTCTATCGCTTTTGCCGCTCTTCTTTGACTTTCGACCGAAAAGGCATCTTGTTCTTCCCTGGAAATATTGTATCGCTGTGCGACATTTTCAGCGGTGATTCCCATCCCTAAACCTTTTCCATAAATTTCTTGAGGCTGTTGTCCAGGTTCAGTATTGGAGTCTACAAGTTGGGTCCGATCTCCCCCAAACCGGGCACTTCTTAAATAAAGGGGGGCACGGCTCATGCTTTCCGTTCCTCCGGCAACGACAATATCGGCTTGGCCGGAACCTATTTGCTGTGCTGCTGAAGTGATGGCCTGCATTCCCGATGCACATAATCGATTTACTGTAAAAGCTGGAGCAGAATCGGGAATCCCTGACCGCAGTGCCGCCACTCTCGCCACATTTGAGGATTCAGTCGTTTGCCTAACCTCCCCCAAAATGACTTCATCCACTTGTTCAGCTACTATATGGGCCCTTTTGATTGCCTCTTTGATGGCAATACTCGCCAAATGACCAGAACTCAATTCCTTAAATGCGCCTCCATATCGTCCTATCGGTGTTCGTACAGCACTCACGATTACAATATCTTCTTTCATATCGTTTCTCCCCCTTGAAGTTCCATATACTAATTTCAAAGAATATCCGTCAACAAGCTATGATTATGGCTCTAATTCTTTTCGTTTGTTATTTAAAATGGAAACCGGTTAGCACTCTTCCAAGACATTCCTTGCAATGATTAAGCGTTGAATTTCATTCGTTCCTTCATATATTTTAGTAATGCGGGCATCACGATAAAAACGTTCAACTGGATATTCGGCCATATATCCCATTCCGCCATGAATTTGAACCGCCTTATCCGCTACCCTATTAAAAACGTCAGAAGCAAACAGTTTTGCCATTGATGATTCCTTGATCACTTTTTTTCCTTCATCAATCTTTTGTGCCGCCATCATCGTCAATGCCCTTGCAGCTTCCGTTTCCGTCGCCATATCAGCAAGCATCCATTGAATCGCTTGGTTGTCTGCGATTGGTTTGCCGAATTGAATGCGCTCTTTCGCATATTTACCTGATAATTCAATCAATTTTCCGCATGATCCCACCGCTCTTGCAGCCAGCCCTACACGCCCTTCACCTAAAATTTTAAGGGCAGAGATATAGCCCATGCCAACTTCGCCGATAACATTTTCTTCTGGTATGATACAATCCTCGAAAATGACTTGTGAAGTATACGATCCTCTTAGCCCCATTTTTTTGTCCTTTTTGCCGACAGTCAGGCCTGGAAAATCCCTTTCTACTAAAAAAGCGGTAATCCCTCCTTTTGCCCCTTTGTCTTTATCCGTTAATGCGAATACTGTATAAACATCGGCAACCGGTCCATTGGTGATGAAATGTTTCGTCCCGTTCATCACCCAATAGTCCCCCTTCTTTTCTGCACTTGTTGCCAAATTGGTAGCATCCGATCCCGCTCCTGGTTCAGATAAAGCAAAAGCTCCAATTTTAGTGCCCGCTGCCATTTCAGGCAAATATTTATCTTTCAAATATTCGGATGCAAGCTTAACTAGACCTGTACTGCCAATCCCTGTATGAGCACTGATCAATGAAACAAAACCATTATGGGTCCTTCCTAACTGCTCCAATACGGTAGCCTTTCCCACTGCATTTAAGCCAATCCCACCATATTGTTCAGGAATGCTTATCCCGAATAAGCCAAGGTCTTTTGCTTTTTCCACCAAATGCTGCGGGATGGCATCTTCCTCTTCAATTTGTAAGGCGTAAGGCTCCACTTCCCTTTCGACGAAATTATGGATCATTTCCTTCATTTGCTGCATTTCCTTGGTTAAAGTGATTGTCATGATTATTTTCCTCCTTAGGATTGTTCACGTAAAGTGATACAATGGTGAGTTCATCCCGCACCATACAAGGGATTTCATTTAATGACATTTTATCAGCTAATCATTCACGTATAATTGGATCGAATTCAATAGGAACAATCTTCTAGTTAACTAGCGTTCTTACCTTTATCAATTCAGGCTTCACGCTCAATTATCGTCGCAATTCCCTGTCCGCCTCCAATGCAGGCTGTGATAAGAGCAAATCTTCCTTCGGAACGCTTCAATTCGCACACCGCTTTCGTAATGAGGATGGCACCTGTCGCACCGAGAGGGTGTCCGTGAGCAATGGCTCCCCCATTCACATTCACTTTTGCGGGATCCAAATCAAGCTCCCTATTACAAGCAATCACTTGAGCCGCAAAGGCTTCATTAATTTCAACGATATCCATATCACTTAATGAAAGTCCTGATTTTTCCATTACCTTTCTAATGGCGGGTACTGGCCCTATCCCCATATAATTTGGATCTACCCCTGCAACAGCCGATGCCTTAATCGTCGCTAGGGGCTTTATCCCCAATTCTTCTGCTTTGTCCCTTGACATTATAACCAGGGCAGACGCGGCATCATTTAATCCCGAACTATTGCCTGCCGTCACGGATCCGCCTTCTAAAAACGCTGGTGATAATTTGGCTAGCCCTTCTTTCGTTATTTGCGGGCGTGGATGTTCATCCACTTTAAACTCTATGGCCTCACCTTTTCTGACCGGAATGCTTACTGGCACAATCTGCTCAATGAAACGGCCCTCTTCCATGGCTCTTGCCATATTTTTTTGACTTTGGAAGGCAAATTCATCTTGTTCTTCCCTGCTGACCTCATATTTATCAGCTAAGTTTTCAGCGGTGATTCCCATTGGCGGATCGCCAATTTCTTTTGGGGACAACTGCGACTTCCTGAACTGTTGGGGCCTCGCGCTGTAAGCTTTTTCCGGACGATCCATCAAGTAAGGCGCCCTGCTCATGCTCTCTACACCACCGGCGATATAAACATCTCCTTCGCCTGCCCGGATCGCCTGTGCAGCCAGATTGATAGCGTTGATGCCCGAACCGCACTGACGATCAACTGTCAGTCCCGGCAGATGAATGGAAAGGCCTGTTTCCAACGCCGTTAATCTGGCTATGTTTCCACCCCCGCTTAAAACGTTCCCCATGATAACATCATCTATCATTTCAGGTTCTACATTCGCTCGTTTTATGGCTTCTTTCACCACTACCGCCCCAAATACGTGAGCGGGAACCGATGCAAGTGCACCTCCCTGTTTTCCAATTGCTGTCCGTACTGCAGAAACTATGACGGCATCTCTATTCATTTCTTCATCCGCTCCTTTTCCTTTTCTATTACACCTTGAGGTTCCTTAATTATTGATGACCTTGACGTTAAACTGGTCCGCCATACTTATGAGGACTTAAGATCAAAGTTCCCCGATTGTTTATTTTTCTGGTTCCCTGTTGATTTAGCAGGTTTTACGAATATGGCAAATAGGATGCCAAAAGCCAAGACAAGGATGGCCATGAACAAAATAGATAGGTTATAGCCCAACAGTTTATTTCCTCCAGCTAAACTTATGATATAGCCTGTTAAAAGAGGGGCAATGATGCCTGCCATGTTCCCTGATGATGTTAGGATGCTCGTCATCAATCCACCCCGCTCTTGCATTTCATTGATCATGATCGTTGGTCCAATCGGTAAAATGGCGTACGTCAGTCCCTTTGCTAAACACATGGCGACGATCACCCAGATTGGATTTTGAAAGACCATGATTGATGAAAAAAACAATGCCCCCAGGATCATTGCGCCCGCGACGACAAATACCCTAGATGACCGCCAATTCTGATTCTTCTTGTATAAATGGTCAGACACCATCGAAACACCCATATAAATGCATACAGAGACGACTCCGATTATTGCTACACTGGTTCCCATTTGGCCGGGAGTCATTTTTACGGCTTCCACTAAATAAATCGGGAGCCAAACTGAAAACCAAACAACTAGGATATACGTTGAAAAATATGCCAGGGTCGTAAATAAAGCAGTAGGTGACGCCAGCAGCAACAGAAAGTCTTTCACTTTGAACTTTTCAAGTTTTGCTTTCTTTTTCTTTTGTACTTTTTCATATACTTCAACTGGATTTTCCTTTGTTAAAAATTGAAAGAGGAAGAACCAAACAAGGCTTGCTGCACCGAGAGTGGCAAAGGCAACCTTCCAACCGAATATCGTAATTAAGGAAACGAGGATGGGCGCCACGATCATTGCACCAACCGTTCCCCCGCCAACCACTACGGAATTGGCGAAGCCTTTTAGTTTCGGCGGAAACCACTTATCAGCATGACTATATGCAATTGGGCTATAAGGACCTTCGAATGCGCCCAGTAAAATCCTGTATAGAATCAAAAATGGAAGCGCGGTAATGGCTAAAACGCCGAATTGCAAAACAGTCCATGTCAACATGATGAATCCAAGCACTTTTTTGGCCCCCAGGCGATCAGCCCATGCCGCCCCAAAGATTCCCGTTACTGGATAGAGCCAGTAATAACTGCTTCCGACAAGCCCCCACTCCGCATAGGAAAGGTCGAATTCTTTCATGATAGGAACAGCTGCCAGACCGACGATCGATTTATCCGCAAAATTAATGACGGCTCCAAAGAATAATAGAATGAGAACAACCCAACGCATATGAATCCCTCCTCTTTTCTTTATGTTTGTACAATCTCGCATTTCATCAAATGTAATCATAGTCATGAAATTGAGCATTTCTTACATCGCATGTTGGAATGAGCATGCGAACCAACCACTTCCCTCACTATCATTTTTCCTTTTCAAGTTCTTCCTTAACTAACAATCTTTTTAAAAGTTTACCCACTGTGTTTCGCGGCAGTTCTTTTCTTACTTCAAATACTTTCGGAACCTTATAGGGCGTCAACTGGGAATAACAATATCCTTCTATTTCTTCAAGGTCTATTGAAGCGCCATCTTTCGGTACGATGAATGCTTTCACCACTTCACCTTTTTCTTTATGGGGGATACCCACCACGGCTGCCTCTTTAATAGCCGGATGTTCATATAGAACCCCTTCCACCTCTTGCGGGTAAATATTGAATCCGCCAACGATGATCATTTCTTTTTTTCTGCCGACGATATAGAAATATCCTTCATCATCCATCACCGCAAGGTCACCGGTATATAGCCAGTCATTCTGTAAAGCCTTTTTGGTTTCGGCTTCATTATTCCAATAGCCCTTCATGATTTGCGGTCCTTTTATGAGCAACTCACCGACACCAGTGTTAGGCACTTCATTATTATCATCGTCGATGATCATACAGTCCGTTCCTGGAAACGGGATGCCGATGCTCCCTATTTTCCTTTTTCCAAAAGGCGGATTACGATGCGTGGAAGGGGAAGCTTCCGATAAACCGAAGCCTTCACCAATTTTTGCACCGGTCAGCAATTCAAATCGCTTAATCACTTCTACTGGAAGGGGGGCAGAGCCACAAGAACAACTTTTTAAACAATCCAGTCCATAGGTTTCAATTTCTGGGTGATTGACGAAGGCATTATACATCTTTGGAACTCCAGGAAAAAAAGTCGGGCGGTATTTTTTAATGTTAGTAAGAACGTGTTGGAGATCGAATTTCGAAAATAAAAGAATGGCAGCTCCTATATAGATACCTAAGTTCATCGCACTTGTCATCGCATATACATGGTAAAGAGGCGTTGCTGCCAAAACGATTTCTTCACCAGGGACCATGGCATCCCCATACATTTCAAAGCTCTGTACGACATTGGAAGTCAAATTATGGTGAGTAAGCATGACTCCCTTCATCTTGCCAGTGGTCCCGCCTGTATATTGAATGACGGCAGTGTCTTCATACGGGTTGATGATTACAGGTTCTGTCATGACCTTACCGGATTGAATCATTGATTGAAGCGAATGTGAACCATCTTGATTTTGAACTTCTTCCGTTTTCATGCAGACGGCAAACTCATATATCGTTTTCGTTTCTTCGACCGTATTCGCGGCGGTTTGATCAAATACAATATACTTAGCACCCGAATCTATTAAAATTTGCAATAGTTCCCTTGGTTTATACATGGGATTCATCTGTACAACTATCAGACCTAATGCCTGGGCGGCATAATAACTGATTATGAAATAAGGGTGGTTAGCCATCATCAGACCAATTCGTTCTCCTTTAACAAAGCCCATTTCACTCCATTTCCCTGCTAGTTTATCTACCTGCATTTTAAGATTCTTATAATCCATTGAATTGTCTTCATAAATAATGGCAGTATGATGAGGAAACTTACTAGCTGTTATATCAAGGAGTGAATAGACGGACATTTCCGGTAGCTTCATAGACTTCATTTTTTCAACATACCATTGCTTCCATGGTTGATTCATCGTTTTTCGCACCATTTATCCCTCCACACATAAACGAATTTCATATCGTGCATGCTTGATTTATACTTGTTTATCAATGCAACTTGCATGCCAAGTCATACATGTGTGAGAATAGCTCGATGTAAAGATCCTTTTAATTCAATAATGAATTTTATTCCATACTAAAGCCTACTTGTAGAGGATTCATCATTACACCATTAATTCATTTTTGAATTTAAAAAACCTCCAGACATTCTACCTATGAATAAAACCTCTTTCCCATAATGAAGTCTTTTACATTTACCGGAATACTTATGCTGTTGCAAGAAATGAGTAAAGCCCATCCTTGTTTGGATGGGCAAGCATGAAACCGAATGAATATAGAGTCTGTGATCAAGGAATTTTCTTTCTTAATAGCACGAACAAAATAAGCTGCCAGTATACCAAAAGGCAGGTGTACTGGCAGCCTCGTTTTATATGTCTTTTTTGGTATTCAAACGGAAACTATTAACTATCATCATCTTTTCTACGCTTTCATTTCGCACGTTACGGCTATGGAAGGAAATAAGATTTTATCCGTTTTCACATCGTATAGCCCAAAGGGATTCAATCGTAGCCCAGGAAGAAAGTCGCATGTTAAAAATAATAAGGTATATAATATGTCGTGGAATGGAAAGCCCCTCGATTGGACTGCCTTTAATAAATTGTCATTAAATTCAACGGCTCTATCAAATGAAGGTTCAGAAGTCATCATTCCCGTAAGCTGTAAAGGAATTTCGAGGATGATTTCTTTGCCATCAACAATGACCACACCGCCTCCCATTTCATGAACACGTGCAGCTGCTATTGACATTGCCTCTGGATTTCTACCGATGGTAAGCAAGTCCGTCGTCGTATTAAAGGTTGAGGCCATCCCATCTAAATCCACCGCAAACTTTTCTAAAATACCTTTTGTCACCCACTCCCCCTTTCTATCGATCAGAGCTGCATACATAAGTCCTTCTTGATTCGAAAGATCGACAAACCCATTCTTGGTTGGAAGCACCAAATCTTTCCGTTTGGTTATTACATTGCTAAGAAAGTGAATAACAGGTACTGAATCGCTTGAAGATTCGTTTGGATATAGATACAAATCATGATTTGCTAAAATTCCCGCTGAAAATGAAAATGGTTTTTCCGGTAAATACCTACCCCAATCCAAATCTGGCATCTGGATCGTCAATTGGCCATTTTCAGCCACTATTTGTCCATTTGAGATTACCAAGTTCGGACGGAACTCTATCAAATCAGGCAATAGCAATATATCCGCTTTTTTCCCCGGGGCCAATCCTCCAATATAATCATCCTGTTTTAGGTAAGTAGCTGCATTGATGGTCACCATTTGAATAGCTTCCATAACAGGGACTCCTAATTCCACCGCTTGCCTGACGAGCCCATCGACGAATCCTTCTTTTTCAATAAAAGATGGGTGCGGTCCATCTGTTGTCATTAATATCCTGCCCGTACTCACTTGTCCTTCTGTAATCAGCTTGATTATCTTTGACAAATCAGGACGAAGCGAACTATTTCTAAGAACTGTCCATAATCCTAACCGTAATCGATCCAGGGCTTCTTCCGCCGTTATTGCTTCATGACAGGCACTTATACCTGAAGCTGCAATCGAATTTAATTTTTCATAAGAGCACCCAGCATTATGCCCGTCAACTACTTTTCCCATTTTTTTTGCTACATCTATAATGTCGAGTAATACGGGGTCCCCTTTATATAATAAAGGCCAACGAGTCACTTCTGCAGTTCCAAGTACTTCTTCAAGCGAAAGAAGGTCCATTATATCCTCTTTGTTGAACCAGTCCCTTTCACCCGGATAAATGGCCTGAGAAACTAATCTTACTAACCAAAAGAAATTTCCAGGCAATTTCTTCAAGTCGCCTACAAGCCGTTTAAATCCCGAGTGACCCATGTGCAAATAAAAAAATAAATTATCATTCACGGTTGTGGTGGTCCCCAATGGCAATACCTTTGCCGTTACGCTTATTGGATTGTATACCACCCAAGGATGTGCATGAGTTTCGATAAATCCTGGAGACACGAACAAACCATTGGCATCAATAACGGTGGTGTCGTCATTAACGATTACTTCACGTTCCCCGATATATGCAATGCAATCTTTATAAAGTGCAATATTTTGCTGAAGAAATTCACCAGAATAAACATTTATCACCGTTCCGCCTTTTATGAATATATCAGCGGGTCGTTTTCCTTGCGCCACTTCGAGCAATTCATCTCGATATGCTCTTGCATTCACTTCGCTTCGCCCCCATCCCCATTTGTATGTCCTCAAGATACTATAAAACCATACTGCTCGCAGAATGTATCCCTTTACTGAATTCACAATCTTTCAAGATTTTAGTTTTGAAGCAGCATGATTTGAGAATGATTCCTCCATTTGTTTACGATTATCATTGAATCTCAGGCTCTCTTAATTTAAATCTTTGTATTTTCCCTGTAGTAGTCTTTGGTAATTCATTAACGAATTCAATGACGCGGGGATACTTATACGGTGCTAACACTTTTTTTACAAATCCTTTTATTTCCGCTTTCATTCTTTCATTAGGATCCGCACTTGCTTTCAATACGATATAGGCCTTGGGTTTTATTAAATCATTTTCATCCTTTACAGCAATAACAGCAGTTTCCAGTACATCGGGATGTGATAATAGGGCGTTTTCAATTTCTATTGGCGAAACCCAGATCCCATTTACCTTCATCATGTCATCAATGCGGCCCGCGTACCAAAAAAAGCCATCTTCATCCTTAAAGTATTTATCTCCTGTCATTAGCCAATCACCAATAAACTTCTTTTTATTTTCTTCATTAAGGTTCCAATAGGAGGCAGCAATGCTCTCCCCCTTAATTAAAAGATCTCCCACTTCATTCACCTGTGTTTCCTGACCATGTTCATCCACTATTTTAGCCTCGTAACCTGGAACGATTTTCCCTGTGCTTCCTTGCCGAATTTGATTTACCTGATTAGAAAGGTATATATGAAGAGATTCGGTAGAACCTATACCGTCAATGATATCCAAGCCGAACGTTTTCTTCCATTGTTCGATATAAGAAGCCGGGAGCGCCTCACCAGCTGATACGCAAAGTCTTATCGAAGAGAGATCATAGGTATTCTTGGTCTTCTCAAGATAATTGAGCATGGATCCATACAAAGCGGGGACACCAAAAAAGATGCTTGGTCGATACCTCTCTATCGTTTCGAACACTTTTTCTGCAGTCGGACGGTCCGGCATTAAAACAGTGGTAGCCCCTGCTCCAAAAGGGAAATACATCGCGTTACCCAAACCATAGGCAAAGAAAAGCTTCGATGCAGAAAAAGTTATATCATTTTCAGTAATTTCCAGAATGTTCTTGGCGTAATTTTTATAAGCTTCTTCCATATCGGTTTGAAGGTGAATCACACCTTTTGGCTCACCTGTACTGCCTGATGTATAGAGCCAGAATGCTTGATCATTGATATTGCTATAACAAGGCGGCAGTACTTTAGATTGCCTGCGGGTAATCTCTTGGAAAGTGTGTTCGTTTTCTTCCATCAAGTCTTGATTTTCCCCATCAACCAGGATGACATGCCTTAAGAATAGTAATCTATTTTTATTGATTTTTAATTTATCCCATTGTTCACAAGTCGTAACCAACACTTTTGCACGGCTATTATTCAAAAGATACTCATAATCCTTTATTGGCAAAAGAGTATTGGTTGGAATCGGAATTGCACCAACCTTAATTGCTCCGAAGAAACTAATGATGAATTCTGGAGAGTCATGTAATATAAGTAGGACGCGCTGTTCCATCTCTGTACCCAGTTCTTTTAAAGCTGCTCCAAATTGGTTACCCAGTGTATCGATTTCTTGATAGGTATAAGATCGATTCTCATAATAAATAGCGGCTTTATCCCCTCTGCCTGCTTCAATATTTTTCTGGAAGAAATGATAAGAAGCATTATACATCGCGCCCAGCCCTCTAATTTTATGCTCAGTTTTTATCACACATATATCCTCCTCAAAAAGCTAATGGATTTCATGAGACAAACCACCTTCTGTTTTTAATGCCAGAAGATGGATACCATTACATTACCTGATTAATCTTCCACACTTCCACAAAGATTTTTTGATGGAAAGTGGCCGTTCATTCGGAAACACTAAGCGACCTTGATTTACAAATATCCTTGTGACAATGGATCTTTCAATTAGTAACCGCTTTCAAATCATTCTTATCTTATAATAAAGCAAGATTACTGTTTGCGACCATTTAGTTTTCATGAGGTTGAATAGTAGAAGGAGTACTTTTCCAACGTATACTTTCAAATACGGTTTTACAATTTCGGCAATAGTATTGCCTAACAAGCTGTGCAGTACCGAAAGATGAGTATAATTCAACATTTTTGCCATCACAAAATGGGCAAGTTGGATTTTCCTTTTCACCGAGCATTTATGATCCCCTCGTTCCTTAAACTCGGGATCAAAGCTTCCATATAAGAATCAACTAGATTACTATTTACAGGAAGAATATCATGTTCAATAAGAACGCGATTGTTTTCCACTTGTTTCAGCCAAGTAATGACTTCACCTTCACAGTGTTTAAAAGCCCTCCCGAATCGAACAGGTATCGATCCTCCATCATTCAGTAACTTGAGTGCCCAGTTTTTCGAGTACAAAATATGCTCTTCCTGTTCTCTTGCCAATTTATTGAATTGCAGCTCAATTTCACTGCCTTTTTGATGACTGGTCAATGAAGCTATTAAAGTGCAAAGCGCCGTGTTCATGGAATAGAGCCCTGCTATCAGTCCGATCCACTCCTCGATTTGAACGATGCTGGCAAACGCTTTTCCAGTTTGTTCCCTCACATCCTTCTTGTTCCCTTTACCACTTTTCAAACTCTCCCCCCAGTTATAGAGAAGACGCGCATGTCCTAGCTCTGACTGGGCCATTGCAATTGCAGCAAGTGTTCCTTCTAAATTTGGCCCACTGACACCGACCTCTACAAGTCGATCTCCTAGAATGAACTTATTATCAGCAATTGTTTCTATTAGAGTAATCAATTCAGCGTTGACTTTTGTGGAATTCATCATATTAAACCACCCTTTTCTTAAAAAATGGCTCTACTTCTCTAATGCAAATCATGTCTTCCCGTTTGACTATATACATTTCCACCCATTTTTCTTCATCATAGATATAACGGGCATAAACACGAGCCAACTCATCACTATTGGCCTCAACGGTTCCAATATGCATTAAATCGTCACCACGATTGATTCGGGAAAGTACATCATATTCAAAGTTATGGACTTTACTATCACTCATTTTGAACTAACCCCCCAGGTCTTTAATTTCTGCCTGCCTGCTTCACTCATTTGGTCGACCGTCCATGCAGGACTCCAAACCACCTCAATTTCCACATCATGAACACATTCTTCTTGTAGCAGCCTTTTTTTGATATCGCTTTCAATCCACTGCATGCATCCGCAACCTGTTGAAGTATATGTCATTGCTACATATGCTGTATTCCCTCGTAATTCAACGCCATAAATCAATCCCATATCGACGATGCTAATCGGAAATTCCGGATCAGCAACTTCTTGTAACGCATGGATTAGAACGGGATCCCTATATAAAACCGCTCCCATCTATATCGCCTCATTTCGATAGGCTTCAAGTAACTGATGCCCTTTTTGGATTCGGTTAACGAACTCCTGATTTTGCGGACCACGCTGCTTAAAACGCTTGATGACATTATCCCAAGTATCAGGTTCATCATATTTCCACCGTTTGTTTTCCTCATCGAATTTACACGGGAAGGGAACTTTCAATTCATACTTCCCAGTCTCAGTATTGTATCTGGCCGGGATTTCAAGTCCAAGAGATTCACAGAAAGGAACAGCTGTTGACATCCATTTCTGCCTTAATTCATCATTCGTTTGTCCTTTCAACTTATAATCCAACTGGGATGACCTGCTTTTTAAATTATCGGCTACACCGAAGAATTCGAGGGACATGATAAACATCCAATCAATCGCTTCTTGAACCTGCTTAGCCGTTTCTGGATTTTTCATGGCTGCCTTCATGATGATTTCACCGTTTCTTAAATGAAATAGTTCCTCTTTATCAACTTTGACCAATGCCCGTTTCCAAGGACCATATGACGTATGTTGGTGTGCATCTCCCAATAAGGTGTATCCTGCTCGATCAAATAAGCCATTGAATACTCCTAGCTCGACCCAATTATCCAATTTAAAATCAAAAGCATAGGGATTCTTCCATCTATTTGATGGACGCTCATACAACATGTATTGAACATCTTCCCCTAAATCCTTTAATAACCTGTAGGCAATATGAGCATGACCGATTTCATCCTGCATCACTGCAAGTGCCGTAATTTTATAATTTAAATTGGGGGCATCTTTGTAAACAGTCAAAAGTGGCGGGACACTTAATAATTCTGTATCCCCAACGATCATCAAAGTTTGTTTCAATGCCTTTTTATAATTTTCATCCATATCTTCAACTCTCTCCACCACAAAACCGGCTTGGACCTTGCTCATTAAATCATTTGTAGATTCTGTCATTTCTCCCTCTCCTATCGTATTATGTTTTTTGAACTATCGTCTTATATAAGTAATATAATAATTTACTTTATCTGGTTAGTCAACACTTTATCAGATTTTTCAGAAAACAAAATAAAACGAGATGCACTATAGAGCATCTCGTTTTATTTGTTTATAACTCATATCGAAACATTCGGCCATCCGAGATTTTTTGAATTCTTTTTTCTTCGACTAAATATTCCAGATGTGCTAACGTTTCTGCAATGGCAAATCTCCATTGATGATCAGTTAACTTCTTATGTCGAAAAAGCTTTTCCGTAATATCGTACGCCACTTGTCTTGATTCCAAAATGTTTAGGATGGTTGCTAATCGTCCATCATGATGTTCAATGATTTCCTTAGCTCGCTGTGCAAGATTTTCTATTGGTGTTCCATGGGCGGGATACGCAATGCTCACATCTTGTTCACCAAGTCGCTGCAAAGTTGAAAGATAACTTTTTAAAGGATTTTGATCGGAATTGGGCCAAAGACTAATATTAGGCGTGATTCTATTCAAGACTACATCACCTATTAACATGACTTTCTGACTCTCTTGATAAAAACATAAATGCCCCTCAGCATGGCCACTATATGTTTGGACGCTCCATCTTCCTCCAGGACTTTCTAAATATGCATCTTCAAAATCCTCAATTTCAGGAAGTGGATTCACTTTATTTGAAAGAAACATTACGTTCTCTTTCACTTTCGTCAACAAAGGCTCTGGAACAGCATGTTTACCAAATAAGTCATATGTTGCTTCAGCCTGTTTTGTACTACCCCCAAACACAGTTCTAATCATCTTGGCTTCCACATTACTCATATAAACGCGTGCACCGGTTTTTTGCTGCATCCAGCTGATCAAACCAGTATGATCCGGATGAAAATGAGTCAGGATGATTTTTGATATATTTGTTGGTTTAATGGACAGCTCTTCAAAGACTTTTTCCCAATACTTCTTGGCGGCTTCTGTTGGAAAACCGACATCCACCAGAATGATTTCTTCTTTCATGCGAAATAAATAACAATACACATGCTTCATGGGGAACGGTATGGGTATCCCGATACGTATTAAATAATCTGTTAATGGTTGATAGTTTCCTGAAGTCTCAGTCATGGTCAGGACTCCTTAAAAACGGGTTCTCCTCTTTAAAAGGCGAGCAATTCTTCCCTTCGATCCCCCGTCCCGATAGACGATTCAAATAGATATGGTTGGTAACAAGAATTGTTGGCATGAAACCTCTCCTCTTCTAAATCAATCATGATAGATTTCTGAAAAAGGGTTGATTGCTTTCTCACGATTTACATATCCCTCTTTATCAGGCGGATATTCCATGATCGATTCAAAATATTTCACTGCTTTGACCGATATAAGCTGATGAATATTCCAAAATAACTCCCTAGCCTTGATTCCATGCCAGTCCTCAGGTAACAAATCAAGAGGGAAACCAGGATCCAAGAAAAGGAACTTTCTATATTCGTGCACAATCCCGGTACGCTCATAAAAGCATTCCTCATTTGATATTCTATCTTCCCAAACAGCCTGCTGCATGTCATGAAGCTTCGTTTCATATTGCTGTATGAAAGTTAAATAGTTTTTATTTATTTCATCTAAATTCCAACAAGCACGTAAAATCTCTTCATTTGAATGGGTGATGACTTGACTTGAACTGAATATAATCAAATATTCCTTTAAATCATATGTATCCATCAGTGTTAGGACCTGTTTTTCCAATGGGTTGGGACTTACCCAAATACTATTGGACAATAGCCCAAAACCGGTCCAGCTCAATTCCTTACGCACTTGATTCCTTAGGACACGCTTTTCCTCTGGAATGGAGTATGTAACCACTCTCCACAAACCATCCCATTGGTTATTCCGAATTGAGTAAACACGCTTGACACCATCATCCATATTGCGTTTTCCTTTTTGTGTTAACGAATAATAGCTTTTATTTCCTATTTTCCGTCCGGTTATTAACTCCTGTTGAACGAGCCGTAGAATCGCTCCACGTACAGAGGATTCAGAAATACCAAAATGACTCATCATTTTAATAAGTGTGCCAATCCATACTTCCCCACCGTAGAATTGAACGAAATCACCAAAAAGTGTAAACAATAATGACCTTGGTTTCATGTTGATTCTCCTGTTCTCATAAAGCCTTTTCTTCTTAATGTAATCTAAATTGGCTCAATTTTCAAACTTGTCGGAGATAAACATCCCTTCATTTGCTAGTTACCCATTAATAATCTTTTTATATTTTCTGGAATGGGAACCGCCTTAAACCCGTCACCTTCGATGGAAGTCCAGGCGCGAATTTCATATCCATATCCAGTCCTTTTTTCCCCACAATATACTTCATGATGAAATTGAATCGTCTTTGTTTTCAACTCCTCCACATGGGTGTATACGATAACTTCATCATCATAGTACAATGGCTTTTCAAATGAGCATTTAGCTTCCAGTAGTGGAATGATAATTTTCTTTTCTTCTTCCAAATATTTCGGGCTCATTTCTATAGAACGAAAAAAATTATGTCCAGCTAAATCAAACCATTTATAATAATTGGGATAATAGACAATCCCAGCTCGGTCTGTATCACCCCATTGTATTTGAAATTTCGTTTCGTTGACACGTCTTTTCAAATGAGTTTCTTCCATTATATATTCACCATCTCTCCGTAAGTCTTTTTATATAAAAAAAGCAATATCGGCAGGAACCGATATTGCTTCTTTACTTTTAAAAGGACACATTCATCATTTACCTTTCCACTGTGGTTCACGCTTTTCAAGGAATGAAACTAATCCTTCTTTAGCGTCTTGTGAGCGGAATAAAAGATTTTGTATTTCCCCTTCGTAACGAATCGCCGCGTTTAAAGGCATTTCTTTACCATTCATGATCGATAGCTTAATATTAGTAACTGCATAACTAGCTTTACTTGCTACATTCTTGGCATATTCCAATGTTTTTTCACGTATTTCGTCTTGCGGGAACACCCGATCGACTAAACGTATTTCCTTAGCTTCCTGAGGTGAAATGGACTCCCCTGTGATATTCAGGTCGATTGCCTTTGAGTGTCCTACTAACCTAGCCATACGCTGTGTCCCCCCTGTACCTGCAAGGACACCAAGGTTAACTTCCGGTAAACCGATTTTCCCTGCTTTATCCCCCATAAAGCGAAGATCACAGCCCATCGCCATTTCAAGTCCGCCACCTACTGTATGACCTTCCAGGCAAGCAATCCAGATTTGCGGTGAACGAGCGATTTTATCAAGGGTTTCATTGCAGAATAAGCAGAATTGTGTTTTAAAAACGGGATCAGCTGCTTTAAGGAAATTAATATCAGCCCCGACCGAGAAAAATTTAGGCATATCGCTCATTAACACTGCTACTTTCATATCTGGATCAAAACGAATATCATCAATTGCAGCATTTAATTCTTTGTAAAAATCAAGCGTATAGGCATTGGTCTTATTAATATGAAGATGTACCTCTGCAACCCCAGTTTCTTTGTTCTTTTGAATTGTAAGCGTTTGCTTCGTTTCAACTGCTGTACTCATTCATCAACACTCCTCTGTTTTAGTATTACGTTTTATTTACCTCCGTTTATATTACATAATATACTACGGAATTTTCAGAATTGCAATTCTTTTTGGTATTTTTTTAAAAATTTTACTTTCATCCTGTTATTTTTTACTATATTAACAATGTGTTTACATTTCTTAATAGCTGTTTAAGTTGTACACCCATACACTTCAGATCACTATTAAATCCTAATTAATCAAAGAAATGACCAATTCATGATGAATTGGTCATTATTAATAGTTTGTATTCTTTTTTTGGGCCTTTAAAGCCCGCACACTTTCCTTGCCACTCCAACGAAATATTCTACTCCATATTGCAGGGCACTTTCGTCTATCTTGAATTTAGGATGATGCAACGGATATGCTTTTCCTAATTCATCACTGTGAACACCTATAAATTGCATCGAAGCTGGAACAATCTCGGAGTAGGCAGAAAAGTCTTCAGTCCCAAACATTGGTTCCTCTACGTTGATCAGGTTATCTATCCCACAAACTTCTTCTACTATTTCCCGAGAGATGTCTACTGCTGATTTGTTGTTGACTACAGCGGGATAACCTAATAACCATTTGATTTCATATAATGCACCATGTGCATCAGTAATCCCTTTTACAATTTTCTCTAAATATTCTCTAGACTTTATGCGGCTATCACCATCTAGTGATCGAATGGTCCCGCCAAGCTCCGCATATTCTGGAATGACATTTAGAGCACTTCCTGCATGAAAAGTAGTAACGGATATGACAGGTGCCTTAAGTGCAGGTAGTTTTCTTGAGATAATATGTTGAATATTGGTGGTGATTTCTGCTGCAATGATTAATGGGTCGATTGTTAGTTCAGGAGTGGAGGCATGTCCACCTTGGCCAATAATTTTAATTTCAAAGTCATCAGCAGCCGCGCAGAATACCCCATCTTTAATACAAATTGTCCCTTTTCGTTCATAAGGAGAAACATGAAGAGCGAAAACATAGTCAACTCCATCCATGATTCCTCTTTCCACTAATTCTGATGCCCCCCCTGGATAGGATTCTTCAGCATGTTGAAAAATAAATCTGATTTCTCCAAAAAGTTCCCCCTTTTTTTGAGAGAGTACCTTCGCTGCACCCAATAACATCGCAGCATGTGCATCATGTCCACAGGCATGCATAACACCAGGATTTTTCGATTTATAGCCCACATCCGCTTCTTCTTGAATGGGCAATGCATCTATATCTGCACGGAACGCAATGGTATAGTTTTTCTGATCAGCCTTCTTTAATCCTTTTAATATTGCCAATACGCTTGTATTTGTTGGTTTCGTTACTTCCAATCCTGGAAATGTCCGTAATAGATTGTAAATATAATCTGATGTATCATGCTCTTGATACGAAAGCTCGGGGTTTTCATGTAGATGGCGCCTCCACGAGATTACTTGTTTCATAATTGCTTTTTCCATTGTCTTCATAAATGAAAGACCTCCTTATATTAGATGATGAACATTCCATTACACATGTTAAAAAGGACCATATTTAATAGATTGGGCAATAATTAAAAAGATGATCGATACAGCCATTTGAATTAGAAAAAACGGAAAAATCCATTTCACCCATTTGGTAAAAGGTATCCCAGCAACTGCTAAACCGGCCAATAGAACTCCTGAAGTAGGAAATATGATGTTAGATAAACCATCGCCTAATTGGAAAGCTAACACAGCGGTTTGTCTTGTTATCCCTACCATATCTGCTAAAGGTGTCATAATTGGCATGGTGAGCGCAGCTTGTCCACTTCCAGATGGAACAACAAAATTAATGAGCATTTGTAAAACAAACATGCCTAAAGCATTAATGGCTGGGGGCAATTGTTCAACTAATCCAGACGTATAATATAAAATCGTATCCAATAAACCACCATTCGTGAAAATAACTAAGATGGTTTGTGCGACACCAATAATAAGTGCCCCAGAAACCATGTCCCCTGCGCCTGAAATGAAACCATTAGCCATTTTAGACGGTGAAAGCTGTCCAATAAAGCCCATAAAAATCGCACACATCAAGAATAATCCGCTAATCTCACTAATATACCAACCTAGTTTGATAACGCCATAAATCAACACGATGAAATTTGCCAATAGAAGAAGCAGCGCAAGAAGATGTCTTTTACTTAATTTGAAATTCAGATCAATTTCCGTATCTGCATTTGATTTGAATTTCCCGAACTCCCCTAATTTCGGGTTACGCTTTACCTTCATCGCATGAAAATAAATATATAAAATTGTAATGATATAAAATGCGACGAAGATGGCGACACGGAATTCCATACCTGAATACATCGGCAATTGAGAAATACTTTGAGCTATGCCCACATTAAAGGGATTTGTGATTCCGGAGGTAAATCCCGTAGATAAAGTGCCAAGCACCACAATCGCGAATCCTGTCATTGCATCAAACCCTAGCGCAATACTCATGGGCACGACTATAGCAATATACACTAAGGCATCTTCAGCTGAGCCGATCAGCGTACCTAATAAAGCAAAAATCAATACCATAAACGGAATTAACACTTTTTCTTTAGTACCTAATCGTGCGGCAACGAATTTGATTAAAGAATCCAAGGCGCCAGTTGCTTGCATGATTCCAAGAGCCCCACCGAACAGAAACACAAAAAGAATAATGGAAGCTCCTTCAATCATACCTAAGTGAACACTGCTAAACATCTCTAAAAATCCCACAGGTGTCGAATCCACAAATTCGAATGAAGTTGGATTCACGATGGTTCGGCCATCCTGTTCAACTCGTTCATATTGCCCTGCAGGTAAAACATAGGTTAAAACGGTGGCAATGATAATGACAATGAACATCAAGACAAAAGGATTTATTTCTTTTCCTTTCGGTTCTTTTGGTGGGGTGGCTGGTATAGGCTGCTGTTCAAGTGAATTGGATGTAATTTCATGATTAGTTGGATTACTCATAATATTTGTCCCCCATTTGCATTTAATAATGATTCATGATCTCCCAACTTCCATTTCTAAGGTAAATGACTATGGATTCATGCCAAATTGTGTTAATTGGCATGAATGTGTGAAAACATACTTTTCATTAAATACTCAATCATCATCGGTGTGAAAAAAATATGAAGGCGTTCCGTACGTTGATGTGCTCCTTTTCCTAAAGGTCCTACATTAAAAACGGGTGCTTTAAGTTTCATCATATCTTTAAAGAGGATACTATACGTTTCTCCCCAAACGGGCGTATTCCGTTTAAAAGCAGACCAACCATCAACATGATTGTTAAAATGGACATAACTTAAATCACAAACACCATTAAAATAGTGAATATGATTGATTTCCATAGATAATTTATTGGCCACTTTTTTTTAGATTCGATAATAAGAGGATCATGTGATGTATTGACTGGAGGATAGTAAGGCGGCGCGAACAATATGATGATCGCTGGAGCTAGTTCTTGGCATTGTATTAACAATTTGTCAGCAATTCGTAATGACTTTTCACGGAATCCTCTTTTTAGGGAAGAGGACTTGGGAAAAATCGGCCAATTCTCAAAAATGGCTTTTTCCATCAAAGCCATATGAAGGGCAAGCCCCATTTTCATATCCATTGTCCCTCTGCCAAATAAATATTCTCCTGATTCAAGATCACAGCGCGCTTCATTTGATCACTCACATTTTCGTGGATGAAGTGCCTTCGTGAGTTCTTCCGGATAAAATGCGAGTGGTTCTAAATCACCATATTTTCAGTTTGGGCCGTATCAAAATGGCTTATCAATACAACGGTGTCTTCAAATTTTGGATTTCTGTAAAGAGCCGTGACATAATTTCGCCCCGGGTCCACTTCATGAAGAGAGACTTAATTAGGGTTTTGTTGGAAGTATTCAATTTCGCTTAATTTATCCCTCAATCTATACGCAAAATTCCGTTCTCCATCAGTGAGTGTCCGGCTGCCCCAACTGACAAGTTCACATAATAAATTTCGAAGTGATTCTTTTGATCCCCATAGTAAATGACTCATTACACCTAACCTTTTCCAATTAAATAAATAGTTTTACTACAATTCCAAAGGAGTTCTTTGAAAACTTTTCATAAATAGGATAAACAGCTAAAGCCCGCAACTTGCTTTTGAAACTCCGACATCTTCAATTTCCTATCCTTTTGGAATAACTGATAAACGCTTCCTTTTGGTGTCAGATTCCTCGCTTTCATGGTTAATACATAGAAAAACAATATAGGCCTCCTCTCTTTTTTCCACATAGTGGAAACACTTTTCTTAAAGTGGAAATCTTATTTAATTATAAAATTAAAAAGAATAAAATGTCAATGTATTAAGAATTTTCAAAAAACAGCTTCTGGAGTTTGTGGTATACACATGCAAACAATTGATAGGGCTATGGATGTAATGAGAGTGCTGTTATCTAAATCATCGGAAAACGGTTATCCATAACTTCCGCTAGGCTCCATCCACCGTGTTAAAAGCCTAAAACGAATCTGAAAATACGAATGCACTGAATCGTTCTTTCTAAATCATGGTATTTAAAAAAATTACTTAATCGAGGAATTTATAAAAAAAATCCGGCTTCTTCATCTCTGTTTTTTGAAGACTTAAAATAGCCTAATTTTTTTGTAACCATTTTCATTTTTTCAATCACCATCTTCATTCTTCAAACATACAATATTAACAAAGTAAAACCGGGGGTATCAACATGCAAGACAATCAACATGGATCGCAAATGAACGAGGTTGAAAAGTTTGATGAATGGGTAAAAAAATTTTTTCTGGATCCGGAAACTTGTGCGTTGGATCATCAACTTTTTTCAATTGATATATACGAAAGTGACGATGAGTATATGGTGGAAGCGGTTTTAGAAAATCATGATGTTAAAGATATTAAAGTTTGCCTAAGTGATAATGAGTTATCGATCATCGTTGACGATAATCAAAAGCCCTTTCTTGAAAAAAAAGTGGATACACTACCCACACAGAGGAAAATCCCCTTCCCCTTTTCGATTTGCTCACGACGGATTACCGCTGAATTCTCAAATCCGATATTGGTGATTCGCATCCATAAGTTTTCCCCCGGAAAAACAGTCGAAGATATAAATATCGAGTAGTACATTCATCATAATAAAAAGAATGGCGTAGAGAGCACCCTGCTCCTTAGCCATTCTTTTTTATTTTGATTTATCCAGCAAAGTAAAAGGATGTTCGACTTCCTTTTTGTGTCGAAATGACCTGGAGCTGGGCGTCAATCCTTTCTTTCAATTCTGGAACATGAGAAATGATCCCGACTAATCTTCCAGTGCTTTGTATATCCATTAACGCTTCAATCGCATGATCTAGTGATTCGGGATCAAGCGTACCGAAACCTTCATCGATGAACATCGTTTCAAGAGAGATTCCGCCTGCATTCTGCTGGACAACATCCGCAAGACCTAAAGCAAGAGCAAGTGATGCCTTAAAGCTCTCTCCTCCCGATAGGGTTTTGACATGCCTCTCCTGACCGGTATATTGGTCATACACAGACAACTCCAGACCGCTCTGGATATTCCTGCGTGTAGGATCTAGCTTTCGCAACAGCTGATAGCGGCCGCTGGTCATTTTCAGTAATCTTGAATTGGCTTCTTTTAAGATATCATCTAAAAAAGCGGCCAATACATACCGTTCAAAAGTTATTCGGAAGGAGTTTTGTCCTTTTGAAATCTCTGACAGATGACCGACGATACTGTACTTTTCATCCAGTTCTTTCTGATCTTCCCTGATTTGCGCCAGTTTCATTTCAATTTCTTCATTTGTCCGTTTTTCGGCTTGCAATTCATTCTGATTTTGACGTAACAATTCCAATTCTCCATCTATGAAATCAAAAGTCTTTTTCAATCCTTCAAGGTCCGGTTTGATTACATCTTTTAATTTCATTTCCAAATCATGAAACAGACTCAAAACACTTTGCCAATTTTGATTATACTGCTGGACTTGGTCCTCTAAGTTTCCAAGAGCCGTTTCCGATCTTTTTGCTGCTGTATATTCTTTATAGTTGGAAAAACCTTGAATTGTCATATCCGAGATTAACTTTTCCCGTTCTTCTTTCAATTCTTGATTTAAAGCATTTATATTTCCACTTAGTGAATCTTTTTTTGCATTGATGGCCGATTCTTTTTCTTTTACCATTTGCAGGCTTTTTTGTGCATCTTCCAAGGCCATTTGCAAGCTTTTCTGCGTCTTTACAGCGATTTGATAGACAGCATCATATTCTTCCTCTGTCCTTATTCCATCCGGCAGGGAATCGGTTAATCCTGAAAGTTTTGTAGAATTTTCGATAAACCTCGTTTTCTCATGGTCTTCTTTTCTTTCTAAAGAGGTCAGGCTCTCTTGTAGCTTGGCTGCTTTCTCTTTTAACTCCAGCAAACGTCTTTCCAAATTGCTAAATAAAGACTTTTTACGATTCAATTCTGTTAACTGCTCCTGCAGCGCTTTTCCATTCTGTTCAAATTGCTTCAAATGATCATCGATATCGTCATCCTTAAACTGCGGCATGTCTTTTTGTAAGTCTGCCAACTTTTCTTGTGAAGACTCCACTAGTGCATCGTATTTGGATTTTGCTTGATAGTATGCACTTTCAGCTTGGCTTTTTTGTTGTTCTGAAGCTTTCAGCTTGTTTTCTTGCTCTTTCAGTTCCATATCCGTCGGCATATCCTCATGCATTAGCGCTGGTTCAGGATGATTTAGCGATCCGCACACAGGACAATTTTCTCCTGAGTGCAACATGGAAGCCAGCATACCTGCTTGACCTGATAGCCACTTTTGAGTTAGGGCTTCCAGTTTTCCCTTTTCCTGAATATGACTGTTTTGAATCTCCTTGAACCGATCATTCTTTTCATCCAAAAACCGCTTCATATTCTGAATTTCAGAAAGAACTTCTTGAAGCTTTTTTATTTGCATGAACGATTGATTGTTTCTTTCCACTTCGATTTCCTTATCACGATACAGAACCGCTGCTTTTTCCGCTTCAGTTTTTTCTTGAGCTATTCTCTCGGCCTCCACTTCGATTGCCTTTTGGTCCGAGACATATTTTTCCCGAAGTTCTTTACTTGCTCGCCACGCTTTTTCATCTAAAGTAACTTGAGCTTTTAAACTTGCAAAAGTCAAGACAGCTTCTTTAACCTGCTCTAGCTGATGAACATTTCGTATGGCCTGCTCCCTTTGGTTTTCTTTCAACATTTCCTGTTCATAGGAATTCTGCTTCTCATTGCGCTCAACTTGCAACTTCTCCGCCTGCTCACTTAACTTTTCTAGTTCAGTTTTTGCATCATGTACTTGTTTGCCAATACGTAAATAGTATTGTTCCTGCTTTTCGAGCGAGGCGGCTTTGTGTGCCATTTTGATTTGTTCTTTCACTAATTCCATTTCAGGCTGCTTTGCTTCAAGGGCATCCTTTTCTTTTCGCAGTTTTTCTTTTTCCGAAAATCTATTTAATAAATCGACGGCCTTTGAAAGCTCTTGATTTATTTGATCACGAGCTTTCTGCTTTTCCTGTATTTGTTTATCTACAAATTCATTTTTTTCTGTTGCTGCCAAAATGACTTCTTGTAAAAGTGGTAAGACCTGTTGCTCATTAGGCTCTTCCGTTTGCAATTGCGCCAACAATTCTACATGGTTACCAGGCTTGATACCTTTCATTAATTCAATTCTACGCTGAGCACTTTTTTCACTTTGCTTTTTAAGGATCGAAGCCTCTTCTTTTAATTTTTCTTCTATTCGTTTATAAAGTTCAGTATGAAATAATTTCTGGAGAATCTGTTCTTTATCCTTACTATCGGAAGTTAACAGTTTTCGAAATTCATTCTGTGGAATCATCAGGATTTGCCTAAATTGATTGGCATCAAGACCAATAAGTAATTTGATTTTTTCTTCAACCTCACGTACATTTGCACCAAGTATTTTTTTTCCATCGGTCGATAATTCATATAATTCAGCCTTTGCACCAACTGTAGTCGTTCCTTCACCAGCTTTTTTCTTCCGTTCCTGCTGCGGTGACCGGATCACTAAATAGGTTTTTCCTCGCAGAGAAAATTGCAGCGAGACTTCCGTCAACATATCATCTTCGGCAAACTGACTTCGTAAATCTTGGCCGCTTCGATCTTCCCCACTCGCTTTTCCATAAATTGCAAAACTTATCCCATCAAAAATCGTGGTTTTCCCAGCACCTGTTTTTCCAGAAATGACAAACATGGTCCGTTCTCCTAGGGAATTAAAATCAATGGTTTCTCTTCCTGCATAGGGTCCAAAAGCCTGCATCGTTAAAATATGTGGTCTCATTTCAAAGCCTCCTCTTTCTTCACAGCTTCAATTACCGAAACCATCAAATCTTGCTTTTGAGAATCAAAGTTCCGATCTGTCATTTCTTGATAAAACGTTTCAAACAAATCCAATTCTGATTTCCGTTCATCTTTTACAGATGAAAAGGATTTTTTTCTTCTAAGGTCAGTCAAATCCCACTTTCTCTCAAGATGAAGTACATTCGGGTAAACCTGTCTCAAGCGATTAATCGGATCGATGAGTGATCCCTCATCATTAAGTGTTATTTTCAAGTAGTCATCCTTTTTTTGCGATTGATAAAAAGAGGGATCAAGTAACTCTTCCATTGTTCCGGATATTTCCCTCATATCTAGCTTGGGTACCAAAGAGCGATAACGCAAATCAAAGCTTCCATCTTCCTTCATATCTACGATGGAAAGCGACTTATTTTGCTTGGCCTCCGAAAAAGAGTATTTTAATAGTGAACCAGAGTAAAACACCTTAGGATGACGTATCGCATCCGGACTATGTAAGTGTCCAAGTGCCGTATAATCGAATGCATCGAATAAGTCCGATGAAACACAGCCAGAGCCACCTACTGACAAGACTCGTTCTGAATCGCTCGTTTTACCGCCTAATACAAAAGCATGTCCTACGAAGACGTTCGGTTCATCCTTATTGAAGGTTTCCGCAATCGTTCCGGTTATCCGCTTCATCGCGTCTTGATGAGAATGGATACTATCATCTTCAAAAAGGTGGCGAACCGTCCCTGGTTCTGCATATGGTACACAATAAAAATTGACTCCCTTGATGCGGACCGGCTCACATGTTTTTGTCAATTTGCCATGGATGTATAACTGACTATGACGATACCATGATGAACCGAATGCAAGCCTTTCTGCTGAATCATGGTTTCCCGATATCGCAATGATCGGTGTATTCATTTTCACATTAATCGTATAAAGGATTTCATCAAGAAGTTCTACCGCTTCAGTCGGCGGAACCGAACGATCATATAGGTCACCGGCAATCACGACCGCATCCGGTTTTTCTTCTTCGACAATTTCTATGAATTGCAAGAGCGCATGCCTTTGGTCATCGGTCATATGTACCCCGTGAACGATTTTCCCTAAATGCCAATCGGCCGTATGTATAAATTTCATAGTTTCACTCCGTCCTCATTTTTACTTACTATTATTATATCAAAAATTTAACGATTAGCATGGTTTGGGTACAAACGTTCTAATTTTTACCACATAGTCCGTTTTCATTTATACATCATTTATACAGAATAAAAAAGGCACACTCCTAAGAGTCTGCCTTTTTCATCATTAGCTGAATAAATGTTCATATGGACTCATATTCACTTTTCTTTCGGCTAATTTTTTTTGTAAAAATTTATGGTCACGTTTTGGTGTGGCAATGATATATCCGCGTATCACTAGATCCTCCGAAATATCGTCCGCTTTTTCCTTTAAAGCCAATTCACCGATTTTCCCCGCAATTTTATGACGGGCAACATCGCGGAAAAGTTCTGGTACAGGGCTCACTAAATCTTCAAGTAATTCCTTTTGCTGCTTTGACCAAAGGTGCTTTGTTTGTTCCAAATAGTATTCTTCCCAATCCATATCGGATTTCCCATCTTCTTTAGGAAATCTTTTAAGGAACTTTCGAAACATGAAAAAGCCACCTATGCTCATCAATATAATTAAAAGGGCTACCCAAAATAGAATAAACCATAAAAACCAGCCACTTAGCAAAAGTACCACCTCATATGTATAGAATGATCGTCACTATTATTATAGACAGTAACCCATATCTTTACAAGACTGGCAATGTAATCATTCCGTTTCGTTCACTTCCAGTAAGACCAGCGAAAAGTCACCCACAGCATTTTCTTCATAAAGATTCGTTACTGAAGTTGCATAGTTAAAAATCTCTGCCCTAAATTCCTCATTTGACTGTGGAATTTTCACATCAAAAACCATTTGATAAAGCAGTGTAGTAATATCATGATATTCACTATTCGTGACCTTGAAATTAAAACTGACTTTTCTGATTTCTCCACTTTCAGAATCCTTTACAGTTTCAGCAAGAAAATCAGTAACCTGCAGTGGAACATCATTTAAAATGACCTCATCTACCATTTTATCAACATCTCCTTAAATGTGGTTAATGATATGTTATCACTTAGGGCTTTTTAGCTCCAACGATTCAGCCTTAAATAATATAAAAAACGTGCACAAGTTACCTTGGCACGTTTCTTTAAATCATTTTCCCTTTTTAACGATTATACGCCATTTAGCGTCATCGATTTGTTCAAATTCCGTGATTTCATGACCTTCAGTAGCTGCCCAGCGAGGAATGCTCTCCGTTGCTTGGGTACAATCGAAATTGATGATTAGTTCCTCTCCTTTGGCCATATCCACTATTGCTTCTTTAGCTTCCACTAAAGGGAATGGGCATACCATCCCAGTCGTTTCCAATACCTTCGCCATATACATTACACTCCCCAATAGATAATTTTCATCACATTCTTATGCAGCTTTTGAAATAGCCGCTGTTTTCTTTTGCTTACGGATAATCGTGAAATAAGTGGCTACCCATGTACCTAATAGGAAAAAGACAATGGCAATCCAACCCTGCCAAGCAAATAACGCCGAGTTCACCAGACCATTACCTATTGTACACCCTCCTGCAACACTTGCACCAAATCCCATGATTACACCGCCAATTGCATTATTACGCAACGTTTTGATATCAGGCAAGCGCCAACGGAATTCACCGCTCCCTTTTGCTGCAATGAAAGCGCCAAGGAAAATACCCAATACTAAAAACGTCCCCCAATCGATCAACGCATTATCACCTGTTATTAGGAAAGTGAGTATGTTAGCGGAAGGAGCCGTAATTCCAAGACCGAACATCCTACCTGTCATTGCACTTAGTGGCCAGGCCATGATTGCGATCAGGCCAATCAATAATGCTGTAACAAATGGATGCCACCGTTTTTCGAATAAAATGTGAGCCAATCCGGTTTTTTTCGGTTTCATTTTGAAGATTGGCAGTTTAGGTTTTCTTAATTCACGAATCACCAAGATGCCCACCAAAATGGTCACAACAATTACAAGCACCCATGGCGAAACATTCAATGTTTCATGAATGTACGTATCACTTGTACGATACGACAACAGATTGTCCCCTGCCGCTTTCCAAACCCCGTATTTTGTCATTGCAGCTCCAAGCATATATCCAAAAAGGGCAACCCAACTGCCAATCATGCCCTCTCCGGCACGGTACCAAGTTCCAGTAGCACAACCGCCGGCTAGCACCATTCCAATGCCAAAAATAAATCCACCGACGATAGTTCCCAACCAAGGAAAACCGTCATTTCCAAATTGAATGATCCCTGTATCATTCAATGCATAAACACCAATACTTTGTATCGCTATAACAACGAATGTAGCTAAAAACATACGTCCATCTTTAGCTAAAATCAAATCACGATATGCACCAACAACACAGAAACGGCCTCTTTGAAGCACAAATCCCAGCAGTACACCACAAATAATCCCGAATATAATCATTTGTAACATGAACCGTTTCCTCCTTAAGTAAAATAATAATAACAGTACTAATATAATATAATTCATATGAAATTACTAGGTTTTTTAATCAAAAAAGTGATCATTAACATGAAATGTTCCAAGAAAAAATTGAAAGGCTGTTTTCTCAAAGATTGTTGCTGTTAAAACTAAAAGGCAGATTTAATCTACAAAAGGTGTAGTATACTTTGCTATAATCAACCCAGGATATATAATTATGGTTAATCGAAAGGAGGGATAATAATGAAACAAGTAGCTTTCCATCAATTGCACAAAGAGCATAATAAACGAATAGCAGAATTTCATAAAAACCACGAAATTGAAATTCAATGTGGTGAAAATGGGAACGGTTTGTTAGCTAAATGGGAAAGATTTTTTTATAACAAGGTAATTTCCCCTCTAAAGAATGTGAAATAATACCTACCTATTAAATGAATTGTCATCCTTGTACAGTTTATTTTTGTTTCGCATTTTAAGTCAAATACGCATTAATCTTTTTTTCTTATTCAACTAAACTGCTCCGTTAGTTAAATAACAATAAACCACTGAATCTACCAAAAAGCATCTGATTAATGATGCTTTTTATCTTTTCTTAACGCTTCAACTGTGAAATAGTTAGATTTTTGACAAGCTGAAATAAGCATTTGCTCTATCCGATTTTCAAATGCTAAGTTTTTATGTAACTCAATCAAACGATACCAGTAGAGGTAACTATCCAAATAATACGTACCAACGCCTTGAAATCGTTCCATCCATCCTTTCAAGCCGTGCATAACAAAGAAGAATGGGCTATATAATCCCCGATAACCGCATCAATTTCATCTGCTTTCTACCCGCCATTCTCGCTATAATATTGTTTTATTGCGGTATTGTGCTACAACTACAGCAATTTTCAGATTTGAAATACCTCGTTTTTCGCCCTTTACTCCTCGTTTTTTTGGTTTACGATGTATAAATCTACGACCTTTTAAAGATTCACGAAAGAAAGTCTCATCACTTTCAATGATGCCAGATAATTGATTGAACCCGTGACTTCCTAAAGCATTTAAAATCTTGTGTCTCCAATAAAATGCGGTAGATATTTGAATTTTTAAAGAGTCTGAAATCTTCGGTAATGTAACGCCGTTTATCATCATTTTAATGTATTTAATCCATTTTTCCGGATAACGTGAACCTGAAAAAGGCGTATTTGTCATATCATTAAATATTTTTCCACAACCCTTGCATAAATATCTTTGTCTAGAACGATATTTACCATTACGTTTTACAGCAGTACTTCCGCAATGAAGACAACCTAAACCAGACGAAAAGCGAGACTCCTTGATCTTAGGAAGTAACCATTTTATTTTCTTCTTTTGGGTATAGGTCTTGTTTTATCGCCTTAAATAAGGCTAGTTGATCAACTTTTTTTAATTCTCCGACTACTTCATACACATATCTCCACATTATTGAACGCCACCTGAAAATGCATTATATTCAACCATAATCAGTATTTTCAAGAGAGCAACAATCTACACGAAAACAGCCAATTGAAAAAACCTGAGTCATCATAAATGTCGACTCAGGTTGTAAGTGTTATCCCTCACACCAAATTACTTTCGCTGAAACTAGCGGCTTTAACCTTTTTGTATTGGTATAGCATGGCGATTCTCCATGGGACGATCATCGCAAAAGCAAGTAAGAAAAACATTCCACTTAAGACGCCAATTTCAATTGTGCTACCAAGCATCAGTTTCGCCACAAGCCGAATCACCATGAGTCCAATCAGAATGAATATAAACGCTTTAGAACGAAGAATATAAATTTTATCATCTCGAACTTCGAATTTTGAAGTTTTTATTAATAGGATGGAAAATAGCATCCCTGCAACAAGTGCCTCCAAAAATTCGTATCGAGTGACCCGGAACATTGGGAAAAGAAACATTAAAGCACCTGTACTCATGAACAGCGGAGGTAAGATGATTTTCTTTTCATTCACCGGTTTTTTAGTTTCTTTCATTCTTAACATGAATACACCCATAGCCATCACAATCGCTATACCTGTTGATATATATATCATTTCATAACCATCCCTTTTTTAACTAAAAATAGGTAAGTACCCATAAAAAATTATATATGACTTCCATTAATAAACAAAGTATATAGTACCTATTTAAGATAAACAAGGAGAGCGTTATTAATTTAGCGCCCTATGGATGGCATCCAGTACTCTACTTTCGTCAAAAGGCTTAACGATAAAATCTTTTGCCCCGGCTTCAATTGCTTCGACAACCATTTTTTGCTGCCCCATTGCAGAGCACATGATAACCGTTGCAAAAGGAAATTCCTTTTTAATTTCTTTAACCGCATCCAGACCGCTTAATACTGGCATCGTTATATCCATTGTCACCAAGTCAGGATTTAGATCAACCGCTTCTTTCCCATTCTCAGCTTCACCGATCACAACATGCCCTGCTTTTGATAAAATATTTGAAAGTGTCATTCTCATAAACTTAGCATCATCAACTATTAATATTCGGGCCATGTCCGTTCCTCCTCATTTCAAACAGTAGCACTGCTAAACCTATCGTTAGAAATGTAATTTATACTATGTAGGATACATGTCTTTAGACCCCAAAATCAACAGTTTTAACCTAGAAACGAACAAAATACAGGGTGAAAAATACCTAAAAATCATTCAACTAGAATTTTTTTGAATAAATGTATTATTATGCACTAAAATCCCGTAAAGCCACCGAATAGTCTAGATAGGACTGCAATTATCTTGGTCATCCAATTAAAAAACAAAATGATACCCATTACAATCATTAAATATCCGCCAATCTTCATAATGTATTGGCTGTATTTTTTGATCCATTTCAATTTTCCAACAAAGAAGGATAAAATGAAAAACGGTATGGCAAAACCTAATATATAGGCAGTCATATAGCTCATTGCAGCCCCTGGATTTGTTGCACCTAAAGAGATGACGGCACCTAATAGTGGACCTGCACAAGGTGTCCATCCAGCAGCAAAAGCAAGACCGATAAGAATGGAACCAACGTATCCGCTAGGTCGGTTTTTAAATTCAAACCGACTATCTTTCATCAATGATTTCGGCTGAAATATCCCTACAATGAATAATCCAAAAACGATAATTAAAATGGCACCAATTTGACGGATTAATTCTTTGTAATCCGAGAAAAAAGAACCTAGAAAGGTTGTACTAAAACCTATTGCAATAAAAACCAATGAAAATCCAAGAAGGAAGAATAAAGTATGAAGCATGCTTCTCCTTTGAAGCATGGCGTTCTCGGATTTGATTTCTCCAACACTCATACCAGTGATATAAGATAAGAAAGCTGGATATAGCGGTAAGCAGCACGGAGAAATAAAACTCAAAAAGCCTGCCCCAAAAGCTAAAAATATGTTTATATCATTCAAATAAGCTCACCCCTATGTATGTCAAACTATAAACATTGTAACAAATAAGATAAAAAAATACATTTATGGAACTGTGAATAATTCATGACAACTAAAAGGCAGACATTCAAAATAGAATCGTGCTTAAGTTTTATAAAGTGAACTTATTTGAATTCATAAGTCCAAGCCGATATAATTGTTATATTCATACAGATTTTACAACTAACACTTATTAAAAAGGTACCTTGAAAAAATGTTGGGGACAGAAAGGAATTAAAATGGCTAAAGAGAATGAATTTCTCGAACAGATTGAAATAAAGAGAAATGAGCTAATTAAAATTGTCGCTAAAGATGGTTTAAACTCCCGTGTAGCAGTTGAATATAGCCAGCAGCTTGATCATTTATTAAATAAATATAATGAACTTTTTTATAAAACTGGTACAGATTTTTAATCCTGATTTCTTACCAGTTTATCTCTCCCTTCGATCTCATCTCTGTCATTGTATGCTTACTTTTGACAGTCAATCTCCCCTTTTCCAAACCCTTCCATAATGTGAATGATTATAAAAATGACATACCCTCAAATAAAAAAACAGGCAATCCCTTTCGGCACTGCCTGTCTTCATCTTTTTATTTAAGATGACATACAACGATCACGTTACAATATCAACATCGGATGTTGGTGCATAGTTAGTCACGACAAGAGTTACCGGAGATCCAGCTATAATGGAGGAACCGGTTGGAACAGTGATTACAAGACTTCCTACTCCAGTTGCCCCTGGAGTGTATGTGGATATATCCTCCATTTGCAGCACACCATTAATATACACTTCATATGAGCTGTTTTCCGTACTTAATACAGGCAACGCAGTAGCAGGAGCGCCCGTATCCGACCAAAAACTTGCTGCATCAATTGGAAGTGTCGTTGGACCATCCAATGCAGCGGGTACCTCATAAAAAAATCGGGTCACCAGTGGATTTATATTGATCTCCGAGGTAGCCGCTATGGCTAATTTCATTATTTTTAACGGCAATATATTCACCTCTCTTCTCTCCATGCTATGACTTCATGAATGGAATTGTATAGACTAAATCCAAAAATGGTCCTCACCGATAATCTGCACTTTTTATAAAATAGATAAGGAGATAAGAAAAAAAGGGGAGAGTTTTAAAAATGGATCAGGAAAATTGCCGTTTCATTAAAATGGATACCCAAATCCCGAAACCTTTGTTGTTTTTCCCTAAGTGCTCTCCCCAAGAAATTCGCACAAGGATTCCGAGAAACATTGTTTCTTACGAATTTTATGCTATTGCAAATGGCTACCAACGCATATTTGAAGAAAAAGATGGAATTACAGATATAGGTAAACAGATAATACTTGATCCCTCAAATACTTCCTTTATGAATTTATTTATAAATGGTGTTTTACAGCCTCATGATAATTACACGGTTGAAAAGGGAAAGTTTAAATTGAATACGATTGATACACCAATAAAAGGGACACCTATCATATTGCAAATGTTCGTTATTTAAACAACTTCCCTCAATAAGCAAACAGGAAACGGTTGAATCCTGCACTTTCTTGTAATACAAAAAATCACCAACAAGTAATACTTTAATAAATGGGCTGAACTATTGAACGTCTTTAATAAATAAAGTTGAACTCCATATACTATGTCGTATATACATGTACAGGAGGGCATTATTTTGAAAACCTTACTCATGACTTTTTCAGTTTTCATCCTTTGTTTATTTTGTGACACTCCATATATCCAGGCCATAACTTCCAGTCGCGAAGCATACGAAAAAACTGGAAATGTTATTTGGGAAGGACACACAAAAGAAAAAATCGTAGCCATAACTTTTGATGATGGACCACACCCTTCCTACACACCTCAAATCCTGGATATATTGGCTAAGTATAATGCCAAAGCTACCTTTTTTGTTTCAGGTAATAAAGTAAAAAGTAATCCTGGCATTCTAATGAGAGAAATAAAAGAAGGTCATGAAATTGCTAATCACACCTATCATCATTATTACAATAAAAATATGACAGCCGATTTATTATCTTCTGAATTAGATCAAACAGATAAAGTGATTTGGGACATTGCTAAATACAAACCATCCCTATATCGTCCTGTAGGTGGTCTTCATAACGATATAATTATTAATACAGCAGTAAAAAAAGGATATAAGGTTATTCTGTGGTCCTGGCATCAAGATCCCCAAGACTGGAAAAGACCTGCACCAAATAAAATCTCCACTCATATAATCAATTCGTTACGAGCAGGTGATATCATTCTCCTGCACGATTGGAGCGATCGTCCCCAAACGGTAATAGCATTAGAAACGACATTGGATTATTTGTATAAAAACGGCTATGAATGTGTTACGGTATCTGATTTAATATTTCGTTCCAACGTGAGTACACCCGGATTTTTCAGAACCTTCCCTGTTGAATGAGCATATCGTAAAAAACATTTTTATTTATCTGGAATTCATTCCAAAATCATTTCATTTTGGCGGCAAATAAATGGACCTATCGATGGACGATCAGGTCCTCTGCAAGCTCTCGCTTCTGAAAGGCATCACGAGAAACAATAATGGGGCTTTCCGAATTACATATTACGCCTTCCAGTCATTTATTCCTGTATATTCATAGCCGCTATTTCTTCTCTCCTGAACCCTTCGATCTCTGTTTTACTTTCTATTCCAAAATACAATAATTCGGAAAATATTTGTTGATTCAAATTACAATACCCTACTTTTTTTGTTTTGTAATTCTCCCGGTGTTCTTCTCTTAACCTTCCTTTAAAGCCTATATAATATATAACCAATTCACCTTACAAATATCTCCTACCTTTTAACCTATAGCTCCCAGTAATAATAAATTGACTTCCTTGCATTCCGAAACTAGTATAGTTAAGTCAGCTATATGGAAGGCGGTTTATGATTTGAACGTTCAGGCACTTTTACAAATGAATACGATATTTATTAGCATCCTAATTGAATCCCTTCCCTTCATTTTATTGGGAGTCCTTATATCTGGAATCATCCAAATTTTTGTGTCAGAAGAAATGATAGCAAAGGTTATACCGAAAAATCCGATCTTATCTGTTTTATTCGCAATATGTGCAGGGGTATTTTTTCTTGCTTGTGAGTGCGGGATCGTCCCGATTACCCGCCGTTTGATTGCTAAAGGCGTTCCACTTTCAGCTGCCATTGCCTTTATGCTTTCTGCACCTATTCTGAATCCAATTGTTCTGTTTTCCACTTATATTGCATTTGGGAATAGCTGGAGCATGGTTATCTATCGTGGCGGAACTGCACTATTGGTCGTCATAATTATTGCGTGTATTCTCTCTTTCCAATTTAAGACAAATCAACTTAAACATGAACATATCGAACATACCAATCACCATTCCCATACGGTTAAAGACAAAATAACGGGGATGTTTAAACACTCGATTGAAGAGTTCTTTTCTGTTGGAAAGTACTTAATAATTGGCGCACTACTGGCAGCTGCCATTCAAACCTTTTTGAAAACATCCCTATTGCTTGAAATTGGTCAAGGAAATCTATCCGGGAATGTAGTTATGATGGCATTGTCTTATGTGATGTCCTTGTGTTCCCAAGCAGACGCCTTTGTTGCGAGTTCTTTTAGAAGCACCTTCTCGACCTCTTCAATCGTTGCGTTTCTTGTATTTGGGGCCATGTTCGATATTAAAAATACGATCATGCTTTTAGGTACTTTCAAAACAAAATTTGTTTTATGTTTGATGGCTTATATATTTATTTCCGTACTAGGCTTAACTTTATTGTTCATTTCTTAAAGAGGGTGTTTTATATGGGACGTTTATTCATATTACTTGGACTTACTTTTTTATTCATGCATTTACACGCCTCAGGGAATATATCGAAATACATTAATATGGAATATTCTTATGTTTCAGAGATTGCTATCTATATATTAGCTATTTTTACATTAATGGGTTCCTACTTATATATTAAAGAAGATGATAAAAAAGAGTGTGATGATTGTCATTGCGGGCATGATCACTCAAAAGAAAACAAAAGATGGAAAAAACTCCTTACTTACTCGCTATTTTTGATTCCCATTTATACCGGACTCTTCTTGCCTGTTGCCACAATGGATTCGAATATCGTAGAAAAGAAAGGATTTCATTTCCCCGTATACGATGACACCGATGAATATAGTCAGCATCAATTTCTGCAACCTGATACAAGTTTGTATTATGGTAAGGATGACTATTTAACTTTAATGGATGAGTCTCTAAACAGCTTAGTTAAACGTGATAGCCTGCAATTAACCGACAAAAACTACCTTAAGGATTTGGAAGCCATCTATTATTCTCCTGGAAAGTTCACAGGTAAAAACATTACGTTAACTGGTTTTTCCTACAATTCAAAGGATTTATCTAAAAACCAGGTATTTCTGTTTCGCTTTGGGGTCATCCATTGTGTCGCAGACTCTGGGGTATTCGGTATGCTAATCGAATTTCCGGAAGGAATGCATCCAAAAAATGATGAGTGGTATTCCGTGACAGGTAAACTAGAAACCATTTATTATCAGCCATTTAAGAAAACCATTCCCATACTCAAAGTAACATCGCAGACTAAAACCGTTGAGCCCGATGATCCTTATGTTTATAGAAATTATTAAAGAACTATTCATTAAGAGGTAACTATATATCCTTCAGCCAGTCAAATGATTGCACATCGGTAACCATGGTTTGAAAGATTATGCTGTTGGTTTATTGAGGTAATTTATTGAAGATGCATAATTTATTAAACTTAAATACTAAATTCAAAGTGCCCATCTTTAAGGATGGGCTTGTTTTATATCTTCGCTTGTAAAATGACCCTCACACCTTATGTCTTCCCCCGGCTGCTCATAATAAATTCTCTTAAAAAAGGGCAACCAGTATTATTTTTCTAGTAAGCCTTTTTATTTGATCGTACCTGTTAGCTGAATACAGAACAGGTATATTACGAGAGGTTCATGATATAATCATCATAGATAACCGCATTCTGAAAATTGAAACCTTTAAGGAGTCGATGAAAATTGACAATGGATATTAGTAAAGAACAAACTATTTTTAACCATATTGGAAATAGAATCAAAACGGAAGATAGAGAAATAGATATCATTGCCAGATTAGAAGAACCACTAATAGTAGTTTTAGGAAGTGTTTTGAGTGACGAAGAATGTGACGAACTAATTAGGTTGTCAAAAGACAAAATGCATCGTTCTAAAATTGGAGATTCCCATGAAGTAAATGAGATAAGAACAAGCAGTGGTATGTTTTTTCAAGAAAATGAAAATGATATCATTGCCAGAATTGAAAAAAGAATATCATCTATAATGAATATACCCATTGAACATGGGGATGGGATTCAAATTCTCAAATATTCTCCTGGTCAAGAATATAAAGCTCATTTTGATTTTTTTACAAGTAAAGAGACCAAAAATAATAGAATCAGCACAATTGTCATGTACTTAAATGATGTAGAGCATGGGGGAGAAACGTTTTTTCCTAAACTGAATTTTTCTGTATCACCCAAAAAAGGGATGGCAGTGTATTTTGAATATTTCTATAACGATAAACACGTAAACGAGCTAACTTTACATGGTGGAGCGCCAGTTATAACTGAAGAAAAATGGGTTGCAACACAATGGATGAGAAGACAAAAAAAGTAACAACTGATAGACGTTCATTGTCCAAAACGGTAAATTAGAGTATTTTTTTCAAATACCTGTCCCCTCTAAACCTTTAAATTTGTTATTATCCTTTAGGAATGAAGTCGGGGACAAAAAATTCACAAAATATCGACATCTTATGAATGACCTCCCCTTTTTTCTTATAAAATCTTTTAATATAGAAGAAAGTCGTATTTTCAGAGAGGTCTTTGAATTTTGAACTCAAGAGTGTCGTACTCATAATAAGTCCGTTTCAAAAATCGTTTACATATTCGAATGTATGAAAAAAGGTACAGATTGGATTTGAGTCATTATTTTGGACACAAAAGTTTAATATTAAGAAAGCCCTATTCCAAACAATCGCCTAGTAGGATTTGGCTCCCTAAACTACTATGAATTCTTTTTCTGTTATACATCCTTCAATAAATTGGAACATCGCTAATTTTGTTGTTTGAATGTCTTGATATTGTACGTGGTTACATCTTTTTTTTAGCATGAATGGATCAAAACAATCATTATCAACGCGCAACCAAAGTGAGCAATGAAGCCTCCCCCTCTTCCTTCTATACCAAACTAAAGAGTACGACAAACATGTTAGTTAGCTAAACTACGACCTGCGCGCAATAATATACACCAAACACCAGTTATAGACCCATTCCCGGCTATTTATCCGGGTTTTTTTTATTCCATTTTTAAACCAATCAGCTAACTCCTCGGCCTGAATTTGTTGCTTTCTCTAAAACTCCTTAAAACCGAGTCTTTTCAATAAAGAAATTCCGCCATTTGTTACAGCATTAACAATTGTCCGCTTACTTGTTCGTAATAGCTTCTCTGGCAGCATGAAAATGAGCGATGGCATGATCTGCTGTAGGTCCCGATTCCATGATAAACTTCCATTTAGTCGATTCTTTCTCTTTTTATCAAGAAACTCATTAGCCTGAAAATTAATTCTATATTAGGTTAAAAATAGAACTATTGTAAGATAAATCTATTTTCCTTGTATGATAAAGTAGAATAGTAGCAAAATTAATCGAAGGATGTGGTATTATTTTGAAGTTAAATGTTAAAATGTCGTTTTTTGCTTTCGTTTTTTTCTTGTTTTTCATACCAAATTCAATCTTTGCTCAAGAAATTTTACACAATGGAAGTCAAGGACAAGCAGTTTATGACCTACAAGAAAAGTTAAAGAAAATGGGTTACTTTAAAAGCCAACCAACAGGATATTATGGGTCAATTACTGATCATGCAGTGAAACAACTTCAATTAGATGCTAAACTATTGCCAGATGGAATTTATGGATTACAAACACAACAAAAGGTAAATAGTATTGAAATGATGGCCAGGGTTGTTCATGGAGAAGCTCGAGGAGAAACCTATGAAGGAAAAGTTGCTGTCGCTGCAGTAATTTTGAACCGAATGTCAACACCAGGTTTTCCTAAAAATACTTACGATGTTATTTTTCAGACAAATGCTTTTACAGCTATACATGATGGGCAATATTATTTGACCCCAAATAGCAATTCTTATCAAGCTGTTATTGATGCATTACAAGGTTGGGATCCTACAAAGGGTTCTGTTTATTATTATAATCCACACTTGGCAACAGATGAATGGATTTTCACTAGGGAAAAAGTCATTAAAATAGGCAACCACTTATTTGCAAAGTAAAACTAATCTACATACATATTGCCATTATATTTTTATAGTTTCGAATTATCATTATCCCAATTAACTATTTCATGGGGTATAGTTGAATGGTCAGGCAGTATTTGCCCGACCTTTTTGGCGTCCCCAATAGCCATCAACCTAAGAAAATGTTTAACCCCCAAAACGAAATTTTTTTTCATCTAAAAAATAGAAATGTTCATTTTATCATTTTGGGTGGTTCATCCTGTTATCTTGATGGGCATGTGAAGCTGCCCCTGTATCTACGTTCAAAATACAAAAAGAATTATAGCTAATGAACCACTCACTATTCATAAATGGTGGATGAGTCATAATATGACCCTACTAGTGGATGTCCATAAATACCTGTCACTCCCCGAAAGAATATAGGTAGCAACAGGCATATTGTCAAACACTTAACAGTGTGTTTTCTTCCTGTTCCAATAATTTGATAGCTGTTTTGCGAATGAGTTCAGGAAGTACATGGAATGTATACGGTTTATAGACGCGCTCCGTCCACTTATGTCCGTCTTTCCCATAAACGCCCATGTTCACGGAAGCGATATTCAGTTCACGAATGCCTTTAACCGGGACTGGGTAAATCGATTCCCATTCCGGAAAATTATTAGTCAAAGAACTGATTTCTTCATCCGTTTCATGCAAGGAAAGAAAGCTGCCATCTGCCAAATAAGGGAAAAATTTTTTCAAGGCAAATTGTTCACCGGTCTGCTGTTCCGTTTCCGCTAATACTTCTTTGATGGATTGCAGAAGCTTTGCATCACGCTCATCTTCTTCATTCAAATAATTGTGCGGTAAATAAGGCGGAGCAAAGAAAATGATGACCCTTGGTTTTTTATTCGGATCTAGATTTTGCAGTGCTTCCACGATTTTAAAGCAACGTTTTCTTGGTTCTATATGCTGATGTTCTTTTTGTACTTCTTTTGCCGTTCTAGCAGCAGGAAGTCCCTTGCTTTCCAGCTCTTTTATAAAATCCGCTAAACTCGTGACTTCGATGTACCAAGAAAGTTCCTTTCCTGGTAAACACGAACGTTTAAGAAATTCCTGGTACTGTTTAAATAAATAATACTCAGCTTCTAAACAGGCTTCTCTTGTGATAGCCGTTAGTTTATCCATCACTTCTTTAGCTGTTGATTCATAAAGAAAATAATTAAAGTATAAATAACTGCTTGTCGCTGTCTGTACCGTATAAAACTCTTTATTATCACGCTGCTGCAAGCATGTTGGCGGCAGTGTCAGTTCGCCATCAATATTTTCTGCCAGTTCTAAATTGTTATGGATACGGCGTGTGATTTCTGCCGCAACAAAGTTCGGGTCAATGCTTGAAAGCGTATCGCCTACATGAGACTCGCGCCCATATACATAAAAGCTTGGTAGAAGCTTGCCGGCTGCTCCTGTATAAATATAGCGGTGAGGATCACCTTCATAAAGGGGGGTGATAAAATCATTATTAATGGCTGATACGTAATCCAATTCATACACTTCTTTTAATCTTTTCAATTCTGGGATGGCCGAAATAATACCTTTATGTTGGCTTTCCTCATCAGGATTCATCATCAAAAGGATATTGCCTGATAGCTCATCTAAATGTTCGGTGAAATACAAAACATTAGCTAGGTGTACCGCAGCACCGCTTTTCATGTCGACAGAACCTCTTCCAAACATCCAATCCCCAGATTGAGCATCTGCTTGCACGTCGCTGTCTAACTCGTATGTGGAAAAAAACGATTCCAAAACATCAGGATTTACAGCATCTGATTTTAAATGACCGAAGTCCTCAATTCCTACCGTGTCAATATGAGAGTGAAAAATAACGGTCTTATCGGACGCTTTCTTTCCTCGTACGAGAGCAAAGATATTTTTCCTTTCAACCGTATCATTTGGAACAGGCTGTTCCCATACAAAACCAGGGTTTTGTTTAAAGTAAGGAAAGCTTTGAAGAACTTCTTTAATAAAATCTGCAACAGCACTTTCACCTTCTGATCCATTAATGCTTTGAATTCCCACTAGGTGTCGCGTCAAAAATTCAACCTGTCCAGGTATATCTTTTTTCTGTAATTGATGATACACACCCTCACTCCTCATATTCATCATTATGGAAACGCTTTCTCTTTTTATCTAGTTAACTTATATTTACTAGCATAAGGACTTATAATATTGGCTAATCACCAGAATCGTCATTACTATATTATTTTTTCTTTTCTACTATCATTTTTTGACTTCTCTTTCTTTGCCAGTATACATTTATAGAATAATATACAGGCTACCAAAAATCCTATCCCATAAAATAATCCAACTCGTTGAGTGGGGTCAAAAGCAAGGAATACTAGAATCAACAAGCAAAAGCTTATACAAAACAAAGGAACAAATGGATAAAAAGGGACTTTGAAATGTAATTCTTCCGATTTCCCACCCGCTTTTATAAACTTCCTTCGAAACATATATTGCGATAAAGCAATTCCCATCCATGAGATTGTAACGGAAATACCCGCAATAGACATTAGTAATACGAACACAGTATCAGCAGCAATAAAGCTAGTTAATAACGATAAAAGTGAAAAAGTTATGGTAAATAACAGGGCATTCAACGGCACTTTTCTCTTAGTCAAAATACCAAACATCTTAGGTGCCATTCCATCATGTGCCATCGACCAAAGTAAACGTGAAGATGCATAAAGACATGAATTCCCAACAGAAAGTATAGCGGTCAAAATAATGAAATTCATGATACCTGCTGCATATGGAACCCCTGCTATCTTCATTAAAGTGACAAAGGGACTTTCTAATAAACCCAATTCGGAAGAAGGGAATATGGCAGAAAGAATAATGATAGACGCAATGTAGAATACAATGATTCTAAAAATTACATTTCGAATGGCCCTAGGAATGCTCTGTTCAGGATTTTCACTTTCCCCTGCTGCTATTCCTATTAGTTCTGAGCCTTGATAAGAAAATATTACATTCATCATTGTGACAAAGACAATGGCAATACCCCCTGCTGGAAAAAGACCTGTAGGAGCCAGATTCTCCAAGAATGGAGTTGGACGATCCGAGAAAGAGACAAAGCCAAAGATGCCCGCGATTCCAATGATGATAAACAAGATTACTGCAACGATTTTTATTCCAGCGAACCAATATTCCGCCTCTGCGAAACCCCTTGTTGTTAATGCATTCAATGTAAATAAAAGCACAATGAACACAGCACACCAAATCCAAGTAGGAACATGAGGGAACCATTGTTTCATCAATATTCCTGCAGCGGTAAACTCAACTCCTGCAGTTGCGGCTGAACCGACGAAATACATCCATCCAAGCGAAAAACCAGCGGAAGGTCCAATATAATCAGCAGCATATTTTTGGAATGATCCTGTAACCGGCATATGAACGGCTAGCTCGCCTAAACAGACCATTACCATATACAAGATAAGACCACCGGCTAAATAGCCCACCAGAGCCCCTCCGGCACCTGCTTGATTAATTGTATAGCCTGCATTTAAAAAAAGGCCTGTACCAATAACACCACCAAGTGAAAGCATAAATAAATGACGGCTTTTCATAGAGCGTTGCAGTTGATCATTGTTCTCCAGAACATTCCCCATATTATCACGTCCTTTTCTCATCCCTTATTCCAGCTTCTCCCTACTTATCTTAGAATCTCAAAGAAAGACAACTAAGACCGCCATCTTGTTTTTGGAATTCAGACATTTCCACTTCAATCACAGTGTATCCCACATCTTCAATCTTTTTCTTAGTTCCCTCAAATCCTTTCGGGATAATAACGTAGTCGTTCATTCGGATGCAGTTACCCGCATATTCTTCTTCCTCTGTTACAACGATTCGATTATAGCTAGAAAAAGCCTCGTGATTGATGAATTCTCCGGCTATTAATAAATTATTGTCGCCTAAATAATTGACTCCTGTTTTTAGATGAAAAAATTTCTTAAGAGGAATAATGGTCGTGCCATATCCATATTTACCCATAATCTCTTTAAACTGCAGACCTCCAGCTTCATTGGTTCTGGTAGAAAGGCCTACATAAAAGCGATCTTCAACTTGCATAACATCTCCGCCATCTAACATTCCAGGGGATTGAATATATTCAATTGTGTCATGAAAGTCCTTTAATACTTCTTTCATTTCAATAATTTCACCATTTCGGCTTTCTGCACCAGGATTGGTTATAAGGGCACATTTTGGCGTCAACACCGCCGTATCTTCTACAAATGTTGAATCAGGGAAGTTTTCATCCATTTCGAGTACGGTCACTTTCACACCACTGCGTTTTAAGGCTTTTACATAAGCGACGTGCTGTTCAAGCGCTTTATCATAATTTGGGGTTCCTAAATCGGATGTAGTTAATCCATTTACAAAACTTTTTCCAATCTTTCGTACAATCGCCTGTTTAAACATATATATTCCTCCTAATATAGTGAACTTTTAAAATAAGGGAAGTGTATTAAATGGACCTCCCGTACCTTTAAATGAAATTTCTGTTCCTTCCTATTTGTCTCTTTCACTCGATGCTGTTCAATCCATTTTATGTAATGGTTTTCCAGCAAGCATATTACATCTTCTTAATGGAATAGATAACACACGGCAACTTCATATCTTTTCGTTATCTAAAACTTCAATTGGATTGATTCCTCTATTCAGCTGGAGTTTCCAAAAACAGGCTTGAGAGGAGAATAGACAACGCACCCTTTACATGAAGTAGAGGAACTACGATTACTTTCTAAATAGGTGACGAAATTTCTTTCAATTGTCCAATTGCTTCATCATTGGTCCTAACCCCTCTTGCTGCAGGCAGAGTGCACTCATCCGCCAATAGACATATCCTCCTTCAAACCTTCCTGTACCGGTTATCGCTCCTAAAATTTAAGTAATTTGCTAATGTTATGGATTCATATGGCGTATTGTTATTCCTGGTTTAGCTTTCACTCAATCTTGTGTGTGAAGAGAATCGAAGCATACGTTGTCATCGTTTAATTTAGATTCTTCCGCAAACCTTACAGAAATGATAGGATGCCTTTATCGCTGCTCAACCAAACTCTTCATTAAACTCTCCAGCATAATAGGAGTATGAATGAAGGCACTATCGATGTGAAGGCGCTCAGTACGCTGGTGTGCATCTTTGCCAAACGGTCCGACATTGAGCACGGGCGCTTGAAGTTGAAGCATATCAGCGAAAGGAATGCTGTAAGTATCGCCCCAGACTGGCGTATTCCGTTCAAAAGCCGTCCAGCCATCAGCCTCATCACTATATTGAACATAGCTTAAATCGCAAAGGCCATTAAAATAATGAATTTGGCTGACTTCTACATCAAGCTTGCCGGCGGTTTCCTTTATTAATTGAACAGAATCAATGATAAGCGGGTCATCAGATGCATTGACTGCCGGATAATATGGAGGAGCAAAAAGCAATACGATGGCCGGCGCCAGCTCCTGACATTGAATCATCAATTTGTCAGCGATTCGGAGTGATTTATCCCGCTCATCCCAATCCTTGTTTCCTTGGACTTCACTCTTTATTTGTTCAACAAAATTGCCACCAAATTTCCCCTCTGCATAAGAAATTAATTTTTCGTAGCGCAACACTTGCACTTCGCCTACACCTTCAATTTGTTCACGTCGGCAAAGAGCTTTATATGAATCATTGCACATGAGCGCCGCTTCCTGTGCAACCTGTTCGAATAAATTCATAATTTCAGCAGCACTTCTTTTCAAAAGGAAAACATTATAAAGCGCTGCTGCTCGATAAGGCGTCTGTGTTGAATATTGTAATTTCAAATCTTTTTGCTGGAGCGATACGGGTAAAGGTGTTTTCTCTCCAAGGTCACTTTCCTGAAACAGAGGGTTCCACTCCATGAGCTGCGTAAGGAACGTGGAAATATAGTTGGCTGTTATTCCCTTTAATGGTTCACCTACGTGAGTTTCTTTCCCATAAAAAAGAGCTGCCGGCATGATTTTCCCCATCGTTCCAGAATAAATATAATGTCTATCATCCCCCGGTTTCTGTGAAAAAGATGGTTCACTATTAATAAACATTTTATAAGAAAGATCATATTTATCACGTAAATTCACAAGCTCTTTAACTGCCGCTCTCATTCCCGCGGAATTCACTTCCTCATCAGGGACAGTTAACAGCAGCAAATTGATCGACCATAGCTCGGTACTTGCTTTTTCAATAAGAGCCATATGAAGGGCAAGCCCCATTTTCATATCCATTGTTCCTCTTCCAAACAAGTACTTTCCCGATTCGAGATCAATGCGCGCTTCTTCCGGTAAATCACCTTTTCGATCATGAAGTTTTCTTGTGAGCTCCTCCGGTTGAAAAGCAAGAGTCTCAAGATCGCCGTATTCTTCAGTCTGAACCGTATCAAAGTGGCTAATTAATACAACTGTCTCCTTTGCTTCAGGATGTTTGTAAAAGGCATTGACAAAATTCCTCCCCAGATCAGCTTTGTGAAGTGATAAGTGATCTGGATTCTTTTTAAAATAATCAAGTTCACTTAATTTCTCTTGAACTTTATAAGGGAATGTGCGCTCCCCTTCTGTGTGTGTACAGCTTTCCCAACTAACTAGTTCACATAACAAAGCACGAAGCGTTCTCTGGCTACCCCATAGTAATTGACTCATTGAATTCACCTTCCGGATTTAACTAATGTAAGAGTAGTCTTGAAAGATTCAAGATCTTAATGAAATGACTTGTTCATTCATCCCCGCATAGGACGAACCACCTTTCATTTCTCTCAATTTTCTGATTTTTAAAAGCGCAGTGACAGGCAGCTCAATCCACCGTCTTGTTTTTGGACTTCCGACATATCAAGTTCAATCGTTTTATAACCGGCATCATTCATTTTACGTTTCGTTTCTTCATATCCCTTTGGAATAATCACATAGTCATTTACGAGGATACAGTTTGCTGAGTATTCGTCTTTAGCTGAAACCGTGATTTTCTTGTATTGTGCAAAATCTGGATGATTGATAAATTCACCTGCAGCTACAATCAAGTTATTGCCAAGGTAGGCAACTCCTGTTTTCAGATGGAAGAACTCTTTTAACGGAACAATCGTCCCTTTATAGCCTTCAGATTCTAAGATTTCCTTTAACTGGCGGGCACCTTCCTCATTTGTACGATCGGAAATACCAATATAAAAATGCTCTTCGACTTGAAGGACATCTCCTCCATCTAATGTGCCTGGAGCGTTTATATAGTGAAACTTTTTATAGAAATCCTTCAGAACGGACTCCATTTCTTTTATTTCACCGTTTCTTGTATCAGCTCCCGGATTAGTGATGACGGCAAATTCCTGAGTCAAAACAGCGGTATCTTCAACGAATGTTGAATCGGGAAACTCTTCGCTTGCCGGCAAGATTGTAACTGAAACCCCGCATTTTTTTAAAGCTTCTACATATGCAGCATGCTGCTCCAATAATTTTTCATAATCTGGTTTTCCATAGTCGGATGTTGTTAATCCATTTACATAACTTTTTCCTGGTTTTTTTACAATTGTATGTTTAAACATCATTTATTCCCCCATTTTTATATATTCGTGCGCACAACCGGACAGGTTAAACAGGTGGGTCCGCCAGTGCCTTTATAACTGATTTCATTTCCTTTGTATTCATATACTGTGGCTCCGGCATCGAGAAGCTTTTGCTTGGTGTAAGCGTTGCCACTAGACATTACACAAACACGCGGAGCTAATGCAAGCACATTGCAACCTAGGTTCATATACTCATCATCCGGCACTTCGATAAGCTGAATGCCACGTTCTATAAGCAGTTTTCTGAAAAAGACTGGCATAAGACGAGAATGAACAACCGCTAAATCATGGTCGACCATGCTGATGAAAGACATAAGATGGAGACATTCTCCTTCGCCCTGATCATGCGAAAGCTGGACAACGATGAATTCATCCACAAGATGGGCAGTCATCTCTTTTAATTGTCGAATCGCTTCAGCGTTTGTTCGATAGCCATGTCCGACAGCAAGTGTCCGGTCATCAAGCCAAACGATATCCCCGCCATCAGCGACAGCATCACCAGTCAAAACACCAATGATCGGGATGTTCTTTTCCTTACAAAATTCCTTGTATACATCTGCTTCAGGCTGCCTCAATTCTTTCCCAGACTTTAAAATTATGGCTCCTTCGCTTGTGAATTTGACAGGGTCATGTGCATACAAAGAGTCCAGGCCCACTTCCGAAGATGCGGGTAAATAATCGATGTTTGGAACATATTTCTCCAAAATGGAAATAAAGTCACCAAACTCTGTTAAGGCTTCTTTGAAATCTGGCTCTTCTGCATAGTTGAACTTCCGCCATTCTTGGCTAATATGTTCTTGACTAATAAAAGCGTCGTTTGGATGTTTTACAATGACACGTTGCAATGGTTTGTACATAGACGAACAATAGTTCATTACCTTCCTCCTTTTTCCGCATAACGGAAAACGATTCCGCTAATAGGAAATTTTATTAAATTATAAAATTAATTATGGTATACTGTCAATATGTTTTAAATTTTTAGATATTTTTTATGTTACTCGTAAATGAAAGATAGGTGGTAAGTTTATGCAATCAATTGACCGTGCCATGAACGTTATTAAGGTTTTAGTTTCCAATTCATCGGAAAACAGGCTATCTATTACGGAACTATCTCAAGAGTGTGATCTTCCTGTTAGTTCCATGCATCGTTTGTTAAAAGCCATGTCTAAACACGGCTTAATTCAACAAGACGAACAATCCAAACAATATGGTTTAGGTAACATTTGGCTCGAATATGGCCTACGTATGTATGACAAAATGGATTACATCAGTCAAATAAGACCTGAACTGGAAAGACTGATGAACATAGTAGAGGAAAGCGTCTATCTTAGTCAGCCAATAGAATTGGAGTCACTCATCATCGAACGAATCGATAGTGAAAAAAACCAAATCCGAGTTTATGATCAGCTCGGATCACGCGTCCCTATGCATCTTGGAGCTGCTAATAAGGTGATGCTCGCCTTTATGCCATATAATCAAGCGGAAAAAATTATAGATGCTCTTCTCCCAAAACAAGAAAGACCTGATTTTTGGAAAACCTTGCAAGAGACTAAAATGAAGGGATTCGGAATCAGTCACAGTGAAAGAACAGAGGGAACATCTTCTGTTGCTGTTCCGATTTTGAACCATTTTGGGGAAGTACACGGGGCGGTGAGTATTGGCTTTGTCAGCTTTAACTTGACAGAAGACAGGCTTGATTTTCTCATTAAAAATGTGATGGAAACTGGCAACCGAGTTTCCACAAAATTGGGTTATAGTGGATAAGTTCAATACCTGTATTAGAGAATATAATTTTTGAAATTGTGGACGATAGAATATAGTACCTGGGAACTTACTTTACGGTGAGGAGTTAAGGGGATCGTTCATGAATTAGACTATACGAACAACTTCTGAGTGCCGTTCAAAGTGTTTTATTCAAGAGAGATTCCTAAAACTACTAAAGAAGATGAAAATATGTTGGAAGAATTGGTGAAGGGAAAAGTCAAAATAAGAGAGTGTATTCTGCAAAAATACATGATTTATTTAGATGGAATGAGCAAGTATGCACCCGAATAATCGGGTGTTTTTTTATTAAGGATATCGGATTCTTTAAAGGTTTATTATCTTGCGGCAGCTTGGAAATCCAAATGCTGATTAGCTTTTACTTTGCATTCTTTTCCCTATTCTGCATTAAAGTTTGGGATTTAACAGTATAATCATTTACCTTTGTTACTATTTCTAAAATTATCGTAATCAGTTTTAATGTAATGAAATACCTTTGCGTTGCCATCATGGTCTGGATGAGTTATTTTTAATAACCTTTTATATTCTGCTACCATTTCTTTATTACTCGCCATTTTTGAAAGCCCTAATTTTTTACTGTAATCATTTGATTGAGTAGTAGAGTCAAAAGTGTACTTGTGTCTTATGTTTTCTTTTACTTTTATCAATTCATTACGTAATTCAATATTTTCTTTTAATAAATCCTTTGTTTCATTTTGTAATTCACTTTTCTCATTCGTTAGAATTACAACTTCCTTCTTAAACATATCTCTTTGTTGGATTAGTATTTTTTGGGCATTCTCATGAAGTTCTTCAATTCCTTCTATATGCTTATCTTGTGCTTGTATTTTTAATTTTAATCGCTGGATGATTTCGTCCTTATTTTGATTTATAGACAACTTTGAGGCTGAGTCATCGATTATGTATCCAGTTTTCCGTTTTCCGTTTCCCTCGTATTTAATCTTACCTTCACGCAGCCAACGTCTAACAGTTTGAATACTAATACTATCTGTTATTCCTGCGTCTTTTAATAAGTCAAAAGCCTGATCTGTATTTTCCATTATGTATCCAGTTATCCGATTCCCGTTTCCACCCTCGTATTTAATCTTACCTTCACGCAGCCAACGTCTAACAGTTTGAATGCTGATACTTTCCGTTACACCTGCATCCTTTAACAGGTTGAAAGCTTGATCTGTGTTCACAATGTACCTCCGTGATTTTTTCATAGGTTATTACCATTACGCAAGCAATTATGTTAGCTAATGTTTTAAATAATAGCATAGCTATTTTCTATACAAAGAACAAATAGATAAATAATAGATGACAAATATAACAGAAGGATAACGATAACATATCAAAATTTAAAATAATACTAGAATAATTAATGGCATCTGTCCTTCGTTTCTAAATCACAACATCAATGGCATGTAAAATTAGGATACCTCTTAACTAGGAATAACCGACGGGCAAGAGTACAGGCTTACCTTCCCGTATTTCTTTTTGGATTAAGGAATTCCCAAGGCATCTAAATCGGAGGATTTGTTTTGTATTGGAGAAGATATGGTGGATTAAACAAACTAACCAATGGTATCTTTCATGAGGATTCTCGATCTTCATTATGAAAACTGAGTCCCCTCCTTGTTTTTCTAACCTTTTCAATGTTAAAAACCAACATTTTATTCAGATTAATAACGAGCCCACTCAAAGGGAAAACCGATGATCTTTAGTTTCATTAGAAAAGGCGATCCCACTTACTGAAGAATCACACCCATACAGGGTGGATTTACAATGTTTTGGATTTCAGTATTAAAAATCCCAATCTCTCTGTGATATATATGAGAAATTGGGATTTAATCATTCAACAATTGCGCCCTACGTCGGGGACCCTGCGAAATGCTTTTATACAAGCATCGCCTTTAATTAAAAAAATTATTGTTGGCCCTCTGTGTAAATTTGAAAGGTAACACCGAATTTGTCGGAGACAATTCCATAAGCTGGGCTAAAAAAAGCTTCCTGCAGCGGCATTTTTACTTGTCCATCTTGCGACAAAGATTCAAAAATTTGTTTTGATTTTTCGACATCATTCGTTGAGATACAAATCGTAACTTGATCACCAATTTGACTGGTTTGACCCGGAAACATATCAGAAAACATGAGGTCAGTTTCCCCAACTTTTAACATTGCATGTGACACAAGATCCTTTGCTTCTTCTGGTAAAGGAAAATCGGGGTTTTCAGGCATTTCTCCAAAAGTTTGATTAAAAAGGACTTTCGCATCCAATGCTTTTTCGTAAAATTGGATCGCTTCCTTCGCATTTCCATTCATCATTAAATAGGGAGATAATCGCATTGTCATAATTAAACAGCTCCTTGGTTCTTATTTTTTTACATAGCTTGAGAAACTACCAAGCCTTTTTTTGAACTTGTCAGTGATAATAACCGCTATACCATTATTACCTATGATTTCATTTTACATTAAAGAACATATGTTCGTCAATAAAAATGAATCGAAAACTGACAATTTTTCCGACTCATTTGTTGGAATTTTCTTCGATTAAATCGATAAATGCCATTAGTGATTTTCCAGTTTTACTGCGGGTGAATCGGGTCATTTCATCATATAAAAATACAAGGGAAACATTGTCCCCTTGTATCACTTTAAAACGTTAGTCCCTATCATTTTTTATCTTACATTACACATAAACCGTTTGTGCGCTCTTTACGTATTCCTTGTGAATCTGGGCGGCAATAATATTTTTTTGTATTTCCGATGTCCCCTCATAGATTGTTGCGATTCGGGCATCACGGTAATATCTTTCAATTGGATAGTCTTTAATATAGCCTAGTCCTCCATGGATTTGTACAGCCTTGTCGGCAATGCGATTATAAACTTCAGATCCAAAAAGCTTTGCCATCGCTGCCTCTTTGATTACATTCATTTTTTGATCGACCATCCAAGCAACACGGTAGGTCATTGAGCGTAATGTTTCAATATCCAATGCCATATCCGCTAAATAATGCTGGATAATTTGCTGTTCAAATATTGGTTTTCCGAACTGCACGCGTTCATGGGCATACTTGACCGACAATTCGAACAATTTTTGGCAAGATCCAAGGTTCCGAGCTGCTAATCCAGCACGACCATTAGCCAGGATTTTTAGAGCATTTACATATCCCAATCCTACTTCACCAAGTACATTTTCGACTGGTACTTCACAATCTTCAAAGAAAATTTCAGAAGAGTAGGAACCGCGCAATCCCATTTTTTCTTCGGTCTTGCCAATCACTAATCCTTTAAAATCTTTTTCAACGATAAAGGAAGTGATTCCTTTTGCCCCCTTTGTCGGATCCGTAGCGGCCATGACCGTAAATACGTCGGCAATGGGTCCATTTGTAATATAATGTTTTGACCCATTTATTATATATTTATCTCCTTTGCGAACAGCATTGGTCTTCAACGCTACTGCATTTGAACCAGCACTCGGTTCAGTTAAAGCAAATGCTCCAATTAGATTTCCAGCTGCCATTTCCAGCAAATATTTTCTCTTTTGTTCTTCAGTACCCATCTCAACGATTCCGACCGAGCCGATACCTGTATGCGCACCGATAACTGTTGTATAACCGTTATGCGTACGACCAATTTCTTCGTAAATCGCACATTTCCCTACCATATCTATCCCTAAGCCACCATATTCCTCAGGAATACTAAGACCAAATAAACCAATATCCCTGCTCATTTTCATAATATGTTCTGGAATTTTATTTTCCTTTTCAATTTGATCTGCTAGTGGATCAACAGTATTATCGACAAAATCCCTAATTGATTTTTTCATTTCTAATAATTCAGGTGAAAGGGTAAAGTTCATTATAAACACTCCTTTAATTTTACAAGTTTTGGAATTTCTTATTTTATAGCACACTATCTATCAATATGTATTCAAGTTAAAGGAACATGAATAGGTGAGCTATACAACAAGTACGAACAGTAACGAAAAGATGTTATTTAATGGAACTTTTAACTTTACTCGATAATTACACCATTTGTGAAAATTCTTATATATTAAACTAATGGTTCATATGGGAAAACATCTGCGCTTACTTCAAGTGGGGTAAAGGCTGATTGCAAAGATCCCTTGATAGAATTGATGCTATCTATTGACCAACCTTCTGAATTATAGGCGGAGCGGACTGGTCGAGGTTGAGAAAACACAATAATTTCTTTTCCTCTAACACCGAAGATTTGTCCTGATACGTCAGCCGCTTCATCTGAACTTAGGAAAGCCACTAAAGGTGCAATATGAGCTGGTGACAACTGCTGAAGCTTTTTGACTCTTTCCTTTTCCTTTTCTGTGTCTGTTGGAATAGAGCCAATAAGTCGACTCCATGCAAACGGCGCTACCGCATTGGCCGTTACATTATAGCGGGCCATGTCTAGAGCGGTAATTTTATTAAGTCCAGCAATTCCCAGTTTTGCTGCTGCATAGTTAGCTTGGCCTATGTTTCCTATTAAACCTGATGTTGAAGTAAAGTTAATAAAACGGCCACTCTTCTGTTCTTTAAAGTATGGAGCAGCAGACCTTGTCATATTAAATGAACCCTTTAGATGAACTGCGATAACGGAATCCCATTCTTCCTCACTCATTTTGAATAGCATACGATCTCTTAAAATACCGGCATTATTAATCACAATGTCCAAGCGTTTGAATTCATTTAAAGCTGTTTGCACAATATGTTCAGCGCTTTCATATTCGGCAACTGAATCATAATTTGCTATTGCTTCTCCACCTAACTCTCTTATTTCCTGTACCACTTCGTCTGCCACTTTTGAATCGTTACCCTGGCCATCAGATCCGCCACCAAGGTCATTCACTACTACCTTTGCTCCTTCTTTAGCTAAATATAAGGCGATATCCCTGCCGATTCCGCGTCCAGAACCTGTAATTATAGCGACTTTACCTTCCAATTTTTTCATAACGATCCGACCCTTCTACAAAAATTCCCATTATGACCTATACTTTCACGGGAAAACTTTCTTCATATTCAGCAAGTAGTTGTTCACGAAAATTCGGGTGAGCAATATTGATTAACGCTTTAGCCCTCTCTCTAAGTGATTTTCCAAACAAAGAGGCAACTCCAAACTCGGTTACAACGTAATCAATTTCTGACTTTAAAGAAGTTACATAGGGAGTCTTGGTCTTTATTCGGGACTGTGTTCCTTTTTTCACTGTGGAAGGAAGAGCAATGATCGCCTTTCCACCTTTTGAAAGTCTTGCTCCGCGAATGAAATCCATCTGACCTCCAACTCCGGCCATGGTGAAGTCGCCAACTTGCTCAGCATTGACTTGACCGAATATATCTACTTCCAGTGCTGAATTGACAGAATGAAAATTACTTATTTTAGATATAATCGCTGCGTTGTGTGTATAATCTGTGGGATATACTTCTATAGATTCATTAAGATGGCAAAATTTATATAGTTCTTCTGTACCCGTAATGGTTGCACATACCGTTTTGTACTGATTGACCTCCTTGTACTCATTGGTGATGACTCCCAGTTCTATTAATTCCTTTACCGGGTCTGTGATCGACCCCGAATGAATCCCTAAACCCTTTTTGGATTTAAGGGATAAAAGAATACTATCTGCTATTTTGCCAATCCCCAATTGAATGGTTGAATGATCAGGTATGAGTTCTGCAACAAATTTACCAATTGCCACTTCCTCTTCACTCGGTTCTCCAGAAGGTATGGATAGTAACGGCCGATCGGAAAGTACAAATTGGTCAATCTCTGATATATGCAGTAAGGTGTCTCCATTGGTTAATGGCATTTGGCTGTTCACTTCAGCGATGACATAGTTCGCTTTCTTTATCAATGTTTGCACAATATCTACAGATATGCCCAGGTTACAATATCCTGCTTCGTTTGGAGGTGAGACCTGGATTAGCGCCACATCTATTTTTTCCTGTTTAATCCAACGAGGTATTTCTGAAAGATTAACAGGCAGATATTCACATGCATCATTTAAAAATGCTTTTTTCAATAGGGGCGAACTTAAAAAAGTACGTATTATAAAGTGTGGATGGCAAGCTGTATCGGCATAGATGCATGGACTCCCGATCACCATGTTATACAGGAAAACATTCTTAAAACGATCCTTCTGTCGAACTAACTCCTCTACAAGTGTTTGAGGTTCATTACAGAAAGGAGCTAGAAATACTTTTTGAAAAGAGTGTATGGTTGATATCGCCTGCTTAGCGCTTGCTTGACGGGAACTATATACAGCATCCCATGTTTTATTGACCACGATTGATTCGCCTCCGCAAATTCTATATTCACTCCATCTAGTACAAGAAATACGGAAATAATCGGTAATTGTAATTAAACTTGTAAATTTTCAATAATCGAGGTAATTCCTAAGCCGCCGCCAATACAGAATGTAACCAATCCGTATTTTTCTCCACGCCTTTCCATTTCATGAAGTAATTTTGTTACCAAGACTCCACCGCTTCCCCCAATTGGGTGCCCCAAAGCAATGGCTCCTCCATTTACGTTAACTCGATCCATATTAAGTCCAAGTTCTTTTATGACGGCAAGTGATTGAGCTGCAAAGGCTTCGTTCAATTCTATAAGTCCAATGTCATTTAGCTTTAAGCCAGCTAATTGCAAAGCTTTCCGCGTTGCTGGAGCAGGACCAATTCCCATGATTTCCGGAGACACACCAGCTACAGCCTGTGCAATGATTTTCGCCTTGGGCTTTTTATCGTAACGATTGGCTGCTTCTTCAGACATCAACAATATGACGCCTGCCCCGTCGTTACGTCCACTAGTATTTCCGGCTGTTACTGTTCCGTTCTCTTTAAAAACTGCCTTTAACTGAGATAGCTTTTCCATGCTTGTTTCTCTTGGATGCTCATCGACTTTAAATTCAAACGTCCCTTTTTTCGTTTTCACTTCATAAGGAACAATTTGCTCAGTGAAAAGTCCCTCTGCAATGGCCCTTTGAGCATTTTCTTGGCTTCTTAAGGCAAATTCGTCTTGTTCAGTCCTGGAAATGGAATATTTTTCCGCTAAGTTTTCGGCTGTCATGCCCATTGTCAAATTTCCATATGTTTCGATAGGCTGTGCACGAGGCTGACTCTCCGTATTTGAATCTAGTATTTCTGCATTCCCAGCTCCAAACCCGTAACGGGCGTTTCGGAGGTAATATGGGGCTGTACTCATACTTTCAGCACCACCGGCAATGACAATATCAGATAATCCACACATGATCTGTTGGGTGCCATTATTCATTGCCTGAACACCGGATCCACATTGGCGATGAACAGTATATCCTGGAATTTCAACCGGAAGCCCCGCACGCAATAATGCTAGACGAGCTAAGTTTGGCTGATCGGTACTTTGTTTTGCCTGTCCTATAATTACTTCATCAATTTCATTTTTATTTATTTCCGTTCGAACTAAAATTTCGTCAATTACTTTCGCGGCTAAATAATCCACTTCTACGTTCTTTAAAGTTCCACCCATACGACCAACAGCTGTTCGGACGGAGTCAATGATTACTGCATTTCTCATTTTAACTCTCCTATTCTATTCTTTTCTTTATTAACGTGTAGAAAGGCTTTTCGCAAAAGGACTTATTTTGACTAATTCATTAAAATCAACACCGGTCTGACACCCCATACTCGTGACCATATCCAGTAACTCTTCTGTTGAAACATTCCCTGTTGCCCCTGGAGAATATGGGCAACCACCGAGTCCACCAACGGAACTATCAAACTTGGTTATCCCTGTTTGCATGGCGGCAACTGCATTCGCCAATGCCATTTTACGGGTATCATGAAAATGACCAACAAAGGTGGTGTCAGGATATAAGTCTCGCAATCTTGAAAAACGTTCGTACACCATTTTGGGGTCTGCTTGTCCATTCGTATCTCCTATATCAATTTCATCGGCACCGAGTTTTATAAAGCGATCACAAACATCTTTTACTTCTGCAAATGATACCGGTCCTTGAAATGGACACGAAAAAGCCATTGAGATATAGGCACGAATGAACATCCCTTCTTTTTTTGCCCGAGTAAACATGGGCTCACATTCATCTAAGGATTCGGAAGTCGTTTTATTAATATTTTTTTTATTAAATTCAGAACTCGCTCCTACAAATACAGCAATTTGCGGTACATCAGCTTCAATAGCTCTTTCCAAAGCTTTAAGGTTTGGTGTTAGGGCAATTTGGATAATACCAAGTTCTTTACAATAATGTGCAATTTCTTCAGAATCAGCCATCTGTGGTACCCATTTCGGATGTACAAAAGAAGTAGTTTCCATCCGGTGAAACCCGGCTTTCGCCAACCTTGAGATCAACTCTTTTTTCTTTGCTGTAGGAATGGCAACAGGTTCATTTTGCAGTCCATCTCGGGGTCCTACTTCTATAATTTCGATTTCCTTTGGGAAAAACATTTTCTGCCACCTCTCTTAATACGATCTCGGCATCCCAAGCACATGTTCCGATACGTAGGAAAGGATTAAATTTGTAGAAATTGGAGCAACTTGATATAGTCTAGTTTCCCGGAATTTTCGTTCTATATCATACTCCTCTGCAAAACCAAAACCGCCGTGTGTTTGAAGTGCTGCATTTGCGGCTTCCCAAGATGCGTCTGCTGCTAGAAGTTTGGACATATTTGCTTCCGCTCCGCACTTTTGACCAGAATCGAATAATTGAGCTGCCTGGAAACGCATTAGATCGGCTGCCTCAATATTTATGTGAGCCCTTGCAATGGGAAATTGGACTCCTTGATTTTGCCCGATAGGCCGATTGAACACTACTCTTTCATTAGCATAATTGGTTGCGCGCTCGATGAACCAGCGACCATCTCCGATACATTCAGCAGCGATGAGGATTCGCTCTGCATTCATTCCATCTAAAATGTATGAAAAGCCTTTCCCTTCTTCCCCAATTAGGTTTTCTACAGGAACTTCCAAATCTTCGATAAATAGCTCTGTAGTGGCATGGTTCATCATTGTACGTATAGGACGAATTGTAATGCCATTTCCTACCGCTTCCCTAAGATCGACCAGTAAAACCGAGAGGCCTTGCGTCTTCCTTTGAACTTGTTCAAGTGGGGTTGTACGGACTAATAAAATCATTAAATCTGAATACTCTGTACGTGAAATGAACACTTTTTGCCCATTGACGATATATTTATCACCTCTACGTTCTGCGAAAGTTTTTAATTTGGTCGTATCTGTTCCAGTAGTAGGTTCAGTGACTCCAAATGCTTGTAACCTTAGTGATCCGTCTGCAATTTTTGGTAAATATTTTGCTTTTTGTTCCGCATTCCCATGACGAAGGAGTGTCCCCATTGTATACATTTGGGCGTGACATGCTCCGGCATTTCCACCACAACGATTAATTTCTTCCAATATAATAGAAGCCTCTGTGATTCCTAGGCCTGAGCCACCAAACTCTTCAGGGATAAGAGCTGCTAAAAATCCATTTCTTGTAATCTCATTAACAAATTCTTCGGGATAAGCTCCTTTAGCATCTAGTTCTCTCCAATAAGAATCAGGGTATTTACTACAAACACTACGAACACTTTGTCTTAATTCCTCATGAAATTTAATATTTTCCTTCACACTTGTTCCAGTCATTTGTAATTCCTCCTAGTATGAATCGTCTTTTCATTGTTCAAATGCAGGTTTATGCTGTTCTAAGTGCCCTTTACATTTATTTACCAACAAACACGGGAGTACGTTTTTCAACAAAAGCAAGGACTCCTTCCAAACGATCTTCTGTGTTTATACAACGATTGTAATATTCTATTTCTACTTTTCTCGCTTCTTCATTTGTCATCCCGAATAATTCATCAACGGATGCTTTACAATTTTGGACCGCAAGCGGGGCGTTATTCGCAACTTTCTCGGCTAATTTGATTGCTTTTTTTCGTAGATCATCAGATTTTGTCAATATATTAAGAAGTCCAGCTCGATCAGCTTCCTCACCTGAGACCAATTTACCTGTGCACACCCATTCTTTGGCTCGATGAACATTTATTCTCTTGGAAAGTAATCTTGTTCCGCCACCACCTGGCATGATTCCTCTTGTCACTTCTGGAAGGCCAAACATAGCTGTATCAGCCGCTACAATCATGTCGCAATTTAGCACGATTTCAAAACCACCTGCTAATGCATAACCATCCACAACCGCAATAACTGGTTGCTTCATATCAGCGATGCTATTAAACATTTGTTGAAACAATTTGTGTTGGATTTTCCATTCGGTTTCTGTCATGTTATTTCGTTCTTTTAGGTCAGCCCCTGAGCAAAATGACTTTTCGTTAGAGGATGTAATCATAACGACCCTAACATCACTTTTCGCAATAGTTTGACATATCCCGAGAATTTGTTCGGCCATTTCGGAAGTAAATGCATTTCTAGCTTCCGGTCTATTCAAGACAATTTCTGCGATGGCTTCTTTTTCTCCAATGCGTTTCCATTCAACAAATGCCATATGGTTCTCCTCCTAGTTAAAACGTGAAAAGTCTTTTTATTTTTTTGAATATTCAGTCTTAATGTGATTGTCTTTTCCCTATCACTTCTTTCATTCTGAGGGTCTCTATACTTTTTGTTGAGTATTCTAATTCTGATAGAATTTCCTCTGTATGTTCTCCAAGCATTGGTGAGTGTGTATGTATTTTTCCCGGTGTTTGAGAAAATTTAATCGGAAAACCAAATTGCTTAATGACTCCAGCAACTGGGTGGTTCATTTCTGTAAACAATTGTCGTTCAATAATCTGAGGGTCAGAGAAGATTTCATCTATATCATAGACAGGTCCTACACATGTATCCTTTGTTTGCAATAATTCCAGCCATTCTTTTTGATTTTTTTGCTTGAATAGCTCTGACATTTCTTTCTTTAATTGTTCTTGAACATCTTCTGGTCCATTTTGTAGTTCAATCCACTCTGGTTTCCCTACAAGCAGACAAATTTCTTTCCAAAATTTCTCTTCAGAAGCCCCAACGGAAATGTATTTTTTATCCTTCGTTTCATACACGTCATAAAAGGCATATTGTCCGGACAGGCGAGTATTTCCTCTTTCTGGGACTAAACCTGAGGCAAAGTAGTCGGAAGCTGCAGCATATAACCATGAAACCGCACCATCTAACATGGATACATCAACATATTGCCCTTTGCCTGTCCGCTCTTTATGTAAGAGTGCCATACTGATTCCGGAAAGTGCCATTAATGCACCACCGCCGATATCTGCAATTTGCACGCCAGGGACAACCGGTTTTCCATCTTTTTGACCAATAAGGCCTAAAATCCCGCTATAACCTATATAATTGATATCGTGTCCAGGTAAATTACGATATGGTCCAGTCTGTCCATACCCTGTTAATGAACAATAAACAATGCCTTCATTGATCTTTGAGATTTCGTCATATCCAATCCCCAAACGGTCCATTACCCCTGGACGGAAACTTTCTAAAATGACATCAGCGTTTGCTGCCATTTTTTTAAATATTTCTATTCCTTCTTCAGACTTTAGATTCAACTCCATGCTCTTTTTATTTCGGTTTATCGTTAAATGCCTGGCTCCAATTCCTTTAATCGCTGGTTTTCTCCAGCGAATATAGTCACCTCGACCCGGTTCTTCGATTTTTATCACTTCTGCACCGTAATCGGCCATCATTAATGAACAATACGGTCCAGGCAGTAATCTTGATAAATCTAATACCTTGATTCCACTTAGTGCACCCAAGCTTTCCCCTCCTTCAATATCCTTTTTTGATAATATATATGAAAAATCTTTATTACCTCTTAAAAATTAGCTTCGACAGAACATTTGTCTGTATACGCTTACATTTTAGATAAAATACAGGAAGCTTTTTATGCTTACCATTCGTTCATAAAACTTTAAAAATCCTTAATTTTTTTACTTATTTCATCCGCAGCTCCTTTAATTAAGCTACCGATAGAATGCAGATCTTCTTTTTCGTACCGGGACGAAAACCCTATGACTGCAATGGACATTTCCACCTTATTTTCATGACTGAAAACTGGTGCAGCAATCCCACATAAACCTTTTATGTATTCTCCGTATGTAATGTGGTAGCCATTTTTCCTAATATGATCAATCTCTTGTTCAATCACGTGTATGTCTTCTTCAGAAAATGTTTTTAAACCTTGTTCTTCTTTTAAAAAGTTTTCCCTCGATGATTGATCTATATATGCAAGAAAACACATCCCAAATGAACCATCCGTAATTGAAAAATGTCTGCCTACTGAAACACTTACTCCAAAATCATTTGCTTCCACTTTTGCTACAATCGCTAGCTTTTGTTCACCAATTTTATTAACAAGTATCGAGGTCATCCCTGTTTCTTTCGTTAAATTTTCAAGATGCGGCATAATTATGTTTATATAATCTAAATGTTCTTTGGCTCTTTCACCTAGGACAACTAAATAAGGACCTAGCGTATACCTTTTTTTATCATCCAAATATCGAACGATTGATAGTCCTTCTAAACTTTGTAATATTCTAAAACAAGTTGCTGGACTCAACGAAAGAGCATTTGCGATTTCTGTAACCGTGCTTTCGCGAAAACGATTACGACTTAATAATTTAAGGATTTCAAAAGCATTTTCCACTGCGGGTACTGAATACTTCCGTTTTTCTTTAGGTTTTAAATTTTCCATCATGTGCACCTCTCGAGATTAATTTTATATAGTAAAAAATATTTTGTCAATGAAATAATCAAATATTCTCACAATTCATCTGTATTTTTATAGAATTGTAAAGTTGAATTATCATTGATTCAATAAATAGTAAAGACATCATTAAAATAGACTTACTGAATTTGGATCAAAAACAGTACCCCAACTAAGTCCTCAAATACAAACTAAATTGATTGCAGAGCTACCCTGAGTATTTACTATAAACGGGGCTATTTGAAGTGGCTCATACCTCTTCTAGTTGTTTAATCTGCTATGTAATTGCTGGCTGGGATATATATTTTTTTCGCAAAAAATTGCGTACTACCCCCTTCCTCCATTACAAGACAGGATAATTAAGAGACTCTATATTCTAGCTTTAAACCTATGACAATAACAAGTATGGCTAATAAACGCCAATGAATAAATGGATAGTGTAAAAATAGAATTTGTTGTTACAATATGAGGGGGGGTATAAATAGATAAATAAGTACTGGGACAAGTAACCATCCGCCTCCTATCCCACAACCTATTAGCCCTAAAGTGAATTTGTTACGAAGGTTAAAGGCCATACTTTTTTAAGAGAAAACTGCCAGCAACAATAAGCAGAAATACAAATATGTAAACAAATAATAATTGAAACAATATTGGGAGGCTCTTAACCAATAAATAAAACCGTTTAAAAAATCCAATAATTAGTCGTTTTATCTTTTTCATCATGTTAATAATATGGCTAATTAAATTGATGGTTATTCAAGTTAAAAACTTATAGCCCACAGTGCGAATGCACACGTATCGTATGATTGGTAATCCGGCATTTCATCAATACTCAAAAGGTAATCACGGATCACCAAGAAATAAAAAATACCAGAAATATAATCATCAAATAAGGTTTGAATGAAAAAGTGGCTTATAGCACATTTGCTGTTCTTACGAAACATTGAAAGGAAACATCATCCTTCGTACAAATTGAAAAAAATTAGGTTGACAAATCGATTAAAAAATATTATCTTTAATTAAAGATAAATTAATTCGAGATAATTCGTTATTTTTTTCACAACAATCTCGAATTAAAAATATCTAAATTCAATATAAAAATCCAGGAGGAATTATAAATGATTGGTATAGGTTTATTTGTTATACGTGTAGTAATTGGTTTATCGTTTGTTGGTCATGGTGCTCAAAAATTGTTCGGTTGGTTTGGCGGTCATGGCTTAAAAGGTACTGGAGGCTGGTTTGACTCGATTGGCATGAAGCCAGGAGTTACCATGGCCCTGTTTGCTGGTTTATCAGAGCTAATTGGCGGTGCGTTATTTGCTTTAGGTCTATTTACACCACTAGCAGGGATCTTAATTGCATTTACAATGCTGGTTGCAATCGTTAAAGTTCACGGTGCAAATGGATACTGGGCAACTCAAAACGGTTATGAATATAATCTTGCCATCCTTGCAGTGGCGATTGGTATAGCGATAACTGGAGCTGGCCCATACTCACTTGATGCCTTTCTATTTTAAAGAATGGAGCTTGGAATAGACTGATCCATACATTATAAAAACACGGAGTTGGATAAAACCACTCCGTGTTTTTTCTTATCTCCATTCTCATCATTTTCGCCAGACGAAAGCAACAGATTATTTAGGCTTTGCGCCTCAATTAAATTATTTTTGCACTAGACTCTAATCTTTGGCATGAATGCTTAATGTCATCCTCCAACAATGGAGTTTTATTTATTCTATGAATGTCTCTGAGTGCTTGTCCACAATTTGATACCCTTTCTTGTCAGCTTCTCTTCGAATATTTTTTATCTTTTAACATGTGTAGATAATGAATAATTTCATGTGAGATTGTATCAGTTCATTTTTTCTCCCATATCTAACCTTGAAAACTAGAATTTTTTTCATACTATCTTTTTTGAATTTTCATCTTATTTAATCTATCAGTAGAAAATTTATCTTCAGTTCATCCATATATCTATTCATAAAGGTAATACAAATTTTTTTCATTTCTTAAAAACCTAATAGCGTATTTCTTGAAGTTCCCTTTTTTAATCTGTTTATCTTGAACAAAAATTGCAGTTCTTTTTCATTATTAGCAAAAACAGACCTCTTTCATTTGGTATCTGTCTCTCACGTATTCTGTTCAATGAAATTATCGAGATAGATTTTTTTCATTGGTCATTACAAATCTGCTTAACATAGACTTCATAATTTTGATTGAAGTTATAAGTGATTTCTTAGAAGCACCATTTAAAGGTTTAAGATTCAGCGATTTTTAGACATCAATATAAGTCGTTAAGATATCTATCTATAAAAAGTAATTCATTATCTATAGGTTACAACGCATACATCTCGAGCAAACGTACTTCGATTGTGGTGTAAGGAAAATAGGGATGGACGTTGTCCCCAATATAAAATATGTTGTGTCAATAATGAAATAAAAACCAGCTGTGTGAGCGAAATTGTACGGGAGGAATTATAGCCTAGGATGGAGACTTTTTCCCTTCGGATCCTCCATAGATAATTACACCTTTTCACATTTTTCTGGTTTAATGCCATGAATAATTATGGACTAACGTATCCTACTTTCCATCATCCTGTTCCTCCTCTCCTGTTTTGGATGTTTTTACAGGACTTATGCTCAAATTACTTTGTTGGTAAATATAAGCAGAATATACAAGAAAAAAATAGGTGCTTTTTCATTCAAATTTGAAATATCACATCTCAAAACTAAAATCAAAAACCAGTAAAAGTAAGGTACAGTATTAGTGAGAATGATCAAATCTCATGATGGTTTATTTTATCTCCGGAGTGGCCCCAATGAATCAATAGATCACCTATTCTTTGAAGAAAGAAATATTCCCCCAGGGAGAGTTAAAGTACTCCTATCCGAGGGTTTTAGGAATCAGCGCATCTAGATATGTTCATAAAGTTTTCTAATGTTCAGTTGCATACGATTGAGATATAGTCTCTAGAAACAAAAAAGATTTCACTAGATTAACACATTGCTCAGTTGTTATTTATCATTTCAAAACAGAAAAATAGTACTAATTGAAGGATCAGTACTAATAAAGTAAAAGGGGGCAGAATAAATGAGGTTTTTATCAGTAATGGCCGTATTTTTATTTTCTTTTAGTTTTGCTACAGTAGGATTTTCTGAGGAAAATGGTACAGACGTTAATGATGAGAGACTCACACAAGAAGAGTTAGATTATCTTGTAAATGAAGTGGGCCATACTAAAGAAGAATCCGAGGATTTACCTGTTGAGGTTTCAAGACAATTAATTGAAGAGGAAGCTGAAGTTATTGATTCTGGAACAGAAATTATGGATATTTATATACCAGAATTTAATCAGTCAGGGCAAGTGCAAATTAGTAATTTTGCTTCTATCGCTACCACAACTTTAAAACTCGGTGGAACTGTATATAAAGTAAAAAGTGATCGATCAAAAGAAGATAAATTTTATATATACGGTAACTTTCAATGGTTAAAAACACCTTCCTATAATTTAGTTGATAAAATGACTATTGGTTTCCCTTCAAGTTCCGGACTATATTTGCCTACTAGTGGAGGGAAAGTAAAACAGCACCAACACAGATATTCTCAAGATCAACAAGGAAATGGACGTTGGATTGATTATGCAATCAAATATTCTCCAAGTAATTGGGAACCAAGTGCTGGTGTGGCTGGTTCATATGATTTAAAAGCTTCTACTAGTAAAACCAAGCATAAAGGGTATATCGGACAATACGTATATGTTCCTACATCTAAAAATGGTAAAATAAACATAAAAATAGCATATGGACATAAAAGAATTTCGGGTACACCTACAGTGTCCGTTTATCCAGCCGGTTTATCAGTTACACCAAATTCAACAACAGATACAAGGTCATATGCATTAACACTGTCTTATTGATCTGTTGTTAGAACGGGGGTACTATGAGGCAAATTATTATTAATTTTATTTTCATTTTAGTAATATCAGTAGTTTTATTTTTTATCCTTAGCTATAATGCCTCATTAGATAGTGAGTATATGCTTTCGTTTTTATTTATAATTTCTCTACAGGCATCTCTGATACTAGCCATTCTATTAAAAAGAAAATAACACAAAAGAACAACCAATAATGGTTGTTCTTTTGTGTTATTTTGCGGCCTACCTAAGATGGTCCTTCTACAGTTTGTGAAGAGAAGGGTCCACACCTTTCTTTACCAAGGCGTCCCGCTTCCTCACTAAACTTTTCAAATATATCATGCAAGCGCTATATACAAGTTCTGGTTACCCCTTATAAATTTCACTATTTAAACCACTGTAAATGAAAAGTCGTGGCTGTTAGCAGTCTTTCCCCTTATCATATTCGTAAAAGCTTGCATTAAATCATCCTGAAGCAATTATGATATACCTTTATAAATAATCTAAAAAACCCTTCATCCACATAAAAACCCCCGGATGATGAACACTTTTTGATGCGTGTCCGTTTCCCGGGGGACTCCTCCATACGATTGTTGATTTTTTTCAACTATCCAACTACGATCATTTCAATGAGCATCTTTTAATATCACTAATATATGAACGTCTACTTATTCAATCCCTGGAAACCACCCTGGAGAGTGGATGATTACTTGCCATAATGGATCTGGAATCTCAAGTTGCTGCTGGTTATCCTTGTTTATCTTTGTTATGATTTCTGATTCTCTTCCTTGTTCCACTTTTTGTACCCACTCAGGGTCGATTATGAGTTCACGGCCCAATGCGATTAATGGAACGCCAGACTGAAGTGCTGTGATCGCATCATCTGCTGTATAGATGGATCCTACACCGATGACGGGAACTTGATCTCCGACACGTTCTTTAATAATTTCTATCCGAGCTCGGTCAACCTCTGCTCCACGTCTTGCTTTCGACCAGAAATCCATTAATGAAATATGAAGATAATCCAGATCCTTTTTCGCAAGTCCATCAACTAATGCAAGTGTATCATCCATAGTGATTCCTGGTGTTTCAGGCTCTTCTGGTGAAAAGCGATATCCTACGATGAACGGATTTTTTGCATGTTCAGCCACTGCCTTTTTCACTTCGTCAACTATTGCTAAGGGAAAAGTCAGACGTTTTTCAAGGGTCCCTCCCCACTTGTCTTCACGACGGTTTGAATGAGGTGAAAAGAATTGTTGAAGCAAGTAACCATTGGCACCATGAATTTCGACACCATCAAAACCAGCTTCAATGGCTCGTCGAGTAGTTTCACCAAAATCGAGAATGATCAATTCAATTTCCTTTTCAGTCAGTGAACGTGGAACAGGTTTCCCTTCGCCTTCCGACGGGATATTGCCTGCACTTACAACATCACCATTCGGTACTAATTCCGGTGGAACCTCCCGGCCGCCATGAAATATTTGTAGAATGGCTTTTGCACCTTTTGCCTTAATGGCAGAAGCCAAACGACGTAAACTAGGAATCATTTCATCCGTATCTCCGCCAAATTCACCATGAAAACCTTTACCATTGGCCGTCACATATGTGCATGCTGTTATAACCATGCCCACCCCGTTTGACCGACGTTCATAATACTTAACTTCAGCATCAGTTACCGTCCCGTCTGGATTCGAAGAGAAATTTGTCATAGGCGCCATCACCAATCGATTTTTCACTTCCATCCCTTTTCCTAAATTAAACGATTCAAACAATGGTGTATATTTAGAATTCATTAGGTAATCCTCCATTTAAATTAAGTTTTCTGCTCTTTTACTGGTACTGATTAATATAAGTTCTTAAACTACATCACATATCACGAATGTTAAAATCAACAAAAAATCATGCATGCTTTTCAATTAATGCCGAAATTGCCTCCTTAGCCTGGAATCCAATAGCTTGATCTACCTTTTCTCCATCTTTGAAAAGAAGAAGGGCTGGAATTCCCATCACTCCATATTCGCTTGTAGTATTTGAATTTTCATCCACATTAAGCTTTACGATCTTAACCTGATCACCCATTTCATCATCAATTTCATGAAGCACTGGTGCAATCATTTTACACGGACCGCACCAAGGTGCCCAAAAATCAACTAGTACTAAACCTTCTTTTATTTCACTAGCAAAATTATCATCTGTAACATGTTTGATTGTCATGATCATTTCCTCCTTGTATTATCTGAAATTTTTATGATTTTGACTCATCATCTATTTAAATCGAGATTCCTGATTCTATTTTTCGAAGTAAAAAACTCGGATTTCTTAGCATTTATTTTTGGGTGGATTTTAATGGATTCCAATTTTCCAGATAACTCCATAAACCACGTCTCATCTTTAGAAAGTAAAGCCAAATCAATTAATGCCATAAGATGACTTTCGTTACTAACTTCTAAATCCGGAAGCTTTTCAGTCCATTTACTCGGAATCCAAATTGATTTCCCAACCGCTTTTTCATTGTCACTTTCCACTACATTCACTTTAACAATTTCACGATGATCATTTATTATTTCAATGAAACCATGGATTAGTTCCCCGTCTCTTGATCTTCCTTGTACCCAATCACCATTTTCAAGTAGATTATTTTCGGTCATATCCATTACACCCCTTATATGTTCATTTGGCTTTCACGCTATAAGTTATAGTTTATTAACTGTAAAAATTAAATATACAGTATGTGCAAAGAAAAAAATTAAATCAATATCACGGACATTGTTTAATTTTTTCCAAAAAAGTGTTTAGGGTTATATTCTCTAAATATTTCTCAAAATATAATTCAGCTTCATCAAATATTTGATCCATAACCACTTGGGTATTGGAAGAAATCACACATTGTTTCTCCGGATCACCTGTACACCACTTAGGCTTCAAGGTTCCATGTGAGACCGTAATATAGATATCAGCCAAACTTACCTCTTCAGGATTGCAGTCAAGAATATAGCCACCGCCAACACCTTCTTTAGTCTTAACGAATCCTTTATTTCGCAAGCAGCTCATCATTTTTCGAATCCTTGCCGAATTTGTACAAACGTTTTCTGCGATAGACTCACTGCTCGCCATATGATCTGGTAGATAAGCTAAATAGACCAAACTATGCACAGCTATTGTAAAATCACTATTCAATTTTTGCATCCTCCTCAAGGAGATTACTGTAATTTTAATCTTTACAGTTGATTAAGTCAACTCAAAAAACTCAACTGCTTATTCAACTTTGTTGATTACTTTTTCATTACATTGAAATTCTTCTCTGTTCACTTAGGATAGGAGTTTTCATTGACCATTGTTGCGAAAGGGTTATTGCCGCATTAGTCGCTCTTGCATTCACTTGTGATTGCTCACTAATATCCTCGGGATGATAATAACCTTTCGAGACCAAATAATCATTAATGGCCCCGTGTGTTTCTACAACAGCACTTGGGTATTCCCGTAATGCAGCCCTCATTTCAGGTGTAGTTGTTATAGTTATTGCGAATGCGTTTTTGATTATTCCTGATTTGGATTTAAAAAGTCAGTTGCAATCACCTAACAGGTCATACCGCCCATACCCGCCATATTTCACAAAAAATTCGTCTTACTTCAAAATCACTTCCTTATCTTTCGTTGTTCAAAAGGTCTTATTCATTACTTTTGATTATTTTTACAGAAAGCTCAGGAGTCAAACCTGGACATGCCGTTATCATTTTGGAGAAACAAATAAAAAATCCCTTACTTTACTTAAAAGCAAGAGATTATGTTATGTATTAAGCGTTTAAATTATTATTGGGATTTCCATCAGGATTAGACTGTTCATAACCTCCGCCTTGTTCTACTGTTAATTGAGTATCGGGATCACCATCTCCATCACGATAATAACCTGATACTTCTGTACCATCTGATCTTGTATAGTCATCAACATAACCAGGACTTACCTCATGAGTGCCAGGAATCTTATTATCTGTATCATCAAGAGTAACATCACTTTCATGAGACCCTCCATCTGTACCATCCATTATATCTACCACTCCAACAGCCAATGCACCAACTGCTACAGTAGTAATAAGCCCTGACGCCCCTTTCTTCACCATTTCCATATCGCCATCTATAGCCCCAACAACCACTTCTCCACTGTTCTTCACGGCATTTTTAGCTGTATAGTAAACTCCCTTGGCCGTTCTGCCAACTGCATCTCCCATGTTGTTTAATCCCTTATCCCGTTTATTCATATCATCTTGTACGATTCCTGAAACCGTATTAACTGCTCCGTCTGCAAATGTTCCCAAAGTATCTCCAGTAAAGGTGGAAGCCTTTTTTACTCCGTCTCCAATATCCTCAAGTAATCTTGCTCCAGTAACTTCTCCCACTAATTTAATCGGACCACCAACAACTGTTCCTGCAATAATGCCAAGACCTTTACCTAAACCGCGTAAAAAACTCATACTTTAACCCCCTGCCAAATTACCTACACATACATTATATAGATCAATTTAGCTTTTTCCTACCTTTTTTTAATTCTCTAAAATAATATATATCATCATGAGTTTTTTTCACGGCATGAGTCACTCTATTTATCCACTTTATTTGCATGAGGTGTTTCAACCATGATTCCCTTTAGTCTTGGGTAATGTTGCTTTCTTCTTGCTTCATTATTATTAATGAAATGATTCTTCCATTGTGTACCCATGCCTTCTTCATGGTTTCTCTATTGACCTTATGCTTATGGTTGTTACAGTTTTACTCCATGTTCTTTCTCTAAACTAACAAAAAACCTCTTTCTCTGTAATTTCAATCAGAGAAAGAGGTTTCGGTTTAATAAATGAAAGATAAAGCAAAAACAAGGAAAATTTATGATGAAAGATTAACTCTTCAAGGTAGTTTATGATTTGCTTATCTTATAATTGCTATCAATCAATTGATAAAACCTAGAGCCACAAGGTTATTTTGTTTGTTGTTTATTCATTGCGCTCATCATTTGATTAATTTTCTTTTGGGATGGTTTCATACCCATTTGCATCATCATCATTTTCAGCATTTGTTCGTTAATTGGCGGATTTTTCTTTAAGTAATCCATCATGTATTTACGAGCGATGAAAAATCCCAGCACTAATCCAGCAATCAATGCCAGTACGCCAACTAGAATGTAAACCCACATACTATTTCCTCCTTCGTGTTGTCTAACATCAGTGTACTAGACCAAAGGTTATTATACAATACCCGCTACTGAAAAGTCCCCCATTTAGACAAATTTTCTTTCTTTTATCGGTTTTAACCAGCCGTATTTTTCATGTTCAAAATCAATGGCTAGAAAACTCGCTTCATATTTTCGAATGCATTCAAAGAAAGCCGTCTCTGCTTCATAATCTCCTTCTGCTTTAAGTGTAATGGATTCATCCTGGATAATTAAAACGGCTTTACTTGATCCGTTTGTTTTTTCTAGATAGTATTTTCCATTTCGAGACCAAAAATTCATCTTTTTTTGCAAGCGTTGTTCAACGGCTACCTGCAATTGGAGAATGGGGACTGTCTTGGTGACAAATTCGATTTGTTTTTGCAAAATACTCTTCAATCGGCCCCTTGCTTGAATATGCTCCAAAAACAAATTGAAAAATAGCTTTTCTCTTCCATAATAATGATGGGCAAATTCATCTTCGATTAAAAAAATTTGATAGGTTCTCATCAGCCAATGCCTCCTAGCTTTCCTATTTTGGTAACCAGAACAACTTAACACCAGGACCCTTCCATTATTTTCTATCCATAATGACTTTCCCCTATAAATGACACATTTAAACGAAAATTAATTATTCTCATTATATATTGACAAACCAACAAGATATGTTGTTTGCTGGAGAAATTTTCTTCTTTTTTTGTCGAATGGAAGAATTTCCGTAGAATAGGTGCACTTTCAACACACATGAAGAAATTTCGATAAAAAAACTGACACCAAACCAGTTGGTGTCAGTTCCCTTACTTTTATTTAAGCATTTCTTTAACACGAGCAACTACATTTTCTACAGTGAAACCAAACTCTTGCATGATCTTACCGCCTGGTGCAGAGGCTCCAAAATGATTGATGGCCAAAATTTCACCCTCATCACCTGCATAACGATCCCAGCCAAACGGTGAAGCCACTTCGATGGCTAGACGTTTTTTCACTGCCGGATTAATTACACTTTGTTTATATTCTTTAGATTGAGTTTCAAATCGATCCCATGATGGCATGCTGATTACCGAAACTTCAATGCCTTCTTTTGCTAAAGCTTTCTGTGCTTCTACAGCCAAGTTCACTTCGGAACCAGTCGCAAGAAGTAATGCATCGGCTACTTCTTTCTTAGAAGCGGAGATGATGTAAGCCCCTTTGGAAACACCTTCATAAGCAGTTTCGGAAGTGCCTTTAATTGTTGGTAATCCTTGACGTGTAAGTACAAGGGCAGTTGGTTTATTTGTAGACTCCATAGCCACTTTCCAAGCTGCTGCCGTTTCATTACCATCAGCTGGACGGATAACGCCCAGGTTCGGCATTGCCCGTAATGATGCCAATTGTTCAATTGGCTCATGTGTCGGTCCGTCTTCCCCTACAGCAATGCTGTCATGAGTGAAAACATAAGTAACAGGTAAGCCCATCAATGCTGCCATTCTTATGGCAGGACGTAAGTAATCAGAGAATACGAAGAATGTTCCCCCGTACACTTTCAATCCGCCGTGAAGGGTCATCCCATTCAAAGCCGCCCCCATAGCAAACTCACGTACACCAAACCAGATGTTACGACCACTGTAATTGCCTGGTAATAGATCTGTCTCACCTTTGATAGCAGTATTATTAGACCCAGCTAAATCTGCTGAACCACCGATAAAGCTAGGAACCCTTTTGGCAATTGCGTTTAATACTTCCCCACTTGAAGCACGGGAAGCTAATGTTTTACCTTCTTCATAGACCGGAATATCCTGATCCCATTCAGCAGGCATTTCACCTTTGATTGCCAACTCCAATTGTTCAGCTAATTCAGGATGTGCTTCTTTATAATTTTTGAACAATTCATTCCAAGCTTCTTCTTTTTGAGCGCCTGCATCTACACAAGCCTCACTGAAGTGTGAATACACTTCTTCAGGAACGTAGAAATCCTCTTCGAATGTCCATTTATATGCTTCCTTAGTCAGCTTCATCTCATCTGCACCAAGCGGAGCGCCGTGTACAGCAGATTTACCTGAACGGTTTGGTGAACCGTAACCAATAACGGTTTTCACTTCTATTAATGTTGGGCGTGCATCATCAGATTTCGCTTCTTCAATCGCTTTAGCAATCTCCTGAAGATCATTCCCATCCTCAACACGGACATATTGCCAGCCATAAGATTTGAACCGGTCTGCCACGCTTTCACTAAATGATTGGCTTAAGTCGCCATCAAGGGAAATGTCATTAGAATCATATAAAACAACAAGTCTTCCAAGTTGAAGATGTCCGGCTAATGAAGCGGCTTCTGCAGAAACGCCTTCCATTAAATCTCCATCTCCACAAATGCTATATGTAAAGTGATCGACTACATTATATGAATCACGGTTATAGCTTTCAGCCAAGTGGCGTTCTGCCATTGCCATACCCACTGCCATTGCAATCCCTTGTCCAAGCGGTCCTGTCGTTGCATCTACACCAGCAGTATGTCCGTATTCAGGATGACCTGGAGTTTTGCTGCCCCATTGGCGGAAGCTTTTCAAATCATCGATAGATAAGCCATATCCTGATAAATGAAGAAGGCTGTATAACAGCATAGATCCATGACCAGCTGAAAGAACAAAGCGATCTCTATTAAACCAATCTGGATTTTTGGGGTTATGATTCATGTAATCAGTCCATAGTTTATACGCCATTGGCGCTGCACCCATTGGCATACCTGGATGACCTGAATTAGCCTTTTCAATTGCATCAATCGATAATGTACGAATCGTATTGATGGAAAGTGCATCTAATTTATCTAACATATTGTAAAACATCCCTTCCTGTAATGTACCTCTTTATATTATAGTGACCTGCACAATATCACAACTAAAATCACTATTTACTACCTCAATACTTCAATTTTTAAAAATTTTGGAAGTCCCCTATTTAGATTAAACTAAATGGGCGAATACATACATGAATGCTATCTGTTATTAATCATAAAGCAAAAAGAATCTTCCAATGGAGTGTACCATCAGAAAATTCCAAGCATTAATGTAAGTTTCTTTTTTCTTTTATATCTTTTATCTTTTGAGGAGTGACATCATTACCTTCTGGATCGACAACTTTTACATGCTCCAAGGTATTGGACATGGACCGTCTAAATGTTTCCAAATACTCACTTCTTAATTGTGTTTGCTCTTTCGCCTCAACTTCCGTTAATCCTTCTTCCTTTGCTTTTTTAGAAAGTTCATTAATACGGGCTAATTTTTCTTGTGATAGCATAATTTCGCTCCTTCGTAATCTGCGGATATTGTCATGGTATTAAAAAAAAAGCGAAATTACAAGTTCTATGATTGACTTTCCTGTGTATTTTGTTGATGTTCAAGAAAGCGTCGGTTTACAGTGGCTTTAGATACATGGTAGCCAAAGCCCCTTAAAGTGGCTGCGATTTCTGCAAACGTCAATCCATTAGCCCGAAGTTTAATAATTTCTTCAATAGGAATCTCCTTACGTTCCCTTCCGGTAGAATTCCTCTGATTATGAAGATTTTTTTGAGGGCGGTATCCTTTTTCAACGGCTCTTAACATACCGCGTTTTATTTTCAAATTATGTAATTTCCTTTGATATTCTTCGACAATACCGACTATCTGGATGACCATGGCATCTGAATCCGATAACTCCAGTTCCCCATCGTGTGAAAGCGTATAAATTTTCACGCCTTCTTTAAGAATGACATGGAAAAGGGCAATTTTCGCATTCCCTCTCCCCAGCCTTGTTTCGTCTTGGATTAATAGAACTTCAGCTTCTTTGGTTTTAAAAAGTTCAAGCATGTCAAAAATGCCATCACGGTTTAACTCATAACCGCTAGCCTGTTCTTTTATTATGGAAACAACTTCTACATCCAGCTTCTCTGCCAATTTGACCAATTCATCTTCCTGCCTTGCCAATGATGTTTCCTGTGACTCTTTTTCTGTGCTAACCCTGCAATAGATTACTGCCTTCATAATACCCTACCTTCGCTACTTACTGCTCGCTTGCCAAATTCTGAACAAGTTCTTCCCCTTTAACAGGTATGACAATGACTTGACCAGGTTTAATTGAATCCGCCCTGACCCCATTATGCTCTTCTATCCAACCAATGAATTCTTTTTTTGTCAAATTAGCTTCTTCATATTCTTCGGCAATTCCCCATAAGGTGTCGCCTTCGCTTACTTCTATAGAAAGGAAATCCTTTTTTTGATCGTTGTCTAATGTACAAGAGAATAAAATTGAAAAGATGAATACAGATCCCGCTAATAGAATCGTATAAATATAGTTTTTGTATAAATTTTTCATAAATATCCCTCCAAAGCGAATGTTCGTTCGTATGTTATATCCGAATTATAATACGAACGTTTGTTTCAGTCAACAACAAAATTCGAACTTATGTTTGTATAGAGATGGGGGCCATGATATAATGAAGCAAAGAAAATTGGAGAAGAGGTGCAAAAATGACTAAACTATCAAAACGGCAGCAAGATATTCTTGATTTCATTAAAGAAGAAGTTCGCCAAAAAGGGTATCCGCCTTCCGTAAGGGAGATTGGCGAAGCAGTGGGACTTGCATCAAGTTCAACAGTTCACGGACATTTATCCCGCCTGGAAAGCAAAGGACTGATAAGACGTGATCCTACCAAGCCGAGGGCCATTGAAATCCTGAATTTAGAAGAAGCCAACAGTATACCGAAAACGAATGTTGTGAACGTGCCTTTACTTGGAAAAGTAACAGCAGGCATGCCGATTACGGCCATTGAGAACATAGAAGAATACTTCCCGCTTCCCGAAAGCATGGTTCCACATGATGACCATGTATTCATGCTCGAAATCATGGGAGAGAGTATGATCGAGGCAGGAATTCATGATGGGGATTATGTCATCGTGAAACAACAAAGCAGTGCCAATAACGGAGATATCGTCGTGGCTATGACTGAAGATGATGAAGCCACTGTAAAACGATTCTTTAAGGAACCGGATTACATAAGGCTTCAGCCTGAGAACTCAAATATGGAACCCATTATTTTAAGAGATGTTTCGATACTTGGAAAAGTAATAGGCTTATATAGACAAATACACTAAAAGCGCTAAAGGCGCTTTTTTTGTTTGTTTTAATTTATGTCCCAAACTCTCTCATTATGCATATGGAAGACTAGGTTTTGATTACTTTTATTTAATAGAAGGGAATTTTAATAGGATTATTTCAATTTTCCTTTTTTCTTTTATTGCTAATAGGAAAGTAAACAATTGCCATTCGGTGCGTGGAAGCCTATGTAAATGCAACCTATAGTTAAATTTTAAAAAAGAGGAATAAATTCACGCACCCAGATAAAGTTCATGTGATCAAGCTAAAAAAACTGTACTTCCATAAAATCCAATGCTTCGGCATGCGCAGAGACTGAATCTTGACGATATGATTATCCTCAACGATTCTGAATCGTTAAACTGGCGTACCGTTGACACCTAAACCATTTTGTCCTCCAACGCAGAAAAAGCCATCAAATCCATTACTTTACTTGGATTGATGGCTTTATAAGTTGACCGTTGAAAATCTTTAAAACTGCTCGGATTACCTTTCTTTGTTAAATGGCTTCTATCGTAAAAATTACTGTGGTATAAATCCTATATAAATGGTGAAAGTTAATTTTGTACATCTTCCAATTTAAGGTGGTGAAATTATGGACTTCCCGACCATCCATACAAATTTTTGGGATGCAGTGATAGCCATTCCTACCATAATAATACTTACTCAACTGATTAAGGTTTTGTTTCATACTCCTAAAAAATTCATCCCTACCATCGCATTAGTTCTTGGCTTGTTCATTTCCATTTTCATCAGCCATAGAAATCATTTGGTTGCAGGAATTTTTATGGGCTGGTTTTATGGCTATGCAAGTATAGGCAATTACGCTGCGCTCAAAACTGGCATTTTGTCCTATAGATCATCTAATGAAAAGACAGATTAGCTATCTAGTGTATGGCCGGAGATGAAATTCATTCATCTATTAAATAACAGGCTACTACATCGTATCTATACCATCGACCACACGCAATTTATATTGCGGTATGCTGCTGTAAGAAACGAATAGGCAAACTTTTTTGTTGGTTCATCTTTCAAATAGTAACCTCTCAAGCTCCGTTGAAATCTCTTTAAGCTCCTTGGTTTCTATCTTGATGAATTTCTGGTGGTAAAGGCTTCTTTCCACTGTTTTCACGATTTTGATTTATTTCTTCGACTGTAGACAAACTAATTAATAATTGAGTTTGTCTACAGTTTTTTAGGTTTGTAAATTTTAACGTAGATTTAATCTCTGGCACTCGCTTTCGGCGCTCTTTGTGCCTGCGGGGTCTCCCTTGGACGCGTATCCCTAAGCGGGAGTCTCGGACCTTCCGTTCCAATCAACTTTGTTTTAACAGGTAGATAGAACTCCTTTTGTCTACATATTCGATAATAATGGATTTTGCCTACAGTTTTTTGGTGGGGAGAATTTGACCGCTGATTTCCCCTCCAGGCACTCGCTTTCTGCGGGCGGTCCGAGATGCCTTCAATAAAAAGAAGGCATCTTCTTACTATTTTTCAATATAAACAGAACGAATCAGCGTACGGGTCCTTTCAGCACCACTGACACTTCTTTCCATGACATCAATCGTTACATTATAAACACCCGATTTAGGTACATCTGGAAGGGTACCTGAAAAATTTTCTTTGTCCATTACTTGTATTGAGCTTTTTTCATTAATTTCATTCCCGGATTCATCTAACAAATGAACCATAAAAGTGGTGCTGATTGGCCCTTTTTTATTATTGATAGGATTCTTTATTAAAAATTTCGCATCCTTTTGCTTAACCTTTCCAGACATGCTTAATGTAATGGGATTCGTTTCGTTAAATTGTGCTGTTAACAGGTAGGCGTCAGTTGGTGACTTAGTCTTCATTCGCACTCTCCAGTCCCCAATCTCAAGGTTGTTTCCATTAAATGTTTGGATGGTTGCACCATTAAAAAAGGAAGCTTCATATTTTGCAGAGTGGACCTTTACCGAAGGCGAATGCCTTTTATTGGATGGAGAAATTAATTCAACCTCAACATCTTTTGAGGCTGTATATATGGTTATATTACCTGGGGCTGCTTCATTTACATGGAAAGTTTGTTCGTTCCAGATATTTCGTTGCAGAACACCTCCTAGAACGGTTTGTGCGAGAGCGGTTGTAATGACATCATCTTCAACTTGTTGTTTATATTTAACCATTACACTCGGAAGCTCAACAGTGGAAGCGCTTCTTAAATAGGGCTCAATTCTTGGAAATACAGCTGAACCCACTCGAATATTATCGTGATCTAAGTTCGGATCAGTAAACAAATGTGACGCATAGGGAATTTTTGAACTCCATACATTCACTAAACCATCATTTTCTCCATACGTAGATAAATATTGCCCCCCCATTGATAAAGCAGAAAGAGCTGGTCCTCTATTCATTCCTGTCACCGTGAAATACATGTTTTTACGAGAGTTAACATGGTTATCCGTGGCAGAGCGAAATTCCGCCATTTTGCCAACTTGCAAAGAATATGTTCCATCATCTTTTTGACCTAAAAGCGAACCAAGCCAACCTGCATACCAGCTATAAGCCAAATCAGCTAGATGAGAACCGTGATGTGGAGAAGCTAAAGTGATGACCCTGCCAACATATTGGTGTGCTCCATAGTGTACAAGAGCCGCTTGGGTGTCTGGTCCCCCTTTGCTGTGAGCGATAATATTTACTTTTTCTCCGCCGAAATGGTTACTGATTTCTGCAAGCATGGATGCTAACAGCCTACCATTATCATATTGGCTAGCAGATCCATTTCCAGCTGAATCATAAAGCTGAACAAAAACGGTTTGGTAGCCAGCCTCATATGCTTTGGTATACATATCATTGACACCATGATAATCCGTTTCACCGTACCAGCTTGTTGAGCTGCCATTTTTCCCTTGAACAAATACGATAGGTGGTTTATTTACGTCAAGATTGGGAGGGCTGCTCCCCAGAAACCAATCCCCTGGGCTGAAAGTTTCGGAAGGCGGCTTCAATTTTCCTGCTGTGGAAATGTCTGGTTTGGACATAAGTAATATTGTTAATATAAGGACAAGAAAAATGACATAATTGATTACATTCCTTTTCAATTGCTATCTCCTCCCATATCCTTTGAAATTTTGAATTCTCCTATTATCTATGTCCTCCTTTGCCAAGTCTGCTTTATTCATTCATAAGTTTATATTTGTACTTTTACAATCCATTACCTGCAATCTTTATAAAAATGGGAGAAAAAAACTAGAAGGAATTCATTAATATAGAGATAAAGTATGAGGATGCGTCAATGTTACTTACGGACGATTTCTATTAACTCATTTTCGATTGGGAGAGAGTGCTTAACTTTGAAGGGATATTTTCTTTAACTTTCTGCCCCGCTTTTAGTGATTCTCTTTTTTCACAAAGTACAAAAATAGGATTTTACAATAATGACACAGTCTAGCTTTAGAAATTAGGGAAGAAGACCTTTTCATCACATGCAATTTAAGTTCCTTACGTAAAAATGAGAACAAGCCCTTCTCCTTCAAAGGATAAAGGGCTTGACTATTTATGAACCTCCGTACTAATTCCTTTGAATATGCCACTATCCAATTGCCCCTAATCTTGGTGTTTTTGACAACAATTTTTCCAATAGATACACAATTAATCTCTGTATTAAACAAAACCCTTACACATTGCTAAAGAGAATTTCTTTCCAATCGCAATGGTACTAACGGCTGCTCCTACAGCAACTTTTCCATCCACTACATGAAACTCATATGGACTTTTGTATCCCCTTGGCGCGTTAGAATTGCCGATGAACAGATTTTCCATATCGTCATGACGCACATTCAGCCTTTGACCTTTCAACTACATTTAAAGTGTAGATTAGGGTCAAAAAAAATGATATCATCGATCGAGAATCCTACACATTCAGCAAACATATACGCCTTATCAATCCGCAATGGAATCTTATATTGCTCATAGTCAATGTAGGTCCTCTTGGCCATCTTTAGCACTTTTGCCATTTCTTCTTGAGTTATACCTTTATACTTCCTAGCTTGTTTAAGTGTGAATTTAACGTTTGTCATATCTTGTCACCCCCTATTATAAAAATACTATCACACTTGAAGTATAGTTTCCAACGATTTTTTGTAAAATTCACGCACTTTGAGTTTACTCACTTTCACTCATGGTGTATATTCGAGGTAGAGGTGAAGAAATATGCACATTGGTGAACGGATTAAAATGTTTAGAAAAGAACGAAAAATGACACAAGAAGATTTGGCAAAAATATTAAAAGTGGCCCCAACGGCAGTTTCAGCTTGGGAATCAGGGCGGAATAAGCCATTAATGGATAAATTGAGCATGATGTCCACCTGCTTTGAAATACCGCTATCTCACCTCATTGAAGGAACACCTATCGTTAAAAATAATCCTTCAATGGAATTTTTAAACGAAAATAATGTTAGATTAATTGGTGTCTACGGAAATATCCCTGCTGGAGAGCCAAATTTTACCCATGAATATATTGAAGCGTATATGCCGACATTAAATTCCATGCTAAAGACCGATCAGGAATACTTTTTCCTTAGAGTAAAAGGCAACAGCATGAACAAAGAATTCAGTGACGGATCCTTGATCCTTGTTGAAAAAACAACCTACGTCGATAATGGGAAAATCGGTGTGGTCTTAGTAAATGGGTACGATGCTACTGTCAAAAAAGTAAATATTAGCGAAGAAAGCATCACACTTACTCCCTGCAGCACGGATCCTTTTTATGAAGAAAAAATCTATCATATCAAAAATGATCGCGTAAGAATTTTAGGGAAAGTGGTTCAAGCGATTAAAATATACGATTGAACACTCCATGCCCTTTAGGGTTTCATTAGTGGCAATGAATAAATTGGTTACATACAACGACCCTATCTTTACGATGGTATTCTTTATAAGCATTCAATTTGGTGATACATATAAGGTACAGGCCATTTGGTTTGTGCTTTTTTAGTCTTGTTTTAATGAAACATGGATTTAAAATATCATATCCGGTTTCCAGCATCATATAAGAATCGTATAATAAAATATAATGATAAACATTCGCCCCTGTAGCTCTAGAAGGGAAGAGCGCCGGAAAACATTGTAGACACCGGGGCGCAAGGTAAGGGTTTCAGAAGCACCGAAAAGCAAATAAGCTGAGGCAGGTGCAATTCCTGCCGGTGAAAATCCGTAGGGAAGCGTGTTCTCCCCTAACCTATGCTTACGAAAGTGCGGGTTCGAATCCCGTCAGGGGCTTGTATCTCTATAAAACTGCCATTTATTATCGTAGTCTTTAAATCACTTATTTCCCCTTTTATCAAGTCTAAGGCAAATTATATTTTTATCCTATAACCCCCTTTTCGCTCTCCTTCAAAATATGTATAGCATGATTTAAACATAATGAGTAAAACGGTCACATGTTTTTGACCTTTTTTGAACCAATAAAAAAACCCTCTCTTTAAAGAGAAGGGCTTTTTACATGGTGTGCTTTCTAGAAGTTATACATAATTTAACCAATCAATTACAAATTATTCATTTCACTCGTAACTTCTGATTTACAAAAATAGTGTACTGGCTGTCAAGGTCGTTCCACTCTTTAATTTTTTGAACAGTACTGCCATAGGCCAGGCTTAAGGAATACACGGTGTCCCCGTCAACAACAGTATGGTATACCGCTGTACTTTTCTTTGTAAGATTGAAGCATTTAACGATACCGTTTACATGTCCGCGAGCGAGGGCTTCAATAAAGGAGGCCATTTTCAATTTGGCTGCGTCATTGGCATTATCGATAAATCCATTTTCAGTCAGAAGTGCAGGCATGTCCGTTTCCCGGAGCACATGTAAATCTCCTGTTTTTTGTCCTCTGTCTTGGATATTAATGAGCTTCATGACCTCTGAATGAATTTGATCTTGATACGTTTTCGTTGCCTGGTCCGTGAAGGTATAAATGTAATCCTCATAACCAGTGCCGCCTCCTGCATTAATGTGGATGGAGAGGTAGAAGTCGGCTCCCCAAGCGTTCGCTTGATTCGTTCGATCGTTTAAGGAGGGGTACGTATCTAGGGTCCTACTCATTTTTACAGAAACATTATTATATTCTATTATTAAAATATCTTTAATTCTAGTTGCAATGGATAAAGTTAAATCTTTTTCTTTTAATCCATTTCCCACCGAGCCTGGATCCGTACCGCCATGTCCGGGGTCAATAAATATTTTTACCATTTTTATCACCTCTATTAATCTTATGTCACGTCACGACATATGCTTGTACACATATCCTACCGGATTAAAAAAAACTGAAATTAATAGAGAAAATTCTTTGTTTTCCTTACTCCGCTGCCTCAGTTCTTATGGAATCTCTTCTACTCCCCACCCTTTTCTTTTTCAAAAAAAATACACCCCGCCGGGTGTTTATACCATGGTATGATCATCTTGATACAAAACACTACGACTAAAGTGCAATTAACTTTTGACTTCATTAAATGCTTTCTTCTATTATTTTACTTTGGTAAAATCAAACAGGAACTTCTATCAATTGATGGACGTGACATCATACATGAAATAACCATATTCTTATAATGGGCAAACAGGCAAGGCGCCCTTATGATTCTGCAAATGTGGGTAACAGTGCCGATGGACACTATCGATATCCCATCATTGTGATGTTCAATACTCGATTTTAAAAGGAGAAGAACGCATGACGAATGAATTCAAACGGTTTGAGCAATTGATTCAAAAGTTAGATCCAGGAAACAAGCTTATTCGTGTCTGGGACTTAAAAGGCGGAATCTCTGCACAGGTTACTGGACTTGAAGCATTACAATCTAGAGGGCAGAACATAAGAATGGTCGTTCGTCAGCATGGTGATAATGATTTGAAACGAAACCCAAATATTGCGGCAGATGAACATAAGCTCTTAAGGGTATTAAAAGCTGCAGGTTTGCCGGTCCCGACGCCATATTACTTCGATCAATCCGGCGAGTTTTTTTCCAAGCCATGTGTAATTATCGAATTTATTGATGGAAAGCCCGAATTCACTCCCTCAAATTTAAAAGAATATATCTTTCAGTTGGCAACCAATCTAGCAAAAATCCACCGTGTCGATTGTTCAAATCTAGATTTATCATTTCTGCCTATACTAGAAAACACCTATGTCGAGATGTTAAATAAGGTAATCCTGGACGAAACATTGAATCTGAGCTTGATTAGAGATTTATTAAAATCCTCCATGCCAATACCCTCACTGAATAAGGAAGTTATCCTTCACGGAGATTATTGGCCAGGAAATATATTATGGAAAGAAGATAAATTAGTTTCCATAATTGATTGGGAAGACTCAGGCTTAGGGGATCCTTTGGCCGACCTTGCAAATAGTCAACTCGAAATTTTATATCATTTTGGAATGCAAGCGATGAATGACTTCACTAATCAATATAAATGCATGATGTCGGAGGTGAATTTTACAAACTTACCCTACTGGCAATTATTTGCCGCATTACGGTTATCTACATTTCCTGAATGGGGCTTGGAAAAAAGCAAGGAAAATAACTGGCGGAAAAGGCACAAGACATTTGTTCATCAAGCGATTAACCAAATTCGTTTTAATTGATGTTTAATCATTTTTTTAAATGAGTGAAAGATCAGATAGGCCCCTGATAAAATCCCCTCTCCCTGCTAGGAAAAAGTTTTCGATAAAGTGAACCATTAATACAGTGACATTATGTAGTCATTATTTTTGATAAAGGCATTTATACTAGTCCCTTTATCACTTATTTTCATAAACTAACAATGACTTTATAAACAATATAGGAGGTGTTGATATGTATAATAAGCCATGGGGGCATCCACAAGGCGGTCAATGTCCACCACAATATTGCCCGCATCGAACAATGCCTACTCAGAATAATCCACCACAAATCTCCCCAACAAAGCATGATGTTAAAACAAATGTCAGTAACACTGTGATTCCAGTTTTTCATCCAACACATACAACTACCGTGAATAAACACTTTATCACGTATATTCCGCATACCCGAAGTGTCGTGAAAGAGTGTTATACCCAAAACTTTGTTTGTGGAGTTCCTCAACCCCCTTGTTATTCAAGGAGAATGTTCAGATATTAATAAAAAAACCCCAATTCGGGGTTTTTATTAATTCCTTCAACCTTTGAAATTTGATATTCATCATTTACAACTGTTTAAATGCAAACTCCCTATACTTTTTAAAGTGTTGTTTTTTATAAAATTCTTTTGCACCATTGTTTTCAAACCAATAATCCAATTCAATTAAATCAATATCGTTCTTTTTAGCAATATCATAGACTTCATTCATCAGTTTTTTACCGTACCCTTTTTGGGTTTGACTTTCGACGATACTGAGTTGATGTACATATACAGATTTATACGCATTTTTAAAAGCATTTTCTGGATGGTTTTTAATTTCAATCCATGCGTAACCGACCGGTTCTTCATGATCTTTTAAAAGAAGAAAAATATACCTGTTATTTTCAACTAAAGTTTTGAATGTATCCTTCATTGCACTATAGTCATATTCCTTAAAATACTTTGGATATAGTTTTACATGCAAATTGTGAACATTTTGGTTTAATTTTGCAATTATTTCATGATCGCTGGTTTGACTAACATACATAATTATCCCCCTTTCTATATCCTGTGAGTTTTTATATACAAACAAGCAACGTCCACATTCAAAAAGTACAATCCTAGCAGTACTTAAGCAGCCCATTCCTAAAACAATCTTATGGGCAGTCAAAGTTCTTTACTCCTTCTGGGTAAATAAAAGACGCGAATCAACAGTTTCAACATACTAATAAATAAAGTGGAAAATATCTTTATGATAATAGTAACCTATTTCCTTAACATACTGGAAGGTGATGATCATGACTTACCCTCTTTTTATTGTGACTGGCATTAGCGGCTCAGGTAAATCGGCAACTTCACTGGAATTGCAGAAAATCATGGTTGATTTCAATGTATTTGATATGGATCTTATCGTTAACAATGACGATTATCAAACAGCTTGTGATAATTGGTTGAAAGTTGCCTATTATAGTGCTTATTCCGGGCGAAATTCCGTATTATTCGGCAATGTACCTGATCCATATAATATTGAAATTTGCGACCATTTCCCTTTATTCAATCCAGTTCATTACCTACATCTTCATTGTAACGAAGAAGCGCGTACACAACGATTATCGGCTCGTGGCAAATGGACGACTGACAGCATTAAATATATGAATGCACTATCTGATAAATTAGTTCAAGAAGCCAAAACTTCAGTTCCACCAGTACCAACTATAGACACTTCTAACACTTCTCCACCACAAGTTGCTAAGTTAATTAAACAATGGATAATGAAGAACTTGCCTAAATAAAGAACTTTATAAATGAAGATATGAAGCTTTCTGATGAAACGCCTACAGCTTTTCTAAAAGCTCAAACTTGTCTGCTTCTGGTTTTCATAAGGAAATCCATGAAATAATGAACCTGATAATTAATTTCATTTTCTACCACTTTCCTACTCCCTACTTTCTTAGGAAAAAATGCTGCTACCCTGATGACTTTATTGATGGGCATTCAGCCAAACAAAAAATGGACAAGCTCTTAATGACCATTTTCCCACTGTCCATCAACCCCCATCATTGTTTTCTATTAATCCGCTGTTGCCGTTTAACGATTCAACTCTATTATTCGTTTCCTAAAGTCTTTGCTCTTTAGTATGTTCTCACTGGTGAAATGAGTCCTTTTGATGATAAGATTCTTGGGGGAAGTGATTGAAAATAGTAATCAATATTTAGGAGGAGTTCATCTTGAATCCTTATGCATTTTTGGCGATAGCCATCCTAAGTGAAGTGTTTGGCAGTTCGATGTTAAAAGTATCAAACGGGTTTAAAAAGTTATTCCCCTCCGTTGGTGTGGTAATTGGAATGGGTTTGGCTTTTTATTGCCTGTCGTTATCTCTAATGACCATCCCGCTTGGAACGGCTTATGCCATTTGGTCGGGAATAGGCACAGCTTTAACTGCTTTAGTGGGAGTTATCGTTTATAAAGAAAGTTTTAACCTGAAAAAATTTTTAGGTTTAGTCCTGATCATTGGAGGAGTGGTTGTTTTGAAACTCTCTAGTGGAGGCACTCATTAACAATTTAGTAATTGGAGGTCATAATTTGAAAGGTTACATAGCTTTAGGAATATCAATCATAAGCGAAGTATTTGGTACGACCATGCTTAAGTTGTCTGAAGGCTTCTCTCATTTATCCGCTTCATTTGGGGTTATAATAGGATTTGGAATAGCCTTTTATAGCTTATCTTTATGCCTTAAAACAATCCCGTTAAGCTTGGCATATGCCATTTGGGCAGGAATAGGCACAGCTTTAACAGCATTAATTGGCGTACTATTATGGAATGAGCCATTTAGTATTACTACATTAGGTGGCTTAGTATTAATCATTGGGGGAGTGGTTTTACTAAATGCTTCCCATACTCCGAAACAAGCAGAAGGATCGTCAAACTAATGGTTTGACGATCCCCCTATCCCCGCTCGTTCAAAAAGAAAAAGAGTCCAACTCGATCTCTATTAGAGAAACACGAGAATTATTGTTCCCATCCTTATTTACCTGGTTCATTTGTACACGATTTTCTTAGCCTGTCACCACATACCTCAGCCTTCATCAAGTTCTTCGTGCAAAGTCCGTAAACTTGAATTTATCGGGTCTATGTCTGGATTCACTATACTGAAACAGTGTTCCATCCATTAAATGAACCGTACTTTTCACAACTGCCACCATATTGTAGTCTTCTATGTCCAATAATTGTTTATCTTCATCTCTGCATGGTTCCACGGTAATTTCTTTATTTGAAAAACCAATCTGGTGTCCCAGTATCTTTTCAATATATCCATAAATTGAATCCTCACAAATTTCCTTTGTCAGGTTAGTTACGAACTCACTATTGAAATAGTCTTTGTCCAAAATGATTTTCTTGCCGTTGATTTGCCTGACTCGGACAACTTTCCATACTTTTTCACCTTCAGTTAAGTCAAGAAGCTTAATCATGTTTGAATCAGGTGGCTCAAGCTCCAGGGTATGGATGATCGTTTTGGAATGCATATTCAACTTTTCCACCATTTCTTTATAGGAAATCAAGCCTGCTACTGGAAAATTAAATTTGCTGAAATCCAACACAAAGGAACCCTTGCCTTTGATTTTATGAATATACCCATTTTGTTCAAGCAGGTGTAAGGACTTTCTCACAGTATCCCTCGATATTCCATATTCTTCCATAAAACTACTTTCAGATGGAAGCTTTGAATTGGTGGGAAAGCTACCTTCTTCAATTTTTGAAACGATATCACCGTATAGCGATAGATACTTACTGTTCATTTCATCACCACAATACATATTTGTTAGTCTGCTACTCCCTTTTCAACAAATAGACACATGATTCATAGGGGCGCAGGATAAAATCACCTGCATGCTCTTTTGAATCACGATAATTTGAGATCAGGAGCTCTGACTTGAATCCGGATAGGTCTGCCTCCCTTGGAATTTCGAAGGAAGCTTCTTTTGCATAAAAGTTATTGATAACCAAGAGTTTCTCATCTGCATGACTGCGTAAATAGGCGAATAGTTCGTCATGGTCGCCTAGAATTTCCTGATAGTCCCCATATGCAATGATATCATGTTTCTTCCTTAATAATATAAGTTTTTGGTAATGATAGAAGATGGAATCATGATCATTGAGTGCCTGTTCCACGTTGATGGCCTTTGCATTATCAGGCACTGTAATCCATGGCGTCCCTTCCGTAAAACCTGCATGCTCTGCATGTTTCCACTGCATGGGAGTTCGCGAGTTGTCGCGGGATTTAGCTTGGAGGATTTCGATTATATCACTCTCATCTTTGCCTTCCTCTTTTAAGATATTGAAATAATTAATCGACTCCACATCGCGGTATTGTTCAATTTGATTGAATTTCGGATTGGTCATCCCTATTTCCTCACCTTGATAAATATAGGGGGTTCCCCTAAGCATATGGATGGCCGTCGCAAGCATCTTGGCGGATTCCTTTTGATACTCTGAATCATTGCCAAACCGGGAGACGATCCTCGGCTGGTCATGGTTGCACCAGAACAGGGCATTCCACCCATTGCCTTCTTGCATCCCATATTGCCAGCTGCTTAGGATATCTTTTAACTTCCTGAAGTCAAAATCAACAATCGACCACTTTTCACCATCCTTGTAATCCACCTTTAGATGATGAAAATTGAATACCATGGACAGCTCCTTTTCAACTGGTGATGAATATTTGATGCAATGGTCAATGGTGGTTGATGACATTTCCCCTACAGTCATCACCTCTATATCCTTCCCAAACGTTTCTTCATTCATCTCCTTAAGGAATTGATGAATTTTGGGACCATCTGTATAAAAGCAACGTCCATCTCCTTCTATGTCATTTTCAAAGAATTGGGGTTTAGAAATAAGATTGATGACATCCAATCGGAATCCTTTGACACCTTTATCCAGCCAGAAGTTAATAATATTGAAGATTTCCTGCCTTACTTTCGGATTTTCCCAGTTAAGGTCCGCTTGTGTCCGATCGAACAAATGGAGGTAATATTCATCTTGTTCCTCTACATATTCCCATGCAGAGCCACCGAATTTTGAAATCCAATTTGTAGGGGGATCCTCATTTTGTGATTTCCTGAAAATATAATAATCCTTATATGCTTTCTCTCCAGCCAGTGCTTTCTGGAACCATTCATGCTCTGTTGAAGTATGGTTGAATACCATATCCAGCATGATTTGGATATCCCGTGAATTAGCTTCCTTCACCAATCTTTCGAAATCATCCATCGTTCCAAACGCTGGATCAATGGATGTGTAATCCGCTACATCATATCCATTATCATTTTGAGGTGAACGATAAAAGGGGGTCAGCCAAATATAATCCACTCCCAGTTTATTCAGATAATCAAGTTTTTCAATGACACCCTTTATGTCGCCGATGCCGTCGCCGTTGGAGTCCTTAAAAGACTTCGGATAAATTTGATAGATGGTACTTTTTTTAAAATCCTTCATTGTAAATCCTCCTCTACTTTCCCGGTTGTATCTTATTGTCTCTATGATAAAAAAGAGGGAGAATGCTCCCCCTCCGCATAATTACGCATTTAATTTCGTTGTTTTCGTTCTTGTTTTCAAGTTCATTTGAGGACGCTTGGAGAATGCTATAGTCAAAATGAATGGCACGATGAATGCAACCAACATCGCGACCGCAAACATACCCATATGCTTTGGCTGGATGGAAAGGATACCTGGAATCCCCCCAACACCGATTGAGTTCGCCATCACCCCAGATCCGACTGAAACGATGCCTGCGAAAAGTGAACCGATCATACCGGCTAAGAACGGAAAGCCGTATTTCAAGTTAATGCCGAACATGGCAGGCTCCGTTACTCCGAGATAACATGAAATCGTAGCGGGAATGGAAACTTGTCTTTCCTCCTGATCCTTTCTGTTAATGTAAATCATCGCAAGCACTGCTGTACCTTGAGCAATATTGGATAAAGCGATCATTGGCCAAAGGTTCGTTCCGCCTAGTTCACTCATAAGCTGAAGATCGATTGCGTTTGTCATATGATGCAAGCCTGTGATGACAAGTGGTGCATAGGCAAAGCCGAAGACGGCAGCAAAAAGCCAGCCAACTGATGAATTCAGTCCGGAATAAACAACCGTTGAAATGACTGAACCGATTTTCCAACCTAAAGGCCCCAAAATGGTATGGGCAATGATTACTGTTGGAAGTAAAGCAAAAAATGGAACGACGATCATGGAAATGGAATTGTGCACTTTATCTCTCAAGAACCGTTCTAAATACGCCAAGACGAACCCTGCAAGTATCGCTGGGATGACTTGAGCCTGGTAGCCAATCATATCGACCTGGGCAAAACCGAAATCCCAAAAAGGAATGTCACTTGCCTTCGTGCCTGCAACTGCGTAAGCATTCAGAAGTTGTGGGGAAACCAGGGTCAAACCAAGGACGATACCGAGGATTTGAGTCGTACCCATTTTTTTTGAGATCGACCATGTAATCCCAACAGGAAGAAAATGAAAAATTGCTTCACCTATCAGCCAAAGGAAGGCGTGTACCCCTGCCCAAAATTGTGAAATATCCACAAGGGTCTTTGTGCTGTCATCGAACATTTTAATATCCCCGATGATATTGCGGAATCCAAGAATGAGGCCGCCAACGACTATGGCAGGAATCAGCGGGGTGAAAATATCAGCTAGATGTGCAATCATACGCTGCAGCCAGCTCATATTCTGTTTAGCTGCATTTTTCACATCTTCTTTTGACGCTTCCTGAAGTCCAGCTATGGAAACGAATTCATTATAAAACGATGATACTTCGTTCCCGATTATGACCTGAAACTGGCCAGCTTGTGTAAACGTTCCTTTCACAAGCTTAATCGATTCGATATTCGTTACATCCGCCTTGGCGGGATCTTTCAACGCAAAACGCATTCTTGTCGCACAATGCGTAACCGTCGCAATATTTTCCTTCCCTCCGACATGTTGGAGCAAATCCCTTGCAGGTTCTGTGTATTTACCCATTTCACTACTTCCCTTCCCTAGAAAGCAAAATATAATTGATTTTATAACCTGTACGTATAGGTTCTGTATACGCTTTCATGTTACCCTGTACGTACAGGTTTTGTCAATCACTTTTTTCCAGCCATCTACCTTCACTATTATTTAGGGTTGATTTTCATGGCTTCGATTTACTATACGATTCATCCACAATAAAGGAATTACAACCTTTGAAATGTTATCCAGTTAAGGGTGCATTAATAGATATACCTTAAGGGATTCCCATCAGACATGATTAGTAGCTGTAAAATTCCGTAATAAGGTATAATGAGGATATAACCTCTTTATTGACACTTTAATGGTTAGAATATAATAGGTAAATGGGAGATGAACTTATGTCCGAAACTAATAAATTTCCACTAATATCAGGTAATCTTTCTTTGGATTTAGTGAACACGGAACTAGTCAGTCGAGGTCAACGACAAGACTTATTGCTATCAGAAGAAGATGTGCTGGACTGGCTTACTGTAATAAAAGAGCAAAACTCATTTTGGAATGATCAGCTTTGCTTAAAACTTAAAGAGAGAATCGGGCAGGTATTAGTATGTCTACTAGAAATGCGTTCAATTTTAAGAAGACAATTCGAATTACTTGCAGATGGGAATCCGATTCCTGATGAGTTTATCGCTTTTTTAGAAAAAAAAATCGAAAAAGCTCCATTCACTTATAAATTAATGAATCAAAAATTAACTCCCATACCTGTTGGAGAATCAGAAGATACCATGCTTTCTTTTATTGCTTATGACTTATTAACTTTAATTGAAGAAAATAAGCTAGCCTCATTAAAGCGATGCTCGAATAATGATTGCGTATTGTTATTTATCGATGAAAGTGGAAGACGTAAGTGGTGTTCAATGAAAATATGCGGTAATAGAAAAAAGGTCGCCCGATTTCAACACCGGAAATCTGATGATGAATGAAGAGCCAACTTATTAAAAGAGTTGGTTTTTTTACGAATTTTAACTAACTGTTAAAAATGATTTTGACAGGTTAGTTGATTTCGTGTAAAGTGTAAATGTACATTTAAGGAGGGGGAATAATGGACCGCATAGCTGTTACGGGGCAAAAAGAATCACGCTCATTTCATATACGGTATTTATCTAAAATGAAGGGAAAAGGAAGAAGTCCTTTACATATAAATGTAAAAGACGCAATAACCGGCCTAATCGGTGGATTTTTAACTATTTTCGCTTTAATTATTTTAACAAAAATGACTTCAGCAGTGTGGTTAATGGCTCCATTTGGTGCAAGCTGTGTACTGGCGTTCGGTCTATGGAACGCGCCGTTATCACAGCCCCGCAATATTATTGGCGGCCATTTTGTTTCTACATTCGTAGGTTTAGCTTTCTATCATTTTTTTGGCGATGAGCCTTGGGCAATCGGCTTAGCAGTCGGATTAGCAATTGCCGTCATGATGCTGACAAAAACGACACACCCACCAGCAGGGGCAGACCCACTTATTGTTATGCTTGGTCATTATAGCTGGAGCTATTTATTTACACCTGTGTTAATTGGTTCCGTGATAATCGTTTTCCTTGCACTGTTAATTAATAATTTGCGCAGCAATCGGAACTATCCGACTTTTTGGATTTGATGCGATAAACGATGTAACGAAGTGTATTCAAAAATGAGTAATCTGCACTTATATCTAATAACAAAAAGATGAGCTAGGCTACTCCTCTCAGACTGTAGACAGACTCAATAATATTGGAGTTTGTTTACAGTTTTTTTAGGTTTTTAAAATTTGACCGTTAATTTCCCCTCCAGGCACTCATTCGATATTATCAATAAACAATGAAGGTTCAGCGTTTAGTTTTACATGCGTTTCTGCAACTTCCACCCCGTTTACGCGAAGGGAGATTCGATGGATTCCCGTGTAATGACGACGTGTGGTCAAATCCTTCCAATTGTGGATTCTGACTCTCTCTACCCGCTCTCCATCCGTGAAATTCCTATCTGCCAGTAGGAATATCTTGCGAGACGTTTTCTTATTGGCTTTTACAAAATCGATCGTGTACTCTATACGAAGTTTCGCTGGATCCTTCACGTGCACTTGAAACCCGAAATGAATTTCACTGGTTTCCCCAATAAAAATCGAATCTGGTTCATTTCTAAGAAATGCGTTTGTAATGATAGTAGGATTGTTCAATACATCCGTGTAACCAAATAATGAAAGGACCTCTGGATCTGCTTGACGAACAAGGTTCCGGCATCCCCGTCGGATAATCCAAATCGTTTGGGCGTTTCCACTTTCATGCCAGCGCTTGGCAGTCGCTATGACGGCATTTGGATGATCTCTCGCAATATCATTCAAGTTATTTGCCACACTTTTGCGTACATAAAGGGACGGATCGCTTTTCAGGTTCTCAAGCAATTCCAATACAGGTGTCGGATCAGACTTGAATATCGGTAAAGCTTGTCCCCAAGGTAACCTGGGCCGGCACCCCTCACTGGCCAGCCTGCGGACATGTTCATTATCATGCTTGGTCCATTCTTTCATCTTCTCGATCAGTAAAACGGGATCAAGCAAGATAAAAGCACGGATTGCAAATTCAGAGGATGACCTTGCAGTAAAACGCTCTAACGCATCTAGCGATAACGGCCAATCCTCCTTATTCAATCCATGTACCTCGACGAAATCCGGGAAAAATAAATATCTAAACCCTTCACAATCCTTATCAATTCGATACAAAATATCCAAAGCCTCTTGATAATCACTTGGAAGGTACTTCCCGAGGGTAATGGAAATATGTCTAATTCGTTCTTTTAACTTCCTCTCGTCCCAATGCTCATCAATCACTTCCCTTACAAACGATTCAGTAGAGAAGGACGGATGGACACCCTTTACTTTTTCACCGAATTCACGAATAAACGTTTCATTATATAAATCCTTTAAGGGCTCAGCCATTTATTTCACTTCTTTTCTTTATATTGGACTTGCACATGTATCTCAACCATAGCATTTTCCCCTATCATATAACAAGGAGATAACGCAATAACCTGAACACATAACATCCTTGAGAATCATATCAAAAATAGCCATTTAGCTCCCCTTGCCAAATTCATTTTACACGTTCTCTTTTTTTAGCTTTGCTCAGTTGAACAAAGGTTAATATTTGACGGTTTATTATAATCATGTTAAGAAATGCATTCAACTCCAAGCAGGACAAGACTTGGAGTTGAATGCATTTTTAATATATGAGCCTTCGGTAGACATTCAAATGATATGCCTCTTTTTAAGGCTTTTATGAATTGAGAACGTTTTCTTTTTAATGTTGGGCAACTCGTCAAAAAAATTAGAAAAAGAGAGATAAAGAAGAAGGAAATTGTTTGCATACTTATAACATTATATTCTTTTTAAAGTCCCTCTATTAGTTAATGATCTGACATTACTGGAAAATTGAAATATTTTCTCCTCTTATTCCTGCATATGCACCGCGGCTTACTAACTGTTTTCTTTCAGGATGAACAAGTAGCCATTTATTTTTCATGAACAATAGCTTATCCTCTTCTGTTCTTTTTTCCAAGTCCTCTTTTAATGGTTCATTTGTTCCGGATGGCAAAATAACGATGGTCTTAAAACCATCATTATTTACTTTACACGGCGCAAAATGTAATGTCGTACTATATAATTCCACGGCAGTTCCCTTAGGTATAAAGAAAGCTGTCACATTATTAGAATCATAGATATTGTCTTGAATATCTTGTACCTTTCCTAAGAGAAGAACCAGGTCTGTCACAGCGATGTTGATTTCACTGCCTTTATGATATTCTAAACCATTTAAAGTTGAGTTAGGACCATTACAATATCCAATTTGTATCGACATCTCACCATAAAATGCTGTTTGAATTTGTTCTTTCACTCTCGTATTTTCCATATTTGCAACAGAGGCAATATATAAATTTTGATCTTGAGGAATTTCTATATCTTCCATATAAGTTTGTAACTCATGGAAATCATATCCCTTAATTATTTTACCGTATGGTGTAAAAGTTCTATCTTCAACATGAAAAAAAGAAACGTGTTTATTAAGCCCTTTTATCGTTTCGAATTTAGACAAAGCCATTCGCCTCATTTCTTCTCTATAAAAGGCCCCGCAAAGAAAAACCTATGAGGTACCCTTCATCGCAATCTATTATTTTAATACGGGTGCTTCCGTTATTGTGTTATCCCAAGCATTGCGGAATTTATCTAATCCATAATCAGTAAATGCGTGGTGGAAGCTTTCCTTATAAACGTCGAAGCCACAAGTCACGATATGAGCACCTGCTTTCGCAGCATCAACCATTTGTTTACCGTTCCGTAATGCAGCCACAATAATTTCTGTATCAAAATTATATGTTTTATAGATATTTACGATGTCTTGAATATATTGAGTTGTGTCATCTCCGCTATTTTCTTTCCATCCAACAAAAGGTGATACAAAACTAGCCTTAATTCGGGCAGCCTGTAAGGCTTGAGACGGAGAAAAAACAAGGGTAACATTCGTAGGAATACCTTCTTTTTCAAATTCCCTCGCCGCAATTAAACCAGGCTCTGTACACGGGATCTTAATGACGAAATTAGAAGATAATTTTGCAATTTTAGTTCCTACTACAACCATTTCTTTTGCATCTTCTAAATGAGGATTAATCTCGACTGAAATAGGAAAGTTTTCAACGCCCTTAAATTCACTTCCTAATTCATCTAAAACTGTTAGGAATGGTTTACCACTAGTCATTATGTGACGGGGGTTTGTTGTCACACCATCAATTGCCCAATTTTTATATGCATAACGAACTTCCTCAAGAATAGCACTATCCAAAAAATATTTCATAGTTTGTTCCTCCTTGTTATTAATTTAAACATAATAATGTTTATATAAAACATCATTACCTTTAACATTATAATAAAAAATAGACTACAATATTTCAAGCTTTTTATACAGATTCTAGTAAATATCTTTTTATACAATACCGCCAGTCCGTTTTTACGATAGAAGCACACTTGGAATTTTCACCGTAAAAACATACATCCATCGGTTCAAAAATGGCAATACCCTAACATAACTGGTCTTCAAATGGTTAAATCCTACAGTCTTACTCTTCACTTTTATTTTACATAGGTACACCGGTTTTACGGTCATTAAGATCTTTTACGATATTATTGTATTTTTCATCTGATAGTTTATAAAATATTCCCATTACAATAATAGTTGCCAAGGCTAAAGTACTTGGATATATGAACATTAGTCCTCTAATCCCTTCAACTACATTAGCATTTTGCACTGCATTGGGAACATAACCGACCAACCCTAAAACAATCCCTGGAATAAAACCCGCAAGGGCCTGAGATAGTTTGCGACAGAAAGTAAAGAAAGAATAAACCACACCTTCAGATCTGTTACCTGTTTTCCATTCTCCATATTCAACTGCATCAGAAACAAATGCCCAGTTTAAACTATTAACAAATGAACTTCCAAAGAATGCAAAACAAGCTAAAATGATAAATATTACTGCGTTATCAGCAAAAAGATAAGCTAATATATCGCCAACTGCCCAAATTGCACAACCAAGTATATACGTGTATTTTTTTCCTATCTTTTTAACCATAAACGGAACTAATGCCACACCAATAAACACACAGCCAATGCTAAAAAAACCCATGTAAGGAACGATAGAAACATTTTTTAAAACATATTGACAATAATATACTTGTACTGCGAGCTTCACATTAAACGCTGAAAAGGTAAACAAGTTGACTAAGCAAAGTATCAGAAGAGGCGTATTTTTTAGAAGGCCTTTATAACTATCACTTAGTTTTACTTGCGTTTCTTTTGGCTTCTCATATACATACCGTTCTTTAACATTCGCATAACAATATATTTGAAATAAAACACCTACAAATGCAAATATCGATACAGCTACTATATATCCAGTAGATTCACTATCAAAAAGTAACACAATAGGCATAAACCCAACTGTAGTAACAAGTAAGCCAAAGTTTGCACCTGCTTGTCTAAATGCAGCTAACTCTGCTCTTTCTACAGGATCTTTGGTCATAGCCGGAACCATTGAACCGTAAGGGATATTCGAAATACTATAAATGGTTCCAAAAGCCATATAAGTAGCATAAGCCCAAATCATTTTTCCTGTAAGTGAAAAATCTGGATTAGTAAAACTCACGATTGTAATAAGAGCTAGCGGTACTGCTGTGTAAAGTATAAAAGGTCTAAACTTTCCTTTAGGACCAATTTTTTTTCGATTATCAACCCAAGTACCTACAGTAATATCGGCAAAAGCGTCCCAAATTTTTGTAATTAAAAAGATTAGTCCAGCAGTTGCAGAAGGCAATCCTAGTGCATCGGTATAAAACTTAAGCAAATATATTTGACCTAAATCAAACAAAAAATTATTTCCAACATCCCCCATTCCGTAAGCGATTTTTTCCTTGAGTTTTAATTTCTTAGAAGTTTCAACTGAACGTTCAACGTTTTGAATGACTGATTGTTCCATAAGTTCTCTCCTTTTAGAGACCATTTTTATAATTCAAGAAATTTCCACTTGGATATTTGTAGATAACCCTTCATAAGAAATGCAGACACTAAAAAATTCCAGTTAACAAATCTTCACGGCATGATCTCCCTTCTATTTTAGAGATAAGATTACTATCTTTTTAAAAAAGTTACTATGTTTTAATTATATTATGAAAACGCATACAAAATAGCAAGCCTTTTCCATATATTTTTTTCAGTTTTAAAAAATATATCCTATAGTAAAAGTCTACAAATATACTTCCATACTCTACCGAATCTTTCGTTCATCAGATTTCCACCTACACATAGCTTCTTCTTTTTTTAATATGCCTTAACTATTAGTTAGATGTAAATTCAGTTTTTATCTTTTCAGAATTTTTGATTTTTTTAAAATCTTCACTTGTAATTTTGTAAACGTATTCTTATAATGAACAAAGGTACTGATTTTTATTTAAAGGTAATTACGTTTATTGTGCATGATGTTGCATTTTGCCCTCAAACTTCAACGTTAGCTTAGTAATTACCTATCTTTCCTATAACGCTAGCAAGTGTATTTTACACCTTCTTTTGGAATACCAAACTAAATAATTAGAGGGAAAAACTGGTGAAATTTAATTAAAAATATGGCATTACTGGAGGTTATTGATATGAGTACAAAAAGAAAAGAATTAAACAGTAACTTTTTCTCAGGCTTTTTAAATGTTGATTACTTATCTGAAAAGGATAAATACATTTATAAAAGTGAACAACAAAAATATAAATTCAACGTTATTGGTGCTGGAATGATAGGGCATGAGCATATTAAAGTAACCATGTTAGAAGGAAGAGCCACCATCCATGGTATTTATGATATAGATAAGAAAAGTATTGAAAATACGAAAAGAATGTTCTCAGAAAACTTCCCTGGCCACGATTTAGTAGAATATCAGAGTCTAACGGACGCTTGTCATGATCCACAGGTAGATGGACTAATTATTTGCACGCCAAACTATACCCATCTTGAGATTGTGAGAGAAGCTGTCAAATCTGGTAAACATATTTTATTGGAAAAACCAATGGCTACAAATTTAGAAGATGCATTGGAAATTAAAGAACTTGCTGATGATTATAAAGGGATATTTCAAATTGGCCTTCAATATCGATACAAAGCCATTTATAATGAATCGATTCATGAAGCAATCGAGCGAAAATCCATTGGTGACGTTAAAACAATTAGCATTGTAGAACATAGGGTTCCATTCCTCGATAAAGTAAACCAATGGAATAAATTTTCTAAGTATTCAGGCGGGACATTAGTTGAAAAATGTTGTCATTACTTTGACCTTTTAAACTTATTTGCTCAATCTAAACCATCTTACGTATATGCAACTGGAGGAAGCGCTGTCAATTTTACTGATTTTGAATATAAAGATCAAAAATCGGATGTTATTGATCATGCTAATGTCAATATCATTTATGAAAACGGTGTTAACACGAATTTTAATTTATGTATGTTTTCTCCTATGTTTTATGAAGAAATAACGATATGTGGAGATAAAGGAAGACTGAGAGCATATGAAAACGATGATTTTTTACCAGTAAATAGACCGAATACACACCTAGAAGTATTAAGTGGTGAAAGTAAACCTACAAGAATCTCCACTCCTTGTTATCCATCTGTTATCCAGAGCAGTGGGCATAATGGGGGAACCTATTATGAGCACAAATACTTTATCGATAATATTGAAGGCATATCCACAACAACGGCAACTGTTGAAGAAGGCTTTTGGTCTATTGTCGTCGGAATCGCGGCAGAAGAATCCATAAAAACAGGAAAAGTAGTATACATTGATGAGTTGTTAAAAAGCGTTTATAAAGGGAAAGCTATAGTCTTCTAATGAATTGAATCTAGTAGGGGTACGTCTTAAGCACAGTCCTCTCCCCCACGGTATGTAAACTATGGTGTATGGCGTTAAAGATCTACAACTCACCTTTCTGTTTTGTGTTCATTCTCGGTGTAAATGGGAGCATGTAAAATGCACAGTATCCTTTTCGGATATTAGAGCATCTTACATGCTTCTTCCCTTTGAATTCCGGGGTAAGCCGGTACTTAGTTTTATTTTCCCTCATTCCACCGTAAAGCACTCACTCTAAATCCTATGTGCAAATCAATTTTCTAAACTATGTTACAAACAAATATTAAGTTGTTCCGCCCCTTTGAATTTAACCATGAGACAATGATAGCAAAGACGGGTATTTCCATATCGCTGACTGTCCCCCCCTTATATAGAAGAAACTTATTAAAAAGAAGCTTTTATATGATATAAAAGCTTCAGACAGTAGAAAAACTAGATAATAATTGAGTTTGTTTACATTTTTTTAGGTTTTTAAAATTTGCCCGTTGATTTCCCCTCCAGGCACTCGCTTTCCGCGGGCGGTCCGGGAGCCTTCTCGGTGCCTTTGCGCCTGAGAGGTCTCCCTTGGTCGCGCTTTTCCCACTGGAGTCTTGCACACCCGATCCAATCAACTTGTTTTTATCATTTAGATAGAATCCCTTTTGTCTACAAACTCATAATATCTACTTACTTGTTCAGGATTGTATTATTGGGAGGACTCTGATTAATCATCCTCTAACATTTTTTGATCGTAAATATATATGGAATTCCACTATTTTTTTATAAGACCATCATAAAAATAATTGGCAAAGTAGCAAGACTTAACGAAGTACTAATTAGTGTCGTACTTGAAACAAACTCTGGCTCTGTATTGAATTGGAGAGCGTACATAGTCGTATTAGCTGCTGTTGGCATGGCAGCCATAATAATCATAATTTGTTTAACCATATCATCTACAGGCAAGAAAAGTGTTAGCATATAAGCTATGGCAGGTGAAATCGCAAGTTTGACAATGAGCGACCACGAAATCTTGGCTTTTGCTAAATGTTTTATTGATATTCTAGCAAGCTGCATTCCTAGTACGATCATTACAGTAGGAATAGCTGCATCAGCTACTAAGCCTACAGCTTCTTGTACGGCGCTGCTTAATGGAATATCCAATAATTGAAAAGTAGCGCCTAAAAGTCCGCCATATATAGTGGGCATACGTTGAACTGCCCGAAGCGCTGAACGTATACCATTCCCTTCTGGACTCCCTTTTGCAGCATAATACACCCCCACCGTACACATAACTAATTGTTGTATCACCATTAAAATGATGGCAGATTTTAGTCCGGTAGCACCGAAAAGTAATAAGACAACGGGGGTACCATAGTTTCCATTGTTCATAAAAGACGACGCCAATATCAGCCCACATGTCTCAGGAGTCGAATATCCGTGAAAAAAAGCAATCATATAAACAACTGCAATCAGGGAAAAACAAAGGGCAAATGTGTAAAAAGTAAGATATAAATAATCAACGTTAAATGGTGTTGTATAAAAAGTTTGAAATACTAGAACGGGAGACATGATGTAAAGCGCCATTGTTGAAATTGTCTTTGTATCAAATCCGATTTTCTTTTGTCCAATAAATCCGATCGCAAAAATACCGAAAATAGGTAGGAGAATAGTTAAAAACTCCATCTTTGTCACCTTCATTACCTTTTGTTTTGTCATTTGGCTAAAGGAAAGACCTAGATCCTTTCCCCTCTAGGTCCTTTTTTTATAAATCATACAATTATAAATTTATGACAATAATACGTTCTTCCGTCATTTCTTCAATTGCATATTTCGGACCTTCTTTTCCATTTCCACTCTTCTTCACGCCACCATAAGGCATATGGTCGACCCGATATGCTGACGCATCATTAACAATCAGCCCGCCCACTTCTATTTCACGCGCTGCTTTCATTGTTAATTGTAAATCGTTCGTGAAAAGTCCAGCTTGTAAACCATAATCAGAATCGTTTACTTTAGCGATCACTTCGTCTATCTCTTCATATGGTGCAATGGACACAACTGGCCCAAACACTTCTTGACGGCAAACTTTCATGTCATCATTTACATTCGTTAAGATTGTAGGAAAATAAAAAGCGCCATCACGTTTGCCGCCTAACTCAATCTGTGCACCTTGTTCTACTGCTTCTTTCACCCATTCCTCTACCCGCTCCGCTTCAGTAAGACGAATCATAGGTCCGATATCTGTTTTTTCATCCAATGGGTTACCAACTACAAAACCTTCTGTTTTTTCTATTAACTTAGCAACAAAGGTTTCATAGATATCGTTATGAACATAGATACGTTGGACTGAGATACAAACTTGTCCTGCATTGTTAAAGCTTTTTTGTGAAACTAAAGTTACAGCTCTTTCCAAATCAGAATCTTTATGAACAATGGTGGCTGAATTGTTTCCTAATTCAAGAGACACTTTCCGTAATCCCGCCTTTGAACGGATTAATTCTCCTACCCGAGGGCTTCCTGTAAAAGTAAACATGTTAACATCTTGATTTTCTAGCAACCATTCACCAACTTTTGCACCATCTCCAGTCAGCACTTGAAGGCGTCCCTTTGGTAGACCAGCCTCTTCCAATAGGCTTGCCAGTTTAATGGCACAGATTGGGGTTACTTCGGCTGGTTTTAAGACCACACTATTGCCAGCAGCAAGTGCTGGTCCGATTTTATGACAGACCAGATTTATAGGTGCATTAAATGGGGTGATAGCTGCAATGACCCCAACCGGAACACGTACTGTAAAGGCCATGCGATTCTCTGAACCTTGAGCTGATTCAACAGGCACACCTTCTCCATGAATACGCTTTGCTTCTTCTGCTGATATTTGTAAAGTTTGAGCTGAACGATCTACTTCTCCACGTGATTCGCGAATGGACTTCCCAACTTCAATAGTTAAAATTCGAGCAAATTCTTCACGACGCTCAATTAGCAACTGAGCAGCTTTCATTAATACCTCATATCGATCATATGGTGAAAAATTTACTTTTAGCGCTGTTTTTGCACTTTTTACAGATTTATCCACATGTTTTTTTGTTGCTACTGAAATTTGAGCTGCGGGTTCTTGCGTATATTTGTTTAGTACGTTCATTGTTTCTGACGTTTTCTCCCATTGACCGTCCACATATAAACCATATTGCTTAACTAGTGTTCCATTCGTCAAATCTCTCCACTCCCCTAAACGTATTAAGATTTATCTAAAAAGGTCAATATCATAATGATATTTATCACTACGGTATTTTGTTATCGTAAATTCAAGTGGTTTATCATCAAATCCAAAACTTAGCCTTGTCATTTCAAGCAAAGCTTCACCACCGCGAATCCCAAGTAAATCTGCTTCATAAATAGTTGCGTTGATTGCACAAATTTTTTCTTTCGCACGTTTTAAAAAAGTTTCGTTTTCCTCTAGAATCTCATAAAACTTTGCACTATTCAGGTCATGTTTTTCAATTATTTTACCAATATGCCTGGGCCAACATGAGCGTTCAATGGCAATGGGAACATCATCAGCGAAACGGATTCTTTCAATTACAAAAACTTCTTCTCCCTCTGCTAGTTGGAGCATTGATGTTTCGTAATATAGATTTTTTTTAAAGTTTGCACGCAATAATTTTGAATTAGGTGTCAAGCCTCTCTCTGTTACTTCTTCTGCTAACCCCTTTAGTTTTCCTAAGCTCCCACCAATAAGAGGTTGAGGCTTTACAATTGTTCCCCTTCCTTGTTTTTTCTCCAATAATCCATCTTGTACAAGAATGGAAATGGCTTGCCTTAAAGTGGTACGGCTAACATCAAATTCTTGCATCAACTCTTGTTCCGTTGGTATTAATGCGTTTGCCTTCCATACTTTTTCCTGAATGCGCTTAACTAAAATGTCTTTTACCTGTAAATAAAGAGCCACATTTTTATTAGCATCTATCATATTTTTCACGTTGTCCAACCCCTTTAAGCTAGTATATAAGATAAATTATATATCATTAACTAGCTATTGCTGTAATGGTGAAATACTGTTTTCTTATACATATACCTCGGTTTCTAATTGAAGGATACGTCCCAATTCAATTAGATGTTCCGTTACATCTCCATAAACTAGTGCAAAGTGAGGCTCATATCCTGCATGCATAAGTTTGTAAAGTGTGTCCATTACATCTGTTTTTAATTCCACTTCCACAGATGTTCCTGTAAACGGCTGCTCTCCATCCAATGCATTTCCTTTCATGACTAAAAGACGATAGCCTTCAGGTGTATGGCTTACTCTAAAGATCGTTACTACTCCTGCTTTCAAACCAAAATCCATTGCAAAGCCTATTTTCCGATTTGGATGTACACCGACTGTTGCCCCTGTAGTAGGATTGGCAAGTGAATAAGCTCCCGCACCACAATGCCAAAATACAACCGAATTTTTTGCTTCATCTACATGGACTAAATCTCCTAAATAAGGTGCATTTCCACCAGCTAATTCACGTAAAATAAACATAGAAACCGATCCATGAATATCCGATTCACATGATGTTACCATTCCGTCTTCTGTGAATTGGGATAGAGTCGAACACGGAGCTGCTCCCAACTCGTTAAAAAAGTCCGGCCAACACCGCATCGCCAATGCGTTCAATTCTTGTTGCTGGATATGTTTTTTTATGTACGTTGAAAATTGAGCGAACTTCGTAACGGTTTCATCATTACGATTCAATCCAATTACTTGTTTCTCAGCACGGTCAATTTCACCGATCCACTCTTGTTCTGGGAGTTCCACACAATGTGTAAACGCCTCTTGTAAATCAATTTTATGAAGTGTAACCCCAAGTGCTGTTTGCAGTTCTCCTTCATTAGCTTGTGAGAAGAAGAAACCTGGTGGATATTCACCTACCACGCCTATTTTCAGTTCACTTAATGCCTTTAGAACACGCATAACATCAAATTGTCTTAGTAAACGCTTTCTTAAAGCATCTTCATCTGGATTCCCGAATACAAAAGCAAACGGATGTTGATGATTCCGCAGTACATTACTTGTACTGTTCCCACCAGTTAATGAATTGAGGCGTAATCGTCCTCCAACACTCGGTTCGCGAACTGACCAAACAATGACAGGCTGCTTGAAATACTCCAATACCTTGACCATAAACTCTCCATCTGCAAATGTAACACTCTGATATAAAACCGTATCGAATTTCACATCTTTTATGGAATCTAAAAAATCTTGAAGTTCCTCAACAGATGTCACGGTTTGTTCTGGTGCTACAAGATGGCTGCAGCTTTCTTCCAACCACTCCATACTTTGCTTACGATATATTTCAGCTGCTTCAATATCAAACGTTTTTCTACCTATAGGTAAATATAAAACGACCGTGTTAAGCATGTACGAACCCCCTCTTATCCATGATGTTAATTCATTATAACCATTATAAAATACATAACTATCTTTATCAATAAAAATATACTATTAAAAATTGAAGGTATTACTTAAAAGGGTTAAAGATTGATGTTCCAGTCGTTCACTTGAATTGATAGGTTGGTCTTTACGGAAGGATTGGTTAAACGATTGCCTGTCTACATCTCTAGTTAATTCCCAATTATGTTTTCACGCAAAAAAGAATGGGCCCCCTTTTGGAAGTCCCATTCTTTTGCGGTTCAACTGTATGATCATTACGGGATATCATGCCCCATGGAACTCGTTAAAATGTTGAACCATTGCTCTTGTTTCATACTTAGGTTTAATGAATCAATGGCGCTATCCAGGCGTTCTTCCTTGCCGGAACCAACGATTGGAATGATTTTTGCAGGATGCTTCAACAGCCAGGCATACATGACTTCATCTATTCCATTAGCCCCTATTTCTTCTTGTACGATTTCTAACGTTTTTCTTAAACGGACAGCCTTTTCATCCGATTCCTCAAAGATGCTTCCTCCTGCGAGCGGTGACCATGCCATCGGCGCCACGCCCGTTTGCTGACATAAGTTTATGGTTCCATCTTCGAAGTTTTCAAGATTATATGCAGAAAGCTCCAGTTGATTCGTCACAAGTGGATATTCAAGATAAGATTGAAGCATATCCCATTGCGGTTTTTTGAAGTTCGATACGCCAAAGTTACGGACCTTTCCTGATTCTTTTAATTGATTAAACGCCTCAGCCGTTTCCACCGGGTCCATCAGGGGATCCGGACGATGGATAAGTAATAAATCTATATAATCCGTTTTAAGATTCATAAGAGATTGTTCAACAGACTTTATTATATGGGTTTTACTAGTGTTATAATGGTGACTTTTATGAGAAGGACGGTTTTCTGATTGAAGTACTATGCCACATTTCGTAATAATCTCCATTTTATCGCGTAAAGATGGCTTTAATGAAAGAGCGTTCCCAAAAATCTCTTCACATGTGTAACTGCCATATATATCGGCGTGATCATATGTAGTGATACCTCGATCCATACCATGTTCAATAAGTGATAGAATTTCTTCGTTTGAAAATTTCCAATTTGCTAATCTCCACATACCGTGAACAATGCGTGAAAGACTAAAATCTTCAGTTAAATTGACTCTTTGCATGCCTTTTCTCTCCTTTTATATCATGATTGACCTTGCTAATAAGTTGTTTGTTATGGCTTACCTATGTTAATGCTTTCTGTCCTGAATATCCTTCATAAACATACTGGTTAATCTGTGTCAGTATCATTTGCTATTGCCATGAGTATTAGTATAAATTAAAATTTCGGAGATTCCTAATCTTGAGTGACCTTATATGCCATAATACTTTAGCTTACGTTCATGACCTAAACTATAGAAATATAACGCCACCTTGTTGTGCAAATTCACCCATTATGTCCAAAAGAAAAAGGCTGCCTTAGCAACCTTTTAAATAAGAACTCATTCCCCTAGCAGCATGATCACTTAGTTAGTTATTTTGTGTTTTCTCGTGTAATTCCACGATTTCTTTCGCTAAATCTTTTGTGGTCATGGAAGTCATCAGGTGATCTTGAGCATGGATTAAGAGCAATGGAATTTCGAATTCTTCACCATTCACTTCTTGTTGGATCAATGCCGTTTGGATTTTATGTGCTGCAACAAACTCACTCTCTGCTTCCTTTAGTTTTTCTTGGGCATCGCTTGATTTCTTTTGTTTTTGCAAGGCGATGGCTTCCATTGCGCAACTGCGGGCATTTCCGCTATGAAGAATTAATTGAAATGATAATTCAGAAAGATCCTCTTTTGTTTTTGTCACATTAACACCCTCTTATATTTTGATAGTATGTTATTTTGAAATTAATTGGATAGCTGTTTTCAATACTTCTTTACCGTTACATGAGCCATAATGCATCGGATTTATCGTGTCTACGGGTACCCCTTTCTCATCACCTATTTTCTTTATATCGTTAAGTAAGTAACGAACCTGAGGACCTAAAAGAATAACATCCACTTCATTAATGTGGTTTCTTACTTCCATAGTGGCTACAGCCTGTATTTTCACGGTCATTCCTTCTTCCGCTGCAGCTTTCTCCATCTTGTTAACCAATAGACTAGTAGACATTCCTGCAGAACAACATAATAAAATATTCATTTCTCTTTCCCCCTTAAAAATTTTCTTACTGGATAGTAAGCAAATGATTATATTTAAAGCTCGTTAAAGTGGTAAGTCGTGTAGACTATTTAATCAATCTGAATGTGCCCCACGGTTTAATGTAATCCAGTAAAAAATGTTCTTCTTTTACAACTTGTGCGACAACATTTTTTCGTGCATCCAAAGGCATATCCCGTAAAATGACTTGAAGTTCCCCTTTGTATTTCCCGAAAGAATCATTACCAATGAAAACGGATCCTTTCACCTGTGGAATACTTTCCCTAATTGCAAAATCTTCATTCGCATATTTTTTCCGAACTTCCACCGAACGGACCATATACTCACTGATATCACCACGGCGAAGGTGTAATTCATCCAATACAACCTTTTGCTCGATTGAAGACGCATCCGAATGAAACTCCACTTTCAATTCGATCATGTCACGCTGTAAGGAACCAAGCATTCTCAGTTCCGCTTCACTGGCATATGCGTTTCCAATGATTACATCATCAATTAAACCAGTTGCCCACAGGTGCTTAGCTTGTACATCAATTGATAGGTCACGATGCTGTTCCAATGTGCATAAACCATCATTAATGCTCCATGGCCCTATATCACCAGTTTGTGAAGTAACAAATGCCGCTGTTTTAATGCCGTTTTCTTTAAAACGTTTACTGCAGGAAATGAAGAACTCATAAGGCAGACCCGTGAATTTTTGTGGATAAAAATTATGACAACCGATGATTTGATTTTTATTCCCTTGGTGCGTCAGAATATTCGATAAATAATCGACATCATTGCTCATATTCAATTCGATTTTCAACCCATAAGGATTATATGTCATTTTAGCTTCTTTCAAGCCATCGAACCCAAGGTCAAGACGAACACCGTCAGCTCCCATTTCTGCGAAAAAACTCAAATCATCATAACTGATGCCAAACTTGTCGAAAACAGCTGGTGCAACATCAAGAATGACTTCCATATGTAATGATTTCGCATAAGATATAATATTTTTATACTCTTCCAACACAACTTCAAGAGGTTTTGAAACCGATAATAAACACGTGAAAATTCGTTCAAAACCATAACCATGGGCAAGTTTAATATATTGCTTGTCTTTATCCGGTGTAGAGTGTTCAGGATAAATGGAAATACCTAATCTTCTCATAAGCTATCATTCACTCCTTTTCTACTTTCTTTCCATTGAGCCCGCTTAGCTTGTAAACCCACTAAGTAATCACGGTAGCGGGAGGATACCATTACAGAACAAATAATCGTTGGTACAATGACTATCAAATAATAAGTCGAACCCATTGCGCTGAACAGAAAAATAGAAAAGCCAATAATTAAAATAGAGAGGCCAACCGATTTCCAGGGAGTTAATTTTTCACCTAGACTGGTACGGGAAAAAATGATTTGGGCTCCTACAAATGAAAGGATTGCACATATTATTTCAAGCATATTTAATGTCCTCTTTGTTTTTCTCTGGTCTATCTTCTATTTTATTTTCATCACGCAAGTGTTGCTTCTCGAACATCTTGAAAAATGGAAAATAGATCATTAATGAGATGAAGAAATTCAATAAAACAAGAACCCCGGCCATGATTGTCCAATCAGTACTGATTACAGCTGCAATCGGACTAAACACCGTAAACGGCAGCTTTGCCATGATCATTGGTATTAATCCCAATTGAAAGAACGTATATGAAACGATGACATTAACCAAAGGAGCAACAATGAATGGGACCATTAATATAGGATTCATAACGATAGGTGCTCCAAAGATGACAGGTTCATTAATATTAAAAATCCCTGGAACAAAGGACAGTTTACCCAGCTCTTTCAAATATTTCGATTTTGAAAATAAGAACAATACAACGAGCGATAAAGTCGAACCTGCACCACCGACCCAGACGAACCATTGAATGAATTGTTCGGTAAATAAATTGGGCAAATTAGCTGCATTACCTGTTCTCGCAAATGTATCCATATTCTCAAGAATCGCCGAATCCCACATTGGTCGTATGATCGGCCCTAATATTGCAGGCCCATGAATACCCAGTGACCAAAAGAAAACGATGAGAAAGACAGTAAGCAGACCACCTATTAAACTATTTCCTACCAATAAATTTTTGAGAGGAGATACCAATGTAGTGATAATCGAATTAATGTCAAAGCCTAAACCATAGCGAATGCCCCAGAATAAAAGGACGACGACTAATGTTGGAATCAAAGCTGCAAAGGAATTCGAAACCATTGGCGGAACACTTTCCGGTAATTTAATTTTGATATCACGTTTAATCAGAAAATGAAAAATTTCTACGGAAATCAATGCTGTCACAATTGCTCCGAATAAAGAAGCTGCACTTAAAGAGCTGATTGGTAACCAACGCCCTGCTTCGATGACTCCTGGAACAGTTTCCATGACTTGCGTAGGCACAACGCATGTAATTAAAAAAGCTAAGACTGATAGAAAGCCTGCACTGAGCTGATCTAATTTATAATGTCCAGCAAGAGCTGACCCGACCCCAAAAGCTGCATATAAAGCCATCGCTCCTACTGTAAACCGAAACGGAACATCTAAAGCAGCACGATAAGGTGCTATCCATTCATCATACCCCTCAATTGGAAAATTCAACAAAATAACAAAGAATGATCCAATGATCGTTAAAGGAAGCGTTGCTAGAACGCCATGTCTAATAGCTAGTAGATGTCTTTGTGAACCAATTTTGTTTGCCACTGGCAGCACCTTAGCTTCGAGAAACCCCATAAAATTATTCAATAACTTTACCCCCTTTTTATTTATAGTCTGAAAAAACAAAAAATTACAATAAATAAACATTATAACGTTATATTGATTATGTCAACATTTTTTTCACCTACCCTTAAATCAGTGTAAGACTCTTAAATAAGTCGTTCTAAAAGATTTTATCCAGATATTAAGCCAGGTAAGATTAAGGGGATAAATGTATTAAAGAGTAATCCACCTAGTGACTTTCCCTACATATCAAGTTTTACTGTTTTAAGGATGAAATCTGGGGACAGTGATACCTTCATACTTAAGGAGGACTAACTATACAAAAGTAGAAACTTACAATGCTCTGTGAATTTAATGAAATGGGATGATGACATTTTTAAAGAGGGATAATCGTTCTTCAAGACAAAGTGGAGCAGGATCATATTAATTCGGTAACAGCAGCTATCAATCGATTAGCCATAGATGGTCTTTATTAATCAGAGCTTTTTAATACAGCTCCGTTAGATGATCATTTACGTGAAACAGTGATTCAGCAACTAATTGTGATGACAAAATAGTATAAAATCATCTTCAACTTTAAGTGATATTTACGAAACTCTACTTTCTCTTTTAATATTGGGACTTCGGGTTCCAATAAGCCACTGCATACACTCACATTTGTTTAACTATAATTATAGTTATATAATAGATAAAACGACTTAAGGTGGAACGACTTATTCATTCCGAAACGAGAAAACCATTAAACATTACGCTTAATCCTTATTTAACTAATAGACTCACCAATCTTTCTGAAGATAGAAATATCCCCATAGAAAGACTCATGGAAAAAGCTGTAGACTTGCTGCTTGAATACATGGAAGACAATGAGACCGTTAATGCACAGGTGAAATTCAGTAATAACGAAGCGATTGAAAAGAATAAAGAAATGATTGAAAAAAGCAGAGATTTTATTAATAAAAAACAAGCACTATACCTCTAGGTAAAGTGCTTGCTTCAGACTGTAGGCAAACTCGTTGAAAATCGGGTTTGCCTACAGTTTTTTATGGCTTTTACAATGTAAACGTTGATGGAACGTAGGCTACTCGCTTTCCCGCAGGAGTCACATACCTTCCATTCCAATTAACTTTGTTTTAACATTTGGATAGAACTTCTACGGATGCTTTCTAAACGCAAGAACCACTTGAAATGGATCACATTCAAGATTCTCAGATATCCCACTCCGGATTCCAAACCACTTCCCACAAATGGCCATCCGGGTCTTGAAAGTGTGCAGAGTATCCTCCCCAGAATGTATCGTGTGCCGGATCAGTTATGACCGCACCCGCTTTTTTTGCTTGCTCCACCACGGTATTCACTTCTTCTTTGCTGGCTACATTGTGACCAATGGTAAATTCTGTAGAACTTGTTGGAGTCAAAGCAACCTTGGCCTCATGAGCAATATCCTTTCGATTCCAAATGGCAAGCTTTAGGCCTGATTGCAAGTCGAAAAAGGCAACGGCGCCATGCTCAAATTCCTTGCCAATTATCCCTTCTGTTCGAAATCCAAGCCCATCACGATAGAACTCTAGCGATTTTTCCAAATCATCTACACCTAATGTAATGACAGTAATCCGTGGTTTCATCCTATTGCCCCCTTCATGCTTTCTTCATTATCATGTATTCCCAACTTATCAAAAACTGATTCGGAACGAAAGAAATGAAGTACATTCTTAAAAAGTATTATTTTATCTGCAGCATTTTCTATGTTAAGAAAGAAGACCTGACTGTTGTTGAATTTCTTTGATTTATTCGCTAGGTGATATCGTCTATTTTCTGCAACAATTCCTTTTTTAGAAATAGGAAAGCCCTTTAGCTTTCAAGCTTCCTTTTCTTGTTCAAGAGCCGCTTGAATTCCCTATCCAATTCCTCTTTTTCCGCGTCATTCATAACCGTGGACAGTTTCCCAAGTGTCTCGAGGATTTGCACTTCTATCGTAAGCAGTTCAGCCTTTTTGTCTTGATGATCAACTTCTTCCGCATCCATTTTTTTTGGTTCCTGGTTGATGACTCTAACTCTCGAAGGTTCATCTTCAAAAGAAAGAGTATGTGTTGCAAGTGATTGAATCAATGAACGATCATGGGTTACAAAAATAATGGTTCCTGGATATGCTTTTAACACCTCGGTTAAAGCCTCTTTAGTGCTTATATCCAGGTAATTTGTAGGTTCATCCAAAACCAGTACATTATAGTTTCCCAAAAAAACCTTTGCCAGCGAAGCCCTGACTCTTTCACCACCGCTTAAGAGTGATACTTGTTTGTACACATCATTTCCTTTAAAGGCTAATCGGGATAATATCGTTCGAACAAAGGCTTGATTGTATGGACTATCCTGCAAAATATTTTCAAGTACCGTTTTACTTTCGATCAAATTTTCTTGTTGTTGTGCGAAAAACCCTAACTTTGCCGGCTTCGCTACATTTAAATCCGCTTGACGATCGACTATCTTTTTCAATAACGTCGATTTGCCTGACCCATTTTGCCCATTGATGGCGAGCCTGGATTTTAGGGGGACATCCCCATAGATATGCTGCTTTAGTGTGTTAGACCCGACTTTCAGGGAACAGCCATTAAATCGAATGACCCTTTTGCTGTGTAAAGAGGGAAATTCGGAAATATCAAAAATGATAGGAGGATTTTCCCTAGGTTTATCTTTTTTTGCTAACTTCTCGATTCGAGTTTCGATCGCTTCAGCAGAACGGTTCAATTTCGCCTTCTGTTTCCCGGAGCTCCGTTTATGAAGTCTTGCTTCCGAATTCCCCATTCGTTTAGGGGCTTTCCTGATTGAATCCGATTTGGTCTGTAAGTTTTGAGCAGCCTTCTTCAACCTATCCTTTTCACGATTATACTCTGCATATTCCTTATTTTCCTTTTCTGTTTTTGCCTGCTTTTGTTCGGTATAATCTTCGTAATTCCCTTCATATACTGTAACCTTGCCTTGATCAACTTCCCAGATTGTTGTACACAGGTGATTTAAGAATGCTTTATCATGGGAAGTGAGCAATATAGCTCCATCAAAAGACATCAGATCCTTTTCCAGCTGTTCAATTCCGAATACATCTAAATGGCTTGTAGGCTCATCTGCAATCAAGACATCCGCATTGGATGTCAAGGCTGCAGCTATTTTTCTTCGGGTGCGTTCGCCGCCGCTTATCATTTCTTGATCCTCATTGGGCAAGTTCCAAATACTCGCCAACACTCCACTTATTTCCTGTTCAGTTTCTTCTAGCTGTGGGATATAAGTGACCGTTCCATAGTTCTCGATGTGACCGGAATCCGGTTCCTTAACACCTGCTAATATGGAAAGCAATGTCGTTTTTCCTTCTCCATTTCTCCCAACTACGCCAACACGATCATGTTTGTAAAGTTGGAGTGAATCAACGGAAAGAACTTCACGGTTCCCGTAGCTTTTCTTTAAATCACTGGCTTTTAAAAACAACATAAAAAATCCCCCTCTAATTTTTAGAGAGAGATCGCCTGCTACTAAAATATACACAAACTAAACATACCTCTCCTGTTTTCGCTGACAGAAAAAGTATTTGTATATGAATTAGTACCTATAAACGAGCAGACGAATCCCATCTCTAAACATAATCATTAAAAATTTCACATGGGTAAGAAGTGATTGTTCAAATGAAAAAGTGACGCGTACTAGCATTGAACATACCTGACCATATACACCCATTGAAAAATATTTAGATTTACTGTTTATTTGATAAGATTACTGCTTCATTGTATGAGGTACCTATTCCTTCCAATGTAATGTATTTATGATTGCATTTTATTCTCTTGTTGTCAACCATTTTTTTAAAAAAGGGCTAATTCTAATTCGGAACATATCGTGTTTTGTAGAATGAAGATACATGAATCCCCATCCATAGACCACTTATTTGCCGTGCCCATAAAATTAATTGGGTTCTACATGGACATGAACATCGTACACTCCGTGTTCTTTCGTCATAACTTTTTCTACGTGTGTCGCAATATCATGAGCTTCTTTAATATCCAATGTGGAATTAACAAGAATCACAACATCAATCACTTCATTATTCCCATAATTTCTCCCTTTAATTTCTTTTATCCCCTTAACGCCTTCCACATTTGTAATTACATCCTTATAAAGATGAATTTTATCTTCATCAAATCCATCAGAAAGTTCATGAGAGGCTTGTATAAATATCTCCCACGCAGTTTTGCATATTAAAACACCAACAATGATGGCAGTTAGGGGATCCAGCCAAGGCATGTTTAATTGGGACCCAAAGATACCTATGGCTGTTCCTATACTAACCCATGCATCGGATATATTATCTTTTGAAGCTGCCATAACAGATTTACTGTTTATTTTGAGAGCAAGCTTTTTATTATATCGGTATACAAAATACATAGCTATCGCAGATAAAACACCCACATATCCCGCCAATACGTCAGGGGATTCCTCTCCACCTTCAAGCATGGAAGTGACAGCATCTATTAAAACTTGTACACCAACGGCAAACATTATGAAGGAAGCAACCATAGAAGCGATCGTTTCACTTTTCCAATGACCATAACCATGATCTTTATCAGGGGGCCTTTGAGCTAGCCTTAATCCAATCAGTACGGCAATGGATGCGATAATATCTGTGGTATTGTTCAACCCATCCGCTTTTAATGCCGCTGAGTCACTTATGTAACCTATAACCAGTTTTAAGATAGATAGACAAATATAAGCAATTATACTAATGATTGCACCACGTTCGCCTAATTTGAGGTCATTATATTTTTGTTCTTCCATTCAACTTCCCCCCACAATTAAGTACATGAATATAATATCAACTTTAAATTGGGTGGGTCTATAGCAACCTTTTTGTACCGTTTTATATAAGTAAGTAATAGGTAACTATGTTGCATAGGGGAAACTGTCTGAAAAGAATAAATATATGAAGTTTTTAATAAATCAAAATCATTTGAATGTTGTTCCATTATCTATTTTTCACTTTTTTCTTAAGGGAAGCTCCCTTGTTAAACTTCAATATCCAAGACCAATGAATTTGAAAGCCACAACACGTTTGAACTTTGTTTGTTGCATTTAAAAAAGGGTTGCCAACGCAACCCTCACTAATTATTAAAAAGCACTCCTGTATGTAGGAATGAAGCTTTTCGGCCAACTCGTATCCTTTTAGGTATATATGATATTATACGTGGATTTAATCACACTGTTTGGATATTGTTTCATTTCAACTAAATCTAATTTAAGACAAGGCTTTACGCTTCCGAATAGAGGTATACCTTCACCGATAATGACTGGATTCACTTTCAGCACCAATTGATCAATGAGTTTATGGTTGATTAACGTTCCAGCCAGTTCTCCTCCCCCACATAACCATAGCTTACCGGTCCCTTGCTGTTTGAGGTTTTCAATAAATGCTACAGAGTCACCTTTGATGAGCTCTACTTCCTCGTTTGATTCGAACTGAAGGGAATTTGAAAATATATAATGCTTTATACCTTTATAGCCAGGTTCACCCGGCTTAGCTCCAAAATGAAAACCAAACTCATATGTTTTTCTCCCCATCAACACTGCTTCATATTGCTGGATATCGGATAAAAAATCCGGGACATGTTCCCCTTCAAATAAGAAAAGTGATTGATTAATATTCCCATCTACAATCCCTTGGTCCGCAATGAAATTGTCTAATGAGACTGCAACATGATAAACCAATTTCGCCACTTTGTCATCCCTCCAAAAACATTCTATTCGAGCGCCATTCATTGCTTTAGTAGAAAATTTGTATCATATAGCCATATCCATTATTTTTTTTATGTGGTCTTCTTTTGCTTCGATATCCACTTGAGTACTTAGGTATTTATTCAGTCTAAGGAATTCTGGGAACATACCTCTCATCGTTTTCATGATTTCATTTGAATTACGGCCACAATCCCAACCTGCCAAAAGGAATAATTGCCTTTCATCTAATTTACTTCTTTTACCTTCGATTTTCGTCCATACCCAATAGGGACTATCTACATGTTCTTCCATTTCCATTTCCATATACCAACCAGACACAATCAGCCACCGTACCCTATCAAGATTAGAAAGTGCATAAAATATTTCCTCCCTCATAACAGCTCTGTAAGTTTCATGAATAAAAGCAAGCAGCTTCCCTCCCCAATGCTCAACTTCATCGGGTGACGGTTTATAAACTAGTTTTCCTGATTCCTTTATACCATGACTCATCATATTAAAAGGATCATATAGTACTTCAACCCCTTTTAACCAGATGGATGGTACAACTTCCTCAGGTAAGTGATACCAGCTATCCACTTTTACAAAGGTATCATAATGAGTGATGACATACGGTGAAGAAGGATTGTAGTCTTCGTGAAATGAAACAGTTCCCCAGTTATTGGCCCTATTCCTTTTTTCCTTTAAGGAATCCGCTTTCCGTTCTGGAATGACAATGGTGTGCAAATCTATATCAGAGTAATTATCAAAGTTTCCTTTTGCTAATGAAGCAGCTAGGTAAATTGCCAAAACATTAGGATCTGCTGATAAATCCTTTAATGCATTATCCAATAGAATATCGCGATGTTTTGGTAAAAATGCATCTCTTTCTATATGTTTACTGACAAATCCCACACATAAAATCATTCCTTTCTTTGAAAAACCTACAAAACTATATATTCGTGAATCAGGAAAAAAACCCCTTCTTCCTCTGAAATACTGAATTACTGAAATTAATAGCTTCCGAAAATTGCCTTCTGAATATTAGTCGTTTCTTCGTATCTGTGAAATATGCTCATCTTCGTCTTTTTACAACGCTGGATTCCCTTCTGCTTCTTCCCGATAATGGGATTTTAAGTAAGATTCCCTTATAGGAAAATGCTGTATCCACGTTCTATCCGATGTGGTATTATTTTGAATATTAGGATAAAAGGAGGCATCATTTCATGTTTTTTGCAAATACACCTGAACCACCATACTACGCTTGTATTTTCACTTCCCAGAGAAGCGATAAAGATGCCGAAAGCTACAATTCTACCGCAGATTTCATGGATGAACTTGCCGCTCAACAAGAAGGCTATTTAGGAGTCGAAAGCGTGAGAGATCAACACGGAGTAGGAATTACTGTATCCTATTGGAGATCCCTCGATGCCATTAAGCTCTGGAAAGAAAACGCCGCTCACAAGAAGGCACAAGAAAAAGGTATGAAAGATTGGTACTCGTCATACACAACCCGGATTTGTAAGGTTGAAAGAGATTATACAAGTAAGTAAAAATACTAAGATTTCATGTACTTGCATGGCTTTATTATGATTTTTGCTATAGAAAAAGACCGCTTTTTTAGCGGTCTACCTAAAAAGAAATGTCAATAAGATCCTCTTTAATGAGTGAGTACATATATAAATCATCGAATTTGCCACAAGTATATTCATAATGCCTCAGCAATCCTTCTCTTCTAAATCCTCGTTTTTCCACTAGTTTTTGGGATGGGTGATTGGTAGGTTCAATTAGAGCTTCAATCCTTTCCAGGTGAAAGTGACGATACCCATACATTACAACGGCTTCCAACGCTTCACTAGCAATACCTTTTCCCCAATATGCTTTATTTAATTCATATCCAATTTCAGCTCGATGATGTTTGGTGGCCATATTCAGAAAACCACAGCTTCCTATTACCTTACCGGTATCTTTTAATGTAATTCCCCATCTAATTCCCGTACCTTCTTGGAATATAGATTCGTACCACTTTATTTCATCCAATACGTCATTTACTGTTTGGCATGGATCTAACCCCATTGGCTTCACTACATCCGTATCAGATAGATATGTAAACATATCACTCGCGTCTGCTTTTGTAACTTCCCTTAAAATCAATCGCTTTGTTTCAATAAGCGGAAATTCTTTCCCCATCCAATTTCCCTCCTCTGATGTCCCTTTTTCATATTTTACTGTTTCAATCATCACCTAAATAAAGCCAATAATCAACGATTTATTGATTAAAGAATGAATGTTAATAAAGAAAAAGCGTCCCTACTTTCGTTAAATTCAGATAATAATTAATAGGATAGTTGGTCTATTATGGGGGATAACTGTCATGGATTGTAAGGGTTGGAAAAGAATTAGGGATTAATCATACAACCCTTGTGAGTTGTGTTCGTCACTTTGAAACTGAAGGCATGAAAGGACTCGAAGAACTACGAGGCTAAACAAAAAGGGCCAAAACAATAGGGCATTCACATACTTATTCAGAGAACACAGAAAAGAAAATAAAACGATATAAAGTTGAAAATGGAATATTAAAAAAGCTCATACCACTCCAAAGATATAAATCAACTGCTCTTTCTTAAACTCAATGTCGAACGTTCTCTTCTTTTTCCCCATAAAAAAATCCCCTCCATAGTAGACAGAATAGGTTACTTTCTTTTACTTGTCTATTATAGGGCGAGCATACCGCCTGTCGACCCGGGGTAGCTTTTTTAATTATTATGTACAAAATATCGTTTTATTGGATGTAGACTAATATGATAAATCATGAAAAAGAAAAATGCTATTACACATTCTATTTAAAGGTAATGGATACAATATTGAAGTCAAAATGGGTAGCATTTACGATGGTCTTATATTCAATATAGTTATGTTTTTTTTCTATTCTTTATAAAAGCTGTCAAAAGAAGTAGTATAGGCACAACAATTTGCAAAGGAATATGTAGGTAATAAGGTACTTTGTGAATTCCAATATAAAGATGTTCAATATAATTAGGCGCAATAGCAAACGACAAAGTTAAAATTAAAAGTCCTAAGGGTAAGATTAATTTATTTTGGTTCTTTATTTGTAAGATATTTGCTGTTCCAATAACAGTACAATAGAAGAAAATCAACAGTTTAAAAATCCCTAACGTAACCAATGTAATAACAACTAGCGCTTCCAAACGGGTAATAAAATGAGCAATATCCACAAGAGAAGCAGCTGATAGAAGTGGAAAAATAGATGATTCTACAATATCTTCATTTAATATCATAATATTAACAATAGAGGAAAAAGCCAAGTAGAGGCAACTAGCTATAATGGCATATAATCCTATTTTTTTCACTTTCGATTTCTGATCTAGAACAGGAAAAATCATTAAAAAAGCAATCATCTCTCCAAATGGAATGGTTAACGCTGTTGGGAAAATTGTATGAAGGATTGGAGACCAATCTCTTGGGATTATAGGCCGTACATTATCTACTTCCAATAACCCGTTAATCCATTGAAAGATAATGATTAAAAATAAAATAGAAAAAAGAAGAACAAATCCAGCTAAAGCTACTCTTCCTATTGTTTGTATCCCTTGTTTAATACCATACATGCATACTCCCATCATCAATGCTGCAAGTATAACTGGAGAAGTATTACGATAGGCCATTATTAATAATAAGGCTGTAAAGTCTCTCAAGATACGTGCCGCCATGTACATGAAATAGAGGACATACAGGAAGCTAATTATTATTCCAATATGCTTCCCCCAGATTAATTGAGTATATTGAGTAAGAGGTAAGGATGGGTAATAGGTATGAAGCTTTGTGTATACTAGATAAAGTAAACACCCTAATAGGCCTGCAGCCATCAAGGCAATCCATCCATATTTACCCGCAGGTCGCCCTATTTCAAGCAATAGAGCGCTTCCTATTTCAAATAACACAATGAGGCAGAAAAATTGAATCGTATTTATTTTCTCTTTCATTGTGTTTCACCCCTTTGGAATTGGTTTGAATGTGTACGTGATCCTGCTGTTTTAATCGAAATATCAACGTGAACTTCTGTTTGGGCTATTTGGTAAAGAGAACTCCATGATTTACGGTAATTTTTCCATTGAGAAGGATGTTGAAAGGATAATTGTTTACCAAATCCTAATGTGTCTGTTTGATATTTCTGGGTAAGGGCAATCATCTTTTTTATTTCCTTCTTTATTTCTTCCTCTACACATTTTTCAATAGGTTGAAGGTCTTTATCATTCTCTAAGGTATATAAGCCCTTTATCTCTTCTATCTCTGCTTGCCCTTTTACATTCATCTTAATGTAGGATTTTCCATCTTTGACAGTTGTGTACTTTTTAGATTTTACAGTTAGTAAATGAGCGGTAACAAATTTATGTTTTTCAAAAGGGACGGTGATATACGAAGATTTCATCTCATTATAAGCTATTAATACAGGACGTATTTCATGATCCTTACTCCATGTTACCCATTTATCTTCTTTAAAAAAGGCTGTCCCATCTATCTCAGGAGAAGTAGGAGATGCTTTTTCTAGGTTAGATAAATCACCTGAACCTTTTTTCTTTTTAGGTAATGCTACAGTTGATATCGCTACTTCCTGCCCATCATCTTTAATATATTGAATAATTTGACTAATAGTTAACGATTGACCCGTACCTGCTACTTTTTTAATATTCTCTAGATTAGAAATTAACGAGTTGCTTGGTATCTTATTTAAAGGTGTGAGCGCGTTTAAAATAGAACGTGCAGAGGAATTATGGGAAACTGTCACAGCCGTTGATAAACGGACATCGGGCTCTCGATCAAACAACTCTAGAGCATTAAGTAAACCTTCTTTCGCTATCGCCTCACTTATTACCACTATCTCTAAATGAGGAAAACTAGCTGGACGAGGGAGTTTCTCGAAGCTCTTCCACATAGCTTCTCCTACGGTTCTTCCTTGTCCTTGATAATTTAATATGGCCGGACCTTGTCCTCCTGTACTGCTAGCTGAAGTAACATTGGAAGGATTGACCACCTGTAGAGTAGCCTTATATGTTCCGTCGTTTTCTTTATCCAAGGCCACACCGATTGCAAAACTAATCTGATTTACTTCTTTATAATCACTACAAGCTGCAAGAAAACTACAAAACGAAATGATTGCTAGAACTTTAAACCCTTTAGAAAACGTTCCGATCATGTCTCTCACCATCTCTTTTAGACCTCTTATTTTTCATCTCTTATCTTATTATTTTTTCGCTTCATTTGACGCCAAGGCATTCGAATAAAGTTATCTTGTTGAGCAGCAGCATTAAATGGAGTCACAGGTAATAAATATGGTACACCAAAAGAATGTAGCTTTGCGATGTGAAAACCAATAAAAAATAAAGAGAGCATAATACCATATAAACCTATAAAAGCTCCCATAAATAAAAAAACAAATCGCAAGATTCTGCCCGTTGCTCCAATGGAATATTGAGGGACAGCAAAGCTGCTGATTGCCGTTAAAGCTACGATAATAGTTGAAACAGAAGAGACAAATCCGGCCTCTACAACCCCCTGCCCAATAATTAGAGCACCTACAATGGATGCTGCCTGTCCTGAAGCTCGGGGAATCCGAATGCCTGCTTCTCGTAGAATCTCAAATGTCACTTCAAGCAAAAAGATTTCGACAACAGTTGGAAAAGGTACTCCTTCTCGTTGTGCTGCAATACTAACTGCTAAGTTAGTTGGAATCATTCCAATGTGATGTGTCACTAAAGCTACGTACACACCTGGTGTTAACAATGAAATAATAAAAGAAAATATCCTCAATAAGCGCATGAGCGAGCTAATATCAGACTTTTCATAATAATCTTCTGCGGTTTTGAAGTGATCCATTAATAGCGTAGGACAGATAAGCCCAAATGGTGTCCCATTCACTAAAATGCCTATTCTCCCTTCTAACAAGTTACCAGCCATTACATCTGGCCGTTCTGTATTAAACGTACGGGGAAAGGGAGAGTATGTTTCATCTTCTAAAAAGCTTTCGATATATCTAGATTCCAATATGCCATCGATTTTAATATTTTTTACTTTCTCTTTTACTTTTTTTAATATAGATCCGTCTACTACATCCTCAATATAAAGGATAGCTATATCCGTTTGTGTCCTTTCCCCTAATTTAAAAAACTCAATGCGTAAACTAGGATGTTGAATGCGTGAACGCACGAGAGACGTATTCGTGCGGATTTTTTCTGTAAAGCTGTCTTTGGGACCGCGAACAAGAACTTGTGTGGTAGGTTCGCTAATGGAGCGAGAATCAATCGATTTAGTCCCTATCACTAATACTTCTGAACTCTTGTTAAAAAAGATAACTGTATTTCCTGATACAAGAGAAGATAATATAGTATCCCACGTAGACGCTATTTCTACTTCTGAAGCAGATAATACCTGGTCTTTTAGATAATTGTTTAACTCGGTTGTTCTATTAGGTTCATTGAAATAAAAAGAATCGTTACATACTTCCAAAATAGGTTTGATAATAGAAGTTTCAATCACTTGTTTATCACAAATCCCATCAATATAGACAATGATTAAATCTACACGGTTATGTAATTGAAATTCTCTAATTAAAAGGTCTGAATTAGCCCCAAGTTCTTTTTCTAGATGCACCTTAAATTGTTCAATATTTTCATTTATTAGACCACGTTGAATTGCCATTTTGGTTTCTAGGTCTCCTTCTTTAATAACGCTTACATATGCTGATTAGGATAACCTGTAATAGGGGAAATATACCTGAATTGGACGAGGAGGAGAGGGTATAAAAAATAACTGAAGTAGAGCTTTTAAAGCTTACTTAACTCAAATTCATAAAAGGAAAATTTGCGTCAGAGAAAAGGAATTTTTACATATACAATGGATGTTTAAAGCACACAAGTCGATAAAATCAGTAGGAAAAGGAATTGCTTATTTACACAACCTTATTGACGGTCCCTGATAGTGAAATGCAGCCATAGACAATTGGCATTTTACTATATGAAATGAAAGTATCATCCGTTTTTTCACGTGCTCTTTAAAGTATGTTGTCGGAAATACCAATACTAACGACGGAACTGGCTTGCTGTTCACGGGCAAATCGGCAATGCCTTCAGAAACCGCAGCCCAAATCAAGTACACTCTTATTTCGCAGCTCTGGTATTAGCTCTTTTAATACAAGCCATTCCCCCGCACCTTCAACTGTCCTTATACGAAAACACTGCTTGTTTCCCTACCTCACCATCTAAATTTCAAATTTCTTCAAATAACACCTCTTCCTATTCACTTTTGACAATTTGTTGTGATTAAAGCGATCAACAAGTTAAATTGCACGAATTAGGTCTTATCTCCTAATCCTTTTTAAAAGAATAAGTCTTTTTTACTCATCCTTAATAAGTTATCAAGAAGATAAGCAAACTATACCATATTGCGCCTTTAACGGACTCTCCCTACCTAGGCATAGTTTTCCACAAATTATCCAGGTAGTTAAAAAAGAATACAAATATAAACGTTATTATTAAATGGCTTGACCAAAATTTATCGGGGTGAGTGTTTTATGAAGATGAAAAAGGCATTTATAGGTCTATCACTCTTATGTTTGATTGTTCCTGGTATTGCCAATTCGGCAAAATCTTTAAGTGACCGAAGCAATATCCTGGCTGACTGGAAATTTACAAAACAACATGTAAAAAGTGGTTCAATCGATAAAGGTAATTTAATTATTGAAGATGCAAGCAAACATGGAAATGATCTAGAGTTGGTGACGATAGGTGATCCGGCCTCGCCTGAATTAAAAAATATGCTTCAATGGTCTAAAGAAGATTATTATGATCATGAAAAAGTGGATAGTTTGAAATTCGCTAATTATGAAAACGCCCCATCAGGAAGATATTTCAAAACAAAAAAGGATGCACCTATAAATTCTGAGAAATTCGATCATGGATTCACCATCGAGACAATATTCAAATTGCCAAGTAATTTAAAAAGCAGCATGGGCATGTTTTCAAGACAAGGACAGGCCGTGGCCCTTAATAAAATGGAAGGGGAGAAAAAAATTCTTTCTGCATTAACTGTTTCTAGTGATCAAAAAATTCAATGGTCAAGCCATCCATCCAACCTACAATATAATGTAAGTAATTGGTCTCGTTCGTTAAATCCTGATGAATGGTATCATTTGGCTATTGTTAATGACGGTGGCACAACGACTTTAACATTGAATGGCGTTAGTGATTACGGAAAATCAGAAAAAGTTATAGGCATTGCAGCAATAAAAGGTAAAGGCTGGAACATCGGTGCTTCTCAGTGGGGAAATAAATTGGGAACACTATTTGCAGGAAACATCCAGGAAATACGGATTGCTAATAAAGCATTGACAGAGAAAGAATGGCTTGTGCGGGATGCTCGTGACGATGAACCATTCGAAGGATCAAACAAATCTTTACCCTTTCTAACGAATAAAAAGAATTATAATTTTCTTTTTGTTCCAGATACCCAGAAATACGCAAGCCAAAATCCAGAGATTTTCAATAGCCAAATGAATTGGATTTCCAAGAATACGAAAAAAAACAATATCATTATGAATACATTCGTTGGGGACATTGTCGATAGTGATTCAGAAAAACAATGGCAGATTTCCCTCGGAGCCATTTCCGTTTTGGATAAGAATGAAGTTCCATATATGATGGCAGCAGGTAATCATGACTATGCTGACGGAAACCCTTTTTTAACACATTATGGACCGCAACGATTTGTGAATAAAAAATACTATAAGGGGTCGTCTCAATCTGGATATAGCTCTTATGCAATGGCTAAGGCAGGAAGTTATGAATACTTAGTCTTGATCGTAGATATGAAAAATCTGCATAAGGACTTAGAGTGGTCAAAAAAGGTTCTAGATCAGCATAAAGATAAACCGACCATCCTCGTCTCACATGATATTATTTCCCCAGAGGTTAAAGGTAATGAAATCAAAGCCGTCGAGTCGTCTAATGGCCGACTAATCTGGGATGAACTTGTAAAGGATCACAATCAAGTGTTCATGACGGTTAATGGACATTATTTTGGGATAGCACATCAGGTAAAACAAAACTCAGCAGGGAATGATGTGATACAAATGCTAGTCAATTACCAAGCGAATTATCGCGGGGGAAATGGTTGGCTAAGACTTGTGGAATTTAATGAAAAGAAAAACGAACTGTTTTTCCGTACTTTTTCCCCATTTGTCAATGAAATGTCTAAAAAGGAAAAGACCTATATCGATTATAAATTTTTAACAGGGGAAAATAATTCATTTAAATTGGATTGGAATTTTAAAAATAGATTTAACTTTAAGTAATTTGAATCACAAGGAAAATATTTCCCAGGTATCCTGAACAATCAATCAACCTGGGTTCTTTCCTTTTATTTGGACTACTCCTCCCTTTGTGTTGGATCATTCAAGCTATCATGCACTATCATCATTTTTTTCCAAAGCCTGATAACGGTTGTGAATTACTATTTTATATATCGGCATTTTCCAAAGAAAGGTTTGGAAGGATAAACAATCATCCTACATTACGAAGGTAAAATGCTGTGAAACTTGAACATATCTTCAAGTTAGCTGGCCTCGCTAATCAAAAAGACTTTGGTAGGTGAATTCATGAAGCGCATGCCCAAACATATGTACAGTGGCAACCCTGCTGCAACAGCAGCATGGGCTGTGAAAGCAGCTTTGCGGGCTTCTTCCACACTAAATTCTCCTATGCGATACTTGCTTTTTATCGCTCGATCATCATGCGGCTAATTTTGTTTGAAATGCGATCTGTACAATCTGCAGCCCAGCGTGCGGCTATTTGATGATTTACCATGTCAAGCAGTTCTTAGGCGCTTCTTTCATATCTGCATCCATGAATATATCTCGTCTTATATATAAAAAGCACTCAAAAATTCCCGGTTGGAAAGACCAAGACCCTGATTTTTCATGCAGCTTTTTTCATGACTGATTTGTACTTTCCGAACCCATTAACAACAAGAACCCCTAATATCGCAATCACACCTCCAATGACTGAGAGAGTACTCGGCACCTCTTGCAGCCATAGCCAAGCGATGAAAATGGCTATTACAGGTTCAATGTATAACAGACTTGAAACGGAACTGGCTTTTCCTAACGATAGTGCAATTGCCCATGTAACATAACCGATGGCCGCAGGGAAAATACCAACAAAAATAGCTGATAAATGCCCTTCCATTGTAGCGTGTTGCATTTCTTGAAATAGCCCAGGAACAAATATAAAAAAGGGTATCGTACCTATCCATGTGAAATAAGCTGTCAATTCAATCGGATTATAGCGGCTAAACAGAGGCTTTTGGAAAACAAAAAACACCGCTGAAGCAACAGCAGACATCAGCACTAAAAAGGCTCCTTCAGAAATATCCAGGGAAGGGCCTGCAGTACCTAATGTTATTAAGGTGATCCCTGTGAAACCTATTCCTAAACCAATCCATCCGAATAGGCCAAGGCGTTCTTTTAAAACGATAGAAGCAATGATCGCGATGAAAACAGGTGCTGAACCAATCAGCATTCCAGCAGTTCCCGCCGAAACGGTCTGTTCCCCAAACGTCACCCCGATATGATAAATACTAATACCAATTAATGCAAGGATCGATATCCTCAATAAATCCTCTTTTTTCGGGAGACGAAATTTCACTCCTGGCCAAAGAGCATAAAGGACAAAAATCCCTGATGCTATAAGATAACGAACAAGTACCAAATGCCCAGCTGAATACCCGCCATGAAGGCTTGCACGAATAGCTGCGAATGTAGATCCCCAAATAATAACTGTAATTGATGCCAATAAAAATGCCTTAGTGTTCAAAACCAATTCCCCCCAACCATTCACTATAACCTGAAGGTAACATGGATATGGGAGAACTTCAATAAAATTTCCATCTTACTGTGAAGTGACAAAGTAAAATACGGAACTAGCGTACATTCTATAGGAAAGTAAATTCCAGCTGGGCTTGGAACGGATGGATTAGGCTTTGAAAAGCATGCTAAACAAAAGGTGCTTCGTATCAGAAGCACCAATGTCCAAGATATAGATTACTCGAAATACTGTCTTGAGACTTTTTACAATGTAACCGTTTAAAATAACGATTACATTCCTATATAAATTAACTATTCTCTGGTTTCCAAGAAGAAAAGCGTCTTTCAATCATACCTAATAATGAAGTAAGAATGATTCCCGTAATGGTAATGACTAACACTCCAACAAACATACGATCTGTTTGTAGATTTTGTCCATTGCTTGTCAATTGATATCCGATACCAGCTGTCGAAGCGAATAATTCACCTACAACTACAGCAATCAGTCCTTGCCCGATACCTAAGCGAATACCATTTAAAAGGAATGGTACCGTGGAAGGCAATGCAATCGTTTTAAAAATTTGGAATTCACTTGCATTAAAAGTTCTTGCTGCTTTTATTAAGTTTTGATCTAATGTTAACATAGCTTTTTGAGCGCTCATCACTATGGGAAAAAAGGCCATCAAAAATACTATAACAATTTTTGATGCTGGCCCTATTCCGAATGCAATGATAATAACGGGTAAAAGGGCAACTTTAGGAGTTACATATAATCCTGAAATAAAAGGATTAACTACTGCATTAAAGTTAGCATTCCAGCCAGACAACACACCAATTGGAATTCCAATAAGTATTGCTAAAACGAAGCCTGCAACAAATTCGTAACCACTTACTTTCATATTTTCCCAAAAAGAAATTTCTTGGACCATTAAAACTGCCGCTTGAGCAATTTCAATTGGTGAGCTAATAAACAATGGATTTATCCATTCATTTTGAGAGGCCACTTCCCAAAGTAACAGGAATATTAAAACAGAAGCAACGCTGATAAAAAATGACTTTTTTTCTTTTTTTATTTTCTTCGCCTTTTTTATCTTATGTTTTGATTGTGTAAGTTGGATAGTACCCTTAGTCATAGTATTCTCCTTTCACTTTATTATTTTTCTTTATTATCGAAACCTTGTTTTGAAGACTCCTGTTCAATAATTGACCATATATGGTCCACAATCTTTAAAAATTCTGGGCTACGCTTCACTTGGAGCTCTCTTGGTCTAGGGATATCAACATCCACAACCTCCACAACACGTCCTGGTCTTGCACCAAAAACAAAAATTCTATCAGCTAAAAATACCGCTTCATCAATTTGGTGTGTAATAAAAAGACTTGTCTTTTTTGTCTCATCCCAGATTCTAAGTAACTCACCTTGCATAAATTCCCTAGTTTGTGCGTCTAATGCCGAAAATGGTTCATCCAGTAATATTAATGACGGGTTTACCGTTAAAGCTCTAGCCAAGTTTACCCTTTGCTGCATCCCCCCTGATAATTCATGTGGATAATGATTTTCATAACCTTTTAAACCGACCATTTCAATAAATTCTTTGGCCTCTTTCTTTTTCTCTGCTGTTACTTGCTTTAATAGTTCAACTCCATAGAGAACATTTTCCAAAACTGTTCTCCAAGGTAAAAGACTCGGATTTTGGAAAACCATTGCCCTATCTTTACCGGGTCCATCAATTTTTTGCTGATCTAATAGAATCTCTCCCTTACTTGGCTTTAGTAATCCAACTACAGTATTTAAAAAAGTTGTTTTTCCACAGCCGCTCGGCCCGACAATACATATAAATTCACCATCTTTGATATTTAAGTTAATATTCTGCAGGGCAATCACTTCTGCACCAGTTTTATTGTTTACGTATGTAACATCCAAAAAACGAGTAGATAATTTGAAATTTTCTTCCAATTGTGCGTTTTCCACCTTAACTATCATCTCCTTTCCATTTTCATTATTTTTTAAAAGCTTCTTCAATATAACTATTTGTCCAAATAACATCTTCAGTAGTATCCTGTTTAGTAGAAACGCCTGACATTTTGCCAAATTCAACTAATGGATCTTGAGCATTATCCCAAGCTTCTTGATTCATTTCGCCATAGCCTTTAAAAGTGTTCTTTAAGCCAATTATTGATTCCTCTAAAATATCAACATCAATCCCGTCAAAATAAGATACGATTGATTCGGCAGCCTCTCTTGGATGATTACGGGTAAATTCCATACCTTTGCCAATTGCTCGAACCACTTTCAAAGATGTTTCCTTATTTTTTTCTAAGTATTCCCTTTTAGCAAAAACAGCTTCCCAGACCATGTTTCCATACATTGGCTCTTCATTTGTATTGATTACAATCTCACCAACATCTTTACTTTCCACTTGTAAACCCATCGGTGGTGATGCTATACCACCGTCAACAATCCCCTCTTGCATTCCGCCAATCTTCGATCCATCTCCTGCTAATTTGACGGTTTTTAGAGTATTAGGATCCACTCCATGTAATTGCATTAAATATCGGGTGTATACATCTCCGGAATCGCCAACAAGGTTTGTACCAATAGTTGCGCCATTTAATGAAGCAACTCTATCTTCAAGTGGTGAGTCTTTAGCAATATTCTTTTTCTTTTGATATTGTTTAGAGAGTGTAATTTGATAGGTTAACGCTGAATTTAAAGATTGAATTGCCAATAAATCTTCACCTTTGTCAAGAGGAGTAAACATACTTCGAGGACCTGAGACCGCAAACTGAGCTTCACCTGATAATACAGAAGCGATTACTTGTGCTCCTCCACCACCAGAAACAATTTCAGCTTCAATTCCTTCCTCTTCAAAATATCCTTGCTCAATGGCTACGTACAATGGGGCAACCGACAACAACCGTGCAGGTTCTGTAAAAGTAAGCTTTACCGCTTTTCCTCCTGAATTCCCCTTATTTTCTGAAGTAGTTTCGTCACTCGAACTGCATCCAGTAACTATAAACACCAAACAAAGCAGTACGAACCATTTTTTCTTAAACATATTAGTTACCTCCCTAAATCAATTTTTAGTCAATTGAAATACTCCATAAAAAGATATTACTATTCCTCCTTATTTTAGTTTTATATACAAAACATGATTTTATATACATATCAATTCTAAATCAGCTATCCCAATTGGGTCAATTATAATTTTGGAAAATTTAGATAATTCAGTGGATTTTCGCACAAAAAAAACACTCATTTAGAATCATTGAGTGTTAAGTTCATTCGGATAGATATATGGAATATGCAAATGGAGATCGATTACCCCGTTAGATATAATCTCTTTTTTTATATTTACTTATCGTGCAAAATAACTCCTAATGTGACACATAAAACATTACCGTATGCAAAAGTGTACTTTTACGAACAAAGAATGAATGTTTCTTCATAACTGGGTTTAATCTTCTGACTTACACCTACAAGAATTAACCTATGATCGCGCTGTTAATTTTAGGAAATGAAACTAACTCCCAGCATACTAGAGGCTAGGAGTTAATTTTCATTCTTTATTTTTGAACCTTATCATGTGGATATTCAAGTGAGATACCTCTTTTTAATGCTGATTGTTCATCAATCTAATTTCATGATACATAACATTAGATAGGATTCCTATTTATATGTTCTTATGTACTTCATATAAGTGAAGAACCATTAAAATAATCTCAGGAGACCAGTCACTTCAATAAGCAATAATATATACTGACTAGAGCAAAATAAAGGGCCAATTTTGGTTATTGTAGGAAAATCAAAAAGATAAAGTTCAATAGATGCACGCAATCATCCAAATAAAAAACGAAATATAATATCATTATCGTTATAAGAGGATGATAAACTTTGGATTATTTGATAAAGTATTCAGCGAAAATCTAGTTTAATTGATAATTAAAAGTGCCTTTATCACTGTCCTGTTTTATTCCATTGACGATTAATTTTCTCTGTTCATTTTCTGGGAGGTGGAATGTGACCTGATCATATGGCATTTTATAAGATCCTTTCTTATGAATTGTCACTTGAATCTCACTTTCATCAGCTTCCATTTCAACATTAATGTAGGCAAATGTATGCAAATAGTTGTTTGTTAAACCATCATCTTCATATAATTTGTAAGAGGACTTTCCTTTTCCTTTAGAAGGAAATAATAAAAATCCCCTTTCATCCTCTTTCTTAGTTGCAAAAGTGACTTCTGCTTGATTAATTGGAAGTATTGATCCTGCTTTGGCTAGTATTGGCGTATAGGATAAAGGAGCTGGAATTACAACTGTTTGGCCTCCTTCATACCATTTTCCCGTATGAATGTCATACCACCCATCAGTATTCTTAGGTAAATAAACTTCCCGTTCTCTCTTCCCCTTTTCGACAACAGAAGCAACCAAGAGTGACTCACCTAGCATAAAGTCATCGTTTTCTTCAAAGGTAGTTTCATCATGTTCGAAATCGTAAAACGTCGGTCGGATGATAGGCTGATAGTTATCATAGGCTTCGTGCAGAGCAGTATATAGATATGGAATGATCTTTGTTCTAAATTTAATCAATGCGCTGATCGATTCCAGTGTTTCAGGATACATCCAAGGTTCATTAACTGTTTGGTCGTCATTCCAAGAATGTATAGTAAACCTTGGATGAACAATTCCATTTTGCACCCATCTCACAAACAACTCCGGTTCAGGAGCAGGACCCGAAAATCCTCCTACATCATGGCCAAAATTGTAAATACCTGATAAGCTTAACCCTATTCCCATCTTAATGTTGAATTTCAATGTTTTCCAACTGGTACGATTATCACCTGTCCATGTTTGCACATAACGATGCATTCCCGCAGAACCAGAGCGTGATATTAGATATGGGCGCAATTCAGGATTGTATTCTAACTGTGCTTCATAAGAAGCTTTCATCATAAGGAGGGGCTGGACCGCACGAATTAGCTCAAACTCTTGATTTTTGCCAAAGCCTTGGCAAATAGCGTCTTTGCTCCAAATTTCAAACTCATTATTGTCGTTCCAAGTTGAATCAACTCCATAATACAACAATTTTTCTTTTATTTGACTTTTCCACCAATCATACGAATCTTTGTTTGTAAAGTCTAAATAAGCGCCGATATCATCCCAAAATTGTGCCATTTCAGGTTCTTCTGTCTTACTGTTTGTTATAAACATCTTTTTTTCTTTTAACTCATTAAATAAAGGATGATCTTTTAACAAACATGGTTTAATATTTGCACACAATCGTACATCTTTATCATGAAAATTCTGTACCATCTCTTTAGGAGACGGAAATTTTGAACGGTTCCAATTAAACACATAACGTTTATTGCCGATTGATGTATATCCTGATGACAACTGGAACGAATCACATAAAATATCATGTTCTTCACAAAGCTTTAGGAATTTATTTAACTGCACTTGCGCATCCGGAGCATCAGTGTAACTCATTGTCGATCCAGAATAGCCTAAACTCCATTTTGGTGGAAAGATTGTTTGTCCAGTTAACCACGAAAATTTGCGAGTGACATCTTTAACTTTCGGACCTGCGATGATATAGTAATCTAAATCACCATGTTCAGCTTGATAATATCTGTACAACTCATGATAATTATCAAGCTCTGTACCTAATTCAAAAATAGAGCTGGACAAATTGTCGTAGAAAATTCCAAATGAAAATCCAGTTTTCTTCTGTCTTGTAATATAAAATGGGATATGTTTATAAAGGGGATCGCTATATTCTGCATCGTAACCCATCGCATCAATTGTCTGCATCCGATAGCGCTTTCCATGCTTATCAACTGAGCCCGTTTTTTCACCTAATCCGAAATATTGTTCATTTAAATCGCGCTTTAAATAATGAACTATGTCCTGACAAAGTGAGCCATCAAAGTTATATGCCTGAGTTTGTCGATCATTCGCAAAGTTCTCCCACTCAGAATTCTCACGATAAAACCAGCTGATCTTAAATCCATTTAACTTCACCTGAATCTTTAAGCGTGAAGTTTCTACTATGAATTCATCATCATCTTGTCTAAATTCATAATTTGGTAGTGAAAAACCGCTTGTATCCAATCGATCACGGCCCTCCAATGGAACGTCTGCTTGTCCTGGTGCCACACTCCAGGTTTTATCAAGTTTTAATTTTTCTCCATTTGTAAATAAGATTCGAATGATGTCTTTTTCAAGCACCATAATTTTTGCATATGTGTTTCCATCTAGTAATTTAAAGTCAAGAATATTGTTATTCTCTTTAATGAAAGTAAACTGATAGTTCTCCTTAATGCTCATTTGATATCTCCTTCTCTGTGTGTATATTATAAATCAAATAGTATAAGATTAAGCTAACATCAGAGATGCTCTCTAATAGCTATTTACTGCATTTAATAAAACGCATACAAAAATAATTAAGAAATTTTTTCATCACGTCTCCTCTTAGGTTTAGTTTAAGTCAAGCTGATTATCTTTATTTCTTTCTTTTAAGTCTGCTACAATTTTACTGTATAAATTATCTGTAAGATTATAGAAGAAAAATAGAATAATTAATCCAATAATATTGAGGGCTGCTGGAGCGAGAAATAACAGTCCTTTAAGACCTAGCAGTGTATCTGCAGACTGTTGAATATTTGGAACATATCCAATAAGCCCTAGCGCTACCCCTGGAATAAAACCAGCGAGAGCCTGTGCAAGCTTTCTGAAGAAACTGTACGTTGAATAAACAATCCCTTCTGTACGTTCTCCTGAATTCCACTCATGATAATCAATAGAATCAGCAATCATTACCCACGGTAGACCAAGTGCAAACGATAACCCAAAGTTTCCCAAAGAGAAAATAGTTAAAAACGTAGCCGTACCTGTTGGCAATACAAAATTTAATACATCACTAGCAATACAAACCATAAGTCCAAGCATGAAGGTATTTTTCTTACCAATTCTTTTTACCATTGTTGGAATGAACATTGAACCAACTACAGCGAGCCCAATACTTAAAAATGATAGTATTGACATAAGTTCCGGATTCTTTAAATTGTATTCTAAGTAGTACAATTGAACAGCGTTGCGAATATTGGATGAAGTAATCATGAACAAAGCTGCTAAACACAATACAATAAGAGGTCGATTTGAAACCAATGCCTTGAATAACGTAGACAGCGGTACCTTTTCATTTTTTGGTGCTCTAATAACATTTTCTGTTGTATTGTGATAGCAAATAAGATGAAATATTATTCCGAATATCACCATTACAGATATAGCAACGATGTATCCTACTTCTTTATTAGCAAACTGAACTACAATAGGAATAACTGCCATTCCAGAAATAAGAAGTGCCATTTGACTACCAATTGCTCTAAATGAACCTAAAGATGCTCGATCAATTGGATCTTGCGTCATGGCAGCAGATAATGATCCGTACGGGATATTAACAATTGAATAAGCTAGACCAAACCCCATATAGGTGATAAACGCCCACACAATCTTCCCATTATCCGAAAAGTCTGGAGCTAAGAATGAGATGACCGTCATTAATGCCAGTGGAACAGTTCCCCATAAAATGAACGGGCGGAACTTTCCTCGTTTTGAGAAATTTGTTCTTGAATCTACAAATGCACCAACACTTGTATCTGCAAATGCATCGAAAATTTTTGAAATTAAAAACACCAAGCCTCCCCAGTAAGCGGAGATTCCTAAAACATCTGTATAAAATTTCAGAAGGTATAACTGTCCCATATCAAACATAAGCCCGTTTCCAATATCACCAAAACCGTAAGACAACTTTTCTTTAAAAGTGAGCTTTTTAGAAGCGGTGACCGCTGTCTTTTTAACAGGAACCACTGGTAATCCCATATAACCATCCCCTTCTTTCCCCATATATAACCCCTGTATTGTAAACCTTTTCATAAAGAAGCAGAAATAGCGTGTATTTTAACCCTTAAGCACTATCCCCCCTTTGATGCTTGCTATATCTTTAATAAGCAAAAAGAGCATTCCCTGTATTAACGCTGTAAGAAGTATTTCTCTGCATTGTAATAGGAAATATTTTCAATCAGTGTTTGAAGAAGCACATTATCGTTTGGAACCCTTCCTTGTTCTACCCATTTCCCGATTAGGTTGCATAGGATCCGACGGAAATAATCATGTCTTTCATAGGAAAGAAAGCTGCGAGAATCTGTCAGCATACCGATAAAATGACTAAGTAACCCGACGTTAGCTAAATCTTTCAATTGTTTCTCTATTCCATCGATGTGGTCGTTAAACCACCAAGCTGTACCAAACTGAACTTTTCCTGGAACACCTTCTTCATAGAAATTCCCCATCATGGAGGCTAATACCGGATTGTCTTTAGGATTTAAATTAAATAATACGACTCTTGGCAACGCATCTTCTTGGTCAAGCGCATCAAGAAGATGGGATAATCCTCGTGCGATGTTTGCTTCTCCAATTGAATCAAACCCTGTATCCGAGCCCAAAAGATTTTTCATTTTTGTATTATTATTTCGCATAGCCCCAATATGTAATTGCATCACCCATTGTTTTTGAGCGTACATTTTCCCTAGTTCTTTTAGAAGAAAAGATCGATACTTGATCAATTCTTCTTGTGAAAGCGACTCTCCATTCATACGTTTTGTAAAAATTGTTTCTGCCTCTGCTAGAGTTACTTTTTTATACTCCATGTAAGGAATATCGTGATCGGCTGCCCTGCCTCCATTTGCATGAAAAAAGTCAACTCGGTATTGAAGTCCTTTAATTAATTCTGCTAAAGATGTCACTCGTTGATGAACTACTTGCTCTAGCTCCTTTAACCAATCTTGAAAAGTTGGACGTTCAATAAACAGTGCTCCATCAGGTCGAAAGGTTGGTACAACCTTTGTTTTAAACGTAGAATCATAGTTTAATAATTGGTGGTATTCAAGAGTAGATATAGGGTCGTCTGTAGTACCAATAAATTGCACATTAGATTTCTTAATAAAAGATTGAGGTGTAAACTCCGTATCTTGTAATTTTTTATTGCATTCTTCCCAAATTTCCATCGCGGTATCGGGACTAAGTCTTTTATCAATGTCAAAAAAGCTCTTTAATTCCATATGAGTCCAATGGTAAAGTGGATTTCCAATTAAACATGGTACCGTCTGAGACCAAGCAAAAAACTTTTCCCAATCACTGGCTTCTCCTGTTATAAAATGCTCCCCTATACCATTCATTCGCATCGTTCTCCACTTGTAGTGATCGCCTGCTAACCATAGTTGAGTAAGGTTTTCATAATGTTTATTCTCAAAAATTTCTTTTGGATCTAAATGGCAGTGAAAATCAAAGATTGGCATTTCTTTTGCAGTATTTTTATATAAATGAACTGCTGTAGGTGTGGAAAGTAAGAAATCGTCTCCTAAAAAATATTTCATATTATTTTCCTCCTAGGGGAATAAGATTAAATTTATAAGATTAAAACTCTCAATGCAAACACTTTCATTTTTGGTTAATTTAATTTGTTCGATTAGTAAACTAATTAATTATAAGATGTAATTTATCATGTTTATAAAATTCAGTCAATTAAAATTCTTTAATTAAGTGTCAATATTTTTCAAATGAAAATGCTATAATAAAGAGCAATGTCAGTTAAGATTTGGAGGACACATTTATGCCTACTGGTGATGCAGCTTATATCAGGAAATTAAATCGATCTTTAATTATTAGTAAAATTGTAGAAGCAGGAATAATTTCAAGGGCAGAATTGTCTAAGATTACAACATTAACAAAAGCCACTATTTCAGTACAGATTGCAAGCTTAATTGATGAAGATATAATTATTGAGACACAGCAGGATCATTCAAAAGTTGGAAGAAAACCTATAATGCTATCTTTAAATGGAGCAGCAGGATATGCATTAGGTATTGATTTAGATTATAGTCAAATCTCTTTCACTCTTTCTAACCTTCATGGTCATCCTGTTTCGTCAGATACTATTAAAATACATACGACAAGTTATTCGGATATCTTTGATTTACTAGTTGAAAAAATTAATAAATATAAAAATGAATGCCTTAAGTCTAGATACGGACTTATTGGTGTAGCAATTTCAATTCATGGTCTTGTCTCTACAGATGAACTCATTCATTTTATTCCTCGGTTAAACTGGTATGATGTGGACTTAAAGAATGATTTAGAAAAAGAGTTAAACGTTAACGTATATCTTGAAAATAATGCAAATCTTTCAGCTTTTGCTGAACGAGCCTACACATATCATAAATCTGATAATTTGGTATGCATAACACTTCGATCAGGTATAGGCCTTGGTATATTAATAAATAACAAATTATCTAAAGGACATGATGGCTATGCTGGAGAGATTGGTCACATGATTATCCAACCAGGAGGAGACCTTTGTGCTTGTGGGAACAAAGGCTGCTGGGAAAGATATGCTTCTGAGTCTATCTTTTTAAAACAACTTTCTAAAGAAAAACAAGTTAGTAATATAACTTATAAACATATTGAAGAATGGCTTAATCAAAACGATACTGAACTACATAGACAAATGGAAAACTTCCTCTATTATATTTCAATCGGTTTGAATAATATCATCAACATATATAACCCTGAAGTTCTAATAATTGATAGTGAATTACTTTCTCTATACCCAGATTCTATAAATGAAATTAAGAAAAATCTTTCTTCCTCCACAATTCATTATCGAGAATTATTAATATCCTCAATTGGAGAAAAAGCATGTGAATTAGGTGCCTGTGCATTGGTGATAAAGAATTTTCTTGAAATTACGATGCCTAACTTTGTATATCCTGAATCAATAGAAGATATTAATTCACTGAATAATATGTCTGTCAAAAAGTTATAGGTTAAGGATTCTTTCTGACAGAAAACTAGGCTGATACTTTCCTAACAGCTATAAAAACCGTAAAGCTTTAGTAAAAATAGCTTTATGGTTTTTATTTCCAGATACATACTCTTATTTGTTAATACAGAATTAAACCTGAATTTTAGCTGCTGAACAGCCCTTAATCTACTAATTGAGATAAAGACTCCCTTCTATAAGAATTCCCAATTATTTCATTTGTAAAATTTCACAAATGAACAATAACTTAATAACCAGAACATATGTTTGTTTTCACTTACAAAAGAAGAAAAGATTCAATTAATGGGATTTGGTTCTGGTGCAAACATAATTGAATTTGAAGAGAATATACCGTCAAGTCATTTGATTTTTCCCCATCACTCGACTTATCGTCCGATGAACACGCCGTTAGTGAGAGCGCTAACATTAAACATAAAAATATGAGTTTGCTTATACTTTTTTTCATTTCCCACACTCCCTTTTAGGTATATCCTAACTTACTGGTAACTTGGCCTCTAAACAATCCACAAAACAGTTTAAACTATCCGAAATTATGAACAACGACTTGTATAAATACGCATAAAACACCGATACCAAATGGTCGGTTTTATTCTGCCTTTCCAATAAAAAATGGGATTGCCTCTATTCTTTTAAAGGAGGCTATCCCATTTTCATTTATTTTACGAGGAGAAATTGTTGCTGCCTTGAATTGCCCAACACATTCCGGAAGAGTAGACATTAATAAAGTAATCAATGAATACCTCCCCTGCGTCTTAGAAACGGCTGAAAAGATTAGCAATAACCTTGAATTCGAAATTATCCAATAAAACAAGAGGGATTTTTTCAAAATCTAATTTAGGTCTTGATAATCTTGTGAATCTCTATTACAACGAAGTTAGTTCATGAAAACTTATCCATGTAATGTGGGGAATATTCTACATTGAAATCATTGTGCTTTTCCAAGTTCATTGTCTTCGCCACTTTTTTGCTTATTTCTCTTCTTTATTATTACGTGATAATAAATATAACAGGCTACCATGAAAGGTATACCACAGTATAGCCCTAGTCTTTGATTAGGGATAAAAATAAGGCTAATTAACACAATTCCGTATGATACGAATCCCAAGATCGGAACGAGTGGATAAAGGGGTGTTCTAAATTTCAAATCTTTTACATTACCACCTTCTGCTATAAACCGTTTTCGAAAAAAGAACTGTGATGCACAAATAGACATCCATACGACAATTGTAATCACACCAGAGATAGAAATAAGCCATACATATACAGTTTCTGCAGCCACGACACTAGTAAGAAGTGAGAGGGCCGATATGGATATCGTGATAATCAGCGCATTCAACGGAATACCTTTTGAAGATAATTTACCTACCAAAGATGGGGCCATTTCAGTTTTAGAAAGTGACCAGAGCATTCTTGATGCTGCATACAATCCTGAATTAGCTACAGATAGAACAGCGGTAAGGATAACAAAATTCATAATATCTGAAGCATATGGAATTCCAATCATGTCAAATACGGAAACAAACGGACTTTCAACCAACCCGGCAGTTTTCCACGGTATTAGTGCAACAAGTACAACCATCGCCAAAACAAAGAAAAACATGGTACGCCAAATGATATTTCGAATGGAGCGAGGAAGTGTCTTGTCTGGATTTTCACTTTCTCCAGCAGCGATACCAATGAGCTCAGTTCCCTGGAAAGAATAGTTCACAGTAACCATTGTTAAAAATATGGCGAGAATCCCATTTGGAAAAAGGCCACCGTCACCTGTGAAATTCGAAAAAAATGGGGCAGATTCATCACCTTTTAAGTTAAGGAAACCAAACATAGCTGCACCACCTAGGATTATAAAGAGAACAATAGCAGTCACCTTAATGCTAGAAAACCAAAATTCTGTTTCTGCAAAGCTTCTAGTGGACAATGCATTGATTGAGAATACGATAATTCCGAATACCATACACCAAATCCAAACCGGAACTTCCGGAAACCAACGCTGCATAAGAATACCTGCAGATGTAAATTCTAATCCAATCGTATTTGCCCAACTTAACCAGTAAAGCCAGCCAATCGTAAATCCGGTTGAAGGACTAATAAATTTCGTAGCATATGCTTGAAAAGAGCCCGAACTTGGCATAGCTACTGTTAATTCACCAAGACAAAGCATAACAAGATACATAAGAAACCCACCAAGTAAATAAGCAAGAACAGCTCCTCCGGGTCCTGCCTGACTAATTGTAAATCCTGAACCGAGAAATAATCCAGTTCCAATGACACCACCAAGTGCAATCATGAACAAATGTCTGCTTTTCATCGTGCGCTTTAATTCATCGTTTTCCTTAGGTACCATTCCCATTTTTTACCACTCTTTCTTATATCATTAAATAAAACATATTTTTTTAATATTACGATAATTATTACGTGCACATTTCTTGGAAAGTAGTTTATATCTACTTTTATTCATATTCATTACCTGTTGCAAAAAACTACATAAACTATTTAGCATCTCCTAAATAATTCGATAGCAATTAAAAGCTTAATAAACATTAAATTTTTAGGGAAGATAGGAAGGAATAAAAGCTACTCTCTCCTTCCTATCTTCTGAAGCCATTACATTTCCGGATCTATTTACTTAAAATTCCCTCATTTTTTTTTAATAACTTAAGAGTTACATTTCTCAAAAGTCCGGGTAAAATGCCAAAAGTATAAGGTTTATAAACCCGTTCTGTCCATTTATGAGCGTCTTTTCCATATACCCCGATATTAATAGACGGAATATTAAGATTTCTAATATCCTTTATAGGCAAAGGATAAATGGACTCCCATTCTGGGAAATTATTTAATAACGCCAGGATGTCCTCGTCAGTTTCGTGCAATGATAAAAAGCTGCCATCTGCCAAATAGGGGAAGAACTTTTTCAGTGCAAACTTTTCGTCGGTTTCTTTTGCTACTTCAGCTAATACTTCTTTTAACGCATTTTCCAGATTAGCGTCCCTCTCATTATCTTGATTTAAATAGTTGTGTGGAAGATAAGGTGGCGCAAAAAACATGATGACCCGAGGCTTTTTATTCGGATCAAGTTCTTGTAAGGCTTCGACAATTTTGAAGCAAAGCATTCTTGGCTCTAAATTTTCATTCTCATTAAACACTGTCTTCATTCTGTCCGATGTATTGATACCCATCTTTTCCAACTCATCCACATAATCGGCTAAACTCGTTACTTCAATATTCCAGGATAGTGTTTTCGGTGGCAACCCTGTGCGCATGAGAAAATCGTTGTAATGCTCGAATAGAACATGTTCTGTTTCCCTGCAGGCCTCAATTGCAACAGCAGTTAATTTATCCATGACTTCTTTCGTCGTCGCTTTATAAACAAAGTAGTTAAAATATAGGTAGGTACTAGTAGCGGTTTGAACATTGTAAAATTCTTTTGTATCGCGTTGATACAAACAAGAAGGCGGAAGAACCAATTCACCATCAATATTTTCGGCTAGATCCAGGTTATTATGCACACGGCGCGTTATCTCAGCCGCAATAAAGTTTGGATCAATACCGGATAACGTGTCACCTACGTGGGCCTCGCGACCATAAATATAGAAACTCGGCAGAAGCTTTCCTGCTGCTCCCGTATAAATATAGCGGTGAGGGTCATTATCATATAAGGGAGTAATAAAGTCATCATTAATAGCTACCGTATAAGACAATCCTTGCTCCTCTTTCAATCTATTCAACTCAGCAATGGCAGATATCACTCCCTTATGCTGGCTCTCTTCATCAGGGTTCACCATTAACAGAATATTACCCGTTAATTCTTCGGGATGTTCGGAAAAGTGGAGAACATTGGCAATATGTATTGCGATTCCGCTTTGCATGTCAACGGACCCTCTTCCAAACAGCCACTCTCCTGATTGAGCATCTTTTTGTACATCTTTGTCAAATTCATACATTTTGAAAAAATCCTCTAACGCATCCGGATTCATCGCATCTTTTTTCATGTTGCTATAATCTTCAATACCAACTGTATCCAAATGCGAATGGTAAATAATTGTATCTTTTGTCTCTGTTTTCCCTTTGACTAAAGCAAATATATTTTTCCGGCCCAGTAGATCGTTTGGAACCGGCTGTTCCCATACTTGAGATGGGTTTTGTTGAAAATACGGAAAGCCTAGAAGAGTTTCTTTTACAAAGTTGGCTACTTCCACCTCGCCAATTGTTCCATTAATGCTGTTAATACTTACAAGAGCACGTGTAAGTGTTTCTACTTTTTCAGGCATTGTCATGTTGTAAATTTTGTTGTACATGATTGTTATCTCCTTAAAAAATTTTTTATTTATTAGTTGCTAACAAATTACGCTTTATTGAATGGACAAATTGCTCCATTCGGTCTAATCCTTCTTCAAGCGTTTCAATAGAAGCCGCATAAGATATCCTTACGTACCCTTCTCCAAACTCTGAAAACGCATCGCCAGGAACAACTGCAACACTTGTCTCTTGGAGCAGCTTCAGCGCAAAATCAAACGATTTCATCTTTGTACTTTTTATAGAAGGGAAAACGTAAAAGGCACCATCTGGTTTGACCACATCTAAACCCATGTCGGTAAGCCGTGTGCAGATGTACTCTCTTCGTTTTCGATACTCTTCAACCATCTGGCTCGGATCATCCTTCCCTTGGGTTAAAGCTTCGATTGCGGCATATTGGCTAATTGTGCTGGCACATACTGAATTATAAAGATGGACTTTTAACATTTGGCTAGATAAATAGGAAGGCGAAAAAGTAAAACCAATTCTCCAACCTGTCATAGAATGAGATTTTGCAAGTCCGTTAATGACGATGGTTTTCTCCCTCATACCTGGAACAGAGGCAATTGAACAATGCTTTTTATCATAAGACAGTTCACTATAGATTTCGTCTGATACAACAAAGATGTTTGTATTTCTAAGTACATTAGCAATTTCAAGGATATCTTCTTCACTTAACATACTTCCGGTAGGATTTGAAGGTGAGCAAAGAACAATGCAGCGTGTTCGTTCCGTTAGTTTATTCTTAATCATTTCAGCATTCATTTTGAAAGAATTTTTTGACGTATCAACGTAAACCGGAACTGCTCCGCATAATGTAATTAACGGTTCGTATCCAGGATAAATTGGAGAGGGAAGAATGACTTCATCCCCTGCTTGTAAAATGGTCCGGAACGCACTGTCAATGGCTTCAGTTGCACCGTTTGTTACAATGATTTCATCCTCAGGATTGTAGGTGAGATTGTACTTTTGGAATACATAATCTGCGGCAGCCTTCCGTAGGCTCAATAGGCCGGCGTTATGTGTATAGGCTGTATGGTCTTGTCTAATCGCTGTTATTGCAGCTTCTTTAATATGTTCAGGTGTTGTGAAATCTGGCTGACCTAGGGTAAGGTTGATCGCATCGGAATAATGGATCACCATATTGGAAAATGTCCGTATGCCGGGAATCTTGATGGTTGAGACGCTTTTATTTATCGAATTTTCCATTTGTCCTATCACCTTTATTAAGAATTTTGACCTTACATAATGTTTCTAATTTTCAGCAGGAATTAATGGACGATCGGGTTTGATGAGAAACCATAAGAAAATTGCAAGTCCTATAGGGATGATGTTGATTAAAAGGGTTGTATTCCAACCCATTTCCTGCGCAAACCATCCGCAGATAATCGGGGACGTTATTCCTCCAATGCTTCCCCAAAGGTTCATCCAACCACTGACAGATCCTGCGAATTCTTGACCTAAATCGTTTGCGGTTGCCCATGAAGTAACGATTGGCAGCCCAAGAGCACCAAGTGCTAGTGTCAACCAGACAACGTTCATCCAAGGACTTGTGGAGTAGGCAGCGAAATACAAACCGATAATGAAAAAAATGAATCCGATCAATGCTAGACTACCTCGAGCCTTCATTCGTGAGTTTGTTCTCTGTAAGATGTTATCCGATACGGCGCCTCCAGCTAGAACAGTGAAACAAATAGCCAGCCAAGGGAAACTTGCAGCAACCCCCATTTCTTTTAAAGAGAAATTTCGTGCTTCCATTAGATAAGTAGGTAACCATGTTAAAAAGAAGGTGTTCATATAGATGACGACAAAGTATTGTATCCCAACCGCCCAAAATCGGATGTTTCTAAGATACATCTTCCACGGGGCGGTCTTTTTTTCTGTTCCGGTGATGCTTCGATTTTCACATATAAGAACTTTTTCTTTTTCAGAAATCCAAGGATGATTTTCTGGTTTATCACGACCAACAATATACCAAATTAAGCCAATACCAATGCCGAGAATAGCGAAACTATAGAAAACGCCTTGCCATCCAAAAAGCAGCATGATAGCTACTGAAACTCCTGGTGCTATAACAGGTCCGAAGAAAGAACCAGCTAATAATGCACTTGCCGCTCGTCCCTTTTCATGTTTTTGGAACCAGTATGAATTGAAGACAGCGTTGGCTGGATACATCGGACCCTCTCCAACACCAAATAAAAACCTTACAATGCATAATACAACGTAAGAAGTGGAGGCCGCTGTAAGTGCTGTAAATGCAGACCACCAGGTAATCGCTATTATAATGATTTTCCTTGACCCGAACCTTTCTGCCAGCATACCCCCTGGAATTTGAGCAATACAATATCCTGCGTAAAAGAGGGAAGACAAAAGCCCAAATTCAACTTTGTTCATATTTAAAGCATCCATCATCGGTTTAGCGACCACAGAAAGGTTGGCTCGGTCCATGTACGCTATCAAACCTATAATAAAAAAGATCAATCCCATTCCCCAACGTAATCCAATTTTTCTTTCCTTCCCTTGAGATTCAGCGACTAATTCTACCTGCTTTTCGATTTTCACTTGTTTCATCTTTTTATCCACTTCCTTTATAAGAATTGATAACTGAAAAAGTATAAAACAGGATTATGTTGGGAGCCTAGGTGAGAAATAAGTATTTTTAGTAAATCGCTTAATTCTGATTATTATTTAACATCTTTTCCCAAAGAGGATCGAACCGACGAAGGTATCTTTCAACACCTAACTCTTGCAACTCTTGACGTCGTTTTTCATCTTCTTCTTCTTCCTTTTTGCCAATCTCAATAAAACTTAATGTTTCTTGTTGTGGAACAACTAACAGGCCATCATTACTTCCAACAATAATATCCCCAGGGTTAATGATGCATCCTGAAATGGATACAGGTACATTTACGTCGCCACCAATACTATAGACTTTGGTAGTTAAAGGTGAAATCGCGTAAGAAAACACGGTGAATTGCAAATCATTAATTATTTTAGTGTCGGTAACAGGCCCGTTAATAATTGCAGCAATGGCTCCTTTTTCCAGCGCAACTCTTGTCGTAATTTCTCCCCAACATGCAAAACGCTCTTCTTCGTTCATATCAATCACAACTACATCACCAGGCTGCACTAAATCCAGTGCCTTATAAACTAATAGACCGTCATTTGGTGGGATTCGGACCGTCACTGCCGGACCAGCAAATGTGTTTTCAATCGGGAATAAAGGCTTGATTTTCTTAGTACTGATTAATTGGAAATTCAAATGATGCCCATAGTCACTTGGTGAAATAGTGCCCAATTGCTTTACTTCTTCAAGTTTAGGCCTTGGAGTTTTAGAATTTACCGTTATCATTGCATTCATCCTTTCTTTCTTTGTAAGCGGTATCGCTTCTTGCCACACTCTTGTGACTCGTTGTATTCTTGTTGTATATCATATGTATACAACAGATAAAATAATTAGTCAATGTATTCTGAATTTAAATGAGCGATACTTATGATAGAATAGAGTAAGAAGTTAATGAGATTCTATTTTTGATTTGTTTTTACATACTATTAATACTTTTTAAAAAAAGGATAGATAAAATGAGCATACCTAAACGACAATTTTTAAAAGATAAAGCTTATGAAATGATAAAGAAACTACTTATGAATGGAAAGTTGTCTCCAGGAAAATTTATTTCTGAGGGGGAACTTAGCGAACAGTTAGAAATGAGCAGGACCCCCATTCGGTCAGCCCTTCAGCGATTAGAACATGATGGCTTTGTCCGTATTCACCCAAAACAAGGTATCTATATACGCGATATTTCTGTAAAGCAGGTCAATGAAGTATATGAAATAAGAATTGCACTGGAAACCTTTGCGTTACGGAAGCTTTCACATAGTATTGAAAAATGGCAACTTGAAGAACTTTATGACATATTAAACCAGCAATACGAGTATATAAAAAATGAAGATTCCCATTTAGCACTTGAATGCGATATGATGTTCCACCTTAAAATAATGGAGTTTAATAAAAATGAACAAATGTTTGAGATGTTTAAAAGCATTAGAGACAAGCTGGAATTTTTCGGAAAAGAAGTGTTGAAAAAAAAATTAGATCGCCTCAAGCAAACATATGATGAACACGTACTAGTTGTAGAGGCACTGGAAAAAAACAACACGGAAGAAGCAGTTCGTCATATGGAAGAACACTTACAATATGGCAGAAAAACACTCCTGGACTCATGACTGTTTGGAACTGATGGTGTTTCATTGTCGGCGGCCAGGTTACAAGAAGGAATTTTTATGCCTTGACACATCCTTACTTTTAAAGGAGCTTTGCATTCCTGTTACACGAATGGATGCTAGAGAACAACAACTGATGGCCGGCATATAGTCAATAAGGGTAATGCCTTTTATACTATCCTTGAAGGGAAAGGAATCGAAATATAAGAAGAAATTGATTTTATGCTGTAGGTTGATGGCGTGGCGTTTGATCAAAGTGATCCCAACATTTTTAACAGTAACAGGCTGCATCCAGCGTTTACATGAAAGTATTGACCGGATCTCCCCCATCCGACCTAATTATTTGGAATCGTTTTCAGCATAAGATGTTAAATCCTATCTTTATGTCATGGGAATTTTAATACACTAGGTTGATAAAGACTTAATATATAATTCGGATTTTATGACATAGTTGATTGGAACTGGTGTGCGAGACTCCTGCGGAAAATGCGCGTCCAGGTAATCTACGGTCATATTTTAAAAACCTAAAAAAACTGTAAACAAACTCCATTATTATCGAGTTTGTCTACAGTTTGAATGGAAATCACAAAATGATTTCCATTTTTGTTTTGAATACTATTTTGTTTTAAGGTACCTCGATTTCTTATATCAAAATATACATAACCCTACTGTAATTATTACTTTTCATACATTTCAAGAGGCAAATCATCCGGATCACAAAAAAAAGTAAACCTTTTTCCTGTTAACTCATCAACACGGATAGGTTCGACTGGAATGTTATCTTTTTCTAAATTTTCAATAGCTCGATGAATATCTTCCACTTCAAAAGCAAGATGTCTAAGCCCTCTTGCTTCTGGATAACTTGGACGGTGTGGGCTATCCGGAAATGAAAACAATTCCAGCTGATATTCCCCTCCCACCAATAAATCTAATTTATAGGACTTCCTTTCTGCCCGATAGTTATGAAACTTCCCTTACATGTAGCCAGCATCGCAAGATTGACACACCCTTTGCAGAAACCCACCTATTGCTTCTCGTAAAAACTTCAGCGGCAAACTAAAAATAATAGTGGATAAGGCTGAATATAGGTATAATGGTTTGTTAGATGATTTCTCGTTACAATTTATGGATGAAATATGTGATAAATCAATATTGGAAGACCTAATCCACTAAGCCCCCTATCCATTTTTCCGCTATATTTTAGATTACATTTTATTAATATAATTCCCCTTAATACCTTTCATACTTTCGGTGTCTTTTGCGCAAAGGTTTTGCCCGTTACCTTCTTCATGAACATTCCTTTCCTAAATGCTATATCCCTTCCAAAGATAGCCACATTCTGACGGTCAGGACCGAACGCTTGCCGTTCCATTTCAAAACGGTCTGTACAACTCCGAGTGAATCGGCATTGTACCTTCCGGCTATCCTCTGATATGCTTCGAGCCCATATATCCCGTCCCTATTAAAATCTACGGATATAAAGCAGATATAGGATTGTCCCATCCTGCTATCGGTACCTTCAAAACACCATACTTGTATAGTAATGAATCACTATTCTGATATCATACGTATCCAACTTTCATCCCAACTTTTCTTTATTATCAATATAGAATTTTTATGCAGGAATTTTGTGGATAGCTTGAGAGTTTTTTGAGATATAAATATAAAAAGCTAAGTATTACACTGCTGTCATGACTTGGGGTACAGGCATGACCTTAAACGAGAAGCTATGAAACTCAAAAGAGTTTTCAATAGGTGGTGAATCAAATTTTCCGAGTTATTACTTTCTTCTTATTGAAAAATATCTCAATTTATGTCAATTGAAACCAAATTACGAGTTTGTTATCTTAGTTAATGAACCGGTTCATGACTATTTTCAGTATGAATATTAGGCACAATAAAAGGAGAGATGAAACCATGACACAAGAACGTAAATCAACAAGCGCAGTGGAGCAGTATGCTAATCTCATTCCCATGAGCGAAATTGATTCGAACGCAGATCAATTATTTCCTTTTCCAATCTTTAATAGTTTACGACAAAAAACTCCTGTAAGGTACGACGAGGCTCGAAGCTGCTGGGATGTGTTTCGATATGAAGACGTTCATTATATTCTAAAAAATCCAAAACTGTTTTCATCGGAACGAGGCGCTGGAACTCTTCAAGGAAGCATTTTGACAATGGACCCTCCTAGACACACGAAAATGAGAAACTTAGTGAACAAGGCATTCACTCCTAAAGCAGTGAAGGATTTAAAAAATAAAATCGAAGAGGTGACACTTTACCTTCTCGATCAAGTTAATGAGAAGGGGACTATGGATCTCGTTCATAATCTTGCTGGTCCGTTGCCTGTCATTATAATTGCCGAATTATTGGGGGTCCCTGCTAAGGATCGGGATCTTTTTAAAACCTATTCTGATGTTCTCGTGGAAGGGGCCAAAGATGGTTCAAATGAAGCCTTCCAAATAATGGAACAAAAACGTAAGGAAGGAAGTGGGTTTCTTAAAGAATATTTCAAAAAAATAATTTTAGAGAGAAAAATTAATCCTGAAGAAGATTTAATTTCGCTATTATTAGCGGCAAAAATTGATGGGGAAAAATTAACAGAAGACGAGGTACTATCTTTCTGTATTTTATTATTAGTTGCGGGCAATGAAACAACAACTAATTTAATTACAAATGCCGTACGCTATATGACAGAAGATGAAAACATTCAAGAACAAGCTAGGACAAATTTGCCTTTAATACCAAAATTGGTAGAAGAAACACTACGCTTTTATCCTCCAATACAGGCAATTGGCCGTGTTACAAAGGAACATGTCAAAGTTGGGGGCACAACAATCCAAAAGGGGGAACAAGTAATTTGCTGGGTCGCTTCGGCAAACCGGGATGAACAAAAGTTTACAGAACCTAATCGGTTTACGTTAGAAAGAAAATTAAATCATCATTTGAGTTTCGGGTTTGGTATTCATTTTTGTTTAGGTGCCCCGCTTGCACGTCTAGAAGCAGAAGTAGCTCTCGTGACACTATTAAGTACATTTGCAAAATTGGAAGGTGTAAAAGGGACTCAGCTGGAGGCGATTCCAAGTCCGTTCGTTTTTGGAGTGAAAAGTCTTCCTTTAAAATTCACAAGATAATGAGCCTTGCTGCCTAATAATATAAACGAACATAGATTAGGTAATACAAAAACCTATTAATAACAAAAAATGAATTTTTTTATATAATCTCAATGAAAAAAGGAGTATATTAAATTACGACCTTTTTCATTGAGATTATTTGAAAGCATTTGTCGGAGATGTAGTAGTTTCGTCACTTGAACTGCATCCAGATACTATAAACACCAAACAAAGCAGAACGAACCATTTTTTCTTAAACATATTACTTACCTCCCTAAGTCTTTTTTTTACTTAATTCCCAACTTTGAGAACACAATTGAAAATTGTCCATTAGAAATATATATTTCCAACTCTCATTATGTTTTATAAAAAAAACATAATTTCGTATACATATCAATTCAAAATCAGCTGTCCCATTATGGTCAATTGTAATTTTAGATAATTCAGTGGATTCCTGTACAAAAAAACACTCATTTAAATCAGAGTGTCCTTTAACCCTTAAGATACAATTTTCTGTTTCAGTAAAAATAACTCTTCTGTTCCATCCTTCAAATATAGGAAAAAGACATAGTTGTCTGTCCATTAATGCTTCCTCAAATTGTAAAGTTTGCAATAAAAGAAGTGAAATCAGTACTAAGAATATGTTTTTGTTAAGGTTAGTCCATTATAAACTCATCCCCCATTGAATCATCATTAGTACAATCATGGGTACTTGCACTGTACCAATGTAAAATTGGATACCCGGTCCCCTTCGACCCTCTGGATTACGTTCCTGATTATAAATTATTTTTGGAGTTGCTGATAGCCGAAGGCATTGCTGAGCAGGAGCATATCAGTATAATATTTTAGCATTGTTACGGACACTACAAAACCAAGAACAACTAACAATGCTTTTAATTACACATGATCTTGGAGTGATTGCAGCATTAGCAGATGATGTTGCAGTAATTTATTTTGGCGATATCATTGAATATTCCGATGTTTATACTTGCTTTGATTCTCCTAAACACCCACATACGAAACAACTACTCGAAGCAAGATTATAAGGGGAAAGTGATAATATATTGGACGTCGTAGCAATTAATAAAACATATACACAACGAACATGGTTTAAATTTAAAAAGACTTCGCATCCTATATTTAAACATATCACATTTTCAGTGGCTCCTGGCGAATGCATTGCAATTGTTGGGAAACATTAGCCAATATTGTATTAGGTATTGAATCTGCAACATCCGCGACATGTTCGCGTATGCAAATAGCTTTCAAACAAAGCAAAAACACCGTTAGAATAATCCAAACGGTGTTTAACTAGTTTTAATCTTGAGTATGGAATATATACCCGGAAAAATTTCTCTTATCAATACAAATAATAATTGGCACCTATCATAAACGCTAATTTAGGAAAATCAGAATTCAAACTCCATAAAATATCCATATTACAAATATTCCCCTTCTTTCTCTTAACTAATGCAGTTGATCTATCTTTAGAGGAGTTCAAGAATTACAAAAACGCAAGATCAAAATAGAATCTGATAAAAAACTTAATAGGTGATGACGGTTATCTACAGAAGTTGGATTTAAAACAAGTGAAACGACTATAGGAGAAATACCGGTGGCAAATATAGGCGTTTTTTACACTAAAACAGAAGTTGGTCCTCTATTTGATCAATGCGTTGTTTCAACAGTATCAACATGCTTTACATGCTTATAATTGAACCCAATAAACAGTACCGAAATAAATACAAAAAATGCACCCACAATGAATGGTACACTTGGGTTGTAAATTTCCGATAGTTTCCCTGCTGTAAATGGTGCAATAGCTCCTCCGATAAAACGCAAGAAGCTGTATGCAGCAGAGGCAGTTGAACGTTCAACAGGTGCTGCATTCATAACAGCTGTCGTAATTAATGTATTATTATTCCCCAATAATGCACCAGAGAAAATTACAGCAGCGATAACTACCCATTGGGTTGACGTCCAGATGCCCATTGCAATCAATACGATAGCAAACAAGATCAACATTATACTCATAGATCTAATTGTTCCAAACCATTGCTGAAGCTTTGGAGCCATGAAAACAGAGGTGATGGCCAGTAGTATACCCCAGCCCAAGAATACAAAGCCCAATCCATGCTCATCTAGACCCATGACGAAAGGTGCATAAGCCAACAAAGTGAAGAACCCAAAATTATACAGAGCAGCTGCAATTCCAAAAACTAAGAGAGAGCGGTGCTTCAAGGCCCGAAATGGATCCATTAATGATGTTTTGGATTTTACAGTATTTATTGGCGTTTTTGACGATGGCATTAATATAAAAAGACCAATAAAAGCTATGACCATCAATGTGGCGACTCCGAGAAATGGACCTCTCCATGACATAGCGCCTAACCAGCCGCCAATCAAGGGACCGACCGAGATTCCAAGTCCGATTGCTGCTTCATACAGAATGATGGCTTTCGCCGTTCCGCTATTTGAAAGTGACACAATCGCTGTTAAAGACGTAGCAACAAAAAGTGCGTTACCAAGGCCCCACCCGCCTCGTAGTCCAACGAGTGTCCAGATATCACTCGAAAACCCTCCTAATGCAGAAAATAATGCAATGATTACGATACCAGTAAGCAGTGTCCATTTAATGCCAATTCTTGAAGAAACAGTACCGGTAATCAGCATTGCAACGGCCATAACAGCATTATAGCTGGTGAAAAGTAAAGTTACTTCACTATGCGAGGCGTTTAATTGTTCGGCAATTGCTGGCAAGATTGGGTCAACAAGCCCCAGCCCCATGAATGCAATAATACAAGCAAAAAAGACTGCCCATACTGCCTTGGGCTGTTTAAGAAGACTTCCCTCTTCTTGAATAGTTGGTTTTGCGTTACTTATAACAGATGAACCCTTTTGAGTTACGGATTTCATATACTTTCCTCTCCTACTAAATATTTTGTTTGACTGATTCGAAACAGGAATATTTTCTAATAAAAAATTGCAATCTGTAGTGATCCTTAATCACTAAAAATACCCCGTTACTATCAATTAGTAGTTTGATTCTCAATAAATTTCCAGATGGCTAAGCGTACCCTTGTCTGTTCATGATTTCATGAGTATGCATGCATCCATCTATCGTGTTAAAAATTGAAGACAGGAAAAAACAGTTAGCTAGGATTCAATTTATTGAAATCATTAATTAATTATTTATTTATATTATTCATAATTAGCTCCCTTTTATATTTATTTTTTTAACAACCATTTAATTGTACCATGCAACTATTTGATTGTATAATACAACAAAAATCCAAAATACTCCAATGTTTTTTTCTTAATTGTGGTAAATTGACAAACGCTTACGGTAGGATAGAATAGTGTTTATAATGGCAATTGTGAGGTGTTAAAAGAAATGAAAGAAAATCCACTGGAAACTATAGAGCTTGAAATGGCGGTTTTAACTCGCCGTCTCACATCTATTACAGCTGATAAAAGAAATGCTATTCTAGATCGTTCTGCCTATCTTTTGTTGCATCAACTATACCTTCAAGGTTCTTCTGGAGTAAAAGCTTTGGCAGATGAATTCCAATTGGATATTTCCACCGTAAGCAGACAAGCTGCAGCTCTTGAGAAAAAAGGATATGTGGTCAAAGTTCCAGACGCTATGGATGGGAGAGCCTACTTCTACCAAATAACTGATTTTGGAACAAAGATGTTAGTTGAATATAAACAAGGACGATTGGATCGGGTAACAAAATTGCTGAACGGATGGTCGGATGAGGATTGCGAAAAGTTTGGAGATCTGTTGAGAAAATTTAATCAATCTATAATGAGAAAAAAAACAGAATAAAAAATACTGAATTTATAACGTCGATCTACCTCAGCAGTTTTTTTTATTTTACAAATTATTATATGCACATAAATATTCTGTAAAGATATTGGATTCTGGTGCTAATAAATCTATGAATCATGAGGCTATTCCAAATAATTTATGTATGAATTCAATCCTGCCTAGAACAGACTTTACCCTTTGTAGAAGTTGTCCTTTTTTCAGCATATGCATCACCTCCACGCACAGATGAAACGTTTTTAATCCTAGCATGAACCGGACTCGCTTCTTTATAAAGCTTAATCTTGCTCCACTATGTTATTCAAGTACTTCTGTTGTCTAGGTTGCATACCATCAGGTATGCTTTTTCTTTTTTCAACTTTTTATTTCATACTTGGCAGGCTGTGGCGCAAGGTAAAGAAAGCTACGCACATGATGCCATGTTATTAGCTGGAAAAGCAATGGCATGTACCGCTATTTCGGCTCTTGAAAACCCAGAATTACTTGATAATGCTAAAAAAGAATTAGCTGAAAGACTCGATGGGGAAACTTATACATCCCTAATTCCAAAAGAGCTAACACCTCCGAAAAATAAACAAAAGGGGATCAAACAAAAATTGTTCAATTGGTAGTTTGATAAAGACAAAAATAAAAACACCATTTAAATGCATTACGGTGATCTATACCATAAGCAAGGCGTTTTTTGTAAAAATAAGCCTATTCGAGATTTGTTCTTGAATAGGCTTATTCAAGAAAATATTAAATGACTATAATAATGATTTCCCACTATTCCCCGCCGGAATCTTTAGAGTTTTCATCTGCAATATTTGGGGTCCATATTGCTAAGGGCAATTGAAACGGTAAAGGACATGAATCAGCACAATAAATGAAAGGTGCTGGAAGGTGCACCGTTGGACTTGTTTCAAAATCGTTGGCAGAAACATGTTTATGATGAAGACGGTAAGATCAATCAACAAATGATCGAATATCTAAAAAAGAAAGGCTATACCATCGCCCCATCTGAAAAACAAACTGCGTAACCAGATAAAATAACATAATACATTTACGTACTTCAAAAATTAGAATATGGAGTGCCTATTTGTTTTCATACAAAAAAGAGCTGCTAATCAGCTCCTGGTATTGAAGTAAAGTATCGTTACTTTAAGTACAATTTATCATGATCTTCTAATTCCTTTTTATTATTAAACTAATCCAGTTAAGCTGTAGACTAGAATAATTACAAATGCTGCTAGTGTCTTAAAAATTGTAATCACAAAGATGTCTCCATATGATTGTTTGTGTGTTAAGCCTGTAACCGCAAGTAAGGTAATAACAGCGCCGTTATGAGGTAACGAATCCATCCCGCCTGATGCCATCGCTATGACACGGTGCATTACTTCAGGAGGAATATTATATTGATTAATAGCTTGTATATACTTATCTCCCATCGCACTAAGCGCAATTCCCATTCCACCAGACGAAGAACCAGTAATTCCAGATAACACGTTTGTTGTAACGGCCCCATTTACAAGTGGATTCGTAAAAGTGTGTGAAATACCATCACGTACAGTTGCGAATCCAGGTAATGAAGCGATGACTCCACCAAATCCATATTCAGAAGCAGTATTCATAGCTGCTAGTAACGCTCCACCAATACTGGCATTAATGCCCTGTTGAAACCCTGTTGTAACACGGCCCCAATCGTAAGCAACTGTTGCAATAATACCTAAAATTAGAGCTAGTTCGACAGACCAAATACCTGTTACTGTCGCAAGATCTACTTTCCCAAACAAATCTAATCCTATCTTTGAAAAGTCAAATCCCTCTGGATACCATTTCGGAATAGACATAGTAAAAAATTTATTCGCCACACCCACTAAAACTAGCGGTATAAATGCAAATATTTGTCGTACTGGAGTTGTATTAACAGCTAAAGGAACTGGTAATGGATTGACTGTTTCTGCAGCAACTGCCGTTTCTCCTCCATCTCCATTAAATCCTAAATAACCTTCACCCGCCTCTTGAGCTTTTTTACGACGTCTTTCCAAGTAAATCATACCCATAGACAAAACGAAAATCGAACCAATAATTCCTAATATCGGTGCTGCATATATATCTGTCTTAAAATAAGAAGTAGGAATTACATTTTGGATTTGCGGTGTTCCCGGCAGCGCATCCATTGTAAAAGATAATGCTCCTAAAGCAACCGTCCCTGGAATAAGCCGTTTAGGAATATTGGCTTCTCGGAAAAGATTAGCAGCAAATGGATAAACTGCAAATGCAACGACGAATAGACTCACTCCACTGTAAGTTAATATGGCACACATTAGGACAACTGCTAAAATTGCTCTTTTTTTGCCGACTAGTTTCACAATCGTCTTGGCGATAGACTCAGCAATTCCCGACATTTCGACTAACTTTCCAAAAACGGCTCCTAACAAAAAGACAGGAAAGTAGTTTTTGATAAATCCAACCATCTTCTCCATAAAAATATTAGAGAAGAACGGCAAAACATAGCTGGGCTCTGTTAGAATGACAGCAAGTAACGCACAAAGTGGTGCAAAAAGAATGACAGAAAAACCACGGTAAGCAATAAACATTAATAGCCCTAAAGCAAGTATTATGATGATTAAATCCATTATTTCCCCCCCTATATCGCTTAAAACCTAGATGCATTTTCTTTCTTTTTCCGTAGGTTATTCAAATCACAAAAATGGATTGTCAAAGCTTCGTTAGTTGTAAATTGAATCACTCAGACATTCCTTTTACTTGTTTGTTAATAAAATTGTTTGTTTTGTAAGCGTTTTCCGAATTTTGTAAAATTTTAAAGTGTCTTGCGTGCGCCTTCCCCCATTAGCTGCACTTTCAGCAAAGTCAAATTCAAAAATAATGAGCATGCATTTTTTTGAAAAGAGAGGATGCATAAAAAGCTTATGTATCCTCTTTCACTTGTTAATTTATCTATCCTTTTACTTGTTATTAACCGGTACTTTTCCATAACGACGTACACGAAGAAGTGCTTGTTCAGCATGTCCAGCAAAATTCTCCAATTGGCAAAGGCGCGCAGCATATTCCCCAATCATGGCACTGGCGTCTTCCGCTACTTTTTGATAGGTAACAGTCTTCAAGAATTTACCGACCCATAAACCACCGGTATATCGTGCAGCACCTTTTGTTGGCAATGTATGATTTGTGCCAATGACTTTATCCCCATATGCAACGTTTGTTTCAGGTCCCAGGAATAGGCAGCCGTAATTAGTCATATTTTCCAGGAAGTAGTCCGGATTTTCCGTAAGAATTTCAACATGTTCAAATGCTAGTCGGTTTGCTTCAAGTACTGCTTCATCTATGGTATCAACCAGGATGATAACGCCATAATCCTCCCAAGAAACACGGGCCACGTCTGCTGTCTTAAGAACTCCCAATTGTCGCTCAATTTCAACAACAGTTTCTTCTGCTAGTTTACGAGAAGTGGTAATCAATGCCCCAGGCGATGTCGGACCGTGCTCCCCTTGCCCTAGAATATCCGTAGCAATCATTTCTGCATCAGCCGTTTCATCAGCTACGACTAGTGTTTCTGTAGGGCCGGCGAAAAGATCGATTCCCACGCGTCCGTATAGTTGTCGTTTTGCTTCAGCAACGAATGCATTACCTGGCCCGACGATCATATCAACGGATTTTATCGTATCAGTTCCGACAGCCATTGCAGCCATTGCTTGAATGCCACCGAGTATATAAATCTCATCGGCTCCCGCCATATGCATTGCAGCTACAGTTGCTGCTGGGATTTCCCCACCTATAGGAGGTGTGCATGCAATTACTCGTTTGACTCCAGCTACTTTAGCCGTTAATACACTCATATGGGCAGATGCTACCATTGGATATCGTCCACCAGGAATATAGCAGCCAACACTATCGACCGGAATATTTTTATGACCAAGGATTACACCAGGTAGTGTTTCTACCTCGATATCAATCATGGACTTCCTTTGCTCTTCCGCAAATCGCTTCACATTACTTTGTGCAAACTTTATGTCTTCAATGGTCTGATCAGGAACCTGGCTAATGATTTCTCCAATTTGCTCATCAGTTAATCGAAAGCTTTCTGGTGACCACTTATCGAATTTTTCAGATAATTCCCTAACTGCCGCGTCGCCTTCTTGCTCAATTTTTTGTATCGTTTGACGTACCGTATCGGATACTTGTGCGTCATTCTGTGCAATTTCTTCCTGTGCTTTACCTTGCTTTAAATAAGTTGCCATATAAATCCTCCTTGTTTTTAAAAACCTATGATTAAAACTTTCAAAATGCATACGTATGCATTTTTCAGTTAACTATCGCCCCATCCAGAAATGCATACGTATGCATTTGAATGGGGAAAATTAAAAATTTATGAAATCTTCTAAACATAGAATAAATAAATCGCTTTCATCTGTCAAGTTTTTTTAATAGTTTAAGATTTTGTTGTATTTCTTTCGATCAATCTCCCTGATACTAGAGTTGGTTTGGAATTGGAACCCTTTTGGTTCATTTCGATTAATAGAGTATTGATGGTTAATTCAATCATTTCATCGACAGGCTGTTCCCATGTAGTGAGCGAATAAGACGGCCATGAAGCCATTTGAATGTTATCAAATCCAACAATGGCAATATCCTCGGGAATGGATAAATTCAACGTTTTTGCAGCGTCTATTGCGCCTAAAGCGGTTATATCATTTGCTCCGAAAATGACCTCAGGCCGATTTTCTCGTGTCAATAACTTTAATGCGGCTTCATAGGCCCCATCATACGTATAGTCCCCTTCTTCAATGACCGGATCAATCCCTTTTGACTTTAAAAACTCACAAAATCCTCTTTGCCGATCTTGACTGGTCGATGTATTTTTCCGACCCGTAATGAAGGCTAATTTGCTGTACCCTTGTTCAAGCAGATATTCACCAATCCGCATACCAGCCGTATAATTATCACAGCTTACGGAGTGACAAGGAATGTCTTTACTGTATCGGTTAAATAAAATAACAGGTATGTTGTTTTCATGGAGATGGGAAACCACATTGGAGGACAAAAAGGCATCCGTTACAATAACACCTTCTACATTGTATTCAAGAAATTGGGCAATCTCCTCTTGTTGAATCTCATCATTTTCGGTATAAACAAACAATACATGATATCCCTTTTCGCGAAGCCCCTTAGAAAATTTCCCTAAAACTTCATGGTAAAACGGATTTTGGATATCTTTCATGGCTAGTCCAATCATATTGGATTTGTTCATAATCAATCCCCTGGCAAAAGCATTCGGCCGATAACCTAAAGTTGATGCGGCTTCCTTCACTTTTCTCTTGGTCTTTTCAGACACATTCGATCCTGGAGTAAACACACGCGAAACTGTTGACTGGGAAACATTAGCTAATTTCGCAACCTCCATCGCATTGACCGATTTTTTCTTCAAGAATCTTCCCTCCAAATATACGTGGATTATGAGTTTTATCATCATACTTTTATTATATATCTTTACCACTAACATCGCCAATTACCACAAATTATTATAAGTATTGTCATGAGATTAAAAGGGGGAACAAGTAATCTGGATGACTTGTTCTATTCCTTTTTTGTTTTGAGTACTATTTTGTTTTAGGGCACCTTGATGAAAGTCTTTTCTTATATCGAAATATACATAACCCTACTAGTAATTGCTACTTTTCATATATTTCAAGAGGCAACTCATCCGGATCGCAAAAAAATGTAAACTTTTTTCCTGTTAACTCATCAACACGGATAGGTTCGACTGGAATGTTTTCTTTTTCTAAATCTTCAATAGCTTGATGAATATCTTCCACTTCAAAAGCAAGATGTCTAAGCCCTCTTGCTTCTGGATAACTTGGACGATGGGGGCTATCAGGAAATGAGAACAATTCAAGCTGATATTCCCCTCCCACCATTAAATCTAATTTATAGGACTTCCTTTCTGCCCGATATGTTTCCTGCTTAATATCACAGCCTAAAATGTTTACATAGAAGTTTTTTGACTTTTCATAATCGGAACAAATTATAGCTACATGATGTATTTTTTTTACCTTCATTTGCTTCCTCCCTAAGATCATTGGTTATTTTTATAATCTAATTTTACCAAAGTTATACATTAATAAAAACTTAGATTTCAGTGCTTCCTTCGAACTCTACTGCATGATACTGGTACATCCATTTCCCTTTCACCAGATATAGGTCTTAACACTCCCCCATTTAGATTATTTAAGGAACGTGATTTTGCGATCTTATCCCTCTTTTTAGAAAGCGGCATTCGAGTAAACGAGTTATTCAACTTGAGGCTAAGAGACTTGTATTTAGAAGAAAAACAAATACACGTTTTACGTAAGGTTGGAAAAAAAGATGTAGTTGCAGTCTCTCCTCCGTCTATGCAGGACATAAAAGATTACCTAGCTGTGCGATGGGAACGTTATAGGGGCTCAAATGATTATACGACCTATGTATTCTTGACTAGGGTGAATGATTGTGCTATCCCTCTTTCCAACCGCGCCATCGAGGCTCTAGTAAAGAAATACACGAAGGCATTTAAGTCCAATAAATCCATGTCACCACACAAACTTAGGCACACCTATGGGACGAACTTAATGGAGCAGTCAGGAGACATCCATTTATTGATGACCAAACTTGTGGTCATACTTCAATCACAACGGCTGTCCTCTATACAAATCCTGAACAAGAGAAGGCTAAAAAGGCTGCGAAACTGCTGGGAGAGACAAGAATAAATTATTTTGAAAAGGATTAAATGAAAAAAGAGAAGATTTTTCTAGTCTTCTCTTTTTTATATTGAGTGTAACTTCGGAAATTTGCATTGATTTGGAAAAAGATACGGTATAAAATATTTATTAAATGCGAAAGTTCAAGATTAAAAAAACTTGCAGAAGGGTAGTCATTAGATTGCCCTTTTCGTAGTTTACAATTTTATTAGTTAACATAAGATAAATTATAGGGTTAATAGTACACAAAAAAATGCGTCTCAAAATGACAAGTAATCTTGTTGTAGTGAGACATAAAAAAACATTTACTTTTTCTTGAATCATTTTCTTTTATTGTAATGTATGTAAATCAATTTTCACCACCATCAAAGCCATCTTCACCATTAAAAGGAACCGAGTTTTTAGACGAAAATCTTGAATTGAATGATTTCAAAGAAAATGTTATTAATGGTATTATGATAGACGGCTTAGGAAAAGACTTTGTATCAACCAGCTTTGCTATTAGAAAAGGCGTGTTGGATACGAAGAAACTAATCACTATTTACACGTCAGGTTCATCTTTTCCAAAGGACTTATTAAAATATGCTGCCGATTTTGAAATGATTAAAAAAGACCGTTCTTAGTATGCTGAGCCAGGGATTTTATCTCTGGTTTTTTTTTATATGTCAGTCTTTCAACTAAATTAACATTATGTTGTAAGAGTGGATTTCAATATTTATCCCCTCTTTTTCAAAATGTGACACAAAAGTGATGTCTTTCCATGCTATGCTTTTAACAAACGAATAAGGAGCTGTAATATGATTAAAAAATATGCTGTCATTTTACTTGCTGGCTTAATGCTAATTGGTTGTTCTTCTCAATCGAATGTAAAGGTATCTAAAGGAAAGACATCTAAAGAAGAGTCAGGATTAAAAGATCCCGCAGACTCTTTTATATACGAAGCAAACAAAACTAAGCATACACAAACAGTGATACTTGAAATCGAGTCGAAATAAAATGAAAAAGAGCGACTGCATTTAATTAGCAATCGCTCTTTTAATTTACCTGGTCCTATAGTAGTTTTCAGCTGTGTAAATAGGCCAGCTCCAAAACGCTTCACCTTGTGAAATTATGTAGCGGTCTAAAAAGATTTCAAAATTAAGATTTAGAGATGAAAGCTCTGTAAACTCCAAAATATTAAGGTAATTTGGATCCCCATCCTTTAGTTTTTCTGTATCTAATATTAGATAACAATCATTCAACAGATGTGCAATCGGAATCCCGTTTTCATTTAAATAGTCAATTTCTTGATGTTCTTTTATTTCGTCTAAGCTAAACACCTCAAGACCATCGCCTAGTTTGTCACCGTCCTCACCGATTGACTCATATATTCTTGCTCCATTATGGAGTGTTAAGAACGCCTTGTAGTCTTCAGGAAGTTTGATACTATTTTCATTTTCAAACTTTTCAATTTCAGCTGTACCAGTTTCGGAATTAAAAGAACAAGTTATCTCTCTAACTTCCCCTTCGTATGATATTATTTTCATTTGGTCGTTGTTATTCAATAATTCTTTAAACCCAGATAGTGTGTTTTGTACAAAATGGCTCAATTCACTTATCCCTCCAAATTAAATTAATATGCTTTCCACCAAGGAGTAACTTGTTTTGTATGAAAGTCTTTAGGTATAGCAAATAGGTTGGACATCGAATTCGTTCCACCATATTCTAATGGCTTTTCATGATGTACATGAAGCTGCGTCCAATCCCATTTTGGATCTCCATATTGTTTGATATACCACTTTTGATAATCTTTATTTAGTCCACTCTTTCTTTTTGTTCTGTCCTTTAGTGGCACTACCTTTATATTAGCTTTTGTAGGAATCCACATAGATGTATTATTGTCTAAATTGGTGATTTCAGGATAAGGAACTGTCTTTTTATTAACTAATACCTCTTCTGTTACTCCGTTACTGGTTTGTGTCCCACTACCATTCCATGCCGCCGTAGTTCTTGAATGGGTTTGGTAAAAATTCGTAGTTTTATTATTGTAAGTCTTAGATGTTTTTTTGCCGATTTTTATTTCTGCACCTGTCCACTCTGTATCAAATTTAGTTACTTGAGTGTATTTACCATACTGATCATTACCCTGATAAAGTTTTGCACCCGTCCATATGTTCTTTGGTTTTTGTCCGGTCATCGCTACAATTTTACTCGAAACGGTAATAGTTTTTTTGGTAGAGTCAATTACTGTTAAGTGTTCTACTCTCAAGAAATTAACAGGTTTTTTAGCTTTAGCTGTCATTCCTTTATTATCTGATTTAAACTGTCCCTTTTTTGTATATATGGTAGTTTTCTTCTGATTTTTAAAATACTCTTTCTCTACTAATTTTTGAAATTCACGAGATTCTTTAGCGCTTAAGCTTCTCGTTGCCCCTATCTTATCTACTGCAAGGTCTTCATATACTGTCTCTTTAACTACTTCTGGGCTAGATACTTTAAAGCCTTGACTAGCGGCAGCGCTAGCGCTATCTCCACCTATAAATGGGAAGAACATGCTTAAAACAAAAACAAATGCTAACAAAACTCCGGTGAACTTCTTCAACTTTATCATACTCCTTTTTGTAAATTTTTCCTAACACTATATATTACGCCAAAATATTCCAAAAACCTTTTTGTTCTTCCAAATAAATACTTTTATTGTAGACTCTTGGACTATTTAGTAGAACTAAGTTGGGTATAGAGAAATGCTAAAGTTAAAGTTTGCACTATTTCACTCAAAGGGTTTTATTAAGAATGTAAGTTACCTCACAAGTTTTACCTTCATACCTCCCGAGAATCCAACTTGATTAAACCTACCTTTACCTTAGTTCGACATTTTATTTTCCTCCCTCACACATAGAAGAAGGCAGCCACCCCCGGCTGGCTTTTTCATTTTTTAATTAAAATAAGAAATAATTTACTTATTCTGGTATTATTCACATATAAACTTTAAGGGGGTTACAAAATTGATGTTGGGAGTTCCACTTCTTATTGCATGTGTTCCAGGGATTATAGCAATACTTTTGGCATGGTGGTTTAGAAAATTAAACCTCTCTTTATTTGTAAGGCTTTTACCAGGTATATTAACCTTTATAGCTTCAATTATTTTGTTTTACATAAGTTTTGTGTACATTAGGGGATTTGAAGGAGCAGCATATGGAATTCTAGCTTTCTTTTTACTTCCCTTTGCAATTGTGGCTTCAATTATTGCGAGTAAAAACAAAGGTGTCCAGAGCTGAGGTATTTACTTCAAATATCTATGAAAGTAGGAATATATACAATGAGTAAATCAAAAAAGAAAACAATTGGTGAAATGACAAACAGCCGGATGCGCTGGGCCTTTGATCCCTCCACTCATGTTATTAAAAACAAAAAAGGCAAAGGATCTTATAACCGGAAAAAAGAGCACTCCTATTAAGGATGCTCTTATTTTTTTCTTATTCGATTATTTCTTCATGTCGGTTAGGTAACTCAATCTCCCGTTCGTAAATGCTACTCGATTTCGTATGGGGTATGGGGAACCCCGTAATGTAGGAGAAGCAATGATTCAATTATATGATAAATCCTACCTAACGGAACCTAAATTTTACACATATTTCATAAGGGAAATAGAGAAATTAGAAGCTGAAAACCTTCTTACGAAAAAAGTTAAGGATAATTCTTTTTACTGAACACAAAAAGAGAGATTGCCTAGTTAGGTGATCTCTCATTCTTTATCGTCCGGTGGCTTGCCTTCTACAAAAGCCTTATATAACTTATCATTCATTTCCTTCGAAAACTTCCCGTCCTTACTTTGCAAAGCTTCATCGAGTAAGTCACGCTTATACCGACTAACTTCCTTGTTCATAAAGTCGAATACTTCTTCTTCGTTAATCCAGATTCGCTTATTAGGTGTTGGATTGCTTTTGAAAGCGGCTTCTTTTTTATCTTCCATGATTGGGCCTACCTTCTATTATATGTCACAGTCTCTCTTTGGCTCTACCATCTTCTTTTTCATCCCATATATACTACATTCCGGGATGAAATTATAAGTAATTAAAAAATTAATTCATTTTATATATTTAGTTAATTTAATAACATTAAGTTCTTCTAAAAAGCCTTTTTTAAAGTTAACAAAAACTGGCTAGGCTGAACAAAAACGTTTTCTAATTCTAAAAGACTGATAATAGTTTCAAATGGAATCTCTAAACTTTTTGAGTGGATCTGAAATTGTATAACCTTCAACATTTTGCTTTTCCGGATCAACCAGAACCAAAATCCTCTGCTCATCACAGCAAAGGATTTTTTTCTTCTAAATAGTATTATATAAACTTAATTATATTCTAAGTCCTTCTTCTTTACCTTAACGTACATGGTAAAATAAAGAGATAGTATAAGCAATTGGAGGTAACGCAGAAGATGACTCCTCAAACTGAAAAGACTGAATTAAACAAAACAAAAGATTTAGGAAAAGAAACTCAGAGGAGAAGCTTGTTAGAAACACTCACAGGAAGCAAATTATGGAAAGATGCTGCATTTATGCTAGCATTACTTACTTGCTTAGCTTATTTTGCTACTTATGCTTTTAGGGAAGGATATATGGGTTATTACCAATTAGGGGAAATTGCATCAGTAGAGATTACACCTTCAGATATTGCCTCTGCTATTTCTATGGGAGCTGTTCCGATCTTCATCCTAGCCATAACATATATCATTTTTACCTTTGTCCTAACAATATCAGGAACATTCTTTGATTTTTTAATTAGTCCTATTTCCCTTTCTATTTCTATTATTCTCTCCTTTAGTTATTTCCATAAGGAAAGCATCAACATGGATTTAATTGTGGAGGTTGTATTAATAGTTATTATTTTGTTTACCCTTAGAGTATTATCACAGTTTAAATGGTTTAAGTCTATTCCTTTCGTATCATGGTTCATTGATGATCTAATTAATGATATTAAAAAATTAATATCCAATTGGGATAGAGCTGTTTATCTAAAGTGGACGATTTTGAGTATTATTTTATTGTTAATATTTTATTATTTTTATGAGGTTGGATTTTCTGTCGCAGAAAGAAAAGATAGTTACTTGATTGTTAGGCAAGATAACTTAAGTTATGCCGTATTAGGGGAGCGTAAAGATAATTTGATTATTGCACCTGTGGATTTGATGAAAAAGACAGTTACTCCTAAGTATCTAATTATTGATGCAAAATCAACTGTAGAAAATCCTATTAATTTTGAAAGAATACATATAAAAGGTGGTTTAAAGGTAAAAGAATAACATTTCAAAAATCCAGTTAGCGTCCCCAACTGTAAAAGATCAATCAACTTTCGTAAGAAAAGGTATCTGCCCAAAAAGGTAAATGCTTCCTTTGGCTTGCTTCTTTCTATTATGTAGATTTATTTACTCAACCTTTCTTCATACTCCTCGACCAGTATACAAGTTAATGCAGGAACTTGCCCATAATAAAAAGACAAGTTTCACCTTAACTTTTAGTTTGATAGTCCAAAAGTTAAAACTTTTAGCAACTAGAATAAAGGGTATCACATTTCTTTTACGTCTATTTAATATAATCAAGGATTATGAGAAGTACAAACCCTTAGATTCCTGTTAAATCCAACAGTTTTTATAATACAACATAATATCCTTTATGTTGTATTTGGTATCATATATTACTTCTCAAATAGGGGAATCTAGGTTTAATAAATCTTATTTAGGTGGCGAACTGGAAATGATGGAGGAACGAGGCTTATCAATTGCTCACACAACGATTACGTTGGGTTCAACAGTATGGTCCTGAATTAGATGAGCGAATACGACGTCATCTTAAGCCAATCAATGATTCATGAAGAGTAGATGAAACGTATATCTAAGTAAAAGGTCAATGGATGTATCTGTATCGTGCAGTGGATTCCAAAGGAAACACGATTGATTTTTATCTCAGTAAAACAAGAAACAATAAGGCTGCAAAGCGCTTTTTCAAGAAAGCTTTACGGTCTTTTCATTTTTCTAAGCCTCGTGTCATGACGGTCGATAAGAATCCGGCTTATCCTATAGTAATTGAAGAGTTGAAAAAAGAGAAGCATACCTGATGGTATGCAACTTAGACAACAGAAGTACTTGAATAACATAGTGGAGCAAGATCATCGCTTTATAAAGTAGCGATTCCGTTCTATGCTAGGATTAAAAACGTTTCGAACAGCCAAACAAATCATCTGTGGAGTGGAGGTGATGCATATGCTGAAAAAAGGACAACTTCAACAAGGGGTAAAGTCTGTCCAAAGTGAGATTGAATTTATACATAAATTATTTGGAGTAGCCTCATAATTCATAGATGAAAAGGATATTGAGGTTCTATGTTCCTAACAGGTCATATTTGCACCAGAACCACAAGAAATACTCTATCGGTTGTTCAACTGAAAAATAAAGCACCCTTTGTCAACAATGACTTTAGGGTGCTTGGTTTTATAGGACGTGTTTTGGATTCTTTATTTACATTTGTATAAATTATAGAAAAAAGAAATTAAGGCAGTACATTACCTGCAGCACGATAGATGCCATACCACTCCTCGCGAGTAAGAAGGATATCACCTGACTTACAGCAATCCTTTAAACGGCCTTCATTCATCGTACCGATAACCGGTTGCATGTTTGCTGGATGACGCAATAACCACGCGATTGCGATGGTTGTGTTGCTTACTTCATATTTATTCGCGACTTCATCAATCTTTTGATTCAATTCAGGAAACTTGTCGTTACCTAGGAATACTCCCTCAAAGAACCCGTATTGGAAAGGGGACCATGGCTGAATGGTAATATCGTTCAGTCTACAATAATCAAGTATGCTACCATCTCTGTTCACAGCAGAATCATTTTCCATGTTCACATTAAATCCATTAGAGATCATATTTGCATTGGTAATACTTAATTGAAGTTGATTAGCAACGATTGTTTGCTTCACCGACTTCTTAAGTAATTCGATCTGCATTGGATTCTGATTGGAAACACCAAAGTGACGAACTTTTCCTGAACTTTCAAGAATATCGAAAGCCTCTGCCACTTCTTCTGGTTCAACCAAAGTATCCGGACGGTGTAGCAGCAGTATATCTAGGTAATCTGTATTTAATCTCTTTAAGCTTCCGTCAACTGATTCTAAAATATGTTCTTTTGAAAAGTCGAACATTCCTTCTCGAATACCGCACTTAGATTGCAAAAAAATCTTTTCACGAATATCATCGTTCATATGGATGGCTTCAGCAAATATTTCCTCGCATGTTCCACCCCCATAAATATCAGCATGGTCGAAGAAATTTGCACCTAATTCAAGCGCTGATTGGACAAAGTGCTCAGCCTCGGCCTTTTCCAGAGAATTAATGCGCATACAGCCGACTGAAACAACCGGCACCTCTAAAGTACTTTTTCCAAGTTTCATAGTCCGCATGATATATCCTCCTTGATTGTAATTTTGTAATTTCATATAACGCGTTTGAACTTTTCTTCCACGCTGGTGGCAAAAGTATATATATACGACAATGGAAAATTTGGCGTATGTATCCCTTATTGATTGTGACTCACAGGTACAGCGTTTTCAAGAAATTACTACGCAGTATTCAACCTTGTCCTCCATGCAGAAGGCAGTTGCTTTTTATAATTATTTAACTTTATTTTATAGATTATTTCCGTAAAGGGAATTAGTAATTATATCAATATAAGTTGGGATATTTTTATGGGCACTTTGGATATTCATTGCAACTAACTAATAACCTTATTCAACAATCGGGCGCTTTAATGAAGTAACTAAAGCCTAATTTCTCGGTGTTGAAAGCGAGAAATTAGGCTTTTTTATATTTGGATTTCCTTACCATTTTAAATCCGTATTTTCCTTTCCTGATGTTACTCCTTAGCGTAGGAAAAATCGGATTTTTTATCCTGAATTTCTCTTAGCGTATGTTTTCCGCGTTTTGTTGGTAGGACCCCTTGATTGCATATTACTCCAAACTTCTGTGAAATTCCCTTCATTAATTCTCAACCCAATTGCGTTTTTATAGCGCCCATAACAGCGCGATCAATCCATTAATCATCAGTGAGGAAGAAGGTCCCCGCTAATGGTTAGTTAAAACTTATAATGTCTCTATAAATCTCATAAATGCCACTGCACCTTCTTCATTGTGCTTAAACACACCAGCATCTTCTAAGCAACGTAAGAATTTCTTACCTACTTCTTCCTTAACGATTCTATTTACACTCTCTTTATCGATTTTGTGACGATATTTAACCTTTAACTCTTCTGCCCAGGTCATATGATGATGGGCGATGTTATGAGAAAGGTCTATTAAAAATTTTTCTACCTCAGCAAGTTCTGATTTCAAACGTGCTGGCAACACAGCTAATCCCATCACTTCTATCAGACCGATATTTTCCTTTTTGATATGATGTACATCATGATGCGGATGGAATATACCAAGCGGATGCTCAATGTTTGTTCGATTATTTCGAAGAACAAGATCTAATTCGTATAGATTATTTTTCTTCCTTGCAATTGGCGTAATTGTATTATGTTCTGTGTTATTAGTAAAGGCATGAATATCAACAGATCGATCGCTATAACCTTTCCACTTTTCTAAGATATATCCACCAGCTTCGACCAATGAATGGATATCCTCACTTCTCATTCGAATAACTGACATTGGCCATTTTAACACAGAAAATTTAACTTGAGGGTGGCTGTCTATATTAAAGGAAAACTCATCTTTCGCCTTGGACATAGCAAATTCATAGCGGCCGCCTTGATAGTGATCATGGGTTAAAATAGACCCGCCTACAATTGGCAAGTCAGCATTAGAACCAGTAAAATAGTGGGGAAACTTTTCTACAAACAGCAGTAAACGTAAAAAAGCTTCCTTGCAAATTTTCATATCACGATGTTCTTTTGATAACAAAATGCAGTGTTCATTGTAATATACATAAGGCGAATACTGTAGAAACCATTCCTCATTCCTAAGATTAAATCGTATCATTCTATGGTTAGATCGTGCAGGATGTCCTATTCTTCCCTCAAATCCTTCATTTTCAATACAGAGCAAACATTTAGGGTAATTTGTTTTAGTACCACCATCCGCTTTTTCTTTAGCAATTTGTTTTGGATCTTTCTCCGGTTTGGATAGGTTAATCGTAATCTCCAGTTCTCCGTACTCTGTGTTTACCCTATAACTGACATTCTTATTAATTCTCTTAGTTTGAATATAATTGCTATTCTTACTTAACTCATAGAAATAGTCAGTTGCATATTCAGTTTTTTCTTCATACCTTTCATAAAAGGTATGATTAATAACAGAAGGTTTTGAAATAAAGCAGTCCATCATTTTGCTGGCTAAAATTTCTTTAGCATCCAAAAAGTCTTCGATGATTTTTTGCTCACAAGCATAAGCAATTAGGGACTCTAAAATATCTGGAATTTCTGGAATCTCTCTTTCTGATACAATGGGCTCCCCTTCGAAAAAGTTGTCCATATTTAACAAGGAAAGGATTCGGTTTCTTACATATAACTCATCTTCCGGCTCGATCAGCTTCTTTTCCAGACCTTTATTAATCAGCTCTTGAATCAATTGATAAATATTCATAAACCTCTCCTTCCTTAATCCTCATACCCATTGGGTTATGTTTATGCCAGTTCCAAGCTTCTTCTATAATCTTGTAAACTGACGTACGTTTTGGATACCACCCTAAAATCTCTTGAGCTTTTGATGAAGACGCCACCAATTTGCTTGGATCCCCAGCTCTTCTTGTCCCTATCTTTTCCGGAATCGCACGTCCTGTCACTTCCCTTACGGCATTTATAATTTCTTTTACAGAGAATCCTTGATTGTTACCTAAATTAAAAATGTCGCTTTTTCCGCCATTTTGCAAATAATGAAGGGATAGAATATGAGCCTCTATTAAATCCTCAACGTGGATATAATCGCGAATACATGTGCCGTCAGGAGTATCATAATCCTCTCCAAAAATAGTAATCGACTCTCTCTTACCGAGGGGTACTTCTAATACGACAGGAATGAGATGAGTTTCCGGTGAGTGATCTTCTCCGATGGCACCATCTTCCCTGGCTCCTGCCACGTTAAAATAACGAAGGGATACATACCTTACCGTATGCCTCACTGCACCATTTCATCATTTTTTCCATGGCTAATTTTGTTTCTCCGTACGGGCTAGTTGGGCATGTTGGCATGTCCTCTGTAATCGGAACTTGAGTTGGCTCTCCATCTGTTGCAGCGGTAGAAGAGAAGACAATATGATTGGCTCCAATTTCATTCATCACTTCTAACAATATTTGAGTACCGTTTAAATTATTATCATAATATTTAAGAGGGATTTTTACAGATTCTCCAACTAATGAGTTCGCTGCAAAATGCATTACTCCATCAATATGTTCTTGTTCAAAAACTTCCCTTAAAAAGCTTTTATCACGAATATCTCCTTTATAGAATGCAGCTTTAGGATGAATAGCTTTTTCATGGCCCGTTTGCAAATTGTCTATGACGACTACATTGAAATTTTGTTCTATTAACTGGTAAACAGCATGTGAACCAATATATCCTGCGCCTCCAAGAACTAAAATACTCATACTAATTCTTCCCCTGTGATTTCTCTCGCTCCATCTCCGATATGAGCAACATAAAAGGTTGCTTCATAACCGATCTTTTCTTTATACAAACTGCCAACATCCATAATAAACTGATCTACTTGATCAGATTTTACAATCGCTATGGCACATCCGCCAAAACCGGCCCCTGTCATTCGGGCTCCGATTACGCCTTTTTGCTGCCAGACAGCTTCTACTAATGCATCTAACTCTTTTCCCGTTACTTCATAATCATCACGTAAAGAACGATGAGAATCATTCATTAATTCTCCGAATTTATATAAGTTACCGTTTTTTAACTCTTTCAACGCTTTAATCGTCCGGCAATTTTCATAAACGACATGCTTTACCCGTCTTCGAATCCCTTCATCCTCAATAACATTTTGATGACTGTTAAATAATTCTTCCGTTAATTCCCCAAGTGATGCAATATTTACATGTTCCTGCAGTTTTTTAAGCGCACACTCACATTCACTTTTTCGTTTATTGTACTTAGAGTCGGCTAATTCGCGCCGCTTATTCGTATTCATAATAATGATGTGGTAATTATTTAAATCAATAGGGGCATATTCAAAAGATAACGTCTGGCAATTTAAAAGCATTCCAAATCCTTTTTTTCCCATACCAATAGCAAACTGGTCCATAATGCCGCTATTGACGCCGATAAAATGGTTTTCAACTTTCTGACCGATTTTAACTAGCTCCACTCTGTCTATAGCCAGATTCAAGAGCTCCTGCACTGCAACACCAGTGACCAATTCAATCGAAGCAGAAGAGGATAAACCTGCACCATTAGGGATATTGCCGTAAACCAATATATCTAAACCGGTCTCAATTTCATAGCCACCCTCTCTTAAAAAGCGAATCATCCCTTTCGGGTAATTAGTCCAAGAATGCTTTGGGTCATATTGTAAGTTATCCAAGTGAAGCTGAATAAGCCCTTCTTCAGGAAAATTCACTGAATATAAGCGAATAAGTTTATCGTCTCGTTTGCTTGCTAAAGCATAAGTACCAAAAGTAATGGCACATGGAAATACATGCCCGCCATTATAATCAGTGTGTTCTCCAATTAGATTAATACGACCAGGTGCAAAAAATAAACGATAGTTGTTATGTTCAAACTTCTCTTGAAATAATGCTTCTAGTTCTTGTTGTTTCATAATAATACTTTAACTCCTTCCTCTGCTTCTCCTCAGATCATTAAACGATCGCTCTTTTTTTATTTTCTATATAAATCGGCACCTCTCCATTTGAGTGGTGTGTTCTGGACATTCTGTATCCAACCTCAAAGGTTCACCTATGCGGCTGGCTCCAACCCCGAAAGGGAGATGTGATCCAAATCTGATAATCCAAGGAAACATTAGGTTTAGTAAGTGGGCTTGCTCAAGGTTTTCCCACAATGTTAAAAGAAAAATCCCGGTATAAAACCGGACCTGAAGGATTATCCCTTTACACTTCCAGCCGCCAGTCCTTCGATAAAGAACCTCTGTAGGAATAGGAAGACAATAACCATCGGAAGCGACGCCATTAAAGCGGCTGCTGCAACCAGGTTAAGCTGGCTGGCATTTTGTCCAAAGAATCCTGCGAGTGCGACAGTCAATGTCTGCACACTTGAATCCTGAAGGAAGAAAATTGCAAACTGGTAGTCGTTCCAGATGTATACGGATGAGATAATCAATACTGTTGCTGTAATCGGTTTTAAGAGCGGAAATACCACTTTGAAAAATACACCAAGCGTGCTAGCGCCGTCTAGTTTTGCGGCTTCTTCCAGTTCTTTCGGAATGGTTGAACGGATAAAACCTGCATACAAGAAAATCGTCAATGGCATAAATGCCGCGACGTTGTTTAAAATCGCAACCAAATGCGTATTCATGAGTCCGATATCGACAACAAGGCGGTACAATGGAACAAGTGCTGTAAGTGGAGGGATAACCATAACTCCTACAAACAGCAAATACATGTATTTGTTTAGCTTTGTTGTTCTTCTTGCCAGTGCATATGCTGACATTGAGCCGAAAAAGATGAGAAGCACTGCAGAGAAGATTGTAATAATTGCCGTGTTTACAAATGCATTTCCGAGATTAGCTTGTTCCCAGGCGAGCACGAAGTTTTCTGTGTCAAAGTAATCGGGAAAAGACCATTTGGATGTGAAATCGTCCGTCTTTTTTAAGGACGTCGTGATTAAAATATAAAATGGGATCAGGTGAAACGCAGTGATCAACAGCGCCAGTCCGGTCAACAGCCATTTTGTCCGTGATGAAAGTTGCCCCATTAAGCTTCAACCTCTTTTCTTTTAAAGTAGAAAAGTGCCGCCATACTGATGAATAAAATAATCAAAGCCATCAATATCCCTTGCGTTGCGGCGTATCCCGCATCCTGTCTTGAAAAATACAAGTTATACATAAATGTCGACATCGACTGAGATGCATTTCCCGGCCCGCCGTTCGTCAATGCAACGATTACATCAAACAGCTTTAATCCGCCGATAATGTTCAGTACCATATTAATTGTGATCGAAGGCATTAATAGAGGAATGGTAATGTTTTTAAACTTTTGCCAGCCAGTCGCCCCATCAATATCCGCTGCTTCAAAGTAATCTTTTGAAATGCTTTGCAAGCCAGCAAGATAAATAATCATCGCAATGCCAACAAACTGGAACGTGTTAACGAATACAATTATGTAAGGATTGACCGCTGGATTGCCGAGTGCATTAATTGGCTCTTTGCCGAAAAACATAATAATATCGTTTAACGCACCGCCCTGGAATGCAAAGAAGAAATACCAGATGTACCCCATAATAAGTGGGCTGATAATAACAGGCAAATAAATGATCGTTCTCGTAAAGGATCGTACTTTTAAATTGTGATTGAGCAATAAAGCGTATCCAAGTCCAACGATGTTTTGTAAAATCGTGCTGCCGATGCCAAAAAGCAATGTATTTTTTACTACTAGCCATGTATCAGGGTCGGCAAACATCCGCTTATATTGATCAATCCCAACGTAGTCATACGTCTGCGAGAAGCCGTTCCAGTTTGTAAATGAAATCCTGATGCCGTCCAAGAACGGATAGATAATAAACAAAAACACAATTAGTACACTTGGCAGATACATCCACCACAGTGACGATTCCCGCCTGCTTTTTTTCATTTTTCGACTCGTCGTTTTCGTTTTTTCAGATGCCTTCGTTAGCACTACAGCCATTTTTATCCAGCTCCTTTTTCTAAGCGATTGGAGAAAAGGAGCTGGTGCCCGCTCCTTTTCCCGATGCTGTTATTTCCCTCTTAAACGTGTGTATTCCTGTGCCATTTTTTCAGAAACCTGTTCTGGCTTCATCGTCCCGGCAATAAGTTCTTGTCCGGTTGAACCCATTGGATCCCACATACCGCTTGGCAAATACTCGCGATCAAAGTAAGGATGAATCTGTGTTCCTTTATATTGTTTATAAAATTCCGCAAAGTAGTTGTCTGCTTCTACATTTGTCAACGCTGATGGAAGAGACGTACCTTCCGCGAACTTTTTCGCTACTTCCGGCTGGGCAATATACTTGATAAATTGCTTTGCTTCTTCGAGATGCTCCGATTTTTTCGATACAGCAAGGGTCAGTCGTTCGCCCCCGATCCAGCTTGGTGAATCGCCTTGATGAATAGCCGGAACCGGCATTGTGCCAACTTTCACTTCCGGATTCAGCCCCGTTACTTCACGGCCAATCGAACCGTTCAGCATCGTAAACGCAATTTTATTTTGTGCCATCAATTCAGCCCCCTGTGTTACCTGGGCTGTCAGCACGTCTTTATTCAGCAGTCCTTTATCATTCATTTCTTTCAGCTTTTCAGGAAGATACGTGTAGTTGGACCAGTCAAAGGAACCGTCCAAAAGCTCTTTTTTATAGCTGTCTTCTTTATCGGTGATAAGGAGCGGCGTTGAAAATTGATCAAAATATTGGCCAAATTGGCTTTTATCTGATCCGCCCAACCAAAATGGAACCACTTCTCCATTGCTTTTTTCTTTAACGGCTTCAAGTGCCGCCATGAATTCATCGAATGTTGAAGGTGCTTCAATGCCATATTCATCTAACAAGGTTTTGTTGTATGACAATCCATCCAGAGCCTGGTTAATAGGATAGGCGTGAAGTTTTCCTTCATCGTCCGTCAAAATAGGCTTCATAGCCGGATCCAAGTTTGCTGCCCATTCCATATCACCTAAATCTTCAGTGTATTCCCCATACCGGCTTTTTGCCCATCCGTGCGTATCAAATAAGTCCGGCATATCGTCCGCTGCCATTTTAACGCGTGCAAGGTCTTCATAACCGTCCCCCGGGTATGTATCTTCAATATCAATATTTGGATTTTCTTTCTCGAAATCCGCTACGATTTCTTTAAAAGTATCCATGTCCGCTTTTACCGTTGCCGTGGACATGAGTGTTAATTTAACTTGACCGCCGCTTTCTCCTCCGCCATCCACGCTGTTATTTCCACAGGCTGTCAGTGCCATAATTGCTGATAAAGAAAGTACAGATAATGCCATTCGTTTTTTCATGGATTTCCCTCCGATTGTAAATGAATATCTTTAAGTGAATGATTTTCTGCCCGCTTCTTTTGCTTTACACCGCAGCTTTCCCGGACCATTAAAGTGGTTGGAACCATAATTTTTACGGGCATTTCCCGGCCTTCTAGCCTATCAAGCATCATTTTGACGCCAAACCGCCCCATTTCTTCTGTAGGGATTTTCACAGTTGTCAGCGGCGGTGTTGTAAATTGGGCCATTTCGATATCGTTAAAACTGACGATTGCTACATCTTCCGGGACCCGGATATTTGCCTCCTGGAGCGCTCTTATGGCACCAATCGCCATAGAGTCACTCGCGATAAAAAATGCTTCTGGCAAGCTGCCCTTTTCAACCGCTTCTTTCATTAAATCGTAGCCGGACTGAATTGAATATTCTTTTACAAACAGCAAATCCGGATCATAGGCATTTCGTTGCTTCATTTTGCTTTCATAAACGGATTTGCGCGCATCAGGTGTATAAATCTTCTTCAATGCCTGTGCATCTTCAACGGATATTCGTTCTGTCCCTCCAATATAGCCAATTCGCCTGTACCCATAATCTCCCAAATGATCCATCGCCAAGCTGGCTGCCTTTTCATAATCAAAGATGATTGAATCGAATTGATCTTTATGCGCGTCTTGGTTAATAAGAACAATATTGCGGTTATAGTCGTAAATTGATTCAAGAATATGAGCGTCTATCCGTCCAACAACAACCAATCCGTCCAGTTCTGAAAGTTCTTCTTTTGCTTTGACCATATGCTGAAGGCGAATTAACTTTAACGATGTGATTCCCCTGTCAGCACTTTCTTTTTCAATGCCTTCCCTAATGGACTGCCAGTAAGGATCTCTTGCTTCTTCCTCTTGTGACTGAAGCAGTACCATTCCAATTTTTATATCTTCTTTTTTAACTGCTTCTTTTTGATGGACCTGATTTTGCATGCGCCTGCTTTTGACCGTCTGGTAATTTAACTCTCTGGCCATCTGGAAAACTTTTTTTTTAGTTTCTGGTGAAGCAGAAAGTGTTTCATCATGATTTAAGACTCGCGACACAGTGGCAGCGGATAAATTCGTTTGCTTGGCAATATCTTTTATTGTTGCCATAAGACTTCCCTCATTTTTAGTAAAATTTACTGAATAAAATGAGTGTAGCACGGAAAGTTAGCGCTTACAATAATACACACTGAATATTCAGTTATTAGATACCAGACATTTTTACTGTCTGATAGCTTGTATATTCGTTTTATATTCCGGAAGCATCTCACCATGCGCTTCAATTAAGTCGTCACACATGCAGATAATATCATCCATGGAAAGCTCTGCCGCTGTATGCGGATCAAGCATTGCTGCCTGATAAATTTTTTCCGTTAATTTTGTCATAGCCGCTTCAATGGTCAATAGCTGTGTATTAATATTAGAGCGGTTCAACGCCGCAAGCTGTTCCGGAAGTTCACCCACATAAGCTGGTGTAATACCATTTCGATTCGCAATACAAGGCACTTCTACAACTGCTTTTTCCGGCAGATTGGAAATGAGGCCGCCGGTATTTAACACGTTGCCGCCAAATACGAATGGTTCGTTCGTTTCCATCGCTTCGATAATGCGCGATCCATATTCTTTGGAGCGTTCATGCGTCAAGTATTGGTCATTCATCAGCTCTTCTTTCGTTCTTAACCAATTGGTAATTTGTTCTTCACATCGACGCGGATATTCATCAAGGGGGATATTGAATCGGTCAATTAATTCAGGATATTTACCTTTGATGAAGAAAGGATGATATTCCGAATTATGTTCAGAAGATTCCGTCACATAGTATCCGAATTTGTCCATTAGCTCATAGCGGACCATGTCGTGATGCTTTGATTTTTGCTTTTCTTTCGCCCGTTTCTTAATTTCAGGATATAAATCCTTGCCGTTAGATTTGATTTCAAGCAGCCATGCCATATGATTAATACCGGCAATACGTTCTTCAATGTTTTCATATGGTATATCAAGATCTTTTAGTAAATCGCTTGTACATACTTGAACGCTATGGCATAAGCCAACCATTTTCACATTTGTATGCCGTGAGACAGCTCCAGTTAGTGTGGCCATCGGATTTGTGTAATTTAAGAGCCATGCATCCGGGCAAACTTCTTCTATATCTTTGGCAACTTCCAGCATAACTGGAATCGTACGTAGCGCACGGAACAGTCCCCCAATTCCAATTGTGTCAGCAATTGTCTGACGAAGGCCATACTTTTTCGGAATGTCAAAATCAATAACTGTACTTGGCTTGTAACCTCCAACTTGAATGGCGTTGATCACATATTTTGCACCATGCAATGCTTCTTTTCGATCTGTGTATGTCTTGATTGTAACACCGGCATTTAATGTTCTTTTCAAAGCATTGAGTAATACCCCTGATTCTGAAAGACGGTCGGAATCGATATCGAACAAAGCAAATTCAAAATCCTGAAGAGCAGGAGACAACATGCAGTCACCCAATACGTTTTTGGTAAAAATGGTACTTCCTGCGCCGATGAATGTAATTTTTTTCATTTGTCTTCCTCCATTAAAAGTTAGTGTTGAAAATTTAGTAAATTTTAATTAACATATTGTTAAATAAATAATACAGCGCTTCCATTTTCCAGGCAATGGTAAATAAAATCGGAAAAGAGGTAATATATTGCTATCTCGGTCAAATGACAATAACCATAGCTTTGTGTATCATATTTCAAAGGAGCCTTTAACTGAGGCAGCTCGGATAACCTCCATCGGTTTTGAAAAACGAACATCGACTGATTATTACTGGGATGGCCGTATGCGTCCAAATGATTTAAAAACGTGTATTTTCCAATATACACTGAATGGATATGGAGAAGTTCGGGTAGGTGAAAAAACGTATACAGTTAAACCTGGCGAAGCTTTTATCGTTAAAGTACCAAGTGAACATTGTTATTATCTTCCTGAAGAAAGTCCTGAGTGGGAATTTATTTTCATTACACTGGAGGGGACGAAAGCCGAGGAGTGCTGGGACTATCTGATTAGCCAATTTGAGCTGGTAGTCCCTGTGGATGCAAATGCCCCGTTAATTTTTTTACTACAAAAAATTTATCAATTTGCTTTAAAAGAAGGCATTGAAGATACCTTTACTTCTTCTGCATATGCATATGAATTTATCATGGGGTTGTATCGCTTTGCGAAAGGACTGGACAACCAACAAACTGGGATACCGGATGATATACTCATGGCGATTCAATTCATGACGACACACTATCATGAACCGCTGTCATTGGAGTCCATCGCGGAGCACGCCGGACTGTCCAAATACTACTTTACGAATAAATTCCAAAAGTACATGAAAACAACCCCCATTCAATTTTTGACAAAGAGACGTATACAGAAAGCAATGGAACTTTTATCAACAACAAATATGACGATTCAGGAAGTTGCAATGGAAACGGGCTATGACAATGCGAATTATTTTAGTAAAGTTTTCAAAAAAATGATTGGCACCTCTGCTGACAGTTTTCGAAAAGATAAAAAAATGCCAGACTTTGAGCATGTTATTATTGATTAGCTATATAAGTTGAATGAATGGATTCTGCACTCACATCGCCTGGTATACTTAAAGAAAAACCTTAGGATGTATCCGGGTAACAAAAGGACAAGTACTGCCCTAACTTCAAGCTGCCATGAATTCCACAAAAGGGCACCATAATTTTGAACGGTATCAGGCCGTTTAACTTTCGCTGATGTTGCTTTAAAATAAAGTTTGATCAATTTTAATGCTAATAATTGATATAAGATTAAATAGAAAGAACATGTTTTGATAAAGGATTAATCAAATCATGCTCTTAATATAATTAATTGGATAATTATTTACAGCAACCAACGAAGGCAGCCAGGTTTTTCGGATGATTAAACCGATCGATTTCACCAATTTCTGAGATAATCATGGCTGCGATTTTTTCTCCTATCAATCAGATTTGATAACAATTAACCATACTTAAAAACCAAAGGGAGGGCGTCAATCGCCCTCTTTTCTTCTGGTAAAATGCCCTTCAGTGGTCAAAAACTGCTGATACAGACACAAGCAGATATAGAAATGCTCACGAATGTTCATCGCTTCCGCTCGTTCCATCATGATTCGCTTTATAGAAGCCAGTACACTTCTAATAGGCAGGATTTTATCGGTGGTTCCCCTTTGCTCTTTTAACTCTTCTTCCTCCAATTAAATCATAAAAAGTCAGAAAAAATAAAAGGTGATACAAATTAGTCATGTATAATATGTATCACCCTTTTTGTGTATTTGAAATAAAGTTAAACTGTTTATAAAAAAGTTAAACCAGTTAACCCCTTTAGAAAATTATCTAAAGGGGTTATATACTATTACCTTATGAGCATCATTATTGCTCTCATTCATTTCTCGCTTAACCTGTTTTAGTGTAGGTGCTTGTGATTGTGGTGTCGTCTATATTCCCATTAATAGAGGGACTGTTTGACATCGTTATATTTGATGAATACTCATCTTTTTGAGTTATAAGTTTGTGAGTTTTTATAACATCCTATAATAAACGTTATGTAAACTAGAAAAATTGTGAACTACAAAGAGGAAATCTCATGACTACCCTATTACTTCTGTTAAAAATCAGGATCTAATGCTTTTACTTCTTCAATCATTTCTTCAAGACGTGTTAATGCTTCCTTGCTCATCCTACCCATTTTTCCGTTCTGCTTAAATTACTTCTTGATTTAATTGAGTTATCTTTAACACTCCCCCTTTGCTTATTTCGTAGACTCTCTTTGTCAATACTGTAGGAAACTTTTATATTAAACGCAAAATGTAAAAAAAAAGAGGGCGTTAACTCCACTCTTTTCTAACCTATTAACTACCTTTGTTTACAAGTGCCGCCAACATCTGAACAAAATCATCAAAGTGGGTAGCCAAAGTATAAGCAATGACGAAAAGGCTTCCTGGGGGGAAAGGTCATTTGTCCATTGTTTAATTAATAAGTTTACTTCCCATTTTGCTTTAACTTATGTTGAACTATATTTATTATAAAAGAAGAAGTAAATAAAAAAATTATAGAAAATAAGATAAAGTTTGATGCTTGTATATTGTATATGCTAATTGTAAAAATTATAAATATAAATATTAAGAAAAAAAGTCTATTAATTTGTAATAGTTTAACAGACGCTGCATGTTTGTGCTTAATAGCAAAAACAAGCTTAAATATTAAATATAGTAAATAAACAAAATTCATTAATAAAAATAAAGATTTTCGAACAATAATATTATCATTAAATAAACTACTCCAAAAATCATATAGTTTTGAAAAAACCATTTGTATTCCAATATTGATAAGATAATCATATTGGAAAAGAAGATAACTACATAACCACAAAACAAGTATTAATACTAAACTAATTAATGCCCTTTTTACTATTTCTTTCTTACCCCCACTCTTCCATTCTACTTTGAGGTTATTAATGCCGTCTTTAATCTCCACAGTACCTTTTATAAAATTTGTTTTTACCTCAAAATAACCACTCACCTTCTCAAGCTCTTCCCAAAAAAGAGGGTAGCCTTTCTCAAATTGACTCTTAAATTTTATGTAAACATCTGCTCCATAAGGTAAAACTGATAATATAAAACCAATTACTGATAACATCAATAAACAAATATCTAACCATGTTATGATTGAACCAAAATCAGAATATAATGTTAGACGAACTGCACTTATCAAAAACACAATCAGAAATAAGTTAAAGTAAAGGAAAAATTGATATATTGCTTGTTTTAATGTCTGTATATTAATTCTATTTAGTAGCAGGATTGCCAGGAGTAATGAAATGAACAATCCTATAATAATTATCATAGTAACTTCTAAATTTTCCCTAAAAACAATCATGACTATATTAATAAATAAAAAGGAAAAAAGTGTTGTAATTCCAAATAATTTAATAAGACTCTTCAACATATACTTTTCTTTTATTATATAAAGCATTAGTCCAAATATAATAATATATTGGTTGGGCAAAATAAAATATTCTTCTTTATATTTAATACTAAGAAACACATTAATAAAAAATATAAAAATTATTGAATATAGAATAGGTGTCCATATCGGAATTTTACTAGTACTAAATAGTATTAGCAAGAATATTCCAATCAAAAATCCATATACGACAGAAAGCACCAATCCATAAATAATATTATAAATAGTAATTATATTCTTTAATTTTTTTTGACTAGTAAATACATCTAAGAAAAATGCTGTTATGTATATGAATGGAAAAATTAAAAAATTTGTTATCATTTTGTCTCCCCAATTAAATTTTATTACTGTCTGTTACGATTATCTCGAACTGAATAGTCCTACCTTTAAGATTGTTTCTCAGTTTTCACCACCGATTTAGTTTCTACCTCAGGTGGTTTTTCTTCATCATCTCTAGGTTGCAATCCCGCTTCTTCTGCTAACATTTCAAGTTCTCTTTTTGCTCGTTTCATTTCTCTAGGAAGAATGTAGACATATTCAAGTATTTTGTTTGTGAACCTAAACATACTCTCAACAAGTGGCTTTTCAAAGGTTACTTGATCTCCATGAGCAGCCATATTTCCAAAATCCTTTATTACCTTAAATAAATCTCCCATTAAAGGTGGTAAAATCCCCTTTTGCTGTAGTTGGTTTAGTTTTTGATGAAGTTCCCCTTTAACAGCTCCATTATCTTTGCAAACCATTTCAAGCGTCCTTCGAAGTGCGATAAAACATATAGTGCTATCAATGTATTTTACCTTTATAGCTGATTCGTAAGCTTCCTTAATACTTTTGGGTAATCTGTATAGGTTAACCATTTCAAATGTAGGAAAAAGAACTTCACCAACTTCGTAAAGATTTGTATCTTCATAATAAGCTTCCTCAGTATTCCAATGTGTGAGGACTAATTGGTACCCATCACATACAGGACACTCAAATACTTCAAAAATGTCATGAAATTGAGCATCCTCACTGTAATCTAAAGGAACGTCTGTGGTTTTTTGAAATCTATTCAACAAGTTCATTGGAGCTTTATTCCCGCAATGGGGGCATGTTAAAATTACTTTTTCACTCAACTCGTACACCCTCAATATGTTTTTTAAAAATTATATCACCTCAAAGGTAATTATTTCTAATAATAATCAATTCTTTTATTGTGACAAGTGTGAAATTCACCTCATCAAAAAATGTTTAGATGAGATTGAGAAGTACCCTCCAATGCTCGTGATTTTTAAGTCTTTCCTTGAGCTGTTCACTCTCAAGATCCACCTCCAAAAGCCCGATGTATCAAAGTTTATCTGAGCGGAACACACACTGTATAGGGCTCATATAGTAGCAACCTATAGACCTGTTCCTCATATGGTGAAACCGGAGGGAGTACTTGGGGAAGTAAGCACATGAGGGCAACTCAAGCAAGGCACTCAGTGGCTCATTGTGGAGTGTTTACTATACAGTAGGTTAACTTCATAAGGCTTCTCAGAGGGCATTCTGTGAGGGCAAATAAAAAAAGCCAGCTCTTAACGAGCCAGCCTGTTTGTTTATTTGAGTGTTTCTTTGAGATATCCCTTCTTCAATTACCCTCTGAAGATACTCTCTCAGCTCATCCTCAAGGGCTTGATGAAATACCGTATCCCCCTTGTTTGACTTCACGCATCATTAAGCCGAGCTTTGATAAACACAAAAACAAGACTTCCAATCGTTTCATTTTTATCCTCATTGAATGTAGTTGATCTAGGTTGTACAAAATCGTTTTTATTGACTGAATCAAATATCGGAAAAGTACCCCGCACTCCAACTAATAAACCTCATTACAGAAACTAAAAAACAAAACAGAAAAATCATTTTTTATTTAAAACATCCAAAAAACAATATTGATTAGCTCTTTATACCTATGGAAAGACGAGATTTATAAGAACATTTATTTCGTCACTAAAGTTGAAGCATTTAATTTAGCAGTTGAGCAATTCAATAAACTTGTTTATGGTCGTGAAGAAAAGTTTCCTCTAATGGGCTTCCGTGTATTAGGCCATGAAAAATCACTTCAACTGTTACTTGCTTTTGAAATTATTGAGTCAGAGTATATTTTAGAAGACTCAGATTCAATTAATGACAACCTACTAGAAGATTTACTCGCTCTAGAAGAAAAAGAAAGCCTAAATTCCAATGCAACAGCTCAAGGACGTTTAGAACAAAGTATCTAGCGTAAAATTCTTTTCGGTAACCGTAAAACCGCAAAATGTGCATGTTGTAAAAAGGAATTTCCTGTTAGTTACTTAGTTACAGCTCATATTAAAAAACGTAAATTCGCATCTAAAGAGGAAAAACTAGATTCAAATATTGTCTTCCCTTTATGTTCTTTCGGTTGTGACGCTGCTTTTGAAAAAGGCGATATTTTGGTTGAAGACAGAGTATTTAAAATGAATCAAACTGCTAACACACCTTATCTAACAGAAACCTTAAAGCATTTTCACAATCAACCTTGCGATTATTATAATGATAATACAGAGAAATATTTTAAATGGCACAAAGATTTCCATGTATTAAATGTACCGACAAAATAACAAAAAACCGAACTCGTTTAATTTACGGGTTTGGTTTTTCATTTAATAAAAGAAGTTTTTCATCATAAAGCATCTAACCCATATCTAGCTTAGATACTCGATCTAAAGTATTTGGAGTACTTCATTCTTCGCTTTTTTAAACGAAGAACCACAGCCACATGATGCAATGGAAATGGGATTATCAATGGTAAAGCCACCACCCATTAAGGATTGCTTAAGAATGTTGATATATCAAGGGTTTTTATTATTTTTAGAGATTATGAATTCCAATCATGATTGTTTATTTGCAAGCTTACTCGATTGTTAATGTCGCTAACTGAATTATTCCCAAAGCCTTTACACCAATCAAGAAATCATTTTCAAAATTGGTCCATGATTTTACCCATCTCACATTCAGTTTTCAAATGTAAAAAAAGGAAATTTAGATAAGCAGCTCCTTTTTGTATCTTTCAGTTATTCTTGCTTAAATTTTTTTAAAAGCCTACTATACTCTTCTCTTCTTTGAGTATTTGATTGGTTAGTGAAATTAACATCTTTTACCCAAGCAATTAATTCTTGTTTTGTTTCATCAGTAAAATTATTGACGTCATTATAAACGAACACACCAATCAAGTATGTTATTATGTCAATTCGTGTAATATCATCTTTTATACTTGAAATGAAATTAAGTGTAGTATCCAACGCTGTTAAGGTAATATTAAAAATACGTCTAATCTCCTCATTTTCACACTTCCCAAGTAATTCAGACTTTTCATCCGAAGGAATCGGACTAAAGTTATTGCTTCGTTCCTTACCCTTGAATACTTCGTAAGCAGCATTTAATGCAGCAAGCGGGATAGATACTTCCGTAGTCTTCCTAATAAACAAGTGACCTAATCCAACTGCATCTAACTTCTTTCCAAATGGGATAGCATACTCAACATAGAAGTCTACTCCTTTTTCTAACATGTCAGTAAGATGAACCATTACTCCAGTCACTCGACTACCTGCTAAGTTTAATACATCAAACCATTCCATTTGCTCTTCTTTATTCAAATCTTGAGCATAATTTAAGATGTAATAATATTTTTGGAACTTCTGTCTAATTAATAATAATGTATTTTTTACTTCTCTTGAACTTAGAAACTTGTTATCATCTACATAATTGAAGAAAACATCGTCATCTTCGTTATAAAGAATGCCAACTGGGATTTGATAATTATTAATTTTATTTACAATAATAAATTCCCCATCTACAACATCTAATACTATATCATTAAACTCTGGGTCATTTTTATAAGCACGATAATTTGTTGAAATTCTTTGTTGTCCATCTGCTACCGATTCTTTACCCTCTATGTCATCTTCAGAAATTAGTTTTCTGTCAATGAAAGCAATTTGCTTAACGACATTACTTGGGTTTTTTATAAGGTTTACTGAAATTGGAGCAACTGGTGCTTTCCCCATAAGTTGATAATTAAATAACTCAACAGCTTTTTGCTTTGTCCACCGTAAATACGTTTGAAAGATAGGTAAAACTAAACTACCTTCATCAATTTTTTCACAAAGTTCCGTGATTGATAATTGTTTAGTCACCTTTGTTGGGTCATACGACGCATACGCTTTTAATTTTGGATTTATAACTTTTACCAAACCAACTACCCCCTTGAATTTTCCCATACTCAAAAATGATATAATTACCGCTGCTATCTTTAAATCATTAAAAACACAGTTTTTAAGTCATTTTATAAGTAGCTGCTACCAACTAACTACTACACTATTGTAAATTTTCAGAAAAGTCAACCGCTAATTTAGCTGCCATTCAAAATATATATCAATTAGTGATAAATTCGCATTCATACAGGTAGCTGCTACCTTATTTATTGATAAAATCGATATTTCATTAATTGATTAACGGATTGAAATAATCGTGACGTTTGGATATACCTACTATGTACTGCCCTCACAGATAAAAGGTCTAATAATGTGGAAAATACCCCCTCTCTACTTCCATAATAAAAAAGGATGAGTTACCTCACCCTTTACTCCTTATCAGAAACCATAAATTCTCAGTTTCAACAATTTATATACAGTTCTTCTCTTCTTATATATTTGCTAGAAAAAGATCCTTCATTCTTTCAAAACGTTTACGAAGAACAATAGTGTACCATTCTTTGGTAATATAATCAGCATTCTTTTGTTTTGGTATTACTAGGTCGGCACACGAAATAAATAATAATCTATCAAATAAACTTCTTTGCTTCTGAATTTGTTCTTCTGTATAACCACACTTTTCTTTTAAATATGTTAAATATTCATCAAAAGTTTTATCCTTTTTCCTATTATTATACTCTTTTGGTATAAACGCAAGATTTGCCACACAACTTATTGGAAGACCATTTATTTGAGTTGCTGCTTCTCGTAGACGTTCAATCGGCAACACATGGTCTATTTCATATAAACTATAAGCCTCATCGAATGTTAATAGGTTTTTGTATAAGTATTTAAGAAAGAGAATCTCTTTATCTCCAATATTTATTCGCTTGCTCTCTTTCCGAGCGAGTTGTTCCTCAAACCAAACCATTAAGATACTACCCCATTGTTCCTTTGGAATAGGTCGTCCGTAACGTAGGTTATCAATAAGAGAACCTGTTTCATTTTTGATAGGATCGACTATCATCTGTTTAAGTTTGGAATCACTTGAACCACGCCAATAATCCCTTAATAAATCATATAAGTAGTGAGCAGGTAAAGTGTTTAATAAACGTGCCTTATCCTGTTTCCATGTCGGTCGTTCACATAGATCTTGATCGAATCGGATATGGAATACACTCCCAACCAGCGCCACAATCTGACTCTCACCGTGAAATATTTTGTAATCACCTGTTACATGTCTCTTTGCACGGTGAGCCTGAAAAGCTAGGACAGGGCTAAGAGCTTGTTCAACAAATTCAATCGCTTGTAAAATTGCTGTCTCAAAGCTTTTAATATCAATTTCTAACATTCTATCTTCTAAACTATTCAATTCCTGAGATGCAACTCCTCGGCAAATTGAAATGATATTAAATCCTACTGAATCTGTATTATCCTCGTTACCTTCCTTAGGCCGACCAAATAGCATAGGATAAGCTTTTTGTATGAACTTACCCATTCCAAATAGATACTCAAATAGTGTGAATTTGGTATCTGTATGGTAAAGATCATCGCTGTCATAGTTATCGATCTCAAATCCACTCTCAATGAGTTTTTCGTATTTTAATTTGACGGCGTCAATGATACTTCTGTTCTGAATCTGAAACTCTTTTTCCCAAGTAGCAGCAAAGATTTGATAACGATTCAATTTTGTTCCTCTGGAATTAATTCGTTCAAAAATTTCTGGCAAGTTTGATTCCTCACCATGATAAACAACAACAGGCATTTCTATTTTTGATATATCTGAGGACGACTTAACAGAATCAATGAACGGTGAGAGTATGTCCATAATTTCCTCGAATAATTCATTAGAAAGAGTAATATTTTTAGATAAAAGCTGAGATTCCAGGAATTTAACTAGATTATAAGAAGAAAATTTCTCAATCTCAGTAAATCCGTTTTTCCCTTTTACCCACTGCTCAATTTTTTCTCTAACCTGTTCCTCATCAGTACTCGAGAGGGTTGGGAAAATGTTTAGCAAGGATGTAATATAATGATCTTCTATCTCATTTTTCGAAAAATAATGTGTAGGCTTTAAGCTATATTCTAGAATGGTAGACGTTCTTTGAAGCCCATCTACCAATAAATAGTCTTCACTACCTTTTTTATATAATAATAGAGAGCCAAATGGAAAACCTTGTTTTAATGTATCAATAAACTTTTCTTTCTGGGACAGTGACCAGACCAAATTACGTTGGATTTTAGGTACTTTAATCTTCAGTGCTACATTTGTATTATCTACTTGAGCATTAATTCCATCAACAATGTCTTGTACACGGATTTGCTTTACTTGGGTATAAGATTTTATACTCATATGTCACCTCTAGTTGTTTATGATGATTGTTTTATTTGTAATATTATAACAGAGTATAATCTACCGAAATATGTATGGCTCTTTTTACTATTTTTCTATGTAAATCAATTAAAAAATCTTGTCTCCTTCCGCTCCTCAGCACTATTTTGTATATTATGTAAAGCTTCATATACTTAAGTCAAATTTATGAGATATGCTTATAGGGAAAATTACGATTTTCTATTTGTTATTTCAGCTCCATATATTATTCAAAATTGCTATATAGAAAATTTAAATGACCCTTTAATATACAAACGAAAAGGTATTTCTAATGTCTTAGGCTACAGTTACGTAGACAAAGGTTACTTCCAGATTTGTTCTTATGCTGAAGAAAAATTCGAAAAGAACAATAAAATACACAAACAATTTTCTTTTGAAAAGAGTAAAAGTGGTGAAATTGTGTTGATAATAAAACTAAAAAACCAGATATCCAAACTTTTTTCCTTAAATAGAATTTCTTCAGATAAACCAATTATTATAATCCGTTTAACAGAGAAGATCCTTGATCTAAAATAAGGTTAAGTAAGCAAGTAACTTACTTAACCTTATTGACCTAAACGTTTTTACTACAATCCCCTCTCGTTAAAGGACTCTCTAATCGATTTACTTTCTTTTTCTCCTTGCTTGTTGTGCTACCTCAATACGTTCGGGTAAAAAAGCATTTATGATAAAATGATATACTTTAAATTCTGATTCATCCTCAGGGTTTTTGTGATATGTTATAACGACATCCTTTAAGCCTTTCATTTCTTCCATTCTGTTTACCTGAAAAAATGTATTTCCATCAATTTCTATTGAAAACTCTTCTAAAATTTTCTTTCTACTTTCAAGAACTGTTTTTAAACGCACAGTTTTATTGAAAATGATTGTGAAGCCGAATTTAATATCTCTATCCATATATCCAATCAGCTGTTTAAATTGTGCTTTGTAAGTTCCCCATTCTTTGTTCTCACCAATTGCAATTTTCTCATACTTTCCCCTAGTCGTTCGATGAATAAAAAAGTCCAGCTCGCCTACATTTTTTAACGCAAAACCCGCAGGTTTCTCTCTGTCTACGTTTATATTTAACTCATTTAATTTAGCAGACATATAATCTGCAATATCATCACTTAATTCTGTTTCTGATGTTTTCAAAAGCCTTCGAACATTCAATTGTTTCCTTTGAATGGCTGAATGTATTAAATGTAGAATAAGTTCTTCTTCATCAATTTCAAGATTTGTACATACATGTTCTTTTTCAGCTTCTATGTATTCCTCTCGTTTGTCATTAGGCATTAAATCCTTGTACTTTTCTAAATTTACGTCAAATTGCTCCAATAACTCCCGATTTGTTTCATTTAAATAAATCCAGAGGTCTACATCCAAAAAATCATGATCTTCAAATATTATTTCTTTAAAATCTTCAATGCCGTAGGTTTTCATATATTCTTTATCAGCCTCTGGATGTGTTCTGGTTGCAGTAAAGGTTAGATCTTCCTCAGTCACCTCTAAGTACCAATCAAATAGGCTATATAAAGCATATTCTTTTATAGGTGAAAGGTAATGTGCAAATGTATCTCTTGAGTATTGGTACAATTCTCGAATTATCTTTTTACATTCTTCTGTTTTTTCTTCGAAAAAATCTGGTGGAAATATGAATTGCATGTGTTCCTCGTAGGAACTGTCTTCGCAAACGTCTATAAAAAAGCCCAATATAACCTCAATCTTTTTATTTATCTCTATAAATATATCCTCTTCTATGTAGCCACTTACAGCTATCATCTAAGTCCCATCCTTCTTATTAAAATGTAAATACTCATAGTTTATACGTCTTATTATCACGCCACTTTACAATATTAAAGCAGATTAAGCTAATGAATTAGTCACTCGTATATCGGTCCTTATAGTTAACAAGTAGATAAAATCAAAATTTTATTATAAAATAACATGTCATTATTTATCTGAGGCTTGACTGCATATTTTCCTTAATCACTCGCTGTCAAACCGCTAAAGGATATTCGTAACTTTAATATAAATAAGAGCATTTCGTTTTACAAATCATATATTGTTTTTATATCAATATATTTATCTTCTGAAACAATTGCAATTAAATAAGGAAAATTATTTTGCTTATTGTAATTTAAATATCTGAGAGCCGAGTTATACCTAGCTCCTCTAGAGTTTGCACCAATATCTGGATCGGCAATACCATCTAAAATAACTCCAATAGCATGACAAGTACCTGCTTCATCTAGGTATTCACCTGCTAACTCAAAGAAAAGTACAAATATCGAGGTGAATGTATCTGATTGCTTTATTCACCGAATTATAAGAACTTTTCTATTTCAAAACGGTAAAATCCATTCAGACTATTTTTGTATTCTAAAAAATCTACGTTAACAACTAGGTTATTATACTCATCAAAATTAATATTTATTAGTTGTTTATCCTTTTGTAATTTTGAAATTAATCCAAGTGTTAATCCTGTTTTCAATAAATCTATTGTCTTTTTATTATTAGTACCATAAACAAAATCATTATATTCTTCTTCAGTAATTAATCCTAAATCAAATAATGCTATTATAAGTTTATTTAATCTGTAACCAATAAAATCATCTTCCAATTTAAGTTTTATGATTGCTAGATTAATTAATTCGGCATTAGTTTTGGTTCTTAAATCAACAAACAATTTATTGAGACTTTCCGGATAGGAGGATGTTGAAATCGCCTTTTCTCCATAACTTGACCCGATATACATATCCCCATTTCCTTGTTTAATCCTTTGCTTGAAATATGTAAATGTATTCACAATATTATCTTTTAAAGAATTTTTCTGTTTTAAGATAATATGCATGCGATAGAAATTTCGTGCTTTTTCATTAATAAGTCGGTAAACTTCAAAATCGAAGATCGTAGTTCTATCAAATTTATCAATAAAAAAATAATAGACTTTGTCTATGATATCGTAATTTTCCCACTTTTTAGAAGACCGGACTTTACTAATCCTATTTATGATTTCTGTCAAGTAAGTTTTGTTTAAATATATCATTTCTTCCAATCCAGATTTAACAAAAACACGTTTTACTTTTTCCAATTCATCTTGAGGCTCAGATAAAATTAGGTTTTCATTTTTCCTAATTTCCTCAACTTTGTTTATTTTATTTTCATCCTTAATACTATTAAAATCGAATTCAGCTAATGTTGGGTTTTTTATTTCATCAGAAAAAATATTGCTTCTTAATTTTTTTATTAAGTTTTGCATTTTAATAGCCTTTTTATTATATCTGCTATTAATAAAGTGTACTGGAGGTAACAACTTCGATAACTGATTTGATTCGACACCAAAAATCTGATTTAACCGGTTTACTCTACCTATTAAATTAGTCAATTCTTTTTCTTTTAAGTAATTAGTATGCATTATAAAAAGTGTATCTATAGGTAAATTTATTCCTTCTAATATTACTTTATTAGCTATAACTATCTTTAATTCCGGGTTGTTCTTAAAATGATATTCTAAATATTCCTTGATAATTTCGGGCATTCTTCCATGAAGATATATAATACCTTTTTTTAGTAATTCTATGATGTAAAAATCTTTATGAACAAACTCTTCTAACTCTTTTATAATGTGATTAATACTACTTTGATTATCTATGAAAACTAAACTGCTATATAATTCTTTGGAGAATTCTTCTATTCTCCTTGGTGATCTATGATAAATAAAGTTCTTATTTCCCATTCTCTTTTTAATATATGTAATATATCCAGATTCATTTCCACTATCTTCTATTTGCCCATTTGGATAAAATTCATTAGTAAATCTGTTATAAAGGAATATATTTCTATCCTCTCTATATTCGAATATTACAGGTTCCTTCATATTATATTGGATCTTTTGCTCAACTATTTCCTGTTGAGAATCCATCTTTAGATTATTACTATCATTAATGAGTGGAGACAAATAAACGACTTTTTGATTATTATTCCTTTTTAAATTATATCGAATAAGCCTTGAAAGCAAAATACTTCTACTTTCTTTTTCAAAAAGATTGTGAGCTTCATCGATATATAATATATCAAATGATATTTTATTTTTTTCAAGTAATCGAAGAGCTCTTTCTTGTGTTAATACTCCAATAAATCTTTTATCATCTCGGTACATCTCATCATGAATGATTATTCTTCCACCCAAATTAGCTTTCCTAACCTCTTTATATGTTTGCATTAGCAAAGATTTAGTAGGGACAATAATTCCTATCCTGTTGTTTACACCTAAATACTTTTTAATATGTTCTATAACCAATGAACTTTTTCCAAATGAAGTAGGAGCAACATAACTGATATTTGATGAATCATCCTTTAATAAATTTAACCTAGTATTTTGCTGTTCAAATGTCTCAACATAATTTCCATTTATAAAATTATCTAATTGTATGTTAGCTATCTCATCAGTTAATTTAACATTCGGAATCAACCCCTTGCTTTGTATATCTTTCGCAATTGGATAAAAACCAAAATTTATAGCAAAATCGTTTAGAGGTCTATAATCCTGATACTTAGTTGCATACCGCAAGATAATATAATAGGCAAATTCAATGTAAGAAGTATGTCTTTTATCAGCTTCATAATTTTTTATTAAGAATATAGCAACTGATAAAATATAAGTCTTTTCTCTATTGTTTAGCTCTTCACCAAGGGTTAATTTTTTTATACATTCTTTAAATATTGGTATTTTTTTATTAATTAACGTTAGTTGCATTTTTTCTTTGCTGTTCATTTTTATCCTCCCTTTTAGGAACACCTAAGAAATCCATAAATAAATCTAAAGATTTTTTTGTACAACAAATAATTATTAACTTTTTATATTTAAAGGAAGGGACAGCCTTTAGCACTTGAGCATATAGCTTCTCTATCTCAATATCTTCCCACACACCATTTAGAAATACTGTTGCAGCAGGTATGATATTAAACTTCTCTGGAGAGTAGTATTTTTCGACAATATAATCATCAGAAAAGTCCTGTAATATAGCTAGTATAGAATCTTTGGTTCCAACGTCTCTAGAGTTAGCGTGCTGATATGCATTTTGCCAGGGATCATTATCTGAACTTCCACTCAATTGTTTCTTTAAACTATCATACGCTTCTTTAATTTTACTTGGGTGTGATACGGTTTTGTATCTAGCATTACCAGACTTACTCTCTAAAATCCACTCTTCACTTTCTTTGGAATAGTAACCATCAAAACCCTTTTTAATTGAGGTCTCTTCCATATTTAAAAACATGCACTCTTGTTTATAGTCTAAACTTCTTAAATACAAGTGCAGAAAAAATTCTGCAGTAGCGCCATTTCTGGTTCTTTCATCTTTATTCTCAAAAAACTTATAAGCACGCTTTTTTATTATTTGTAAAGGTCTTTCATTATTTTCACCCTTGCAAATACTTACGAAATTCCCATTAATATATTCAACCATTTTTGGATTTAATGACTTTATATTTATAAAATGAAATTCTGCATTCTCATTTATATGTTTAATTTGACTGTTAAATAGGTTTTTCGTCATAAAGACCACCTTCTTCTAACTCATTTAAAGTTTTATAACAGTAAATACTGCATCTTTAAAGTTAATATTTATGAATATAGTAATTAATAATATCTAAATATTACCATTATTATTACTTTAAATAAAGTCTAATTTACTATATTTGTTATAATCTACCTACAGTATTATTAACATGTTATTCTTTTGAGATCCAGATGATAGACACAGGCAAGTCACTTCTTCTGCAACAATAATTTTACATAGAAAGGCAGAGGTTTTCTCACAGTTAATTTTGGAGTTGGAAATGTTGTTTTACAATTATGGGCATTATTTAAAAGCTAAAGAACCTTATATAGCAAGCCCTTTTGAAATTTGTTCCTTTGTTTCACGGCCTTTTCGAGTTTTGGGAACCTTCAGTGAAAACAAACCCTCACAAGTTATCACTATTCATTTTATGTTTTTTCTAAATAGATAGGCGGATGTCCACTCACTCATTATTTTTAATACATAATCTTGTTTAAATATTAGTCCTAATAAAGTTAAACGATATTGGACTTAATTGTTGAGACAACAAGATTTTATTTACTGATTTGTATAATTCAGTATTATTTCTAACCTTATCTTTCAAAAGAAATACTGCAACCTTTGCAACAAAGAATCTATAGTCTTCTTCACGAAGAACAGCTCGAAACTTTTCTATCCCGAGTAACTCTGACATATATCTATTCACTCCTACTACTCTTAAATTCAATAGTTTAGAGAACTAGAACTTATCCTTGTCCTCTAAACTATTGAACTATACATTACACAGACAATTAAACGATTACCATTTTATCAAGTGCATGTGGGTCGTACACTGCTCCATCAGCATAAACATCACACAGGAACATTTTGGTCAAACGCTGCTTAAACTATAGGGTGCTTAGTTAAATAAACTGAAAAAGGACCATTAAAGTACTTTTTGTTTTATTGAAAAAAATATTGATTTTATGCAAAAAAAGACCGAGCATTACGCTCGATCATTTTTATTAATTATAGTTTTAATTATCTCACTTTTATCCATTCCACTTTCCCAGTACATTTTAATAACATTATAGAATTCTTTATATTCAATCAGCTTAAATACAAGTCCATCTATATTAGGATAAGTGTTTTTTTAGTAGTCATCAATTGTTATCTACAGAAATGATATTCTTCTTAAGGACAGAGAATGAAGGGGGATTTTCTATAACTTTTTACTTTTAAGGTAGGGAGAGAAAACCTTTTCGACTAGGAATTATGAACTTGAAATTGTTGGATATATATATTACGTAATTCTCCTACGTCATCATTGTAAACACTTCTGTTTTCTATTATAAATTTTACTACTTCTCTTTGAAATGGTCCCTCACTAGCTAACAGTTCTTCTGCTTTTTTGTTTGCTTCCTCTTCTTCTTCACTATTGTCATATGTGCTTGAATTATACTTTTCTATTGTTAAACCATTTTTAAATTGTTGTACGTGTACTAACTCGTGAATCACGACAAATTTAGTATAAATATTTACGATTTCATTAAACATTGGTGATTGAGGAACCTTTCCAAAATAATGATTTATGGCTATACTGATGGATTCAGTAAAAAATATCACTTTTCTTACTAGAGTCTCTCCCTCACGTGGTGAAAGACAAGAGGCTTGAGTTTTGTCTTCTGGATAGCCACCTATCAGTTTAAAGGGAGTACACTCAGTATCATAAGTCAAATCTTCAATAAGCAGTTTATTTCTTATTGAAGAATGGAATTCACCCTCTAATAATTCATTTAAAACACTTTCAATATAAGTTCTATTTACCTCACCATATAATATAGGCATTTTTGTATCTTCCTTTCACCTAATTCAAGTAATACTGTAGCTAATAGAGTTAATATAATACCTTTGGCTGATAATGTAAATTTTTAAGCTGAAACTTTTTGTTATTCCATCTATTTTGGCACCTCTATATAAAAAATAAAATCGGTGGAAATATATCTCGAATATAAGAAAACTCGTGATATATTTTAAGTATAGCTCTTAAAAAAAACTAGGGTTGGTGAAAATGTTGATAAGAGATACATCATTAAGAGATAAATTTATCAGATATCTAGATTTAGATAACATGGCGATACATAATTATATGTTTGAAGATGATGATAGCTGGAAAATCTCTAGAAAATTTTTATTAGATTTCTTTGAATTAGACAATAATACTAGCTTTCATATAGTTTATAAAAAGGTGAATGAGATGTTGGAAAAAAGTTCTTTTTCTAAAAATGAAATTGACTTTTATAAAGAATTTTATAATGAGATTTTAGGACTCCTTAGAATACCTAAACAAGAGTATGAAATATATGTGAAAAAGATAAAAGAGGCAACCGATAAAATAACTAAATTAGATTCAGAGATAAAAAATAAGATTGTGCTATTAGATCAACTACTTGAGGGGAGAAGAGACCGTATAGATGAAATAAATAAGGATATTGATAAAGCTACAAAAGAATTTACAGACTTTTCTAAATTAATAGAAGAAAAAGAGTGCATAACTACAGAAGAAATATTGAAGTTAGAAACGGATATAAAAAAACACGAGTATTATATTGCTTTATTAGAAGAGGAAAGAAAAGGAATCTTAAAAAATTATGATGATGAAACAATAAGAAGAAAGGCATTGTCAAATTGTACAAAACTTAAAACAGAAACTTTATGTAGTTATGAATATGAAGTTTCTATAATTGAAAAACATGAGGAACTATTTAAACCTGAATGTGACTATAGTGTAAATATAAAGTTTTATATGGAAACATCAAAAGTGATAGAAAAGTTAAGAAAGTCTTCTCACAAATTAGATGCCCCCACTATTGAAAAAATGTTAAATCAGCATAAATATCAAACAACAAAAATAGAGAAAATAAGAGAAAAAAGTGTAAATGATTATCTTAGTTTCCTAAAAGAATATATTGAAGAAGAAGATATTCCCGAACATATACTAGAAAGTACTAAGGGAAATCACGTCATCTCACACAGATTCCCTATTTTAAAGGATGCTATTCAACATTTTAATAATGGAGAGTACTTAGCGTTTAATAACATTGTTGTCATCCAAATTGAAGGGATTTTTTACGATTACTGTAAGGAGTTAGGCTTATTACCGAATGATGTAAAAAGCTTTACATTGGGGACTAAACTTCACCAATTAGTAGAAAGTATTGAATTTAACCCATTTCCTTATTTTAAATTTCAGTTTGAATTTATACGAAACAGAACAGCACATGGTTTTTTGGTTGAAAATGATAAAGCAGAACTATTAGCAAATGAAACACTACTTGACTTGTTATATTTAGTGTATGACCTAAAAACAAATAGAAATTTACCTTATATTAAACCGATAGAATTTTTAAAACGCTATAATGATGAGATGAACGTTCATTTCAGATCAAGTCATTTTAAAACTTCACATAAAGATGAGTGTCTGCTTGATTATTTAAGTGGTGGTTATTTAGACCGTGAGCGTTATACTGAAAAAATTCAATGGTTATTGAACCCAACATTTAATAAAATATACGAATTTTACGGTCTCACTCAACTGGTTAATGAGGTACGAGAACATTTGGGGAGTAATAACTTTTGGCAGTTTATTTGTAAACGTATAGTTAATAAGAATAGCCCATTTGTTAATGAACAAGAATTAGAGATGTAGAAAAAAATAATTGGAAAGATGATTGCTTATTTTAAAAATAAAGATAACTCTGAAAATGTAATGAATGAATTAGGAAATATGGGTAAAACTTTAAAGTCGTTAAGTAAAAAATAGAAATTTGTATAAGATTTTAAGCAATTTAGAAAAGGGTTGTTCAGTAAAATCTAACTGCCTCACATCCTCTATTAAAGAAGATTAAAAGACCACTGGCATATATTAGACAGTGGTCTTACTTTATATATAAATAAAATACTTTTGTGTTAATGCTGCTTCTTGCAGGTCAGTATATTTAGAAGAAATAAAAGCCTTTATTTTTTTGCATATAATTTAATTTCTCTGTTTGATAATATGGACATAAAAATAATTTAATTGCTAATCCAACTCTCCAATTGAATTCCAGCACTTTTAAGTACAGTGTTAACAGTAAAATCATATCGAGATGGATTATTCGGTCTAGGGTGCTTAGGAAACTTATTATTTTTTCCAAAATCAAACACTTCACACAGATTAGCTTTTTCTAAAAATAAATTCTTTATTTCATCTTCCTCAATAATATCTTTAAAATACTTATGTCCGAATTCTCCCCAAGCTAATATTATACTATTAGAATTTTTTAATGCGTATTTTATACTTTCTAAAGCCGTATTTTCTTTAACAATTTGAGAAATGATTGATTCACTGTATATTGATTTAAGCTTTTTCGTACTAGAATTTATTATAGGTATTATATTTACTACATATAATGCATTATAATTGTGATGTTTTGCATACTCTATTAAAAAATCTACCGTTTCATCATTTCCCAATGAATCGGCTGTACTAGGATTAGTCATAATTACGGATAAAATATTTTTATCTTCTCCCCATCTTTTTTCTAAAAAATATCTTTTCTTTGGGTTTATACTTTTATCAAAAATAGCCTTTCCGCAACCTACATCAATATATGGTTTTAATACTTTTCCTAAATCAATTGAAGCTAGTTTATCTATCATTGAATATCTCCTTCGAACTTCATACGAACCATTTCTTCTAAAGAATATTGTTGTTCTTCACTCACTATAAAAAAATCTGAAATTCCTTTTTGCAAAGTACGAATTAAGGTGAAATTAAAAGGCATGAGCCCGGTTGATTACCGGGTTCATGCCCTCAAGGTTGCCTAACTAAATAAAGTGTCTAACTTTTTGGGTTCACTTCATAAGGGGGTGCTTTTCAAAATATCCAGCTTCTTATCTCTTTAAGTCCTTTGTATGCTTTTGATAGGACGCTATTTTCAGAAAGGTAAATTTCTCCTTTTTCCGTTAAAGATACAGTTCCCTCAAATAAATGTGGTCTGTTATCTGCATAGAATATCCCGTCTAAGTATCCTTCTCTACTAAGAAAGTTAACTGCTTCATCGAATGCTTCTTGTTCTAGTTCAAAATCCTTCTCTGACAATATTTTATTTCCACGATCAATTTCTTTTAATATAGCATATCTCAATTTGTTTTTATCGATACTATCATCTCCCTTTTGACCTTCTTATTTCGACAAGAAGACGTTAATCCCTTCAATTTATTTACAAGTTAATGATGGAATTAAAGGATTTAGTATCTTTTTTAACGAATATTGTAAAAAAAGGAGGTGAAAAGTAATGGCATATATTATCACATACGATTTATTAGCACCAGGACAAGATTACGATAAACTAATTGAGAAGATTAAAGAATTCTCAGGTGAAAAGATTACTGAATCAGCTTGGGTTGTCAAAACAACATTAAAAGCCTCAGAGCTTTTTGATAGTTTAATTCCTTTTCTCGATTCAAACGATAGATTATTTGTTAGTCAACTCACCGCAGAGGCAAAATGGAGAACTAACGTTATTGGAAAATCAGATACTCTGAAAACCCTATTTAAATAATAATGTATACCCCTCTTCTTCCTTTAAACTGGTGAGAGGGTTATACAATCTATCACCGAAAGGTGACGAATTACCAAATTCCGTTCATTGCTGGATAAAATTCCCTACTCCCCGTCCTGGCTTCCATTCTACCCTGCCATTTTAATAGATTTCAACTTTTGCAGAAAGCAGTCTTTTTTGACTTTAGAGGCGATATTGCGGATTATGTCATCTTTGACTTTTCTAATCGTATCCCTTGAAAAACCCAAATGATTTGCAATAGCTGTGTACTTCATGCCTTCAATCATGCAATCATAGACGACACATTGTTTTTCATCTTCCAATAGATCCGTAGCCGTCTCTAAAAACTATATAATCATTTCATATTTGATAAGTCTCCTTTCACGTATATCCAACTGCCTTAATTCAGCCTGGCTAATACCTACATTTCCTTTAGGTAAAGTAGCTTCTATTCCATAAGTGGCCGTTAGTTTCTGACTTCCGAGATGAGGTGTGTTTAGCAATCGATTCAGTCTTGCTATCTCTCTTATCATAAAATAATAATCATGAATCCATTCTATAACCTTCTGTTCAGCTTCCCAATTTTTCATTTGCTCATTCATTTAAATTACCCCTCTGTCTAAATGCGCCGCCTCTATGACGGCCGTAAGTTGGCTAATTCTGCCCCATAAGTTCTTTCCATTCCATCCTCGCTCATTTCCTCAGGTTGCTTTGATTTCGGCTTCTTAGACGCTTGTCCCTTTCAACTGTTTTATCTTTTTTGCTCAATGATTCATCCTCATTCTCCTTTTAGACAAATTAAAAAAGGACACCAAACGACGGCATTAACCGTTCATTCAGTATCCTCCAGCGAGCTGGTAGAACTCAATTCTTTATTAAATTCTGTATTTCAACACAAAGATGATTGATCTTATAAACATCGCTATTAATGTTATTAAAAAGCATTTCTTGGTCGCCTTTATTTTTACAATAAATTCCAGTATGCATTCTTAATTCAGATGTAATTTGGAGTAAATTTTGAATTTTCTCATTTAAATTTTCAGTGATAACTCTAACCTGCCCCTTTAGTTCCATAAGAAAAAGCTGCCTTAAAGACAGCTCCGATCTTCAGCTAACGCACCTGTTAGTTCGATAAGGATAACGGCACATAAAAAACCACTAAAAAAACCTGACTTTTCAGACAAGGGGTTTTAAGAACCATACATTTTAACGAGGTTATTATTCTATTCTAAGTTCCTTTTGCATTTCAATTCTAACTGAATTTCGTTTTTCAGGAAGAATAGTTTGTCTAAGTTTCTTTATTTCTTCTAACCTTTCAGAAGTTTGAGTCTTATATAAGTCTGGATCTAAATAGTTCATATATTTATGTAGGTTTGCTAACAAGTCCTTACACTTTTCACTAACAACATCCGATATATATAGTAGATTTAAAAAATAAAAATTATTTGCCTCGCGCAATTTATCCTCTGCTCTTTGGTAATTCAAGAGTCTTTCCATTTTCCTAATTTTCACAATTGCAGACTGTTTATCGACTCTCCATCCTTCTAAAATCCTATCTTGGTCGAAAATGGTCATCCCTATATCATCAAAATGTAATTTTAATTCATTCTCGGTAAAGAGATCGTACCTAAGAGATTTAACAAAACCACGTAAACCTTGTACATGTAATTCTAAAATTTCACCAAACGCAGATTCTAAATGGAAATGCATTTCCGGATACTTTTCATGTTTTTTTGAAGTAAATAACTCAAAGTCCTTAAAGTTTTTTTGTTGCTATAATTTTATTTTTTCTAACTCTTTTGCTATTCCCCCTTGATAGTCTGCCATCCTTTTATCAAAAACTTGTTTTGCCATTAATCGAGATATGAAGACTATACCAACGCCCAGTAATCCAAAAAAGGATAATCCCCCAATAACCTTCAAAAAATCATTTATGAAATAATCAATAATTGTCCCCATAGATAATGCCCCTTTATGCTCATTTATCAATCTTAATTCAAAATCCACACTATAAAGTCACAATAACACAATTAAGAAGGTGTAAATAAAAAAAGACACTTTCCCAAACTTTGAAAATGTACTTTGATATTTAACGTCTACTAAAACAAACAAATAACCTCTAAAGAGATTCAATTAGATTCATCTACTAATTTATCTACTACATTTCCATTTTCATCAAAAACAATGAACATATTAAAATTAGAGATAACCTAAATAAAATTTTCATTTTCATCCCTCAATGTAATGATTTCCTACATTTTACCACAAACTATCCTAAAACAATTTGAACGTTGGATACAAAAAAATAACCTCTAAAGAGATCCCTAAATTATATTTTTAGTTGATTAATTTTAAAAAGGTAAATCATCTTGTATTTTAGGCGTACCTTTCTTACTAAATCTGTAATGTCATTTTCTCTGTTGTAAACAACACTAACAATTTGAAAGTCGTTTGGATAGCGAACAGAGTTTTTTATCTTTTGTATCCACTCATAAGCTGATATAGCAGCAGTCCAGTCTGGTTCTTTTCTAAAGTCAGTTGTTATGACTGAACAACTACCAGATTGTAAGAACTTAGCACCGTTCGCAAACAATTGATCCTCAATCTGAATTTCCATTTGTATACTCCTAAATCTCTGTGCCTTTTACTTCCTGAATTTAAATAGTACTTTTTTTAATCCTCAACGATCACACTAATAATTTCATTAAATTTAATTTTCTCGAAGGAACTATCTTTCTTCTGAATACTTAACTCTTTCGTGACAGGATCAATATACACACAGTATCCATGCAGTTCAATTGGATTTCCCTCGTTATGCAATCTAAAGCTTATCGGTAAATGATATTCCATTGCATAATGAATGTTGTTTTCAAATTCTTCAACCTGGTATTCATCAAGGATAGGTTTTTTATTTAAGAAATAATCGTCCTTATCCTTTCTTTTATGTAATGCTTTATGTTCTGGTAACATTAATGCTGCTTGCCATTTAATGATACCTCTATCACGAATTGTACCCATTAGAAGAAGCCCTCCTTTTTATTTATTATATACGAACTAACGTTCTAGTTAAAGACAGAAAAAAATGCCTGTTCAAGTGATGTGAATACGAACGATGCATCAATGCCTCAATTCTGGAACCGATTATTATAATTTAAAATTTTATAGGCTAGACCCTAGAAACGTTTTAGTTTAATAGAATAAAATCCACCTAAATAGATAAGGGGAGTTTTTTTTAAAAGGGCTATAGAGTTTAAACGGTTTACTTTAATAGAATATACTCCACTTGATTAAGTAAGAGGGGGAATTCAAATGTTAAATACGAAAGTTTATGTAGGCAAGGCAAAGAACAGGTGGAACAGTTTCACAGTAGGGATAATCGTTGGTATCGGAAATGACCAATATTACATAGTAAGGTTTAGAGATGGAAGGAAAACGTGGATTAGGAAAGATTGGATTTTGTTTTGGTATTAGAAAGCTCCCTACGGGGAGTTTTTTTAGTTTATAGTAAAATATAGGAAAACATTAAATAGGGGGATGTAAATGAAAATTTCATCAAAGTTATCGTTAATCCTTATCTGTGCATATTTTTTGATTCCTGCAGCCGAAGATTGGATGACTTGGCCTCCATCTGTTTACATTTTCGATGAAAATGGGAGGCTAGTGGATAAATTAGTAGATACACCTTAATGAATCTCTTTAGAGGTTCTTTTTTTTATTTGTGTAGCTTTGAAATAAAGTTTGATTTAATTAACTCTATAAACCTTGATAAAATAGTAAATAGAAAAAGCGTGTTTTGAAAAAAAATCAAAACACGCTTTAAATATGTTCAATTAAACCATTCGTTTATAAATAAGTTTGAATGAAGGGTTATATTTTCCCTATAATAGAAATAACCACCAATTCAAAAGAATAAGTGGTTACTAGAACTATTATTTAACGTCAAAAAATCCTTCTGTTCCTAAGGATTTAATGTGATTTTTCATCTCTATTTTATTTTTATTTTTTCAATGCTTAATATTAATTTTTCTTGTAATGGAAAAATCACTTCTTGTTCTGCTCTGATAGCCGGTGAGTTTAATTCGAAATTTTTAATATCAAGTTTCATAGCTTCTATAAATCCTTTAACACTAATTCCTGGATTATCTTTTGTTGCTTCTGCTGTAATTATTGTATGAGAACACGATGAATCGAACCAATATAAATCTTCTAATTTTTCAGCTGATGTCCATGAAACATAATGATTATTATAATTCACTTCCTCAAGGTCTAAATGAACTCTTCTTATTTTCCCTGTATACAGTAGATATTTTGCAAACTCATTTTCTTCTTTATCTTCACTGTTCTCCCAATTACGAATATTTTGTAATAACTTTTTCCAATCTTCATCTGTTTTATCTAAACTACTTCTACCACTTCCCTCTTTTGGATGATTTACCCACATTCGAAATAATTCTAATAGATCCATTTTTAACTCCTTATTTTTAATACATACAATTATACTCTCTTGAATAATTTGATGTCTTTTTTATTTTCCTAAAAACTAAAAAGACCATTTACAAAATAGTAAGTGGTCTTGCAATCTTTAAAGAGATAGGAAATTCCGGTTCATCTTTTTTATAAACAGTTAAACTTTATTTCAAAGCCACAATTTGAAGTAATTTTAAAACCCAGCTACCTTCATAAATCGGTTATTTACTCAAATGGAACGTATTCTCGAAATCAATCACCTGACATCCATTACTTCAGAGGTCGTAGAAGCTGCAAGAAATAGCTTAGTGATTGGACGTAAATAATGAAAAAATCCCAGCTAATCCTCATATGTGAAAATAGCTGGGATTTTAACGTTTAGTGTGCAAAATAACACTTAAAATAAGTGCAAAGTACCGACGAAAGTGACAGCAATAAAAAACGTCCTTTTCAAATCGAACAGTGGTGTGTTCAGAAAAGGACGAGTTTTGGAACAAATAATAATATGTGTGCTTTTTTAACTTTGTTCAGCAATCTAGCCATATTGTTGAAGAACATCAAAGCTAATTTGATCGATTTTTTATAGAACATCGCTCTAGACACGAAGCTCTTCTTTTATATTTCAATTTGCACCTTATTTTTAAAGTAATATTTGATCTAGCTATGGTATATTCAAGTAAAGAGGGCAAAGGAGTTTTTAGATGAGTCAAAGATTGAACCAATTAAAGGGCAAATTTGAAAGTAATGGTATAGATTATAAAAAAATAGGTTTTCACTTAGACGATGCTTTTCTGTTAGCTGAACAGAAAGGGATAATTACTCTAGAGGATTACGCCGAGTTTTTAATAATTCAAAGTTATAGTGATGAATACTTTGAATATGCGAAAGAAAAAGTTAAGAAAATATCTGAATATATAGCTAACCTTGTTATCGAAGAAAATAAGTACGGACAATGTGTTGAAATAACAATATCCTTAACAAATTTACTTGATGAACTTGCCATATGGAATTTTGGAGTAAAAGGTAGCTTAACTATATCTTCTGAAGATGAGAAGTTTGAGCCACAACATTTTTACGACCTTACACCTAATAATAACGTTTCTGCTCCTCACGCTTGGATTTATGTACCCACTGTTGGAATTATAGATTTGACTTTACAAAAACAGTTTTATACATCCAAGAAGGTAAGTAGTTACTTACCTAAATATAACATTATAAAAGAGAGCGATTTTTCTTATATTCGAGCTAATAAAGATGACATCATTGATCCTGTCGTTCAAGTTCATCCAAGATATAAAGTCTATGGTCAGCTGAAACTTCAGGAAGTAAGACAGTTTAATAAGAAGTTTAAAGCAATTAATCTGGTTAGTAATAATGTATCTTTTAGATACATCCCAATAGGTATTGCCTTACCTGATGCAGGCTTTGATGAAAATAGTAATAAACGAAAGATTAACGGGAAAACGCTGAAAATTATTTATGATGAAGTTAAAGAGCTCTGAAAAATAACTAATATGAGTTATGTCGGTATTCAAGAAACGGGCGCGATTGCTGAACAAAGAGCAGTCGCTTTTTTAGTAGTCGGATCCGAATAGTTCTATATGTAGCTTTAAAATAAAGATTGATAAAAAACTCTCTTCTCTCCGTATACAATAACAATTAAAAAACCGTTATTTTGAAATGAGATTGATCAAAATGACGGTTTACTTTTAATTAAGTATCAATTTTTTTTAATAAAGTTTGATTATTTCTTATTGACCTAAAGCCCCGGCAGATTAGCACATGCTTTTTAGTGAAACAATTGGTAGTTTGAAAGTGGGATATTCCCCTTTCTTTTTCTATTTCCACCATTCTGTTTTCCAGTAACCACTCTCACGCAAACTATAATTAATCCAAGTAGCTACATTATTAAAGATTTGTTGAAGTCCACATGCTGCTTTTTCATTGTGTTCAGACACCCTACTTAATAGGTTTTGATACCTATCCCTCAATGAAGGGTGATCCTGACTAGGTTCTTCAGGGGTTTTATCATATATAGCCAGCATTAATATTACTATTAACGGAGCTAATAAATTATTGTCGTTTCTTTCTTTCAGCCCTCTAATTAATAGATCAAAGCCAAAATTATCTGCAGCAAATTCATCTAAATGCAATTGATTAGAAGTAACATCCGTCGGTATGAATTTTGATACAATGTTTCTTCCATTCGACTCTGTATGTTTTAAGAAATGATGACCAATTTCATGACCTAATACAAATTTCATGCCTGCTTCATACAATTCTGATGCTATATGTAATCTAGATCTAGGAGATTTAAGATCCACCTGATCCTCCTGTGCAACTTCTGTAGCTTTTTTCAGTAGCGCTTTCTTGTCAATCAAATACAATAATAATTCAGCCATTTCTGGAAGTAGCTTAACCCTTTCACTCATATCTCTAATTTGCATACCATAAACATGGTAAGCAACCAAATCAGAAATAAGATGAATATTTAATTCCATTTCAAAATGCATTTTAATTAAATAGCCTTCAGATTCCGCAACCATGTTTATTGCTTCTGCATCTACTCCCGGTTTGCCAAGCATTCCAACCCAAATTTGTTTTAGCCCATTAACCAGGTCGTCTTCTGCATCTGTAATAAAATCCAGAATTAGACTATTAATAAAAAAGTCATTACTGTACCACATTTCTCGCCCTAAACCTGAATTTATTGCATTTCCAAAGTCCTCTTGTTCTTCTAGTATTTTAAGCATTTTATTTTTCAGATAAGGATTTTCGTTGTTTATTGCTTCTGCCAAATGTTTATCCCAATCTTCCACTCCGCCTAAGAATCCATCTAAAAATCTTTCTTTTGCTGATTTTTTATCTTCCATTTTGTTCCCCTCATTTTCTTCTTTTAGCAAGTAATCTTATCAAATAACAATCTCATACCTTGATTTTGTACTATCTTATTTACTTTTATACGTTTCTTTTACAATTAGGATTCACTGGAAAAAGTATAATCCAATTTTGCTAAACAGCCCATATTGTTAAAGAAAAAAACCTATAAAACCTATAATAACAGGATTAATCAAACTTTATTTTAAATAATCGAACTTTATTTTAAATGAACACTATAAATAATTGGATGTAAACTAATTAAGAAACCCAGCTAATCTTCTCATGTGAAGGTAGCTGGGTTTTAAAGTTGGATGTGCAAAATAGCACTTAAAAAAGGTGCAAAATAAATCCTAAAGTAACACGTCCTTTTCAAATCGAACAGTGGTGTGTTCAGAAAAGGACGAGTTTTGGAACAAATATTGGGTTTGAAAAATGTTGACAGGTTGCTTTTTTGATAAAGAGCACTTTTTTAATTTTATTCCGCAATCGGACCATTTAGTTGAACAAGCAACTCTATTTTTGCGTAATAGACTGATACAGCGCAACAAGAACTTCATTATTGATGGCTTTGTAAAAAAATGTACTTAAAGTAAGCAGGCAGACTTGTTACAAAAATATTTATTAAATGATTGGTGGGGACATTCTACCCATTCAATGTAACATCTCCTAATTTGTATTTTCAACTGGTGTCCCTATCATACTTGTGATTGAAACAAACACGTTTTCTCTTCTAAAGGGAATTAACATTACATTAATAAATAAAATATTGTATCAGATGACACTATCCTTCAGTATTTTTAGAAATTGTATTCTTGAAATTATTATCTTTTATTCTCATATATCACGAACGCTCACTGAACTTCTTCCTTCACTGATGCATTGTATATAACAACGCCAGTACCAAATCAATTGTATCTCTATAAGAATATAAAATGCGGTGGGATAGACACTCTTGCATACAAGTTGGATGCAAAAATATGTATATTACTCTTTGATATAACCCTATTAACCCATATAATAAAATTAGCTGTATCCTTTTTAGGTGATAGTGCATCCATAAAATAGGTAATTGCCATGGAGCTTTTAGTAACTAAGTTTTGTCTTAAAGAACATTTGAGTTTTGAGAAAAAGAAATGAGATGGGGAGAAATCAGAAAGTGGATTTGAAATCGTTAAGCATTTATTTGAAATCGATAAGTATTGATTGGAAATTGGTTTTACCAATAATCATAGCAATAGTTGGAGTAATAATGGCTCACGCACTTACAATTAGAAGAGAACGAAGTAAGTTTTATTTGGAGTGTTTTCAAAACTTTATATCTCCAGCATACTTTAGAACTCTACGATTTTTAACTGTAAAGGGTTTACCCTACAGGTTTATTAAAGATGGGAACACATCAAAAGATTTATATGATGATATATTAGGTTTTATGGAAAACAACATTAAGTATGCTCCTCCTAATGTAATTAATAAATTGGCTGCGGTAAAGTTACATCTCTCATTACACTTTACACAAATAGACAGCAATTCGCCTTATCTACAAACAGTTAAATCAGATGAAATAGCTCTTTGCTTAGTGGTTTTAAAAGAATACAAGAAATATTGCAAAAGAATAAAAATATTAAATAAGCAGACAAGAAAAGATATTACTTTGTTACAAGGTTTATGTGTTATGTGGTTCTTTTTATTCACAGGGACAAACATAAATACTGCTGATTTAGTTTTTAAACATAAGGACTTAATAATAAAAAATATTAATTTGAAGCGATTAAGTAGGAAATCAAAGAAGTTTTTAAGAAATAAAGAAATTATTTTTCATGTTGGGGATTATAAAAAATTTATTGAAAAAGAAATAATAAAGAAATTACCTGCCGAAGAAGCGTTAGAATTCCAAGAGAATATTAATTAAGTCCATCCTGGATAGCCTATATATTTTTGCCAGGATAACACCTTTTCAAACTTCATCAAGCTATCTCTTAGGTTCAATTTTTATCCATTTTTTCGTTATGACCAATATTCCATAATCGGGCGTTTTTCCGTAGTAACTAAAAGCCCAATTTCCCAATAAAATGTTGAGAAATTAGGTTTTTTTCTATTTACTTATAGTGCAAAATAACTCCTAAAGTGACAGCGTTTTGGCGACTTCTTAAAGTTACAAATAAGTTAAGTTCATTTTATAAACAACAGTTTAAGAAATGTTTTTCAATTCCTCTGTTAATCGTAGGAATTCTTCTTTGTTTTGATCCTGTAATGACTGGTCAATCTCTTTTCGGATTTGCTCTTTTCGGAAATTAAGAAGGGCTTTGTTTAACACCATTTCAGCAAATTCAGAATCCATGACGTTTATTTCAGGTTGTGGTGGTGTATTAGCCAAATTCTTTTCCATAGGAAACCAACTCCTTGACCTTTTTTCTATTATACCAACAGTTTTCAGAATATTCAAATATTTATTCAAGTAGTTCCAATGAAATATTCCGTTTTTTAAATGAAAATGAATCAGTGAAAAGTATAAGTGAAAGAACCGGTGTAACGAGAATGACAATCTATAACATTAAGAAAAGAAGTAAGAGCATGTTTTAAACATGCTCTTCTTAATAAAAAGGATTATAATTTATAACCTTTTCATTAATTTGATATAAATATTCGTCAATTTCTTTCGTTGTTTTACAGTGGCGATAAACAAGTGCATAGTCAATGGCATTAGGGTTCTTGTCATATGGTACTAAAAACCACTTTATTTTCTTTAAGGCAATGTTAGTCAATTCGGTATGACGAGAAGCAAGTTTTTCAAAAACGTCTTTATATGTGTTATATGCATATTCAACTAACGAAATTTTATCTTGGGTTTTCATTGTTAAATACCCTTCTAAAGAATGAGTTGCTTGAGCAACTAGGAAGGATATTTTATACATATCCCATGAATGATTAAGATCAACAATTATTTTATGTTTTAATTGCTGGCTTTTTTCCAATGCGTTAAACGTTTGAATATTTAATATTAGCTTATCAATAAGACCTTTATATTTTTCAAAGAAATCTTTATCTGATAAATCCCTAATATCTTCAGCTATGTCTCTCTCATTCTCTTCAATAAATCTGCGAGCAATATGCGCTTCACCATCTTGATAAATAGTGTTGACAAAACCTTTTTTTTCAGGAATTCGTAATTGTAATTCCTCTTCTAATAGCACTTCGTGTTCACGCTTTAGTTTCTTAATAATCCATACAAGCCTATCATTCATTTTGTCCTCAATCTCATCAAACAGCATTACACTATATTTAAATTCATCGTTCATTCTAAATCTAATCTTGTTTATAGGAGCAGCATGTTCTTCAGGACGATGATAAGTATAATTTGTTGTTACCCTTTTTCGATTAAAGACATTATTTTCTGTTACTGTTTCAAAATTAAAATCGATTGTTAGCTCCTCTTTTTCTACATCCAAGAAGTAACAAATCCCAACCTCACCATAAAGCTTTTTCTCTAATTCGTTTCTTTTTCTTGCGCCGGTATGATCCTTGGCTCTAGAAAATTTAAGATACGTAGTTTTATCTAAAATCCAAAATCCTTGTATTCCAGCAGTGTTATAAAGGTTATGCCTACTTTCCCAATCAGTAAGACTAAGTTGACTATGCTGAAATTCAATAGCCCACCTTAATCCTTTAAAATCCCCATGAGTGTGCTTTATAAATACATCTGCAATTTGTTGGGTTTCTGGAATATATACTTCATATTCTATTTCAGCTCTTGGAAATCGACTCTTAAGTAATTTATATAGAATCTCTTTTCCTTTTACATGAGAGTCAGTTTCTGGCTCATGATAATCTGTAACACATTCTGAATTATGATGTGCGAAATGAGGTCTTTTTACCTTTCCTGGCTTATAAATAACAGTGCTTTTACAATTCGGGCAAAGCAGCTTCTTTTTAGTAGAGAGTATTTTAGTAGTATCAACGTCACAATTTGATGCTATTAAAGTATCCTCATTAGATGTAATGCATCTTAACAAATTAATCACCTTTCTTTTAGAAATATTTGTTATTTAATTTTAAACTATAAAATAAAAAATAAATTGAAAATTTAAAATTTAAAATCAGGTGTAACAAGAATGACTATCTATTAGATAAAGAAGAAAATATGAAATTGTGTAATTGTACTATTGTGTAGTTGTGTTAGAATTATCGTACAAAATATGGCTATACAGCCATGGATTGGACAGGTGTTACCAAAGGCGCTACATACCGTAAACCGCTCCCCTAAACATATGAAATGCAACTTTTAAAGGAAGAAAATCTATACCTACGCTATCTGTTGTGATTAAGAAAGTTAGAAAAAATTTCATTATTTTGTCGCTAATATTCTCTTCTCGTAGGATATTTAATAATGGTAATAGTAATAAAGGTAAAAGAAGAATAATAGAGAGATAGAACTTAACAATAGGCCCTTTGTTATGAAGATCAGTGGTTCCAAAAAGAGATACTAAGACATATGAGACTATATAAATAAACAAATAAATCGGAACAATTATCATTAGCCTAAATAAACATAAGTATATCTTCTTCTTATTTGTTATTAAATACTCTTCAATTTTTTGAAGACCAGGTTAAAAAGTTTAAAATAGGCTCTAATAATAAATCATATGGACTCAAAAAATAAACTCCTTTCTCATGTATAAATCTCACTTTTTCGGTTAGAAAATCACAATAGAATATATATATTACCATTTTTGTAAATTTCCAAACGTATAATCCAGTGTTTAGTTTAAGAAGAAACCTCCGACAACCTCGCACATGTTTTTAACATCAAATAGCCCGACCGGTTGCCGCCAGTCGGGCTTAAATATTCATCCATTTTGTTATGAAGTAAATAAATTACTGAAAGGTGGGTTACCTGCCTTCTTGTACCTATCATTTTTCTTTCCGGAATTTAGATAATGCCGACTCTGTACCTTTTCCGAAGACAGAATCAAATCATTAAGGGCCGTAAAGTATAGCCTGTAGGATCCAGGTGAGATTGCCTTTGCACCATTTTCGCCATAAAAAATTTTTTATAGTTATTTTATTATCGAAGATAATTTTTGCTCAACCCATTTACTAATACTAATTCCTTCTTGTTCAGCTAAATCTGAAATTGTTTCTAACAATTCGATAGGTAACTCAAAACTAGTTTTTCTATTGGAACTACGCAATATCAAAGTATCATCTTCATGATGCATTTCACCATTGATTAAATACGGTAAGATATCAGCAATACCAAACACCTCAGATATTAATGGTCTCTCCCCTGCCCGAATGAAGATTAAAACTGAACTATCTTGTTCTCTCATTCTTACGTTTTCCATACCCCAAATTTCATATAAATAGTCAAGGAATGGATAAAATACAACTTCATTTTTTGGTACCTGAAACTCAACATATCCTTTATAATCCAAAGTAGGTTGGTGGATCGAGTATGATGGCTTTAAAGTATAAGTTTTCATTCCTTCTTCATACGTCAACCACTTTTGGATATTGGGTAAGTAGAAACCAAATACTTTTTCTTCATTACGAATCACACGTGCCTCTGGTATTTTAGTCGAATGAAATCTTTGATACAAAACAATATCATTTTTCGAATCATAATATTCATGTTTTTTTGGTCGCTGTATTTCAGATGGTTTGAGTGATTTCTCTGCTTCCTGATAGGCCGTTTCTGAAATTACATACGTGATTCTTTCATCACCATAAGGGACGGATTCAGCTTTTATTGAACCATCTTGAATATACTTATAAACACTTTGTACAGATAATCCCAATTTCTTTGCAACTTCATTTGGGCTCATACCTGTAGGGAAAGATTGCTTTTCATAGACTAATCGATCCACTTCCGCTTTTTCATATCGTGCCTCTTTATGTAATCGATGTGGGTCCAGAATTTTCATGATTTTCTTCTGCTTTCCATAATGGTAGACCGTTGCCTTGGATACTCCTAATAAATCAGCTACTTCTTTTTGTGTATACCATTCCACTTTATCCCCCTCCCATCCTTCTTGATTATCCGTTCCGGTTTTTGGAACATTCCGTTGGTTCCCATTCGTCAATTCCTCATGATACAAGACTGCTTCCGCCTGGCCAAATTTCACACGATATTGGAGACGTGGGTGCTCGATCACTTCCAAAATCAAGCCTTCTTTTTTCTCATATTGTTTAAAGTAGTAAAAACTCTCTGGGTCATCTTCTTCCGTACATGTTAGGAGAACAAAAACCGTTTCCCCCATTTCATAAGATACAGTCTAAATGTTTTTTACATGGATTAGTTTATTCATAATTTGTCTATTCACCCTTTTTATTTTATTGCTATATGTCTATATATCTCAGGATTAACTATTTATTCATATTGACTTAAATAAGGATAATTCTAAATTCCTCTTATATAATCATTATCAATTTAATATTTGAATCCGAAAATATTATTATAATTGTTGAATCTGATTATCTACTAATTATAGTACACCTAAATAAAGATAGGATTTATTTAGGTCCTCATACCTTTAGGCATGCTTTTGCCATCATTCTCACTTAAATGGAGTGGATGTCTATCAGATTATGAAGAGTCTGGGCCATGAGCAGCTTTCCACTTCAGAGATATATTTGGAGAAAGTTTTTGAAAAATAACGCCATGCGATTCATTTGTGGTTTGGGGAGTTTATATATAGAATCTTCATATTCAGAGGGGTTTTTGCTGATTTTGGACTCTATTGAATGGCGCGCTCTTAAAAGATCCAGTTTCGAAAATGGTTTAAAGATTAAGGATTTGAAAAATAGTCCATATTTAATAAAAGATATTTTTACACCTACATTTAATTCATGTATTTTTACTTCTTTTTATAAAGAAAGAAAATGATAAAAGAGGGAGAACAAATCATCTGGATGTTCTCCCTCTTTTTTAGAATCCCTTAGATAGGCCTGACGTAGGAATGATAGGACATGGGAGGAAAGCCTCCAGGGGCGGAGTTGGAAAATGTTCATAACATGGTAAAATTCCATTGTTCTTTTATTTCACAATGCCTTAATGTCCCTAAGTTACTTCATATATCCGTTAACATACATTCAAAATGTACCCCCTGCGAATAAGCTGGTTTTTACGAGAAAAACGTATTAAACTGAGGAAGTTCAATAAGGTGAGGAGCCTGGCGGCGAAAAAAGGATATTTAGTTTAAAAAGAATCACAAGTAGATGAAATCTATATTGTGATTCTTTTCAAGCTTAAAAAACTCATATTCAAATATTTAATTCCTCTCCCCGAACTCTTTTCCTGCTGATTTTTGATCCTTTATTTTAAAAGAAATCAGGAAGCTAATTAACGAAAGTACAGCGATGACAATAAATGAGATTTGTGCGCCATACATATCAGGATGGACTATCTCGTGACGCTGCTGAGCATTTTCGGTAGCTGATGTCATTACGGTAACAAGTATTGCAGTACCTACAGAAGCGGCAATCATTTTCATCGTATTATCCATTGCTGCTCCATGGGCGATTAACCGTTTAGGCAGCTGGTTTAAGGCGGCCGTTGAAACAGGCATCATAACCATGGCTAATCCGAACATCCGAATACTGTACATTACCATTATAAATGTAAAACTTGTCGAAGGACCAACATCTATAAAAGTAAAGGAGGAAGCGGTTATGAGGAGTAATCCGCCAATAACCAACCACCTGGCCCCAATCCGGTCAAAAATACGTCCAATGAACGGTGACATTATACCGGTAATAAGTGCTCCAGGTAGTATCGCTAATCCAGCTTCAAAGGCAGTAAATCCTCGCATGTTTTGCATAAATAGCGGGATGAGCGTTTCGGCACCAATCAGCCCCATAAAGGTAATGGCTCCAATAATGATAGCAATCGGGAATAATGAATACGTGAACACCCGGAACTCCAGCATTGGATGCTTCAATCGCAATTGCCTTTTGATAAACCAAACAAGTGAAATTGTTCCAATGCCTAGGGATATGATGGTACTCCCGTCTGTCCAGCCATAATTACCAGCAGCTGTAAATCCATACAATAATCCACCGAAACCTACAGAAGATAAAACAATCGAAAGCACATCCACTTTTGGCCGTGTAACTTCTGTTACATTTTTTAAAGCGAAGAACGCAACTATGATATCAATAATAGCAATTGGAAGTATGATAAAGAATAACACCCTCCATGAGTAGGTCTCCGTAACCCAGCCCGACAAAGCGGGCCCAATTGCCGGCGCGAAGGAAATGACCAGCCCGACCAGTCCCATGGCTGCACCCCGTTTATGAACAGGGAAAATCATTAGGAAGACTGTTTGCATTAACGGGAGCATAATTCCTGCTCCGCTCGACTGAATCATCCTTCCTAGCAGCAGCATTCCAAAATTTGGAGCTAGCCCCGCTACCAATGTACCAATAGCAAAAATCCCCATGGCTGAAAGGAAGAGCTGTCTGGTGGTAAAGCGCTCCAGTAAAAACGCGCTAACAGGGATCATGATCCCATTAACAAGCATAAAAACGGTAGTTAGCCACTGTGCACTATTTGCCGTAATATTCATTTCCTCCATTACAGGAGGAATCGCGGTTATCATTAATGTTTGATTCAAGATCGCAATAAATGTACCCGCAAGCAAAAGGGCAACAATTGTTGACTGTTTACTTTTTGTTGAACTCAATTATGGTCCCCCTTTCCGATTTGGAAAAAAACATACTTTTGTAGATTACACGAATTCATATCAGATATCCAGTTATTTGCTGTTAAAAATATAAGCAATAAAGTCGGCATTAAATACTTACTTTCCCTACAAATAAAAGTGGATTTCCTTTGAAGAACAGGCTGCAATTGATGTACTTTCTATTGGCCTAGTCATAGGGTTGCTGTCACAGACCGAAAAGTAGCAGATAAGTAGAGAGATGATGGGGAACACAGGAGCAAAGTGTATGCTCCTTATGTTGTTTATAGGGTCCGTTTCAGAATAGCTCTGTATAAAAAAACCTGTGAAATAATTCCTTTAATGGAGTATTCCTTACTGTCATACATTCGTAGGACCAAGACTATTTTATCCTTGGTTATATATGATCTCATCTTTCAAGTAATTTTTCGTTTCTCGGTTTCTTCTTGTATAAATATTATCAACTAAGGATAATGTCATTTTATAAAGTAGGTTACCTTGTTTTTCGTTAGTGGCTTGATGAATGGCCAGAGTGTTCTTATCTTTAGTCTTCCCTACCCATTTCGTCATTACATTGTATCCCCTTGTAGAATATAAGTTTTGTGCTGAAATTAAAAAAGAGCACTTTGAAAATACCGATGCTCTTTAAATAGTAAAAAATAAAATTATTATTTTCTGATTCTTATACCTTTTCATTGTGCTATCACAAATATAAAGGTGTATTTCCATTCCTGTTTAGTAATCTTTTTTTCACCAACCAAGCGCCTCCCATAATTCCTGCATCATTTCCTAACGTGGCATTGGCTAACTCCACTCCTTGCAATACTCTTGGAAAAGCAAAACGAGTAAATTGCTCTTTTAAAGGTACTAACAGTGCATCCCCTGCTTTGGAAACTCCTCCACCAATGATAATTTTCTCAGGATTTAAACCATTCGCAAGATGAGCTAATGCTAATCCTAAATAAAGGGTAACTTTCCCAATCACTCTATTAGCTAATTCATCACCCTCATTCGCTACTTCAAATACTAGCTCAGATGATAATATTTGATGTTCATTGTAAAAATCCCTCAGTCTACTTGGTGTCTCAGTAAAAGATAATTCTTCAATCGCTAAACGAACAATACCTGTGGCAGATGCTATGGTTTCAATACATCCCGTTTTCCCACAATTACAAGGTGCCCCATCCTCTACGAGAGAGGTAATATGCCCTATTTCGCCACCTGCCCCATTTATTCCATGTACAATTTGCCCATTGGAAATAATTCCACCACCAATGCCCGTTCCCAAGGTGATACATAATAAATCTTTTGAACCTTGTCCAGCACCTTTCCACATCTCCCCAATGGCTGCTGCATTTGCGTCATTATCAACTATGACTGGCAAAGATGTTCCCATTTCAAGAAGATCCTTCAAAGGAAAGTTATTCCACCCTAAGTTAACTGCGACATCAATAGAACCATTCCCCAAGTTAACAGGACCGGGTGCTCCAACCCCAATACCAATTAACTTCTGTTTTTCTTGCCCCAAGTCACTTAATGTTTGATCTATTGATTTAGCCATCTCCTTAGGAATATTTTTCCCTTTTTCATTTATATTGGTAGGAATTTTCCATTTATATATAATCTCACCATTTTGATTGATAAATGCCATTTTAATAGTTGTACCGCCTATATCTGCACCCACTAACCATTTTTCATCCATCAATACTCACCCATTTTCATTCAAGTTGGCAAGGAACTGTATGCCTTCACCTTACGGCAAGTTAAGATTAAATTCGTTAATCTTGTACTAGCTATCGACTATACAGCTTTACTTTTTTATATAGTAATTAAGAAGTTTAACTCCTATCTTTCCTTGTTCAATAGAAATTTTTCTAGAGCTACGATAGCCCTTTGTTCATCGTCCCCATCTGCAGTAAATTTAAACTCCTTTGCCATGTCTAACTGTCAGGGCCATTCCCCCGATTTTACTTTTCTCAACTACCTTTTTTCCTTTTTCACAATATTAATGTCACTGTTAAAAGATGATGCTTTTCCTACAAATTTCAGCACCAGATCGAGATTGGAGTCCATGACGAAGAAGAACGTCAATTTTTTTCTACCATTAATCCTCACTATCTATATTTTTAATTGAAATTAAAAAACTTATTTCTCGTAGTTCATACATCTGTTATAAGACATCAGCTTCTCTTCTTTTATGTGTTTTCATAGGAAGTGAAATACGAGTCTCCGTTTTACTATCAAAGAAGTGTACCTTGTTCATGTCTATAGCTAATTTCATTTGTTGACCTGCTTTCACTTCTGTACGAGCATCCACGCGCGAAACAAAGTTCTGATCATTAATTTGTGAATAAACCATTATTTCAGCACCCATTAATTCTGCCACTTCCACTTTAATATTTATTGTTGTATTCGGTGAGGCATCAACGAAAATCAGCTCATCATGAAAATCTTCTGGACGTACACCTAAAATTATTTGTTCACCTATATATCCTTGCTCACGTAATCCTTTCATTTTTCCCTCTGGCACCTCAATGCGTATCGGTCCGATATGGAAGATACCCTCTTTTAAGGTACCAGTAAAGAAGTTCATCGCAGGAGAACCAATGAACCCGCCAACAAATACATTTGCAGGTTCGTCATATACTTCTTTTGGTGCACCCAATTGTTGAACAATTCCATCTTTCATAACAACAAGACGAGTTGCCATGGTCATCGCTTCTGTTTGATCATGCGTTACATAAATTGTGGTGGTTTGTAAGCGTTGATGTAGTTTAGCAATTTCAGAACGCATTTGGACACGCAGTTTTGCATCCAAATTGGACAAAGGTTCATCCATTAAAAATACTTTTGCATCACGAACGATTGCACGACCTAAAGCAACACGTTGACGTTGCCCACCCGAAAGGGCCTTTGGTTTACGCTGTAAGTATTGCTCTAGACCAAGGATATGGGCAGCCTCTTGTACACGACGATCAATTTCCTCTTTCGCGAATTTACGTAATTTCAGACCGAATGCCATATTGTCATAGACGCTCATATGGGGATATAAAGCATAGTTTTGGAATACCATTGCAATATCTCGGTCTTTTGGTGCCACGTCGTTGACACGTTTACCATCGATAAAAAAATCGCCTTTTGAAATCTCTTCAAGTCCTGCAATCATGCGAAGAGTAGTTGACTTACCACAACCAGATGGACCAACAAAGACAATAAATTCTTTATCTTCAATCTGAAGGTTAAAATCTTTCACTGCTGTTACGTTTTTATCGTAGATTTTATAAATATGATTTAAACTTAACTCGGCCATTGTTTTCTCCTTCTTGATTCAGATTTTTTAATTTGTTATAGACTAGAATTTTATGATAATTTGATATTGAAAAAATATTGTGATATGGATCAAGTAGATTCATACCACAACGATCTTTCAATAAAATTAACTTGTTATGCCCACCACATCTGTGAAGGTGATTCCTCAATTAAAACCGTTTGTAAGTTTGTCACTGCACGTTCGAATCCCTCATCAATAGACATGATCGCATCTTCATGCTCGATACTTACCACATAATCATACCCGTATGTGCGTAATGCACTCATCATATCTGACCATTCTTTTAAACTATGTCCACAACCAACTGAACGGAACGTCCATGCCCGCGAGCGAACTTCTCCATATGGTTGCATATCGGTTAACCCAAACATATTAATATTTTCTTGATCTAAATAAGTATCTTTGGCATGAAAATGATGAATGGCATTTTCTTTGGCTAAAATCTTAATGGCTGCCACTGGATCAATTCCTTGCCACCATAAGTGACTTGGATCTAAATTCGCTCCAATTGCATCACATGTTTGTTCTCGAAGTTTTAACAAGGTATAAGGTGTATGAACTAAAAATCCTCCGTGCAATTCTAATCCGATTTTCACGTTATTCTCTTTTGCATACTCTCCTACTTCTTTCCAATAAGGAATGAGCTTTTGTTCCCATTGCCAAGTTAAGATCTCACCATATTCATTTGGCCATGGAGTAACCGGCCAGTTTGGGTATTTAGCCCCCTCGTGATCACCAGCTGTTCCTGAAAAGCAGTTGACAACAGGTACATCAAGTAAAGAGGCCAGCTTAATCGTTTTACGTAAGGTTTCTTTGGATTCTTTTGCAAACCCTTCTTCTGGTGAGATAGGATTTCCGTGACAACTAAATGCACTAATCGTCAATCCACGATCCGCTACTTTCTTTTTATAGCTTTCTCTCGCATTCGCATCTTCTAATAATTCATCTAACGGGCAATGATGGTTTCCTGGATAGCAGCCTGTCCCAATTTCCACGGTATGTAACCCAGCTGTTTGCACTTTATCTAGCATGTCTTCAAATGAATAGTTTGCAAATAGAACAGTAAATACACCCAATTTCACGTTGTTTTCCTCCTATAGGTCCCAAATTCTTAATATGGTAAGATATTTTTATAAAGCAGATTTTAAACTGCTGGCTCTTTTATCGCTAAAAAGGTACTTACAATTTGTTTGGTTTCATGAGATTCAAAAGCGGCTAGAATAACAGATAGAGATTTTGCCCCTTCCTCTCCTGAAACGGCTGGCTCTTTATCCTCTACGATAGCATTTACGAATTGTTCAATCACATGTGAGTTGTCTTGGCCGCCCTCATCGTTTGATTGAATTTTGCCAAGCTCATAATTTGCAACCTCACCTGTTGCGTATTGAACGATTAAGGAATACGTTGGATGATCTTCTAAACGAAGAATTCCTTTCTCACCGTAAATAATCGTGGAGTTATCTTCTTGACCCACGTACGCCCAACTAGATGCGAGCGTTCCAATAATTCCACTTTCTGTTTTTAACACACATACTGCGTTGTCATCGACATTAGCAAAATCTTTAGCGTTCGTTTGCACAAATGCACCTACTTCAACGATTTCTTCACCAAGAATGTAACGAAGTAAATCTGTTTTATGCACACCTAAATCTCCCATGGCTCCAATAAACGCTTCATTCTTTTTAAAGAACCAACTCTCTTTACCGTCAACACTCCATTGCTCAGGTCCTCCATGACCAAATGCGGTACGGAAGCTATATATTCTTCCAATTTCACCACATTCAATAAGCTGACGTGCTTTTTGATGGGATGAAACGAAGCGTTGATTGTGACCGATCATAAGTTTTTTGCCACTTTCTTTTGCTGCTTGAATCATAGCCTGAGCTTCTTCTTTTGACGTAGCCATTGGTTTTTCACACAATACATGAACGCCTTTGTTTAAAGCTGCGATTGATATGGGCGCATGCAAATAATTTGGTGCACAAACACTCACTGCATCTACCGTTTCGCTTGCGAGTAACTCTTCATAATTTTTATATACTTTTGCATCATACTGCTTGGAAACTTCAATGGCGCGCTGTTCATTTATATCACAAACTGCTACAATCTCTACTTCTTTATTCATTTTATATTCTGGTAAATGACGAAGTTGAGCGATACTTCCACAACCTATAATCCCTACTTTTACTGTTTTCATAATCAGTTTCCCCTTTATTATCCTTAATTTTTCACTGCAATTCGTTCCAGTGGTGTTGCATTTCCGTATATAGGACGTTTTCTGTCAACTGGGTGTGCCCATTTCACGCCATTTATAATGACACGTTGAATATCTTTATTGTGATATGTTGGATACGTTTCATGGCCTGGTCTAAAATAAAAGACTTTTCCATTGCCTCTTTTATATGTGCAACCACTGCGGAAAACTTCCCCACCTTCGAACCAACTCGTAAAGACTAATTCGTCTGGAGCCGGGATATCAAAATGTTCCCCGTACATTTCTTCGCGTTCTAGCTCGATATATTCTGAAATGCCTTCAGTAATCGGATGACTAGGATCTGTTACCCAAAGACGCTCTTTTTCATCTGCTTCGCGCCATTTTAAATCACAACTTGTACCCATTAATGTTTTGAAAATTTTGGAGAAATGGCCTGAATGCAATACGATTAAGCCCATTCCATCTAATACACGCTTCTTTACCTTTTTAACAATTACATCGTCTACTTCATCGTGAGCTAAATGCCCCCACCAAATCAGCACATCTGTTTCTTCTAATACAGCATCTGTTAAACCGTGTTCGGGATCATCCAATGTAGCTGTTTTTACATCAAATCCGCTTTCTTTTAAAAATGCTGCAATAGCACCATGAATACCTTCAGGGTAGACTTCTCTAACAACTGGATTTTTTTGTTCATGTCGATTTTCATTCCATACAGTTACTTTTACCATCATAAATACTCCCTCTCATTTTGATTTGATGTATTGAAATTATTATCCGTAAATCTCCAACTTCACAATACATAAGCTGTCGATTTGACTGCCCAACCGCTTTCTAAAGTATTTTCTTTAGAGGTCTGCCTGCCAACCTATCACTCTATGGCCTGCACTGAATTAAGTCGTTAAAAACAACGTAAACGTTTACGTTAATGGTACTGTAGTCTTCCTCATAGCGGATAACGGCTGTCAATGCCCGTGAGTTGTGGAACAGCCATTACATCACTTGAACAGATTACGGCTGTAAATGTTGGATAGTCCAAACTTGAACCACCCTTTCTATTCCACGTTGAAGACCATAATACCCATATGTACTCATTTGAATGGTTACCGTAACACCAACATCATTTATAGCGTCCTTAAATCCATTTACACGAGGAATTGTCGAAATGACATCTCCTTTTGTTCCGGCAATCATCCCAACATCAATTCCTGTTAAAACTTCACTTGTTAATTGTTTCGATACTTTGAGAACCAGTAAGCAATATATCTAGTACAACAGCCTTAGCCAGATAACCAATCTCGTCAATCACTTTTCTGAATGCCAGAAACAGATAAAACTGGCTTTCTTTGCTGCATCAATAATAGTAATTTCCACCAACTTTCTACGTAAACGTTTTCTAAAAACACACTAGCACATGTGTAAAACCTTTTCAATGATTTTTCAGATATTTTTGAATTTTATTTATTTTATAGATATTCTGTTACTACAAAAAAAGGGAACTATTCTTGCACAAATAGCTACTTCGAATCAAAGGATAGACTTACTTATCTGGGACTTAGATTCAAAGGTAAAAATTTTTTATTCGATTGATGATCAGTCCGGATTTACTATGCTTCTTCCTTCTTGAATATAACCCGCGCCCGTTAGCTGAAAGAATGTTGTTTTACCTGTACAATTAGCATTAGCAATCTTTTAACTATCTCACGTGAACTTTCGGAAGTCGCGCTTACTTTTATCCACGAACTTCGGCTTTCTAAAGACACATCTTCTATCCTGGAGACTCTTCTTTTTATAGGCTGTGCTTCCTATGTTTTCTTTCATTTCCCATCTCCAACGAGTCTGTTTCTCTCCCCAAAGATGGCAGAAATAGTCGCCTATTTTGTGTTGGTAATTTCGGTTTTCTGTGAATGGTTTTTTGATTTCGCTTATGTTAACCTCTCTTCACTCCAACTATTTGCAACTGTTTATTTATCATTGTGTATGTGTGTAACATCATATTATGTTTTCGTTTTCTATCTGGGGCATTTGTTTTCGAAAACCTTTATTTACATCTACATCCACCTCTATTAACCCTTTTTTCAAAATATATGCTTCATATATTTTTCATTCACATAATCGTAAAATTAACGGATTAAATGTTTACATATGAAACAAGTCGTTTGACGGAAGTTAGAATATTCAAATTTTGAAATAAATTGTATTGAAAACGCTTTATTTATATGTTAAGGTTTTTTAGAAAACGTTTACGTAGAAAGTTGGTAAAACATGTCGATTACCATTAAAGATGTAGCAAAGCAAGCAAATGTATCCGTTGCGACTGTTTCTCGTATTTTAAATAATTTGCCTGGCTACTCGGATGAAACACAACAACGAGTAAAAAAGGTAATCAAAGAACTTGGTTATCAACCTAATGCCGTTGCAAGAGGTTTAATTAATCGCAAAACAAAAACGATAGGTGTACTCGTTCCCAATGTATCTGATTTATTTGCAAGTGAGGTTTTAGCCGGAATTGAGGAACAAGCTCATGAGTTTGGTTACAGTGTAATGATATGTAAAACCAATCATGATGGTAAACGAACGATCAACTACTTGCAGGCATTGTATGAAAAACGGGTGGATGGAATTATTATCGTCAGTGAATTTATCACACTAGATTACTATAAAGCGATTGAAACAAACAATGTACCGGTTGTATTAGTGGCAACACAATCAGACTATCCCCTTCCCTTTATTAAAGTAGATGATTATCAAGCTGCTTACGATGCCACGACCTATTTAGTAGAAAAAGGGCATTCACATATTGGAATGATTGCAGGAACAAAAAGCGATATCATTTCGACAATTCCACGTGTAAAAGGCTTTACAGACGCATTAAATCACGTGGGAATAACAGTGACCAATGAAATGATCACGTATGGAGATTTTTCTTTCAAGAGTGGTATTGAGGGGATGGACGATTTATTGAAAAGTTACCCAAAAGTAAGAGCTGTATTTTGTGCAAGCGATGAAATGGCTGTAGGAGCCTTATCACTTTTATATAAAAAAGGAATCAGAGTACCGGAAAGTATATCCATTATAGGATACGATAATACAGCTACAGCTGAGAAGGCCATTCCCCCACTTACGACGGTAGCGCAGCCCTTATATAAGATGGGTAAAGATTCCATTCAACTTTTATTGGATCCATCTTTAAAAATAAACCAGCTTTATCCTCATCATATTGCTGAACGTGATACAGTTCATTCATATAGCGAATAAAGGTTAAGTTACAAGTTGGGGTGATTACACTATTATCACTCCAATTATAAACAGCTTAACGTAAACGTTTACTATCATTGATGATTCCATTAGAGTAAACGTTTACTTATGCATAAAATAGACGAAATTTTCAGACGGGAGATACGTATATGAAGAATAAGTGGCGTTACCTCTGTACTACAGCATTTATAGCCAGTTTACTTACAGGATGTACTAATCAAACAACAGCTGATGAAAAAATCCATATTGAATTTTTTCAAAATAAGCCGGAAGCTGTAGCGACATTTGATCATTTAATTGAAAGGTTTGAAAATTTACACCCCAATATTGATATTGAACAGAATAACGTTCCTGATTCCGAGACGGTATTACGGACGAGATTGGTGAAAGAAGATGTACCAGACCTTTTAGCGATCGGAGGCAATACTACGTATGGCGATATTGCAGAAGAAGGATTATTTTATGATTTTTCAAAGGATTCAGCCATCAATAAAGTTATACCAGACTATGTTAATATGCTTAATTTATTAGGTAGAACGAATAATGAGGATAATGGAATTCCCTTTGCGACGAATGCAAATATGCTTTTATATAACAAGGATAAATTTAAAGAGTTAGGGTTACAAGTTCCCAAAACATGGGATGAGCTAATTAACGTTTCAAAACGGATTCAAAAACAAGGAGAATTACCTTTTTATTTTACGTATAAAGATGCTTGGACTGCAATGGTCTCATTTAATGCCTTAGCAGGAAACTTGCAAGGTGACAACTTTATCCAGGATCGCAATTCCAATAAAACAACTTTTACAGAGCATTACAAGGAAACTTTAGAAAAAATGCTTACATTGCTCGATTATGGTCATAAGGATAATTTTGGCCGTGACTATAATGCAGGCAATCGGGCGTTTGCAAATGGTGAATCAGTTATGTATATCCAAGGTAGCTGGGCAATCTCATCAATTAAAGCAATTAACCCAAATATAAAACTCGGTTCCTTTCCCTTACCTGCATCCAATGATTCATCTCAAAACAAACTCGTATCAGGTGTAGATACTGCATTAACGATGTCAAAAGATACACCACATAAAAAAGAAGCGTTAATGTTTATTCATTTTTTATTAGAAAAGGAAAATTCACAGTATTACATTAAAGAACAAAACAGTTTTTCTGCAGTTAAAAATGTTTTACAAAATGATGAAGCTTTAAAAGAGTTAAACCCTTATTTTGTACAACAAAAAATCACTAGTTTTCCGGAACACTATTTCCCTGCTAGTATGCAAGCAGCCAATTTAGTACAGGATTTTCTAATTAAAGGAGAAGTCAAACCGTTCCTTTCAAAACTGGATGATGAGTGGAATAAAGTCAAAGCGAGAGAATAACAAGGGGGAAAAACGAGTGGTTAAACAATCCAAAGCCTATTACTGGATGGTGCTTCCAGCATTTTTAATATTTTTTGTATTTCATACAGTTCCAGTTTTTCAAGGAATGATTTATAGTTTTACAAATTATAAAGGGTATGGGGATTTTAATTTTGTTGGCTTAAAAAACTATGTGAATTTATTCCAAGACCAACGCATTTTGGCTTCCTATGGCTTTACATTTAAATTTGCCATTGTTTCCACTTTACTCGTAAATATCATTAGTTTGGCAATTGCCATAGGACTTAATGCAAAGATTAAATTTCAAAATACACTTAGAGCTGTGTTTTTCGTGCCGAATATTCTAAGTGTATTAATCGTTGGGTTTATCTTTAATTATTTATTTGCATTTTTTATCCCTCAAATTGCTGAAAAGTTGGGCATCACATCTTTAACACAAAATATTCTTGGTAACCCAGATTTAGCATGGGTTGGAATTGTGATTGTGGCTGTATGGCAAGCCGTTGCATTTAATACCATTCTCTATTTAGCAGGATTACAAACGATTCCAACTGAATTGTACGAAGCTGCTAGTTTAGATGGTGCGGGAAAATGGAAAAGTTTTAAACACATTACATTTCCACTTATTGCATCTTTCTTCACCATAAATATGGTGCTTGCGATGAAAAACTTTTTGATGGTATTTGACCATATTATTGCAATGACAAATGGAGGTCCAGGTCAATCCACGGAAGCCATTTCGGTATTGATATATAAAGGGGGCTTCTCAGGGGGGGAGTTCGCTTATCAGGCAGCAAATTCTGTGATCTACTTTATTTTAATTGTGGTTATATCAATCCTGCAAATTAAATTCCTTCAAAAACGTGAGGTGGATATGTAATGGAAAGTAAAAAAGTAAATTGGCCTATAACCATACTGCTAATTTTTTGCTCACTGGTTATCTTATTTCCCCTCTACCTAACAGTCGTGACAGCATTCAAGTCACCAGATGAAATGAGTAAATCCCTTTTGTCTCTGCCTTATACATTAAGATGGGAAAACTTCGCTGAAGCCATTCGCCTGACGAATTTTTTTCAATCTATTAAAAATAGCTTTATCGTTACAGTTTTTACAGTTGCTCTTACATTACTGACAAATTCGATGGTGGCTTATGCCATTGCACGGAATATGCATAGACGATTCTTTAAGTTGCTTTATTACTATTTTGTTAGTGCGATGTTTGTACCTTTTCCGATCATTATGTTGCCTGTTGTAAAGCAAACTAGCCTATTCGGATTAAATAATATGACAGGACTTATCTTTCTGTATATTGTATACGGTTTGGCTTTTAATATTTTTATTTATGTGGGCTATATACGTTCGATTCCCAAGTCATTAGAAGAAGCAGCTTATGTAGATGGAGCAAGTATTTGGACAGTATTTTGGAAAGTTATTTTTCCATTATTAAGCCCAATAAACGCAACAGTCGGAATTTTAACATGTTTGTGGGCATGGAATGATTTTATGTTACCACTTGTTATTTTAAGTGATCGTGATTCGATGACATTGCCGCTTGTTCAATATGTATTCCAGTCACAGTTTACAACAAATTATAACTTAGCATTTGCCTCCTATTTAATGGCACTCTCCCCTATGGTCCTTGTTTATATCATAGCTCAAAAATGGATTATTAGTGGTGTGACAAAAGGTGCTGTTAAATAAGGGAAATATGAGACTGATTAAGAAACAATTTAGAAGTGAAAGGAAGATGAAATTGGAGAAAAAATGGTGGAAAGAAAGTGTTGTTTATCAAATTTATCCTCGGAGTTTCATGGATAGTAATGGGGACGGAATTGGAGATTTACGTGGAATTATTTCAAAACTTGATTATTTAAATGAATTAGGAGTTAATGTCGTTTGGCTATCACCTGTTTTCAAATCTCCAAACGATGATAATGGCTATGATATTAGTGACTATCAAGACATTATGGATGAGTTTGGTACCCTGAATGACTGGGATGAACTTTTGGAAGGATTACATTCACGCAATATGAAATTAATGATGGATCTAGTTGTTAATCACTCATCAGATGAACATAAATGGTTCATTGAATCCCGATCATCAAAAGATGATCCGTACAGAGACTACTATATTTGGCGCCCCGGCAAAGATGGAAAAGAGCCAAACAATTGGACATCAGTTTTTAGTGGTCCAGCTTGGCAATATGATAAAGAAACAGATGAATACTACCTTCATCTGTTTAGCAAAAAACAGCCTGATTTAAATTGGGCAAACCCTACAGTAAGAAAAGAAATTCATGACATGATGATATGGTGGCTTGATAAGGGCATTGATGGTTTTCGAATGGATGTGATTAACCTCATTTCCAAAGCGGAAGGATTGCCCAGCACTCCAGGCGGAAAGCGATACGACTGGGGTGGCGATTTCTTTATGAATGGTCCTCGTGTGCATGAGTATCTACAAGAGATGAATCGTGAGGTACTTTCGAAATATGACATGATGACAGTCGGCGAATGTCCTGGGGCATCCGTTGAAGATGCCACTAAGTATGCGAATAGTGAAGGTACTGAACTAAATATGATTTTCACATTCGAACATATGGATTTAGACTCAGGACCAGGCGGAAAATGGGATGTAAAGCCTTTAAATCTGGACGATCTTAAAGAATGCATGACAAAATGGCAGAAAGGATTGGAAGGAAAAGGATGGAATAGCCTTTATTTAAACAACCATGATCAACCAAGAATGGTCTCTCGCTTTGGCAATGATACATCTTACCGAGTAGAATCCGCAAAAATGCTTGGAACATTCCTTCATATGATGCAGGGAACGCCTTATATTTATCAAGGTGAGGAAATAGGTATGACAAATGTTAAATTTTGTCTTGATGATTATAAGGATATTGAAATTCTGAATATGTACCGTGAAAAAGTTATAGAGGGTCAAGAGGATAAAGCTAAAGTAATGGAATCCATTTATATTAAAGGCCGTGATAACGCTAGAACTCCTATGCAGTGGGACAATAGTAAAAATGCTGGTTTTACAACAAGTACTCCTTGGTTAAAAGTAAATCCAAACTATAGAGAAATTAATGTGAAACAATCATTAGAAGACTCGAATTCTATCTTTTACTACTATCAAAAACTAATTAAGTTAAGAAAAAAATATGACGTAATTGTGTACGGTGCATATGATCTTATTTTAAAAGAAAATGAGCAAATTTATGCGTATATACGTACTTTAGATAACGAAACATTACTTGTTATTTGCAACTTTACAGGGGAAGCAGCCTACTTTGAATTACCAGAACACATTAGCTGTGAAGCTAGCCAACTGCTAATCAATAACTACGCGGATCAAAACAGTGATGAAATTTCTTCTAATACATTAAAACCTTATGAAGCGCGCGTTTATCTCTCGAAGTAACGAAAAAAAGTAACCTTGATCGTTTTTGACTTTATGCAGAGTTCACCTTTTGATGAACCTATTCTTTTTAAGCATATGCATCGTAAGGTTCGTGTGCGAGGACTTACAATTAATATTCTAAAGCTAGATATACGGATACTTTCAGATTAAAAAGGCATGTGTATAGGAATAAAAAATAACTTTAAATCCGAAAAACTTACCCATTAGGTAAGTTTTTCTTTTTTTTCATTTTAAATTACCGATAACAATACTAGTGAATTTAAATGGGTTATTATCATTCATGTTTCTTGCCTTACGATGTGGATGTAATAACCCGAGACTTTGCGATTATTTTAACTCTTCTATTTCATTCTTTAAAAAGTTCAACATCTTTTTCCCACCTACAAATAAAAGCACCCCATTTAATGGATGCTTAGATTTCCTTTCTTTCGTAATCTTATTTCAAATTTATCACTGAAAAATTCATTGGCATTAAATAAAGTACTAATGTCTGAAATATCACCTACATTCACAATTAAAGCTTCGTCAACTTCTTGATCTGTGAGAACTATGCGATATTCATATTGATTTTCAAAGTACTTATCTTTCCAGAAATAAATATCTGTCCCTTGATTTTTATAAGAGCTCATCCTAGCTGTGGAATTGATGTTATAATCATCATATTTTACCAACCCACCTCTGTAAGCATACCCTTTTTCATTGAGTGTTTTAGTAATTCTGTCAATAAATTGCGATGGGGTAACAAAAATTAATCTATCTCCGAACTCGCTGATCATTTTATCGATTTGTTCTTTAGGTAAATCAAATTTGGTATAGTAATACTTTTCATCCTCCATAACCACTTTTAACATATCGCCGACAATTGCAAACATACAATATAATGGTCTTTTTTCATTTATATTTTTTCTGAAATTCATCTTTTTAGTTCGTCCCGACATTTTTAATTCCTGGGTATCTTGAGTAAAGAAATTCATTGTTAATTCCGTAAAAACATGTGCTGCTTCAAATTTGTCTCCTACACCTTTTTCTCCTGAAGCATTTTCCATATCAATATACTTTTTGAAATTATTCATATATAAATCTCCGGACAAGAAACTTTCCACAAAAGGTGTGAACTTTATAAATCCAAAAACTTGACCTTTAAATCCAACGTCTGATATTTTCATACTCTTCATTCCCTCCTATTTGACTACTAAATTCGACAAAAGGGACTATTCACCGGTATTTATTCCAAGACTATTAAGGAACGTTTACTGTTAGTGAACATGTAAGAATGTATGCCTAGTTTACAAAGAATATACTTCGATAAAAAACGCTTAACCAAAGGATAGACAATCTTTCTTCTTTACAGTCTTCTCTTTAACCTCTCCTGATTTCATAATCTCTCCCTAATAAAAAAAGCACCAAATTTAATGGATGCCCCAAATTTATCTCGTTTCATATTTCAATTAAAATCCTTGTATAAACGATTTGAAATATAATGTTTTTTTTACTTTCTTGCAATTGTTTTTCCATACCTAGGTCTTCACCCTTTCCCATGTTCTTTATAATTTCTAGTTGGGCTATTTTATTTCAGCTACTTACAAACTGAGTGGCATAAAAGCCATGCATATGATTAAAAAGAAACAGGTTCATCAAGGGGTGAAGTCTGCACAAATCCATAAACGTTAGGATTAGCTTCATAAGTTAGCAATTTAATGGAATCACACTTTGTTTCTAACGAGCGATTTTTGCACCAGAACCCTTTTATAAAGGAATGTTGGAAATTAACAATTGAGGGGATTGTAGAATACAGCAACATTAGTTTCTTTCAGGAAACCATTTACTCTATAGCCTTTATAGCATAACTGAACAGTTCTTACTTGCTAGATGGTAATTCCTTTTCTAACTTGGAATGCAAGCAAGAACTGTGCTCTGCCTTTTTTGTGAGTCTAAAATAGTTACGTAATATTATCGATTATTCGAGTTTGATTCACCTGAAGAATATAGGAACCTACTGACATGGATGTTAATACGCAGCATTACCTGATCCATTATTCTTATTTTATTTCCTTTATTGAGTTCCTTTTACCTTGTTAAATAAAGAATGAAGTTAGGAGTTATCTTTTTTATTAAGTTCTGTTTGCATTTTATGTTGTGCGTTTTAATTCATTTATTAATCGGAAAAACTCTACCTTTTTACGGTTTTTTAATGTGTCATCGATTTGTTTTTCATTTTGGGCTTTCCTGTAATCGGCAAGGGCTTTTTTTAGTACCATTTCAGCGATTACTTCAGGTTCCAGTAGCGTTCCAGGCAATTGCTTCTCCATTAGAAATAAACTCCTTTACCTTTTTTCTATTATACTGAGTACCTTGAGGATTATTATTATTTTGTAAAGTGCTTGTCTGGCTCCTTTTTCTATTTTCATCGGAATTATCACAACGGGCAAAAGACCCTTAAAAGGATAGTTGTGTGAAATTATTCTTTCTGTTCCAAATTTTTGTCCACTTATCAAGTAATCCTCAAAGTTCAATAAAATGGCCTTCATGGCTTGGCTCGAGTTTCCCATTTCTTTAATCCTTTTCAGAAAGTCCATGAACAAAATCACCAGTAAATCCTCGACTTTCCACTCTTCATCCATCAAGTATGGGGAAATGTCATTCAGGAATACCTCGCTTTAAAGTAGATTAATTCTTTTAATTCTTTTTTCTATTTTTAAACAACTTTATTATTCGTGAACACCTCAATAAGTAAAACAAAAACCCGAAATACAGACGCTCATGTTTGAGTGTCTGTATTTCGAGTAGTCATCCCATTGAATGGGTGCTTTTTAATTCCATTTATTTTTCTCTTTGTTCCGTTTTCCACCATAGGGAATCTTTTGGATTTTCAACAGCTTCTTGATAATCAGATTTAGAAGCAACTGTTGGGTAAGAACCTTTTAGGGATTTTCCTGAGGTACTATTGAACAAGAATAATATCACTAAAAATCCGATAATATTCACGGCTGTTAGATAGAAACCAGGTGCTAAGTTATTCCCCGTTTGGTGAACTAACCATGTGGAAACTAATGGGGTAGTTCCACCAAATATTGAAACCGAGACATTAAAGGTCACTGATAATGTTCGATATCGAATATCAGTATAGAACATGGTTGGTAACGATCCAGGCATTGTGCCTTCATAAATTGAAAGCAGAACTCCTAGAATTAGAATACCTAACGAAATAAATACTAAAGCATTCAAGTTTATTAAATAAAAAGCAAGGGCAGATAATAAGGATAATCCGCCTAAACCGATTAAGAAAACAGTCTTATTTCCAATTTTATCACTGAGCTTTCCAAACATTAAAGTAAGTGGCACCATAATAATCATTAGAATCGTAATTAATAGGGTTCCTACTGTACTAGATAATCCAATAATCTCATCTAAATAAGAAGGCATGTATGATAATAGCATATAGCTTGTAATATTAAAGAATGCAACAGCTACAAAACATACAAGAATATCTTTTTTGTGATTTTTAAAAATAGATAGGAAGCTTTCCTCTTGTACTTCATCATCAGAAAGTTCATTTTCAAAAATCGGTGATTCTTCTAAACTTTTTCTTAAGTACAACCCAATAAGCCCTAAAGGTAAGCCGAGTAGAAACGGTATTCTCCAACCCCATGAGGCCATCTGTTGATCAGATAGAGTGATAAAGAGTGTACTGGCAAGTATTGAAGCGAATATATAACCAATGAGCGTACCAATTTCTAATCCACTTCCAAGCATATTACGTTTATTGTCTGGAGAAGATTCTGCAATATAGACCATTGCACCAGCGTATTCGCCACCAGTTGAAAACCCCTGAATAATTCTAGCTATTAATAAGAGTATAGGTGCCCATATACCGATTTGATCATATGTAGGTAATAAACCGATTAGTAATGTTGAAAAAGCCATTAAAATAATCGTGGTTGTTAAAACGACTTTTCTTCCTAATTTATCTCCGATTTTACCAAATATAATACCGCCTACTGGGCGCATTAAAAAGGCAATCGCAAATGTTGCAAAGGTGAACACTAATTTTAGCTCATCATTCTCAACAGCACTAAAAAAGTTTTGACTAATGATAACAGCTAAATAAGAATATAAGCCAAAATCAAACCACTCCATAGCGTTTCCTACCCCTGTAGCAAACACACTTTTCTTCGCTTTTTGAATATCTACAACGTTGATTTTTTTCTTGTTAAATTTCATTTTATCATGTCATCTCCATGGGATATCATTATGCAAGAATGAGAAATAAAGGCAAACTGGAGTACAGGTATATTTTGGTTATTTTTCCTATAATACCCTAAATAAATTTTTGTCTTCTTATGAAAACAGTTCCAACAACATTAGACTAACTTCACCAGAAATCGAAAAGTCTTTGGACATTAATTATTTTGATACAAAAACAGAAAAATATTCATTTTTTTGCTTACAATAGCTCTTTTGGTTGGTAGGTCCCCTGCTTTCTTCTTGTGTCGTTATGTGAACTAAGGATGTATATGAGATACAAGGAAACAGAGGTGAAAATTATGAACAAAGAGCAAGTACTTTCTATACTTAAAAAATACGCTCCTATTCCCGATGATGATGATTTAACTGAGGAAATGATAGATGAGTATGCAAGTGCAATTGAGTATTTTGAGGAACATCCTCATGTTAGTTGTATTGAACCTATTATGATGACCTTCAGTATAGATAATTGTTATGGAGTATTTGATCATGCAGTAGATGTGTTAAGAAATTTAACTAATGATCAGGTAGTATCACATTTAGTCGAAGCAATTCAAAGTAAACATGAGGGTAGAAGATAATGGGGAACAGAAATAGCTCAATTCTTTCTTGACGAAAGATTGCTTGACCCTTTATCGATCATGTATTGATGACCTAAATGAAGAAATCAGAGCTTACGCCATTTTTGCTTTAAGTTGTATTGGTAGTAAAGTGGTTTTATCGAGGGTGCGTGTAAGATTAGTAAAGGGACAAGACGAAGAGGTGTGCGAAGAATTAAAACAAGCCATTTCAAAATTTGAGACCATTAATTAACCTCTTCTTAATATTGTGGGATATCAAATAAACCGTAACATTCCTTCTAGTCACTCTTATATTTCGTAAAATAGATATTTTACGCAAAGATTACTGATATAATTTGCCACACTCTCTTTCTCATCATAAATCTAGAGCATATGTAAAATATGGTTTCAATTAGGCAGTAACTCTAGGACAAAAGGAAACTATCTTATATTTATAGAGATCACTTTAAATATTATATATTCTAACGAGGTGCATGGTCTTGAATATGCCCCTCTTTTTCGAGTGATAAATCAATAAAGAGAACTGATGTCGATATATCAGTTCTCTAGTTAAAATTTTTTCTATATTCTTTATTTGTTATATGAGAAGAAATTTATAGTGGAATTAAAAAAATCAGTCCCTACTGAACCTTCCCATTATTCTTTCTTGTCATTATACTCCTGGTTATTCTTTTCTGAAATTCGTCTTTGATTGGCTTTCGTTTCAGCATTCACATGGTTTGCATCATTTCGTTTATTTTTTTTAGAACCGCCTGCATCATTACTCATACTTACTCACCTCCCGCAGCTTATATACGTATGTTAGCTTACACTTGCCTCCAAATTTTATGCGCCTCACCTGGATGTAGCACATCGCTAACTAGCATAAAGACATCCCGTACAGACCGCGGACAACATATTTCAATCACCAAATAAGAGCAAACCCGTTTAGAGTCCGCTCTTGTAATGATTCAAAAATATCCCCATCAAAACTTATGAACTTAATAAAAAAGGCATCATCTCCAAAAAATTTTTAAGAGATGATGCATTCTTAATTTAGTCGTAAAAAAATTAAGCGTTTGTTTCTATCTTGCCTCTAATTCCTGTCTAATCTTGCTTTCATTTTTTTATATTTAACGTATTTAAACAAAATAATTGCTCCTACAGCAAAGAAAATTGCAGGTAACCAAGTGAAGCAAAATTTGATGGCAGCTAATGATTGAGACGTTTGTTCCGCATTTGCTACATAACCAGCAGCACCTAAAATTAATGATGGAATAAAGCTGCCTAATCCCGCACCCAACTTAATACAGAAAGAAATTCCCACTGCTGTCAAAAATCCGCTGGCTCTAACACCATTCTTCCACTCGCCATAGTCGACTGTATCTGAAAGCATTACAAAAGGCAAAGTAACTGTTATACCCCTACCTAGTGACGCTACTGTCCATCCAATAATAATCATCGTGATGTTACTTCCAGCGAACCTAATAATGATTTGACCCAGGGTTGCCAATGACAATCCAATAATTTGTGTATGGGATTTTATAAACCGTTTAACTAGATATGCAGCACTGTTATAGAAACCATTTGGACAACCACTAGACCATTTAATATAGAGGCCAAATTCTTATTTCCTAAATTAAACTCACTCCCCTTTCTATTGCAGATCATATGAGCAGTTATCTATCTTTTTTTCTACATGACCTCATTGTACATAATAACTTTTTTATTTTACTGCCACGAAATAAGATTAATAAAGTCCCCTTATGCAACAAACTTTAGGAAGATAAAAATGGGTCATGAGAAGATTGATTTACTCTCTTTACCTAATTAATCAAGGAGCTACAATCTCTGAAACTCTGACAAAACCGGTATGACCCGAATGACCCTTTATCGAAAAGTGAACCAAAGAGATTAGAAACACCTCGTTGAAATCCAGCGAGGTGTTTCTGACTTTATTGTCACTTTGCAATATAACCTTTAATAAGTATCTTACGAATTGTTTATCTGAAACAACGCCCGACTTAAGGCCATTATGTGAGTTTTAAATATCCAACAGAAAAATATTGATATTTTCACACAACGTTCAAATATTAATGAAAACGCTTTCAGTTATTAGTGTATACTATATATTATGATACGTTGTATTTTTTACTAATCATCATAAATAAATGATTTCTAGCATAAAAGTAACTTTTATAACGCCAAACAGGAAGGAGCTGATCAGATGATATTAAAATCATTAAAAAAAAATGGGATAATGACAATCACTTATTTTAAAGATGGTTTTTTAGAAACATGTAAAGGCAATATGTATAAACTTAACCTTAATGAACAAACCCTATCCATAAAGGATAATAATCAAAAGATCTTCTCCATTCGTTTATCACACATCAAGGAAATACATTAACTTAGCTAGAAACGGCCTTAGAGGAAAATCGAGGTTTTCAAGAAAATCCATCTTTATTTTGATGCTTACAGAGCTAGATAAGTGTCAATCTCCTCCGGTATGGACTTTCCCATCTAACCAGATGGGAAACATCCATACCTACTTTATAATCATTTTTACAGATTTAATCCGGTATCGACCGATCCTCTATAAACTGGTGAACTACCACAGCGATTTCTTTTTGACCATCAAATACCTCTACTAGTTTATTAAAATAAGGCTCTTCTTCCGGTTTTAACCCACTCTTAGTTTGTCCGTCTACCCTTTTCAAGATTTCATTTCGAGCAGAATAAAGCTTTTCTAATAATTCATCGATTCATTTGACGCTCTTTAAAGCATCCTAACAGATCTTCAACTTTTTCTTAAGTGACGTGTAGAAAACTTCATCTTCTTCAATTCGAGCTGAAATTTCACGTTTAATGGAATGTTCAATTTGAGCAGCCATGGTCGCGGGTAAAACATTTCCTTATATTCCTCCATAAAAGAGGCATCTAGAATGGAAAACAGATCTCGGACCGTTTCCCCAAAAACTGAAATGTCTAAGCCGTCTTCGACCGCTAATTGCCGAATCAACCCTAAATAATGGACACAGTAAAAAAAAGGCCCTTATTGGGGCTGTTTTTATTTAGATAATATTAAATTAAATTAAATCCTATGACCAACACTAAAAGATAAATAAACATAGAGTATAAAGTTAAGATGTATTCTTTTTCTTCTCTTTTATATTTCCATTCCATGAAAGCACGAAAACTTGATGAAATAAGAAAGTAGCCAATAAGCCAGGGGATAAGATTATCAACAAACCATATTGATATAAGAAATGCTATTATCATAGCCATTTCAGTCCATCTCTGAAATGGATTGACACCTTTATAAAAAGACCACTTACTTTTTTCGATCTTAAATTTCTTCTTCAACCAACGTTCAAACACTATTGCAATGATAAAAAAAACTATAATAAAAATGATGTAATTTAACAAAAAACTCACCTGCCCTAACTACCAATTATATCCTTAATTAATTTAAAAGTCTTTCCTGAGTTCCTTTCTGCCAGTACAGATAAGGACTTTTTTGTAATATTAATGTGTAAAAAATAATGAAGTCATTTATTTTTGCTTTCAAAAACATAAAGGAATTACTGTTAGATATCATAGTAACTTCTTTTTAATTATTTTTAACATTCACTTTAGCTTAGTCTTTAATATAAAAGTAGATAATACAGATATTTAATTCATCTTGAACTAAGGCTTCTTATTTTAGAAACTATCTAATAACTTTTATATTTTTTTCTACAGCACAAAGTAGTTTATAAAAATATTGAATAAGTTCATGCTCTTTTAGAATGGTTTCTTCCATCTTAAGTAATGTTCTTTTTCCTATACGACGTTCTAATAGACAAAGAATTCTAATCAAAGCATCCGAAGACTTTAATAATTCCTCAATTATTATATCGAAAATACATTGAATGTACGATAATGTTATGAACCACACATTCAAAAAACCATCAAATTGTGGCTTTCTTATAAACTAACACACCTGTTAATTCTATAAAACTTATTGTTGAGTTGACACAAACTATGCAATATCCTTTTATTCATAAAGCTTTTTGGCTATCTCATCTAGAGTTTTGGATATGTTTGAAAGTATTATTAAGAGATGGATAGGAAATCCTATTGCAAGTCCCACCAATGGAGAAAAAGTTCCAGCAAAAAAGAGTGCGATTACATAACGTTTATCACGCCTAAATCGTGAAATCCCCTTCGAGTCTTTGCTCAAAGGGGATTTCACGATTTAGAAGATTGTCTTGAATTGTTCCTGCAATGCTTTTGTAACCGTGCCCGTCGTGCCGTCTTTGATTTGTTTGTCGTCTACGCGAACGATTGGTGTGATTTCTAATGTTGTGCTTGTAATGAATATTTCATCCGCCTTGACCATTTGATCCGGCGTAAACTGTTTTTCTACAAATGGAATTCTGAGATACCCTGCCAGGTTTTTCACTACCATTCTCGTAATTCCGGATAAAATATGTTTGGAAAGTGGTGTAGTGATTATTGAGGAATCCTTTACGATGTATACAGTGGAACTCGTTCCTTCGGTCACTTTACCATCTCGAACCAGAATCGCTTCCAAAAACCCTTGTTCATACGCCAATTGCTTGGCCAAAATGTTAGGTAGCAGGTTCAGCGATTTGATGTAGCAGTTTTCCCAACGCTCATCAGGATGCAAGATGACACTTGCTCCTTTATCCCCAACCGGAGTGCTTCGAAAAGGTTTGGCAGTCATCGAAACAGATACTGGACCATCCGGGAATAGATGATTCCTCGGTGCCATTCCTCTTGTCACTTGCACATAAAGGTCCAGATTCGTTAAACCGCTTTTTTGAATCAACTCCAACATGGTGTTCTTGAGGGCTTCCCGATTAGGATCAATACGTAATTTGATAGCATCAGCGCTTCGATACAATCGATCCAGATGCTCATCCATCATAAAAGGTTTGCTATCATAAATTCTAATAACCTCATAGACACCGTCACCAAACTGATGGCCTCTCTCATCAATAGGAATGACCGACTCATTTGGTTCAACAAATTTCCCGTTAAAATAAGCCGAAATCATTTCAAAACTCCTCCTTAGTAGATGATTCCAACAAAATATGATAAGGAATCGCCTCTCTAACTCTTCCCTTATTTCCTTCAGTTGTAGTCGCCTTGCAAATAGAATTCCAAATCGCCTCTTCCACAGCCTCAACGGTCATCTCAAACAGCTGGGAAATCCACTTTCCGTCCTCTCTCATAAACGAATAGGATATATTTCCTTGATGCGGTTCGTGAGGGATTCGATGTGCCGTAGAGAAAGCGATGACGATATCACCACTTCCATGGGCCGCATAAGAACCGACTCGAGAAAGTCCGAAAACTGCCCGTTTAGCTAATCGACCAAGTTGTCTCTCGTTGAGTGGCGCATCCGTTGCGAGAATGATCATGATTGATCCATCAGGCATTTTTTCCTTTTCTCCTGAATCGTGTAACCAGCCGCCACCAGGGACACGCAAATCTTTCTCTTCGCCAAAATTGCTGACCACCAGCGTTCCAATGGTATATGACTGTTCTCCAAAGGAAGCAATTCTCGAGCTTGTTCCTACGCCACCCTTAAATCCTAAACAGGACATCCCGGTTCCCGCCCCAACACAACCTTCCTCCACCATTCCCGAGCTGGCAGACTGAATCGCTTGACGGGCATGTTCCGGTCTGACATGTAATCCACGGATATCATTGAGGTATCCGTCATTGCATTCTCCTACGATGACATTAACAGTACCTGTTGTATCACCGATTTGAGGGTTTTGGTCGAGGAGATAACGAATGGTGCCTTCCAAGACCGCCGGGATAGAAAATGTATTGGTTAAAAGAATCGGGCTTTCTATTACACCTAGTTCCTGCAACTGAATCATCCCCACAGTTTTGCCAAATCCATTGATCACATAGGAGCTTCCAAACACCTTTTCTTGAAATAAACTGCCCGAGTGAGGAAGGATTGCGGTTACTCCTGTTTGAACGATTCGATCTTCTGCTTTTTTATAGGAAAGAGTCGTATGTCCAACCCTGACTCCGGGAACATCCGTGATTGCATTATTCGTTCCCGTTTCATATCTTCCAATGTTTATACCAAGGTCACGAAGCCGTACTCTAATCATCATCTACACCACCAAAACTTTTCTGCGCTTACTGACCTTTGACTAGTTTATTTTTCGTATATAGCGTTTGAAGGAACAACTCTCCTTTTCTTGAAATAGTCGTTCCTGACCGTCCTTGACGTACATTCAATAATTCTAATTGGTTGAGCACATCCAATCGCGATCTTAACTGCTGTTCGGAAAGAGTAATACCTTTTTCCTGAAGTCTTTTCTTTACGATAGCACGGCCATAAGATGTATGTTGCTTCTTCCCTTGATCAAACACCTCGAGAATCGACAGGCTTTCTTCCAGGAAACCATGCTCTTCAATATTCACAATCAGCTCATTTAATTCACTCTCGGCCATTTCTTGCGGAATAGATTCCACGGCTGCTTTTTGAAGTCTACCCTTCATATAAAATGGCAATAACTCTAAAGTTATTTCTTTTTCTTCCAAACAGGCAATATATGAGAGCGCATTAAACAATTCTTTTACATTCCCTGGCCAAGGATATTGTTGTAGAAGTCTTATCATATCGGGCGGAATAACCAAATCCTCCCGATGCAAATGGGACTGCAGGTACGTTTGAATGAGTGGCTCAAAATCCTCCTTGCGCTCTGACAAAGGCGGAACTTTGTAGGTTAAGGCGGCCAGATAATAAAATAAATCCTTACGAAATTTGTGTTCCTCCACTGACATTGAAAGATCGGTATCGCTGGTCGTAATGATTCTTACCTGAACAGGAATCGGAGAATGCCCATTTATCCTAAAAATTTGACCTTCCTCAAGTGCCTGCAGGAGTCTGCCTTGCAAGGAAACAGGTAATTCATCAATTTCTTCAATGCACAACGTTCCTCCATTAGCCAATTCAAACAGGCCGGGAGATGTCTGTCCCTCGGATTCTGTTCCAAACAATTCCCTTTCCAGCACGTCCATTGGCCTTGCAGCACAATTGATATTGAGGTAGGGTCCAGCCTTAACCCGAGAATCGTTGTGCATCGCCTGCGCAAGCATTCTTTTGCCCGTACCGGTTTCTCCGAATATATGCACAGGGTCACTCGTTTTAGCAAGCTTCCTTGCAATGTATAAAACATCGTTCATCGCTTGACTATGTGCGATCACGTCTTTAAAGAAATACTTGGCGGTTTTTCCGCCTGTATACTCTGTCCATTTGCTAAAAGTAGAGTCAATCGTAAAAGTAGTTTTTCCATTGGATAAAGCGACAAGGGATTTCATATAGCGATTGGCCAGAAAAAATTGCTGACAATCTAATCCCAGTGCCTCAAATATTTCAAAAACGGTTTCCAAAGCAAGAACACGATAGCCAATATCGATCACTTTCATGTCTCCTTCGGGAACGAGCTGCATCTCTCCGGGGGTAATTATATAATCGATTTGCTCCGGAATCGGAGTATCGGGATCATATGCGTAATAGTTATGCTCAAATACAGTCTCCCGAAGCACTTGAATCGTTTCGTCCGTGGTATGCTTCGTATCATTTACGACTAAAATGTTCTTTCCTTGTGGAGCATAAAGTAGTTTTTTTATGTTTACAAAATTTAGCCCTCTTTTAGCCTCAATAGTCCTTACCCCTTTTGGCAAGAAAGGCCGAACAAGTGGGTGAATGAAGTTGGCTCCTAATAAAACGATTTCATCTTCCGAAATCGTTTCCCTCGCCAAGTTTTTAATGGAAATCGGACGAATCTTGATTAAATCCCCAGCAATCCCTATCATCTGTTTTGAGATCGTCGACAAATATTCATCCTGAATTGAAATAATCGTTACTACTTTATCAACCAAAGTATCTTTCACTCCTAACTTTAAAGAAACCAATCATCATTCCTATTATACATACAAATGACAGGCGGAAAAATGACCAGGCTCGATTTCCTTCAGTTCAGGAACAGTTGTTTTACAAATTTCCATACATGACCGGCAACGAGGATGAAACGTACATCCTGTTGGGGGATTCGATGGACTAGGAATATCCCCTTCCAGAATAATCCGATCTCTCTTCATACGCGGATTGGCTACGGGAACTGCGGACATTAAAGCCTGAGTATAGGGATGTAATGGACTTTTATATAGAGATTCCTTCTGAGCCATTTCCACAATTTTTCCTAGATACATGACGCCTACACGATCGCTGATATGCTCCACCACACTCAAGTCATGAGAGATAAAGAGATAAGTCAGCCCGAGTTCTTTTTGCAAATCCTGCATGAGATTCAGTACCTGGGACTGTATGGAGACATCCAACGCAGAAACAGGTTCATCCGCCACAATGAGCTTCGGATTTACGGAAAGAGCCCTTGCGATTCCTATTCGTTGTCGTTGACCTCCGCTAAATTCATGGGCATAGCGGTTTGCGTGATAACGAGTAAGGCCGACATACTCTAATAATTCGTGAACCCGTTTCTCTCTCTCTTTTCTTGCCATCATATTATGAACAATCAAAGGTTCTGCAATGATTTCTCCGACCGTCATCCGAGGATTGAGGGAGGCGTAAGGATCCTGAAAAATCATCTGAAAGTCTTTTCTGACTTCTCGCAACTGTTTGTCGTTTAACTTGCTGATATCTTTCCCGTTAAACCAAATTTCGCCTTCCGTTGGTGCCAATAGCCGCATCATCATTCGCCCTGTTGTGGACTTTCCGCATCCGCTTTCCCCAACTAATCCCAGTGTTTCTCCTTTTTGAATGGAAAGGGAAACCCCATCAACAGCCCGGACATTTGATTTTTTCTGCCCGAACAATCCTTTGCTAATGGGAAAGTATTTCTTTAAATTCCTGGATTCTACTAACAGCTCTGCCATTTATTACGCCTCCTTTGCCAATTCGCTCTGATACAGGAAACACCGACATCGGTGCCCTTCGGCGATTTGTAGCAGATCTGGATCTTGTTCCTGGCAAATGTCCATTGCTTGAGAACAGCGTGGAGCAAATTTGCACCCTTTTGGCATATTCGTGGGAATAGGAACGTTGCCGGGAATGGATTCAAGCCGATTCGTTTTCTGACCCATCTTTGGAACGGAGTTAAGCAACCCCTTGGTATAAGGATGTTTTGGATTTTCAAAGATCTCCAATATATCGGCTTCCTCTACTACTTTTCCAGCATACATAACCACGACGCGGTCACACATTTCTGCTACAACACCTAAATCATGTGTAATCAGCATAATAGCTGTCCCTTTTTCTTCTTTCAGCTTCCTCATTAGTTCCAGGATCTGAGCTTGAATCGTCACGTCAAGAGCGGTTGTCGGTTCATCTGCGATTAACAGCGTTGGGTCACAGGACATCGCCATAGCTATCATAATTCTCTGCCTCATACCGCCAGACAACTGATACGGAAACTCGTCAATAATCTCTTCTGCACGAGGGATTCCCACTAATTTCAACATCTTGATCACGTGTTCCCTGGCCTTTTTCTTGTCATACTTTAAATGAAGCTGTACAGCCTCGCCAATCTGCTGTCCGATTTTATAGACCGGGTTCAATGAGGTCATGGGTTCCTGGAAGATCATTGCAATTTCGTTACCGCGTACCTCTCTTATTTCATTTTCTGACAGGGATAAAAGATCCTTTCCCTCGAATCGAATCGAACCATCTACCACTTTTCCCGGTGTATCTGTGAGCAGACGCATGATAGAAAGGGATGTTACACTTTTTCCGCAGCCTGATTCGCCTACGACTCCGAGTGTCTCTCCTTTGTTTATATACAGATCAACACCATTAACTGCAGGTACAGGACCTTTGTCTGAGAAAAAATAGGTTTTTAAATTGGATATTTCCAATAGCTTGTTGTTGTTCATATGATCGCTCCCTGTCTATTAATCTTTTAACTTCGGATCTAGGGCATCCCGCAAACCGTCACCCAGCAGATTGAAGGCAAGTACGGTAATGAAAATGGCGAATCCCGGAAAAAAGGTGACATGCGGGGCTGTATTCAAAAAGTCCCTGCCGGAGCTAAGCATCGCACCCCACTCCGGTGAAGGAGGCTGGGCACCCAATCCTAGAAAGCTAAGGCTGGCAGCCGTTAAAATCGAGGTTCCTATCCGCATCGTAAAATACACAATAATGCTGGACACTGTACCTGGGAAGATATGCTTCCAAATAATACGTCGCGGGGGTGATCCAATGGATCGTGCTGCCTCGACAAACACGGTAGATTTGATTGAGAGAGTGCTACTTCGTACAATTCGTGCAAAAATCGGAATACTAAAAATTGCTACTGCAATAATGACATTCCCCAGACCCGGCCCTAAAATGGCAATAATACCAATCGCAAGCAGAATTCCGGGGAAAGCGAATAATACATCACAAAACCGCATGATGAGGCTGTCTATCCATCTTCCATAGTAACCGCTGATTAGACCAAGGATGGTTCCAGCAATGGCTCCCACTAACACGGAAGTCAATCCAACTAAGAGAGAGATTCTCGTTCCTTCGAGAATCCTGCTGAATATATCTCTACCGAAAGCATCCGTTCCAGCCAAGTGTTCCATAGAGGGAGGACTCAAAATATTATCGTAGTCCGGCTCCACCGCAGAATAGGGAGCGATAGCAGGACCGAACAGGGCGATTAAAAACAGTAAAACAATAAAGCACGCAGCTATCATGGCCAATCGCTGTTTTTTAAACTTCCTACAAAACTCCAAAAACGGGGTGCGTACCTTCTCTACTTCTTGTTGAGTAACATGTTCATTCGGTTGAATAACTACACCGCTATTTGCCAATTTTCATTCCCCCTTTCACTATTCGTAACGAATTTGCGGATTCATTACCCCATACAGGATATCTACTAGTAAATTAATCAAAATGAACTCCAAAGCAAAAAGTAACATTTCCGCCTGTATCATTGGGTAGTCGCGGAATGATACCGAATCAATTAGTAACCGTCCCAATCCTGGCCAACTGAATACTGTCTCTACCACGATGGATCCTCCCAATAAAAATCCAAACTGCAATCCTGTCATGGTAATCACGGGAATCATTGCGTTTTTTAAAGCGTGCTTCCATACCACCACGTTTTCCTTCAATCCTTTTGCTCTTCCAGTACGAATGTAGTCTTCTTTTAAAATGTCCATCAGGGAAGAACGTGCAAAGCGGGCAATGACGGCAGCTACTCCAGCACCTAAGGTAATGGACGGTAAAACATACGCTTTCCAGGAGTCACTGCCTCCTGTTGGAAACCAGCCCAGCTTAACTGAAAATAATTGAATCAGCATTAAACCTAGCCAAAAAGACGGTATCGAAATGCCGGATACTGCACTAAACATGCCTGTGTAATCCTGCCATTTATTCCGCTTTGTTGCCGAGATTACACCAATTAACAGACCGAATACGATTGCCCAGACCATACTCCAAACTGTCAGCCAAAAAGTAGGCATAAATCTTTGTGCAATCTCATCATATACAGGTCGCTTCGTTTTCATGGATATACCCAATTCGCCTTGGAACAGATTGCTTATGTAGGTGATATACTGTGTCGTGATTGGTTTATCCAGACCAAGCTGTTGGCGCACAAGCTCCACATCCTGTGGACCTGCATCCGGGCCAGCGACAAGCCGTGCAGGGTCGCCAGGAATCATATGGACAAACATGAAAATAAAAATGGAAACGATCAACAGAATAGGAACGATGCCCAATAAACGCTTTACACTATAACGAAACATACCCCGCCTCCTTCTGATTCCTATCTTCAAGTAGGGCGATCGCCAATCGTCAATTAGCGACCGCCCACTATTTCCCTACTTTTTAATTTCTGCCTCTTTTACACTCAAAGAACCATCAGGAAGCAGGTAAACGCCTTCCAGGTAGTTCTTTTTCCCTGCGATTGTATCTTCGACTATCAGAGATGCCCAAGGTGCATCTTCCCAAATCATTTTCTGTACGTCAGCGTAAGCTGCTTGGCGCTGTTCAGGATCTGCCGTTTGTAACGCGGCGTTAATTAGCTGATCCGCCTTTTCATTTTGGTAATAGCTTACATTATAGGACTTCGGCGGAATTGCATCTCCTGCCAGTAACGGACGAATACCCCAATCAGCATCCCCAGTGGAAGAAGACCAGCCGCCATAGTAGAGCTCGACTCCGGCATCTTTCGCATCCTGAACGGACCAGATTTTATCCGTAAGTGTACCCGCCTCCATTGGTACTACATCTACTTTGATGCCCACTTGTCCCAATTGTTGTTGCAGGAACTCCATAGACTTCATCGCATCTGAGTTGTTTGCTCCCCATATGGTTGTCTCAAAACCTTTTTCATATCCTGCTTCTTTCAACAGTTGTTTAGCTTTTTCCGGGTCATATTGGTAAGTTTTTTGCTTGGAATAGAATTGAAGACCGGCCGGAATGACCGAATCCATTTCGCTTCCATATCCACGGTATACAACCTTTAAGAACGCTTCTTTATTAATCGCATAGTTAATCGCCCGACGTACCTTAACATCATTAAAAGGCTTCTTACTCGTGTTCATGGTCATGTAGCGGGCCACAATGGAAGGTTTATTTTCCACAACAATACCGTCTTTTCCATTGATGGTTTCCGCCTGTTCGGTCGGAACCGGATAAATAAAGTCAGCCTCACCAGTTTGTAACATCGCAATACGCGCTCCGTTTTCCGGAACAGGCTTAAACTTGATGTTATCTACCTTCGGAAATCCTTTTTCCCAGTAGTCCGGATTCTTTTCAACAGTCAAATGGTCACTTGGATCCCACTCCGTAAATTTGAACGGACCTGTTCCGACAGGGTGCATGGAGACTTCCTTCCCGTATTTCTTCAAAGCTTCAGGACTGATGATTCTCGCCGCAGGATGGGCAAAGTTATTTAGCATGGCTCCAAACGGTTCCTTTAACGTCACTCTAAAGGTGTACTCATCTACGGCTTCTGTTTTGTCAACCAGTGCAAACATGCTGTATCGTTTTAATTTATTATCCGGATTGGCGACCCGATCGATGTTTACCTTCACGGCTTCCGCATTAAATGGAGTACCATCGTGGAACTTGATTCCCTTCTTCAATTTGAAGGTGAATACTTTCGCATCATCGCTTGCTTCATAGCTCTCCGCCAATACAGGAATCATTTTCATATCTTTGTCGAAGCCAATCAACCCTTCATACATAGTTGCTTGGACGGAACCGGACAACGTATCGTTTGTGTCCTGCGGGTCCATGCTTACGAGGTTATCCTTGATTGCAATTGTAAGCTTGTTTCCGTCTTTTTTCGCGAGCGGTTGTTCTTTCTGCCTTATCCCTGTTTTCGGCTTCTGACTCTCATCAGACGAACTGGACTGACTGGAACAACCTGCAAGCGCGAGGCTTACGGCCATTAATCCAGTAAGCACGGTGGCCAGGTATTTTCTTTTTATCATTTTATTTCCCCCTTGATCATTTTTATTTACAAAAAACCCCTTAGCACTTGTGTAACGTAAAGGATGGAACCAATTCACCCACATTTTCTTGGCGGGCATTCTTCAGAACAGGGCGGTAATGATGCATTAAGTTGTTAAGCTGCTTATCATTGATGAAGTCGAGTTGTCTTAGCGTCTCCAGCGCTACTGGATAGGCAGCTCGTCCATTTCCATCTTCTATTTTTATCGCGATGCCAACTCCCGTTTCCCTATCTCCAATCAGGTAGACAGCCTCCGCTCCCGCTTTGCCAAATAAACGACCTCCAGCGGCTTTCATAAAATCGGTACAGAAGCGACCTGTCCCGCCTACCATCTCCGGATACTTCATCATGGCAGTGGTAATTCGGTTTACAGCTATAGCTCGTTCTTCTCCCAAATAATCAGGGCGAGCCATTCTGGCAAAGGCATAGGCAAACCGTTCCAGTGGCAGGGCATGCACTGGTACGCCGCAGCCATCTGTTCCCATTTCAATCTTTTCAATCGGATAATCAGCCACCTCAGAAATGGTTTTCAAAATTCTTTGTTGTACTGGATGGCTGGGGAGATAGTAATCTTCCAGCGTTTCTCCCAAGTGTTTAGCGGTCACCAGCATTCCTGTATGCTTACCAGAGCAATTGCTATATAAAGGAGTAAGATCCTTACCCGCTGCGATCAATTTCTTATATGTATCCTGCGCGTGTGGAATATGGGTTCCACATTGTAAAGCAGTGTCTTCAATGCCTGCTCGTCCAAGAATGGACAGTACCCGATCGGTATGCTGAGCCTCCCCGCTGTGTGAAGCGCAACATAACGATATATCCGATTCACTCAGCCCATAGCGGTCTCCAGCCCCTGTTTCCACTACCGGAATCGTTTGTAAAGGCTTCACAGAAGACCGAGCGTAGGTTACTCGATTTGGGTCGCCAAGCGAATATAACAATTTGCCGTCCGAACTAACGACAGCTATGTGTCCAGAATGTGAGCTTTCTACCCTTCCATCACGGTATACATCCACTAGTTTTGAAGAATACAAAACTTTGCACCTCTCCTCTAAAAATATATTTTCAGAATCTTTAGTCAATTGTATTATACAATACAACCCATTTCAACCTATTTTTTGAAGAAGGAAAAACAATAAAGATATAGAATTATTAATAAATAGGTTGAAATAGGAGGTAATGGTTATGAAAGTTTTCATTTCTGCGGACATTGAAGGAGTAGCCGGAGTCGTTCATCGTGAACATACTGCACGAGACGGACGGGAACATGATCGAGCAAGAGTTCTGATGACTGAAGAAGTAAATTCATGTATCGAAGGTGCTTTGTCGTGGGGGGCTACAGAAGTTGTCGTGAATGATTCACATGGAACGATGCGCAATCTGATCCCAGAAGCCATGCACCCGGAAGCGGAGTATATCACTGGTTCTCCGAAAATGCTTGCGATGATGGAAGGTATTAATCCGGAGTTTGATGCTGCTATATTTTTGGGCTACCACTCTAGGATGGGAAACCTCGGTATTTTGAATCATACCTTTCATGGAGGAGTAATCCGGAATATCAGAATCAATCACCAGGACATGGGAGAAATCGCACTGAATGCTGGAATCGCTGGGGTTTTCGGAGTACCTGTTGTCCTTGTCACGGGTTGTCAATATGCAGCCAAAGAGGCTTTGGACTTCATTCCGGAAATTGAAACGGCTGTCGTCAAACACACCATCAACCGGCAAACGGCAAAAAACTTAAGCCCACAAAAAGCGCGGTGCCTGATTAAGGAAAAGACGATTGCATCTCTTTCATGCCTTCCAAAGGTTCAATCTGTCTCTTTGCAAGGTCCTTTCCTAGTCGAAATCACCTATCTACATCCAGGTCTGGCTGATGCGGCTGAAATTCTGCCAATCGTCGAAAGAGTGAACTCTACAACCCACCGCTTTGAGACAGATGACTTCATCATTGCTTTTCGGTATATTCGCAGTCTGATTGCAATTGCGGGTGGACTAAACTAAGTAAGATATTCTTTCCCACTCCCAGTTCCCAGCGAAGGATTAGGAAGGGAACTAGGAGTGAAGAGCCTCGGAAAGGAAATACTCCGTTCTAAGGCATGAACGCTCTTATAAAAAATTTTTCATACAAATCGGTCTATTCTAAGTAAAATATCCGTTTAAAAATATGATAAAAAAAGACAGTTTCTCCAAAGCGGAAAAATCTGTCCGAAGTGAAATAAGGATAATTCATAAATTGTTCCAAATAGTAGCCTAATAGATAAATGAAATATACACGTTTTTTTCTTTTATCTTAACTGTTCGTATTGGCTTTTCAACTGCTCGACTTTTGCGGTAGCTAAATCAGGCAGCATAATTACCCTCTTTGTCCAATTTGGATATTCCCTCTTACATAGATATATATGAATCTAAAAAGTGAGGACTTTGGAATTAATCACTATAAATACGCTTTATATCCTTATACCTTCGTGAAGATTTTTCTTATCATTATTTGTAAAAAAGAGCCCTTCCGTATGATTGGAGTAAACGAACACCACTCATCATATGGAAGAAGCTCTATTTTACATGTAAATATCGCAACAAATGATTTTGACTGTTTGAGAGAACCAGCGAATAATCCTTATATGTGCCCTTATTATACAGCTGTATAACCGCCGTCTACAATAAGACTTGTACCTGTAACAAATGAAGCATCATCACTTGCAAGGAAGAGAACAGCTTTAGCCACTTCTTCCGCTCTGCCCAAACGGCCGATTGGATGTAAATCGATCAAACCTTGTCTTATCTCACCTTGTGCTTCCGCAATAAGTGGTGTATCAATATATCCAGGACAAACGGCATTGACACGAATGCCATCTTTCGCATAAGTCGAACCTAATGTTTGTGTTAATAGTTTGACCCCGCCTTTCGCAGCAGAATAGGCTGTTACCCCCGGTTTCCCTGCATGGCTATGGATGGAGCCTGTATTGACAATGGCGCCTCCAGTAGCTTGTTTTTGCATTTGTTCTATCGCATATTTATCGGAAAGGAAGACACCAGATAAATTAATATCGATGGTTTTTTGCCATTGCTCATAGCTTAACTCATGAATATTTCCGTCCCTGGCAATCCCAGCGTTTGCAAACATGATATCCAGTTTTCCATATTTGTTAACGGTTTCTTCGATCATATTCTTGATGTCATTTTCATTCGTCACATCCGTTTTAACAAAAAGAGTATCATACCCTTTTCCATTCAACTCTTCTGATACAGCTTGTCCATGATCGGCAAAATCTGCAATGACGACCTTAGCTCCTTCTTCTGCAAATAATTGAGCCGTACTGGCTCCAATCCCACTTGCTCCCCCTGTTACGATCGCCACTTTATTTTCTAATCTCATATTAAAACACTCCTTAGTTTTAGTTTCTAATATCTACTGGAATGGTAGGCATTTTAGCGAGCAGTTGCTCCGCCATCTATCACAAATTCGGCACCCGTTGTATAGGAAGATTCGTCCGAGGCAATGAAAAGCACCGTATTCGCCACATTTTTGACGCTTCCCAGATGCCCCAACGGGAATTCTTTACCCAATTCATCTTTTGTACTACCCGTTTGTTCGGATGCATAGTCTGCCATTCCGGTATCGATGTATCCTGGATGAATCGAGTTTACACGGACTCCTTTTGGAGCATACTCGATGGCAGCATCTTTTGTCATAACCCTGACCGCTCCCTTGCTTGCACCGTATAGAACATGGCCTGGAGCGCCAATCAAGCCTGCAATGGATGATGCGTTAATGACTGAACCTTTATTTTGTTCGGCCATCAGTGGCATGATATGTTTCATTCCCAGGAATACGCCTGTCACATTAATCGACATGAGACGATTCCATTCCTCCAGTTCAATCTCTGCAACTGGTTTAATGATATAAATACCCGCATTGTTGAATAAAACATCCACTTTCTTGAAAGTATCGATGGTTTCCTTAGCAACTTTTTTCCAATCTTCTTCTTTGCTGACATCATGACGGATGTATAGGGCCTCTCCCCCTATTGCCTGAATGTCTTTCACTGCTTGATCACCTGATTCTTGGTTTATGTCAGTAATGACGATCTTGGCTCCTTCTTTGGCAAAAAGTAAAGCTGTTTCTTTCCCAATCCCTGTACCCCCGCCAGTAATGATTGCCACTTTGTTTTCAAGTCTCATGATTTCACCAGATCTCCTTTACTTATATTCTGATACTGCCATCCTTAGAGGTTCTCACTAGACAAGTATTCCTATACAAGCAAATGAAGCTGACTTAACAATTGTCCATCCCTTTAAATGGAATGCCGCTAAAAAAAGCTTCATTGTCTGTCTATGCCTTTATTTTACTCCTCGCAATTTGAAATACTATCCTATAATATGCTGTATAATAATAGGGTAAGTATCCCCCTTATATAGGGGTATTTTGTTTAAGGAGAAGAGACTCGTATGACCCAGCACTCTCATGCTTATGAAGAGATATCGTTTCAGCAATTCATATTATTCATAAAAAGTCATAACAAACAGATTGAAGAAAATATCAATATTTATTTGAATCTAGAGCCCCTTATATTAGAAAATGAACGTGAGATGATACAAACATTACTGGAATCATTTCTACTATTTTTATCCGCTCCAAACATCGAAGACATAAATGAAACATACGATAAGTATTTGGAAACTTGGCTTCAATCACAGTTGCCCATTTTAAATGTGAACCATTTTAGCATGTTCCGGTTGATCTTTGAAAAGTCCATCGTTACCTTAATGGCCAACCTGAAACATGCCCATACCATTTCCATTCTAATGTTCTTATTATCCATTTTCTCTCACCTCATCCATAGCTATAACAAATGGATGGATGTCGAACCAGTGCAACTTTCAAAAACCCACGAAGAAAATGCTGAACTTAAAAGACTGCAACTATTAGACCAATTAGATGAGCTTTTAATTAACTCATCAGGAATCAAGGATTTTGCTCATATCCTAAAAAAATGTGAAGAGTTTTTTCACTATAAAAGATGTGTTTTTTATGCTTATATTCCTTGGTCCAATCAATTTTACGGCACCATTGGATTGGAGCTGCCTAAGATTCAAAGCATGAGAGGACAACTCAGCTTGAAGCAATCCTTTGTTTTCAATTCAAAAAAACCTGTATTTTTAAAGAATCCCAATCATTATATTAAAAAGGAACATATAACGTTGTTTAACCTTTCATCTGTCATATTTGTGCCGATTGTTCATGACCAGCAAGTTTTCGGTTGGCTGACCTTTGATCAATTAGGAGAGGAATTCGATTATTCAAAAGATGAACTAACTTTACTTGAACAGGTCGGAAAACGGTTAGGTTTATATTTATCAAGAAAGGATGATGAGGTTTCCATGGATACCGATCTACAATTGACGGAACGGGAATCCATGATTTTAAACTTGCTGGCGGAGGGGTATAACAATAAAAAGATGGCCGAATTATTACAATTAAGCGAGCATACTATAAGGGATTATGTAAGCAGTTTAATGACAAAGTTTAAAGCCAAGAACCGTACACAAGTCGTAGTCTATGGATTTCGCTTAGGTCTATTAAAGTAAAATCGAGTTTCCTTTAATCGTGATGTAAGTCAAAATAAACCCTTACATAGTTAGTTGTTGAATATATCATTTACAGTAGCTGCCATATCATAATCATTGGAAACGGCTTTGAAGAAAGATTCTGTCATGGCAGCCTACGATCCACTTCTGAAGGTATCAGTTCATGTACTCATATTTATAATCGCCTGTTTTTTCGATAGTAACATCCACCTGAATATTACGAATGGATTCTTCATTAAGGCTAAAATCCTCTTTAGAAACTTCTTTCCATTTTTTCAAATCCTTTCTGTAGATCACTCCTTCTAAATTATAGATGTCTATATTTTTTTCAAGAGCATATTTGTAAGTATCCCTAATTTCTTTCTCTAATGCCCTCTGTATTTTTTCTTTAAGGTGGTTTAAGGAGATGTTTTCTTCCATATCCATTACGGCGCCTTCTACTTCAATTGAAATATCGAATTCAACTTTATTATTTACATTGATTGGCTTTATATGGAATTTTGGCCTCATTAGAGATATTTGAACATTTTTGTTTTTGTTGATTTTTATTCCAATCGGGGACCTTACCGTTGATTTTGTTAACCATCTCATCCCCCCAAGATGTTTATTTGTTATCTCCCCCTTTAGTTGATTATTTTTAATGAAATAAGCCCCTGATAGTTTTACGGTATTCTGTGTTTTTTCTTTTGCTTTCCACACCTCAGTTTTTAAAGAAACCTTCGGTAGTTTTATTGTCATTCCTGTTTCATAATTTTGCGTATAAAATCTTTGGATCCTGATGGGTTCGACAAAGGATCTTAATTTATAAATATCATCCGGATTGAAAATGCTTGTTTGCACTGAAGAGCCGAATAAACTATTGACAAAGAGGATCTTTTCTAAGGAATCATCGGTTCCATATAACCAAGTTGTTTCCCTAATTTGCTGAAATCTTAAAATGGGATCATTTACGTTGACCAATCCCTGTTTTAGTAAGCTTTCAGAGAAAATGATCAATTTAACATGAGCCCAATAAATATACTGGTTTGACCTTTTATAAATGTCATTCATGGCCTCATTCATTGTTTTCCCGCGTCCCTCGGCGACCCAAACAGGTGTTGGTTTTGGTTCCAAGCCTTCTTGTTTAGCCACACCTGCAAAAGACGTCACCTGCACATAAATGACATACTGCCCATTTTGATAATCTATTCCCATTGCACTTATATATTGAATATCTTGAATATCCTTAGCATCCCAGCAACCACTTAAAAAAGCAAGGCTCATTACGAATAGTATAAATCTAAGGATTATTTTCATTAGCGATTTCCTTTTGTTCTGTCCTTAGTTTTCAGCATTTCGGCTCGTTTCTTTCTAAAGAGATATGGCCTCACAAAGACACCGCCCCCTAGAAGATCTTTTAAGGATAGTGGTGATATAGGCGCTAAGTAGGGTAAACCATAAATCTGCAGTCTTGATAAATAAAGGACAATGGAGAATACACCGAGAAAGAATCCGAATAAACCTAAAACAGAAGAGAGAAATAATACAAAAAACCTGGCCATGCTTACAATTCCACCTAAAGATTGATTGATTAATGTATAGGTTGCTACCGCAGTGGTACCTGCCACCACCAACATCGTCGGGGATGTAATCCCTCCTCTAATTGCCGCATCCCCTATAATTAAGCCACCCACAACGGCCAGTGATTGACCGATTGCTTTGGGGAGTGTGATCCCTGCCTCTCGAAACAACTCAAATAAACCCAAAATCAAGAAGGCCTCTTGTTGAGGTGATATAGGCAACCCAAATCTAGATACGGTTATCGTCGCCAAAAATGGGAAGGGGAGCTGATCTAATTGAAATGATATTAGTGCTATATAAAAACCTGGTAGAAATATTGATATCACTAGTCCGATAATGCGAAAGAAATATTCGAAATTTGTATAGTAAGATGGAGTATGACGATCTTCCGCGGCTTTTAACAATAATGTAATATTACCTGGTCCAATTAAGGCAGTTGGTGACCCATCCACTAAAATGGCAAAACGTCCATTATTTAAACTGGCTACAGCATAATCCGGCCTTCCCGTGTAATCAAAAAGCGGGATCAGGTTGAACTTACTGCCTGATAAAAATTCTTCAAGTTCAGTGGTTCCCAACAAGACATCAGTATTTATTGAAGTAATTTTCCTCTTTACCTTTTCAATGGTTTCTTGATTAACAACATCCTTCACATATAATAAATTGATTTTTGTCTTACTTCTTTTCCCAATGGTAAATGCTTGATTTTCGAGTGATGCGGTTTTATATCTTTTTCTGATCAACCCTAAATTAACAGAGATATCTTCAATAAATCCATCACGTGGACCTCGGATGGAAATTTCACTACTTGTTTCTTCGGGACTTCGATTAGGGATGCTTGGTAGGGAAAACATAAATAATAATTCCAATTCTTCAAATAGCATCAGGACCATCCCGGAAAATACGTTTTCCTCCACATCTTCTTTTGTTGTAGAGGAAGGGAAAACCCTGCTGACTTTAAATTCGTCCTGCGGATCCTCTATAACCTCTTTTTCCTTCAATTTGGCATTGATGAATACATTACCTTCAAGACGTGCGACTGATTCCCACAATTTTTTGACATCGACCAACACCTCTGAATAAATCAAAGTACAAATAAGGGGCGAATCTGTTTTCCTTTCAGATGTAATGGTATGCTTTTGGAATTTTACATCCGAGCTCATTCCGAATAATTCATTGAAATACTCCGTTTTTAGTTGGATTTCCGAAGAACTCCCCTTATTTTCCTTGTTCAATAGAGGCTCCATTCTTTTTCACCCTTTCTTTCAAAAAAATGACTATGCTAATGAAAAAGGTTATAACCAAAATGCTAATCACACTCAATTTAAAGTAATATCGTTCTGTAAAATCCCTGTATGCTGGCATGTCGATTGGTATACAAAGCGCAATGATTAAGGAGACTGATATAGCAAGCAATACAATATTTTTTATTTTTTTTGATTTAATTTGAAACAGTTCCCCCATTAGGAAAATCGATAACGATACACGGATAAATGCACCTGAAAGCCATTGGTATATTGATAAAAAGTCCAAGCGGTTCAAATACTTACCCATGGTTAGTAACCGCCATTGAGCGTATGCAGGATTGCTGATTTTAGCAGCCTGTACCGGACCAAACTCTGTAATGGAGCCTATTATGGGTCCCATACTGATAAACAAAAGAAATAAGCCTAAAAAAAGTAAACTCCTGAACTTTATTTCTGTCTTTACAAACTGTTGAAACAAAACGAGAAGAAATATCTCTGTAAAACCTCCACCTAGTATTACGACCCCGTCCCATACAGGTGTAATCCCATTTTCAAAAATAGGAAAAAGCAAGGAGTAATCCTTATACTGTATATTTGCCGTCATTATCATAAATCCAAGCGCCACAACAAGGGGCAAAACCAATCCCCCGGCAATGGCTATTGTTTTGATACCAGCCTCGGCAGCAATAAAACATAGGATGATGAAAGGTATAAATAGTATATATTCTGGCGTTTGAATCATATAAGTACTGTTTACCCAGGAAAATGTGCTAAATAAAGTGACAAACAAGTTTAATAAAATATATAAGAAAAGAAGGATTTTTATGGACCAGGCAGCGAGCGGGTGACTGTGAGTATGAAGCCAGCCAATGATATGCTGTTGCTTTGTTTTATGTATGATCCAATAAACCATGGGAAGCCAAAATAGAAAAAGCATCCCGGTGACTAAAGTACTGATCCATGAATCTCTTCCGGATGCACCAAGCAGTGAAGGTAAAACGATAACATGGTTCATCAACCCAATAGATAGAATCAGCACAATTGTTGCTTGAAAAGTAGAGATACTTTTTATCATGTGACACATCCCCTCTCTTTTAATATGAGGAGGCATTTTTGTTTTTATTCATACGGTGCATCATTTCTTTAATGGACTGATAGGTAATGGAACGCCCCTCCCGTTAATACGCTCCGCTGAGTCAACCGCCATTTATCATCGCCATAGATTTCCCACTGTTCCGTGGAGTCGATTTATTGATGCATGAGGTCGATGAAACCGATGAAATATTAATAATACTGCCTGTTCTTTCCTGTTCAATCCTCTTCATCGCAAAGATCTGGCAGGGTTGGGGTCCTTTAAGTTAAATCACTTATACCTTTAGGTTTTTCAATCAAATCCCAGCAAAGTTATATTCGGTTTCATCTGCCAACGCCAAACAGGCACCAGCTTTAGCTAGTGCCTGTTCCTTTTTATCCTTTAAGCATCCGCACCTTCCCTATATCCTCCCAGATTGAATGATACATTAAGATGTTAGTTTTGTAGGTTCTTCATTGATCATTTTTTCTATGCTACTGCTTTCTGCCTGATCCTCTTTTATCCATTTAATGAGCGATATCGGTGCCATCGCCATTATTAAGATGAGTGGAACGGAAGTACTGACTACTACTGATTGAAGAGCATGTGGTCCTCCACCGAACATCATTGAAAATCCTCCAAGCTCTATGACCAAAGCCCAAAACAATTTGTTCCATCCATCTGGCTCTTGATCTAATGACAACTTTTTGGATGCTGCGCTTGCTAATGAAGAGTCCAGTGTAGCAGAAAGAAAAGTAAGGGTGATAATGATAGTGGCAAACAAGGAAATACTGCCGCCGGGAAGGTCCTGGTAAATGGCAGCTTCTCCACCTTTCTTCTCTAAAATGTCAATGACAGGAACAAGTTTATTAAGTTCAAAGTAAAGACCTGTATTACCCATTATAGAAAACGCCGCCCAACACCCCACTGTTCCTCTCATACATTCAGCAAAAATGACTTGTCTTATCGTTTTGCCTTTCGAGATTTCCGCTACAAATATGCCCATATAAGGAGCACAAGCAAACCACCAAACTCAGTAGAATATCGTCCAAGCTTCTGGAAAGCTAGAATTGGCAACAGAGTCGGAGTAGAGACTCATACGAAAGAAATTCTGTAACAATATCCCAACGCTATCCGTAAATCTGGATATTATAAACAAAGTTGGACCAGCTAAAAGAACGAATGCAGAAAGTGCTAGAAAAAGGTACGTATTGATGTTAGCCATTCTTTTCAGACCTTTTTTCAGACCAAAATACGTGCTAACACAGAAATAGTACAGGAATTGACAAAGCAGCAAGAATAGCTAGAGCCGGCCAAAAGATTGCTTTATCAACATTTGATTGTTTCATAAAATAAGAACGCCTCTTTCATTGCTTTTTGATCGTATGAAAACTACACTTTCAGCTCTAGCTTTTATATCATTCACCTAACAAATGACCAACACATATAAAGCGCTTTCATTTTTATCAAATTATAGGTCTTTTATCGATTACAGACTAGCTTTGCATCGCCTTTGTGACTAATTGATGAAAATGTTTCAGGCCGTGCTCGGTCGGAGAATATACTCCTCTTCCACAAGCCCTAGAATGTAATCCACTTTGTAATAACTCAACTAGTTCGAAGTCTTCTTCTCGCACTTCATCTACAAATTTAATTAAATCTTCCTCTTCATCAGTTAAGTTTTCATCTGCAAAATAATAACGATAAATTGCCAATGAACTTTTTTCATCTACCGGGATAATATGGCTCGTCGTCATATTTCCAGTACCCGGGTAAATACTAATCATGGTATTGGGCCATACCCAGTAAAAACGTGCACCAGGACCTTCATCTTCATCACTTGCTGTTGTACACTGATAGGAAAAATTGTCACAAGGAATAATACTATATTTAGTTAAATCGAAGGCCTTCGAAAAGCTAGGATGGGCAATTTGACAATGATCACATTCCAAATAATTGTCAATAATTGATTTCCAGTTAGCATGAACAATTCGACGGTTTTCCCTGACCTTTTTTAAGGAACTTAGAAAAGTAAATTCTTTTATGTTATTTAAAAAAGATTGATAATCTGATTCAAAAGCAGGGGCATCCTGATTTAAATTTACAAATATCATCGACTGATGTACTTCTAATCGAATTGAAGTCATGCAGCTAGGCTTTTCTATATCATTTGTTTTGAAATTTGGAGTCCTATTCACCTTACCATCTAAATGGAATGTCCATCCATGATACATACACTGGAGAATTTTTTTATTGCCTTGCTCTGTTCGCTCGACTATCGCACCACGGTGAGGGCAAATATTATAAAAAGCATGCAACTCTCCGTCCTTGGCCCGTGTTACAATAATCGGCTCACCAACCAAATCAAATGTAAAGAAGTCTCCAACCTTCTCTACCTGGCTTGTATGCCCAACCATAATCCAGTTTTTATAGAAAATATTTTCCCTTTCCTCCGTCATGACTTCAGGATCCACATACTGATTATAAGGTAGTGTGAATTCCGACTTTTTCATATCTTCTTTTGTAGACATAATGGAAGTTCCTCCTTTAATTATACATAAAATTAAAGACTTGCTCTGAATAAGGATACAGGTATTACTCTTAAACCTCCTCTTCCAATTAGCATCATATTTCCTTATATCTGTAGCATGCTTTACCTAACCCTTATGCAAGGATAATGCCAATTCGAAAGCTCCCTATTATTTCTGATATTTACTAATTCGCCCTTCATTAATGTATAAAAACAGTTTATAATTGACTCAATTTAACCACAATAGACTCATTTTAGTTATTATTGACTCATTTTACATCTTAAAAGGAGATGAAGGGAGCTAACTCATGCAAAACTTAATGAATAATGAAGAAAAAATTGAAATGAGTGCTGAGATATTGAAAAAAATATTAGATCATTCACCTAATGAGATCTATGTTCTTAATAAAGATGCCTGCATTATTTACGCAAATAAAGCTTATGAAAGGCATTATGGAAAGCAGTTAAGCGAAATAGTTGGAAAGCATAATAATGAAATTTTCTCCAAAGGATATTGGAAACCTAGTATTTTACCCTTTGTTTTGAAAGAAAAGAAACCGGTTACAATAAAACAAGTTTCATATATTGGAAAGGAAATGATTACAACAGCTATTCCTTTACTCAACGATGAACAGGAAATTGAACTTATTATTACAACAGCACAAGAACCAAACTATAAAGGGTTATGCATTCCAGAAGAACAGGAACCAGAAGAGCTAAGCGAAAAGAATTCTTATAGAGAAAACGTAATTACGAACAACCAACAGATGAACAATGTAATGGAAGTATGTGATAAGGTTTCAATGGTTGATGCGACCATTTTGATTCAAGGGGAGTCCGGTACAGGGAAAGGAGTGTTAGCTAAATACATTCATAATAGAGGACTACGAAAGAACTCGGCTTTCTTATCAATTAACTGTGCCACTATACCGGAACAATTAATAGAATCAGAACTTTTCGGATATACGGATGGGTCTTTTACCGGGGCAAACAAAGGCGGAAAAAAAGGACTACTTGAAATGGCAAACGGCGGTACGGTATTTTTGGATGAAATAGGAGAAGTTCCGTTAAATATTCAGGCTAAGCTTTTACAGGTTATTCAAGACCTTGAATTTCTTCCTGTCGGGGGCAGAGAACTAAAGAAAGTGGACATTCGTATTATTTCCGCTACCAATCGAGACTTATTTGAGATGGTGCAGAAAAAACGATTTAGGGAAGATTTATATTATCGACTTAATGTAGTTAATTTACAAATACCGCCATTAAGGGAAAGAAAAGAAGATATCATCCCGCTATCTTACTATTTTCTTTCAGTATTCAATAAAAAGTATCAAGTTAATCGAATTATTTCGAAGGAAGTCCTCGATATTTTTTATGACTATCCATGGCCCGGAAATATACGGCAATTAGAGAATTTAATAGAAAGCCTAGTTGTTACGAGTGATGCTATCATTCAGGTATCTGATTTACCAATAATACTACAACAAAAAAATGCTCAAGAAACACCAAATCAAGAAACACCACTTAGTCAAAACAGCACAATCCAAGTCCAATCAAATCAAATGTTCCAAGATTATTCATTAGATACAGCTTTAGAAGAACTTGAAAGAAACCTGATTGTTACTTCTTATACAAAATTCAGGAATACAAGGAAGGTCGCTCATCAATTATCCATTAGCCAATCAAAAGCATCACGGTTAGTGCGGAAATACTGTAAAGATTTAGACCTTTATAATTGATTCCATAAAAAATAAATCATAAATATTAGTGGGCTTGTTAACGGCATGATCCACACGTGCGCGGAGACATAAAAAATGGGAAAAGATCCTATCCGATCAGATCTGGTTAGAATATAACCATCATTATAATCACCGACGGATTAAAGTGAAATTAAAAGGCATGAGCCCAGTAGATTACCGGGTTCATACCCACAAGGTTGCCTGGTGTCTAAAATTTTGGGGTTCACTTCAAATTTGAAGTCGTCTTAAATCCTTATTTAGCAAACATAACACTAACAAAAATTAACCCTAAGGAAAATAGGGAATTAATTGAACGATTTCAACTCTTTTTTTATCTGATAACGTTAGTCATTTTGTTAATCGTTTTTTTCTGTTTTTCCAGATAAAAACCATCCACCTAAAGCAATAAGTAGCATGACTGACCAAAAGATTATGTTCCAAATGGGCCCTTCAACAAAATCGTGAGGGATGATGTGCAGGGATGGATGTGCAAGTGTATGCATTAATAACTTCACCCCAACCCAACCAACAATTAACATGGCTGCCGTTTCGAGGCTAGGTCGTTCCGTCAATATCTTAACGAAGTATCCTGCTGCAAACCGAATGACAATCAAGCCTGCAATTGCTCCTATTAAAATAACAATGAATTTAGCTCCGTCCATACCACCTATATCACCCATTGGCGTATCTGGCAAAGCAAGAACAAGAGCAACTGCAGCTAAAATTGAATCAACGGCAAACGCAATATCCGCTAATGCAATTTGCGCAACAGTCATACGATAACTTTTGCCCTTTTTTCCATCTTCCCCGTGGTCCTTTTTAAGTAAATGTTTTATGGAAATGAAAATCAAATATGCAGCCCCAATTGCTTGAACTTGCCAAACGTGGAAAAGGTACGAAATGATGAAGATTGCACCGATCCTAAATACAAAAGCTAATAGCAATCCAATATTGATCGCTTTTTTTTGCTGTTCTTGTGGTAAATGCTTTGACATAATGGCTAAAACCAATGCATTATCAGCAGATAATAAACCTTCTAAAATAATTAAGATGATTAAAACCCATCCATACTCCAATAACAAAGATAGTTCCATTTTGCCCCCCTAAAATATCCCTTCATAAGCCAGTAAACATAATCTTGAACATTTTGCATTCATTAACAGTCATAAGTCACCCTTGAACTTTTTCTCATTCCAATATTGTTCCATTGTATCCACTTCCTTATTCAACACTTCAGTCCCGTTAGCTCTATAATATATTCTCTTATTCAGACATAGTTCCACTTGGATACGTTGGGATTTTTTCATCTTGGTGGACTAATAAAAAAAACTTGATTAAGGCCTGCAACCATCCGCGTTCGTTGAAGTATATAATCAAGATTTTTTTGTATAGATTTCTCCTCACTGTGCCATTAAATGATATTTCTTTAAAATGCCCATTGTGATGCTTTTAGCGTCTGCTGATGTACCGGAAATGTTCGTTACAAAAACATAATTGCGATCGTTTGTTTCAATAAAACCAACATACCAGCCCAGGTTTGATCCCTGTCCTGTTTTACCGTAAAGTGTAAAGTTGTCCCCTTCAGTCTGAACCATCATTCGTTTAACGGTTTTGATGGTATCCTTATCAAAAGGAAGATTCTCTTTATATAAAGATTCCATAAAATCCGCTTGTTCAATAGGGGAAATTTTGAGTGAGCTGCTTAACCAAAACTGATCAATTCCTCCACTAATATCTTGGTTGCCATAAGAAATTTTTTGAACCCACTCCTCCATACGATCCTCTCCAATATCTCGGGCCATTGCTTGATAGTACCAAACTACAGAGTTCCTTAAACCAGACCCGAGCGTATGATCCTGGTTCCAAATTTCGATTTCCCGTTTCACTCCATCCCAATATTTTATGTCATATTCATCTTCTACGGCTCCTACCTGTAATCCAATGAGTGCATTGGGTACTTTAAAAGTCGATTGCGGCGCAAATCTTTGAGCGGCTCGTTCATTATTATAAATAAAAGTCTTGTCTTTTTTCATATCACGTAATATAAAGGTTCCGTCACTTTCTGAAAAAAACTCATCGACGTCTAGCTTCTTCATATTTGGCTTGTCCTTGGCAGCATCAGCTCCAAAAGGTTGCTGCATACATGTAATTAGAACGAGTGCACCAATTAGCATCAGAACCTTACGTTTTTTCATATATAATCACCGCGATACATTTATTTACAATCTATTCCATTCTATCAGATTAACCGAATATTTTTAAGATTAAAAAAACGAATGTGAATTTAGAAACGGCCTTCTCGGAAAACCGGGAGAATCCCCCACATTAATGAACATCTGTAGTTAAATTTACTATGGTATCTAATTTTTTTGCTTTCTTTTCATAAAGAATAAAATTCAATAATTCTCCTAATAATAATTAGACTAATCATCAGGGAGGGATTTATGTGGATGCTAATCGTGTGAAACAGATTCTATCTTCTTCATCTGACATTGAGGTAAGATATAATGGAGCTTCAGTTTGGATTGATAATTTAAATGCAGATGGTAGAACAGCTACAGTACATCTAAGAGGGCCATTGGAGGAAAGATCTGAGGTCGGAATTGAAGATCTTAAAGAATTTTAAAGAACTCTTCAATTAAAATTAAGCTCCTCTCGTTAAGAGAAGGGCTTTTACTTATTCACCAATAATTTTTGACCGATATAAATTTTGTCCTGGTCTTTAATTCCGTTCAGGCTAACTAGGGATTTTACGGTTGTTTTGTGTTTTTTTGCAATCAAGCTAAGTGTGTCGCCTTTTTTTACAGTATAATTTGCAGATGGAGATTTTAATGTACAAGAGCTATTGGCTGTCCTAAAGGTATTTACGGTTTTTGTGAAATCCCGATAGGCTACATTTAGATCTACCTTTGTGCTGATGCCGCTTACTTGACCTGAATCTGAATGCTGCCAAATGTCTGTGTGACGTCCCAACGTGCTGTTATATCGTGCGATCCATAAAGCGTATTTCGATAATCTTGATTCATCTAAAGTATTTTCAAGAAATGATTTTCCAGTATAAAGCATAGCAGTGTGTCCCGCTTCCTCAATAGCTTCTAAAAAAGCTATTGCAGCATCTGTCAGTGTTTTTTTCTTAGCCTCTTTTTTATTTTCTTCAAGGTCAAGAACAATAGGGTAATTTAAAGCAACAAAACGGATAGACTCTAAAAAATAGGCAGCCTCAGCCTTTGCTTCCTCAACAGTGGCAAACTTGGCATAGTGATAGGCCCCGACTTTTAATCCGGCTTGAAGAGCTTTAGGAGCATTTTCTTGAAAATAGGATAGCTTAGAATAGCTGGTTCCCTCGGTAGCTTTAATAAATACAAACTGCACTCCTGCCTTTGCAACTTTATCCCAATTAATCTTTCCTTGCCAGTGCGAAACATCAATCCCCTTTAAACGAGTCATATTATTATTCTCCTCCTCTTTTTCGTAAATTCACTGACATATTATTTCTACAGCATAAGATTGTGTTCCACGTTCAAGTCATTCCATAATAATATGTGACTTTTCTTGAAGAAACTTATAGTTCCTTTGCCATAAATACGCTGTTCGTGTCCTCCTTGTAATCGGAAAACGGCTTACAATATTGGAATTCGAAACTTGCATATAGTTTTCTTGCCGGCATGAAAGCATCCATTGATCCCGTTTCCAAACTTAAACGCCGATATCCACGTCGCTTGGCTTCATCAACTATGTATTGAAGTAGTTGTTTTGCAACACCTTTTTTTTGATGTGCTGAAGCCGTTCGCATTGATTTTATCTCTCCATGTTGACCATCAAGTTCTTTAAGCGCCCCGCATCCAACTAAAACATCTCCATCCCATACGCTCCAGAATGTAATTTCTGGTCTCCGCAATTCCTCTAGATTTAAAGCATGTATACTTTCCGGCGGAGAATGCAGGGTCATACCATGAAGGTGCTCCCTCACCAATTCAATCACTTCATATCCAGTTAAATCATCTATTTTAATTTCCATAAAAATACCCTCCCAAACATTCTAATGAAAATGGTGCCAAAATCTTTTCCATGTTCACTCTCCTTCACAATTCATATTTTACCATTTTTTATTTATTGAGTTAATCTACCCTTTAGTTCAGTAAGAAAAAAGCAGGGACACACCATATATCCATGATCCCTAACAGCTGCCTTTGTCCATATCATTCATGATAGCCCTCCAGGTTTTAATAATTTGGCAATCTCCAGGACACTTTTATTAGGCAAGGGGGTTTTTCATGTCAATTCTCATTTCCGTAAGTTAAAGCAGCTAGCTAGTTTTACTTAAACATTAGAAGAAAACCCCTGAAAATTCAATTTCAGAGGTTTTCTTTTTTTGAATATATAAAGGAAACAGTGCCCATCTTTATGAAATAACGAAATACGGTCTCATCATTTCATAATCCTCATGCTCCAAGATGTGACAATGCCATACATACCTGCCTGTATAAGGACCAAAATTCATGATAATCCGCGTTACTTGTCTCGGATTGGCTCTTACTGTATCCTTCCCTCCTCGTTCTTGTGGTTCGGGTGGGATTGCTGGGCCAGTGTAATGGATGACACCTTCCTTATTATATTTATCGACATCGAAAGGTCTTCGGTCTATCACCAGGAAATCAATTAAGTGAACGTGAATTGGGTGTGTATCCGTAGTTAAGTTTATAAGATACCATATTTCGGTTGATCCTAATTTTGCATTTTCTGTTACGGGGGCATCCCACTGTTTATTATCCAATAACATAAATTCACGGCCGTACTTATCCATATTATCATTTAATGTTAGATATCGTATCTTGGAAGCTGACTGTTCATTCATTTTTGGAAGTGGCATCATATAAGCCGGAATAACGCTGGTGTCAATACTTGTAAGAGGAAGAGTGATTCTGAATTCCATCACTACCCCAACTGCATTAGCGGGATCTCCATCAGGATAGGGAGCCGGGGCGTCATTTGTCACGATAATGTTCTTTCCAGCAAGATTAGTAAAATCAATGATGACATCCGCTCTTTCTGCAGGAGCAAGTATGATTTCTTTAACCCCTATCGGATATTCCATTAAACCGCTATCTGTCCCGATTAGATAAAAGCGTTGCCCTGAATCAAGCTTTATCCTATAAAAACGTGTGTTAGATCCATTTAACAGCCTGAATCGGTATTTTCGTGGTTCCACTTTTAAATAGGGCCATACTTTGCCATTAACAAGAATGGTGTCCCCAAAAAATTCAGGAACGATCGATGTTTCTAATTCCCCGATCGGTTTATCTGGCTGGTTTGGATAAAAAAGAGCGCCATTTTCATGAAAGGACCTGTCTTGAATTATTAGTGGGATTTCATATTCACCGCAGGGCAAATTCAATACACGTTCCTTTTTATCTCTGATAAGATAAAAACCTGCCAGTCCCGCATAAACATTGAGTCTGGTAATCCCAAGTGCATGATCATGATACCATTGAGTAACAGATTTTTGGTTATTATCATATTGATATACTTCCTTTTTAAAATAAGGTCCTACTCGTTCGAATCTTTTTGTAAACCAAGCCTCCGGGTAGCCATCACTGTCCGATTCAACACTAGCGCCATGTACGTGTACCACCGTTCGAACTTCCGGTACGTCAACATGGGCACCATGAACCGTATTGTCTACCGGAAAAAGATGCTTATCTGGAAGGTTATTGATCCATTTAATAAACACTTTCTCTCCGCTCTCTACCTCAATTGTAGGTCCAGGATAGCTGCCTTCATAGCCCCATACAGTTGTATCATTTAACTCACTATGGAGTGATTGCTTAAATTCCGTCATCTTCACTTCATAATAAGTATGAACCGGATCTTTCCATCGAGGTTTTAAAATAGGGGGAATGGGGAGTTCATCTACAAATTTAGAGAGAATCATATTTTCGCTCCTTTTGAACGGTTGCTGATCATTACCTTCTTTCTAAATTTTATTAAAAGTACTAGTCCTGTATGACAATTCAAATTAATATTAGGGTGAAAATAGTATCCAGCCCTATTAGCTACAAAAAGGATTACCGCAGCAACCCTTACTGTTGGCTGTTCTTTACACCGTTATTTCTTTTTCTGATTTAAGTTGCTGAGCCATTACCTGTTTCATTTACTAGAAATCATTCTAAATTAGCTATCCCGCTAACCACTTCATAGTTCAATATGAAAAAGCCTTCGCTGGTTCTTCGACTTTAGAACATGTTTGGGAAATCATGGTGAAACATCCGTAATAAAATATACACTGATTGACAACGTTAAAAGTACTATCAGAAGAGCCTGCAAACATATACCTACAATACTACAAATCTTTCCTGAAGAAGATAGCCTTCTACCTTGTTGGTTGGACTTTTCTATCTCTTTCATACTTTTTGATGAGAGCAATAGCCCCACAATACCAAGTACTAAACCTATATAAGGAATAATGATGGACAAAATTCCTAGCGTTAATGAATAAATAGATTTTCTATTTGTAGTACCTTCCATAATTCCCCTCCCTATACGATTCTCCTCTTAGATTGTATTCAAAATGACTATCTATTATTAAACATCCGGCCTCTTTATTTCTGCACAAGTAACCATTTCTTTTCATACGTGTTCATTCAATGTTCAACAACTAATCTGCCCCAGTTAGGAAGAAAAGTTAGTAAAATTCAAAAAAAATCCCTCTTTCACCATTGTTGCTTGAAAACATTCATCAAATAATTACTCTCTTATCCAATCAAATGGAGTCATGCACGCGTAAAATATAGAAAAATTAGGTGGGGGTAATAATAATATGAATTTACGAGAAATACAGGGATCATATGACCTTGTAGCTAGTTTAGGTTCTTGGTGTGGTCCTGCACTACACACAAAACGTCATAATTTAAGAAGGAATTCCTTTCCATTTGATTGGGTTCAATCCCCCTATCTCACCGATGTAAATAAATTGTTAAAAAATAGATTTGAGGGCTATATGGAGTTAGGAAATATGGTTGAAAAAGATATACTGGCACATTTTGTTGATGAAGGAAATACTGTCTTTGAGCAGGGAGGTACTGAACCGGCCAAGGCACATTTCATTCAAGATAGCTATTATCATATAGATTCCGTCCATGATTTCCCTAAGGTTCCCAATCAAGATTGGATTGTTCAATATCCCTCTTATAAAGAAAAATTGAAGCAACGGATTGAGAGATTTTTTACACATATTACTCAAAGTCAATCTATTTTATTCATAAGATACGAATGGGAAAAGGCGAATGCTGACGAAGTCGTTGAATTACAATCTATCTTGTCTGAAATAACAAAGGGGAAAATAAATATCCTGATAATGGAGCGCGTTGATGGTTTACAGGGGGTAAAAGAAGTGAACTGGGGTTTGAATGGGATTTGTTTAGTACAGGTTCCAAGTCAAAACCCTGATGATCATGCCATTTGGGATGAAGTCCTTAAAGGAGTAACTCTAACAAAGTAATAAATAGAAGAATAAATACTGCTTGGCAGTTCTTAAACAAACTACTTATTTGAAAGACAGAGGTATAGGACAAGATGAACTTCATTTACTTTACTGGTTTGATCATCCAAGATTGTCATTCCTTTATTCTGGAAGCTTCTAACTGAGGGAAGAATGATGAGAGCAAACTAGATGGCCTTCCTTTTAAAAGTCCTCCGAGGTTCAAGCTGTAGACAAACTTTTTGAAAATTGCGTTTGTCTACAGTCTAATTTAATTAATTATTAAAATAGATTATTGCAAATTTAAGCTAACCAATGTTCAGGAATCCTTAAAGAAGGTGGTAATTTAGTCGTACTATCACCCTTAGCCGAGTTTACTTGTGCTTGAGTAAGAAAGATACTTCCCGTGAGATTAGCCCCACTTAAATCAGCATCTCGCAAGTCTGCACCAATAAGGTCAGTCACTCTCATGTCAGATTCTCTAAGGTTACAGGCTATGAGCAGGGCGCCTCTTAAATCGGTTCCTTTAAGGTCAGCACCTCTTAAATTAGTACCGATAAGGTCACTTCCCCTATTTATTTTGCTTTTTTTTCTTTGACTTTTGTTGTTCTTAACTTTTGCACGTACTAATTCACTTGTTTGTAGAAGTAAGTCATTAACAATAGCTCTATGAGCTGGTACATTTAGTTCCATGATAGATTTTGGATTTAGAAAAGTGAGTTGTTCAGTTTCCGTCAATGCATCCTGCAATTCTTTATAAATAGGTTGAGCTTCTTCTAAGTTTAGTGCTTCATTTAAGTAACAAAGCATCTCGTGAAGTTGTTGCATAATTGGAAATACATCGAACATTTCCTTTGCTGACGCTGGGTTATTTCGCCAATCATTTCCTTGATATGTCACTTGCGAAACCTTTTGACCTGCCCCAAAGCACTCATATACAGTACAACCTCGATAACCTTTCACTCTGAGATTTTTATGAATCCCACAACGATAATCTGATTGCAAGTTTTTGCAAGGAGTCCCTCCATCTTTATTAAGAGCAAAATCCGCTGATTTTGCATAAGGCAAAGCTACACAGCACAAACCAAAACATTTTTTACAGTCTGCACTAAATTCATTTTGAATATTGTCATTATTCAATTGACTAGACAATACTTACACATCCTTTAATGAAAAATTACTTTTAAATGCTTATCTTGAGAAGTGTTCATCTACAAGAATAATACCATATAAAAACAATCATCATTATGATTATTCAGACTGTAGACAATCTCGATAATAATGGAGTTTGTCTACAGTTTTTTAGGATTTAAATAGACCGTTGATTTCCACTCCGCGGGTTTTAATCAAGAAATCTATCTTTATAAATTGTAATTCCTCTTTCTCAAAGTTTGAGCAGCTAATAACTATTAAATGCCATTATTGTTGAGTTTGATATTATCGCTTTAAAAAGCTCCTCGAATCAATTGATTCGAGGAGCTTTTAGATCCATTAGAACTACTATATCTCTAGAACTGCAGTATAAGGGGTTTTAGAACACTCGTTTTGCTAATTATGATAATCGGTCCAAATTAATTGTTAATTTATATCGATCTGCACGGTAAACGGATCTGACAACCTCAAGTGGCTTTTTTGTATCAAGGGTGCTTCTTCGTTCAATTAGCATTACCGGGGAACCTTCTGCAATCTCGAGCATTTCCGCCTCCCTTTTTTGAGCAATGGAGGCTTCAATCACCTGTCTGCCATGTTGGATTTTTACGCCAAACGTTTTTTCTACATAGCTATATATGGAGGTTGCAGCTATTTCTTCCGTGAGACCGAAGGCAAGTTCTTTTGAAATATATAACTTTTCATATGCCATCGGCAACCGATCAGCAAGCCTTATACGTTTGAGCTCGAAAATAGTTGTTCCCGCTTCAACCTCAAGCTTTGCCGCAAGATCCTGATCAGCTTTGACCTCTGTAAAACTGATTACACGTGTACTTGGTTCAAGTCCCCTTAAACGCATATCCTCTGAAAAGCTTGTTAATCCTTGTAGGGGTTGGTCGAGTTTTTGGTGGGAAACGAATGTTCCTTTTCCGCGCTGCCTGTATAAATAGCCATCATTCACAAGATTAGAAATGGCTTGTCTCACCGTCATTCTGCTTATTTGATATTTTTCAGTGTATTCTCTTTCTGAAGGGATCATTTCTCCTGGCTTTATCTCATGCTTTTGAATCGATTGTTTAATTGTCTCTTCAAGTTGATAATAAATTGGAAGCGGAGATTTCTTTTGGATCATCTAGCGTACATCTTCCTTTCATCGTGATGTTATTTTGACTGGCATCCTGATTAGGAACATCTCAAGTAAAAAACTCACGATAAATAATTCCTGAAGATTAGATCTCATTTTTCAGAAGTATCTAGATTTCTTTTTGTGAATTTTAATACAGATTCCCTTGAACGTTCAATTCCACTTTTATTTTCATTATAGTATTTTGAAACATACGCATAGAAAATAATACTGACCGTTAGCAATTGTGCAAACAGCGAACTTGTTGCTGCACTTCGAAACTTAGCCTCTGGTGCACGTACATGATGTAAAGACATATCGACTTTTTTAGTTAATCCATTGTTCCCCAAGCGCGATAATCCAATTGTTTTAATCCCATATGCTTTAGCTATATCAACAAGTTGCAGAACTTCTTCCGTTTCGCCACTATTAGAAATACAGAAAAAAACGGTATTCTTCGATGATGAAGCAAGCGCCGTGGCCGTAATATGCGGGTCTTGATTGGCACTCACAATCTTTCCTAATCGCAACCATTTCTGTGTAATATCTTCAGCAATGAGCCATGATGCTCCTAATCCATAGACATAAATGACATCTGCATTTCTCATGGTTTCAACTATATTGTCTAGCACGGCTTCATCTAAATAATGTGCTGTTTCTTGTATAGCTTGGACAGAGTTAGAAACTATTTTATTTTTAATTGACGCAATCGTTTCATTAGGTTCAATGTCATAGAATCCTTTTTTCTCTGGTTGCGAAGTAAGAGATGATAAAGATACCTTTAATTCTGAAAAACTGTTAACTTTTATGGAACGACAAAATCTTGTTACAGCCGAACTGCTGGCATTGGCTTGAGCAGCTAATTCATGTATCGTCATCCTTATTGTGTCCTTAGGATTTTCTAATACATATTGGGCAATTTTTCTTTCAGATTTGGGCAATTGATTTAATAAGCTTTCTATTTTTAATAAAACATTTTCAACGTGCATATTATTTGCTCCCTTGATCTTTAATTACCTTAAATGTTTCAATGCTATGTAATAGCAACCTAATGTGGACGTTACGTCTTCTAAAACAAGATTTACGTCTGGTTTTTCAAGTTGAATATGTTTAATAAAAGAGCTTTGCACTAATGGGATATTAGTCAAAATGCTACCTTTTATTGCAATTGTAACATGTTCACTAAGCTTTAACTTCCTGCAAACATCAAGGGTATTTTTAGAAAGGTGGTAACCTGCCTGTCTAAGAATATTTTGCGAGAAATCATCGCCAGTATCTGCATGTTGAACAATCAGGGGAACAAAAGCTGCAATCTCGGCTTTCGTTGAAGTATAAATGAACTTCTTCAGTTCTAATACACTGTGATATCCTAGTTTTTTAAGGAATGACTTAGTTAAGTGGCTATAATTCAATCCTTCATCTTCTTCTTTGGTCATTTTTATAAAAGCCTGCATCGCAATCCAATAGCCGCTTCCTTCATCTCCAAGTATATGTCCCCAGCCACCAGCCATCTTCTCGGTACCATTATGGATGCCGATACTTACAGAACCTGTTCCTGAAATGGTCAAAATGCCATCTTTTCCTTTTAGTAGTGCAGCATGAGCGATAATTCCATCATTTACTATGGTAAATGGGGTATTAAATGCATTTCTTAATGCATTTTCTATCCCCTCTGAATTTTCTACCCCTCCAAACCCTGCTAATCCTAAGCAAATGTAGTGACACTTTCCTTGAATAGGGGCCAAGCATTGTTCTATTGCAGAAATGATGTTAGCAATGGCTTGTTTTTCATTTATAAGCAAATTTCCAAATCCCGCTTTGCCTTCACTTATTTTATGACCACCTAAATCATAGGCAACTGCTTCGGTTTTCGTGCCACCACCGTCAACACCGATAATATAACTCATATCATTCTCCTATTCATGAAAAAAGGGAGGAATGTTAATCTTCCTACCCTTTTTTCCTTTGAAGATTCTAATTCAAATTGAATTGGAATTTTCCCCATGGCTCCAAATAATCTAGCAGAAAAACTTCCTCTTCTGCTAATCTGCCAACTACATTCGTTTTCCCTGAGTTCTTCATATCTTTCAATGCAATCTGCAATTCACCTTTATATTGCCCATAGAGCTCATTTTCAATTAAAATATCACCACGTTTAATATCTGGCGTAAATGTTGGTTTAAAATCTTCGTTTTTATACTTCACGCGTGATTGAGTCGAGCGAATAAGATAATCGGATACATCTCCACGGTAAAAATGAAATTCTTCCAAGACGATTTTTTTCTCTAAAACAGTAATGGTTTCATGAAGATTCACATTAAATGCTAACAGATCACTGTTTAACATGCTAAGTTGTTTCAATTCTTGTTCAGATGCGTAGGCATTTGCAATAATTACATCATCTATTAATCCTGTCGCAAACAAGTGCTTCGCTTGTGTCGTAATGGGCAATTCCCTGTGCATTTCTAATGTACATAATCCTTCCGTTATAGGCCAAGGTCCATATGTTGCTGCTTGTGAGCTAACGAATGCGCCCGTGCGGATATTATGCTTTTTGAAAGACTCACAGCATTTTATAAAGTGAGGATAGCTCAACCCTGCATAGCGATGTGGATAGAAGTTATGTGATCCGACCAAGTTTTCTTTATTAGGTTTGTAATCCATGATGTTTTCTAAATATTTTGTTGCATTGCTCATGTTTATCTCAATTTTCAGGCCATATGGATTATGTGTCATAATCGACTCTTCATTTCCAGTAAAACCCATGTCCAATCTGATTCCATACGCACCTAACTCTGCAAAAAATGATAAGTCATTATAAGAAATGCCTAAAGCCCCAAATACTCGAGGCGCAATATCGACCATCACTTCCATATTCAATTGGTTGGCAAAAAAAATCGTTTCTTTAAACTCTTTTAAAATCTTCTCTTTATCACCTTCGACGGATAGCAAGCATGTAAAGATCTTTTTGAATCCGTATTTGTGTGCCAATGCAATGTATTCCATGTCTTTTTCAACGGTGGAATGCTCTGGATAGATGGAAATACCTAGTTTGCCCATTGTTTAATCACCTCTTTGTTTTTATTACTGTTGTGGGGCTAGCTTTTTTACAATACGAATCATATGTTCAATTAGTTTTTGTTCACTCATTGCCGTCATCAAGTGATCCTGGGCATGAATCATTAATAAAGTCTTTTCACTGGGAGCTCCATTCAATTCTGCCTGGATAAGCTTGGTTTGAGTCTTATGGGCCAAGTTTAATTCATCCTGAGCCTGTTTAATAAGTTCATCTGCTTTTTCAAAATTGAATTCTTCCGCTTCTGACAATGCTTCAAATGCTAATCCTCTCGCATTTCCACTATGTGATATTATTTCAAAAATTTCCATTTCATTATTATTCATTTCCATTGACATATCATTTACACTCCTATTGATGTTCGATTTTGAAAGTAATTTTTTCATTAAAAAGCTGTTTTCCAAATAAACGCTAAATCATTCACGCATTTTTATTGAAGAATTTAGGTAAATATTCTTCATGTGCTTTTAACAGTCTTTGTAAAACCAATTCCGCCAGATCATCACTTGGGATAAGCGGGTTAATCGTTAAAGCTAACAATGCTTTATCATAAGAACCTGTAACAGCTGCTTCTGCTCCTATTCTTTCGAATGATTTAATTTGTTGAATCAAGCCATGCACTTGGACGGGTAATTTACCCATTGTGATGGGAATTGGACCATTTTTGGTGACAATACAGCTTACCTCGACTGCTGAATCATAATCAATTTCAGTAAGCGATCCTTTATTTTGTACATTTAACACTTGAATGTCCTTTTTATCATTATAAATAGAAGAAATGACATTACATGCTGCATCACTATAGTAAGCTCCACCACGCTGCTCTAATTGTGGAGGCTTGATGTCCAGGTTTTCATCTTTGTAAAGGTCGAACAAACCTTCTTCTAACCTTTTCACAATTTCAGCTCTGGTTTCCCCTGATTTGAATGCTTCCAGCTCTTCTTCTAAAATCATTTTTGTTTTGTAATAATAGCGATGATATGGGCAAGGAACCACTCCTAATGATTTCAAAAACCTTCTGTTCCAAGCTAGAGGAGCAATATTCTTCATCGTCATCTGTATTTCCGGGTCACCCAGCATATCAAGCACTTTATCTGTTACTTCTTGATCATCAACGAACACATGTATCCCGAATACCATATGATTTAACCCAGCGAAATCTATGTGTACTCTCTTCATTTCAACACCCAACATGTTAGAAATGGACATATGCATATTGAATGGGACATTGCATACCCCAATGATTTTTTTATGCTTACTATAACGGAGAAGAGCTTCCGTTATCATACCAGCAGGGTTTGTGAAGTTAATTAACCATGCATTAGGACAAAGCTCTTGCATTTCTTCTGCTATTTCCAGCAGAATGGGGATTGTTCGTAATGCCTTAGACAATCCACCAGCACCATTCGTTTCTTGGCCAATTAATCCTAATTCCAACGGGATACGCTCGTCTTTGACCCGTGCATCAAGTAAACCGACTCTCATTTGCGTTGTGACAAAATCCGCATTTTTCAAGGCTTGACGGCGATCTAATGTAAGATGAATTTCCATTGGAATCCCTGCTTTTTCTACCATTCTCCTTGCTAAGGTTCCTACAATCTCCAGTTTTTCTTTTCCTGCTTCGATATCCACTAACCAAAGTTCACTAATAGGCAATTCATCAAAACGTTTAATGAAACCCTCTATTAATTCTGGTGTATAACTAGAGCCACCACCAATTGTGGCAACTTTTAGCCCTTTCTTCTTTTCCATTCTCCTAACACCTCATAAGCAAGCATATATTTAATAACATTTTAGCCAATTACACATAAATAATGGCATAACAAACCAGTGCGCTTACTGCTAGTAAAGACAAGAATAATAGTGACGCTTGTTTCTTGTTTTTAAACTTACCTTCAACCAAACAAACCACCATCGTCAAACCTGCGCTTATGGCAAAGGTATTTCCTAAGTACAGTGAAAATTGTTTATCTATCTCAAAGGCATTCATTACTGTGTTAAAGATAAAATTAAAAACAAGAATAAAGCTAAAAAATAGAAAGGCACTTTTGTAACTAAAAAAGTGAATTCTGGATGTTGAATTCATGTTTATCCTCCCTCTCTCTATTATAGTAAAAGGAGCTTGGAGCATTTAGTCCAAACTCCCCTTAAGCGTGTTCCTTATAAAGCGATATTTTTATTATCTGTTGTTTCTACCATGTTTTCTTGTGCCAAAAGCTTTTTATCGTACATTTTAAAGAATGGCAGATAAATAATAACGGAAATTGTTAAATTCACCATGACTAGAACAATGGCTCTCCAATCACCGCCTGTTGAAAGGTAGGCACCTATTGGAGCTGGTAATGTCCAGGGAACCATTACATAAGTGGGGTTTACCATTCCAATGGACGTTGCTATATAGGCAAGTGTCGCACCAATTAGTGGCGTTATGATAAATGGAATGATCAAAATTGGGTTTAATACAATTGGCATCCCAAAAATAACAGGTTCATTGATGTTAAAGATGCTTGGAACAATTGTTGCTTTCCCCATTGCTTTACTATAGGTAGATTTTGCCGTTAAGAGCATGGCGATGACTAACCCCAATGTTGCACCAGACCCACCAATCCAAATGAACCATTGGAAGAATGTTTCAGGAGCTACGTGGGGAATTACCTTTCCAGCTGCAACTGCTGCAGAGTTATTCGCTAAGTACACTTCCCAAACGGGACGAGCAACTGCACCCACTACGGATACGCCATGAATACCAAATGACCAGAAGAATGTAATTAAGAACACTGGGATCAATACACCTGGCAATGTATCGCCTGCACTAATGAGAGGTGCAACCGCTTTATCAACAAGTGAATGTAAATCAACAGCAAAAACGACTGTAATTAAGGTCATGACAAGCAGTACGATTGTAACCGGTATTAAAGCTTCAAATGAACGGGCTACTGAAGTTGGAACGGAATCCGGCATTTTAATCGTGACATTTTTGGTCTTACATAGACGTAAAATTTCAACAGCAAAAATGGAAACAAGCATTCCTACAAAAAGACCATGGCCCCCGAGATTTGTCATTGGCAATACAAACCCTACACCATCCATCATTTTTACACCTATTGTGAACAAGAAGGCTGCTAAAGATAGTAAACCTCCTGAAAGCGGATCAAGTTTATAGCTTTGAGATAAACTGTAGCCTATACCAAAAGTAATATATAACGTCATAATAAACATCGTTAATCGATACGGTATTAAAATTTCTGCTATGTGTTTTGCTGCCCATTCACCTATTGCAGAGTCTGCTGAAACAGGCGGGAAAGCAATGATTAAGAATAAACTCCCAAAGATGATGAATGGTAACGCAGAAACCACACCATCCCGAATTGCGCGCAAATGTTTTTGCTCAGACAATTTAGCCATCGGTGTTGAAAGATTATTTTCTAAAAAAGCTACAAACTTGTCCATTGGTTGTTTTCCCCTTTTACGTTTGATAGATAAGAAATTCTCGTTAGGTTATTATTTTGCTAGGTCGGTTACTAGTTTTAATAGCTTAGGGCCACCCAGAGGACTGTAAGCTTGAGCAGGTATTGCTTCACATGGGACACCCGCTTCATCGGCAGATGCCTTAAAGCCATCAAAACGATGCTTGACTTGAGGAGCTACCATTGCAACATCCCAACCGTTTCGAACCTCCGCATCAAATTCCTGTGTGCCAACTGCTAACACTTCTATATTTACACCTTGTTTTTCTCCTTCCTTTTTTAAAGCGCTTACAACGATTGCACTTGACATTCCACCTGAACATACGAATAATACTTTCATAATTAATTCCCCCATTATTTTTTATTAAAAGCTTAAATCGTTTTTCTAATGAATCCTTGTGCTTTTTCCAAACGATTTGATGCTTCTTCATATGAAACATTTGTTAATATCATGACAATTGCAACTTTAGGCTGAGAATGTGCCTTTTCTAAAAATTCATCTGCAACTTCATAACTACAGTCAGTAGCGTCCATGATAATACGTTTTGCACGTTCAACTAACTTTTCATTTGTCAGCTGTAAATCTACCATTAAATTCCCATAAACTTTTCCAACACCAACCATTGAAGCTGTGGAAAGCATATTACATACTAATTTTTGGGATGTTCCAGCTTTTAAACGTGTAGAACCAGTCAGAACCTCAGGCCCACTTACAACTTCAATCGCAACTTTTGCGATCTTCCCTATCTCTGATCCTTCGTTACAGCTAATGGATACTGTACCTGCCCCAACTTGATTGGCATATTCCAAACCGGCAATGACATATGGAGTGCGTCCACTAGCCGCAATGCCTACTACAACGTCTTTGTTTGTTAATTCGATTCCCTTTAAATCTTCAGGACCTAATTCAAAACTGTCTTCGGCACCTTCTACCGCTTTAATGAAAGCCTTTTCCCCGCCTGCTATTATACCTACTACTTCACTAGGGTCAGTATTGAATGTGGGAGGACATTCCACGGCATCCAATAAACCGATACGCCCGCTTGTTCCGGCACCCATGTAAATTAATCTGCCGTTATTTTTCATTGCTGCAACGATCATTTCAACAGCTTTTGAAATTTGCGGAAGTTCTTTTTTTACACAATGGGCAACTTTTATGTCTTCTTCGTTCATCACCTCTAAAAATTCAAGCGTTTTCATTTCATCCAAACACATGGTCTTTTCATTACGACGCTCTGTCGTTAAATGCTCTAGCATACATATCATCCTTTTTAATTCAGTAGTGATGGTTTTGAAATATCTTTTATCTATAGAGAATATAACATTACTAAAAATAAATTTCAATATTGTATATACTTTTTTAAAAATTAATTTTAGAATATACGTAATCTACTTGAATTATTTGCTACATTTCTACTAAAAATGTCGTTTTACATTAAAATAGCTATTTCGATGTTTTTACTAGACATCTCTCTATTGATCGTGACGACATGCGTATATTCATTATTTGTTAACGCTTACAAATAATCGCATATAAAAATTAGAAAATGAAATGAGGTTGTTCTATTGATGAATGGAAGAATTGCAAAGAGAAAATTAGGTTCATTGGCACTTACTGCATTAGTGGGAGGATCCCTTCTCCTTCCAACTGATTTGATTGCAAGTGCGGAGTCAACACCACTCCCACAACAAACGACTTATGTAAAACAGGAACTGCGCGCAACTTGGATTGCGAGTGTGTTAAACATTGACTGGCCGTCCAAACCTGGATTATCTGTTTCCACTCAAAAAGAAGAATTTATAAAATATTTGGATGAACAAAAAGCGATGGGGATGAATGCTGTCGTCATGCAGATTAAACCGACTGCTGATGCTTTTTACCCTTCTGAATATGGTCTTTGGTCACAATATTTAACAGGCGTTCAAGGAAAAGATCCGGGATACAATCCTCTTGCATTCATGGTTGAAGCGGCACACGATCGCAATATGGAATTCCATGCGTGGTTTAATCCTTACCGCATTACCATGCCTCTAGGTAAAACGGCTGAGCTAACGGATCTTGATAAACTTCCAGAATCTCATCCTGCTAGAAAGCACCCGGATTGGGTTATACCCTATGGACAACAATTGTATTTTAACCCAGGCGTTCCTGAAGTACAGCAGTTTGTGATTGACGGAATTATGGAAGTGGTTAAAGATTATGATATCGATGCAGTCCATATGGATGATTATTTTTACCCTTACAAGATTGCTGGAGTACCTTTCCCAGATGAAGGATCCTATCAAAAATATGGTGCAAGTAAATTTCCAAATATAGAAGATTGGCGCAGGGATAATGTAAACAATCTTGTAAAGCATATTAATGAACAAATCAAAGCTGAAAAACCATATGTGAAGTTTGGTATTAGCCCATTTGGAGTTTGGCGTAACAAAGCAGTCGATCCCACAGGTTCAGACACTGCTGCAGGACAAACGAATTACGATGATTTATATGCGGATACTAGGACTTGGATCAATAATGGATACATTGATTATATCGCGCCCCAATTATACTGGAATATAGGGTTGCCAGTAGCCGACTATGCAAAACTCCTTGATTGGTGGACTAAAGAAGTCGAAGGTAAAAACGTTCAGCTCTATATTGGACAAGGAGACTATAAAATTAATACAGAGTCGAACGGGGTCCAAAACTGGTTTAATCCAGAGGAAATGCCAAACCAGTTAAAATTAAATCGGACCTATAAAGAATTTGATGGAAGCATGCATTTCAGTGCGAAAGACCTTCGTAATAATCCACTGGGGATAGCAGATCGATTAAGCAACGATATTTATAAATATCCCGCATTGGTTCCGCCAATGCCTTGGATAGATGATAATGCCCCAAAGGCTCCAAATTTGGGCAGAGTAAAACAAACAAGCGATGGCATACAATTTGAAATTGCCGATCACAAGCATTCAGATTCATCGTATTATGCCATTTATCGTTTTGAAGGAAAGAAAAAAGGAAACATTGAAGATTCTAAGAACTTGCTGACAACAGTTCATAAAGAAATGAAAAGTCAATTATTTAATGATCCCACTGTAGAAAAAGGAAAGACTTACACATATGTTGTGACAGCCTTGGATCGCACCCATAATGAAAGCAAACAAACGAAGCAAATGATAATAAAAGTAAAATAATCATCAACATCATTAAAGTATGATAGAGGCCGAAAAGTAACCAATAAGCGTATTTCCCTTACAATGGTGAAGGATAAAACATGCAAGAATTTTTGTGTATAATATACTCTTGCAAAATGATTGGTTATTAAGGAAAAGACAACAATTAGAGGTAGGTGGATTGACAATGTACATAGTAGGATTAATGTCTGGAACATCATTAGATGGAATTGATGCTGCACTTGTTCGAGTGAATAATAGTGGGCTAAAGACTGAAATTGAAATGATTGAGTTCATTACCTATCCTTTTCCAAAAGCTATTGAAAATGAAATTATGCAGGCTTTGTCCATAGAAACATCCAATGTGCAGTTAATTTGCAGTTTGAATTTTAAGTTAGGAAAATTATTTGCCGAAGCGGTAAAGGAAGTTTGTAATAAAGCTAGATTTCCAATTGAAGAACTGGATCTTATAGGATCCCACGGTCAAACCATTTACCACCAGCCTTTACAGGAACATAATTGGATACCCTCAACGTTGCAAATTGGGGAAGCTGCTGTTATCGCTCATGATACGAACACTATGGTGATATCAAATTTTCGTACGATGGACATGGCTGCAGGAGGACAAGGAGCTCCGCTTGTTCCTTTTACTGAATATATACTTTATAGAAGTGAAACGAAGGGGAGATTACTTCAAAATATAGGGGGCATTGGAAATGTAACCGTCTTACCCAAGCAAGCATCTCTGGATGACATGTATGCTTTTGATACAGGGCCTGGTAATATGATCATTGATGAAGTATGCCGCCAACTGTTCCATATAAAATATGATGACGGTGGTAAATTAGCTAAGCAAGGACACATTAATGATGAACTATTATCTTATTGTATGAGTCACCCTTATATTATGAGCCCTCCACCAAAATCAACTGGTAGAGAATTGTTTGGCAAGCAGTATGTAGTCGAACTTTTAAAGATGTTCGAATCACTTCCAAACCATGATATTTTAGCAACCGTAACGATGTTTACGGCAAAATCTATTGTAGAGAACTATCGCAATTTCATCTTTCCAAAAACCGATATAGAAGAAGTGATTATTGGCGGCGGTGGCAGCTACAATAAAACATTATTAGATATGATCCAATCCTTACTTGGAACGTCTATTCAAGTCTTAACCCAAGAAGAGTTGGGATACTCTTCTGAAGCAAAAGAAGCGGTAGCATTTGCCCTGCTTGCAAATGAGACCTTTCACCGTAACCCAAGTAACGTTCCCAAAGCAACCGGCGCTAAAACTGATGTCATCCTTGGAAACATCACCTTCCCTCCTTCAAACATTGAATGAAGAAAAAAAATACTATAAAATAATCAATTCCCCTTAGATGATATATCTTAGGGGAATTTTCTTTAAGAGTACCCTTTATTAGGCCGAATTATTTGATTGTGGGACGAATTAATCGTTTGTCGGTCGGATTCTTTTCGGTGAAGGATGAATTATCTCGATTGTAGGCCGGATTATATTTTGGGATATTAGTATATGCCGGCTGTTCTGTAAAGAATGAACCCCCGTTTTTAGTTTATGGCAGGAAGTTCAGGAGCCACTGATTTCGTCAACCTTTGATGTGATTGTGCCTATTAGAATAGATAGGATGTTTCTACTACAGTAATGTTCCCATCTGGAGTTTAATCAAGAACCTAGTGCTCTTTTTCAACTAGTTTTTGGGGACGGATTCTCATCATTCGATTCACTTTTTCGGAACCAAGAAGCATGGCAATCATGTAAGCTAGTGCAAAGTACGGGAATATGCCGATTGTCGTATGCGAAGCCAATATCCCGAGCAAAGGCGGCAAAAAGGTAGTGCCTGTGTAAGCGACAGCCATTTGATAACCTATAATGGATTGTGAATGCTTTTTTCCAAATCGAATTGGGGTTTCATGAATCATGCATGGATAAATAGGAGCTAAGCCTAGTCCAGCCAAAATGAAGCCGGCGAGTGACATGTAAACTGGTAATGGCAAAATAAAAAGCACTATACCAATTATCGCTGTAATTTGTCCCGATCGAATCAGCTTCTCGTTGCTGACCCTAAAGGTAATGAACCCTGTAATAAGCCGCCCCAGTGTAATTCCACCATAAAAAAAAGAAACCCACTGCGCGGCCACAGCTGCGGAAATACCCTTGCTACCAACAAGATAACTGCTTCCCCAAAGTCCCAGTGTTGATTCAACTCCGCAATAAAAGAAGAATGAAAGCAATGCAAATTTGACACCTTTAATTTTTAACGGTTTCACCCCATAAGCTCGCTCATCCGGCAAAGACTCTGTACGCCCTGCTTCAGCCTCCATTTGTTTTTTTCTTGAAACTTTTGACCATAAGGGAAGAGTCAATAAAAGCAAGCAGGCTAAGCCTAATTGTAGAAAAGCAATGGTAAAATAACCATCTCTCCATGAACCTTTATTTGCTATAAAATAAGATATCATGATTGGCCCTATACTAGCTCCCACACCCCAAAAACAATGAAGCCAGCTCATATGATGAGATTTATAATGGAGTGCGACATAGTTATTCAATGCAGCATCGATGGCCCCAGCACCAAGCCCTAGCGGCACCGCACATATGATAAGCCAATAGAGAGAGGGGGCATAGGAAAAGCCTAACAAGGCTGCAGCCGTAAGGATTACACTAATTAATGTGACTTTCCCGGTCCCTATACGGTCATTAAGCCACCCGCTAGCTAAGCTTGAGAGGATTGTACCTGCAGCGATGATCATATAAAGAAAACCGGCAGTCTCCAGAGGCTGCCCAAAATCCGACTGCATAACCGGCCATGCGACACCCAATAAGGAATCCGGTATTCCAAGGCTAATAAATGCCAAATAGATCATAATTAATAAGAGAGTAGCCAAGAATTTCCCCTCACTTTCGGATTGATCACTTTCTTTCTATAAACTTAGCATGTGTTCAAGCGCAAGATGCTGTAGTCCATGAAGATAATCTTCCCGCCATTCACTTAATGCAAAGTTAGGAAGGTGCTTCATTGGTACGTATTTTGCGCATTCTTTCTTTAGCCGTTCAAGCATTTCCACACTGATTTCTGCCTTACTGAAAATAACCGCATGAGGGTTGATGATTGCTGTCATCGACGCAATTAACCGACTGAGAGACTCAATGTTCTCGCCCTTTTTTGATTCCTTTTCCTGTTTCACTGCCTGAAGAAAATTAAGATCATCATACAATGGAACGAAAGAAATCTCACCTGTGAAAAAGGAGCTTCCCCGAACAACATCTCCATTAATCAGCAAACCGGCACCCGGTCCATTATGTCCTGAGTAAATATAAACGATCGATTGGTTTTCATGGAATTTTTCAGTCCGGTTATGATACCCAAGAACGGCCGCATTCATATCATTCTCCAATACTACTGGGATGGTGAATGATTCTTCTAGGCAACTTTGTAAGTCTAGATTAAGAAACTTCTCATAACCAGGAATATAGATGATTCGCCCATTTTTAACGGAACCAGGTACACCGAGTGCGATTGCGCAGATTTTCGGAAATTGTGCAAGAGTATCCCCAATCAATCTCTTTAAGGAATCCAGATCGTCATGGATCATATTTTTATGCACGCCTTGTTCCTTAACTTCACCGAAACAATTAAATATCGTAATGGCTGTTTCTTCCTTTTCCAATAAAATTGACATTCCTAACATATGCTCGGGGTTATATGCATAACGATGGGCTCTCCTGCCTCCACTGGATTTATCCAAACCGACAACAAGTACCTCCCCGCTCTTCTCCATTTGGACAATCATTTTGCTGACAGTGGGAAAACTGATGTCTAACTTCTGGCTAAGTTCAACCTTAGTAGCACTCCCCATCTTTATTAGAGTTAATCGAATTCCGTGAAGTATCCGTATCCTCAAGTTTTTAGGGGTATACAATTGTTCATCCATGTAAATCACCCACTTAATTAAATTGTTTAATAAGTATATGTATGCACTCTAATTCCTTGCATGTTTCATCATTCTAACTGAGACGAATAACCGCATTGTCTAAACCCACCTTTTATCATCTTTTCGTATATTGTTGTCATGTTCCACATCTCACATGGATTATCGTAACTTATTAAACTGGTTTAATAAGCAAAACCAACATATCATCAATGATTTTCGTTGTCAAAATTTTTTTATTTCCCTTCACATTATTGATGAAGGTTTCGATTTGACTGCCCTTAATGAAGGGGTTGAAATTAGTTCCCGATGTTGCTATTTATATAGGTTCCAAAGAAAATACATTTTTGGCGATTTATTTTTTGTCTTTAACATTTACAGGTCTTATCGAATTTGACCTAACATACCTCAAATTTGCCCTCATATGTTACCAGGGATCTTCTGGATACTGATAGTACCCCCCAATCCGATTTAATTTCAACTAGAGGAAAAAAACGTGAATGTTTTAGTTAGGTCTCTTTAAATCTATTTAATTGTTTCCGATATATACAACAAGCTGGATAATTTATCACTTCGAGAAGGAGTAACAAAGATGAATAGACTAAGTACGAAAATAGGTTTCGTTCTTTTAACAGGCATGATCGTTACATTGATTGGAAGTTTATTTTTAATGTATAAGAGTACCAATGATACGGTTGAGAAAACAATAGCTATGAGCAGCTTAGACTTAGCAAGCAACATCGCTCAAGGAATAAATCCAATATCTTATGCGGAGTTTTTAAGTAATCAATCTGAAACAACAACATATTGGGATATACGTGAACAGTTAAACGATTATAAACAAAAAACTGGAGCGTTGTATGTATATACATTAGGGATTAACGAAAAAAGCGAAAAGGTTCAAATTCTTATAGATGGAATGAGTAAGGGAGATAAAAAGGCATCTCCTATTTTTACTCCTACAACAGCAACTACCTATCCGGATGTAAAAAGCGTTATGAAAGGAAAGGTTTCTACCACTTCCATCGTTCATGATACTGAATATGGTGACTATTTATCCGTCTTTGTTCCAATAAAAAAAGGGAATGAGGTCATTGGAATATTAGGGGTAGATATTGATGCAAGCAAAGTGGATTCTACAGCCAGCAAGGTTCTGAGCGGCATCCTTCCTTTAACAATCATTATCAATGTCATCTTAATGGCAATCGTGGTGGGCGCTTTAATATGGTTCTTGACTAGAAAGTTAAGACCTCTTCACAAAGTCAGCATGGCTGCAAAGGAAATCGCAAATGGGGATTTAATAACAGCCAATATACTGATCAACAATACTAGGGTAAATGGGAACGACGAAATCAAAGTTTTAGTGAAATCATTCGAAGAAATGATTACCAATACAATTATGATGGTTAACTCCATGAAAAGCTCATCACTACAGCTTTTGGAAGCATCAAGTGATATCGAACACAAAATCAAAGAAATGGATACTTCCACACAATATATTGTTAAAGGCATTCAGCAAGTTGCAGGAGCTACAGAAGTACAATTGCACAGAAGTGAAGAATCATCTAGGGTCATAGAGGAAATGACCATTGGGATACAAAAAATCGCCGAAGCTTCGTCGGAAGTCAGCGAACAAACAAATCATGTTTCTATTCAAATGTCCACTGGAAATGAAGATTTAAATGAACTTTCCAATCAAATCTTACAAGTAAAAGATGTGATGCTGCAAACAAGTTCAGAAATAAAAAAACTAGACGAACAAGCAAACGAGATCGTGAATATCGTACATTTAATTAGAGGAATAGCAGAGCAAACAAACCTGCTAGCACTAAATGCGGCCATTGAAAGTGCTAGAGCTGGTGAACAAGGTAAAGGTTTTGCGGTCGTATCGAATGAGGTACGAAAATTAGCCGTGGGTACCAAGGAATCAGCTATCAATATACAAGAATCCCTGCTTAATTTTAAATCCATCATTAATAAATCAGTGACAATGATGGAAACTGGAACGAAAGAGGTTGAAGAAGGGACAAAGGTTGTCCTGAATACTAGAGAAACTTTTAAACAGACCATAAAATCTTATGAGCATGTTAGTGATCAGATTCAAGAAATATCTGCCATTACAGAGCAAATGGCTGCAGGTTCTCAAGAAATCCATGCTTCGATAGAGGATTTTGCTGGTTTAACAAAGGAAACAGCTGAGGTATCAAAGCAAGTGGCACATTCAACCGATCAACAAGCAACATCCATGGAGGACATCTCATTCTCAACCTCTTCGATGGTAAAGCTCGCTAATGACCTAGAAAAATCTGTTGAACAGTTTAAAGCGTAATACCTTTATCCACTACTCTTCTACAACAACAAAAAAGGGATTTTGCTAGTCTAGCAGAATCCCTTTTCTATCTTCCCATGTGTTACGGGAAGACAGTACCAACACCTATCTTTACCGCACTCACCTGCAAGAACAGATTTAAAGTTTCTTGACCAAATCGGGAAACAAAATGACTATACAATGGTCTGCTACTTAAAGCTGTCCTTTCTCAACGATAGTGACCTTTGATAAACTTGGATTATCAAAACCCACCCATATTTTGCATTTTAATTGGAGAAAATCTTAAAAAATTTATTCAAACACTATTGGGTGTTCCATTTAACTCCACACCCTAATGTTATTCGATTATTTTATTCTCCATCCTCTGGAAATGAAAAAACTACCTTGTGATTGCTAGGTAGATTTTTCATTCTTCCTATTTATATTATTTTGGAAATTGGGAAAACTAGGTTAATTACTCTCCATAATTATATCCTTATTCATACTTTCTTCATTAGATGTATTTCTTTTTGCAGGTTTAACCATTTTTATAATCGCAATAGACACAATTGACAAAATACCCATAATTAAAAAACCTGTTGATATTGAAAATGTTTCAATGATAATTCCAATCAGTACTGGCCCCAAAAACATTCCAGCAGAATATAAACTTTGGAACAAGCCCATTCTCGTGGATTGTTTAATCTCAGGTATATTTTCAACAGCCCAGGAAGTGACCACCGTAAAGATTAGCCCGTAACCGAAACCTTGAAATGCCTGTAATAGAAAAAGCATCGTTAAATTTTCAGCATAAGGTATCAATATGATGATGACCCCTTGTAAAACAGCTCCTAAAATCGCTGTATTCATTAAACCGATTTTTTTATAAAAAAGGGCTCCACATAATCCAGCGGCTAAACCATATATAATCAGGTGAGTGTTTGCCAGCATGCCAATCAATAGTGGGTTTGCTCCAAGGTCGGTTGCAACTAAAGGTGTGAACGTATCCCTTGTTCCAATGGTGACCATCAAAGCAATCGTTGCTAGAACAGAAATGACCCAGATTTTTTTATCAGTGATTTGCTCCACAAGTATTTTCTTATCGTATTTTACTTTAACCCCTTTAATACTTAGGTCTTTTGTGAAAAATGTTAAAGCCAGCGCAAGTATGGCGGCGGCCACCGCTACTAAAAAGCTATACCGATAACCATAACTATTGGCCACTAATGCACCAATGGTTGTCCCTAGAATGGAGCCTACAGGCGATGCAACACCCAATATCGCCACCGCTTTTGCAGCTTCCTTCACACCAAAATAAGAGGCGAACATAACATTGTAAATAACCCAGGTGGAACCAGTTAAACCGTCCGAAATTTTCCCAAGATACAATGTTGTTGCATTTGGTATGAAAAAGGCTAGCGTCCACATTACAATGGTTACCAGCAACCCCATTTGGATAAACAATCTTCGTTTATGCAGCATATCCGAAAATACGCCTATCGGAAGTCGTGTCAATAAGGCCACAATTCCTGAAATTCCGATTATACTGCCTATAATAACTGAATCGAACCCCAGATCCTTAGCATAAGAGGAGATAAATGGATCAAATGCCGTAATGGTGACAAAGAACAACAAGCTAATGATAAAGAATAAGATGGTTTCTTTTCGATTATTAAATTTAGTTTTGTTCATATATTCCACCCTTTCATTCCCCTCCCTTTCGTGTCCCTTATTACAGAAAGGCGATGCTATTAATGTTTACACATATTCTCATATATTTTCCAGGGCTAAAATCTAATCTGCAGATACAGCCCATCCACCTGACACCAATTTCAGGCAGAATGGGATTATCCGTTTCTTCCTGGCGGCTGCACCAGAAGCATGTCCTTAATTGAATGCGTTTTCAGCAATTCCTATCATTAAGAGCACACTCATGTCATCCTGACAGTTGCCGATAATTTATGGCCTTCCAAGCCTTCAATTTCTGATTGATCTTCCGCATGGGATGCCAGGAATTGAATGCCTTGGCCTCTGATTTCCTGATGTGTCATAACTTTCACATAACTTCCTGCCCAAAGTCCCCCGGTATATCTTGCTGCCTTCTGTGTCGGCAATGTATGGTTCGTTCCAGAGACTTTGTCAGAGAAAACGACGGAGCTGCCTTCATCAAGGAATAATGATCCATAGTTATTTAGTTTATCCATCAAATCACGGCTATTTTTGATATGCAAATGTAGATGTTCAATGGCATAATCATTGCAAATATCCAGTCCTTCTTGTAATGAATCGGCATGGATGATTTCCCCTCTTTTTTCCCATGATTCGTGTGCAGGGGAAGATGGTGAGAAGGTTTTCAAAAAGCCTTCGATTTCTTTTTCCGTTTCTTCGGCAACTGCTCGGGACGTTGTGACAAGAATGGCCCGTGCGTACGGATCGTGTTCAGCCTGGGCAAGTAAATCAGCCGCTATTTTCGTAGGTGACGCTGAATCATCAGCTAAAACCATCACTTCACTAGGTCCAGCAATGAGATCTATGCCCACTTTGCCGAACACTTGACGTTTTGCTTCTGCTACAAACCGGTTTCCTGGTCCAGCGATGATATCCACTTCTGGGATGGATTCGGTTCCATATGCCATGGCGGCAATTGCCTGCGCCCCGCCAATTGCAAAAATGTCTGTAGCACCAGAGCGGAGCAAGCCATATAAAACTGCCGGATGGATGCCGCCTTCATAATTGGCCGGGCTTGCTGCAACGATTCTTTTTGCTCCTGCTACCTTTGCTGGAGCAACGACCATGGGTCCTGATGATAATAACGGGAATCTCCCGCCTGGAACATAGGCCCCCACCTTTTCGATCGGTACGATTCTATGACCCATCCTAATCCCCTCGCCAAAATCCTTTTCGAATGGAGTCAGGCAGCTCAACTGTGCTTTAGCAAATTCGGATACTCTTTCCACGACTCGGTCAATCAGCACTTTTACCTCTTCAGGAAGAGTCCTGATACAACGCTCGATCTCCTCTTCACTAACCCGGACCGGACGATCGGAATCACCAAATTTTTTCTCATATTCCCGTACGGCATCATCTCCGCCCGCTTTTACATTTTCAATAATCGACTTCACGGTTTGTTCTACTTCATGTGAAGAGGTCTGTTCAAATACATCCGCTTTCTTCATATATTCCATCCTATTTTCCCCCTAATCATTTTTTAGTGAAGAGACGGCTGCAGCACAGCCGTCAACTGATCAATCATGATACGCCGGTAAAATTCCCATCATCCATTGTGGATTCGCCATCTTGTTGTGATTCGTATTCGTCAGGCAAATAAATTTGACGCAACACTTCCATCCCATCAAACAATAACCATTCCTCCGAAATTTTTTCATTACGGATTTTATAGTGGCTGATTCCAGCAATATCAATGGCTTTTCCGCTAGGGGCCCCGAAGTACCCTGTTCCTTCGTGCACTCCTTGTATCCTCCAGCGTACCGCTACATCCCAATCACTGTCAGATCCGCGTCTATTACAAGTTACCCTTTCAAGAATCACTTTTCCATTCGGTACGGAGGCAAAAAGGCTCATGAACATTCCTTGAATTTCACTAACTCCGATTACATCCTTGTTGCAGACATAATGTACGACCGCATTTTCTTCATAATATTCCCGGACAAAATTAAATGAGCGCCGAGCCCAAATTCGATTGAATACAAGCTGCATGAACTCCCCTATCTCGAACTCATCAGAAGATGGAGTGAATAGTTTTGGAGGAAGCCCCATTTCTGCTGTCTCTTTAAATCCGAATTGAATAGAAGGAGCAAGATTTTGAGTGCTTTTAGCCATTTTTTTAGCGAACTCGACCGGATCCAATCCAAGTTGTTGGATAAGATGATAGGTATCCATCACAAGCCATTCTTCGTAAATCTTATTATTCAAAATCAGGCAATCCGCGCTTGTTCTGAACATGACTTTCTTTCCAGTAGCTGGACCATATAAACTATCGCCAAGATTCGTTGCAACGGACCGCCCTCGGTGTGAGGTAAAAAATCCTGCTTCATCATCACCTGACCAGATTACACTCCATCCCAGCCCTTTCCGATCCGGAAAAGCATGCAATGTTTGCAGCGTGCCTGAAATGACCTCGTTGACCCCATGACTATTTATCAAACCTTTATGAACAGATATGCTTGTGCTATACGTATCGTAAATAAGCCCGATGTCTTTCTCTTTCCAGATTTGCCGTGTGATTTTCACAATATAATCAACGATGTTATTGTATTCTGGGTTAAAACCGTTCATCCTCTGTTTCTTTTGTTTCGTTTCTTCTATATTCATATAGTCATAGTCATCTTTTGTATCTAGCATATTAACGTCATCAGCGTCAGCATAGAAGATGAAGTTTGCTGATTTCTTGACAGTCCGATTTGCTTTTTTTGAATCTACTTTGTTTCCACTTGAAGTAACATCGATTGAATCCAGCTTTTTTTCTACCATTATACCCATCCCTTTTTCGTACAGAAATTATTTTTTAATAATAAACTCTCTCTATTTAAAAAACCGTTTATTTCAAGGTAGACCCTTAAAATAATAGATTTGGCCTTTAGTAAGAATTCCCCTGTGGTTGCTCTGCAATATACCATTATATTAGAAATCTTTAGAAAATCATTGAAATGATTGAGCCGCATTTCTTGATGAGACAACGTCACTTAATGCAGATGTAAGCACATTATTTAATATGACCCCAACATATTTGGCGCCTTTGTCAAATGCGCTATTGGCGGCATCGCTATTTCCAGCAACGGTACCAATTGGCACACCCAGTTTTTCCCCTTTATTAAACAGTTCATTTATGACCTTTTGCACTTCAGGATGACCCGCCCCTTCAAGCTGATATCCCATGTTCACGGAGAGGTCTGTGGAACCGATGAATGCTAAATCAATTCCAGGAACTGTTGCAATGGCTTCAAAATTGTTAGCTGCCTCTGGCGTTTCAATATGCACAATTATCATAACATTTTCATTACTCTCATCTAAATATGGTTTTCCACTATTTTTTCCGTAACGGGCAGGTCTAGTCGAATATGACACCCCTCTATTTCCACATGGTGGGAATTTAGCCCGATTCACCACGTCAAGAGCCTCTTCTTTCGTATTGATCATTGGTACTTGTACACCACTTGCTCCTCGGTCTAAAGCCTTTTGAATACTTGAAGGGTCATATGAAACTCGAACAATTGGGACAAGCCCAACAGAATCCGCCGTGCGGATCATATTTTCGAGCTCTGAAGGACTGAATGCACCATGCTCATCATCAATTACGACAAAGTCAAAGCCAGCATAACCAAGCATTTCTACTAAAGGTGGTGCATTTATCCCTAAAAATACACCAAGAACTTGATCCCCACGTTTTATTTTTTCCTTTATGGCATTCTTCTTCATCGTCTTCCCTCTCTTTCTCATTTAAAGACTATCTCTCATCCAATCCGATCATGAACGCAACTGGAAATATCGATCACCCAATTGGCTAAACATTAAGACTTCAACCAATCTCTCAATAAATTGCTTACTTTTACAGGCTGTTCTAACGTTATCAAATGCCCTGATTGATTTACGACTTCAAGTCTCGCTGAAGGAATGTTTTTTGTTAAAAACTCAGACATATGAACAGGACATACCTTGTCTTCATTTCCTACCAAAACCATAGTCGGACAGGAAATGGTTTGAAGGATGGGACGTTGATCTGAACGTGTCATCACTGCTTTTAACTGATTGATATACCCTTCGCTTCCAATTTTTTTAGCCATATCGATGATCGTTGAAGCTAATGTTTCATCGTTTCTACGATCGGGGTGAATTAAAACAGGTAGAAGATGCTTGATTGTGATATCCAGAAACTGACCGTTATTTTCCATATCAATGAACCTCTCCCAGCCTGCGATTTGTTCCAGGCTAGGAGGATTGGGATTTGTATCAAGCAATGCTAATTTCATGACCCGATCAGGTGCAAGACGCATCATCTCAAGAGAAATGATGCCACCCAGTGATAAGCCTGCCAGTGCAAACTTATCAGGTGCCTTTTCCAATACCGATTTCGCCATTCCTTCTATGGTATCTGCCTTCGACACATCACAGACTTTTACTTCAGCATGCTTTGATACATTCACCTTTTCCCATAGACGTTCATCACAAAGCGAACCCGGAAGCAAAATAAGCGGTACTTTATCCATTGTTATTTTTCACCCATTTTTAGTTTATCGGCGATTTCCTTTTCAAGACCTTCAAAGTTATCAGGTTTAATCATTTTTCCTAATTCATTGGCATGGAATCCATATTTACCTGCCTCTTTTATCACTTTTGGCGACCAGTAAGGGTCTTTTCCATCAAATACTTGATGTTGTTCAAGGACGGCAAAGATCCAAGCATCTTCATCACTGATATTTTCAAAGCCTCTCCATAAACCTGGTGGTAATGAAATTAAGTCCCATTGATCAATAATGGTTTCGCCATCAATTTCATCTGGGCCCTTTCCCCAGTAGAAACGCCATTTTCCTGATAGAGGAAGGAAGGATTCAATGTAATCATGCGTATGGTATGCAGGACCGTTTCCTTTCTGGGCTTTCACCATTCCAATTTGAAAACCATGCGGCTCCGTAATTTCAGGTGTAAAATTATCATTTTCACTTGCTGTATCCCCTATTAAAGTATAGTTGATACGTTGATGTCCTGGAATGATACTATCAATGAACATTAACGGGATTCCTTTTGCTTTCATTTCATCAAAACGAACAATCCAATTATTTTCCATTTCCTCATTCGTTACCGCTTTTTTTACTTTTGGCTCTTGTACTGTCATTTTTAATTTCCCCTTCCTTGTTTGCTAATGTGTTTTACATTCATTTTTTTCTATGCCACTTCTATCTAGAGGGTAAAGACGGCTACCTTTGAATACGTATTCAAAAAAATCACCAGACAGTCCAACCGCCATCTACTACTAGTGTTTGACCTGTCATCATATCGGAACATGGTGATGCTAGATATAACACACCGCCAAATAAGTCCTCCGTTTTAGCAAGTCTGCCAAGTGGAATTCTACTTAATATTTCATGTTTAAAGGTTTCATCTTCAAACATCGGCTTGGTCATCGGTGTCTCAATAAAGGTTGGAGCTATGGCATTGACATTGATTTGATGTGGCGCCCACTCAATTGCAAGCGCCTTCGTAAGCTGTGTAAGTCCGCCTTTACTGGAGGAGTATGCAGCCCGTTTGTAATAACCAACAAATGCCATCTGTGAAGACATATTTATGATTTTTCCTTTTTTCTGGTTGATCATATACGTTCCGGCAGCTTGGCTCGTAAAAAAGGCACTTTTCAAATTAATGTCCAGTACTTTATCCCAATCTTGGGAGGTCAACTCTTCGGCTGGTTTTGCCACGTTGACTCCGGCGTTATTTATTAAAATATCAATCTTGCCAAAATGTTTGTATATTCCTTCCATTATGATAGCTGTTTCTTCTACCTTTGTTAAATCAAAAGAAACGGGTAATACTTTTACACCTGTTTGTCCAATTTCATGTGCAGCTTCTTCGAGTTGCTCCTTATTACGTGCGACCAAGGCAATATTAGCCCCAGCTTGTGCAAGTAATTTGGCCAAATCTTTACCAATGCCTTTGCTTGCACCTGTAATGATAGCCACTTTTCCGCTTAAATTAAATAATTGATTTACTTCCAACCCATCACCCATCTTTACCTCTTTGAGGAGATTTTTTGAATACCGGGATTAAGCATTCTGTTTTGAATACGTATTCAAAATCGAATATCAGGTACCTTTACTCGCTTACAAATAAAAATATAAACAATTATCTGACTTTTGTAAATAGTAAAATTAATTTTTTGAATATAAAATGCCTATTTGTAATCATAGAAAAATGACCGATTTCTTTTTTAGGAATGTAAAGGAACGTATAAGGTCCATTCCAAAACCGGTCTTATTACCCTTAAGTTCGTATTGGGGCTGGTCCTGTTGTTTTACGAACAATTAGTTCAGGCTTAAGGAAAACTTGAATGGATGAAGATGAGGCATCTTTATTTTCTATAAGATAAATTAGTTTTTCTATAGCGGTTAGCGACATTTGGTCCATTTGTTGGGATATAGTCGTTAATCCAATAAATTCATTGGCAGCCAACCTAATATTATCAAACCCAACAACAGACAAATCATCGGGGACTTTCAGGTTTAGGCTTGATGCTGCATCCAAAACTGCGAGTGCCATTTGATCTGATGCAGCAAGAATTGCAGTGGGTCTGTCATTTTTTTTCAGTAATTTTTTTGTAAATGAATAAATCCGGTCATAAGAAAATTCACTATTGAATATTAAATCCTCATCAATTTCATATCCATTCTCCGTCAGCTCTTGTTTATAACCTATGGTACGCTCATAAGTCGCTAAGTACTTGGAAGGACCAGATATTTTCGCTATTTTTTTATGTCCTAATTTTAATAAGTGTTGTACAGCAAGCCTTGCCCCTTTATTATTATCCATTACGATAAAGTTAACATCTTTGATATCCAGGAAACTATTATATAATAATACCGGAAATCCGTTATCATGTAGTTTTTTGATTTTTTCAGTATAGTTTTTACTAACACTTGTTAAGATGATTCCCTCCACGCGTTTACCTATCAATAAATTTATGGCCTGCTCCAAGTTTTCATCTTTATGTCCAGTATTGTATATGATTACATCATATTTTAATTCCTGGGCTCTTTCTATGATGGCTTCCGCAGTTTCGGCAAAGAATGGATTTGAAATGCTCCCTATTATTAAACCTATTGACTTGGTTCTTTTTTCAACAAGACTTCTGGCAATTTCGTCCCTTGTGAATCCCAACTCATTTATGACAGCAAGAACCTTATCACGCGTACTTTTCTTCATATATGGATAATCATTTAAAACCCTAGAGACTGTAGACTGTGAAACACCGGCTATTTTTGCCACATCTTCTGTTGTTATTCTTTTCATACTTCATTATTCCTTTCTCTATATAGTAATTGTTATCCTTAAAAACTAAATTAACTTTTTTATATAATTTATACAAAAGTAAACATTTATGAATTTCATTCCTTTATAATATATCATAATATTCAAAATTTCACTTTGATTAAAAACTGTTTAACAGAACACCTCAATAATTCGAACATTGTGTCGTTTTTCTCTTTGACAAATTATGTTGCAAGTATGGAAAGCACCTTAAGATATTGATAATACTAGTTCTTTCCCAAATCTATACGATCGTACCTTGTGGCTCTTCATTAAGCAGCAATTTGTCTTTATTTACACTCAATATTTTTTCGTTGATGCCAACAGGGCTAAAAGGTTGCCATCGTGTAAAAAGAACTTGTTACTAGCGTGTATATCATATTCCCATAAGAAACATGAGGTATGAGATTTACTTACAAAGCATCGCCCTTCCAGGCGTATTTTTCTATTCCTTTATCTTGCATCTTTGAGCTCAGACAAACACTAAATTACATATACATTTTGAGAGGTGAATACAATGATGGTTTTATACCGCTACCTTTTTTTATTTTCTGGCCTGATTCTATTTGGTTTGGGAACCGCAATGGCTGTTGAGGTAAAATACCTCGGTTTACACCCATGGGATGTTTTGAATGTTGCATTGTATGATCAACATGGTTTAACAATAGGAACTTGGGGCATAATATGCGGTCTGCTTCTCATGGCAGTTTCTTTTGTGGCAGACCGCCGATATATTAATATCGGCACGGTTCTGAACGCCATGTTAATTGGTCCCATTACGGACTTTTTCTTGTGGTCTGATATTCTTCCCAATGCTTCACATACATGGATGGACTATTTGATCCTTTTAGCTGGAATTGTTCTTACTGGAATGGGTGGAGGTTTATACATAGCAGCTGGGCTTGGAGCCGGTCCCAGAGATGGTTTTATGCTTTCACTTTCCGATAAGACACGGTTATCGGTTAGCCAGGCTAGGATCATCGTAGAAAGCCTGGTTCTCATTGCAGGTTATTTCTTGGGAGGACCCGTTTTTGTCATGACCTTTATCTATACGTTTATTCAAAGCCCAGTTTTTCAATATTCTTTAGCTTTTTTCAGAAAACTTCTGCAAACAGCCGAACGCAAACACAAAGATTCTCAAGTTATCACATGAATACCTATTCCATTTCGCTACTCTATGCAAAGGTAAAGAATCGCTAAAGTCAAGATAACGATATATGTAACAAATACAGTAAACAACCCTATTATAGACATAGGATTTAAAAAACTCGTAAATCAATCTTCGCAAAGTGGTTCTCCTCCCTCTAGCTTAGCGTTTTTCTGTATAAAATGAAGAGCTGTGATCCATACAAATCACAGCTCTTTCATTTATTCTGCTTCTCCGACAATGGTAAATCTTTCATTAACATGTTGTGGCTTTTCAATTTCATCCAATACTGCGATGGCATAGTCAGCATAGCTAATATAACTTTGCCCTTTACTATTTAAGATGACATGATCCTTTCCTACTTGATAAGAACCCGTCCTTTTTCCTTCTGGGTCAAAGAAACCAGCAGGGCTGATATAAGTCCATGTAATCGAATCTGCATTTTGTAATTCCTCAAGTTGTTTCGCCGCATTGGATGCAGTTGGGTATACAAAATCAGGGAAATCAGGTGTGTCCATAAGTTTTGTTGTTTTTTCTTCATCAACAAAGAGGCTTCCCGCACCTCCCACTACGATTAATTTTGTATCTGGAGCTTCTTTAAGAGCTGAAACCAAGACTTTTCCAGATTCAACATATAGATGTTCCTCCCCATCCTGTGCTTTAAATGTGTTTACAACAACGTCAAATGATCTAAGGTCTGATGCAGAAAGAGAAAAAATATCTTTCTCAAGAGCGTTAACATTTGTATCTGTGATTTTTGAAGCATTTCTCACTATTGCTGTTACTTCATAACCTCTATCAATTGCCTCTTTCGTAATAAGTCTTCCAACTTTTCCACTTGCACCAATGATTCCAATTATCACAATTAATTCCTCCAAATGATTTTTTTTAGATTATGTTTAAGCATATTCTTATTTTATTTTAGTAGCTAAATATTTGTAAGTAGTCATTTTTTTATAACATAGTCACAAAAACAGAACCAATAGGAAAGAAAGGGATTTACATGTCTTGAACTTCATTACAGGTAAATGAAAAATCAGTACCCTGTGCATTTGTAAAAAACAAATCGAATCAGTGAGCTTGAAAGATTGGTGCCTGGAATTTCAAAAGGATAAAGTTAAAGGAATTAGAAAAAGGCTAAATGAAAAACATAAAAGTATATGAATTAGTGCATCTGAAATGGGATACAGTTGTAGGCAAAAATATTGCACCACATAAATGCTTGCTATATTATTTGGTCTGTAGTATATTAATTGACGCATCAACTATTGAGCCATCAACTATTTTTCACTAACCGAAAAGAGGGTGTTTCTTGACAAATTCATGTTCTAATGAATCTCTTATTTTATATAAAATGAACTGCCTTAACAAACAGATAAGTTCAAAATTCGAAAGTTGTATGGGCATCAGTCAATCAAGACATGATATCTTATATCAGCTTTATCAAGCTGATGAAATGAGTCAAACAGCTCTTCAAAAAGAGGTCAACATTGACGGTGCAGCGATTACACGGCATTTAAAACAACTTGAAGCGACTGGTATGATTGTAAGACGCAAAGATCCGGAGGATAATCGATTTACACTTGTCTGTCTTTCAGATCATGGCCGAAAACAAATTTTTTCCTATCAAGCCGAAAAGGCTCGTTTTGTCTCTTTGATGCTAAAAGATTTTAACGAAGAAGAACGTCAAGAGTTAACAGATATGCTGACACGCATACAAAAAAATATAAGCCAGGTTTAATTCTCGCTTCATTACCATTTGAAATAAGCATAACTAAAAATAATACTACTATAGATATAAAGAGGAGACTTCAACTATGACTGCAACAGTACAATTAACAAATGACTTCAAAGAAATTGTTACAGGACGCCGGTCCATAAAAAATTATGATCAATCCGTAAAAATCAGTAGAGAAGAAATGGAGGAAATACTTACCTTAGCAACACAAGCTCCTTCTTCAATCAATATGCAACCATGGCGATTCCTTGTAATTGAAAGTCCTGAGGCAAAAGCAACACTTGCACCTCTTGCACGCTTCAACCAAAATCAGGTCGAAACGTCTTCCGCTGTAATTGCTGTATTTGGTGATTTGAAAAATTTTGAGAACGCTGAAGAAATCTACGGTAAAGCTGTAGAGCTGGGGTATATGCCTTTAGATGTAAAAGAAGGAATATTAGCCTCATTTGCTGGATATTTCGAAAACATCACTAATGAACAGATGAAAGACGTCGTTCTAGTTGATGGCGGTCTTGTATCCATGCAACTTATGCTTGCTGCACGTGCTTATGGCTATGATACGAATGCTATTGGCGGCTATGAAAAAGACAAAATTGCAGAAGCTTTTGGATTAGAAAAAGATCGCTACGTACCAGTCATGCTAATTTCAATCGGTAAAGCAGCTGATAATGGTCATCAATCTGTTCGTCTTCCAATTAATAAAGTCGCTCAATGGAAGTAATTTATTAATAAATCCATTCACTATATTTACAAGTATGTTATTTTTACTTTCTTTAAATAATTAATTTGATGCTTAGCAAAAGAGAGGATGACGTTTAATGATTATCATTCATGCCGTATTCAATATTAACCCAGCAAAACAAGATGCATTTCTAGAGGAGATTCAACCACTAATTGAAGCTTCAAGAGCGGAAAGCGGAAATGTTTCTTACAACCTACACAAGGCTACAGAGAAAGACAATCAATTTACAATGGTTGAAATTTGGCAAGATAAACAAGCGGTAGCAAGCCATAATTCAAGTGAGCACTTCACCTCGTTTGTTGGAAAAGCTAAAGAATTCCTCACTGCGCCATTAGATGTTAAAGCATATGATGGACAACCTTTAAGCTTATAAGATAAAAACTATATCGAATTCTTACAAGGGTTGCAGCTCAAGCTGTAACCCTTGTTTATTTAATCCCGATTAAAAGTGTCTTTTCTTAATAGACAATTACCAGTAATACAGCTCCCGGATTTGGATAAACACTACATACCAAAATAGACGCCTTCTTACTTAAGAAGGTCGCCCAGTTGTTCATAATCAATTTTCTGAAACTATTATTGATTGAGTTTACGATTTTCAGCCTTTATAGCTGACTTTTCCTGCCTCAACCAATTCCTTTAGTCCCCTGTTTTTCTCTCAAGGCTCATGTAGAATCTTACTTACTCCCCATTTCCATGAAGCCACTTTTTTGTGACGACAATCATTTCTTCTTGTTGTTCCTTAGCTGAAATAGTCGCTTCATTATCTCCTTTTTGCTTTCCGTATAGGCCAAATTGGGCGTGGTTTCCCCCCGCTATCTTATGCATATTTGCCTCTTTAGACAATAAATGCTTTGTCTCCTCGATTTTCTCTACTTTGGACAGTCCATCATATTCTGCATATAACGATAGCATAGGAACTTTCGTTTTCGAAAAGTCATTAGAGTCACTCGGGTAAGAACCGAGGAAGATAATCCCTTCCACTTCTCTCGGATTCTCATACGCATATGCGGCCGCAGCTACTCCTCCTAACGAGTGTCCGCCAACGTACCACTTCTCCACAGATGGATATTCATTTTTTGCTTTTTTAGCTTTGTTTTTATCAAACAAAGCGAAGTTGAACCTCACATCTGGAATAACTACTGTATATCCATCTTTCGCTAATTCCTTTGCATAATAGCTGTATGCTTCCGGCTCTACCTTAGCACCTGGATACAGGACAATGCCCTTTTTCTTGCTTTTGGTTGGTTGGAATGTGACAAACCCATTATCCTTTGTTATATTCCCCTTCCCAACTAACGAATACAATTCATCGGATGGTTTATATGTTTGCTCCGACCAAATGTAAAAGCCGCCGAATGCGATAACCATTAATGCAATGATACTAATAAGACCGTATTTAATAGTCTTCTTCATGCTATACCTCTATTCCTAAAACTTATCTCTTGGTGTACGATGACTAAACAAAATTGATAGTAGTCTTGTTTTTTCGCCTTTCCGAAAATTCTTTTTCTGTTTGGATAAAACGAACTAACATTTCCTTCCTAATACATTTTAATGTTTTTGTCATTTTCCTCCCTTTTGCTGACGGATAATCATATCTACTTAGAATGAGCACATTAGTCACGAGTGACTATTTATATATGATCATAACAAGAATCAAGGCATCTAGAAAGAGCGTAATAATGATGGAGACAGAAACAAGCGGTGGCAGCTCCAAAAATTCTAAAACGCCTATTTGCGTGATAGCAGTCGTAATTGTGCTCGGTCCAAGCTATGTGATACATGCGATACAGACCAGTAAGTTTCCAGGGAAATCAATATATGAAGTGACCCATTGGACCTAGTAAGCACCTATGATGCCTGACATCGATACTCCTTCCTGTCTCATTTACAGTTATTTCTTGTGACTTGTTTTGATGTATTTTATAATGATAAAAACATAATTGGGGGGATGTACTTGGATACTATTCTCTATTTTTGTTATTCATTCATTTACATTATTCTTTTTATAACGGGAATGTTGTTCATTCGGCAGGATCGTAGTTTTTTATCGTCTTCAAGCTTTCTCCTCTTAATTACTTTCGGGCTCATCGTGGATAACTTAATAATTGCCTCAGGAAAATTTATAGGTGATGGCCCTTTGTTAGAAATGTTAAATGCATCTCGTTTCTGGAGTCATGGTTTTATCACTCCCACATTGATCTTGTTTGGGTGGGGGATGGCAAAGAGGGTACATATTCCTTTTTCAGAAAAAAACATAGCATCCTATTTTTTCTTTTTTCTTACGGTGGGGCTTATCATCTATGAATTCATTATAAATATGCATAAGACATTTGTACCTGTCTACAAGTATGGCGTTTTAAGATATGTTAGTATGGAATCTTCTGGCCCCCCTCTCATGGTGCTTATTGTAACCTTTACCCTTTTAGTAATCAGCCTCAACATTTATGTGAGAACACGTTGGATTTGGATGCTTTTAGGAGTCCTTGTCATGATTGTTGGAAGTGCTATCCCGATTCCACTAGAGAGTTCGGCTGTTACGAATGCATTTGAGTTAATTTTTCTATGTTTACTATGGCTTACAAACTACAAGCTAGATCCCCACTTCCCACAAAAAGAAAATTCCTTAGAGATACAAGGAAAAAGCGTAAAATAAAAGTCGATACTCATTAAAGTAATGGAAGTGATCAAAAAGAAGCCTCTAGTTGAACCAAAGGCTTCTTTTCGTCGAGTTTCTTCTATTATATATTGAACTTATAAGGGTAAAAATGATTCAGAGATAGTACCTCTTAGCAAGTCCTCTATCCATAATTAGATTTCACTAATATCTGCTAAAGTTAGTTACTTTCTCTCCGTTATCTTTCTTATATCCGATATGGGCTGTCACAGCAACCCCGTAATTGCACTGTATCAAATCTCGTATTCTTTAAAGATTGTTTGGGCAAAAGGGATACATACAAAGCATTAAAGAAAAGCACCAGTTTAACAAAAAAGCTATTTTATTCTACAAGAATCGAAATGGCACTATACACCAATAACAAAGCCATAACTATATTAAACTGACTTCTATACTTTTTAAGGAACCTTTGAAACAGTGAACCAAATACACTCCAACTCATGGTACTAAGAAAGCCAACGAAAGCCAGAAATATAGAGAAACACAGTAAACTGATATTTGAAGTGTGATAAGGAATGATAAAGGTTGATACTGCTGTTATCCCATATAAAATACCTTTCGGATTTACGAATTGTAAAAGCATTCCTGAAAGAAAACGGTTATTTTTATCTCCATCTTCGTCTTTATCCTTATTTTTACTGCTCATTATAATTTTTGTAGCCAGATACAACATATAGATTGCAGCTAGGATTGTCATAATAAATTCAATTTTAGGAATGAAATTTTTAAGCAAAAGATTAAAATAACTAGACAATAACATGATTACAAAGAAACCTGCACCTACTCCTAAACAGAATTTAAGTGTCTTTTTAAACCCGTATTTGTTAGCAAAAAGCATTGCCATAATATTATTGGGACCAGGGGTAAAACTAGTGACAAAAACATATAGCAAAAACGTGAATAATGGCATGTTGAACCCTCTTTCTTTAATGTATGTTATAATGACTAAAACGAATAGTATAACGACTTACTTTTTATTGTACAATACGATCGTTATATTGTATATAGGGGAGTGTATTTATGGAGGAAATAAATCTTATCCTTGCAAAAAACTTAAAAGCCTTTAGAGAAAGTAAAAAATTGAGTCTTGAAAGGGTTGCAGAGTTGAGTGGCGTAAGTAAAACGATGATTGGTCAAATTGAAAGAGGAGAGTCGAGTCCCACTATTACAACAATCTGGAAAATTGCAAATGGCTTGAAAATTTCTTTTTCTTCCCTTATAAATAATCCGCAGCCAGATACAAAAGTTGTTCACCGAAGTGATATTCAAACATTATCTGAGGACAACGGAAAATATCGAGTCTACCCCTATTTTCCCTTCGAAGATGATAAACGCTTTGAAGTTTATTCGATCGAGATAGATGAAGGTGGATTTCTAAGCGCGGATTCGCACAGAGAGGGAACTGAAGAATTCCTAACTGTTTTTGAAGGGGAACTAACTGTACGAGTAAATGACAAGGAATACACTATAAAAAATGGTGATTCTATCAGATTCAAGGCAGACAAGCCCCACTCCTATCTCAATTCAGGGGAATCATTAACTCGATTGAGCATGATCTTATATTATCCAACTTAAAAAACCCCGTTATAAGTTAACGGGGTTATATTGTAGACAAACTCGATATTAATTGAGTTTGTCTACAATCTTTTTTAGGCTTTTCACATTTGACCGTTGATTGTAACGTGGGCACTCGCTTTCCGCGGGCGGTCTCCGGGGGCCTCGCACACCCACTTCAATCAACTTGGTTATAAATTTAGATAGAACCTCTTTTGCCTTCAGTCTTTTTTCTTCTTTGATTTTTCAATCACTTTTTCCTACCTCATTATTTTTTATCATCAATATAAACTAAGCTAAATTCTTCTTCGATCAAGAAAATGACTTCAAAAAAGATCAAGTACATATGACTAGATTCTCTTTTTAATATCTTCCCTTATTGATTCAATGATAGTACCTGATAAATTTGCTGGAAGAGATGAACCATCCTCAAAAACCCATGTATTTAGTATTTCAAGATCTGCTTTTTTTAAAGTAACGCTATAATCTTTATAATTGTGAGTAAAATCAGCTGTAACCGTTTCTTCACCATCAAAATCGTCATCAATAATCATATTTTTTATTTCATATGGCTTCACGATGTAATCTCCTTTTTATCATTCTTGTATATAGAATGGACCTTATATGATTGTTTATTCACTTTTTTCACTCAACCTGCCCAAATCAAAAAACGAAGGGCTATTTTCTTACTATATGACATATCTAATACTCCTCCTCCAAAGTTACGGTTTAATCAATTTAAGATCTTTACTTATCCTGAAACTATTTCGTTACTGCAGCCTCTTTTTATCAGTTTAGCTCCAACTTCTAAAGTCCAATGGAAGGGTTTCTTAACTTAGCTACCAAGATACTTGTGATGAATAACACGGAAATTCAAGGTTCTGGCCACATGTAATTGTTGGGGAATATCCACTCCAACAACAAGGAGATTATCGGAAGTTAATACGAATAAATTCATCTTCATTTCGAACATTTGAAAGCGCATTCATTTTTTTTCGATGTTTTTGCTTAAAATAAAATGGTACTCCAGCGTTTTACTTAACTTTGTATATTTTTAGGTAATAATATATTTGGTGTATTTTCAAGTTTTTTCGGGCGTACAGCAACCCATACCAGTCCTCCAAAAACAAGAAGAACTAATGCACAAAGCTGAAAAGAGTAATGAAAACCTGTCATTGGATTTGAAGAATTTTCAACAAGAAAACCTGTAACGTATGGTCCAGCAATACCCCCTAATGAAGTAAAGGCCATAAACCAACCTTGGATTTTACCTTGGTGTTTTTTAGAAACGAGATCCACTAATATTGCTGGTCCTTGAACTAATGTAATACATCCAAAAGTCAACCCGAGTGACAGAAAAGTAATGGCCATAAAGTTTGAGCTTACAATCGTTCCAAAAAAGTAGCAGACCGCTCCCGCCAACATGACAGGTCCAAGAACGAAAACCCGAGCCCTAACAACACTTTTAGTTTTACGATACAGCCGGTCAGAAATTGCAGAGAATACAATCTGTGAAATGGTAATGAGAATCCAAGGTAATGCTACAACTATTTGTAATTGTTCTGCGCTTAATCGGCGAACGTTTCCAAGATAATTAGGTAGCCAGTTTAGACCAATAGTAAATGACCAATATGTAGCAAAGCCGCACAAAGCAATTAAGATGAAATTTTTAGAAAGCAATATAGATGAGAATTTTGATTCTGAGAGGTTTGTAGATGAGTCAAAAGCGTCTTTTGTCACGGAAGATTCATTTTTCAAATTATTTTTTTCTTTTACTAACCACAACCAACATGAAATCCAAATTGCACCAACTATTCCAGTAGTTACAAAAGCTGAACGCCATCCATAAGTTAAAATAAGATGCATTAAAATCGGGGCTGATATTGCTACTCCAAGAGGACCACCAACTGATACCAGCGTTAAGCCTATTCCAAGTTTTTCTTTTGGGAGCCATTTGGATGCTGCAGTCATAGCTAAAGAATAGGAAGGTCCTTCACCTGCCCCTAAAATGATTCTAGTAATCAACAAATACCAAAAGCTAGTCACAAATATAGTTGAGAACTGAACAAGAGACCAAACTGCCACCATACCAGCTATTACTATTCTTGTTCCAAACCGATCAGCGAGTGCACCACCTGTTACTGCCGAAATCGAATATAATAAGAAAAAAACACTACCTACCATTCCCCATTGCTCTGGCGACAATCCTAATTCATCCATGATTGGAACAGAGGCAAATCCAATGATTGCCTTATCTGCATTACTAATTACAGTTAATAAGAATAAAAGGAAAATCACAACCCACACTCTTTTTAACGCTCCCACACCTTGTACTTTCTTTTGCACCATAAAATGCCCTCCTTTATTGAACCTTTTGTTTATAAAACGAAAAAAAAGTGACCTAGTTCTTACGTTAAAAATGTCTATATACATCTGTTAGAGGTAAAATATGTTCTGAATTTAATAAGACTATTGTGTAACATAATGAAAAAAACTTCTTAAACACTTTTTGGAGATTGTCAGGTAACTATTGGAACCAATCCAGTCTTGTAATAAGCATCCCCCACCTATGCTTCTTCAATCTTTCTAAACCTTGAGGATGGGGGAGCTTACTGTCAGTTTTTACAGGATCATTTAAAGATTTACTTCGCTGCCACTTTTTCACTACCTTGCAATAAGAAATTAGTTAACACGTTGTTAAACTCTTCGACTTGTTCCCATTGCGGCCAATGTCCTGCATCTTTAATGACCGTAAATTCACTATTTGGAATCATTGCTTGAAGAGGTTTTCCCTCTTCTACAGTTGAAGTAGGATCATGGTCAGTCCATGCTAACAAAGTCGGAACATTAATTTTGCCGCACCAAGATGGATCCCAAGAGTATTGTTTTCTTGCTTCGATATCTTGAAGATAAACGATATTATGAACAGCTTCTTGATAATCTGGTTGTGTATAGATATTATACCGAGCTTCTATTAGTTCTTCTGTTACCTGGCTTTTATCATACATTAACCATTCAAGTCTTGCTTTTACATTTTCATAATTAGCTTCAACAACTGCCTTTACAGTTGATTCTTTCAGTTTTTGCATGACTTCAGGCTTGTTATTAACATTTCCTGGGGTATTTAAAACCAAAGCTTTCACATATTCCGGATGATATGCCGCAAACCAAGCTGCTACCCAACCGCCTAATGATTCACCTGAAATAAACACTTGCGATAAATTTAATGCCTGAATAACCCCTAATAAATGATCACTATAATAATCAATACCATAAGGTCGATTTGGTTTTTCTGTATATCCATGTCCAACCATATCAATACAGATTACTCGAAAATGTTCACTTAAACCTCTAATATTCCTTGCATACGCCTCAATATGTCCCCCAGTACCATGAAGCAAAATTAGAGGATCTCCCTTACCAGCTTCCAAAATTCTTGTTTTTATTCCGTTAGCATTAATATAATGAAGTTTAAATTCCATATCAGCAAAGCCCGTCCAAATTGTCATCTCAATCTCTCCCTTTTCTAAAAAATATTAAAACACTATCTAAAGTTGAATCAAATTAGATCCTATTCTACTAATAGGAAGCGAACCAGTTTAAGCCAGTAGAACGAAAATCCTTCTCAAAGTAGTTATATGTATATAAAGGGTACGTAACCTACTGGCATTAACATCATTTGCTTAGACAAATACCAATTAATCTATGATTTAATGCTTGCGAATAGATGTCTACCGTGTTTAATTACCTTTGAATAACAGATTTCATCCACTCCGAATTAACTGGAGTTGTCTCAAAGAAGCGTTCTGGTACAGTTGGACCCCACCATAAACGACCATTTTTCTCATAATCTTCTTGAGTCCAGCCAATTGGTGCTAAATCAGTATCTCTGTTATAATCTCCAGAGTAAATTTCAATACGATGTCCATCTGGGTCTCTTACATATAAGAAGAATGCATTTGATACTCCATGTCTTCCTGGACCGTATTCAACCGAGTCTCTATAACCTGCGTCAGCTAACAAGTCTGCAGTTCTTACAACGCCAGCAATCCCATCTACTGTATAAGCAATATGGTGCAATGCTGTTTCTTTGTGTTTAACTAATGCTACATCGTGAGTAGATGTTTTCGCACGAGTCCATGCAGCAAATTTCCCATCTTTACCTTGAACATATTCTGAAGTGCTGAAACCAAGTACATCGTTCCAGTATTCAAGCGCTTTATCAACATTAGGAACACGTAAATTCATGTGATCGATACGTATTGGCGGAATTCCTCTATGAAGGTGAGTATGACGCATTGGAAGTGCCTTCACACCACCATTTTGATTACTAACATCGATTTGCTCCATAGAATGATAGAATTCTACTGGATGTCCGTTTGGTTCTGCTACTTTTAAAGAAGGTCCTTTACCAGGATGTGGACTATCTAGACAAAATTCTGTTCTAATTCCTACTTCATCATGTTTTCTTTTTAATACTTCTAAGTAGTCTGGTGTTGAAACTCTTAATCCAAAGCTACCTAACGCTGCAACTGGTTTTTGAGTTAAGATCAAAGAGTATTTATCAAATTCATCTGTAGCTTTTAAATATAAGCTATCTTCAGTTCTTTCAACTTCAATAAAGCCTAATACATCTACATAAAATTCCTTGGATTTATTTAAATCGGTTACAAAAAGCTCAATTTGTCCTAAACGTAAAATCATTTTTCGTCACTCCCATATTCTATTATTTTGGTTTTTGTTTATTAACTATCTAAAATTTTATAATCAACTAAATTCATCGTTTTACACATGTTTATTTAGTATGAAAGCAAACATACTTAATAATCTATTAAGTATTAGTATGCAATTGACGCTTGTCTTTTCTGAGCGATTTCCGCTGCGACATCTACAATCATATCTTCCTGACCGCCAACTACTTTACGACGTCCCAGTTCTATTAAAATATCACGTGAATCGATGTCATATTTTTTCGCAGCGCGCTGAGCATGCAATAAAAAGCTCGAATATACGCCTGCATACCCAAGTACAAGACTATCTTTCGTAATTTCCTGTGGTTTTGGCAAAATAGGGGCCACGATGTTTTCAGCAAGATCGATCATTTTATACAAGTCTACGCCCGTTTGAATGCCTAAGCGATCCAAAACAGCAACCAACACTTCTGTTTGCGTATTTCCAGCACCAGCGCCTAGACAGCGAATGCTTCCATCAATACGTGTCGCCCCTGCTTCAATGGCTGCGAGCGTATTACCCATCGCAAGAGATAAATTATTGTGACCGTGAAAGCCGATCTCAACTCCCACATGCTCTTTCAATGTTTTAATACGCTCTGTCACTTGGTGCGGCAAAAGTGCCCCAGCTGAATCAACCATATAAACGATATCCGCTCCAAAGCTTTCCATAAGCTTAGCTTGTTCAATCAGCTTTGCAACAGGCGCCATATGGGACATCATCAGAAAGCCGACTGTTTCAAGACCTAGATTTTTCGCAGCGTCAATATGTTGAGCTGATACATCGGCTTCTGTAACATGTGTTGCAACTCTAGCCATTTTTACACCAAGATTTGCTGCCTGTTTTAATTCTTTTACCGTTCCGATCCCCGGTAGCAGCAATACAGCAATTTTCGAAGTATCGCATACAGAAACAGCTGCTTCAATTAACTCCAGTTCATTTGTGCGGGAAAATCCGTATTGCAAAGAAGAACCTGCAAGGCCGTCACCGTGTGTTACTTCAATGTAAGGAACATTTGCCGCATTTAGCCCTTTCGCAATATTCAATACTTGTTCCACTGTATATTGATGAGCAACAGCATGACTGCCATCGCGCAATGCAACTTCTGTTAAGATGATATCTCGAATATTTTCCAACTTAATCCCTCCTTAGACAGATTCTTTAGCAAGTCTTTTTTTGGCAAATGTTTCAGCCACTCGCACGGCTGCTGCCGTCATAATATCGAGGTTGCCAGAATATTTCGGCAAATAATCACCTGCTCCTTCTACCTCAATAAGTACTGTTACTTTATTTCCTTCAATAATCGGTTCGGTTCGCAAGAGATAACCTGGTACATAAGATTGAACAGATTGGACCATCTCTTGAATCGATTGAATCACAGCCGCTTCGTTCATGCTGCCTTCTTCTACTAAAACATGAACCGTATCGCGCATCAAAATCGGTGGTTCAGCCGGATTTAAAATAATGATGGCTTTCCCTTTTTTAGCACCGCCTATCGCTTCAATGCCTTTAGCCGTTGTTTCAGTAAATTCATCGATATTCGCACGTGTTCCAGGACCTGCACTATTACTAGAAATCGTTGCAACGATTTCGGCATAATCAACTGGACTAACACGGTTAATCGCATGGACAATAGGAATCGTTGCCTGCCCGCCGCATGTAATTAAATTCACGTTATCTTTATCGATATGTTCTTCTAAATTTACTGACGGCACTATCAGTTCACCCACTGCTGCCGGTGTTAAATCAAGCGCAATGATTCCCGCATCCCGCAACATCTTTGCGTGGCGAATATGCGCTCTTGCAGCCGTTGCATCAAACACGATTTCAACATCGTGATTTGTTTCAAGAAACCCTTTTAAACCGGTATCAATCACGTTATATCCTTTTTCTTTCGCCCTTTTTAACCCGTCTGAATCTGGGTCAATTCCAATCATGGTCGTTACTTCCAACTCGTTTGACCTTTCTAATTTCATCATCAGGTCCGTGCCGATATTTCCAGACCCGAGAATGGCTACTTTCACTTTAGGCATCTTTTCCTCTCCTCACACATTCCTTATTATTTTTGAGAAAAACGAACACTGACTTCTCCTAAATTAGTAAAGCGGGCTTGGAAATGATCTCCCGGCTTTCCAATAACTGCGGCAGAAAGGGCGCCGGAAAGAATGATTTCTCCCTTCTTGAGAGTAATACCATATTTAAACATTCTATTGGCCAGCCAAGCTACACAAGTCACTGGATTTCCTAGAGCCGCTAATCCTGCCCCTGTATTCATGACCTCTCCATTTTTATAAAAAACCATCTCTTCTTGAATCAGATCAATCTCCTTAACAGAAAGAGGTTTTCCCCCGAGAACGTATAAGCCTGAAGAGGCATTATCGGCAATCGTATCCTGCAATGTAATTTTCCAGTCTTTCACTCTACTATCTACAATTTCTAAAGCAGGAACTACATAATCAGTGGCATTCAATACATCCTCAATCGTTACATTAGGCCCTGTTAAGTCATCTTTTAATATAAAAGCAATTTCCGCTTCTACTTTTGGCTGTATCACTTTTTCTAGTGGAATTTTCCCATCATTATTAATAGCCATTCCATCTAATAAATGACCATAATCCGGCTGATCCACTCCCAAAAGATTTTGCATAGCTTTTGAAGTTAGCCCAATCTTCTTCCCTACTATTTTTTGTCCTGCCTCCACTTTATTCTGAATGGTTTTTAATTGAATAAGATACGCTTCGTCCAGTGTCAAATCGGGGTCCAATTCAGTGAGAGGTGAAACCCCTTCGCGATTCAGCTCTGCCTGGGCCAGATATTTAGAAAACTCGACACTTTTATCGGTATTATTTAAACTCAAAGTTATCCCCCTCTACTACATATCCCGCCTGCTCTACAATCCCGGATGATATTGTCAAATGCTTCTATAGCCCTGAAGCGCCTTCCATATACTCCTAACAGCAAATATTTTTATAAAGATAACGATTTGAACAGAATATACCTATCGCTTCTCCCTTTAATTAAGCGGTTTCATTCCAATTTATCTTGATTAATAGTTCGCGGTATTTACTAGTTACATACTAAAATATTAGTATTTTCTCGTCTTGAGTTTGGACATTTTCTTCCTGGATATGGCGATGCCACACAATGGATAGTCTCCCTTCCATAAATGAGGGAATCTGTATCACACATTTTAGACCTTTTTGCTTTTCCATTACAATAACTTCTGTTTTCATTGATCCCATCTCATTTTTCAGCGTGACATCATAGCGGCCAGGTGCAGGAAGCGTATAGTACGGGTAAGTTTTTAATAAAACTCCGTCCCAAACACATTTTACTTCATAGAAGTGTCCGAAAAGTCTAAACAACTCCTCCACTTCCCCTTCCAACAACTTTTTCCTAATATAAGTTGAACTAATTTTCTCGCCACGGTACTCCACTTTTGCCACTTTTGTCACATCAATAATGCCTCCGGAATCGTCTTTTAAGCGATCCATATGTCCAACACCTTTACAACCATACGAAAAGTCAAAACCAGCGACTGCATGGATACCCCCGAGATTAATCAAGTATTTGGCGACAAATTGTTCTGGTGGAAGATTAGCAAATTCTCTATCGAAATGAACAATATAAAAGGTATTGACGCCAAGTTTCCTAAGCCTCTCCTCTTTTTCAGACAGCGGCATTAAATAGTGAACCCGTTCTTTTCCATCCGATAATACGGTTTTCGGATGGGGAAAGAAACTCATGACTGTTAAAGACACTTTTTTTTCTTTCGCCTTCTGTAAAGCCGTCTTGATCACTTTACAATGTCCGTGATGTAGACCGTCAAAACATCCAAGAGCCATGACATTCGGTCTTGCCTTTTCCTGCCAAGTGGCCAAATTTTCCCGGTTTAAATGAATCGTTTCCATACAGTCTCCCTTCATTCCACTATAATGTGGCAGGTTGTCCTTCTGACAATGAACGGTAGCGTCCGCTATAAAAAATGAGAGGATCAGATTCTTCAAGGTGAATATCGGTTACTTTACCAATAATCAACGTATGGTCACCTTCCACATATTCCCCTGATACTTTACAGGCGATTTGGGCCACTGCACTAGGTATAACGGGTTTCCCATCAAGACGTTCAAACACTACTTCTTCATGTTCTTTTAACTGCCCAGCAAAAATCATCGATAACTCCCGTTGATCGTCAGAAAGAATATTGACTGAAAACGTCTTGCTCTTTTTAATCTTTTCAAGCATTTGTGCTTTTTCAGCAAGTGAGATGACCACCAGTTTCGGGTTAAGTGACACAGACATGAAAGCATTAGCAGTCATGCCGTGCACCCCCCCATCCACTTCTGTTGCAATTACTGTTACGCCTGTCGCAAATTTACCCATTGCATTACGGAATTGACGATCATCCATTCAAAGGATCCTCCTGATTTTTAGTGTGTTTGAATTAGTTTTTTCTATTAATAGGTGGATTTTTTTACTTTTATCCCCTTATCTCTCCATCAAAACCGAATAGTTCCTTACCGTAAGCAGCTACTGAATCCTCATATAAAGATGTCTTATGAGTAGCTACTGATAAGATATCTCTAATAAACAATTCCAAAGTACCGCCTTTATAGAGAGCTGCACCTCCAAGAGTTGAAAGAGCTCTAACCGCGATATCTGTACAGATTTTGATTATTTTCGTCCTAATAGCAAAGAATTGTGCAAATCCGGTAACTGCACCATCCTTTTCATAGTTTTCTAATAATCGAATATACTGGTCCATCAATCCTTCTGCTGCATGAAATTCTGTTGTCATTTCAGCTAAAACTCTTTGGCTGCGAGGAGACTCACTTTCCCTTATTCCATCCATTAATCGAACACGTTTTTCGGTAAGCTTTTTAAATTCAGAAAGGATACGCTCTGCACCACCAAGTGCCATGTTTGGAAATCCAAGATAAAAAGCAGGGTAAAATGGAACATGGTATAAAGGATATTCCTTATCATAATCTTCCTCTGGTGGTCTACGAGTAGATTCAGCTTCCTTTAACCGTAAAATACGTTCCATTGGGACATATACATTATCCACAATTACTTGATTACTTCCAGAACCTCTTAGCCCAAAAGTATCCCAATTTTCAACGATTTGAATATCGGATGCCCGTAAGATCGGCAAAGCTACCTCTGGCTTTGTACAATCAGGGAATTGCATCTCAACACCAAGGCCAATCCAATCACAATATAGGACACCACTAGCAAAATTCCACTTTCCACTTATCCGGTATCCATCCCCATCTCTTTCTGCTTTTCCAATTGCTGCAAATACATCACATATTAATCCACCTTGATTCACTATTTCATCTCTGCCTTTTTGCGGAAGGTAAGAAGGCAACATATTATGGAGAGGATAAAGATACGCCAACCAAGCTGCAGAAATATTATAATTAGCAACCGTACGAACAACCTTCGCAAACGTTCTTAAATCGATTTGAGGTCCACCGTATTTCTTAGGGAGCATTAATCTCGATATTTGCGTTTCTTTCAGTAGATTAATGACATTTTCAGAAATCGTCGCATTTTTCTCCGCTTCTTGTGCTTCTTGTTCCGCTAATTTTCCGACTTTTTCCGCACCTGCTAATATATATTCAATCGTTACATTTTCTTCTTTTATTGGTGCAATGTTTCCCATTTTTTCACCTCATTTGTTTATTTTTCTTTCGTTGACGGTTTGTTTTTTTAAAAAAAATAAGATGATATTGACCGGTCGAATAACTCAAATCTTGTTACCGCTTACAACTTGCATTACATATCACCGTCTATTTATAGTGTATCGATTTTGAAATATTCAGACTAGAGCAAAAACCATTCATAAATCTCCTTTTTATAACAATTTTTTGTTCATCTATAAAGACTAAAATTATGTTACTTCCGAAAAATAAGAAAGACCAACCAGTTAAAACTGGATGGTCTCAGACTGTAGACAAACTCGATGAAAATCGAATTTGCCTACAGTTTTTTTATGGATTTCACTATTTAAACGTTGATTAGAACGTATGGCACTCGCTTTCCGTGGGCAGTCCGGGAGCGTCCTCGGCTTGCGCCTGAGGATCTCCCAGAAAGAAACCTTTTCCACCGGATAAATTTGATAAGGAAGAAACTAAAGAGATTAAAGAAAGGACAACTGATCCTGAGAGTGGCTATTATGTGAAAGATGAACGAACAAAACACTTTGCTTATTCATTCCATGCGGCCTCAGACCGCAACGGTTTTTACTAGGAACAATTGTAACAACTGGGAATACTCATGATAGTCATATGTCTCTCGATTTATAACAGAAAAGAGATTTCTATTAGAGGTCTAATTCACCTAAAGCAATTAAGGATTTTATAATCAGTAATAATTGATGCGTTTCATTTGGATCTCGAATATCTTTTTCTAGCAAACTTTCTATCTTATTAATCCTATGCCGTAACCCACTCATTGAAAGAGAAAGATCACTCATTGTCCGTTCGAGTTTTCCACCATTTAACAATAATGTGTATAACGTTTTAATGAGTTCTATTGTTTTTGGATCTTTTGTGTTATATAAAGGTCCAAGCTCCTGCTCTGCAATCATTTTAATTCCGTTCCTATTATTAGCATTAATCAGCACTCCAACGATTCCTAATGTTTTAAATGGCACAATTTTCTTCTTTATCGTTAATCGTAAGGCAATTGTTGCTTCCTCATAATGTTTTGATGCATTTTTGATATCATAACCTGCATTACTGATTCCAAACTTAAATTCACCTTGAGGATATTTTCGTATCATATATTTATAAAATTCTTTCATCAAATCATATATCGTTGAACTCTTAGCGGTTTCGTTCGTCATAAATAATATGATTTTTCCATCGCGTTGACTTACCAATATATTATGCTTTTTTTCATTAAAGTAGCGAAAAGTAGATTCGGAAATTTGTTCCTGTAACAGAAATTCTTCCTCAATAGAACTTTGCATTTTCTTATATTCCATCACCGTAATATAATAAGGCTGTCCCAGGTCTAGGCCTGTATATTTCCCTCTTTTGATTAGTTCACTTGCAGGGAACTTTGCGTCTAATATTTGTTCTAGAAAATTCCCCTTCATTCTCTCGAAAGACTCAAATTTAGTCTTCTCATTTAATAGAAGAAGAGAAGCCGCTGTTGCAAAACGATCTAGAAGCAAATAATCTTCCTCTTGTTTATCGTTTTTTATGTCTTCATAAATAAAGGTACAATATCCCAAGACCTCCTTTTGTACAAGAATAGGAGTAATGAGACGTTCCTGTATGGCGGTTATAATTGTTTTTTTCCTAAACGGGAATGGATTCTTTTCTTTTCTTTGTACTAGATCCTTTGGAGCGTTTTCTTGAATATATTGTTCCAGATCAGCTTTCAATTCCAAATATTTTTCTTCTGATAAACCCGAATAAATGATAGTTTGAAAGTCTATCCCTTCAATAATGATGGGAATTTGAACGATGTCAAATACCATATTGGCTATCGTTTGCAAATCACTCCCATGAGTTATCTCTTCCGTTAACTTTTTTTGAAAATTGGCTAATCGTGTAACGAAATTTTTTTGCTCAAGCAATTGTTCATATGTATATTCCAGTTCTTTTACAATAGGTGTTTCATTGTAAAAAGGCAGTTCACCTTTCTGCATTTCACTTTCCCATTCTTTTTGTGTCCTTAAGATCCAACGGCACTCTGAATCCCCCTTACCCACACATGTTATTTCTTTAGCAAGAAGTGGTTCTCCGCTTACTGTTGACATAAAACCACTTGAATAACCAATAAGTGTATGACAAACTGGCGTTTTTGAAATGCCTATTCGCTTTATATGCTCTGTTGCCTCATAAGAATCAAACCAAGTCCCGGTGGCGTGATAAGATACAATGGTTTGATCTTCATCCAACTCCACGCAGCAATCATGCTTTATCCCTCTAATATGACCGTTCTTTATATGAAGAATAGGTCCATATTTGATTAAAGATTCTAACGATAAATCAGTTTTTAAAGCTTCTTTAGCATCATTCACGCCAGTTTCCCACCCAAAATGAAAAAGAAAACTATTAATTCTCTCTAATCCTATATTTCTAACCAGTTGTTGTCGTAGAATCCCCAAAGCCGATGAGGACGTTAAAATCTTGCGGTTATTTACAACTAAATTATGATCATAACTCTCTTCAGAGATTTTGATACTCATGCTAACACGCCCTATTTTTGTAATTTATGAAAATATGAAAGTGAATGGTAAATGAGTACGATTAAAGTAGGTAACATCCTATCAATACCTTTTGCAAACCGAATAATGGCTTCTTTTATATCTTTTTTCTTTAAGCTGGAAAAAGATAATCGAACATAGCCTTCAGGAGCTCCTAAGATTCAAGGAATTTGTTTTCGCTAACGTTTTTGAAAAGAAAACGCTTTCATCTGTATTATATTTTTTATTGGATGATATGAATCACACTCAAAATACGGAATGTTTAACTCTGTGGTAATTTCATCTATTCTTTTTCGGCGACTTTTTGATAACACGTCCCAGTTGGATTCCTTGTTTTCTTTCGATTAACCCCTAAATTCAAAAAGATTATATGTTTGCGTTTACATGTATAATATACTATATCTTATATTTTGAAATCATCCAATTGGCGATAAATTATATTCGTTAAACCCTAGAATAAAAAGGCAACGGGTCCAATTCCCATAATCCTTGGGGGACTCGCACGATGGATTTGCTCTTCAGCATTTTCATCCTATTGTTTCAATAATTCTTTATCGTGCTGCCAAATGTAATGATTCATTCCTTTTAGATTTCAACGGCTTCCATCCTTATCCCCCTTTCCTTTTACAACATACTTAATGTGACTAATCTTAAACAAGCTTAGTACTATGCATGTACCTTTTGTTTGTGGCTAAATCAATGAAGTAAAAAACGAGCTACCTGACCACGAAATGTTGCCGATGCTTCTATAGAATTTTCCCAGATGCCTTATCTTTTAATATGCCGAATTCAACTTTTGCAGGAAACATATCAACTCCCTCTAATTTCAATCCCATTAGATTGGCAACCCATCCATATAAATTATGAGGTAAACGATATGCGACAATTTCTCCACTTGACTCTTTAATAGTGATGATCGGTTCTCTTTGTCCTCCCAAATAACCTAGACAAAGAACCTGATGAATGACCCCTTTTGATTTTTCGTTTAGTAATACTGGAACTTTAAGAATTTCGTGTTTATTGGTGTCATTATAAATTTTAGCACCTGCTTTATTAACTAGAAAATCTCCCATTCTTATTCCTTCTTTCTGCTCTAAACATTTGATATCGGATTATTTTATTACTTACTTATATTATTGATAATGGCTTCCCAGAGGGTTTCAGCATTGTCCTTCATATGAAAGTCAATCTAATGGGTCATCTTTACAACCACTGTTTTACCGGTAATCCTATATTGAGATTCTCATGATTTATCTTTTAGCCTATTAAAGATCTTTACTGATTCATACTACCCTTTCTAGGTAAAAAATAACGATCTAATTAACCAATTACCTTCATTGTGAATTTAAGAATATTCTGCACCATTTAATCATTAAAGCTAACAATCACCTCTGATTATTCGAATGCCAAACTCCTCCCGAAACAGGTGTAAACCCACTTGGTTATAAAAATCTGTATTTGCTTCCTCTATCAGCTACCATTCCTAATCCCAATTCAGGCTAATATCCTTGCTTTTGATACTCGATCTGAACCAAAATGTCTTCCATTTTTTCAAAGCTATTGGTTTATTATTTTCGTCTTTATTCCTGCCCAGAAATTACAACGCACAAACAAATGCAGGGAAATCTGTCTTAATTCAGGCGTTTCGTGATTTTTCTTGTAGAACAAATAAAGCTGTTATCACAGCCCTTTATTGAATCATTGCACCAAGCAAGCTGGTTCTATAAACAAAGCGAATCACCTTCAGCAGCCACGGCCAATTGTGGAAGAATATAGATTTAGTCAAATAGAAGTTTTATTGCAAGTGAGCAGTGCTACTCACTGCATGCGGGAATATGAACAGCATGCCAATTTTTCAAAGAAAAAAAATGAAGAATTAAAAAAAGCTTGTTGAGAAATACTACTTTCTCAACAAGCAGAGGCGATAACCTCAATTATTGTCACCTATTTCATATCGTGCTTTTGTTCAATTGATTTTTCCAGATGAATCTTTCTTTTTTAATCTAAATCCTACATAAAGAACAGCAAACCATATTGGTGCGACAACTAAGGCCACCCGCATGCCGTCGATAAAGGCCATTAATACAATTACAAGTGCTAAGAAAGTGAGCGCTATATAAGTAGAAAACGGATGTAGTGGCATTTTAAACTTAAGTTTTTTCACTTCATCATTGGTTTTGGACTGTCTGAACTTTAATTGTGTAATCAAAATAATTGTCCAGCTAGTTATGACCGCAACCGTTGCAACCGCAGAAATATAGATAAATACCTTTTCGGGAACAATATAGTTTAAAAAGACCGCAACTAATAGGAAAGAAGATGAAAACAAAATGCCTCTAATCGGAGCACCATGTTTGCTTAGTTTCCTAAAGTATCTTGGGCCATTATTTTGCAGAGATAAGTTGTAGAGCATTCTCCCAGTACTGAACAGTCCGCTGTTAAATGCTGACAATGCTGCTGTCAAAACAACAAAATTAATAATATGGGCTGCTCCTGGAATACCAACTTTATCAAATATAAGAACAAATGGGCTTCCTTCTGAGCCAACTTTATTCCAAGGGTACAAGACCATCATAATGCCTAGCGCACCAATGTAAAAAATCAGAATTCGCCAAACTACGTTATTAATGGCAGAAGGAATCGACTTTTTAGGATTTTCAGCTTCCCCTGCTGTAATTCCGATCAATTCTACCCCACCGAAAGAAAACATTACCATGACTAGTGAAAATAATATGCCTTTAACTCCATTTGGCATAAACCCGCCATGTGCCCATAGATTTTCAAATCCTATTGGTTGTCCTTCGTTCCCGATACCAAAGAGTATGATTCCCAATCCTGCAAGAATCATTCCGATAATCGCGATAACTTTAATCATCGCAAACCAGAATTCAAACTCCCCAAACGCTTTTACGTTAATCAGGTTAATCAAGGTAATCCCAATAAGAACCACAAGTGCCGTAACCCACTGAGGGATATCTGGAAACCAATAGTTCACATAAACACCAGCAACCGTAATTTCAGCCATTCCGACCACTACCCACATAAACCAATAGGTCCATCCGGTTAAGTAACCTGCGAAAGAGCCCAGATAACGGTTCGCGTAGGAACTAAAGGAACCTGAGACTGGCTCTTCAACGGCCATTTCCCCCAAAGCCCTCATGATTGTAAAAATAACCAATCCTCCAACTATATATGAAAGAAGAATTGCAGGCCCCGCCATCTGAATCGTTTCACTAGACCCATAGAAAAGGCCAACTCCAATTGCCCCGCCAAGAGCAATTAATTGGATGTGTCTATTACTTAAACCTCTTTGAAGCTTTTCACCCTCTTGATGCATGAATAAACCGCCTTCTTCCAAAAAAAATATTCCTTTAATATTAAACCATTATTGTTTCTATTTCCACATGTTTGAAAATTCACATAATTCTTTTAATAAATATTTTTTCAGTAATATCCATCCTTAGGAAACTTAACCAAGATCCCACGGGTATCTTCTTTTTCGAAGATCTAGATTATCTTAATTGTATTTTCCCCTTTTGGTTTTTAACTTCACCTACATCTTGTATCGTATATCGTATAGGTTAAAGAGGAAAATGCTTATATAGTGCTTCCAAGAGATGAATGTTTCATTACGGTGATTATACGAAAATGTTCGTTAAGTAGGTTTGGTTCAAGTGTTGGCTAAATGACCTTAATAATTAAAAGCTATATTTAATATGTAACTTAGCCGTATACTATTGACCCCTTTTTAATAAGATTTTAAAGATGGTTTTGAAAAAAGGGGGATTTTTTATGAGTGAGAACACACAGGAATTTAATATGAGAAATACATCCGGAATGTTTGTAGCACGTTCGTTGGATGAAATACGTTTTTGGTCAAGAATAATGAAGGAACATTCGTTATTTCTAAGACTGGGTTTCAGATGTGATGATACACAGCTAATTGAAGAAGCTAATCATTTTTATCATGTATTTGAACGGATAGAACAGCAATCTCATTCTTTTACAAATCAAACTGACCCAGAACAGATTAGAAGATTTAATTCGGAAGTTCAACAAGCCGCAACGGGGATTTTTATATTTAAAAGGAAAGTATTAGGATTAATCCTTACTTGTAAATTGCCTGGGGCAAACAATTTCCCTCTTTTAGTCGATCATACAAGCCGGGAAGCCAATTATTTTAGAAAACGATTAAAAGAGTTAAATGAAGGAAAATTGAAACCACTCGCAGATTCTATTATCAAGGAAAATGTTTTCTTTTTAAGAATAATGGCAGACCACGCAAAATTTATCGGACATCTCCTCGATCCATCGGAAAGAAAGCTTGTAGATATGGCGCGAAACTTTAGCAATGATTTTGATCAATTAGTCTTTCAGGCTGTAGACTTAGAGTCCATGAAACCACAATCTCAAACAGCCCCTCTTTTGGATCAATTTTTAGATCAGAATCGTGTGTCTGTTGTATCACTTCGAGACTTTAAGAAAACCGCCAGGGATTTAATCGAGGAATGCAAAATCAAGAGCATTATCCATCCACTATTGGCAGATCACGTTTTCCGTGAAGCCGAACGTTTCCTTGAAATTATCGATATGTTTGAAACCCATCTTACCGGTGAAAACTACAATTAATTGAGTAAGTGTTATTAAAATGCAATTATCATAATTCTCTTAACCAAATCCAACATTGGCCCTCCTCAATTAGAGAAGGGCTTTTATATATTTGAAGGAATGCTCTCTCTTCGTACGCATCTATTCTTTACGGTTAGAATCCTCTAAAACTGGTTCTTTGGCAATTCCTTAATTGAAGCAATGTTTTCTCTTTTACTAAGTAGTTCAGGTTTACCCAGAACATATAAGAATATCTAATGCTGCGTGGGTGTGATTATTTCATTCTGTTAAAAATTAACCAAGTTCTTCACTTGAATGATTAAGTACTTCCACTTTTATAAAGGAATAACGCATCAAGTCAATTGACTCGCTGCATCGTTCCTTTATAATTTATTAAACGTTTCATCATCAACAGGTTCTAACCATTCCGTTTCTCCCGGTGTCATTGCTAAGTGTACAAACCAACTGTCTTTTGTTGCACCATGCCAATGTTTTACATGCGGCGGAATATTCACAACGTCCCCCGTTTTGAGTAATTTAGCTGGTTTTCCTTCTACTTGAAACCAACCCTCACCACCAGTAACTAACAAAACTTGCCCAATTTTATGAGAGTGCCAGTTATTGCGAGCACCAGGAGCGAAGGTTACATTCCCGATTGAAGTATTGAGTGGTGTTTTATCTGTAAACACCATTTGTAAGTATGCATCCCCGATAAAGTTTGCTTCAACTTTTTCTCCCATTGGAAAGATTGTGCTATTGCTTAATTCTTCATATGCCATATATAAAACCTACTTTCTTTTAATGTTTATAGATTTTTTTGCGATGTTACATGTAAACCAAGCTTTGAGCCAACCTGCCTAGAGCGAAATATGTGTGATGATTACAGCAGTTTCATCTTTTGTTAAACCTTTTACCTTCTCTGAATGTGATGTAGAGTGTTCAAAATTTCCTCAAGCAAGACTTTCCCAATGACATCACATATATTGGCCAATACTTTTGTATTTAGGACGATGTTCTCGCTCTTGTGCAATTCATTTCCAAAACATGATCACCTATTATGCCTGTTGTTTTGTAGGTCTAATAATCATTTCATTAATGGCAACATCTGCAGGTTCTTCAATCGCGAAAGCAATCGCACGTGCAATACTTTCTGGTTCAATTGCGCCTTTGTACAATTCATCATAGGCCTGTTTTATCTCTACATCCGTGATACCCTCTGTCAATTCCGTGCTCACGGCTCCTGGAGAGATATTTGTTGTACGGATATTTGTACCACTAATTGCTTCTTCTTGACGTAAACCTTCAGTGATTGCTCTCACTGCATGTTTGGTACCACAATATACTGATCCACCAGCAAAGACATGATGCCCAGCAATGGAAGAAAGATTAATGATGTGTCCAGATTTCTGTTCCCGCATGGTAGGTAAAACGGCAGCAATACCATAAAGAACCCCTTTAATATTCACATCGATCATCATATTCCATTCTTCGATTTTTTTCTTGAACATAAATGATTGTGGCATGACTCCTGCATTATTAACTAGTACATCGATTTTACCAAACTCTTTAAGAGCGTACTCGGCTAACTCTTCCAATTGCTCATGGGCAGTCACATCCGTCACTTTATAGATAGCTTGTCCGCCATTCTTTTGAAGCTCTTCTTGCAATTTCGACAATCGGTCTTCACGACGAGCAGCTAATACTAGCTTCGCACCTTTAGATGAAAGTTCTTTTGCAGCAGCTTCTCCAATACCACTAGAAGCACCCGTAATAATGACAACTTTATCTTTAATATTAGACACACAAAACATCCTTTCTTTATAACTACTTTTTAAACATTATTTTTACTTTTCTTCCGAAAACAATTCTTTAGCCACCGTTATGGCTGACATCGCTTTTGGCCAACCAGCATAAAAAGCAAGATGGGTAATGACTTCAATAAGTTCTTCTTCAGTAAGGCCATTTTCTTTTGCTTTATTGAAATGAAAACCTAGTTGTTCTGTATTTCCACCAGTTATTAAAGAAGATACAGTTATTAAACTACGTTCACGAGGAGAAAGCTCCTTACGCTCCCATACATCCGCAAATAAAACATCATCGTTTAATTGTACAAGTTTGGGAGCAAACTCTCCGATCATTTTCTGTGCAGGAGTAAGGTCATTTGGATTTGACATTTTATCCCTTCTTTCTTTTTCAATTCACTATTTTCTTATGCTGATGTGTATAAATATAATGCCCCGATAGTAAATACACATTGATACGATATCGCACATCTGTGTATAATATAAAATGAAAACTTGATGTCTGCAATAATCAAATAATCACAATTTGTGCCTTATTGCTCAATTTTAATAAAATTGTGTAATTATCTTTATGAAAGTTTGGTGACTCTCACAATGTCTAGGGTGGATAGAAGAATACTCAAATCTCAAGAAGCCATAAAAAAAGCTTTTATTGAACTAATGTCTGAAAATAATTTCGATCAAATTACGATACAGGATATATCTGACAGGGCGAATGTTGGCCGAAGAACCATTTATCATCACTACATGGATAAGTTTGATTTACTGGATAAACTCATTGAAGAACATATTAACGAACTAAGAAAACTCTGCCAATCCGCGTCCGAAATGGATTTTAAAGATGGGAATATTATTTGGTTTGAATACTTTGAAAGTAATTATTTATTCTTTTCGACGATGTTAAAGAGTAAAGGAGCTTCTACTTTTCGGAGTCAGTTCCTGGAATTTGTCATTGAAGAATTAAAGGGCGATGTGAATATATCAGAAGGAACAAATCAAGGATTAAGTAAAGATGTTATTCTTACATTCTTTGGATCAGCTGTCGTAGGTGTAGTGGAATCTTATTTCACGAAAGGTATACCTGATCCACCTCAAGTCGTGGCAGAACAAATGGGAATATTGTTAGACAGGAATCTATTGTAACTTCTTTAAAAAGCATCCTCAATTAGTGAGGAACAAATGAAACGTCATTCACCATTCAATTTTAGTGAGAATATGCAGAACTGTACTTAAGCTATCACTTAGAGATAACAAAAGAGCACATATTATTATGTGCTCTCCCCCAGACAGTAGGCAAACTCGATGAAAATTGAGTTTGCCTACTGTTTTTTTATGGATTTTACAATGTAAACGTTGATTGGAACGTAGGGCACTCGCTTTCCGCTGGCGGTCCGCCCTCTTCTTGCGCCTAAAGGATTCTCCCCTAGACGCGCTTTTCCCGCAGGAGTCTCGTACCTTCTGATAGACTCCTAGTGCCTACAGTCTGATCAAGTCTATCGATAATTTGTTAAATACATATATTTTTAAGTTTTTCTTTATCTGATACACGAATCCAAGGTAAATCCTGATTATCATCATTAATACCTGGTGTGATAACGCGGCTATATAAAAGGTCATATATGCAATCATTTATTAAACGAATATCTTCTTCAGTTATTTTTCGATTATATGGTATAGTCGCAGCACTTAAATGTTCGGTTACCCCTCTAATAAACCCACGCTGTTTCAAAGAACTTCTAATCACTTCTCTAATAGCCCCTAGACTAGTTAAAGGGAATACACCCAGGTGTTGAACAATCATTTTTAAAATATCCTCTTTTGATAAATCCATTTCAATATTATTCCGCAATTATACAACCCCCTTTTGTCAAAATATTCTCCAAACAAGGGGTTTATACCTTCTTTATTAATGAAAGATCATGGGACATACCTCGAGCAACCTTGAAAAATAATTCAGTAATTAAAAAGATAAGGTGTAGAAATAAAAAAAATCACGCCTTATTTAAAGCTTTAAAAGGTGGATTGTGATGGCTAGCAATGTTTTTTTGATTCCAGCTCTTTTTATTATCTCCATTTCCCACTCAGTTCCACATATGAATACACTCCCTTTTTGTATACTAAAAGACGACACTCCTAATTTGAGTGTCGCCTCTTTTCTCTATTACCCATGAAACACGAATTTTCTGCCGACTCTTTGCCTTCATTTAGCCTATTGTCAGCCGCTAATCCTCTTTTCTTTTTATCCAGTACTAGTTTTACTATACTATTCTGCTTTGTATGTCTTCTTCACTTTGTCGCTTTCATTCATTCCAGGGCGTGTTACTGTTACATAAACGGAACCTGAACCCTTACTTAACTGATTAACCGTGATGGTTGCAGAGGAGGAAGTGGACTTTTTACTTGATAGATACTTCCCGGAGGATGTATATAGTTTTACAACATCACTTTTTTTCAATCCTTTGACTATTACTGAATCTGACTTTCCTTTATTATTCTTAACCGTAATGTTGGAAACACTTGGCTTAGTTACACACTCATAAAATCAAAAATCTTTACAGATGAATGAGCTTTAGCTTTCAATGTTGTTTTCGCAATCTTTGTTGTTTTTTAACACAGGCTTAAAAAACATATCCTATAATTATTTTAGAAGAATGAAAATGAAACATTTTATCATTGCTGTATGAAGAGAGGATGGTAATTATGTATATTAGCTATAAGAATTATCAAGACGGAACCAATAATTTGGTTGTTGTAGAAAGCGATGGAGTAATTACTAAAAGCCTAAAAGGTAAAGAAACAGCAATAAAAACTCACAAGAGGAAATTAACACGATTGAGAGCTAAACATAAGTGAATTTTACTATGAAAATAACGTTAATTTAGAGACCTGGTTAAGTAAATCCAAAAGTCCTAACTCTTGAAATCACCTTTTTCATCCAAAGACAAAGTGGTTACTTCTGTGTAATCGCCTTTGTCTATCTCTTCTTTTGTAAAATCCCTTTTCAATTCATCTTCTGTGTTAATTCCTTCTGCAATTGTAGGTTCAACAGATGAGCGATTTTCTTATTTCATTTGCACACCCCTATTGCCCAGGCATTATTCAATCGATTCTCCATCACCTTCTATGTCCAAAAGAAAAAGCACTCAGATGCAAATATAACTATTTTTCACCTCCAAATGAAAGTAGCTGTTTTTACTTTGCATTTATTGCACATGGTAAAGCCAGCCGACCTATAAGGCCACTTCACCGTGTTGCAATTGAAATATTCTATTGCATTAATGCCCTTATTTCTTTCTATATTGTTTATTACTGTAATAATCGGGATTGTTTGAATATGGGGATGGTCTTAAAAAAAGCACTGCGAACAGCCTTTTAAAATATTACTGTTTGCAGTGCATCTTTTTATTCGATTAACTAAAAACGAGACCTTCACTATATCATCATCAAATTCCACTTCAATCTGCTGTTATTTCAAAGTTTTTGTGATGAACAAGTACGTTTTCTTTGGAATCAACTAACGGACGGGGTGCTTTTTATGACCAAGCCTCTTTTAAAAGCTTCACGCCTAACTGGATTTCATCGCAAGTAAGATTACTAAAACCAAATTTAAGAACTGTTTCATCAGAATGATTTTTAATGAAGTAAATGGAGGTAGGATACACTTTAACTCCAAAAAAGGAAGCACGTTCAATTAGCCATTCTTCTGAACGATTCAAACGTATCTTAACTAATAAGTACAAACCAGACTGCTCCCCAATAATGGATATATTTTGTTTGAAGTATTTTTTTAATTCGGAAACAATGCACTGCATTTTTCGCTTATAAACAAGACGCATACGTTTAATATGGCGATTCCATTCTCCTTCTTCCATAAATTTAGCCATTGTAAGCTGGCTAAGAAGAGAAGTGGTACTCTCGAAATGAAGAAATTGATCTTTATAACGGTTTATAAGTAGCTCTGGCAGCACCATATAACTTAGACGTAGTCCTGGAAGAAAGGACTTTGAGAAATTCCCTAGGTAAATAACTCTTGTTGAATCAATGGAAGAAAGTGCTGGAAATGGTTGTTGCGTATAGCGAAATTCACTATCATAATCGTCTTCGATAATATATCCTTGCATCTTGTTAGCCCAATGAATAAGCATTTGCCTTTGTTGAATGGACATACTTACTCCAATTGGACTTTGATGGGAGGGTGTTACATAGATTAATTGTGACTTCACTTGTTCTAATTTTGAAAGATCAGCACCTGTTTCATAAACTGGTAATGTTTCCAGAGTAAAATGATGGAATTGAAAAGCTTCCCTAGCTCCATCATACCCTGGGTCCTCTACGACAATGCTTGGGAAATCACCCATCAGGATTTGTCCAAGATGAATCAACATTTGTTGGGTACTACTGCCGATGATAATCGAATTTGCATCTGTTTTCACCCCACGAGATTGGAGTAAATATGTGGCGATTTGTTCACGCAAGCATACCTCACCAAAGGGTTCTCCATATCGAAAGCTCTCCTCTAATGTTAACACTCGATTTGCTATTCTCCTCCAAATTTTCAAGGGGAAATTGGTTTGATCTACGGCTCCTGCTCGGAAATCAATCAGGACCGGTGTCACCGACTTTGTTTGTTTATGACGTGGGACTAAAGCATCTTGAAATAAAAGTGGCTCTAATGCATTTGCAAAATACCCTTTTCGACCTTCTCCACGTATATAGCCTTCAGCTACAAGCTGTTCATATGCCATTAATGTCGTATTGCGGCTTACTTGAAGGGAGTCGGCAAGGTGGCGAATGGAGGGCAATGGATCACCTGCTGGTATGTCACCTCGCTCTATAAATAATTTAAATTGCTCGTATATTTGTTTGTATTTGGGAGATTCATCCTTAAACGCAAAAATGGTATTTTTCATTTACAATCACCTTTGACATGTCTATTTTTATATAATTGTACCTTTTTAAATGTCAATTCGCATCGTAGAATATCTTATATAAGCGATGAATGAAAGAAAAAACAAGTAAATAGGAGGAAACATGATGCATATTCCTAAACATTTTCAACTCAATGATGAAGAAATGATTTATGATTTTATCGAAAAGAACAGCTTTGCCACTTTATTTTCTCAGCACAATGGAGAACCGTACGCAACCCATCTTCCACTCACATTAAATAAAGATGAAAGTGCTCTATATGGTCATTTTGCTCGCCCAAATGAACAATGGAAGGATATAGAAAACCAACAAGTTCTTGTGGTTTTTCAGGGTCCTCACTGTTATATATCTCCGTCTTGGTATGAAACAACGATGGCAGTTCCTACCTGGAATTATGTGTCTATCCATGTATATGGAAAGATTGAGATTGTTGAAGATCCAAAAGTAATATTCGATTCATTAAATGACATGGTAAACAAATATGAAGGAACAGATAGCCTATACAAATTAAATGATGTAGATTCCAATTTTATCGAAGGAATGAGTAAAGGGATTGTAGCATTCAAAATAATAATCACAAAAATTGAAGCGAAAGCTAAATTAAGTCAAAATCATCCTGTGGAACGTCAAGAATTAATTATCAAGCATCTAGAAAACACTTCTAATCAAGAAAATCTACGAGTATCCCATCTAATGAAGAAAAACTTAAAAAATATAAATAAAAGGATTTAACTTTGTCATGATGGGTGCGTTAGCTGGAGAGCAGCCATTACGGCATTCGATTGGGTTCAGCAGATAAAAGGTAGATATGTTGCTAGTGAGGATTTCCGAATCGATCAAGTGGAATCTAACGATGATAATGATATTACGGTAATAGTTAAAAATATTAGACCTAACTTTGATTTACTTAAAAAAACAGCCATGTTCATGTGAACAGGCTGTTTTTTTATAGGGCAGGCTTTTATAACGATAATAATTTTAGTTTTTGCGTTTGAAACTCCTCATCTGTTAGAAATCCTTGTACTTTTAATTTTGCTAGATTTTCTAACTTGTCAACAATATCAATCTCTTTTATTGAAGGAATAGAGTTAAGCATCACTAATATTTGATTAGGTCCCGTACGCTTCATCACCCTGTATCCATGATCTGCTGCTGTTGCAAGCCCTTCATTATTAGGTTTACAATATCCATTCGGCTGACATGTACCGTCATCCCGAACCAGAAGTTTTCCCAAAAGACCAACAGGAACCCATTCAGGTCTTTGCAAACGTGGGGTATATTCTTTTGAAGCGTCCCATTCAGGATTTAATATTGGTTCAGTTTTTGTAAACTCTGGTTGTACCACTGTTCCATCAGCATTTTTCATTTCAGGTACAACCACCTCATGGTATTGAATCCTGCCCCATTCATCTTTTTCGAAGAGGTTGTGCCAGCGCAAATCACTTGCATCCGCAATCATTGCTGGAGTTGCACTCACTACCCCGAGAATATACTGATCTGCATCATTCGCTTTCCGTATTTTATCACCTGCACCATCGAAAGTAACAAAGTAGCCAACATCAATTGGGTTTCGATCAACCGTTTCAAACATTTCAGCATAATCGGCTGCAGCAGGAGACAACACAACACCGTCCAGGTAGAGATTTCCTGTCGCCCCTTCGATTACAGCGGAATTTAACGTTGGCCCAACAGCAAGACCGTTTGCCAAATGCCAGGAAAAAGGGAAGCGTGTGGTCCCATTTTGCCCCATAATATGAGAACCAGTTTGAGCTGCGACCGTATTTAGACCCTCTGAATGGGAGAAAGGAGCCTGTGCTTGTGTCTGACTCCCTTCTGCATGAGAAATTGCTCCGTTGGCTTGCGTCCCTTGGCCTTCCGCATGAGAGGATATCCCAAAAGCATTCGTATTTGTTCCCTCTGCATGGGAAGCAATTCCACTCGCAGTACTTCCTCCTCCCTCTGCATGGGCCGCTGTTTGAGAAGCAACCGTATTTTCTCCCTCCGCATGTGAATGATCTCCGCTTGCAGTGGATCCGTTACCTTCTGCATGAGCAGCGAACCCACTTGCATTGGTGCTCGATCCTTCTGCATGAGAATTCACACCAAAAGCGAAAGTTCCATTTCCCTCTGCATGTGCATTTTGGACATTCGCAATTGTATTCGTTCCTTCCGCATGCGATGCTGGGCCTAAGGCCTGTGTTGAACTTCCTTCCGCATGAGCTGCTTCTGCACTGGCCGAGGTGCTATTACCCTCTGCATGAGAGAAATCTCCCATAGCCAAAGTTCCGCTTCCCTCTGCATGGGAGGCAATTCCGTTTGCGATGCTTAAGTTTCCTTCTGCATGGGCTGCTTCTGCACTGGCCGAGGTGCTATTACCCTCTGCATGAGAGAAATCCCCCATAGCTTGCGGACCAGACAGGGACGTAATATCTTCGGTTCCCCCTTCCGCATGAGCAGCAAACCCACTTGCAGTTGTTCCGATTCCCTCAGCATGTGAACTCTGTCCACTAGCAAAATTGGGAGCAGGATTACCAAGTAGGTCCACACCACCGCCTTCTGTGTGAGAGGCCCTGCCACTTGACGTATTTCCTTCTCCTTCTGCGTGCGCGTTAACACCGCTGATCGTTGTTTGCGTATTTAATCCTTCTGTGTGCGAATTAGCTCCGGCTGCTGTTGTATTATTTCCCTCTGCATGCGATTGGTCTCCATTGGCAGTTGTAAACAAACCTTCACTATGAGAAACTCCTCCATTAGCTAGCGAAGCGCCTTCCGCATGGGACGTCGACCCAAAAGCTCTTGACTGGCCTTCGGCATGGGACGCAAATCCATTTGCTATGCTTTCAAAACCTTCCGCATGAGTGGCATCCCCGCTTGCAGTTGTTCTAATTCCTTCGGCATGGGAAACTATTCCACTTGCAATAGTAGAGGATCCTTCCGCATGAGCACTTTCACCTTGTGCTAGAGTTGTATTGCCTTCGGCATGTGACGCAAATCCACTGGCGGTAGTCTGAAATCCTTCTGCATGGGAATCCGTTGCAGTAGCGTTTGTATTGCTACCCTCGGCATGAGAAGCTTCCCCACTTGCGGTTGTACTTTGTCCTTCCGCGTGAGATCGTAGCCCACTGGAGATAGAGCCCTCCCCTTGGGCATGAGAAGAATTTCCACTGGCAATTGTGCCTAACCCTTCGGCATGAGCAGCAAATCCACTAGCAGTTGTATTGACTCCTTCCGCATGGGAAGCAACAGAACCACTGGAGATTGTACCAACTCCTTCGGCATGGGCAACAGAACCACTTGCAGATGTATTGAATCCTTCTGCGTGTGCAGCAGGTCCACTAGCGGTTGTCCCTATGCCTTCTGCGTGAGCACCATCCCCACTTGCTAAGGTAGGTGCTGGATTACCTATTTGATCTACTCCACCTCCTTCCGCATGGGAGGCCCTGCCACTAGCCGTATTCCCTTCTCCTTCTGCGTGCGCATTAACACCGCTAATCGTTGTTTGTGTATTCAATCCTTCTGTATGCGAATTAGCTCCAGCTGCTGTTGTATTATTTCCCTCTGCATGCGATTGGACTCCACTTGCATTCGTCGCAAAACCTTCCGCATGGGAAGCAACCCCGCTTGCTGTCGTAGTAGATCCCTCTGCATGTGCCGTATCAGCAATCGCCGCAGTCTGGAACCCCTCCGCATGGGAAGAGTTTCCCGTCGCAATTGTTACACTTCCTTCCGCATGGGAAGTATTTGCACTGGCGGTAGTTAGATACCCCTCCGCGTGGGAAGCTATACCGCTTGCTGTCGTAGTAGATCCCTCTGCATGTGCCGTATCAGCTGTTGTTTCTGTATTAAACCCTTCCGTGTGTGTAGCGTTCCCACCTGAAGTTGTAGTACTTCCTTCTGCATGGGAAGCAGACCCGTTGGCAATTGTATTCATTCCTTCTGCATGTGAGGCTGTCCCATTAGCAGTTGTATTCATTCCTTCAGCTTCCGAACAATCCCCTATCGGATTCTGGTTACATCCATTGGCCATCAAGATTCTCCATTCCACGTTTATTTTAAGTTATAAAAAATGAACATATTATTACTGTATGCATTATCAAAAATATGGCATGGACAAGTCCCACATTTGAAATCGAAGAAATTGAAAATGGAGGGATAGTATATAACGATTTATCCTTCATTAAAAAAAGTTGACAAAGTCCACTAATTAAACTAAAGTTTTAGTTGATACAGTCCACTAAAAAGGAGCTTCCAATGAATATAAATAATAATACTATTGCAGATATTCGGAAATTCAATAGATTTTATACCAATATACTTGGTTTATTTGATAAGCATATATTGGATACCGGATATTCTTTCACAGAGGCAAGGGTACTTTTAGAAATCGGTTTATTGGAGCAGTGTATAGCAAATGATCTAGTTGATAAACTGAAAATTGATCGTAGCTATATGAGTAGAATAATTGCCAAGCTAAGTAAAGATGGACTAGTCATCAAGGAAAATTCGACCTTGGATAGCAGAACTAGTCTGATTCGATTAACTCCTAAAGGAATCACTATTTTTAACCAGATTAATGAAAAATCTAATGAACAAGTAATGAATTTATTTAGAGGATTATCAGAAAAAGAAATTAAAGAAATCCATGCTTCTATGATGTTCATTCAGAAGAAATTGGATAGTTTGGAGGAATTACAGGATGATACGATTTGAAAATGATTATACAGAAGGTGCTCATAAGCGAATTCTGGAACGATTAATAGAAACCAATGAAGAACAAACACCCGGATATGGAGTGGATGAACACTGTGAAAAAGCGAGGGCCTACATTAGAAAAGAGTGTGATGCCCCGAATGCAGATATACACTTTTTAGTAGGAGGAACACAAACGAATACAACTATTATCGCTTCCATTTTGCGCCCACATCAAGGTGCAGTTTCAGCAATTACTGGTCATATAGCCGCACATGAATCTGGCGCAATTGAAGCAACGGGTCATAAAATACTTACTTTACCGAGTGACGATGGGAAAATCCAAGCAGCACAGGTGAAAGATTTATATGATGCGCATTGGAATGATGTCACTCATGAGCATATGGTACAGCCAGGATTGGTTTACATTTCTAACCCTACAGAAAATGGAACGACATATAGTAAAGTCGAATTGGAAGCATTAAGTAAAGTTTGCCGGGAATGTCGTTTGCCATTGGTAATGGATGGCGCTAGATTAGGATATGGTTTGGCTTCAATGGATAGCGATTTAACCTTGGCAGATATTGCAAGTCTATGTGATGTATTCTATATTGGCGGAACTAAAGTTGGTGCGATGTTTGGTGAAGCAGTAGTCATCATAAATGATGCCCTGAAAAAGGATTTCCGATATATTATCAAGCAAAAGGGAGGATTATTGGCTAAGGGAAGACTTTTGGGGATCCAGTTTGAAACTTTATTTGAAGATGGGTTATACTATGAAATTTCTAATCATGCCGTGGAAATGGCAATCAAGATTCGAGATGCATTTGTTGAAAATGGATTTTCATTACGATATGATTCTACATCAAATCAGCAGTTTCCCATTTTGCCGGATGATGTAATTTTGCAATTAGGCAAAAAGTATTCATTTTCCTTCTGGGAAAAAGTCGATGCTACACACAGTGCTATGAGATTTTGTACTAGTTGGTCAACGAAAAAAGAACATGTTGAAATGCTAGTAGAAGATATTAAGGCGACTACAGGAGAAAAAAATGGCAACGATAGAGTTATATGCAGAGAATAGTTATATAAAAGAATGTACGGCAAATATTGTTTCAATAAAAGAACAATTTGTTGTGTTTAATCAAACGATTTTTTATCCAGGTGGCGGTGGACAGCCTTGTGACCGAGGGATTACTTTAAACAAGGTGATAAAACCTATAATATATTAACAGTAAAAAAAATAGATGAAGAAATTATACATGAACTTGAACGTCCATTACAGGACATTTATCAAACAGTAGAGATGCAGATTGACTGGTCTTGGCGGTTTCAGAATATGCGGTACCACACATTATTGCATGTCATTTCAGGTTATTTATATCAACATTACAATGCTTTATCTACAAGTAGTCAAATTGAAAAAGATCATGCGGGATTAGAGTAAAATTAGTATATCATAAGGAAATATTTAACCCCGTTCATAATTACTTGAACGGGGTTATTTGTGTTTAAGATCAAATTAATCCCTGCACTTTTACTAAACAGGGACGTTTTTCTTTATTTTTATGTAAATAATGAATAGACTGATTCTCACTTTCTTTCATCTTTCAGCATCATAGTGAATCCTCGCATTTTTAAAATTTCATTAGCATGCGGTAATTCATCCCCTTGAACTTGGAACATAAGAACTTCGTATATATCATCCTTTTGAATTTTTCTAAATAATACGTTCAACTTAGCTGTTGTCATGTTATTGGCTCCCTTTCGTTCCGATTGGGTTTATAGTTTTGTTTTTCTTTATTTATAAGGCGTTTCTTGCCTTAGAAAACCTTTCAGCTGCTTGTTCCCTCTATCGGTCGATCACCCTCGGATTCTATGATGAATCACTCTGCTAAATTAGAGAGTTTTCGAATGTGTAAGGCACAGTAGAGTAAACAGTACACTTACCCGTACTATTGTCAAAAACGAATGAAGTTTCTTGTTCTTCTCGGAATATCCCATTTCGTCGGAACCTCCTTTTGACTACTGCATTTTGAATGTAAAGTTAAGACTCTTAACTCAATGGTTTCTGTCGTATGCTTCATAATCATGCCGTGTCATAACTTGTCCAACATTCATAAAATATTTTATGTCATATAGGTAGGTGAGGGAAAAATGAGCAAAAAAAGTAAAAAAGAAATTGAAATTAAGACTAAGATTAAGATTAAAGTATTTCGCAAAACATTTTTCTTTTGGTAGGTAACAAGTTGGGTTTCATTGGAACCTAAACCTCCGGAATATTGTTCCACTCTTTATATATATCTCCTCTCCGAAAGTAACTATTCTAGCACTCGGATAGTTACTTTTTTTGTGACATGGTAGCACATTTATGCATATTAACCAGGATTGAAGAGGGCATTCAAACTAGTACACTTTTCATAACATTTCAGAATCTCTAATTGACCTAATTTTTTTATAATGAGAGGTGTAGACATGTATAATAACTGATGGGACCTGGTTGTCCACCACAAACTTTGCCGGCTCAGTATGAGCCACCTCAAATTTCACCAACCAAACAATTTGTTAATACTAATGTCTCGCGGTGATACCTATGGTTCATCCATCACATACTAAAACAGTCAATAAGCATGTGAACCCTTTCAAACATTATTTCCCTCATACTCAATCAGTAGTGAATGAGTATTGTATCGAACACATTTTTTGTGGAGTTCCAAACAATTCATGTCCACCATATCTTTGTTGCCCACCAAAGTCGTTCTGATATTAACATTAGCCCCTATTTGGGGTTTTTATTATGAATGCGCTACAATATGACAATTCATTTTTTCCATATGGTTTATTCGAACTGTGTACTGAACGTTTATATTCTTTTTGAATAGATTTCACTTGTAAAAGCCAGATTATAAATATATGAGTGATACAAATGAGGGACCTTTATGAACCAAACTATTGTTAATGACAAGTATAAGGTATCGCCATTCTATGTGTTTTTTTTAGTGCATTCCATGCAAATAGGATTAGGCGTGTTGAGTTTTCAAAGAGATTTAGCTAAGGTAACTGGCACCGATGGCTGGATTTCCATCATCTTAGCCGGATTAATTGTTCATATTTTAATTTGGGTTATATATAAGATTTTCAGTATGGTTCCTGGTGATATCATTTCCGCTAATAATCATGCATTTGGTAAATGGATGGGGAATTTCTTCAGTCTCTTATTCATTCTTTACTTTTTTGTCCTTGGCATGACGATCATAATCGGCTATATAAATATCTTACATGTTTGGATGTTTGACGAGGTCCCCTCTTGGATGTTTGCTTTGGTTTTCCTAATCCTGATTTATTATATAATTTCGGGAGGATTCCGTTCAGTTACGGGTATTACCTTTTTATCTTTAATAGCTTCATACTGGCTTTTATTTATACCTTTATATACTTTAAAATTCGCTTATTTCACTGATCTTCTTCCTATTTTTAATCATACATTATTGGAAATAATGAAAGGAACTAGAACTACTTCATTATCAATGCTTGGTTTTGAAATGATTTTGATGTTTTATCCATTCATCAAAAATGCTGAAAAAACACAAAAGTATGCTCATGGAGGAGCCTTAGCCACTACGTTATTGATCTTATTTATTTATTTTGTTTCAAAAGCCTTTTATTCACAGAGTTTGTTGGTCCTTACCCTATGGCCAACACTAACTTTGTCCAGTATTATTGAATTGCCCTTTATTCAACGGTTCGAATACATAACAGTTTCTTGGTGGGCCCTTGTTATCATACCCAACATGGTCATTCCTTTGTGGGCTGCCAGCAGGGGGGTCAAGCGCTTATTCAATGTCCAGCAAAAGTATCCCTTGTGGGCAATGTCCATAATCATACTACTTATCAATATATTTCTTTTTGATTTCGAAGCCTTAGATATATTAAATAAATTAATCAATCCATACAGCGTGAGCTTTCTTGTTTTATACTTGCCTTTTCTTTTTATTATCCTAAGCATAAAAAATTTGAGAAAACGTTTATGACAAAGTTGAAATTTCAATTTTAAACAATAAATAATTTGCAAGTCCTATCATCGCGAAAGATGTATCGGGTCTTGATGTTGAAGTGAAATAATTCAGGTGCATCAAGGGTGCTCTTTGAACTTGCTCATTTTCCGGACATAGTATATGAGTTTCCAATCATGGTTATATACGGTTAGAGGGATAGATAAAATTTGCTTTATCTGCCCTTCTTTGTACTACATATGACCTCATTTACTACAACAACATTAAGATTTACTACAATAAAATAAAAAATTCGTTGTTCAATTAATGCGCCCTTTAATGGAGTTTGGATTATCTTCATAAGCTAGCAATTTAAAGGAAACCACACTTTGTTTCTAACGAGTGAGTTTTACACTAGAACCCTTTTACTTCTATTAAGGACTTTTAATTTTGCATAAAAGTGTACTTTTACGAAGAAATTGGTTATTCCATCTTCTAAACTTGATGCGTTTTTTTGATTTAATAACTTTCATTCTTGGATAATCAAATACCTTTTATATCGCCTCTCATAATTCGTGAGATATATTTATCTAACTAAGAGAGTGTAATAAGGATAAAGAAAACCCATTCAAAAATATATAGAATGGATTTCCGTTTAATTTTTTTTATTAAGGGGTGTGGCATTTTTAAAAACAATTTCCTGATTTTTTATATAGAGAACCTCACTTATAACAATCTTTACTTTTCCCCTAATCCATCATTTTCTATGTCCCTGTCAGTTCGACCGAAATCGGAATCCCATTACTGTAAGTACCATCTAACAGTCAGATGAATATATTTTTAGGCTGATAATGCATCCACTTAAACAAATTATTTTCTTTCAATGGCGTATCGATCCACATCTCTTTTAGATTAGTATCAGTATGTTCAGGTTTAAAGTTTAATTGCCCTTGTTTTGAAGGTTTTACACCAGAAACCTACACAAAAACCCTCGATAATTCCTATTGGAATCGTCAAGGGCACTAAAGCGTCTATGAAAGATATTTTATTCTGGATTTGACTTAATTGAACCAGCGTATACCAGAAGGTACACACGGTATACGGAGAGGTCGGTGTTTAGTTTTCCCACCTGTTTTTATTTCTATAAATTTACAACATCAGTAGATAATGGTGATTTTTTCGTGTGACTATCAGGTTTTGTAAAAATGCAGAAAATAAGACTGGCAATTAATAATAAAGTGGCAGTCAATAGAACAGAGTAATTAAAACCGATCCTAATGTTATCGCCTGCAGATTGGACAACAAAACCAATTACAGCTGGACCAATAATTCCTGACAAGTTTGCAATCCCTAGTAAAACACCTGACATTAATCCTCTTCGTTCAGGAAGTAAGTGATTCACAATCTGGGGTGCAAGTGGAAACATACCATTTACAAACGCCATTCCCAAAAATAAGGCAATAATTGCTCCAATTGTACTTTGGACAAATGTTGTAGAATAAAAACATACAGAAGCTAATATTAGTGATGGTCCAGCCACAAGCACACGGGATTGTCGAAGATTTTTTGTTTTTTTGAGTAACAGATCTGATATAAATGAGATAAGCATACCACCAAGAGCAGAACCAAGGCCTATGAACATGACTGCATAGCCCATCTGAGTTTGTGTTAAATGGACAATTTTAACAAGGTAGGTCGGCATCCATATAAACGACCATGTAAGAATCCAGTAAGCCATGAAAAGAGCAAGGCAAGTAAAGATAAAAGTAGAAGATAGAAAAAGTGGATATATCTCTGACCATTTTACTTTCTCGGAAACTAAGGTAGATTCACTCTTCACTATATTTCTCCCATTTTCCCCTTTTAAAGTAAATAGCCACAGAACTGCCCAAACCATACTTAATACTCCTAAAGAAACCAATACCATTCTCCAACCATAAATTCCAATCATGTAAATGAGAAGAGGAACCATAAATTTAGCAATCATGCTACCTGTATTCATAATAGAAATCGCAAGCCCTCGCTGTTCAGGAACGAAATGTTTGCTTATATGGCTAATAGCAGTTGCATGAAACGGTCCTTCAATAGCACCTAGCAGGACACGAGACAAAATTAGCATTGGTAATCCGTAAATAGTCAATGCTCCAAACTGCACTATTGTCAAACCAATAGCCATGAAAGCGAGCATTTTACCCGTTCCAATTCGATCTGACAATGCAGCTCCAATTATAGACATTATTGAAAAGAACCAAAAGAAGCTGCTTCCAACTATACCCCATTGACTATAATTAAGATCCAAATCTTCCATAATAGGAATAGCTGCGTACCCTATAATCGCCTTATCGGTAAAGTTAATCAAGTAAAGAACGGACAAAAAAGCTAGAACAATCCATTTTAATTTCATAACAGAAAACACATCCTTTTTTGATAATAAAATGATATAAGTTCAATACATGAATCAACTTAGTAAAGGAAGCACCTAAACTCTATTAATTTTAATTAAGATCAATATGGCTGTATTTTTTATCGTAAATCCGAAAAAGAAAGCGCTTTATTTTTTGGAAATTCCGAATATAAAATGTGATGCTCATCTGTGAATTAAGTAGTTGGGTTTATAAACACACACTATTGTGTACTCTATAGAGCCTCTAATAGAGACTCTACAGAGTGTTTACACTACAAATTGATTGCACCATATATGAGTGAAGCAAATACTACTAATCCAGGGTGTACTTTCACTTTTTGTATTAATAAATAACTGCCTATTCCTAAGAATAGAATGTGTCCTATTCCTATTTGAAAATAAGATTCATAGAATGATTGAAATGCCATCACTCCAAGAAGCACCGCAATTGTCGGTTTGACGTAAAGCGTCATGCGTTTAACTTGCGGAGAAGCTCTAAATTTATACAGAAGTCCCATTAGAGTTAGCATGAGTATAAGAGACGGAGCAACTGATGCAAATACTGCCAGGAATGAGCCAAGGTATCCACCTTCTTGAAATCCGATGTAGCCTGCCATCTTTGTTGCAATCGGACCGGGCAGGGCATTCCCCATCGCTAAAGCTTCATTAAATTCTTGGGAGGTCATCCATTTATAATGCTCTACTACTTCTTTCTGAATGAGAGGGATGGTTGCTGGTCCTCCGCCATATCCTAAAATATTAGTGATGAAAAAGACCCAAAAGACATGCAAATAAATTATCATGCTGATAGTCCCTTCTGCCTTTTCTTTTTCTCCAACGTATTGGTAGGTTTTACTACAGCAATAACTAATAGAGCTCCTATTAAAAAACCGGGATGAATACCGAAGTATTCGATAAGTACTAATGCGGCGATGATGTGCAATGTAGTAAAAAACCACTTGAGTCCTTTAATAGAACTCTGTACGAATTCCCATGTTAAGACTCCAAGCATCACTGCTACTACCGGTACAACTGCCTTTGTCATACCTTGAACCCATTTCAAATCTTTGAACACAATTAATGTACTGAGTAATATAATCATTAAAATGATAGTTGGTAAAATGGTGGAAAAAATGGCGTTTATCATTCCAAGTACACCACCAATACGAAATCCGATGTAGCCTGCCATCTTTGTTGCGATTGGACCAGGTAACGTATTTCCAATCGCTAACACATCGCCAAATTCCTCATTGTTCATCCATTTAAACCGCTCTACTACCTCTTTTTGAACGAGAGGAATCGTTGTAGGCCCCCCACCATATCCAAGCATGCTGCTGCGAAAAAACGCGATAAAAATGTCTAGTTGTTTCATGGAATCAATCCTTTCTGTGGATTACCAACTAGCAATTGCTCCATCTGTCCTTGATTCTGTGCCACCAATCAGTACACCCGTTTCAGGGTTTCGCCATATAATTTGACCTCGTCCAAACGAGCCTGAGTCTACCGACACTTTAATATCATGTCCTTTTCGTACTAATTCTTCTGCAATGTGGGATGGGAATGTTTTTTCTATTTCTACAGTTTTTTCGTTTTTCCACTGCCATCTTGGTGCATCTAAAGCTGCTTGAGGATGTAAGTGAAAATCTATTGTATTCATAATTACTTGAACATGCCCTTGCGGTTGCATATATCCTCCCATTACACCAAATGGTCCCACAGGTTGATTATCCTTCGTTAAAAATCCTGGAATAATCGTATGGTACGTTTTCTTACCGCCCTTAAGGCAGTTATAATGAGTAGGATCAAGGCTGAAATCATGTCCTCGGTTTTGTAATGCAATTCCTGTTCCTGGTACAACAACCGCAGAACCGAAGCCCATGTAATTACTTTGGATAAACGATACCATGTTGCCCTCTCCGTCTGCTGTTGCAAGGTACACTGTTCCTCCGCGTGGCGGTACACCTGGAACTGGCATGCATGCTTCACTTCCAATCTGTGCTTGATGCTGCTGGCCATACGAAGTACTTAATAGCTCTTCTGCAGTTAGACCCATATGCTTAGGGTCTGTAATGTATTGCTTGCCGCAAGTATAAGCAAGTTTCATTGCTTCGATTTGTTTGTGGTATGTGTTTGTTTCTTCTTTTGCTGTAAAATCAAATCCTTTTAGTGTGTTTAGTGCCATAAGAGCTACGATACCTTGTCCATTTGGTGGGATTTCCCAAACATCATAGCCGCGATAGTTTACCTTAATGGGATCAACCCATTCTGGTTTAAAGTTTCCTAAATCATTTTTTGTTAAATAGCCCCCATAAGTCGCAGAAGCTGCTGCAATTTTTTCTGCAAGTGCCCCTTTGTAAAAGCTTTCTCCGTTTGTTCTTGCGATTTCTTCTAGTGTGTCAGCGTGGTCAAGAGACGACCATATTTCTCCGACTTCAGGTGCTCGTTCCTTAGGAGCAAAGGTCTCAAACCAAGCTTCGAACTCTGCTCCTGTACATTCCAATTTGTATTGTTCAAATGCCTTTTTCCAAAAGCGACCTAGCGTTGGTGAAACAGGAAATCCGTTTGCGGCATATTCAATTGCTGGCTTCATAACTTCTAGTAGCGGTAGTCGGCCAAAACGTTTTGATAATTCTACCCAAGCAGCCGGAGCACCTGGTACAGTTACCGGCAGCCAGCCGTACTTTGGCATACTTTCATGTCCATCTTCTTTTACCTTCTCGATGGAGATATTCATAGGTGCTGGACCGCTTGCATTTAGTCCGTGTAATTGTCCTTTAGTCCAAACAAGTGCAAAAGCGTCTCCCCCAATTCCGTTTGAGGTAGGCTCCACTACTGTCAAACAAGCAGCTGTTGCAATGGCTGCATCAATCGCATTTCCGCCTTTTTTCAAAATATCTAACCCTGCTTGTGCGGCTAAAGGCTGAGACGTAGCGACCATTCCATTCTTGGCATATACTACATTTCGTTGTGATGTATAAGGTGAATAATGTGGATCTAACTGTAAAGCCATAATAATCCCTCTCCCTTTAAATGTAATATGCACTCATTTTCAAGCGGCAGAATAACCAAACGAACGAAAAAAACGTTATTTTCTAGCGTTTGTTAATTAAACTGGATTCATTTAATAACAATTGCACGATTTAAAAATGATTATATACTATTTTCCGGAATAGTAAAACATATTTTTACAAAAGTTCTAATTTTCAGTAAAATTATATAAAAAAAATAAACTCCCCGATTATAAGGAGTTTATTATAGTTTTAATCCTGATCTACTTTTGAAACGGCGTAGTAAAATATGACTTTCTACTCGAGAAATACCTTCTATCCCGTATAGTTCATTATTGATAAAGAATTCCAAGGAAGCAAAGTCTTCAACTAAAACGTGCATATGTAATGTACTAGGTCCTGTCATTTGGTAACAGCTTGCAACACTTGGATTATTAGCTAGTTTTTCTGCTACTTTCACTAAGTCTGCAGGTTCACAATCCACTTCAAAAAAGGCTGATACTTTTTTACCTACAGCTTCAGAGTTGATAACAGCGCTGATTTTTTCAATAACACCCTTTTCCATTAGTTGCTGCACACGATCACGTACAACATTGCGTGATAGATTTAGTTCTTTTCCTATATCCGAATACGAAGTTCGACCATTTTGCATTAATATCTCTAAAATTTTTTTATCTGTATCGTTAATTTCCATTTGCTTCACACACCTTGCCTTGTGATTGGGATTCCTACTAAAAAACTACAACTCTTAAGAGGCTTGCTTTTACTAGGTATTAACTTAATAATAAACTTTCTGTCCCATACTGAAAAGTTTAATCTACTTTACATAAAGAAATCAATTAATGAAGGGAATAAATACCTTATACATCATTAGTACATGATTGGAATTCCCTTTTTGTTTGAACCTTGGGAAGACATACAAAAAGAGAAATAATTGAATGTGTATAGAAAGCAAATTTAAAATATCCAGATTTGCAAATGATCACATGTTATATTTAGGTAAGGTAAGTTTAACCTTTGATATTAAAAGGACCACACATTTTTGATATGTCTAATATGTGTGGTCCTTTTACCTATTCGTAAGTTGATCAGCAAGAATAAAGAGCTGCCATCGCAACTCCATCTTCAACTAACGCGCCCGATTGGTGGAAGAACAAAATAATATTAATAATTGCTGCCTTTAGCTTCTTGAACTATAGCACCCTATAGTTTAAGTACATTATTTCACTATCTTTCTTAAGGAATAAAAAAAAGCGACCTTCATCTTAAAAAGTCACTCATCGTTAGCTGTCCATAAAAAATTGAATGTTAAAGTAAAAAATGAACAAAAAAATGAGCTGGGAAATGTATCTCCAAGCTCATTGTATTTTAATGTCCTTCTTTTACTAAAGCACCCGTTTAGTTTAAGTACATTTATTCACAAATTATTTACTAGTCTTTGACTAAGAACTAATCATTCTATATCACTTGTGTATTTTTCCGGTAACAACTCCATTTCATTACATTTCACTAATTCGCCTTTATAAGGAAAAATTACATCGGTATCTTTTCCATAATCACTTATTAACTCACGACACATACCACACGGAGCAACGACCAAGCAATTTTCTATATCTTCATGAGGATGCGGATGTGCTACAGCTACAATTGTTTCAAATTCATGGTCTCCCTCTGAAATTGCAGCTGTTAGAACAACATCGGGAAATGTTTTTTCAGCAGTGCACGTTGAAGCAAATGTTGGAAGAATAACAGTAAGTTCATAATCTCTATTTTCCAAAGGTTTTACCTTTAACATAAAAATTCCCCTCACAATGATTAATTATACATTACTTGTTAAACAAACCTGCGCCGTTAGTTTAAGTCTAAACTCTCACAAACTTATTCTTAGTTCAACATAAATATCCAGTTGAGATGAAAATAATTCGATCAGATGTAGGGTTGGTGTGACTGTACCATTTTGCTATAAATAAACCTTTTCCTTTAACATAGCCTTAATAAAAAAGGCTAATAAAATATCCAAGAACTTCATTCATTCAAGAATATAATGTAGTACAAGCTTATTAATCGAGGTGTTTTTCAATTGTTAGATAGTAGAAATGAACCTAGTTGGGCAGTTCAAAGTGTCCGTAAATTGTAACTGTAAATGCTCACCTTTAAGAGCAAACAACCCTTGCGATATCTGTGAACAATTTTTTAGTTTGTGCCAGATGGGTTGTGGAACCCCAATATGTATTTATTTTTGTGCTATTGGTTTAACGTTTTGTAATATAATCTGTTCAGAAATTGGACCTGTTCCCCCCCTGTTTCCATTGAAGAAACACCGGTCAAGAATTACTAGGAGGCAATTTGCTAAAAAGAAGGACCGTTTCTAATTTTCTCAATCTTACTCGAGGCTACAAACTGTAAATAAAAAAAAGAAGCTGAAGAGATGCGAGAAATTATTCAAAACTTGCATCTTTTCAACTTGAACCTGATGTAAAAGGACTGTATGGGTCAAAAATATTATGCACATCTTTTCGATTATAATGTTTAAGTAGTTCTAAACGTAGTCCATTATCCATGTCATTTCTGTCCTTCCATTTCTATCAAACTATTACGCAATTTCAGCTTGGGACCTGAACTTTTTTCGTTTCTGTATGATCCATTTCCAATTTCACTTTAAACTCCCGACTTAATACCGTATGAGCTCCTATAGGAGTAGTCACATAGTGCATGACCGTACAGGAAGATTATTATAGATTTTCTACAGCGAAACTCAAAAATGACTCATATCTTTTCTAGTCGAACCTTTCCAACCTTGAAAGACATTACGAAAATCAAAAAAAAATATTGTGCTAAACTATACATGCTCACTGTAAACTTGATGAAGAAACTATTATGGGACAACATATAACCTTTGTTCAAAACAGCAACGTCTACTTTTTTGACGAGTTTCTTCTATGTAAAAAACAACTTTCTTCTTGATTTCGTAAAGAGTTATACTTTCGGGATAATATTGGATTTTTTTAGCTTGAACTATAATAGAGTGCTTAGAATTAGAATAACTACAACTAATAGACGTATAAAAAGCAAATTCAGTTTGACTAGCTTATTTCTATTTGAGTTTACATGCATAGTTTTCAATTTGATGCTTGTTATTATACTTAACTCCCCCGTTAGCTCTATACTAAAAAGAGCTGCCAAAGCAACTCCAAATTGAAGTAAAGCACCTGTTTGCTTAAGAAGCCGATTTAAAAATCTAAATTAGAGATATTAGACTTGAAATGTCTATTATGTGCTTTTAATAACTGAGATTTGCATATAGATGAATTTTTACCTCATTGCTTCAAAATCAGCTTTACCCCTTTGATAAGTCACGATAATGAAAAAAGGATCTTTAAGATAAACTTTATGTGTTAAAAAAAAGTGGACATTTACGAGCGGGATTAATAATCATAAGGATTAGCTGTTATGGGTGCGATACAATAATCTCCATCGTTCCTTCTAGAATGAATTCGCCGATATTAGAAGGCATGATAAAATGATCTCCTTTTCTAATTGTATAACTTTCATTTCCAACCTTAATAGTTCCTTCTCCACTTAGAATACTAAAGAGCATAAATGATTTATCCTGAACAAAGGTAGATTTTCCGTTAATATCCCATTTATAAACAGAAAAATATTCTGCTTCTACAAATGTGGTTAACTTAGCACCGGGTTTCACTTCATATTTCAACTCTATTTCAACATTGGAATGAGGAACTGCTGTAACTTCGATTGCCTTTTTCAAATGCAATTCCCGCTTATTTCCGCTTTGATCTGTACGGTCGTAATCATATACTCTGTATGTCGTATCTGAATTTTGCTGTATTTCTAAGACGAGTGTCCCTTCACACAGTGCATGAATCGTTCCACTGGGAACATAAAAGAAGTCACCCGGCTTGATTTTCACTCGTTGAAGGAGCTCGTTCCAGTTTTCTGCATCTATTTGCCGAATGAATTCATCTTTAGTTTGAGCAGTATGTCCGAAAACTAGCTCTGCATCTTCTTTACAATCGATAATATACCAGCACTCTGTTTTTCCAAATTCTCCATTTTCGTTAACTTTTGCATAGTCATCATTCGGATGAACCTGAACAGATAAATCTTTGTTTGCATCAAGCACCTTTGTTAACAATGGAAATACGTCCGACGGGTAGTTTCCAAAAATATCATGATTGGATTTCCATAAATCCCTGATAGTTTTCCCACTATAAGGACCACCTTTAACAACACTCTGACCATTTGGATGACCAGAAATAGCCCAGCTCTCTCCAGTATGTTCCGTTGAAATTTCGTAATTAAATTTATCTCTTAAAGCAGTGCCTCCCCATATCCGCTCTTGAAAAACCGGCTTTAGAAATAATGGTTTATTCATAAATAAAAAGGCTCCTTTTAAAAATTTTTCAATGCCTTTAAATCTGTATTAATTGCTTTGATAGCAAGAGCCAGAGCACCACTGATTCCTGCGTTTTGACCTAATCTTGCAGGTACTATATATTCCTCAATGTCTAATAGAATGGCAGAATGATGAATGTACCCATTGATTAACTCTTTAACTTTATTCTGTATTAGAGGAAACAACTGCTCCTGCATCATTACGCCTCCTCCTAGGATTATTTTTTTGGGTGATAAGATTAACAAGTAATTTACCAATGCTTGCGCTAAATAAAAGGCTTCCATTTCCCAAACTTCAGCTCGATTATGAAGTTCCAAACCAGCCTTCCCCCATCTTTCAGAAATTGCTGGACCAGAGGCAAGGCCTTCTAAGCAATCTTTATGGTATGGACATTTTCCTTCATACTGATCTAATGGATGTCTGCGTACCAAAATATGGCCCATTTCAGGATGAATAAGTCCGTGGAGCAACTTCCCTCCTACAATTGCACCCACTCCAATACCTGTTCCGACCGTCATATAAATACAGCTGTCTACATCCTTAGCGGCTCCCCAGATCTTTTCCCCATAAGCAGCTGCATTTACATCGGTATCAAATCCGATGGGGATAGGAAAATGCTTCTTCAATTCGCCTAGAACATCATAATTTCGCCATGCGACTTTCGGCGTCATAGTAATATGACCATAAAGTGGACTTTCTACATGTAAATCAACAGGCCCAAAAGAACCGAGGCCAATGCCCGATATTGAATACCCTCGAAAAAAATCAATAACATTGTTCATCGTTTCTTTCGGGGTCGTTGTCGGAATTGAAACTCGATCGATGATTTTCCCTTGTTCATCTCCAACTGCATATACGAATTTTGTTCCACCTGCTTCTATCGCACCTAAATTCATAGTTTTCCTACCACCCTTTTTCGCCCCATAATTAAGGCACTTATGCCGCACAAATTATGTCTAGTGTGATTAATTTTAAAAATCTAAAGCAACCCATCACCAGACTACTGTCTAAGAATCAAGAATCTTTGAGTCTTATATCCAGAATTAACCACGAGAAATGAGTTAGCATTATCACCACACATCATTTTGCAATTGCATGTGTTCACCCAAAAACAGTAAAACAGTTAATACGTAGAAATTAAATCCGCCAAGACTTATATCGGAATATTCTGTTAATTAAAAGGTAACTAATAGGTTGATATAACTTCTTACATTTGTTCACATTTTCAACAGATGAGTGCCTGCTGCACCTTAATATTTATTGGCTATCTATTTAATTAAGCGAAAATGAGATAATCCTTCGGATAAGAAAACACTAATATTTCTAAAATCTATTCTAATTCTCCTGAACCCACATTAATTTAGGAAGGTTGAGTCCTACTAACGCTGGTTTTTTGTGATGTCCAGGAGACGACTGCCTATTTGGCTTTTTTATTTTTAGACATTGTTAGGTCTAGCGTGTATCATTCCATAGAATCAAAGGTCTGATCACCTTATCTTTACAATCCAATAAAATTATACATTTTTCTAGTAAAGCTCGGTCATTCGATATCAGAAGAAGGAAAAATGGATAATTTGACAAGCTCGCTTAATGCCTGAAACGTCTGAATAACCAATTGTTCAGGGTCTTGTTCGCTGTATCCCGGTTCATGAATTAGCGGATACTCCTTCGTTACCTTTGGTTTGACTTCTCCTTCCTGAATGACTAAAATGTCTATTCAGAACGTTGTGCCAAGATCAATCCCAAACACATATTTCTTACAAGCCATCCTTACAGAACCTCTTCATGAAATCACTTTTTGTTCCAAAACATTGATAAATTCTCTTAAATAGTCTGGAAGATCTGGAGGGCGACGACTTGATACAAGATGTCCGTCGGTCACAACTGGTTCGTCATACCATATGGCACCTGCATTTTCCATATCATCTTTAATTCCCGGTGTACTGGTTACTTTTTTTCCCTGTAAAATTTTAGCAGATATTAACACCCAGCCCGCATGGCAGATTTGCCCAATAGGTTTTTCATTTTCTTCCATATGTTGAATCAATGAAATCACTTCAGGAAACCGTCGTATTTTATCAGGTGCCCAGCCTCCTGGGACTAGGATTGCGTCATATTCCTCTGGCTTTATATCTCGATACGCTAGTTCGGACTGAGCAGGTAAACCGTATTTTCCAATATATTTTTCATTTGCTTCTTCTCCAACAAGATGGACAATTGCTCCTTCTTCCTTGAGTCTAAGAATCGGATACCAAAGCTCTAAATCTTCAAATTCACCATGCACTAGACTGACAATTTTCTTTCCTTGTAATCGCATGTTAAAACCCTTCCCTTCAAATAATTTAGTCTACCTTTTACCCTAAATTGCTAGAAAGGAAAGGTAAAAAGTCAAAGATAAGACTTGTAGTCAAATAACTTGATTATTCGACATCATCTTCTTTTCTTAAAGTGCACTTACAAATGATGTCCCAGGCATCTTGAATCTATCCTTAAAGATCTACATATGCGGATGGCATCACCCCCCTATGTTGGGGGGATACGTCATCCGCTTTTTTTTTAGAAAATCGAACATGATTATCTCTTAACCATGTCAAATTTAGTACATCATTTTATATAACAGCTCCTATCTTGTGAAAATATTAGTATAGACTAACACTTTCAGCCTTACGTTGTTCATTACGTAATTCTTTATATAAACCAGCTTTTCCGATAGAATTAAATAGTTTCATCTTATGGTTAATCACTTTTTGGGCTTCTACAATACATTCAGGATAAATTGCATTTGGATCCCACAATTCTGTAGTGCTTAAAATTTCACGAGCCTTTTTAAAATAAGAGAACTTCATATCACTTGAAATATTAACTTTACATACGCCTAACTGTACAGATTCAGAAACCTCACTATCTGGGTTAGCAGAACCACCATGGAGAACCAATGGAATGTCAACGAGTTGATTAATTTCTTTCAAAATATCCATTTGTAGTTCTGGTTTAACATCTTTTGGGTATATGCCATGAGCTGTACCAATCGCAACAGCTAGTGTATCTACGCCTGTTCGTGCCACAAAATCTTCTGCTTGTGCAGGATCAGTGTAAGTGACAGTAGTAACTCCTCCTTCAATTGAGTTACCTGTTTGCCCAATAGTGCCAAGCTCCCCTTCTACAGAAACTCCAACACCATGTGCAAGTTTTACTACTTGCTTTGTTAACTCTACATTTTCTTCATAAGGTAACAATGACCCATCAATCATTACTGAAGTGAAGCCACATTTAATAGCTCGCATGATGTCTTCAATTGAACCACCATGATCTAAATGAAGCACAAAAGGTACGTTACTTACATAAGCGCGTTGCTTTGCATATGAGAAAAACTCGTCAGTTAAAAACTCTAATTCAGATGGATGAATAGCTATAATAGCTGGTGAATTTACCTTTTCTGCTTCCTCAACTACCGCTCTTAAGAATGTGCTATCCGCAACATTAAATGCTCCTACCGCAAATTTATTTTCTTTAGCAACTGTAAGTAACTCTTTCATTGTGATTAACATAATCTATCCATCTCCTTTAGTTTTTAATATTATTCTCTGTTAAAACTACTAAACTATTTTTACCTGCGTTTTAGAATTCTATAATCAAGTTTTGGCATCACACCTTTCATAAATAGCCTATGGAAAATATTTAATCGTTATAATGATTAATACTCTATCCCTGCAGTAAACAAAGCGCTTTCAAATTAGTAAACAAACAATTACTCTACTTTAAATACAATGTCATCATAAGATACGTTATCATCTTCGGTGTCATCAAAATCTTCATCCGCTTCAGTTACCGGCTTTTTCATTAATGATAAAGCTACACCGCAAATGACAGAACCTATTATTAACGATAGGCAGAACAACCACGGATGGGTAAACAGTGGAACCACAAACAAGCCACCGTGAGGTACTGGAGCTTCTACACCCCAAATCATAATAAGTCCTCCAGCAATAGCGGAGCCAATGACACAAGAAGTAACTACACGAATTAGATCTCGCGCTGCAATTGGAATAACACCTTCAGTGATCATACAAATCCCCATTGGAAATGCTGCTTTTAACGCTTCTTTTTCCGATTGTGTATATTTGTTTTTTGTAATAAAATAAGATAATGTAATACCTAATGGTGGTATGATTGAGCCCACAAACTTGACAGCCTCTGGTCCATAGATACCTTGGACCAACATTCCATCCGCAAAAAGTGACATTGTTTTATTGACTGGTCCGCCAAAATCAAAGGTAGCCATCATCCCCAAGATAGCTCCTAACATAAATTTTGAACCTCCCTGCATTGATTCAAGCATGTCCGTCAAACTATCTTGCAACCATACAATTGGTTGACCGATAATAAGGAAAATACACAGACCGCAAATCAACGTTGTAAAAAAAGGAATAACTAAAATGGGCATTAACCCTTGCATCGATTTTGGCAATTTCACGTAATATTTAATGCCAATAACGACATAACCAACCAAAAACCCCCCCAACATACCACCAATAAAGCCTGCATTTATCTGTGCACAAATAAAACCAACAATCAATCCTGGTACAATCCCGGGGCGATCAGAAATAGAATATGCAATTGCTGCGCAGATAACAGGGACAACTAATCCCATTCCCCAACCGCCAATTTGATTAATCATATATGGAATCGTACCTTCTGCTTCACTAACATTCATCCCGCCTAAAATTTGTCCTAGCGCTATACACAGCCCAGATGCAACGATTAAGGGTATCATATATGAAATACCTGTCAGTAAATGTCCTTTAATTGCTGAAGCGGTATTATTAGCTTTAGTGTGCATAGATCAACCTCCCATTAATGGTGATACACCTAATGATTGTTCTACTTTTTCTATAAATTTAATAGGTGATTTAATGACTGTTTCTGTTTTAACTCTGATAACTGGCTTGCCTTTAAATCGTTCCTCACCACCGATTTTTATATCAACTGCTAAAATAACAACATCAGCAGCAGCAATTTCTTCTTTTGTCAACTTATTTTCTGTTCCGATTGTCCCTTGAGTTTCAACTTTCACTTCGTGCCCACGAGCTTTCGCACCTCTAATTAATTTCTCCTTGGCAATATACGTGTGTGCAACTCCTGCTGTACATGCAGCAACCCCAACAATTTTCATATAAATCCCTCCCATTATTTTTTTCATTTGAAATGAGCTTAAATTGAATGGTATGCTGACCGAACATATCATCAAATCGTTATGAAATACTTTCTCTATGAGCAAATAAATTTATAATGTCAGCTGGTTCTGGCTCAGTTAACAAACGTTCTACAATTTCCTCGTCAGCGAGTGTACTAGCTACTTGAGACAACAACTTGATGTGAGTCGTATTCTGATCAACAAGCCTGACCGAAAATAGAATAATACAGTGAACAGGTTTGCCATCTAGCGTTTCCCATTCAATGGCATTTTCAGTACGTCCAATAGCCAGGGATGTTTTTAATACGGCTGCTGATTTACCATGAGGAATAGCAATATGATTTTCTAATCCTGTTTGTCCTTCGGCCTCTCTTAAATAGACATCTTTTATAAATTCTTCTTTTGAAGATAATGCGCCGTCTTTTTCTAATAATTTGGCAAGTTCCCAAATCGCTTCATCTTTTGTTTTTGATTTAAGGTTTAAATCAATTAGATTTTCATTAATAATCTTAGTAATGTCCATTGTAAATTCTCCTTCTTATCATCTATTTGAGTTCTTGCTTCTTCCAACCCTAATGAGTTGTATTCTCACCTTAATTCTTTTGCTGGAACACAATCAATAGAAATTTCACTAGTTAATAACTCGTATTTAAAGCGCTTTCTTTAAGAGGCGCCCCCCTTTCTTACTCAAATCATAGCATCATCCAAAATATTGGAACATACTAAAATATGTCCGTATCATTCAGGACATATTAATACCCTAAAGAGTCCATAACACATCTGGACACAATTAAAGAAATCAATCGATACGGTATCAAAGTTTCATATGTAAAGTGAATTCAAGTTCATAATACTCTCACTTGAATTCTGCTTACTTTTTTAACCAATAGACATTCTTTTTGGAATGATAGCATCTGTATGTGAAAATTCTCTATATTTCTTGCACCACAATCAGGCTATACATATAATTGATATAGGTTTTACTTGATTACTAGATATATACTCTTTCGAGAATGAGTAATCAAGCGGATACCCAGACCTCTTGAATCTCTTACAAGGGTTCATCATCGATTTATAAAGAATAATAAAATGTCTTTAATGATGTGGACACAGTTTGGTATTCTTCAATTTTATTAAGACTGGTATTATTTGTTGTATGAAAGGACAGGAGGCGCTCTTTAATGAAAGCGTTACCAAATAGGAACAGGGAAATATTGAACTATCTGATTAGTAAGAAAGAATATGTTCCAGTAAAAGAAATCTCTAAACATATGCAATTATCCGAAAAAACTATATATAGAGATTTAAAAGTACTCGAAGAAGATTTAAAAGAGAGAGATATCCATTTGGAGAAAAGACCAGGCGTAGGTATATCTTTAGTTTTAACAGATGATCAAATGCTAAAACTTAGCGAAGAAATTTCTTTATTGAATAAAAGTGTCGCTTGTAGCCTTTCAGTGGAATCAAGAAGAATGAAAATTTTAACGAATTTACTATATGATTCTCCTCGAGAAACCTCTATTAACAAACTTTCTGAAGCCTATTTTATTAGTAGCACTTCCATTGTAAATGATTTAAAAGTCATTGAAGAATGGATACAACCTTTTAACCTTAAGTTGGAAAAAAACAAGAATGGTACTCGATTGATCGGACGAGAAGGAGATATTCGTAAAGCAATGGTATACCTCATTAATGAGCTGATTAATGAAGAACCAAAAATAGAAGATGAAATCGAATCCAGAATTGAAAAAGCAACATTAAGTGAATTAGTAAATCATTTTGGTCATAAAAATGTCGAGATTATTATACAGATTTTAGAGGAAACAGAATCTCGTTTAGGATATTTAATTGGCGATCCCTATTACATAAACATGTTTACTCATTTACTAATTTGTATTAAACGTCTGAAAAAAGGCAAAATCATTTACCAAGAAGATGTAACTTACAATTTAACAATAACCGATCAAAAAGTATATTCCATAGCAAAAGAAATGGCAGAACAAATTGCGAAACTGTTTGAGTTAACATTGCCTGAAGAAGAGATTTATTTTATTTATCAATATCTTATTTCTTCCGGCGTATGCATTACATCATTGAATCTTGATACTACGAATTTATTAAGTAAAGCAGATTTAGACTCAAGAATAATAGCAAAGGAATTAATTCAAACTATTTCCAATATCATAAATTTGGATTTGACAGATGATCGTCAGCTTTATGAAGGATTAATCATCCATTTAAAGCCAATGCTGAATAGAGTAAAGTACCAAATTGCCATAAAGAATCCTCTTTTAGAAGAGCTCTACAAAGAATACTCTTCCGTATTTGTTTTAGTAAGACTTGGAATTCTACCTATTATGCAAGCTCATCAATTAAATTATATTAGTCAAGATGAAATTAGTTATTTACTGGTCCATTTCCAAGCAGCTATTGAACAAAAAATTAAAAAAATACGAGTAATCTTAGTTTGCTCAACAGGAATAGGAACCTCCCACTTGTTAAAGAACCGTATAAACCGTTCATTTCCTGAATGGGAGATTGTTGATGTGATATCGGCAAGCTGGCTGGACCGTTTTTCGAACTTGGATGACATTGATTTAATTATTTCAACGGTTAAACTTAAACAAAATAGCCTTCCTGTCGCATATGTATCGACGTTACTCAATGATGCAGATGTGAAGCATATTAAAGAGAGGTTTATTGAAGATGGTATAACAAAAGAGACTAGAATTATGTCATTTCCTCTGTTAAAAAAACACCTACATCCAAGCTATATATTGATTCAACCAAAGAGATTAGAAAACGAACACTCCTTTAAAGAGATACTAGCTAAAATGATAGATGGAACTACATTTTATAAAGGGTTTCTTGATAAAAAGATTGTTACAGAAACTAAAATAAACAATCAATTTTCCGTTTTTCTTATAGATCAAAAAGTAGTTAATGAAACGGCTGTGGGTATCAATATCATAAAGGGTGTCACTACAACTGATTCAAATTTAGAAATTGTTATCGCTTTTAAAGATAGGAATCAATTAAATGAACTATTAACTGAAATATTCTCTTTATCCATTCATAAAGTAGTATTTGAAAGATTCATACAGGCAAGCACCCTTTCTGAAATAGAAAAAGTATTAATTTGAATAGATTGAAAGGATAAGTCTTAATGGTTATGACCAACGAAAACCCAAGTAATATACATCTCAAAATCTAAACAAAAGATAAAGTATGGAACGATGGAATCCAAATATAATTTACCCTATTTGTATTATTGAAGCTCGCAAGGCATTTAATTTGCATCTTTTAAATTCCATCAAAAAAGTAGATTTATCCCACTCTTAACGGGCAGTAAAATCCCACACTGAAGTAAATTCCACCTTTACGGAGGGTTACGAAATGAAAAATGTCGAATCTCAAGTGTTAACTTATCTTAATAAGTCGGGTATCGTACTGAATGAAGAGGAAAAAGCAAACATAGAAGTAACAGATATGGGCTTAGGCAACATTTATGAAGAAGGATTACAATTAGTTGTCTATATAAATAATGAGCGCTATTGTGCTAAAGAATTAGTGATGCTACCTAATCAGACCTGCCCTGAACATCGTCATCCACGAAGGATTAACGGTGAAGATGGAAAACAAGAAACATTCAGATGTCGCTCAGGGATGGTATACCTATATGTGGAAGGAGAAGGTCAAATTTCAACAAAACCCCCGGCAAAACATGCCGAATACTACACAGCTCAAAGGGAAATCATTCTCTATCCAGGCGACCAATACACCATCCCTACTGATACGAACCATTGGTTTAAATCCGGACCTGAAGGAGCTATCATTTCCGAATTCTCATCAAATAGTGATGATAGTAGTGATATCTTTACAAATCCGAATATTGTTAGATAGCATTAATAATGTCAGCAAGTCTTTTTACTTTTTCTTGCTGCCATCGTAGATATAATTGGCCTTTTTTTAAACAGATGTAATTGGTGGCAATATTTTTGTTTTTCCCCAATATACCACCAAAAACCCCCTTGTGTTATAAGGGGGTTTTTCTGGGTTTTTAAATAAAAACCCTTGATTTCCCATTAAAGTAGAAATCTAAGTCAGCTACTGTTTCTTATAAATTTACTTGCTAACGATTCTCTTTAAAATAATTATAATATATATTTGATATAGCAGTCGTTATGTTAAAAAGATAGCAAACAAATCAACCCTCCCCCTATATTTAAAGAGGATACTATGTTATCGTACGAAGTGACTGGTGGGACTTTTTTGGCTTTAAATCATACATCATGCCGCCCGTTAAGTGAGAGTGTGTAATATCTTTATGGTTTTTTTATCTTTTTTCACTTGATTGCGATAGCAAAATGTTAGCATTTTGTTTATACATTAGTTAACCCATATGTACTTCAATGATTGAGCAAGGAAACGAAGCTAATCTTTAAGCATCGTTTTTAATAATTGCAGTCTTTTCATCAGCTTTGATTTATCACCAGAATAATAAATGATAAAAACGACCTTTATGCTGTTAATCTTATGCAACAAGAACCAACAAGGTTTCTAGAACCATATATATTACATCAGTATTCTCATAATCTTATAATTTTCTACCTATTAGAGTAGGGGAACACCATTTGATTTTTTTCGCTTCAATGAAATTCTTGAAATGCTACACAGATGAGGTAGCTGTTTATATTGAAAAAGGAAAAGATCCAGTTGAAAAGTACTTATTAGCATGGGAATGTTTTTGTAATCACTCTTTTAAGCAACCACAAAGAATCCCGGCAATAACACTTTATTCTTTAAATCAACGACTTTCGTGTGCCGTCCCTTTAACTTGCGAATTTCCTTATTTGAACTAACAGCAATGATTTTTCCTTCCTTGACTGCTACCGCTTCGGCAATAGTAGCATCTTTGTCCATGGTGATAACTTTTCCGTTAAAGTAAACAGTGTCAGGTGCAAGAGGGTCAAGATGGTTTGGAAGTGTACCTGAAGAAAAGCCTACTAATGCAAGCACAAAAACTAGGGAGAGATAAACAAATTTCTTTTCAAGAAAAAACCCCTTTTCTGATTAAATTTCCTTTCCATAACACCCCTTGATTTATGCCATATACACCGATGATGTTCTAAGAAATATTTCATGTAAACAACTAGAAAGAGACCCCCCTACTAAATGTTGTTGAAAAAGCTTCATACACATCATGATGTCCGTACCAAATATAATTATATTATACGAAATATTCTGATTTTTGCGCAGACTATATAATTAAAAATAGGTTATTTTATCCAAAAATCATTAGGATGTTTAATATATTGAATTCAAATTACTAATAGAATGTTTTTTCCTCCTCTACTTACTTACCAGTACCCCTAGTCCTCCATGTAGTGTCATAGCTTCGCTTGTTATACGAGATCTACGTCCCAACTAGAAACATGTTTCTACAAGTAGGGGGCAGACAGTTTAGTTCACGGGATCATGTCCCACGCACCCGTACGTTCTACCCTAGCTACTGATATAATAGATTCTATTTAAAAAAGGTCAACCAGTAATTTTTACTGGTCGACCTTATAATACAACGCTCCCGTTAGCTTGATTATGCCGCTCCGTACGATAACGGTGCTTACTATGCGAAGGCAGTGGTGTTTAGTCAACATGTTAGAAGGTTAGCTAGTCCTTGTTGAAGAAACTGTACGGCTGAATCATTAAATCGTTGATTAAGCCCTTCGGGACTTATGAGGACACCTGTAGATGCTTCGAGTCAGCTACACAATTGTGTGAGTGGTGTACTCGCGACCTGTTGGCTAAGCCATATACATAAAACAATTAATTCTTGTGCTTGATATTTACTTGTACGTTGAACAAAACCAACTTCTTTAACTAGTTGTTGAAAAGAAGATGGAGATAAGTAGTAGGGATTTCGTTCCGGACGTTAGTAAAAGTTTATGAAAGTTCATGGGCGCACTTACAATATCATTTAGAATCAACATGCCATGAACGCCTTCCATTTCATTCCAAGAAACTAGTTTATTTGATGATATATTCAATTCACCCTCAAATCAAATAATCCCTTGAAAGCGCAGAACAATTTCAGCAATAATTGCAGAACCCAAAAAGGTCCCAAGTAATACACACATTCCAACAACAATTGTTTTCCAACCTAGTTTAGCAAAGTCTGTCCATGAACGGCCAATACCTATCCCAGCATAGGCTAAAATGGGTGTAGCTATTGCTAAAAGACTGACATCTGCAGTCCACTTTACAATTTGATCTGATCCAGGCATGCTAGGAACAGTAAGTATAAAACCTAATATTCCAATGTAAGCTATACTTGGGATTTTGAGTGGGACTAGTTTACCGATAACCAGGCCAGCTAAAGAAATAAGGATTAATATAACCATTCCTGGTAATGCAGTAATTGGGAGTATATCATAGCCAATATAATTTCCAATTAACACCACAACTCCGATAATCCCTAAAACTAATACCCATTCTTGGATGTTCTTTAACATTGGTTACACCCCCACATTCGATTTCATATTTTTACTTTTTCTTCTTGTCATCCATCCATACAGTTTTTCTGTTAACGGCAAAGCAACAAAAATACTCACATATAAACCTGTTACAGATGTTGCAAGATTACTTGCACCTGAAAAAGCAATAATTTGATCTTTCATTTCTGGAAACGCCGTAACTAGAGGACCTAATGCAGCAGCTGCCATACTTCCACTTCCTATTCCTGTTGCCATAGCAAAGGATAATGGATGAATGGGCGTAACAGTTGCTAACAATCCAGATATTAATCCCATAAAAATAGCGCCAAAAACGGTACCAAATATGTATACAGCCATAACTCCACGGCCCTCTGGTGAGGAAAAACCGTATTTATCAGTAATTAAAGCGACATTTGGCTCACGTCCAATAGAGTGTGTCATTCCGATAGATTCTCGTTTCAATCCTAGTAAAACTGCGACTGGAAGGGCCAGAAAAATGGTGCCGAGATTTCCTATTTCTTGAAGTAGTAGTGCAGGTCCTGCTTCAATTAACAGAGGCAAGGCTGGCCCTGCTTGTACCCCAAACTTCGCAATAAGTAATGTAACCGATATAAATACAAGTGATTCAGCACTTTTTGATTGCTTTTCCTTAACAAGTGGTGTGAAGAATAATGAAATTCCAATTATAACTGCATAAAGCATTGGCAATAATAAAATAACTCCTGGTCCTAACGGAATTTGGTGTGTGCCAATCGTTTCAGACAGTAATACGATAGCTAAGACGGTGGCATGTACTCGCCAATCTTTCCAAAGTTTTTGTGTTTCAGTTGTCATCTTTATCATCCCTTTTCATTTTTGGTCTTGATTTAGGGGCCAAATACAAATTGGCCCCTAAATTTCACTATTTTTTATACTTGTTGTGATGATAAAGTCTTTGCACTATTCTTCATGTATTGTAATGTCGCTACTCCAAGAGTTTTTGCAGCGATTAATAACGAGCGTTCATCGATGTCAAACTTTGGATGATGGTGTGGATAGGCTTGTTCCCAATCAGGACTTTTTGCTCCTGTGAAAAAGAAAGTTCCTTTTACTTTTTCTAAATAATAGGAAAAGTCTTCACCACCCATAATAGGTGGGGTTTCTTTAACAGATTCAACACCAGGTACTGAGTGAGCCAATTTCGCAACGAATTCAGTTTCTTCCTTGTGGTTAACTGTCGTCGGATATCCTCTCATATATTTATAGTCATAGGTTGCATCGGACACAATACATGTTCCCTTAACGACTCTTTCAATTTCTTTTTCTATAAAATTCCGAATCTCTTCTTTAAATGTTCGAACTGTACCAGTTAAAGTAGCTGTATCTGCAATAACATTGTAAGGATTTTTTGCTTCAAAAGCACAAACAGAGACAACAGCAGATTCTAATGGATCTACTTTCCGGCTAACTATTTGTTGTAGATTTCCTATTAGCTGTCCTCCAATTACAATACTATCCTTTGTTTCATGCGGAGCAGCGCCATGTCCGCCTTTACCCTGAATTGTTATATCAAAACGATCAGGTGCTGCTTGGAGAGGGCCTGTCCGATAACCAATTTCACCTAAAGGCATCTGTGCCTGTAAGTGCGTTCCAAAAATAACATCAACCCCATTTAGGCAACCATCTTCTATCATAGCAATGGCTCCACCTGGAGGTAGTTCTTCGGCATGTTGATGGAGAAAAACAACTGTCCCTTCAATTTCCGACTTCATGCCATTTAGAACTTTTGCAAGGCCTAATAATGTTGCTGTATGCCCATCATGGCCACATGCATGCATGACTCCTTCATTAACTGATTTAAACGGAACGTCTGTTTGTTCATGAATCGGAAGTGCATCAAAGTCTGCCCGTACAGCAACTGTCGGCCCGGGTTTATCTCCTTCTAGATAAGCTAAAACCCCATTTCCTCCAACATTTTTGCGTACTTTGTGCCCTAGTTTTTCATGATAAGTCGCAATATAATTTGCTGTATTCACTTCTTCAAAAGAGAGCTCAGGATGTTGATGAAGATAGCGTCGAATATCGACGATTTCATTATAAATATCATCTAATCCTTTAAATAATTGATCCATTAATTCCACTCCTTTAATATAGTAGTATTTTATTTCAAATAAATGGTTAAATAACGATTTTAGCCCTTACTTCGGAGTATTATCATCATAATAATATCAATAATATTCAGAAAATTCAATGTATTTAATTGTTAGCTACTAAACTTTATTCTATTAATTATCCCCGTAACCGTTTCATCCTTCATCTGCTCAGCAAACATAACCAATCGATAAATGCAGATAACGATATTCTATGATTATTTCTTTTTTTACCATTTATCTGTAAAAAGATTATTTCCCATGATTAGCGTCGATTTAGTCTATTTTCAGTAAACATTATTTACATCCCAATCACCTCCTCGCTCTTTTCGACCTTTTTTGCATGGGTTATGTTTTCATAGGGCTGCCCTTTAGGTGCAACTCTCGAAGATTGGCTTCACGGCGTCGGTGCAGCCCTCACTAACATCGTTGAGATCAGCATACTGGAGAAGATGCTGAATTGCGTACGAGCTGAAATCGGGTACACGCTTTTAACCAATTCGGCCGTTGCTGTGAGCGACGATCGCGTACGGGCTCATACGGTTCCGGAACAGTACCGATTCGCAACAACTCGACTGGTTTTCCAAAAAGAACAGTTTCATAGCAAAACGAAGGGAATTTGATTGAAATCTAATATGCATTTTTAGTTAACATAAAAATTTATTATATGAAGTTAGCAAAAAAGCCAATCCCATATGTATGTTCAAGGGATTGGCTTTTTTCTGTTAGTATCTTCTGTATTTGTCGTACCGTGACTTGACCTTCCGGCTCTTCAGTATGGTGATCGAACGTTTTCATTGCATCCCCGTTAGTAATAATGTTCAACTGCGTCCTTATATCAGCTTCCCAACCTGCAAAAATCCGTCTTGTTTCCTTACACAACTCAAACCTTTATTTCATCCTAAGTATTGGACTCTATCGGATATATGACTAATTCTTTTTTGAATCCATTACACTTAAATCAATTATTTCCAACTTATCTATAATAAGAAGAAAGCTTATACCGCCTAGCAAAGCAACAGCACTCGTGTAATACATTGCCCAGTGGAAACTACCCGTTTTTTCAAGCAAGGTGCCAAATATAATAGGGCTAATGATGCCAGCTAGATTCCCGCAGACGTTGAGGATTCCCCCTACAGTTCCGACCATTTTTTTCGGGAGGACATCGCCCAGTGCGACCCATCCCATATTTCCGGCAGCGTTTGCAAAGAACGCAATCGACAGAATGACCACTGCTATTATAGGAGAGTCTTCAAAAAAGTTCGCCAGACAGATCATAGATGAAATAATCAGTCCCGAGACTATAGGTATTTTACGGGCAACAGTAAGTGACCGCCCTTTCTTTAATAAACTGTCGCTGAGAAATCCCCCAAAAAGCACACCGGCCATTGCCATTAAATAGGGAAGAGTTGCAGCAAACCCTGCTTTTGCTATCGGTAAATTAAGTCCTTGTTCAAGGTAAACGATAAACCACGTCAGAAAAAAGTAGAGTGTAGATGCTCCAGCAAATTGGGCAAAAAAGATTCCCCATACTTTTCGCTGTTTCACAACATACATTACTTCTGCAAAACTAACTTTTTGACTGTCTGCATGAATTTGATTAGAGTCAAACCCTCCATTTGCTTTGATATAGTCTTTTTCACTTTGGTTCGCCCGTTTGCTATTTTGGGGATCACGATACAAGATGAGCCACAGTATTCCAAAAATAATACCGATAGCTCCAGTTGTGTAGAATACAGACTCCCAGCTAATTTTAGCCACCATAATACCGAGTAAAGGAGTGAAAATGGCTAAACCGATATATTGTCCTGAAGCATAAATACTGGTGGCCCTTGCACGTTCGTTATTCGGAAACCACATTGTGGCAATCTTTGTGTTGCTTGGATAGCCTGGTGCCTCTGCAACCCCGATTAACATTCTGCAAATCAATAGCATCATGAATGAAGATGTGGTTGAGGCAAAAATATTATGTGAACTAAGTGCCATAATTAGAGTAAAGAAACTCCAAATAATGATTGCCCAACCATAAAGATGTCGAGGGCCGATACGATCTAGGAGCCAGCCGGCTGGCACCTGTGCAACCACATACGCCCATGTGAAAGCAGAGAATAACAACCCTAACTGTGTTGCAGTTAGCCCTAATTCTTGCTGAAGAGTAGAACCTGCCACAGACAAGTTCGCTCGGTCCATATAGTTGATAGCGGTCGCCACAAAGAGTAAAGCCAGTATATAAAAGCGGAACCGGGTGGTTTTTTCATCCATAGTTGGTTTGCTATCTTTTAAAGGTTCCATCATGGCATCACCGTAGTGCCATTCAGCAGATAAGCTCTGAAATTGAAATAGGCGCATTTCTGTACTTTGTCAAATGAGTGCTTTGTTTTTTTACAATTGGCCATTGGGAAAATGTTTGCGAATAAGTTTGTATATTTGTTGATGGGTAAGATTTTCACTTTATCAAATATCACTCTGTACATATTATATTCACCCTTCCAAACACTACTTTTTTCTTGATAGGGACCTGTTACTTATCTTCCCAGCCAGCCTCCATCCACTGCAAGCAAATGACCGTGAACATAGTTAGCTGCTTCAGAGGCAAGGAAGAGAGATGGCCCTACAAAATCTTCCGGTTTCCCCCATCTCCCTGCTGGAATCCTTTCGAGAATCTGTCTGCTTCGGACAGGGTCCTTGATTAATGCTGTATTCATTTCGGTTGAAATGTAACCTGGGACAATAGCATTAACATTGACACCGTGCTGTGACCACTCGTTTGCCAGTGCCTTGGTTAATTGAGCAACCGCCCCTTTAGCAGATGCGTATGCAGGTACATACAGACCGCCCTGAAAGGAAACTAGTGAGGCAATATTGATAATTTTTCCGCTTTGTTTCGGAACCATATGTCTTCCAGCTTGCTGGCAAAGTAACCAGACAGCTTTAAGATTAACCTGCATGACGCTGTCCCAATCCTCTTCTGAAAAATCCACAGCAGGGGATCGGCGTTGTATCCCGGCATTGTTGATTAGAATATCAAGACTACCCATCTGTTTAATCGTCTCAGGAACAGCAACCTTTACCTGGTCAAGATAGTCTAGATCGCAAGGAATAATTTCGCATTTAACGCCCAGTTTTTCAATTTCTTTCTTGGTAACTGTATTTTCAATCGAACGCTGCAGCAAGGCTATGTCCGCTCCCGCTTCCGCCAACCCTAGAGCGATTGCCTTTCCAATACCTCTTGTACCACCAGTTACAGCTGCTACTTTGTTACTTAAATCAAATAATTTGCTCATCATGGTTCAGCTCCTTAAGGATGGAATAATATCTTCAAAGATGATTCCGGATTTTCCATTAATTGAAAACCTTTTTCAAATTCATCTAACGGAAGGATATGAGAAATAAGAGGGTTCACATCAAACGTTTTCTGTTCCAAAAGCTTTATCGCTTTAGTAAAATCATCTGGGCTATAGCATCGAGTCGTAATTAATGATATTTCTCGGAAATGCATTGCGGCCAGATTGACCACCGGAGCTTTCTTGTAAACACTGACTACGACGATTTGACCCTGAAATTTGATACAATCAATCATTTGATCTGCGGTTATCTGATTACCGGCAACTTCAAAGACTACATCAGCACCAACGTTACGAGTATGCGACCTCACCTCTTTAACGATACTTTCATTAGCGTCATTTATCGCTGTAAAACCCATTTCAGTGGCAACTTTCAGACGGTAAGGGCTTACATCAGAAATGAAAATATCACCTGCTCCCGCCTCTTTAGCAATTAGTCCAATTAATAATCCTATCGGTCCTGCGCCGAGTATCGCCACCGTATCTCCCACTTTTAAACTAGAGCGTCGGACGGTATGTATTGCTACAGCCAACGGTTCCGTTAATGCCGCATCTTCATCGGATACATTATCAGGTAGGCGCCGTAGTCTGTCGACAGGTATAGTGGAAAATTCCGTAAACCCACCATCCTTGTCAATGCCGATATACTTGAGACTAGCACATACGTGAATCTGACCAGCCTTACAGGCAGCACATTTCCCACAATTCAGGATTGGTTCAACAATAACTCGGTCTCCTTTTTGAAAGTCATGTCCTTCTCCAATTTCGTCAACAATGCCGCTAAATTCATGACCCATGATTAGGGGGGCTTTTGCCCTTGGGTGTTGACCAGAATATATCATCATATCTGTTCCACAAATTCCGGCATAAGACACTTTTACTAGTGCTTCATTATCTTTGATTGACGGCTTTTCTAAAGTCGATGTTGCAACTGTTTTTGGTGAATAGTAAACTCCTATTTTCATAAACACACCCCTCGTAAAGATTTTTACAATGTTTTATTCTTAATGGCCCTAGAAAGGCGAAGTAATTCATTCATTACGGTCTGACAGCTGTTCCATCTGGCGTACGAGCTAAAGTCCAGGAAGGAATTCCACCGCTAATAGGGAATTTTCTTGCCTTTACTTCATCAATATCCAACCCCAAACCTGGCTTGTCATTTACATAAGCAAAACCTTGCTCTACTACCGGGCATCCAGGGAAAACTTCTTGTAATGCATCGTTAAATGGAGTCCACTCTTGAATTCCAAAATTCGTTGAACTTAAATCTAAATGAAGATTTGCAGCAACTCCTACAGGAGAAATATCCCCTGGCCCATGCCATGCTGTTCTTACACCATATAATTCACTGAATGTTGCGATTTTTTTAGCTGGAGTAATTCCACCGATAGAACTTATATGGCATCGAATAAAGTCAATTTGTTGATTAGTGATCAGACTCTTCCATTCATTCACATTAGTGAATAGTTCTCCCATTCCAATTGGCGTAGAAGTTTGTTGTCTAATCATTTGAAGCCATTCTATATTTTCCGGTGCAACAGGATCCTCTAAGAAAAAAAGATGATAAGGTTCTAATTTTTTAGCTAATCTTACTGCTTCAATAGGTGGAATTCGTTCATGGATATCATGTATAAATTCCATGTTATATCCAATTTTCGAACGCAAATGATCAAATAATTTGTCTATACTTTTAGCATAGGCTTCAGGATCAAAGTAGCATCCTGGCATTGAATTTTTTGGTGAAAGTTTGGGCACGATTTTACTTGATTTTTCATACATTGTCGCAATTAATCGTCTATCTGTAGTTCCGCTCCCACCGTACATCCCCATTTGACAGCGCGCATACTGATAACCTTCTTCCATGAGTGCTAGTATATTTTCTTCGACAGCAATTTCATCCACTCCATCCGCATGCCGATACAATGGAATACCTTCTCTGCATTTACCACCCAATAATTCGTAGACAGGTAAGTTAGCAATTTTCCCCTTTATATCCCAAAGGGCCATATCAATTCCAGATAAAGCATTGTTCATGATAGGACCATTCCTCCAGTATCCGCTTACATTAGCTGACTGCCAAATATCTTCGATTCTTCTTGGGTCTTTTCCGATAAGAAACGGTCTTAGATAATCCTCAATTGCTGATTTTACTGAAAAAATTCTCTGAGTAAAGGTAGCACATCCCAGTCCATATAACTCAGGCTCATTTGTTTCCACCTTTACTACTACTAAATCTATCCCCCCTGGTGCAGTTAATATGACTTTTACATCGCGAATTTCTAAATTGTTCATTTTCATATCTCCTCTTGTTTAATAGGTTTGTAGCTTATGAGTACTGTTAACTTGTTAGTTGTCCTACAAATTTATATAAAAATATTTACCTCTAAATGAGGTAAATAACCTTAAACTATTTTTTTTGATTAAATTTCTTTATACTCTCAATATTTTTTACCATAGCATTACTAAGAAGCGCTTTTGCTTTTTCGGCATCTTTACTTTGAATGGCTCTGAAAATTTGTAAATGCACTTCTATACTTTCCAATGTTACACCTATAACCCGATTTAGCTCTTCTAGATAATGATAGTATAGATCTCGGATAGAAAGAATCACATTTACAAAAACTTTGTTTCTTGAGGCCTTGGCAATGGCTAAATGAAAATTAAAATCTACTTCTGAATATTTCCTGTAATCATCTTTATAAAGAAACATTTGATTCAAAGCCTCTTCAATGTTATCAAGATCTTTTTTTGTTGCATTTTCCACAGCTAATTCTATGCACTTATATTCAATCGTTTGTCGGAACACCATCATGTCTAAAAACTCTTCCTCGCTAAGATGCATAATAAGGTTAAAATCATGGATGCCAATCGCACCTATATTTTCAGATATAAATGTTCCTTTACCTTGATAAGTGACAACAATCCCTAAATCCCTAAGTCGCTGTATCGCACTACGGATACTGACTCGGCTCACATTAAACATTTTTTGCAATTGTAATTCCGAAGGAATCTTACTACCCGGAGCCCAATTGCCACTAGCAATGTTTTCTTTTAACTGTTCGTACACTATATTGACAATATTTTGTTTATCAATGGAGTTTAATTTCAATTTTGTCTACCTCTCTTGTAACATGTCATACAAGTTACAAGTAAATAATATCATGGATATTTTCTAAAGTAAACGTTTTCAATTAAATTTTTAACTCAATCAACCTATATTCCCATCAATCTCCTCGCCTACCTGTGTCGGTCTGCGGTATAGGCACCTTATATCTCACTAGAAGCTTGGATCTACGGTTTTAGCTTCTTCCGTTGAGCCCCCCGCGAATAAAGCATCCGTACCGGAAACCATGATTCAACTCATCTCCGCCATTTTTGTTCAACTAACACTTAAATTATTAAAATAACATTCTCAGAAAATTGTAAATTTAAATCTTGATATTTTTTCTCCCTATGATAATATTAAATCATCAAATCATATATAGGATATGAAATCATATATGTGATTTAAAGGAGAGTAAACAAATGTCCGTTAAATCTGCAGAAAGAGTTTTAAGAGTGTTTGAATTATTAAGCCAGAATCAGCATGGTTTAACCATCAAGGAAATTAGTGAATCCTTGTCTTTTCCACAAAGTAGTACGTCTGGTCTCATTAGAACGTTGTTAAATGAGGGGTATCTCTCTCTCGACTCCTATAATAAATATAAATTAGGACCAAAGTTGATTCAAATTGGTAGCGCTGCTATGGATTCGTTGGATATTTCCTCTCAAGGCCTGCCTTATTTAAAAAAATTGATGGAGGATGTTCAAGAAACGGTATTCATGGCGGTGTTATCAGAGAATGAACTGGTATATGTTGCAAAAATTGATAACAACCGTTCTATTCGTACTACTGCACAGCCTGGAAGTCAAAAACCCTTATATTGCACAGGTCTCGGAAAAGCTTTTTTGGCCTTTTTACCTCAGCAACAAAGGACTACTATCCTAGATAGTCTTGAATTACGCCCTATCACAGAGCACACCATCACAGACAAAAAGCGGCTTGAAGAGCAGCTAAAGTCCTTTAATGAACTTGGTTATTCCATTGATGATGAGGAAAATGAAGATGGTTTATTCTGTCTGGCTGCTCCGATTTATGGAACCGATCATACCATTCAAGCAGCCATCAGTGTGGCAGGCCCAAAGGATAGGATGATTAAGCAAACGGATTTTATCGTAGGAAAATTGATTACCACCGCAAAAGACGTTGCAACCAGTATTGGAAATGCAGGGAATAGTCATTTTAAATGAAATGAGGTGTTCAAATGGATGTTGTAAGTTTAGGGGAAACGATGATCTTATTTTCTGCTGAAGCAACAGGTCAATTACGATACAACCAGAACTTCACTTCAAGAGTTGCCGGTGCTGAAACAAATACACTTATTGGCTTAGCCAAGCTTGGCTACCAAACAGGCTGGATAAGCAGAGTTGGCAAAGATGAGCTTGGAAAACGTATCCTTTCGACCATACGGGGTGAAGGTGTAGACACTTCTTTTGTAAAAGAAGATGAAATCGCACCGACGGGCTTGTTTTTAAGAGAAAGAACTACTATCAATAGTTCGAGAGTATTCTATTACCGAAATCAATCTGCTGCCAGTAAAATGGTCCCTGCAGATATGGAAGAAAGCTATATAGCCAAAGCAAAGTTCCTATATCTTACTGGAATCACTCCCGCGATTAGTGATTCTTGTAAAAATACCGTTCTACATGCAATAGAGCTTGCAAAGAAAAATGGTCAAAAAATCGTATTTGACCCCAATGTACGAAAGACGCTTCTTGATGATAAGACAGGTAGAGAAACGTTATTGGAAATAGCAGCAAAGTCCGATATCATTCTTCCAGGGATCTCGGAAGGTTACTACTTATTCAAGTCGACAGAATGTGAACAGATAGCGAGAGAATGTAAACAATTAGGTGCTGAAATGGTAATCGTGAAACTGGGAGAAAAGGGAGCCTACTATTCCACTTCTGATACTTCTGGTTATGTTCAGCCTTATCAAGTCGAAACGGTAATTGATCCTATTGGAGCTGGCGATGGATTCGCTGCCGGTGTATTATCCGGGATATTGGATGAAATACCTATTCATGAAGCGGTAAAACGTGGTTGTGCGATAGGAGCAATTGTTACATCTGTAAATGGTGATATTGAAGGGCTACCAGATAAAGAAACACTTGAAAAATATATGAACCAAACCAATAAAGAGGATGTAATCCGTTAAGCTGAAAAGGAGTGTTCAAAATGAATACGCTTACTCGTATTTTTGAAAATAAAATCATATCCATTGTCCGAGGAGCTAGGCCAGAGGATACTTTAAAAATTGCAAGAGCTTTACGGGATGGTGGTATCAGATTAATTGAGATCACACTTAACTCTCCCAATGCTTTGGAATCAATTGAACTAGTTTCTCAAGAGCTTGGCGAGGAAATGGTGGTGGGCGCTGGTACGGTATTAGACCCTGAAACAGCTCGAGCAGCCCTCCTCGCAGGGTCAAAATTCATTTTATCTCCAACCGTAAATCTAGAAACCATTAAAATGACGAAAAGATATGGTGCAGTTAGTATACCAGGAGCTTTCACCCCTACAGAAATTCTAACAGCATATGAAAATGGAGGAGATATTATCAAGGTTTTCCCGGCAAGTGTCGGTCCCAATTATTTTAAGGATATTCGTGGTCCGTTATCTCATATCCCTCTTTTACCTACAGGTGGAGTTACTTTAGACAATATGGCCGAGTTCCAAAAAGCTGGAGTTGTTGGTTTCGGAATTGGCAGCTCGCTTGTCGATGCAAAACAGGAAGTAAATGAAAGATTCTTAATGGAATTGACGCAAAAAGCTAGATCATTTGTTTCTGCTATACGGTCTTAAAAACTAAATGCCTATCAATCACCAATAATACTACTAACTACTAAGGAGAGATTAACTATGAAAATTAAAAGCTATGAATTATTCCAAGTACCACCTCGTTGGTTATTTTTAAAAATAGAAACAGATGAAGGCATTGTTGGCTGGGGAGAACCCGTAATTGAGGGAAAAGTGGCAACTGTTAAAGCTGCAGTTGATGAATTAATGGAAAACCTAATTGGTAAAGATCCACTTAATATTGAAGATCATTGGAATCTCATGTACAGAGCAGAATTCTATCGTGGAGGCCCAATCTTAATGAGTGCAATTTCCGGGATTGATCAAGCTCTTTGGGATATCAAAGGGAAATATTATAACGCCCCGGTGCACCAGCTTCTTGGAGGAAAAGCCAGAGATTCTATTAAGGTTTATTCTTGGATTGGCGGAGACCGTCCTTCCGATGTTGGTGAAGCAGCTAAGGAAGTGGTATCTAAAGGATTCACAGCGGTTAAAATGAATGGGACTGAGGAACTCCAATATGTGGACTCATATGAAAAAATTGATCAGGTGATAGAGCGAATTGCTGCTGTACGTGAATCAGTAGGACCATATATTGGAATCGGAATTGACTTTCACGGAAGGGTCCATAAACCAATGGCCAAAATCCTTGTAAAAGAGCTGGAAGCATACAGGCCGATGTTCATTGAAGAACCTGTATTACCAGAGAATAATGAAGCTTTGCGGGATATTGTGAATCATACTGCGATTCCGATTGCAACCGGTGAAAGAATGTACTCTAAGTGGGATTTTAAAAAGCTGCTTACAGATGGATATGCTGATATTATTCAACCTGATTTATCGCACGCTGGGGGAATAACAGAATGTAAGAAAATCATCTCGATGGCTGAGGCTTTTGATGTGGCAGCTGCTCCTCATTGTCCATTAGGACCGATTGCTTTGGCAGCCTGCCTTCAAGTGGATGCTACGTGCCATAATGCGTTTATCCAAGAACAAAGCCTAGGCATTCATTATAACCAAGGTAGTGATTTGCTGGATTACATAGTTGATAATCAAGTGTTCAAATACGAGGAAGGCTATGTGAAGATTCCGGATGGGGCAGGACTAGGAATCGAGATAAATGAGGACCATGTGAGAAAAATGACGGAGATTGGTCATAATTGGAGAAACCCTGTTTGGAGACACAAGGACGGTAGCATCGCGGAGTGGTAAAACAAAATCCCACATGAAAAAGGTGAGTACAGTGAATAAAAAAATGACAAAAGTTCGTTACGGAATTGTAATGATGCTATTTTTCACCGTAATTATTAACTACATGGATCGAAGCAATATTTCCATTGCAGCACCTTTTATTTCAAAAGAACTAGGATTGGATTCCGTGAGTATGGGGTTAATCTTTTCTGCTTTCGGCTGGACTTATTGTGCCTTGCAGATTCCAGGCGGGTGGATTTTAGAAAAACTAGGAAATCGTAGAACTCACGCATACGGAATTGCTGGATTTTCCATCGCAACGCTTCTACAGGGATTTGCAAGCGGGTTTTCAGGGTTTTTCTTGTTACGGATCGGGCTTGGAGCGTTCGAAGCTCCTGCCTTCCCGACCAACAGTAAGGTTGCTGCTAGCTGGTTTCCAGAAAATGAACGAGCAAGAGCCATCTCCATCTACACATCTGGTCAATTTGTAGGCCTGGCTTTTTTAACTCCAACATTAGTATTTCTTCAGCAGTCCGTAGGCTGGCGAGGGCTTTTCGTTATGACAGGTATCATAGGGCTGGCGTGGTCCATTTTATGGTATGTTTTATATAGAGATCCACAGCATAGTAAGAGAATAAACAAGGCTGAAATGGATTATATCAAAAAAGGTGGAGCTATCGTTGAATCTTCTTCTGGAAATGATGATTCACCTGTTAGAAAAATAGGTAAAAAAGATTTCTTGGCTGTTCTGAAAAGCAGAAAACTATGGGGAATATATATAGGACAGTTTGCAGTAGCCTCCACACTATGGTTTTTCTTAACATGGTTCCCTACTTACCTAGTTGAATACAGAGGCTTAACCTTCATTAAGTCTGGTCTTCTGGCTTCCTTACCATTCTTAGCGGCATTTGTCGGAGTTTTATTCGCAGGCTTCCTATCTGATTTCCTTGCTAAAAAAGGAGTATCTGTAGATATTGCAAGAAAAGTTCCAGTAATATCAGGCTTATTGCTTTCCACTTCAATCATTGGAGCGAATTTCGTTGATAATACTAATTTAGTTATTTTATTCATGTGTATCGCCTTTTTTGGAAACGGTTTCGCTTCAATCACCTGGGTGTTTGTTTCATTGCTTGCTCCAAAAAGGCTGATTGGGATTGCTGGAGGTACATTCAATTTCATTGGTGGCACAGCATCAATTATAATACCGATTGTGATTGGCTTCCTGGCCAAGGGCGGTGATTTTGCTCCTGCACTTACCTTTATTGCTTGTATAACCTTTGCAGGAGCCCTGTCCTACATTTTCTTGGTTGGTAAAATCGAAAGGGTTCAGGATTATGCTGATTTTGATTTAGCGAATGAAAAGAAGTTATCGAGCTAATTATGAATGCATAGAATACTTACAAATTAATTAGTACAACAAGCAGTGCAACCCGGAAATTGGGATGCACTGTTTAGTTGTTTGTTTAAGTAACCATCGGTGCTAAATGTATCCAATATTTTCGTGGTGAACTTTTAGGGTAATTATAGTAGTAAAACATGACCTTGAAAGGCCTTGAAAATGGATTTTCAAAAATCACTCTATAAAAATTGGGGATTATTTATCTGTGACATACTACACCGGAAACTTTCAATCTGATCAACACTACAACCGGTGACCTTCCTGCCAAACTATTACTACTATAATACAGCCGATTACTGGTGAAGCTTAATGGTATCAGTAGCCTGAAACAATGTCTAAGTATTCCATCGGGAGATGCTTCTCCTCCTCTATAGAGTTCACGAAGTCCTCCCAAGTACTTAGAGTCAGTATATTATAATTCCAAGACTACAATAGAAAAAGCACCTTGAAAGGGTTCTTTTTTGGTCAATACGGGGTAGCCTCAAGTTGTCCCAAATGAAGAAATCAGAGCTTACGCCAAGACGAAGAGGTATGCGAAGAATTAAAACAAGCCATTTCAAAATTATAAACCATTAATTAACCTCTTCTTAATATTGTGAGATATCAAATAAACCGTAACATGCCTTATAGTCACTCTTATAATTCGTAAAATAGATATTTTACGCAAAGGTTAATACTATAATTTCCCACTCTTCTCCTCATCATAAATCCAGAACTTATGTAAAAGAGGTTTCAATTAGGGCAGTAACTCTAGGACAAAAGGAAACTATCTTATATTTATAGAGATCACTTTAAATATTATATATTCTAACGAGGTTCATGGTCTTGAATATGACCTTCTTTTTCGAGTGATAAATCAATAAAGAGAACTGATGTCGATATATCAGTTCTCTAGTAAAAATTTTTTCTTTATTCTTTATTTGTTATATGAGAAGAAATTTATAGTGGAATCAAAAAAAATCAGTCCCTACTGAACCTTCCCATTATTCTTTCTTGTCATTATTCTCCGGGTTATTCTTTTCTGAAATTCGTCTTTGATTGGCTTTCGTTTCAGCATTCACATGGTTTGCATCATTTCGTTTATTTTTTTTAGAACCTCCTGCATCATTACTCATACTTACTCACCTCCCACAGCTTATATACGTATGTTAGCTTACACTTGCCTCCAAATTTTATACGCCTCACCTGGATGTAGCACATCGCTAACTAGCATAAAGACATCCCGTACAGCACTTAACATATATTTCATAATTAATAGTCCCATAATCCATCATTTTCTATGTCCCTGTCAGTTCGACCGAAATCGGAATCCCATTACTGTAAGTAACATCTAACAGTCAGATGAATATATTTTTAGGATGATAATGCATCCACTTAAACAAATTATTTTCAATGGCGTATTCGATCCACATCTCTTTTAGATTAGTATCAGTATGTTCAGGTTTAAAGTTTAATTGCCCTTGTTTTGAAGGTTTTACACCAGAAACCTACACAAAAACCCTCGATAATTCCTATTGGAATCGTCAAGGGCACTAAAGCGTCTATGAAAGATATTTTATTCTGGATTTGACTTAATTGAACCAGCGTATACCAGAAGGTACACACGGTATACGGAGAGGTCGGTGTTTAGTTTTCCCACCTGTTTTTATTTCTATAAATTTACAACATAAGTAGATAATGGTGATTTTTTCGTGTGACTATCAGGTTTTGTAAAAATGCAGAAAATAAGGCTGGCAATTAATAATAAAGTGGCAGTCAATAGAACAGAGTAATTAAAACCGATCCTAATGTTATCGCCTGCAGATTGGACAACAAAACCAATTACAGCTGGACCAATAATTCCTGACAAGTTTGCAATCCCTAGTAAAACACCTGACATTAATCCTCTTCGTTCAGGAAGTAAGTGATTCACAATCTGGGGTGCAAGTGGAAACATACCATTTACAAACGCCATTCCCAAAAATAAAGCAATAATTTTATTGAAGGGAATGAATACCTTATACATCATTAGTACATAATGACAGTTCTCGGCAGTGCCTTTAGTATAAAGTATACAATTGTTATATATTACATTTTTAAAAATTCATCTAACCTATTTAATATTTATTCTTTAAATGATAAACCTTCTCCTTCTAATGAAGTTCTCATTATTGGTAAGGAAGCTGGTCCAATACCATGGATTTTTAAAATTTCTTTTTCAGTGTACTTCGATAGTTCTTGCAAAGTGTCAATCCCTTCGTGAACCAATGCATTTCTAGCAGGTGAACTGAGTTTCGAAAGGAAGCCACTTTTAGGCTTATTCTCTTTATCACAGGTAGGACAACTTGGACATTCACTACTTTTATAATACTTATGGCCTTTTTCACATACCCTTAAACTTTTTCCTTCTTTCAATTTAACTCCTCCTAATAAATTCTGTATCCAATTTTAACATATTATATTTTTTCTATACTAAGTGGTACAATCCGACAAAACTCTGTATGTCCCTATTAAGCTAAATTGCCCTGTTAACTTAATTTCATTTATTAGCAATGTTCTTTATATCAATTTAACATAAATATCCAATTTCCTTTTTGATTTTCTTCACAATCTGGCCCAATTGTTGAACAAAGATCAAGCAGCACTGTTGAACTCCTTCAGTTTGATGCGAATATCTCTCGAATGCTCACTTATTCGCAGGATTTCATAGCCCTTGTAATTAGTCTTACGGGTAAATGAAATGAGTTCAAATCAGTTAGGCTTCGTGAAGGCATAGTTAAATAAAGAAGTCAGCTACTACTCCATATATCTCCATATTATGTACATCTCCACACCGCCCCTGGAGGCTTTCCCTCCCATGTCTCAACGGGTCAATTGCCCTTTCATTCCTTCGGCATGCCTATCCAAGGGGTGGAGGCCAGTTATGCTAACCTGATGGGTCACAGTGCCCTTTTGTTTAAGAAACCTGGTACTCCGTGCATATTTGAAATCCTACGAATAAGACAACATTCAAAATTAAAGTTAACTATTTTAAAATGATACATTTTATATAACTAATGTTTTTCTTCTATGCTGCTAAAGAGGATAATACTTGAACTTTATTTGGACAATAAGACTCGTTTCGTCTTGCTATTCCTACAAAAATCCTTGCTAGTTTTTACCTATCAGTTTCATGATTGATTTCATTTTCTTTATCTCCTTTACCTTCACATTATGGAAATGGACGGCTTTAAACTCAGGGTTATTCATCACAAGACTCATTGTTGCTAAGTAGAGGAATCGTCGTAGTCTTGACCTTCCACGCTTTGAAATGACAATCTGACCTTTCCATTTGCCTGAACTTGCTTCAGCTAGATGTAATCCCGCATGCCCTAATAGAGAGTTACCGTGAGAGAAACCACCTGTGCTTGTCCTAGCATGCATTGCTCAAAGATATCGGATAAGGCTGGCGCCTGACCATCATGAAGTAAAGCCACTTCCGTCTATTACACTCAGACCGAAGCGTGGATTGCGCATGGTAGTCGAAGATAGAAATATAGGAGGTCTCCAGCGAGAAGCTTCTGAAATTTAAATGAATATAAGTTGTATTAATGAACAAAATTGTCACTCTACACCTAGGGAAGATCCCCCTTTAGTTCCATAAAAAAGACTGACGCATCAACCCTAGTTTTTCAAGTAAACCAGCTAATAGGATGTCAATATATTTGTATGAAATTTCCATTTACCTTATGATATATTCTTTATCTTCTTCTCCCTCTATTGCTTCTTTACAAAAATCCTTAAATGTTTCCCAAACTTTTTTTATATCATCAGCAATCTCAGTCTTAAGGTAACTTTCAGCATTTTTAACCGTAATCACGGGAATAACCCATACTTGCTAACCTTCCTTTTATCTGGTGTATTTAAATTGGTGTAGCTCCTTCATGACTTCGTTATATTTTACCTTTAACTCTGAACTGGGCCTTTTTAAGTTCCTCATGAGTTTGGACATGTACCGATAACCTAGTCGCCTTTAAATTTGCCACACTGTAATTTGAATTAATTTTCTTAAGGATTTTTTTCTGGCTTTTGACCTTATTGCCCGTTTGTATATATGATTTTTGAATTTCATTCAGTAATGGTTTTAACCGATTAGTTGTTACCGTCTTTTGACTGTTCACAATACTTCTAAGCTCGGATAGTTCTTTCGTGCCTCTACTCCTACCTTCCATTTTTCCTCAATGGTATAGCTTACGGTTAACCTGATTTCGACACGTCCTAGCAAGTTAGAAAAACTCTTTAAGCTGATTTCCAAGGTTTGTAATAGCCATTCAATTTAGCACCATTCTTATGCCATAATAGTTTTGTTTGTTTTTAAATCCATTTAACGATGCTAAGAGAAAATGAAATTTTTAGCATTTCACCAAATTGTTTGTACTAATATCCTTTTTCCCTTAATAAACTTAATAAAATCTAGTTAGGAGGGATGCAATGTTTAATAAATCCTCGAATAAAAAACATAATAGTGATAAGCCAATTATTTGTACAACCAATGGCGCTACTTACCAAAAGTACCACTCATATAAGAAATCGTATGAAAGAGAAGTATTTGTCATTAAAGATTATGGTGAAGATCGCGGTGTTACTCATAAAAGTGTTGCGTTATTTGAAGCTGTTAAAGATCAGTTTGACCGTTTTAAAATTGCAAAAATCTTTAAAGAATTTAATAACGCCAATATTTTGGTAGATAGTGATCTTATTCTTATAGACAAAAAAGGAAATGAACTACACCTTTCTGGTTGTAGTTGTGGTTACTCTGGTACAGGTCCCCATGGCACATTAGAAATTTTGAATAAAGCTGGATTCGAGATAGATAGACGGTTTTTATTTTGTTCAAAAGGATTCACTCTTTTCCATCCAAATGAAGAAAAAGAACTTTATGGCGAACGGTTATAAGTTTCCGATTTTAATCGGGAACCTCATTTGTAGGCCAGCGCAAACTTAGAATATAAAACCTTTGTGTAAATTCCTTTTTTTCCTGGGTAAATATTTTTCGGAGAATAGTTACTTTTTGTGTCTTTGTTTATTCGAACTGTTCATCAATTATTTTCTTGCCATTTTTTTGGGGGATTTATGCTATAATTCCCAATAGAAAGATTGGAGAGAAAAAAATGAACTGGGTAGACTTCATGGCACTTACTGGTATACTATTTTATTTGATTCCAATAGCATTTATCGCTTGGTTTTTAATCAGCTTTATCAAAACTCAAAAGGAACGAAACAGTTTACTTAGAGACATTTCATTAAAGTTAGATAAGTATGAAATTGGCAAAAGGGAAGAGTGATATAATACTCTTTCTTTTTCATTTTTATTTTATTTCACTATTATTCCATCACCTTTACTTCTCAGTTTGTATACCGCTTATTTGAACTGTGAAATTATTTTATCTAACTCAAATCCTTAAAACAGTTCATCCACTCCATTTTTTCGTTCAATACCTGCAGCCAAGTAAATATCCCTGGTGATACCCATTTCATGATTTTTAGGAATCATAGCGAGTAATCCGCAGTTTTCATGGTCCTTAACTTGAAAGGAACATTTTTCTTTCTGAAATAATCAAGTACATGCTGATTTTTCTGTTCCCTGGTGTCCACAATGTAAGTTATGTCCGACATTTATTTCCTCCTAAAGTAAGTCATCGCACGATCATACATTTCTTTTGATGGTTCTTTTGTCTTTTCATTTTCAAAATACGAAATGGATTCTTTCAGATTCATTCAACCGTTCCCTCTTAACTTCATTTCTCCAAAAAACAGTATAATAGTTATATATACCTTCATTATTATTACAATAATTCAAAACTATATATCCCTTTAAAATAAGATATGTTTAAATAAAAAAACCATAATTCAGTGGGTCTTTTATGGTCGTAAACAATATTTGTGGGATTTAACTTGAAAACTCATAAAATTAAGTAATTAGGGTTTTTCTTGATAAGAGGAAAATACCTATCAGTAAGGGGAAAAAGACATGACAACATTTACAGAGAAAAAAACAAAAAACATTGGAGTAGGTTCACTTTCTTTCGCACTTTGTTTAATCGGAATATGTTTGCTTTTCGATTTGGTAATAAGTTTTGCATTGGAGATATTATTTTAAATAATATCGGATTAAGCGCTTGGTCAAATGGTGATTCAGGTACACATTATACAATGTTCTATTCAGCTATATTTTTCATCACTTCCTTTATTATTGGTAATATTTATCCTGATAATAAAGGCGCACAAGCAGGGAAAATAATATCTGGTTTCCTATCTGTTCTTATTGTATACCTTTATCTTATCTTCATATTTCTTCATTTCCTCTAATTGCTGTATTTCAAACAAAATTTTATTGTATTGAATCTTGGTATAGGTACCTTTGTCTAAAGCAGCTCATGCGATTATGGGTTATTATGGTAATATAAATGTAGAGGAGGAGTCTAAATGAAGATAATTTTACAAGCATTTATTGGTTCAATAATAATTCATATAATCTATATAGTCGGTATGATGTTAGTCGGTTATATCAAAACAAGAAACTACAAACCAGATATAGCAAGTGCGTGGGATAAAGTAGAGACACTTCAAAGTGAAGTAGTTTTTGGTAAAGTTAATTCTCCTTTTCTTTACTTGTTTACTTTTATAGGTGTAACAGTGATTTGCGGAATTATTATATTTTCTTATAAAACATTGTTGAACTAACGGGGGGCGTTTCTTTAAAAAGGAATGCTCTTTTCGTATCCAATTAAAAGGAAGTAAATGTTATTACTATATTAAAGATGGTTGCTCTTCTATTACATGTGGAGAAAGCTTTAAACGATATATGCTACAATATTAAAAAAGGTAAACTTTGGAGGCAAACCACTGCAATAAGACTTATAACGAAATTAATTTCTTGATATATCCCGTCAAGGACATATTTATGAAACAGTGCTTTAATAAAGGAGTTGTATAAAATGGATGAAAAAAAAGATACAGAAATAAAACGCTCTTCAAAAGCAGAAAACATTCTACCTCAGATCAATAGTAAAACTAAGCTAGGCGACTTACGAAAAATCGCGAAGGACATTAAAAAAGATCACGAACTAGCTATGGAACTTTGGTCAACCGAAGAGTTTTTGCCCAGACTATTAGCAATCTTAATTATGGACAAAAAACTTCTTTCACAAGATGTGCTAAATAAGCTTGATAAGGATATGCAGACTCACACTTTTGATGAGCGAAATAACTTAATGGATTGGTTAATGGCTAATCAGCTCACCAAAGACAAGAAGAAAATTGCATTGATGGAGTCATGGGAAAATAGTCCTTCTGTTCTTCAAAGGCGAGCTTTCTGGTATTATCAAGGGCGATTGAGATGGACTGGACAAACACCGCCTGATAACACCGCAGACTTACTATCTGCATTAGAAGCTAATATTACGCAGGAAGAACCGGAAGTTCAATGGGCTATGAATTTCACCGCAGGCTGGATAGGCGTTTATGATGAAAAGAATCGTGCACGTTGTATTAAACTTGGTGAGAAAACGGGTCTTTACAAAGATGAAATAGTAGCAAAAGGATGTACTCCCAGCTATTTGCCGGAGTTCATTACGATTGAAGTTAACAAACGACAGAATAATTAGTTACCTCTGAAAAATTTATTAGGGTTTAATAATGAGTAACTTCCTCTTCAGGTTTAAATGACTTATCTCTTAAAAAGGCTGTGTAAAACATGGTCTCATTATCCATAACATCTATAAATTTCATGATCTTAATAATATCTTTATCAAAACAAATCTCTTTTACTTTCTTGCTTTTATATTTCATTTCAATCACAGATATTATCCTCTTTACACAATTACTTAATTGTACACGGGAAGTTTTATTCGGATCGATTTCAACGACTACCAAGTCCATTCTCTCTTCTAAAAATCTAAATTCGGTGTATTCTTATATTATTGTCTATTAAAAACCTTTCGCCTAGCCTCATTCTCAAATGATGATAGAATGAGTTTTTCATAGTATCTTCTTAATAAGGTCAACCTCAATCCGTAATGTCAATTGGTATATTTATTCTTTCTTCTAAGTTTCCTCCTACTTGGCAGGCGCTAAGTCCAACTTAATAATCATTCTCTCTGTTTGTCTAGGTTATTTATACAAAATAAAAAGCCGCCCATTTGGACGACTTGAATTGAATTGCTATTTAGTTTTCAGTACCACACAGTTTGTTCTAGTGGTGACAGCATCAAAATGTTGGCTCTGTTAATAAGTACATTGTACAAATTAATGAATATCTCTCTTTTTGAACCGTCCACCTCGTACTTCCGCAATATTTGCAATTGCTAAGAATGATGAAGGGTCGATCTCTTCAACAATTGTAGTTAACTTAGATTCTTCAAGTCTGGTAATTATACAGAAAATAACCTTCTTATCCTCTCCAGAATAGGCACCTTCACCATGTAAGTATGTCACTCCCCGTCCTAAGCGATTATTGATTGCATCACCTATCTCTCTTGCTTCATCGCTAATTATCCACACTGACTTTGTTTCTTCCATTCCAGTAATAACAATGTCAATGGCTTTAGCAGCTATTACATAAGCTAAGATTGAATACATAGCTCTATCCCATGTGTAAACGAATCCAGCAGAACCAAGAATAAATAGATTGATGAACATAACAATTTCGCCAACAGAAAAAGGTACTTTTTTACTTATTACAATCGAAAGTATTTCTGTACCATCAAGCGCACCACCGTTACGAATTACTATTCCTACACCAACACCTAAGAAAATGCCGCCAAAAATTGTAGCAAGAAGGATATCCTCAGTGAAGGGCGGAATAGGATGAAAATATGTTGCAAAAATCGAAAGCATTATAATCCCATATATAGTAGATATAGCAAAAGTTTTTCCAAACTGTTTATATCCAAGATATACAAATGGTAGATTCAATAGGAAAAGAAAGATTCCTAGTTTTATACCAGTAATGTGAGAAAGCATAATTGAAATACCTGTAATACCACCATCAATTACATGATTGGGAATTAAAAAGATCTCCAATCCAGTGGCCATTAGCAAAGCACCAATTGTAATAAGAATGGTCCGTTGGATAATTATCAAACTAGATAACTTTCTATGCTGCTTTTTTAGAACTTCCGTCAGAAAAATCACACCTTTTATTCATTTTTTTCTATTATATCCTAATATCAAATCAGGAAAAATACCTTTGAATAATAGAAGTTCTAATCTAACGCACAGTATGTTCCTCCATTGACTCACACCCTCCTTCTCCCTCAACAAAATAGCTGTATTTGTCTCGCTGCTACTCTACTTCTTTATGGTCCATCGCAACACCATTTTTAAAGGCATAATAAAAAGCCGCCATTTTGGACGACTTCTCATTACCGCACATTTTTTCCTTCGGTTAGTTAAAACCATTTAACCCGCAACACTTTTCATTTTTATCTTTACCTTGGTTTTATTTGTGAAGATTAAACTAATTACTGGATTGTAGTTGGAATTAATGATGTGAGACGAAACTAAGCATAGTATGAACAGCCATGCTAAAAACAAGATTGGATATTTTGGCATAAATGTTAATTCAGGAAACAAAGTCATATAAAAAAACATGTGAGTTAACCATACACTTGTTGAATGATCGCCTAAGTACTCTAATAACCTCTTGACCTTTATGTTTTTGTTCATAAGAGTAAAGATACATATAAAAGCAATCGCTGTGAAAGGAGCAATAATCATGGACTCATATAATGAATGTCCTAAAACAAGAGAGAAAATAAGTAATATACAAACAGCATTTTTATATTTCATTCCATAACACTTATCATAAATTTTAGAATATATTTTTTCTTTTGCAAAAATGGAACCTATAATAAAAGGAAACAGCGACGTGCCAACTAAACCTAAGGCATGTGAAATAGTTGATAGAATAACAGAGTCATTAAAGTCTATTACTTCCATTATTCTTTGAATATAACTAATTAGATACACTAAGCCGAAAATAATGATAAGGTACATAGAGTTATATTTCTTTATTAACTTTACAAGCAGTGGGGATAAGGCAACTAGGATAACATAAGTTTGCATGAACCACCATGCCGAATTGTAGCTATTTGTAATTAAAAAGAAATTTGAAAGAAATTCGTTCATGCTTTCCGGATAACCAGATCCAATAAAAGAACCAAGGGCCACAAATAGGATTAACACTATCCAAAAATTAATTAGCGTTTAAGGAATTTGCTATGAAGGTGAAAAGTGGAGTGCAGATGCATAAAGGCAAATTTGCTTACTATAACGGGATTGTGAACAAACTTATGAATAATCTTTACTTTGATGCGGATTTTATGGGCAACCTTAATTAATCTCAGAAAAGGTTTTTACCCGCCCAGAATATTTTATTCATTTAGCCCTTAAAGTATCAGGCTCATTAAACAAAAGAGTATGTTTCCATAAGAGAATTTTTTATTACTCCTTTAGTTAATCCGATCAATTCTCTTCAAATTTTTTTTATTAAAGGTTTTTGCTGATTTTCTTATGCAACTAAAGGGGCAGTTTACTTTAATAACCACAATATTTCTGTATGGAAAATCAAACAAAAAATCTTCCAAGGCGGAAGATTTTTTTATTTTAAATGGGGATATCCTTGCTAGCCCAAAGCCCAGTACCTCATAAACATCAATTCTCATAGTTTCTTTAAATCATCATTTAATTTCCGTGCTTGATTTTTGAAGTAAAGATAAAATGCAACCCAAAAGATCGTATAGACGACAATGGAAATTAAGAGTGTTAACAGTATGTTGGTAATATTAAATGGAATCCAGCCAATCGTGAGTGCCAAGATGAGGTATAGGATTATGATGGTTAAAAAATGGAGAATCGTCTGCTGGGATAGTTTCAAATTCCTGTTTTCAAAGTATAAGGGACTGACTGTAAAAAACCAGCCACAAAGAGCGGAGCCGATGGAGTTTTTCAAAAATACTGGTCCATCTATCATTTCGAAGCCACCGAAAAGGATATATAAATTGGTGACTAAAACCGCAATAAAGCATCCAAAGAAAATACCGATAAAACTGCGGATTATAAATGTTTTCATTCTACTTTCCTCCTGTTCAATTTTAGAGCTTCTTTAATCGCAGGGACATAGGTACGAGACACATATTCTTTCTTTCCTGATTTGAAGTAAACGCAGAGTGTACCATTGAATAATGCTTCAAAACGGCTCAATTGATTCAAATTAGCGATAACAGATTTAGACAGACGGATAAATTTTTTAGAAGGGAGCATGGACTCGAGCTCATATAATTTCTCTTTTAAAATAAAGGAATCTTTTTCTGTTACGGCGATAATATGATCGTTTTCAGTATGAAAATAGTGGATGTCATCCGGTTTGAGAATATGTTGCATTTCTCCCTTTTTTCCAATCAGGAATTGTTGCTCCCTTCCATAGATGCAGTCAATTAGTTCCTGTATATTTTCATCCAACTCAGGACCTTCGATGGTAACTCTTGTTTCTTTAAATGCTTTGTCAATATTAAGAGAAAGTTTCAAATTTCAGACACCTCTTTTCACCTAAAATCCTCTCATTGACTTTCTAATTTATTGTATGATGAAATTCCTTTCAAGTCTCCATAATTCCAGTAAGTGGAAGAAAAATGAAGGGTAACTTGTGGAAAATAGTTGGTGACTTACACAAAAGGAATCCCATGATCCGTTTAACGAAAACAACAATTTGTTGAGGTAGTTATAAAGAAGGCCATAAAACCTTCAACTGTGAGAGAGGAATGGTTACTGTATTTTTTGTTGAGTATTATTCATTACTTTGTGAAGTATTGTACTTAAACTAACGGGTGCGCGTTAGTTCCAAAGGGCACGAAATGAGACCATTATATGAGTGGTCTCTTTCTTCTGAATACGTAACTCTTTCGTGACGATGTATGTACACACAATACCCGTGCAGATCATGGGGCTTTCCCTCGTTGTGCAATTTAAAACTTATTGGTAAATGATATTCCAACGCATAATGAATATTGTATTCAAATTCTTCAACCTGATATTCATCAAGGACAGGTTTTTTATTTAGGAAGTAATCAACCTCACCCAATTTACTATTTAATGCTTTATGTTCTGGCATAATCAATGCTGCTTCCCATTTAACGAGCCCTCTATCACGAATTGTACTCATCAGATAGATTCCTCCTTTACATTTATTATATACGAACAAGAGTTCTTATATAAGACAGAAAAAAATTACTTCCCCAAAGAGGTTCGGGCTTAAAGAACTTGACAAAAGCCAGCATTTCCTACTGGCTTTTCGATTGATTATCTAGAGTGGCTTCCTTTATTGTTCCAATCAATGAAAGGACAGAGCCAGTTGCTTGTATCCAACTACCCATTACTACTAATGTTTCTGATTGTTCATTGTTTTGTTCTATATAGTCTCCATAACTGTAGCCATTGTTTTTATTTTCATTTAATACACCTTTAGTGGTTAAAGAATTCTCATTATCGGCTTTTTGGTCTTTACCTTTTTCATCACTATTTCTTAATTCATTAATCCCTCCTATAGCTTGTAATGAGTTCCCTGTGACTTGTAATATGTTTCCTATTAAGTTTTCTGAGTGGCCTGGGAAAGGAGAAAGCTCAAGTCCATGGCCAACATTAATTGCCCCACCCAAAGCTTGTATCCAGTTGCCCGTTATGAATAATTTCTGATCTATTTCTTTATTGAAGTCAATAACCAACCCTGTAACTACGATAGAGTTTCCAATTGACTGAAATTCCTTTCCAACTGTTCTAAGGACATCCCCTTGTACGTCAGCTTGTAAAGCATTTCCCCCTGCCTGTAAAACGTTTCCCCACAAATTTAGGTCATTACGCAAATTACTTTTTATATAGTTCACTGGCGTAGAACCGAGTGCAGCTGAAATTGTTCCGACAGCTACGATCACCGAACCAAAGATTGATATAAATACGCTTCCCATTTCAACCGCCAACCTGTCAATAATTAAAGAATTTGTAGTTCTTTTTCATCCCTTTTTTGGTACTTAGGAAAAACCAGGATATTTTACAACATTCCATTTCTCCTTGCGTAGAGAATCGATCAATTCTGATCCAACATTTAAGTTGCTTTCAACTAATTCTTTAGGAGTCAGTGCCATCCATTGATTCAGCGACATATCTTCATAGCGGTTGCTTTTGAACATCGCTAAAAACCATAATGTTTCGGTACCTGTGTTTTGAATATAGTGTCCGGTTGCAAAGGGCACATACCCGACATCACCAGCTCTATAATCAAATGTACGAGCTTCACCGTTTCCAGTAAATACGGTCATTCTCCCTTGTCCGGTAAGGTAATACTGCCACTCGTCGTTATTAGGATGCCAATGAAGTTCTCTCATTGCACCCGGTTCAATCTCAACGAGTGCTGCTGCGATTGTTTTAGAAATGGGAAAGTTAGAAGAATCAACAATTCGTACACTACCACCAGGCGTTTTGATTGGTGTTTGTTTCAACAGTTCGTGCTTGAAGGTTAACGGGACTTCTCCATAGGGTGACTGGACATCTTGACTTTCCAGTGAACCTGGTACATCCCCCTGATAGATATATACCTGTTCTGAAGGAATGGAGTTAAAAGCACTCTCTGGTACTCCGAAATTGGCCGATAGAACATCTTTTGGAGTATGTGCAAACCAGTCGGAGATGGATAAGGTGGAAAGATCGGAAAAATTCCCGTCATCGAAGACGAGTAGAAATTCGCAATGTTCCAACCCTTGAATCGAATGTGGGATACCTGGGGGAAAGTACCAAAGATCGCCTGGGCCCACGTCGGCAATAAAATTTCGTCCTTGTTGGTCAACCGAGGTTATACGTGCCCGGCCCAATAGCATATAAGACCATTCAGCCTGTTTATGCCAATGGAGTTCACGTACTCCGCCTGCCGTTAAACTCATATTTACACCCGCAAGAGTAGTCGCTATAGGAAGTTCCCTGACGGTGATCTCCCGTGACCATCCCCCGTGATTTAATGTCATAGAAGTGTCTGAAAATGAGAATTTCAAGTTAGGAACTAATCCTGCATCTGTAATAGGTGGGACGAGCATATTCGGATTTTGAATATCTCGCATAATATTACGCGGGCCAGAGTCAATCCCTCCAGCTCCATCACTTCGGATAGGCTGAGGCACGTTCCCGTCCACTTGATTAATGATTCGTTTTTCCATAAATACGCTCCTCGTTTATGGGATATTAAGGGGAAATTATTTTTCATAGTGTATGACTTGGGCTTCAAACTGTTACTGTGCCTATTGAAATATACAGGGGCTACACTTCATGAAGAAATTACTCCTTTTAGTTTAAAATTTAATATAAGAAACTACTTCTGAAATTTTTGTTTCTGAGACTAAAATTTCTTGTTCAACTAACCTGCCTACGTTAGTTGCATAAAGAAAATGCTGCCTTAAAGATAGCTCCGATCTTCAGCTAACGCATCTGTTAGTACATTAAGAAACCGACTTCGTTATCCATATGATCAACCTCCGAATGTTTTTGTTATTTCTCCCCAAAATGCAATAACAGCTGTAAGAATTCCAACGAACCCTCCACCACCAAGTAACCCTAAAACGATTTCCTTACGTGAACTAATCTTAAATTTAGAAACTTCTCCTTTAGTCTCTTCCTGCTTAGCAGTAATCCCAAGGCTGTGTTCAATTAATTTATTTAGTAAATCTTTCTGATCACCAGAAGATTTAAGGACAACGTTTTGAATTTCCAATTGACCCTTTTCCATGCTATTAATCTTATCGATAACCTCACCATAATTGGTTTCCAACTTCGATATTCGTTGCTCATGGTTCTCTAAACGTTGTGGCATGTCCATCTCCTCCAATGTCCATAACCCCCTTTAACATAAAATTCTCTCTCTCTCTCTGTATGTCTAGGATGTATACATAATAAAAAGCCACCCAATGAGGCGACTTTGATTGTAACAAGTGTTCTATGCCTATTCTTGTCTTAAAAGGCTTTTTCATTAGTACAAACCTACACTTTCTTCATAAACTACAAGTGTAATGAAATCTTAAAGAAGGGATGTAATATTAATGTTTTTTCGTAATCGTAATAGCGGAGGAAATAACCCCCATGTAATGGGAGCATCCAACAATGTAATGGGAGCATACTGGAACGCGCCTGGAGTAATGGGAGCATCGACCGGTAAACATTCCAACGTAATGGGAGCCTATAGTCCAATGGCTGGGTCTCCAGTGCAACATTGCCCAACGCAAACACTTCCTACTCAAGTTGCTCCAGCGCAAGTCTCTCCAACACAGCAATATGTTAATACGAATGTATCGAACACAGTGATTCCTGTCGTTCATCCATCGCATACTACAACTGTCAATAAACATGTGAATACGTATAAGCATTACTTTCCTCACACTCAATCTGTGGTCAACGAATGCTATACTCAAAACCTGATTTGTGGACAGCCACCGCAAAACCCATGCTGCCCTCCCAGGCACTTTGGATATTAATTAATACTGTATAAGGGCTTATTTGCCCTTATCTACATAGTAGGTTGTTCTATTCTTCATTTGGGTGTGGAAATAGTTCGTTCCTTAAGGTTTCACGATATTTATCTGGAACAAGTTCGATATCTAGAATACCGAACTTTACTGCAGTTAGATAAAAATTAAAATAAGAATCATCCATTGATTTTCCCCTCCAATTCTGTAATGTGTTGTTCAGCATCCATTCATTTCATCATGATTTCTGTATTAACTTCGGCCGATGCCGCAGTATTCATAATTAAAAAAGACGTTACTTCTGCAATGGAGGCAACGTTTTGATTCATTAGATTATTTTCTTTTAACTTTATTACTCTCATGAACTTCATTTAGTATTATGCAGAAATGATGGTAACTACATGCCAAAATCAAGCCTTTTTAATTCATTTGCTCGAATCCTAAAAAAAGCAGAGCTTCCCTCTTTGCCTATTCACTCTACTCGACATACGCATGCAGTATTACACTTAGAGGCTGACCTGGCGCAAGCATGAAATACATTCAAGAGCGCTTAGGACATGGCAGTATGCAAATCACAGCAGATGTATACTCACATATTAGTAAAAAAATTGAACATGACACAATGGATAAATTCGAGGAGCATATGAAAAATGTCCTTGAATAATTTTTTTGATTTTTTCCGGGCATTTATCGGGCAAATAATAACTTCATTTTTATTAATTCCATCCTTTAAAACAGGGATAAATGATTCAAACGCTTCTGAAGGTACGCCTAACGGCAAGGAGTAGATATATGTGGTGTAAGTGGTATGGTTGTATTTGCGGACTAATTTAGGGTGTAGGAAATTCTCGCATTTATTGATACCAACTTTTCTATTTTCAAAAATCAGCTGTATTTTTTTCTGATCAGTTAACTTTTTCTTGGGGAGAAGTGCTGCACCAAATGCCATTGCTGGTATCGCTAACCATTTAATCATTCCAGTTGCTCCAATCCTCAATTTCCCCTTCTGTTGTACCGTTATTACAAACGTTGAAGTATTCACGGTTTCCAAAGTGCTTGTAATATGTTTTTTCTTCATAATGAAACATGTACATGTACTGGCTTGAAGTTTCCTCAGTATCTTCTGGATCATTGCTCCATTCGGACAAGAAGTCATGTAATGGTTTAAAAGCTTTCTTGGTACTCTTATGAAAAAACATACAATCGCTCCTTCATTGAATTATAGAAAGAAGACTTCATAGTACAATTCATCAGGTGTATTCTTCATTGAATGGTGTAAAGTATTTCCACAAGACAATTAAGGAATTATGAATTACAAAATAGTTACCCACCTATGGACAGAGCATATTCTTTGGCAGATTTATTAGGGGTTAAAGTAGATGATCTGTATGAGAAAGAGGATTGAGCCTTTTTGAACATAAATATCAAGGTATACTTACTATGTGTAGTTTTATTATTCCGATAATTACGTTTGAATTTATATAAAAAATTCTTCTTCAGCTAAACTTGTAAATGTATAGAGAGGGTGATTGATTCTTAACTGGTTTCTTCTTCTCTTCACGGTTCATCGTTCTCACCCCATAAAAAAAAGCACCCAAATTAATGGGTGCCCTCTCCTTTTATTCACTACTCTTGACGTCTTTTATTAAATCATCTCTAAATGACTTTGCATCTCGTTCAAAAACTTTTTCAAACCTTTTTTCATACTCTTCGTAGGTTATCTGACCTTTTTCAGTTAGTAATTCTACTATAGCTTTAACCCTTACTCTACTCGACACTAATTCGTTCGTCATATTGGACAATAAAATACCGATTTTCTCATAATCATCATTCATTTTGTCATCCCCTTCGTTTATCAATACGACAAAAGGAGACGTTTTCCTGCCTAAAAAAAGCACCCAAATGTATGGGTGCTCAAATTCAATAAAATTCATAGCGATTATCATATGTTCTTTCTAATTTGCTCAAAATGTAGTATTCCTTTTTTAAAGTTTGCAACTGATTCTCCAACTCTGAATTTATGCCGTTTCCCATTTTCTCTATAATTTCCTTTTGGGCTTTTTTATTATCAAACATCTTTTTTAACACTTTCGCATGTTCATCAAATATATCCACCTTTTCTCCCCCTTAGTTTTCATACTATTTATATTCAACTAAAAGGCAAGGATTCCCAATTGTTTATTCACTCTAAACTAGGCACAAGACTTTACACTCACTTTATTTGTTGTAGATCATGTATTTCTGTATGCCTAGTTTACAAGGAACATAAAAACGCCTCGCCATTGGGATAGACGGTTATGATATATATTCAACGAAAGATGGATTGCTCCGCTTATCAAGACCTAAATCGTAAAAAGTCATAAAAGATAAAGAGAGATACATATTATACATGACTAATATGTATCTCCCTTTCCTTCTTGTTAAACAAACGCACCTTTAAGTGCATACAAAAAAAGTTGCCTCAGCAACCTCCATAATTGGAGTAAAACACCCGTTAGCGAAATAAGGATTTTTTACTTTCTAACGAATATTGAATATTCCATTGGATTTTCGAATCCTAATCTTTCAGCCAGCTTTATCGACGCAAAATTGTTAAATAGTAGCTATCGATTCTTTACCAATACTACCATTGCCCCAAGTTATTAATCCTGCAGGTATTTCTTTATGTAACTGTAACACCTTATTAGCATTATTGTATACCCGTTTTAATTCCTGGCCATCATTGTAATACTCAGTAATTGTTGTAGCACTATCAGCAGCTAACACAATTCCATCATTAATTTTAATTGATAATGCGATTGTCATTATATCCCCCCAAAATTGTGAATAAAACTAATTCTAAAGTATTAGTTTACTCACATCTCATAAAGGTTCTTTATACCTAAAAAGGAGTATCTTAGTTAATAATTTCTTCAAAATCCAAGATTTACACAAATTTGAAACCGTACAATTACTTATTATTCGCTTGAAATTTAAAAAAGCCCTTTCGCTAAGTGATGGTATTTTTAATCCTCTACGATCACATCAATAATTTCATCAAAATGAGGTTTTCGAACCAACTAAATTTAAATAATTGATTTGCGAACATAGTATCTACTACACGAACTCCCAAGAAATTGAACAGCAACCTGTATTAGTTTATGTAACGGATAGCACAACCCCAAAGTCTTATTTTAGTTTAACTAAAATAAGACTTTGGTCATCTTTACGTTGGTCAGTTTCCTCTTCATTTCTAAGCGAATGTATAATTTCCTCTTTGAGTGTAGATAAAGGGGCAGCCGAATAGGTCTTTAACAATGAGCATAAGCGGTCTGAACCTAAAGGTTCTTCAACTCCATCTGTATAAAGGCACAGCTTACTGTCCTTATCGTATGTAAGGGTATTTGTTTTGAAAATCATATCTTCAAACATCCCGAGTGGAGGTCGATTAGAACGCAAGTGATATTGATTTCCGTTTATATCCTGTAAAAGAACGGAAGGATGGCCTGCATTGATATAATTAATTTCTCTCTTATCAGTATCGATTAAAAGGTAGACGGCTGTGCAGTAATGCCAAGTTTCACTTGTGTTTTTGAATAAAGAATGAAGATGATCATCTAATTCCTTCATCACAGTTTTCACTTCAGAACCTTTTAAAATTAATCTCTGAAATATGGAATGAAGTGACATGGTTATTAGAGCTGAAGAAAGCCCGTGCCCCATCACATCAAGTAGGATAATACCATACCGTTGGGCGTCAATTTGGTAAAATCCATAAAGGTCACCTGATAATTGATTGGAGCCTTTATAATACGCTTGAATTTCAAGATGTTCATTAATAATAGGAACAGTTAATAGTGTCTCTTGGATTTTTTTAGCAAGATCCATTTCTCTTTCTGTATCTACTTTGTATTTTTCGTTTTTTTCGTTTAATTCAATAAGTTTATCCTTTTGCATTTTCATCGTTTCATGAGCATTCTCTAAATCAGAATAAGCCTTATTCCTAGCGTTTAGAGCTGTCACTGCCTCTTTTTTCGCTATAAGAAGCTCATTTTCTAATTCGTTTCTTTTTCGCATTGGAATCACCACACACTCAATAATAGTTCTTCCATCTCGCTCTCTTCGAACAGCGTTGAGTAACACAGGTATTTCTTCTTCATCTAAAGACTTTAAGGATATATATATTTCCTCAATGTGATTTTCTAACTTAATCAGAGGAACCAGATAAAGCTGATGAAAGAGTATAGCAGAAGCCGAAAGGATAAAATTAATATGCTGCCCTTTCATCTGATCCAGTTTATACCCCAATATGTTAAGTAAGGTTTGGTTAACGGATAAAATAGTATCGTCTTCTGATAAAGTCAAATATCCGCAGGGAGCCTCATTTAATTGTTCATTCACAAAAATTCACACCCATCCCTTTCCGTAAATCGCTTGTCGGAAATTCATCCAAATACTGACAGATTAGGTATATCGTCTCTTCAGGATGACTCATATGTGGACAGTGTCCTGTTGCTTTCATCATTTTCAATGTACTATGAGGAAGATGCTTATGAATGTAATCACCTACTGCTGAAGGAGCAATAACATCTTTAGAACATTGCAAAATGAGTGATGGTACTTTTACTTTTGCTAAGTCTTTACGATTGTCTGCAAAAAAGGTAACCTCCGCAAATTGTCGAGCAATAATTGGATCAGTTGAACAAAAACGATTCTCTAGCTCCCGTTTAAGCTCTGGTCGATCTGGATTATTCATTACCGTTCCCGCAAAGGCGGTTGCCCAGCCTATATAATTTTTGTCCATCATATCAATTAATCCTAAAAGTTGTTCTTTCTCGAATCCTCCATAATAATCATTAGGGAGATTCAGGTAGCAAGGGGAAGGACCAACCAGAACAAGATTAGAAAAATATTCAGGATGTTTAATTGATGCCAGCATGCCAATCACACATCCAACAGAGTGTCCAACAAATATAGCATCTTTTAGGTCTAATGCGGAACAAACATCAAGTACGTCCTGTGCATACCCTTCAAGAGTACTGTATCTTTCCACGTTATACGCCTGTATATCTGAATTACCTGACCCAACATAGTCAAATAGGATAATTTGGTATTCATCTTCAAAGTCTTTTGCAACTAATTGCCAGACATTTTGATCACAACCAAAACCTGGAGCAAATATCATTGGTCGTGTACCACTTCCTTTAACCTTTACATTATTACGTAATAAAATATCGGAATTCATAATTGGCTCCTTCATTAGAAGATATACTTACTATATGTTAACACTAACTTTATTTGAATTAAAGAACAGCAATGGTGGGAGAAGTATCCACTTCGTGGAGTTTCAAGACTTTTGGAAACTCTTAGTCTTACGTATACACGAACCTCTTATACCCGGAAAAGGTCGACAACATTCCTTGATAATTAGCCTTAGGAAAGTCTAATTATAAGAAGGGATTATGTAAAAGATATCTACGAGGGATTTTTTGTTTAGGTCACTAAGAAATATATGGCCCATGATGTTTTTCTTTTCACTGTTCAAGAGCGTAGAACGTTGTGGAGTTCCTACAAGAATATAACGAGGTAACGAATAAGGTTATAACTGAAGTAGAAAAACAAATAAATAATCGAGTAGACCAGTTTTTATATACCTTTTTTGTCAAATATTCAATACTAAGATTCATTGATAATGACTCAAAGTGAATTGGTTGAAAATCTTTTGGTTCCAATAACACCCGTATATGAAATTTTGGCTTAAATTGGTGTGGTTCGTTTTCCCCTCAACTAACCTGCCCCTTTAGTTCCATAAGAAAAGAGCTGCCTTAAGACAGTTTCGAACTTCAGCTAATGCATCTTTCCCTTTAAGATAGAAGCTTATAGAGTAAACGGGTTTAGTAATTATAAGTACAGGGTAATAGTATTTTTGGCACACAAAAAATAGGGGGATTAAATTATGAATGGGTCACTAGATATATATACATTACTGGAATTCATCCAAGGACATAAAGAGGATTTTGAAGATTCATTATTAAACGAAGCATCTAATGTGAAAGAAAAAATCGAAGAAATTTTAACGATTGGTAATATTGACCTGATAAATAATGCCCATAGTCTGATTCAATACATTATTGAGGGTAAAGATCAAGAACTTCAAGCATTTGCTAAACAAGAAGGTATAGCTTGGGCGACACACGCAATACCATTATCTTTCAAATTAGAGTGGGTGCAAGCCATTCGAAGAACCTTGTGGAAGTTCCTAGAAGAATATAACGAGGTAACAAATAAGGTTTTAGCTGAAGAATTTTTTTTGGTAGAAAAACAAGTAAATAATCAAGTAGACAGGTTTTTAAATGTTTTTTTTATCACCTATTCTCAATACAAAGATTCATTGATAATGGCTCAAAAAAAATTGGTTGAAAATCTTTCAGTACCTATAATACCAATAACACCCACTATATGTATTTTGCCTTTAATTGGTGCGGTTGATCTTTATCGAACGAATATTCTCGAGGATAAAGTTTTAACAGAGATTGGGAACCTACGTATTCAAACATTGATTATGGACTTATCTGGAATTATGGAAATGGAGGTTGAAGTAATTGATCATTTAATAAAGATTATTGACGGCACTTCATTAATGGGATGTACCACTGTGATTACCGGGTTAAGAGCTGAAGTGGTCAGAAAAATGATAAATGTAGGAATAAGATTAAATGATAAAGCACAAACATTGGGAACTTTACAACAAGCATTGAATAAATACTTATTAAATTAAACACGGAGAATCTTCGAGGAGGGTCGCTTTGCGGACTCTTTTTTTTAATTCAATATATCCTAACCAACTGTCTAAATATTTGTTCCTGCCCCCAGTTAAATCTTGGTATAAAACTATAGTGAGGGTATTTAATATTTCAACACCAATCAATTCATTTTCATCTTCAACTAAAAAATGCCTGGTTAGTAGCGTAATTAAAGAGCAGCTGCCCTAAAACAGCTCCAATTTTCAGTTACCGCACCCGTTAGTTGAAGAAGAGAGCTGACAAAACAAACTGTGAAACAAAAAAACCTCTATTAATTAGAGGTTTTTTTAGAACTATCTTGCATAACTTTATCAATAGATGAGATAGTAGATTCTATATCTTCACAGGTTTCGATAATTTGTGTATCCAAATGTGTAAGTTCATAACATTTATGGTCATAGCATACAGACAATAACGGTATACTATTTTTGTTTTTGAAAGTTAATGTTATATCACAGTTATTATACTGTTTTAAGGTTTCTAACATTGTTTTAATGTGGTCTAAGGACATATCGTCTTAGTCTCCCTTCTATTACAGAGGGAAGATGACTAAAAGAAGTCTGGAGGTGCCCCATATAATTCTAATTTTAATTCTAATTAACTATAACATACTAATAATTAAAAGTATTGTTATTCGATGTAGCTACACAGTACGAACAACCTACGATTGTAACAAACCTGCCCCTTTAGTTCCATAAAAAAAAGCTGCCTTAAAGACAGCTCTGCTCTTCAGCTAACGCACCCGTTAGTTCATTAGAAAAATAAATAATTATGCCTTCTCTTTTTTTAATTTACTTTTAGCTAATTCCTCCCAATCTTCAAAGGACAGCTTATCAGTAATATGTTTTAAAGCATTAGGAACTTCAACAGAACACATCATTTCCAAACTGTTACCATCAGGGTCTTCAAAGTAAACGGAAGCATTTTCTTGATATGGTCGAATAAATGGCTCAATAGATTTTCTACTACCAAATGGCACGACTTTAACTTGAATAGAATCTAACCATTTTAAAGATTCTTTCTGTTCGGTCCTATTATTATACTATTTAGGGTTTTATAACTGCTCGCATTGACCCCTCTGCTCTTGTGCTCTCATAATCTTTTTCGCTAACTTCATAGGGTCTTGGTAAAGCAATAACTTGAAAATTCGAGTCAGCTTTTACAAATGGCAGCTTAAATTTAAAAACTTTTCTTTCACCTGGATTAACTAATACATTACCTACTAATTCATTATTTTCAAAAGGAACTTGCTTCCAATTACTTAAAGCAATAATATTGTAGTTTTCTTTTTCCTCATTAATATTTCCGACTGATATATAAATATCTTCCCCACTTCTTTCTGTTGGAAGAATCGTTAATTCCTCTTTTTGTTTACTTATAAATATGGTATCGTTTGGTCCTTCGTTAAACATTTCTTCAGGAGTAAAGGTAGCTGTTTTTTGTTTCTGACTGTTGTTCTTAACCTGAAAGCGCAAAGGTAAAATTTCTTGTAATGAATGCATCTTTGGAATATCTAATTTCTCTGTAAAATAATTAGGTTTTTTAATAACAAGATAATCTATTTCACTTGTATCTTTTTTAACGGAAATACTTGTCTTGAATTCAACGGTTTTATTTGCCTTCGCATTAAAAGGATATACATTGAACTTCTTTCCTTGGACTGTAAAAGGAATTTGTTTAAAGTTATCAAGGACAATTAATGCATAGTCCCTTTCCACTTCGATAAAATTAGAGAGAGAAAAGGTATACTCGAGCTTATTTTCTTTTGGTTCTAGTATACTTCCGTTATTTACTACTTTATCGTTTTCATCTAATAGGCCGAAGGATATGGTGTTAGAACTTTCCTCAAATCCTGGTTGAACTCCTTTTGTATTTCCATTTGTTTTTTCAGCTGATTTATTATCATATAATAACCAACCTGAAATCCCAATTAATAAAATGACCGTTATTACCATAAGTTGTTTTTTCATATAACCCGCTCCCAGAAAAGAAGTTAAGGCTAACTAATGTCAGCCTTAACTTCTTCTATTATTTAAAATTTACCCACAGTTTCATGCCTGATAGTCTTATAATCTTTCTTAATATAATTATGATTGCCAAAAGCTTTAGATGGAATTGAACCAGATTTACTAGTATATGTTGCACCAGCATACTTCGAGTAAGACTGTTTATCTTCTTTTGACCCTTGTAAACCTCCCATACTGTTATATACCCTAACTTTTGCACTGATAGAGTCCTCGGATGCACTTGCTGTTGAAGTAGCAGTTGCCGTTGGAGATCCCACAATTGGATTCTTTGCATTTATCTTGGAGGAACATGTGATCTTTTTACCAGCTGTAGCTGTTGCAATACCAGGAGTTACACTGCTAACTTCAGATAGAACTGATATGTTAGTAATAGTTGTTTCCGTTTCTACTTCAGCTGCCAGAGCGCTATTCCCCATGGTTAGACCTGCAAAAATTGTACCTACAACACATAATTTCTTCAACATTAAATATTCCATCTCCTTCAATATCAAATAACCAAATTTTGACACAAAAAGATGATACCATATATTTCTATTAAATTACAAATTTTTACAAAAAAATACAGTATTTGTTTATTTCAAAAGATTAATACTGTACTCTATATTAAGATTAGGGTTTTTATCGTGGTGATATTTCTAGGAGTCATATACCGAAAATCTTTTTGCATTTATTATATATTCATTTCACACGCAGTTTTTGACCAACATATATTTTGTTAATATCCTTTAGACTATTCCAAGTTTTGATTTGAGATGTGGAGCTTTCATATTTTTTAACTAAAGACGATACGATATCGCCACTTTTAACAGTGTGATACATCTTATTGCTATTTGTTGATGAAACAGATCCATTGACTTTTAGTTTCAGACCGATTTTAATTTTGTCCGGGTTTTTAATTCCGTTAATACTAACAAGAGATTTTACGGTTGTATTATATTTTTTTGCAATAACGCTAAGTGTGTCGCCTTCTTTCACAGTATAAGTTGTTGTGGATGTAGGTTTTGATGTATTGGGGTTTTCAGGTGGGCTAATAGGATTTACTGTGTCCGTGAAATCCCTATAGGCTAAATTTAAATCCACCTTTGTGCTAATACCATTTACTTTTCCTGTATCAGAATGTTGCCAAATATCTGCACTGCGTCCCAAAGTGCTATTGTATCGAGCGATCCACAAAGCATACTTTTTCAATCTTGATTCATCTAAATGATTTTCAAGAAAGGCTCTACCTGTATACAGCATAGCTGTTTGTCCTACATCTTCAATGGCTTCTAAAAATGCAATAGCAGCGTCAGTTAGTATCTCTCTATTTGCACATTTCTTATTTTCTTCAAGATCAAGAACGGCAGGGTAATTTAAACCAATAGAACGGATAGAACCTAAGAAATACGCAGCTTCAGCCTTTGCTTCTGCTACAGTCGCAAACTTAGCATAGTGATATGCCCCTACTTTTAACCCTGCTGCCAAAGCTTTAGGGGCATTATCTTTAAAATAGGAAAGCTTGGAATAACTCGTTCCTTCGGTTGCTTTAATAAATACAAACTTCACACCATCTTTCGCGACTTTATCCCAATTAATTACACCTTGCCAATGCGAAACGTCTATCCCTTTTATAGTCATCATAATAATATCCTCTTCGTTTTTAAAAGAAAAGCCACCCGATGGGCAGCCTATTTTGTAGTTCCTATACGATTATTGAATACTTCATAAAGACCAGTACCACTAAGACCTGCAAAGGCACCGGCCCATAATCTTAAGACAATATCCATATCAGTTTGAGTTTTTTTCGGGCATTTATCGGGCAGTTGATAACTTCATTAGATTTTATGAATGAATGCCCGAAATAAAAAAACCCCTGACACCAAAGGTGCCAAGGGTTTGAGATATTAATACATAGACATATATTGTTCGCGTTCCCATGGGTGAACTTGCGTGCGGAACATATCCCACTCGATTTCTTTTGCTTCGATGAAGTGTTCAAGCAAGTGTTCACCTAGCGCTTCTTTGATGACTTCATCAGCTTTTAATGTTTCCAATGCAGCATATAAAGTAGCTGGCAGGTCAACGATACCTACTTCTTCACGCTCTTCTTTATTCATAACATAGATGTTGCGGTCAACTGGAGCTGGAGGAGTCAGGTCGTTTTTGATACCGTCAAGACCGGCTTTCAATAATACAGCAAGTGCCAAGTATGGGTTTGCTGCTGGATCAACACTACGTACTTCTACGCGAGTACTCACTCCGCGTGAAGCTGGGATACGAATTAATGGGCTACGGTTTTTAGCAGACCAAGCAACATAACAAGGAGCTTCGTAACCAGGCACTAGACGTTTGTATGAGTTAACAGTTGGGTTTGTTACCGCTGTGAAGCTTGGAGCATGCTTAATGATCCCTGCGATAAATTGCTCAGCTGTTTTACTTAATTCCAATTTGCCTTGTTTATCATAAAATGCGTTTTCGTTTCCTTTGAATAAAGAAACGTTACAGTGCATACCAGATCCATTAACACCGAACAATGGTTTTGGCATGAATGTTGCGTGTAAACCATGTTTACGAGCAATCGTTTTAACAACTAATTTAAATGTTTGGATGTTATCACATGCTGAGATCGCATCGGCATATTTAAAGTCAATTTCATGTTGTCCTGGAGCTACTTCATGGTGGGATGCTTCAATTTCAAATCCCATTTCTTCAAGCTCAAGAACGATATCACGACGGCAGTTTTCTCCCAAGTCAGTAGGCGCAAGGTCAAAGTATCCGCCTTTATCATTCAATTCTAGAGTAGGCTCTCCGTTTGCGTCCAGTTTGAATAGGAAAAATTCTGGTTCAGGTCCAAGATTGAAATCTGTGAAGCCCATTTCTCTTGCTTCAGCAAGAACACGTTTTAGGTTAGCACGGGGATCCCCATCAAAAGGTGTTCCATCCGTATTGTAAATGTCACAAATCAGACGTGCAACTTTACCTTTTTCGGAAGTCCAAGGGAAGATGACCCATGTATTTAAATCTGGATATAGATACATATCAGACTCTTCGATACGTACGAAACCTTCAATGGAAGATCCGTCGAACATCATTTTATTATCAAGTGCTTTTTCCAATTGACTGACTGGGATCTCAACGTTTTTAATCGTCCCTAAAATATCAGTAAACTGTAAACGAATGTACTTAACATTTTCTTCTTTCGCTAAGCGAGTGATGTCTTCACGTGTGAACTTTGTCAATTTCTATTCCCCCTAATATTCTTTAAAAAATCATATTTTTTATTGGAAAAAACGAGACATATCCCCTTGTCGTAGAGATGTTCGATGCTTACCGCCTTGTAAAAGCTCAGCGCGCAGAAGCTTACGAAGCTCCTCGTCACTTAGGTCACGCCTTATTTTTTCCGCTTGTTCTAAATCTTGAGTCTTAGGTAAATTTTGTTCCTTTACAGTGAAAATTTTTTTTATGCCGGCCAGATTGACTCCTTGTTCGATTAAGTCTTTAATCTCAAGTAGTCGATCAATATCGTTTAAAGAAAAAACCCGACGATTTCCATCTGTTCTCATAGGAGTAATAAGTTGATGCTCTTCGTAATACCGAATTTGGCGTGCAGACAACTCAGTTAGCTGCATGACGATTCCGATGGAAAAAAGAGGCATCGAACGCCGAATGTTGTTGCCGCTCATTCTTAGCATCCTCCTTTTGTTTATCTTAATATAATCTTATATCATGTTATTAAACTTGTCAATATGATGTTACATTTTATGACGTCTTTTTTTCGGAAAAGTCGAATGATTTGTAACTCAACAAATATTGTGACTATTGTTTATTGGAGAAATCCAGTTGATCTGGATTCCTTTTACAATACCGCCAAATTCCCATTACAATTGAATCAGTTTTTTATCCATTAGCGCATTCACTGCGGTCAATACAGCCATTTTAACATGGGCATATGTCAACCCGCCTTGAACGTATGCAACATATGGAGCCCTTGTCGGACCATCTGCCGTCAGCTCAATGCTTGCTCCCTGTATAAAAGTGCCCGCTGCCATGATAACATCATCTTCATAACCCGGCATATAGGCAGGATATGGTGTTACATGGGAATTGATTGGTGATGCATATTGAATGGCCTGACAGAAGGCAACCATTTTATCCCGGTCATCAAATTGGACGGATTGAATCAAATCAGTGCGCTTCGCATCCCATCGAGGATATGTATTCATACCTATTTTCTCTAAAAATGCGGCTGTGAACATGGCTCCTTTAACAGCTTGGCCTACGACATGTGGCGCAAGAAAGAAACCTTGGTACATTTCCTGCAAACTATAAAGCGAAGCGCCCGCTTCTGCACCTATTCCAGGTGATGTTAATCGATAAGAGCAAGCTTCGACAAGATCTTTTTTACCGACAATGTATCCACCGGTTTTCACGATCCCGCCACCTGGGTTTTTAATCAATGAACCTGCCATTAAATCCGCCCCGACATGACATGGCTCTTGCGTTTCAACAAACTCTCCATAACAGTTGTCGACGAAGACGACAATTTCAGGATTTATTTCTTTCACAAAGGAAATCATTTCCTTGATTTCATCAATCGTGAAAGAAGGACGTGTAGCATACCCTTTTGAACGCTGTATACCAATCATCTTGGTATTTGGTTGAATGGCTTGCTTGACTGCTTTGAAATCAACGGTCCCAGCTTCTGCTAATGGCACGGCCTTATAGCTTATATTAAAATCGCGTAAAGATCCGATGCCCGAGCCCCGGATACCGACAATCTCTTCCAACGTATCATACGGTTTTCCAGTTATGTATAATAATTCATCACCTGGGCGCAATATGCCGAACAAAGCGGTGGAAATGGCATGTGTGCCCGAAATGATTTGAGGGCGTACCAATCCAGCTTCTGCACCAAAAACATCTGCATATATCAATTCAAGCGTATCGCGTCCCGTGTCATCGTATCCGTACCCTGTCGTAGGGATGAAATGTGAATCACTCACTCTATGTGCTTGATAACTTTGTAATACCCGGAATTGATTTTCTTCAATTCGTTCATCCACTTGCTTATGTAATGGAGAAATCATTGCTTCGACTTCCTGGGCAATGTTTTTTAACACTACTCCATTTGTTAACTGCTGATACATCAAAAATTCCCCTTTATAATGAAAATTTCTCTAGCTGCCCGGTTAATGGATGATCAGCTAGACAAAAACCTTTGCATTCATATCTTTCCGTTTCTTCATTAAAGGAGAGAGTGCGCAATATGGTTTCATTCTTTAGCTGTGATAATAGTTTACCCTCACTCGAAGGGAGGAAAACATAATATGGGACCATTTCTTCAATCACGTACTTTTCAATTTCTTCCATGATATGATTCAGGTCCGATGGTTCATATGCACTGATCAATAAAGAAGGATGATTGGAAGACCTTACAAAATCAGTGTGAACCTTATCTTTCTTATTATACAACGTTAGCTGTGGAATGGAAGGGACTTCTAAGTCATTTAGCAAATCATGCACCGTTTTCTCATGATTAAAGTAATCGGTACTTGAGGAATCGACCACATGGAGCAATAGATCCGCTTCTTTCACTTCTTCCAGAGTCGAGCGGAACGCGGCGATTAAGGATGTCGGCAAATCTTGTATAAAGCCAACCGTATCCGTCAACAGCACGGTAAAGCCGCTGGGGAGAATGGCCTTTCGTGTCATGGGGTCCAGTGTAGCGAACAACTGGTTCTCTTCGAACGAATCCGCCTCCGTCAAACGGTTGAACAGCGTTGATTTACCTGCATTGGTATATCCTACAAGTGCAATTTGGAAGGTCTTATTCCGTTTCCTTCTATCGCGATAGCGTTCTCGGTGCTTTACTATGCCACTTAATTGTTGCTTGATTTCATCAATCTTGCCACGAATGTGTCGACGGTCGCTTTCAAGCTTCGTTTCTCCTGGACCCCTTGTGCCGATTCCGCCCCCAAGCCTGGACATGGCCGTTCCCTGTCCGACTAAACGCGGCAATAGGTATTGGAGCTGAGCAAGTTCGACCTGTAGCTTCCCTTCTCTGGAACGCGCACGCTGAGCAAAGATATCTAATATGAGCTGTGTCCGGTCAATGATCCTTGCCTCCAATTGTTTCGAAAGGTTTCGAATCTGGCTCGGGGATAGTTCGTCATTAAAGATGAATAAATCCGGCTCCAGCTCCTCTTCCAGATTCCGAAGCTCCTCCACTTTGCCTTTACCTATATATGTAGCTGGATCGATGGTTTCCCTTTTCTGGGTTATGGTCAGTAATACCTCAGCATTCGCCGTCTTCGCCAACGAAGCCAACTCATCAAGTGAATAATCAAACCGTTCATTAGCTTCTGTTGTTTGACATCCTATCAACACGGCTTTTTCCTTTATTCGTTCTTCCAAATCATGCACCACCTTCTCGAAGATTTCAGTTAATCATAACAAAAAATTCGCACTTATAAAACTTTCCTGAAAACTAAGCTTTTACCCGTTTTAAAAAGTCCATAATCATGCTAAAATCAAGTTTGACTTTAACATCAAATTTGAGAAGACATAGAGGGAACATTCATATGACATGGGAAGTATTAAGTTTCATAGGTACGATAGCATTTGCCATTAGCGGGACCATCATTGCCATGGAAGAAGAGTATGATATTTTAGGAGTTTATATTTTAGGAATCATAACGGCATTTGGCGGTGGAGCCATTCGGAATCTACTGATAGGCGTCCCCGTTTCAACGTTATGGAATCAAAGTTTTTATTTTACCATTGCTATAATATCCATCACCATCGTTTTTGTTTTTCCTACAATCCTATCAAAACATTGGGACAGATGGGGAAACTTCAGTGATGCCATTGGCCTTTCAGCTTTTGCTATCCAAGGCGCGATGTATGCCGTAGAACTTAATCATCCAATAAGCGCCATCATCGTATCAGCTGCATTAACTGGATGCGGCGGAGGAATAGTCCGTGACGTGCTCGCCGGAAGAAAGCCATTGGTCTTCAGAAAAGAAATTTACGTAGTGTGGGCCATCATTGCAGGCCTAGCTTTAGGAAGCGGAGTTTTATCCCAGTCATGGCAGCTTTATATGCTCTTTGCCGTCATCACAATACTACGAGTCCTTTCTTACACTTATAATTGGCACCTTCCCAATAAAAAATGGGTACCGAAAACATAAATTAGAAAAGCCCGCCATTTTGGTGGGCTTTCCTTTGTCATTCTTTCTCATCATCCTCAAAGATCAAATCTTGGCTGGTAAGGGTCAGTAAATCGGTTTTTTCAAACGAATCCTCCAGTAAAAGCCGCATCGCCTGCGCCCTGATCGACTTTTCAAGTACATTGCGGATATAACGGCCGTTAGAGAATGAAATCGATCCTCGAAATGAACGTAATACGATTAAGTGTTCTTTTAATTTCCTTTCAGCATCCCGATTCATTAAATATTCCCTTTCCTGGAGCATAAGATCAGCTATTTCCATTAACTGATCGATCGTATAATCCGGAAAGTCTACAACAAGCGGGAACCTGGAATGAAGGCCAGGATTAAGGCTAAGGAAATAATCCATTTCCCGCGAATACCCAGCAAGAATTAAAATGAATTCATGTTGGCGATCTTCCATATGTTTAACAAGGGTATCTATGGCTTCTTTACCAAAATCCTTTTCGCCGCCTCTTCCCAAAGAATAGGCTTCATCGATAAATAAAATCCCGCCAATGGCCTTTTTAATTAAATCCCTTGTTTTTTGGGCAGTATGACCAATATATTCTCCGACCAGATCTGCCCTCTCCGCTTCAATTAAATGCCCTTTTGAGAGTACATTCATTTTTTGAAACAACTTCCCGATTAAACGTGCAACCGTTGTTTTCCCTGTTCCAGGATTTCCTTTAAACATCATATGCAGTGCTTGACGGCCGGTCTTCAGCCCTTTTGCCTCACGCTGCTTGTTAATGTAAATCCAGGCATATATCTCTTTAATCATCCGTTTCATTTCTTCCATTCCTACCAGCGATTTCAGTTCATCTTCAATTTCCTTCAATGCTACATGCTGGTGGGGGATTTCTTGCACCAAAATTTCTTTTATCGGTAGATCCTTTTGTAGCGCTTTTCTGTTTTCCGCATTAAACACAATATTGATTTGCCCGTTATTTTTCATACGGATCGGTTGTTCCAATGCATTCACCTCTCCATCTTGGACCCCTAACTCCACAATTTCATTCGATTTATGATGGTATAGTCATATGTAGCATAGCCATAACTAACCCATCGGAAAATTCCTATTACTTTTTGGTATTCCAAAAATTTCTTATAGTTAGCCATATTCCCTTTCAAAAGGCGCCTTATTCTGACAGAATACTTCCCTCAGAAAAATATTTACGACAAGTACTCTTTCGATTCGGCAATTTATTTGCTGCGATGTCATTTCCTGCGGTTTCCCGGAAAATAATCCGTCCCTTAATATATATTCAATACAGATACGTAAAATTATCGATTCTTTGAAAAAGAAACGAGTAAAGCAAACAAAAAAACAGGCCGCTATAAGCGAAACCTGTTTTCACATTCATATATATGATTATTCCTTCACCTCGTAATCAATTTGAACATTACGTTGTGGAGCGAATGTAGAAATCGCATGTTTATAAACTAACTGTTGCTTGCCCTCTGATTCAAATAAAACGGTAAAATTATCGAACCCTTTAACTTGACCTCTAATCTGGAAACCATTTAATAAAAATACCGTCACATACGTACCATCTTTTCGTAACTGATTAAGAAATTGATCTTGAATATTTACTGATTGTTTCATGTATTAGTCCTCCTCTTTTCTCTCTAATTTTATGTATTCGCCTTCATTGAAAAGCTTTCCTGCAATAAATCCAGATATTTCATGTATTTTTTTTGGAAAGCCTTCGAGATCGGTCATATTAAACCAAATCACATCCATTTTGTTCCGAAACCAAGTTAATTGCCTTTTGGCGTATCGACGTGAGTTTTGCTTTAAAGTTTCCACTGCTTCATCCAATGAAGCTCTTCCTTCAAAATAATCATAGATTTCTTTATAGCCTATAGCCTGGATTGATTGGCAATCCCTCAATCCTTGTTCATAAAATGACTTCACCTCAGAAATCAGTCCTTCTTCTACCATCCCATCAACACGTTGATCGATACGTTGATATAATTTTTCACGTTCCATGGTCAAGCCAATGATGCACGTATCGTATTTCAATTCTGTTGGCTGATCATTCAGCTGCTCACTCATCGTACTACCTGTACAATGGAAAATCTCAAGTGCCCTGATTACCCGTCTTACATTATTAGGATGAATCCGATTTGCACTTTCAGGGTCGACCTTTCGCAATTGCTCAAAAACAGGATTGATTCCGAACTCCCTTACCTGTTTTTCCAGTCCATCCCTATAAACCGGGTCTGATGGAGCTTCCGAAAATTGATAATCATAAATGACCGATTGTATGTATAATCCTGTTCCACCGACGATAATAGGGAGTTTACCTCTGCTTTGGATGTCCTCGATACAAGCATTAGCGCGCTCCTGGAACTCAGCTGCACTAAATGGTTCATCCGGATCCTTAATGTCCAGTAAAAAGTGCGGAATTCCTTCTGTTTCTTCCTTCTTGATTTTTGCAGTCCCAATATCCATTCCTTTATATACCTGCATCGAATCTCCACTGATAATTTCACCATTAAATAACTTAGCCATCTCGATGCTCATTTTTGTCTTGCCAACAGCAGTCGGTCCAATGATGACGAGAAGTTTTCCTTTTTGTTGTTTCACACTCTCACTGCCTTATATGATTTTTTTTCCTATCTTATCATAATCTCGATGAAAGCAGCTAAACATCTTCCCATTATGTCCATTTTCCATTCTTTTATTCACTCCTTTTTACGGAAAAACATGAAGGTAAGCTGGTCTTAAAGTCACTTTATTTACATTCATTATTAACCTGCAAAAACGGTTGTCTTGGCATATAGTTTATGTTTTATTGTCTGAGTTTGTTAGAGTGCAGTATTCCGAAACTGCAATTGAGGCCCCCGCTGCATTCCAACAAAAACTTCACCTTCGGGTTTCTCCATAAATGAATATAGAATTCCTATTAACTCTTCATTAAAAAGGTTTCATTTCCATAAACAGGGCTTTACTAAGTATGCGTACTTTTTGGGACAGGAGACTGATTATATGAGGAATGAATTTTCTGTAAGATAGATGTGATCACGATACTTCAATAACTATGGTCATAAAAAAGAATGATTCCTTCTATATTATTAGGAATCATTCCTTTTAGGTTTTTAGCGCCCTTTTTACGGACTTTTTTATTGTGCTTCCCTTTGAAAATGAATCAGCCCATTTTTTCATTTACAGGTATAATCATCGTAATGGAAGTCTGCTTCTCATTAGACTGTACTCGAATCTCTCCATCGTACCTGTCCACTAAGTCTTTAACGATAAACAAGCCTTGCCCACGAACCTTGCCCTTTTGTGCCTTTTTGGTTGAAAATCCGCTAGCGAATATATTCTCCTGGTCTAAGGCGGAAATCATTTGACCGGTGTTCGTGACCATAAACGTATACTTTTCCTCATCCGCTATACAGGCAATTTTCATTCGGCGTTCTTGCTCTGGCAATTCAATCGTTGCCTCAATTGCATTATCTATGACATTTGATAACAATTTTATCAAATCGATTGTTTTGACCCTGTTGAACGAGTTAGATGAAATATCAAGCTCAATATCGATGTTATAATTCTGCGCGGAGAGCCTTTTAGTCTCTAACAGGACTGATAGACCTGGATGGATTACATCCAACTTCATCGATGCAATCGAATGCACTTCTTTTGAGAGACCGGTTAAATAATCGAGCGCTTTAGCGTTTTCTTCTAATTTGAGAAGGCCGTGTATCACCTGAATATGATTGGAAAAATCATGCCTTAATGAATGGACCGAAGCAATAAGCGATTGAAATTCCGATTGATATGTATCCTCCGTATCCCCCACTTCACGTGTCAGTTCTTTTTGATACCATTTTTGAATGACAAAAAAGGTTACCAGCAGCATAATAACAAATCCCCCGTTATAAACAAGGATGGCAATACTGCTTTTCAATACTTTTTCATTAATGGAATTGATATCCTCAGCACTAACATCAATACCTAAAAAACCAATAATCTTACCACTTTGATCTTTCATTGGCACTCCGACAGTCAAATAATCCCCATATTCGGGATCCTCTAGAATCCCAGTAATAAAGCTTTTGCCTTCATAGGCCTGTTTCACCTGCTTGGCTGGTACAGTACATACCCCACCAATGGGAAAATCCCCTTTATGATCCTTAGAAAAGCCAGTAATCATAGCCTTGGATACTACCGGATTATCTACCTTAATAGTATAAACATACAAAGCTCCGATTTTTTCACGGGCATCTTCTAAGTAAGCTTTAATATCCTCATATTCCCGGCTCTTTACTTGGTTATTAAGAAATCGTTGATAGGCCTCTATATCCATTGAGTCGGCAATAGACCTAGCAGCTACCAAGTTTTGATTTGCAACGGATTTTTGAACAGAATTTTTAATGCTTAAATAAGTAGAAAACATATTTAGGAGAATGAAAACAATTAATAAAAGAATGGTCAAATAAAGAAATGCCCTTAACTTTTTATTTTTCATAGGATTAAACTTACCTCATCTCTAGCAGCTAAAAGTTAACGAACCTATTGTGAGTTTACTATAGAAAGGAGCAAAGAAGTAGAGAAAAATCAAATAATCTTTATAATTACAGGCATATAAGACTACAATTAAGCAAGTAATTAACAGCTTACCCAGTTCTTTTTTTACCTTTTAACTTTAAATTTATCATGTACACTAATATCAACGATCAATGATTTCCAATTTGGTGTTTTATTTCCATATATGTATCATTTTAATATAAATGAAAACGGAAAAAGAAAGGGTCCGATGTTTCATTATTGTTTCTTGAAACAAATAATTTTACCCTTTATATGAAAATATTACAAGTTTTTTAAGTGTTAACTGTCGAAACAGGCCAAATTTCATTTATTTTAATTGTGATAGCATCCAGTCCAACATAAATAACAGGTGCATCCTCTTACAATAGTACGTATTGACTAATTCACTATTCCTGGAAACGTCAATGAAATGACCTAAAGTTTTTCCACAAGTTTAAAAGAGCTGAAATAGAAAATGGAATCGGAGCAATATCCCCCGATTCCATTTAATCATAGCTTTTAGTTCATCGTATTAATGACAGCCCGCTCATACATTCTTTTAGTTATTTGATAATATAGTAATTGAAGAAGAAAATACGTAGCGATGACTATAGACGAATAGCCAAACAAATTGGAGCCCAATAAATTGCTTAATGCCATGTAGGCAAATATTGCATGAATCATCCCTATCACAAAAGGCGCAAAAAAGAGGATGCGTATTTCCGCACTTAAGATTTGCCGAATTTCTTTTTTTGTTAGGCCCAATCGATGAAGTGCATGTATTTGAATTCTTTTATCTTCTAAGTTCGTAAACACACGCAGATACATCATGCTGCCTTGGACTATAAAAAATAATAAACTGACAAACAAGCCGATAAATAGGATCAACATGCTTCCCTGTTTCATCTTTTGATAAATAGGCGCTCTTGTTTGCAATTGATTGTGGTCAGGGTTGTTCGACATTTTTTCGATTTCCCTGGATGTTTCTATTGCCTTTTCCCAATCTTTCACTTCGTACCCGCGGGCTCTTATCATTTCTTTTAGTGGCACATCAGCCGTGATTTCATTAAATAATTGATCATCAACCACCATTAGGGTCGTAGCTGATTTGATGGGAGCAATTATCGTTTGATTTCGCTGATCTGCCATCGTTACTCGTACGATTTGTTTGCCATGGTGAAGTTCCTTTTCTTCCCCCTTTTGTATGAATTCATAATCCATTCCTGCATAAGGAAAAATATATACCGCTTCTTTTCCCGATAACTTGATTGGATCTAGCTTTCTCAATGCCGCTACTTTGTTAAAATCACTTTCCGAGATTAATAATGACCTATCTTCAATAGGTTCTCCCGTTTTCATATTGGGAATCATATGTGTAATGGGCACGCCTGTCATATTGACTTTGTAAAGGATCTTGAATCCATCTTCTTTTAAGGATCTCTCCACCATAGTTGGTTCAATGACGGAATAAACAGAAGCATCATTTTCAACCCAGCCAATTGATTGCGGGATGTTATCCACCCCTTGCTTCTTGAGATCTGCTGTGAACATGAAAAGTGTTCCTCCAGCTGTCAAAATGACAGCTGTAATGATCGAGGTTAAAAAGAATAACCTGGAATAATCCTTGATATTAAATATTAAGTTTGTTTGAGTAATTAAATTCGTTCCATTATATAAGCTCTTCTTCTTCAGATGAAGCCTCCTGCAAAGAGCGACAATACTTTGGCTGAATAAAAAATAAGTGCCGATCAGGATGAAAACCAAAATGGGCAATACCCGAATATATGCATTGTTCATTTTCATCGTAACCGCCAAATAATAAGAAATGCCCAAGCATACTACTGATAGTGCAATTAACCACTTTGATACAATCGGTGACTTTTTAGGTTTTTGTTTATCTTTTAACAAATCGACTACCTTTGCATTTCCGATTTGAAACAATGAAAGAAGCGATAGTACCTGAAACAATAAAATGAAACCAACAATCGTATACACAAAAGCTTTAGGAACAAATACAAATGATAATGGTGTCTCCACCTCTAATAACCAAGAAACTACCATTAAGAATAACTTTGAAAACAATAACCCCAATCCAACCCCGATCATGATCGATAGGAGGGATACCATCGTTTGCTCCCAGTAAATCAGTTTTCTAAGTTGGGCTTGGGACATCCCGAATAATGTGAGCAATCCAAATTCTTTTTTACGCGGCTGTAAGAATGCAGCATTAGAATAAGCGATAAAGAAAACAGAAAAAACGATGATGACAATTTCAGCTGCTATAAGCCCCCTGCGAACAAGCTGCCCTCCAGGGATATTCGTAGTGACCACATCTGGATGAAAGATAAAGGATGCATATATATAAAAGATTGAAACAGAAAGGACCATACTGAAAAAATAAGCAAGATAACGTTGGGTATTTCCTTGGATATTACGCTTAGCGAGAAGTCGAATGTTCATGGTAGACTCCCCCCAAAACGCTCAACGTATCTAAAATTCGACGATGGAAGGACTGTCTTTCCCCACCATTGTGAACCTCTGAAAAAAACTTTCCGTCCTTAATGAATAGTATCCTGTCACAAAAACTGGCGGCAGTTGGATCATGGGTGACCATGAGGATGGATGCCCCCTTTTTCTCCTGAAGCGTCGTGAAGCTATCCATTACCTGCTTGGCGGATTTGGAATCCAAATTACCTGTCGGTTCATCAGCCAGAATAATGGATGGTTCATGAATCATCGCTCTTGCACAAGATGTTCGCTGCTGCTGACCTCCGGAAATTTCAAAAGTCCGTTTTTCTAAAATCCCTTCTATACCAAGTAAGTGTGCCAACTGATTTACCCTATCTTCCATTTCATGCTGTTTATAATGGTCTAAAGCTAAAGGAAGAAGGATATTTTCCCGAACGGTAAGTGTATCAAGGAGATTAAAGTCTTGAAAAACAAATCCAATCTCCCTCCTTCGAAACAAAGACAGATCATGATTGTTTAATTCATTAGGATTTTGATCATTTAGAGTCACTTTCCCTGTTGTCGGCCTATCAATCGTGGCCATTAAGTTAAGCAAAGTTGTTTTCCCGCTTCCTGAAGGACCCATCACCCCGACAAACTCCCCTTTTTGAACATTCATGGAGAAATTATCTAATGCTTTATGAAATAAATTCCCCTGCTTTTGAAAATAAGTTTTGGATAATTGCTCTGCTTTTAAAATCGACATACTAGAATACCTCCCTTTCTTATTGTAAGTATAAAAAATAAAGCCGGAGGCCCCCATCGAAGTTTATTACATAACGGCAAAACAGCCTTACAATTCTGTCACCTTTCATGTAAGGTATTCGTTTTAAAAAGAAATTCCACTGTGGTCCCTACGGATACAGTCGATTGAATGGTAACTTCATGTCCAAATTTGTTAACGATCTCCTTCACTAAATAAAGCCCCATACCAGTTGACTCTTGTTGGTTTCGTCCGTTCTCTCCTGTAAAAAATGAATCAAACACTCGTTTTATGTCATGCGGGACAATTCCAATGCCCTGATCCATGATACTAAGATAAATCTCAGACTCTTTTTCAACGATGCGAAACGTAATGCTGTCATGCGCTCCTTGCCTTGAATACTTCAGTGCATTATAAGCAACCTGGCTTATCGCAAAGTGGAGCCACTTACGATCCGAATGCACATAAACGTTTTCATGCTCTGTTTCAAGCTTGGGATAAATGAAACGTTGAATGAATTGTTTCTTTTCCTCGTTGATCACTTGCTTGACTAAATTAATTAAGTCAATCCGCTCTGATTTTACATCCTCCGAAAAACGCTGCAGCCTTGCACCGTGTAATATAATTTCCAGCCCTCTGCGAAAACGATCATTTTCATCCTCAATCTCGTTAAGATAATCTTTCATCGTTTCATCAGAAAATGTCCTTTTTCCTTCTTGAATCAGTAAAGAAATAACCGAAACAGGTGTCTTCATTTGATGAACCCATTGGTGAATCAATAGCTCATATTGTTCCTTCTGTTTGATTTGTTCTTGTAATTGCTCGATTGTAGCCCGGTTCATTTGTTGAAAAAGCTCAATCCACAACTTATGTTCATTTGTCATGGGATTCATAAAGGCTTCGACATATTCAAACGTCAAGGCTGCTTCTTGCTTCATCCTTCCTAACTGATTAAGAAAACGATAATGCCTTATGTAATCAATCGCTAAAAATAGTAACATCATAAACATTGCGAGGGTAAATAGATAGATAATATTAGAAATCGATATGTGATTCCCCGCTTCCAGAACGGAAAACGCATAAGTAATGATGAGCAAACTTCCTAATAGAACGGTATAAAATATAAAATAGAGACGGTCTTTTATGTAGGATTTGAACTTCACTTTTCTTCACCTTGCATGATTTTAAGCCGATATCCTTTTCCCCTGCTTGTTGTTATGGCGGACTTGATTCCAATATCCTCTAGTTTCCTCCGTACTCTAGTGACATTGACAGTCAAAGTGTTATCATCAACAAATGAGTCATCATTCCATAGCGCTTCAAGTAAATCTTCTCGCGAGACAATGGTGTCATACTGTTTTAGTAAACAATTCAATAATTTCAACTCATTTTGGGATAACAGTACCTGCTTGTGTTGATATTCAATCATCGCTTTCTCCAAATATAGTGTTAATCCATCCATTTCCTTTACACGATGATGGAATGAGGATGTTTCGGCATATTCGCCATAAACCCTGCGAAGGGCACTCTTTATTTTTGCAAGTACGACTTCCAAATGAAACGGTTTCGTTATATAATCATCACCCCCATATTCAATGGCCATGACCTGGTTCATTTCATCTGTCCTTGCAGAAATAAAAATGATGGGAACCTTTGAAACCGTCCTCATCAGTCGGCACCAATGGAAACCATCATAATAGGGTAGATTGATATCCAATAAAACCAAATCCGGCCTTATCTCTTGGAACTCTGCAAAGACTTTTTCCATTTGCTTAACTTCAAAAACCTCATACCCATACCTTTTTAAATAATTAACCAAGATTCCAGCTATTTTTACATCGTCTTCAACCAATAAGATTTTATACATCTTTTCCTCCTCTATAAAATGACGCGGTCCCCTTTTGCACTTTCAGTTCTACACATGCAATAACACCCCATTTATTGCTCATAAATACATAAATAAAAAACCTTGAATGGCAGGAACCAATCAAGGAGATTCACATTAAATTAAATTTCATCCGGGATTTTCAGTCCCTCAATGAATGATTTAAAACTCGCTGCAACTTTATAAATATTTTCTTCCTGGCTTGAAGGATCCGAATACCACCCCTGATCCCAGAAGTAAACTCCCTTTTCCTCTTCGTTATTTATTAACAAGATTTTACCTGCACACGTATCATTCCCTATGATAATACAATTCTTATGTAAGCCTTCTCTGTATTCTTCATGCCATTTTTGTAAATCCAACTCTTTTTCCTCAAGATCTAATCCATAAAGTACATTTAAGCAAACGAGAGTGTCTAATGCATCTACATAAAACTTACTATTTTGCACTGCAGGTGCGCCGCCATTATACTTTAGGAGAAATTGTTTATAATCTGCAGGGATTTCAAAACCTACAAATCCCTGAAAATCATTCACTGCCTCTTGTGCGGCTTTGCCGTATCCAGTAATATTCACCATTCTACCAACTCCATTTCATTTATTGTAGCAACCTACTAAAAATCACCACTAGATAATGACCCTATTCACTTGTTATTGCGGTTTATAAATCGGCCAAGGATTTACTGATTATTCTCAGCCTATTGGAACTTCACTTTCTGATTACAACTCTGGTATTCTAAAAGACCTGTTCTCCATGCAGATCCTTAGAACATAAAATATTCATAAGGAATAGAAAAATTACACTTTTTTAAATATATTAACATAATTTTACTATTTATTTCAGTATTTTCTGATATTTTTTTTGAGCAATCTGTTTCATTCTTATTTCTATTAAGAAATTAGCGCTGCTAAAAAGACATTTTTTCTTCATTAAAAGAATGTGTTGATTGCAGAAAAATTATAGGCAGTGGACATAATGTGCGGGCATGGACATATTGCCATTGTATCGCATGCGCATTCTTCAAATACCTGTTCTGCATACTATTTATTTCTATGCTGACGATACATTGATACATCTTCCTGAATACAATAAATAAGGGCGTTTCATCCGATTTAATAATCGTACATCCCATTTGAAAGTGAATAATTAAACTTACAGAAATAATCAATAAAAAAGGCACCTAACCATTTTCAGGTTTGTGTGCCTTTTTTTATTAAACTTTCAACCAATTTTATAGTCATCATAAGTGATTAATAGCCTACTCATAGAAACTGTCTCAGCACGAAGCTTATTCTTATCCCGACAATAAGCTATTATAGAACTATTAGGAAGTTTAGCAGTACAATTCCATTTACTATATTTCGTACAATACCTGGAGGATACTTCTATCATTTCTCCACGGACCTTTAACATTCTTCTTTCTACCAAAGGCATCATCTCCATTTCCGATAATATTATTTACCCTAAATCAGATGAAATATTCTTGGAACAAGTGCAAGCCATGAAAGATTATGGACATTATAGCAAAACAAACAAATAGGTGAAATTATAACTGTTTATAAATAAAAGGAGTTTCTATCAAACTCCAAAAACAAAGTTGATTGGAACGGAAGGTACGAGACTCCTGCGGGAATACGCGTCCAAGGGAGACACCGCAGGCGCGAATGCACCGAGGGCGGATCGCCCGCAGAAAGCGAGTGCTTGGCGTCCAACGCAACGTTCAAGTTTTACTATCAATCATCATCGAGTTTGTCTTCAGTTTGCTATATATGCTGGAAGTAACATCTGAAAGTAACTCTCTATTAAAGATATTACATACAGAATAATCTTAATATTTTTTTGAAATATTAAGATAAATCACTTAACCCACCTACTAACTCATAATTATAACTATAAAATTATATTCATATCACTAAAAATATATTTGAAATTAAGAGATTAGAGTCGTATGATTAGTAGTATCGGCGGAAAACATATAAACCAAAATAAATGAAGTTTAAAGGGGAATTAGATATGGTAGAAGTAGTCTCAAAACCTGAACACGAAACACTTAATAATTCAGCAAACCAAGGACAATTGGATATTCTTGATCAGCTTTTAAATCCTGAGGTACAGGAATCCTTGAACACTTTAGTTGAGCAATTACCAAAGCTGACTGAGTTAGTGAATATTTTAACAAAGTCTTATGATTTTGCTCAATCGGTAGCGACGGATGATGTACTGAAAAATGATACAGTCAGCGCGATTTCAGAAATCGCGACACCTGTAGTCGATTCAGTGAAAGGGCTTGCGGCTACTGCCATCGAAGCTAAAGATCGTGCTGAAGCGAATCAAGATGTAATTGGTCTATTTGGTCTGTTAAAAATGATGAAAGACCCACAAGCACAAAAACTTTTCCGTTTCGCCCAAGCTTTCCTTGAAATCTCTTCAGAACATAAAAACCAAAAATAAATTCATGAACATTCAATCAGTAAGGACGGGGGATTAACTATGTCAAAACAAATCGTCATCTTAGGTGCAGGATACGCTGGTTTACTATCTGCGTTATCCGTACGTGAATATTACAATAAGGATGAAGTGCAGGTTACAGTGGTGAATCAATTTCCGACACACCAAATCATCACCGAATTGCATCGTCTTGCAGGCGGATCCATTTCTGAGCAAGCCATTTCCATTCCTTTGGAAAAACTTTTCAAAGGAAA
>NZ_JBNNSH010000003.1:0-590727 GCF_050277555.1 Peribacillus sp. NPDC097895 | reverse complement strand
AATGTTTGACTTGCTCATTTGCTTTTTTAATAGTGTGTGCTCACTTAAAATTTAACGTTGGCGCTTTGTTTTGTTCAGTTTTCAAAGAGCAATTTTGTGTCATTCGCTTAGAAACGACTTTAATAATATATCAACTATATTATTTTTTGTCAACAACTTTTTTTCTTTCGCTGTCGACTTAGTTATTATATCTAGTATCAGAAACAAAAGCAAGAGTTATTTTAAAATAAATAAAATACATGAATCCTAGTTAACAAAATATCGGCTATGAACCTAATAAGAAGAAAAAGCTTATCTATTTAGGAGTAAACTTTTTCTTTATTTTAGAGTATTTCTTCTATATATAATTCCCGGTTTATCCCTAAATTGATTATATGATCACTATCTTGTATCTTGATGACCGGTCTTGTTTGCGAGCTGGCATCAATAAAGATGATTTCTGCAATAAATCCATTGTTCAGCTTGACTCTGCTTCCTATGGAAAAATTAGCGAAGCTCGATAACAAGGTCTTCACTACTTCTATATCAAATTTACCGAAGTCATCATGTAAAATCATTTCTAATACTTTAAATGGTGACTGTTTCTTTCTATACGTCCTTTCGGAAGTCATGGCATGAAAGACATCTGCAACAGCTATGATTTTTGAGAATAAGTTCATGGGCTTAGTTTTCAAGCTTTTGGGGTACCCTGTTCCATCCAACCTTCCATGGTGTTCTAGAATGGCTGTCTTCACACTATCCTTAATGATGGAACTATCTTTTATCATTTTGTAACTGAAAATAGGATGATTGTGAATCTCCTCGTAATCCTCGACAGTTAGACTTTCCGTTTTAGTTAATAACCTTGGTGGCAGCTTTGCCATCCCACAGTCTGCCAGACACCCGCCAATAGCTACCTGATAGACATCCGCCCTACTGCATTTCATCTTAGATGCAATATACGCTCCTATCAATCCAATTGAAATGGCATGGTGAAACAAATAGTCTTCTTTCTTGCAATAGTGGTGTAGCATTAATATGTTGCTTGCTTCCTCTAAAGCCTTATCCACTAGAGGAAGCACGATTAAACGAATCATGGCTACTTCCACTTTACTGCCTGCTTGCCAATTTTTAAATAACCGCTTATAGGTTTGTACTGATTTGAGATACAAATCCGTAAAATCCGACGACTCTTCCATTTCATCCAATTCGGGATCGATCACTTCTTTCGGTAAAAATTTTTTTCCGTCAATCAAGGTTCTATCAACGCTTACCTCCGTTATTAAAAATGCTTGTAAAGCCTCAATTAACTCCTTGGTCAATACTGTTTTTTCATTCATGATTGGACGTTCCGAGAGGCCTCTAATCTCTCTTGAAAGTATGCAGCCTTCAATTAAATAGCGAGTTTTTACTAGCAAAACGTTTCACCTCAGTAGTTTTAATGAATACATTTTACTTGAAAAACATGGTAATAACTATCTTTTTTTTATGATTAAATACCTAATAAAAACAATTTCAGTAAGTGATTTTTCTTGAATTACCAAGAGTTATCAAGACCATTTACTCATATCCAGAGGAAAGAAAAAAAGACCCAGCATAATTGCCAGGTCTTTTCATGGATGAATTTATTCTTCCGTATCTTTATCAATTTCCTCGTTTTCGTTCATCACAGTAGGTTCAGAATCAGTTTCCGAATCTATTGTTGTTTGGTCCTGCTCTAATTCTCTATCTATTTCTATTTCTTCTTCTTCTTCTTCTTCTCTTCCGACGATGGCGACCGTCGAAACATATTCATTGTCTGCTGGTTCAAGACGAATGAGCTTAACACCCTGTGTATTACGGCCCGTCTTAGAAATGCCTTCGACTTCCATTCGGATCAATACACCAGCAGCAGTAATCAGCATCAGATCTTCCTCAACACCTGTAACTGTTTTCACAGCAATAAGTTCACCGTTTTTCTCCGTTACATTACATGTCTTTATCCCTTTGCCTCCGCGGCTTTGTATACGGTATTCCTCCGCAGAGGTCCGTTTACCATAGCCATTTTTCGTAACAATCAGCACTTCTTCATCATCTTCGAGAATTTCCATACCGACTACTTCATCATCCGCCCGTAAGGAAATCCCTTTCACACCCGCTGCAGTACGTCCCATTGTCCGTACATCCGTCTCAGGGAAGCGAATCATCATCCCGTCTTTCGTTCCGATTATAATCTGCTTCTCCCCATTCGTAAGACGGACAGAAATCAATTCATCATCTTCACGTAAGCCTAAAGCAATTAGGCCATTATTACGGATATTTGCAAAAGATGAAAGAGGTGTACGCTTCGATATCCCATGTCTGGTCGTGAAGAATAAATACCAATCGTCGGCAAATTCCTTCACCGGTATGATTGCATTAACCCACTCACCTTTATCGACTTCCAGCAAGTTGATAAGCGGCAATCCTTTTGCCGTCCTACCATATTCAGGTATTTCATATCCTTTTGAGCGATAGACTTTACCTTTGTTAGTGAAGAATAAAAGAGTGTCATGAGTTGAAGTAGTTAACAGGTGACCGACAAAGTCATCTGTATTCGTTCCCATACCCTGTATCCCTCGCCCACCGCGTTTTTGACTACGGTACGTGGTAGCAGGCAAACGTTTAATATAACCGTTGTGAGTAAGCGTCACGATTATGTTTTCCTCTGGGATTAAATCCTCATCTTCCAGGCTTTCAAAGCCGGCTAATGTGATTTCAGTTCTTCTTTTATCATTAAAACGTTCTTTAATTTCAAGAAGCTCCTCACGAATGATTTCTAGAACCTTTTCCTCATCAGCAAGAATGGCTTTATACTCTGCAATTATGGCCATTAATGCCTGGTATTCATCTTCAATTTTTTCACGTTCCAGACCAGTCAAGCGTTGTAAACGCATATCCAGGATAGCTTGCGCTTGTTTTTCAGAAAGTGAAAATTGTGTCATTAACCCTTCACGGGCAATTTCAGTAGTTTGGGAACTACGGATTAACGAAATGACCGCATCCAAATTATCAAGTGCAATGCGCAAACCTTCTAAAATATGAGCTCGCGCTTCCGCTTTCCGTAATTCAAATTCCGTCCTGCGCCGTATGACTACCTGCTGATGCTCTAAGTAGTAGTGTAGGCATTGTTTTAAATTCAATACTTTAGGCTGACCGTCCACCAAAGCAAGCAGATTGATTCCAAAAGTTGTCTGCATGGCGGTATGCTTATACAGGTTGTTCAAAAGGACATTTGCATTAACATCCTTTCGAAGCTCCATGACAATACGCATGCCGTTGCGATCCGATTCATCCCGTAAGTCGGTAATGCCTTCGATTTTCTTATCTCGAGCAAGTTCTGCAATTTTTTCAATCAATCTTGCTTTATTTACTTGATAAGGGATCTCTTTAACAAGGATGACTTGTTTTCCATTAGGTTTCTCTTCAATCTCCACTTTCGCACGTTGAATGATTGAACCTTTTCCAGTTTCATAGGCCTTTCTAATGCCACTTCGGCCTAAAATTAAACCAGCTGTCGGAAAATCAGGACCTGGAATCAATTCCATCAACTCTGGAATTGTAATATCGGGATTCTTGCTTATGGCCAATACGCCGTCAATTACCTCACCTAATTGATGGGGGGGAATATTGGTTGCCATCCCTACGGCTATACCAGATGATCCATTCACTAACAAGTTGGGAAAACGGGCTGGCATAACGGCTGGTTCTCTTTCTGAACCATCATAGTTATCTTGGAAATTAACCGTATCTTTATTTAAATCGCGAAGCAATTCCATCGAAATCTTCGACATTCTCGCTTCTGTGTACCTCATTGCGGCAGCTTGGTCTCCATCGACTGAACCGAAATTTCCATGGCCATCGACAAGCATATAGCGATAGTTAAAAGGCTGCGCCATCCGTACCATCGTTTCATATACAGCTGCATCACCGTGCGGGTGATATTTACCGATTACTTCCCCGACGATACGAGCAGATTTTTTAAATGGTTTATCCGAAGTCATTCCAAGGTCATTCATTGCATAAAGAATTCTTCGGTGTACCGGTTTTAAACCGTCCCTTACATCAGGCAAAGCCCGAGACACGATAACGCTCATCGCATAATCCAAAAAGGATGTCCGCATCTCGGTACTTATATTTATTTCTTTTACACCTGATCTTTCATTTTCTGACATGGAGCCAACCTCCTATAAAAAGCTTATATCTCATTTAGTTTTAACTGTTCGTTCACTATGTAAAGAACAGGATGTAAAAAGCATCCTGTCAAAAAATCAGATATCGAGATTTTTTACATAAATTGCATTTTCTTCAATGAAGTTACGTCGTGGTTCTACCTTGTCGCCCATCAACATCTCGAAAGTTTCATCTGCCTCAGCAGCATCTTTCAAGCTCACTTGGAGCAGTGTTCTCGTATCAGGGTTCATGGTCGTTTCCCACAATTGCTCTGGATTCATTTCCCCTAGCCCTTTATAACGCTGCAGGTTAGGCTTTGGAGTACTTGGCAAACTTGCCATGATTTCGTCAAGCTCGCGATCATTATAGGCATAATCCACTTTTTTCCCTTGTTGGATTTTGAAAAGCGGCGGCTGAGCAATATATATATATCCGTACTCGATAATTTTTCGCATATATCGGTAGAAGAATGTCAACATCAGTGTTCTGATATGGGCACCATCCACATCCGCATCGGTCATGATGACAATTTTATGGTATCTTGCCTTTTCAATATTGAACTCATCACCAATGCCTGTTCCAAGTGCTGTAATGATTGTACCTATTTCTTCGTTATGAAGGATTCTATCCAATCTCGCTTTTTCTACATTCAGGATTTTACCCCTTAGCGGCAAAATGGCTTGGAAATGGCGGTCCCGTCCTTGCTTGGCCGAGCCTCCCGCCGAGTTTCCTTCAACGATGTACAATTCACTGATACCCGGGTCCTTGGAAGAACAATCCGCCAATTTCCCTGGAAGATTGGATACTTCCAAAGCACTTTTCCTTCGGGTCAATTCACGTGCTTTCTTCGCTGCCATACGGGCTCTCGCTGCCATTTGCCCTTTATCTACAATTTTCCGGGCCACGGCAGGATTTTCGTATAAGAAGGAATCAAGTCGTTCAGACAGAATGGAATCAGTAACCGTTCTTACTTCAGAGTTTCCGAGTTTGGTTTTCGTCTGACCTTCAAATTGTGGATCAGGATGCTTAATAGAAATGATTGCCGTTAAACCTTCCCGGACATCTTCCCCCGAGAAGTTGGAATCAGCTTCTTTTAAAAGACCATTTTTCCGTGCATAATCATTGATGACACGGGTTAAAGCAGTCTTGAATCCTGATTCATGTGTACCGCCTTCATAGGTATGAATATTATTGGCAAAAGAAAAGACATTACTGATATAGCTGTCGTTATATTGGAGAGCCAATTCAACAGAAATTCCATCTTTCTCGCCTTCCATGAAAATCGGTTCCTCATGCAATACCTCTTTAGAACGGTTCAAATGCTCTACATAAGATTTGATACCGCCCTCATAATGAAAATTCCTGACCTTCTCTTCTTCCTCACGTTTATCTTCAATGATCAGTTTCAAGCCTTTATTCAAGAATGCAAGTTCACGGATTCGTGTGGCTAATGTATCGAAATCATATTCCAAAGTGTCCGTGAAGATTTCACCATCAGGAATGAAGTGTGTAGTCGTTCCTGTATGATCGGTTTCCCCGATAATTTTCAAATCTTCTTTAGGGATACCGCGGTTAAATTGCTGATAATGGATTTTGCCATCACGATGAACATAAACTTCCAACACCGTGGATAAGGCATTTACCACTGAAGCTCCCACACCGTGCAGACCACCGGAAACCTTGTAGCCCCCGCCGCCAAATTTACCGCCTGCATGAAGGACCGTCATGATCACTTCAACTGCTGGCCGTCCCATTTTTTCATGGATACCGACTGGAATTCCCCGACCATTATCCACTACGGTTATACTATTGTCTTCTTCGATTGTCACTTTGATTTCCGTACAGAAACCTGCTAGTGCCTCATCGATACTATTATCGACAATTTCCCAAACAAGATGGTGAAGTCCTTTTGCAGAGGTCGTACCGATATACATCCCCGGACGTTTACGAACTGCTTCTAAGCCTTCTAAAACCTGTATCTGATTCTCATCGTATGCCTGAGCTTGTACTTCTTTTTGTTCCATTGTCATACGTATCACCTACACTTTTCTTTTGGCATTTATCAATTTTTCTGGAGTAATTAAAGCGTTACCGCTTAATTTCAAAGAATATCTATATCATCGATTAATAACGAAGGCTGCAGTGAACGCTTTTTCAAAGTGGACGACGCAAGCGGTGAATAATAGACCTGTTTATCCGTCACTACAATCGATTTAACCGAGTTTTTTGCTAAATGGGAAGTTACATCAGACTTTTTCTCCAAGAATTCACTCATGATTGGAGAGGCCTGGAGCAGCTTCTTATCTAAAATGGCTATGACATCGTCCGTTTTCACGAGAATGTCTTCACCAATATGGAGATACATACATTCACCTCATCATTTAATCTTTTTTATACTTCCTTGACTAACATAAAAGGTGGACGCTTCTCTTAGGGTTTGATGATCGATTCCATCAACGGAGGGTGTCGTCACGAATGTTTGTACTTTCCCTTGTATCGTATTCAGTAAATGAGATTGACGGAAATCGTCAAGTTCCGATAACACATCATCCAATAATAAAATGGGATACTCGCCGATTTCTTCATGGATCAGCTCAATTTCGGCAAGTTTTAAAGATAGGGCAGTTGTACGTTGTTGTCCTTGTGAACCATATGTCTGAACATCGCGTTCATTCACAAAAAAAACCAGGTCGTCACGATGAGGACCTACAAGTGTTACACCCCGTTCAATTTCCCTTGTTTTTATTTTATCAAATTTTTCTGTGTATACTTCTATCATTTTCGTCAAATCCATAGATTCTGATACATCAAGCGACGGTTTATATTGGATTTTCAATACTTCTAGATTTCTGGAGATCCCCGAGTGAATCGGCTCTGCCCATTGCTGGAGCTTTAAAAGAAACTCGTATCTTCTTTCGACAATTTTCGCTGCATACTGAATGAATTGATCAGTTAACACGTCAAGCATCGTCGTATCCGTTTGTTTTCGGGTCTGCAGAAGCTTTAAGTAATGATTTCTTTGTTGAAGTATTTTATGATATTGGCTCATATCATGAAGGTATACAGGAGAAACCTGGCCAATTTCCATATCTATAAAACGGCGTCTGACTAGAGGGCTACCCTTTACAAGGTTAAGATCCTCCGGCGCAAACATGACCACATTCATATTTCCGACATATTGACTTAACTTTCTTTGTTCAATATGGTTGCACTTCGCCTTTTTCCCTTTTTTTGAAATGGTCAGCTCAAGTGGTATTGAGGTATTTCTCTTTCTAACTCTTCCTTCTATTTTAGCATACTCTTCATCCCAGCGAATAAGTTCTTTATCATTTGAGGTCCGATGAGATTTTGCCATTGCTAAAACAAAAATGGATTCCATGACATTTGTTTTTCCTTGAGCATTTTCGCCAAGGATTACATTGACTTTATTTTCAAAAGTCAGATTCAATTCGGTATAGTTGCGGTAATTTCTCAAACTTATATTTTCAATATACATATTCCGCTCTTCCCTTATGTTTTAGCTTGTAATTGTGAAGACGCCAAATCCAGGAATCTCTATTTTATCACCTGATCTTAATTTTCTGCCTCTTCTCACATCTAATTCGCCATTAATGAATACCTCGTATTCACTTAAGAACCATTTCGCCATTCCGCCACTTTGGATCAGATCCGCTAATTTCAAGAATTGTCCCAGTGTGATATATTCTGTGCTGATTTTTATGGAGTCCATTTCATGCCTCACTCATTTCCAAGTAGTCTTTAATACTTCATTTTACTAAATAAATCCCATTAAGACAAAGTATAGCTTTTTCCGCTCTTATTTATAGCGTTTCCAAGTCCCTTATAGCATGAAAAAATCCCTGAAAACCTTTTTAATTCGTATGTTCAAATATAAAAAAATTAAAGGCCTGCAGAACAAGCCTTTAATTTTTTGAAATATTATTTTAGCTTAATAAGTTCTAACTGGCAGAATTAATTGCAACATGGAATCATCATGAAGTGGGCGAATGACAAACGGACGCATTGCACCTGTAAAATTAATTTTGATATCGGAACCTTCCAATGCCTTTAAAGCATCCATTACAAATTTGGCACTGAATGAAATTTTCAGATCTTCCCCTTCAATGGCCTCTGCTTGAACCTCTTCAATTACTTTACCAATTTCAGGAGTATTGGAAGAGACCTCGATTATACGGCCTTCCAGGGTTGTCAATTTGACGACATTATTTCTCCCTTCTCTCGCCAATAAAGAAGCCCTATCGATCGCTTGAAGAAAATCTTTTGTATGAACCGTTACATCCGTTTTGCTATCTGCAGGGATCAAGCGGGACGTATCAGGATAATTCCCTTCAAGTAATCTTGAGAAGAATAATAAATTTTCAGCCTTGAAAAGGACTTGGTTTTCGGTAATGACGATTTCTATGAGTTCGTTTGTATCATCAAGGATTTTACTCAACTCATTCAAACTTTTACCAGGAATAACAACGCTATAGGTCCCTGTAATTTTATTTTCTATTTTTGCTGTTCTCATTGCCAGTCTATGACTATCTGTTGCAATACAGGTCAACTCATCATCTTGAACCTTTAAGTTTACACCTGTTAAGATGGGGCGTGTTTCTGACGTGGACACTGCAAACCCAGTTTGACGAATAAGGGTCTTTAATAGGTCCGTTGGAAGTTTGAAAATATTTTCTTCTTCAATGATTGGAAGATGTGGATACTCTTCAGGATCCAAACCGTTTAGATTAAATTCAGCTTTACCTGAGCGGATAATCGTTTGAAAGTTGTTTTCAACTTCAATTTCTACAGTATCCATCGGTAACTTTTTGACAATTTCACTGAAAAAACGGGCATTCAATACAATACCGCCGCTTTTTTTCACTTCAACAATCTCATCTCCGTCTACTTCGGCTGGAATGAAAGATTGGATCGAGATATCGGAATCACTTCCTGTTAAAGTGACACCCTCACTAGTAACGCTTATTTTTATCCCCGTTAGAATCGGAATCGTTGTTCTTGATGTGACTGCTTTCATTACTTCTTGGACACTATGAACTAATCGATCTCTTTGGATTATAAATCTCATGTTTCATCCTCCAATTTTTTTATTGCCAAAAAGGCATATTTATTAATAATTTTTATTAAAAAAGATAGTAGTAATAGTAGTAGGGCCTGTGAATATGTGGATAAGTCCATTCAAGCTAAGGAAAAACAGTCCATCCACTTGTGGACAGACTGTGTGTAAGTTGTCGTAAGTTATACACATTATCCAGAATTGATTATACCCTCAGCTGATCCTGGATTTCTTTAACCTGACGTTGAAGCTGGGTATCCGTTTGCATGAGCTTAGAGATTTTTTCATGCGCATGAATAACGGTCGTATGATCGCGACCTCCAAATTCATCTCCTATCTTTGGCAGGGATGAGTCCGTTAATTCCCTGGAAAGATACATCGCAATCTGTCTTGGGAAGGCTACGGATTTAGTCCGTTTTTTCGCCTTGAAATCCTCAAGTTTGACACTATAATGTTCACCGACTGTTTTCTGGATTTCTAATATGGTGATTATTTTAGGTTTGGAGCTTGGGATGATGTCTTTTAATGCTTCTGCTGCCAAATCTGCATTGATATCTTTATTGATTAATGAAGAATAAGCGACGACGCGAATAAGTGCACCTTCAAGTTCACGAATATTGGAATCAATTTGGTTGGCAATATAGAGCATGACTTCATTCGGTATATCAAGCCCCTCAGCTTTCGCCTTTTTACGTAATATGGCAATCCGCGTTTCTAGATCAGGAGGAGTGATATCCGTGATCAAACCCCATTCAAACCTTGAACGGAGGCGATCTTCAAGTGTAGGGATCTCTTTTGGTGGACGGTCACTCGAGATGACGATCTGTTTGCTTTCTTCGTGTAATGCATTGAATGTATGGAAAAACTCTTCTTGAGTTTGTTCTTTTCCCGCCAGAAATTGAATATCATCAATTAATAAAACATCTACGCTTCGGTATCTATCACGGAATTCCCCAGCTTTATTATCTCGGATAGAGTTGATAAATTCGTTCGTGAATTTTTCAGACGATAAATAAACGACCTTGGCATTCGGATTATGCTCAAGAACATAATGACCGATTGCATGCATTAAATGAGTTTTACCCAGTCCAACGCCTCCGTATATGAATAAGGGATTATAGGCTTTGGCTGGAGCTTCTGCGACAGCGAGAGACGCGGCATGGGCAAAACGATTGCCGGAGCCGATGACAAATGTATCAAAAGTATTTTTTGCATTCAGCATGTGCTGCGGAAATGCAGCATGCTCTTTATCCTGTTTTTTAATCTTTTTAGGTTGAACAGGAACGGTAAAATCATCATCTTCTTGATTGGGGGGAATGATGAATTTTGCTTCCAATTCCTCACCGGTAAGTTCAAACAATACATCAGAAATAAGATGGGAATAGCGTTCTTCAAGCCAATCCCTGGCAAATTCATTGGGAGCGGTGACTGTTAATGTATCACCTTGAAGTAAATAAGCCTTGGTTGATTTAAGCCATGTTTCAAAGCTTGGTTTACTGATTTTTTTTTCGATTTTTCCGAGCGCCTGGTTCCAAAGGCTATCGATATTATCCAAACTTATCCCTCCTTTGCAAAATATTTTTATTAAACGTAACTAAAATGTATAGGCACAAATAAACTCATCGATTGCCGTCTTTATATAAATTTTGACAGCAAGGGTTCGGTGAGCTGTATAAGGGATTTTTATGTTGTGTAATGTGAAGTCCCTATAACTATATCTATATCTTGCGCTGTACAACGTTTGTACAGACTACATCTAGTAAGCCGATGCAGATTTGAATGTTTATTCATCAACAGGTATTTTGAGAAATATATAATAAAGAAGAAAAAAGGGTTTTCGACAATATCCACCATCTGTGGACAATTTAATATACACAGGTCGGATAAGCTATCCACATGTTATGCACAGTCTGTGGATAACCGTTACCTGTTGATAAAGTTATTCAGAGTGAAAACACAAATATAATATCAGAAATTCAGGTGTCTTGCAATGGGTTAGAAAACTTTATCCACAACTTACCGAGCATGTGGGAAAAACTTTTCCACAGGCTATTGTTATGTGTAAAAGTCCAAGAAATGGGTTGTGGATAGAAAAAAACATGTCGAATTTTATCCACAGGTCATAGTTATAGCTTGAATTAATAAAATTATTTCCAATGACATTTAAGTGATTTAAGTCGCAAAAACCTATGCTGAAAAATCGACAGGACATTTAAAAACCGACTTAGGGTTTTTTTATACTTTGTCGATTCCATGTAGAATAAGGAGAGATATCAGGAGATCGACAAATATGTATTCATGGGTAAAATTGATGGAAATTTCCTTCTCCCCAAAAATTTCTATATCAGTTCGGAGAAAAATCATTTACAATAGGCTAGGTAGTAAAAAAAGGCCTACTGGACATTGAGCATAAAAAAGAAATATTTTTTTTGGATGAGGTTGACAAGTAGAAACCTCAATCTATATAATTGTAAAGACTGTCTTTAACTGTTATTCCTCAGGGAGGTGTCATATAATGAAAAGAACTTATCAACCGAATAATCGCAAACATAGTAAAGTTCACGGTTTCCGTGCACGTATGAGCACGAAAAACGGACGTAGAGTAATCGCTGCACGTCGCCGCAAGGGCAGAAAAGTATTATCTGCATAGACCACTGAAAAGTCTCAGTGGTCTTTTTTCGCAAAATAAGGGATTTACTGAGACTCAATTCATGTAATGAAGGTGTAAAAATGAAAAAAAAGTTAAGGATTAAGAAAGAGGACGAATTTCAGCTTGTGTTTAAAAAAGGTGAATCTTCTGCTAATCGGCAATTCGTTGTCTATGTCCTTGAAAAGCCAGGTCAAGATTATTTCCGGATTGGTCTTTCCGTCAGTAAAAAAATCGGGAACGCCGTTGTAAGGAACCAAATTAAAAGATACATACGGCAAGCGTTTTTGGAATTGAAAGATGATATAGAAGATGGTAAGGATTATATTGTGATTGCTCGAAAACCAGCGGCGGAGATGGACTTTTTCCAGGTGAAAAGCAGCTTGATCCATGTCCTGAAACGTTCTAAATCATTAAACTTTAAAACGAAAAAACAATAAAGTCTCCTTATCGATAATAAACATTCCTTTAATCAGTAGTTACTTGAAAAAGATGACATAAAAAATTCCTATTGAACTGTGAAAAAAGTGGATTAGATTTCCTTGAATTCCGCCAATGAACAGTTCACAATTGTTTCAAAAAAGATTGATTGCAGTTAGGAGGAAATTACGGTTGAAAAAACGAATATTACTCATTATTGGACTAGCCTCGATAATGATGCTGTTAGCAGGGTGTACGGAAATTAAAGAACCTATTACTGCGGAAAGTGAAGGTTTTTGGAATTCATACATTGTCTATCCATTATCAGCCTTGATTATTTGGCTTTCTGAAACATTCGGGGAGAACTATGGTTTGGGAATCATCGGTGTTACTTTAATCATTCGCTTAGCATTACTTCCACTTATGGTTAAACAGGTTAAAAGCTCGAAAGCAATGCAGGCCATCCAGCCTGAAATGAAAGAACTTCAAGCAAAATACAGCTCAAAAGATGCTGCCACTCAACAAAAACTACAGCAAGAAACAATGGCTCTATTTTCAAAATATAAGGTGAATCCATTGGCGGGTTGTTTGCCAATATTGGTGCAAATGCCGATATTAATCGGATTTTACCATGCCATCAGCCGTACGGAGGAAATCTCTTTACATAGTTTTCTTTGGTTTGATTTAGGTTCCCCGGATCCTTATTATATTTTACCGGTTGTTGCTGGTATCACGACTTTTATCCAGCAAAAGATGTCCATGGCTGGAATGAACTCCAATCCACAAATGGCTGCACAAATGACGATGATGCTTTACATCATGCCAGTGATGATTGTTGTTTTTGCTATTAATTTTCCCGCTGCTCTTTCTCTATACTGGGTAGTAGGTAACCTTTTTGGTATCGTTCAAACATATTTCATTAAAGGTCCGGATCTTAGAAAAGCAGCTGCGGAAAACGCGGGAGGGGCAAAGAAAAAGTGAAAAAAGTAACTGCTACAGGACAATCTGTCGAAGAAGCAGTAAATTTAGCTTTAGCTCAACTGAACAGCACTAAAGATCGTGTGGAAATTGAAATTGAAGATGAAGGAAAAAAAGGATTTTTTGGTTTATTTGGTGCAAGGAAGGCAGTTGTCCATGTGACATTGCCTGCCGATCCCATTGAAGAGACACTTGAATTTTTGAAGAATATCAGCAGGGAAATGGGAGTCAATGCAGATATTGATGTCCAACGTAAAGGGAAGAACGTTACATTCCATTTAACGGGTGATAAAATTGCATTATTAATTGGAAAAAGGGGTCAAACACTGAATTCCCTTCAGTATTTAACGCAGTTGGTTGCAAATCGCTATTCGAAGCAGTTTTTGAATATTACAGTAGATGCAGAAGATTATCGAAATCGACGCAATGATACGTTAATCCAATTAGCTGAAAGAATGGCAAATAAAGCCATGAAAACAGGTAAAGCTATTTCACTGGAGCCCATGCCATCCTATGAACGTAAGGTCATCCATAATGCGCTCCTGCATTATCCAAAAATTAAAACGACTTCAAATGGAACGGAACCATATCGCCATTTAGTCATTACTCCACTCAAATGAACCTTCTGCTTTAAAGCAGAGGTTCTTTTTTTAATGTCTGGATACCATTGTTTGTCGAATATTAATTTATTAAGGATTATTTCAACAAAAACTGACATATTTCTTATCAATATTCTCATGATCAATAAGATGGGTGAAAGAGCAACGGTCCATATTTGTTATTCACATGTGGATAAGTTAAAATGAATACTACAGAATATGGAATTCATGCATGTGGATAACCCTTTAAAGGAAGGAGTATCTACTTTTTTTCATGAATATACTGTGGTATTGTAGTTATTTAGGGATTCAACGATTTTTATTATCAGAAAAAAATAGAAACATCAATATATAAGAGGTGAAAGCATGGAATTCGATACAATCACCGCTATCTCTACGCCCTTAGGGGAAGGGGCAATCGCCATCGTTAGAATCAGCGGTGATGAGGCCATAGAAATAGCCGATAGGATCTTTAAAGGACCAGGAGGAAAAGGATTGCTTGAAGTGAACTCACATACGATTCATTATGGCCACCTTATCCAGCCTAAAACAGGTGAAATCATTGAGGAAGTCATGGTTTCAGTCATGAAAGGTCCAAAGACATTTACAAGAGAAGATGTAGTTGAAATAAATTGTCACGGTGGAATCGTTTCCGTCAATCGGGTGTTACAACTTATTCTCTCACAAGGAGCTCGTTTAGCAGAACCTGGTGAATTTACGAAACGAGCTTTTTTGAATGGAAGGATCGATCTTTCTCAAGCAGAGGCCGTTATGGATTTAATCAGGGCTAAAACGGATAAAGCCATGAATGTCGCATTAGGTCAAATGGAGGGCCGGCTTTCGAAATTAATCCAAAACCTGCGTCAAGAAATTTTACAGACCCTCGCTCAAGTAGAGGTAAACATAGATTATCCGGAATATGATGATGTCGAAGAAATGACGCATCGTTTATTTTTGGAAAAAGGCAGTTATGTGAAGACTGAAATAGAGAAACTGCTTCACACAGCCCAGCAAGGGAAAATCCTGCGGGATGGACTGGCAACGGTTATCATAGGACGCCCGAATGTCGGGAAGTCTTCTTTGCTTAACAGCTTAGTTCATGAAAATAAAGCGATTGTAACTGACATTCCTGGTACAACACGTGACGTAATTGAGGAGTATGTCAATGTTCGCGGTGTACCGCTTAAGCTTGTCGATACAGCTGGAATTAGAGAAACGGAAGATATCGTTGAACGAATTGGAGTTGAACGGTCTCGGGCAGTATTGAAAGAGGCCGATCTAATATTACTGGTATTGAACTATTCAGATGATTTTACCGCTGAAGATGAGAAACTATTCCAAGCTGTCGAGGGAATGGATGTTATCGTTATAATCAATAAAACCGATCTTCCACAGAAAATTGATTTGGCTAAGGTTAAAGAAAATTCAACATCCCATAAAGTTGTTTCCACCTCATTGCTTGAGGATAAAGGGGTCGATGAATTGGAAGAGGCCATCGCTTCTTTATTTTTTGAAGGTTCTTTAGAAACGGGAGACTTGACCTATGTTTCCAATGCCAGGCATATAGCCTTGCTAGGACAGGCATTACAGTCAATTTCAGATGCAGTTGAAGCGATTGAAATGGGTACACCAATTGATTTGGTTCAGATTGATTTCACGAAAGCATGGGAGCTCCTTGGAGAAATCATTGGTGAAAGCGTTCAGGATAATTTAATCAACCAATTGTTCTCACAATTTTGTTTAGGAAAATAATTGTCAAAGGAGGAAAAGAACATGCAATACGAAGCAGGTAGCTATGATGTCATTGTAATTGGTGCTGGACATGCTGGTAGTGAAGCAGGCCTTGCAGCTGCAAGAGTTGGCGCTAAAACGTTAATGATCACCATTAACTTGGATATGGTCGCCTTTATGCCTTGTAATCCGTCCGTTGGCGGGCCGGCAAAAGGGATAGTCGTTAGGGAAATTGACGCTTTAGGCGGTGAAATGGGGAAAAATATCGACAAGACCCATATTCAAATGAGGATGTTGAATACTGCCAAAGGTCCTGCTGTTCGTGCATTGCGTGCACAGGCAGATAAATTTCTCTATCAACAAGAAATGAAAAAGACGATAGAAGACCAGGAAAATTTGACATTGATTCAAGGGATGGTAGAGGAATTAATTGTAGAAAATGATGTTTGTACCGGTGTCATTACTAAAACAGGCGCAGTATATCGTGCGAAAACTGTCGTAATCACGACGGGTACCTATTTACGTGGTGAAATCATTTTAGGGGAACTAAAATATTCAAGCGGTCCAAATAATCAGCAGCCTTCCATCAGGCTTTCTGAACACTTGGAGCAATTAGGGTTCGATTTGGTTCGTTTTAAAACAGGAACACCACCGCGTGTCAATAGTTCATCCATAGATTACAGCAAAACGGAAATTCAGCCTGGCGATGAAGTGCCACGTGCTTTTTCTTATGAAACCACTAAGTTCATCACTGATCAATTACCATGCTGGTTAACGTACACGAATGAGGGTACACACCAGCTCATTGATGATAATCTACACCGTTCACCGATGTATTCCGGAATGATAAAGGGAACTGGACCTCGTTATTGTCCATCAATAGAAGATAAGGTTGTCCGTTTCAATGATAAACCACGCCATCAAATCTTCCTTGAACCTGAGGGTCGCAATACAAAGGAAGTTTATGTACAAGGGCTGTCTACAAGTCTGCCAGAAGATGTACAAGTAAAAATCCTTCAAACGATCCCAGGCCTCGAGAAGGCGGAAATGATGCGTGCCGGATATGCAATTGAATATGATGCAATCGTTCCTACACAGCTATGGCCTACTCTAGAAACGAAAAAAATCAAAAATTTGTATACAGCTGGCCAAATTAACGGGACGTCCGGCTACGAAGAAGCTGCAGGTCAAGGGCTGATGGCCGGCATAAATGCAGGATTGAATGCGATAGGTAAAGAAGAACTGATTTTAAGCCGTTCGGATGCCTATATTGGTGTTCTCATTGATGACCTTGTAACCAAAGGTACGAATGAACCTTACCGATTGCTGACATCACGTGCAGAATATCGTTTATTATTGCGACATGATAATGCCGATTTAAGGTTAACGGAAATTGGTTTCAATATTGGAATGATCAAGGAAGAACGCTATAACCGTTTCCTTTTGAAAAAAGAAGCGGTTGAAATGGAAAAAGAACGCCTGAAATCAAATTTCATCAAACCGACTAAAGAGGTTCAAGAAGTCATTACTGCAAGTGGTGGCAGTGAGTTGAAGGATGGAATCCGTGCGTCTGATTTATTGAAACGACCTGAGATGGATTATTCCCATATTCAAAGGTTGGCTCCAAGTGATGTCGAACTGAGCGATGAAGTGACGGAACAAGTCGAAATCCAGATCAAGTATGAAGGATATATTGAAAAATCCTTGCAACAAGTCGATCGTCTGAAAAAAATGGAGAATAAAAAGATTCCAGAGAATATCGATTATGATGCCATTTCTGGTCTAGCAACGGAAGCACGTCAAAAATTAAAGTTGGTCCACCCGCTATCAGTAGCTCAGGCTTCAAGAATTTCCGGTGTGAATCCAGCTGATGTTTCCATTTTGCTTGTTTATTTGGAACAAGGTAAGATTGCCCGAGTATCTCAGTAATGGAAATACCCGAAAAGGATTGAAGAAAACATGAATATAGAACAGTTCCAACAAGCGCTGCAGGAGAAGGGAATTGAGCTTTCTCCTCACCAGCTTGATCAGTTTGACACATATTATCGTTTATTGGTGGAATGGAACGAAAAGATGAACTTGACTGCCATCACTAATAAAGAAGAAGTTTATCTAAAGCATTTTTACGATTCAATCAGTGCTGCCTTTTATTTCGATTTTAACAAATCTTATCGGATTTGCGATGTTGGGGCTGGTGCTGGGTTTCCGAGTATTCCATTGAAGATTTGTTTCCCCGATATCCACGTATCGATTGTGGATTCGTTGAATAAGCGAATCTCTTTTTTGAATCACCTTGCTGATTCATTGCAATTAAAGGGAGTTTCCTTCTATCATGACCGGGCGGAAACCTTCGCGCAAAAACCGGAGCATCGCGAATCCTATGATATTGTCATGGCAAGGGCGGTAGCTAGGATGTCCGTTTTAAGTGAACTATGTTTGCCACTTGTTAAACCGGATGGGACGTTCATTGCCATGAAAGCGGCTAGTGCACAGGATGAAATGGATACAGGGAAGAAAGCCATTTTTACGTTAGGCGGAAAAATTGAAGAAATTCATCCCTTCACATTGCCAGAGGAAAATAGTGAAAGAAACATCATAACCGTTAAAAAAGTGAAGAAAACTCCTAAAAAATACCCAAGAAAACCAGGGACACCGAATAAACAGCCTATTGAATAACCTATATACTACTTCGACGTTTCCATATTGGACGTAGATGATTCATATATTAGGCTGGTACTTGTCCTAATTTTCTTTTACTATAAAGGTATGACTTTATTCATTAATCATATAAAGCAAAGATGAAGGCAATTTTTCAGGTGCAATGTCAATCGTGTGCCAGGTTTTCAAAGCAGGGCTAGAAAGTCGGCGATTTTTCTTTTTGTTTTCAGGGAAATAATCTTGGGCAAGCCGGCTGAGATATATAATTACTGGCCGTCTCATCCTCATTATTGCCTTGATGACGCCAGTCGACATGTTTTTTACAGTGAAGGACCATATGTATAACCATGTCGGGAAATGTATGCAGGACTTGTCCTTTAAATAGAGAATATGTTATTTGGGAGTTTTAAAAGGTGGTGTAGGAAGATGAAGCATCCTTTTTCGCGGTTCTTTGGGTTTGGCGAAAAAGAAGAACAGCAACTAGAGATGGAGACACCTAGCAATAATAATGAAGAGATAAGAAAAATTTCGATTTCTGATATTGTGCCTAATCGATTTCAACCAAGGACCGTTTTTAATGACGATAAAATCGCGGAATTGGCTCAAACGATTCATACACACGGGATCATTCAGCCAATTGTAGTAAGGGCTTATGGACAGGGAAAATATGAAATCATTGCAGGTGAGCGCCGTTTTCGGGCTATGCAAAAGCTGGGCTGGGAATTGGCACCTGCAATTATTAAAGATTTCACCGATACAGAAACGGCTTCCGTTGCGCTGATAGAAAACCTTCAGCGTGAAGAGCTTACACCGATTGAAGAAGCTTTGGCTTACGGTAAACTATTGGAGTTGCATAGTTTAACCCAAGAAGCCTTGGCACAAAGACTGGGAATAGGACAATCTACCGTTGCTAATAAGCTTCGGCTGCTTAAGCTGCCCCAGGAAGTTCAAGATGCACTTCTTCAAAAGCAAATTACGGAACGCCATGCCCGCTCGTTGATACCGTTAAAAAGTCCTGAAAAGCAGATTAAACTACTTTCGGAAGTCATCGAAAAAGGGTTAAACGTCAAGCAAACAGAAGAGCAGGTCGTCAAGCTCTTAACGGGTACGGTTCAAAAGCCGAAACCTAAGCGAAAGGCGTTTAGTAAAGATATGAGAATTGCCGTAAATACGATACGTCAATCACTCAGTATGGTTACAGACAATGGAATAAATCTGGATGCAGAGGAAGAAGAATTCGAGGAGTATTATCAATTCACGATTAAAATACCCAAGAAAAAAACTTGATCCTCTATCCTTAGCCCCGCTTGGTAGTCTCCGATTACCAAGCTTTTTTTTATTTTCTAGATAACACTAGCATCTGTTACGTTAAAAATGGTGCAATTTTTTCGGGATTTTTGTAAGGTTTAGCTAAATTTCAAATATCAGGAGGAATTTAAGAAAACGATTTCTTCCTGTAGCATTCATGATAAAATAGAAAGAAAATAAATGGATTTACGATAAAACTGATTAAATATAGCGTTATGAATATAGTTGAAAGCAGGTGAATTCGTGGGTAAGATTCTCGCCATTGCCAATCAAAAAGGCGGTGTTGGAAAAACGACAACTTCTGTCAGTTTAAGTGCTTGTCTTGCATACATAGGACAGAAAGTCTTAATGGTCGATATTGATCCGCAGGGAAATGCGACAAGCGGTGCAGGTATTGATAAAGCGGATGTGGAACAATGTATTTATGATGTATTGGTCGATGATGTTGAAGCCAGTACCGTTATCTTGGAAACAAAGGTAGAAAACTTATATGTTATACCTGCGACAATTCAACTTGCAGGAGCGGAAATCGAACTGGTTCCAACCATCTCAAGGGAGGTCCGATTAAAAAGGGCATTGGAAGAGGTGCAAAGTCGATATGATTACATTGTAATCGACTGTCCTCCATCATTAGGATTGCTTACGCTGAATGCATTAACAGCGGCTGATGCCGTTTTGATCCCTGTACAATGTGAATACTATGCATTGGAAGGCTTGAGTCAACTATTAAATACGGTCCGTCTCGTCCAAAAGCATTTGAACCATGATTTGAAAATCGAAGGTGTGCTATTGACGATGTTGGATGCCAGAACAAATTTAGGTCTCCAGGTTATAGAGGAAGTCAAAAAATACTTTCAGGATAAAGTGTATCAAACCATCATTCCCCGCAATGTCCGATTGAGTGAAGCACCAAGCCATGGAGAACCAATAATTATATATGATCCAAAGTCAAGAGGAGCGGAGGTCTATCTAGAACTGGCAAAGGAAGTGGTATCAAATGGCTAAAGGACTTGGCAAAGGACTTAACGCAATTTTCAACAATGGTGAGATCAGTAAAGATGAAATCGTGCGGGAAATCAAAATAAGGGAATTAAGGCCAAATCCTTATCAGCCCAGAAAAAGCTTCCGACTTGAAGCTATAGAAGAATTAAAGCAATCGATCATGGAACACGGGATATTACAGCCGATTATTGCCCGGAAAAGTATTAAGGGTTTTGAAATCGTGGCTGGAGAGAGGCGTTATCGCGCTGCGAAAGAAGCTGGTTTAAAGACAGTTCCCGTTGTGGTAAGGGAATTGAATGAACAGCAAATGATGGAACTGGCTATTTTGGAAAACCTGCAACGGGAAGATTTAAATCCGATTGAGGAAGCGGCAGCTTATCAAACTTTGTTAGAAAAATTGGATTTCACACAAGAACAGTTGGCCAGTCGGTTAGGTAAAAGCCGACCACATATTGCGAACTATGTTCGATTACTCTCTTTGCCTGAAGGGATAAGGAGTTATATCTCTGAAGGCAAAATTTCCATGGGGCATGGCCGTGCATTACTGGGTTTAAAGAAAAAAGAGTTGCTTAATCCAGTAGTGGATAAGATTCTCAAAGAAGGAATGAATGTCAGACAGCTAGAGCGATATATACATCAATTGAATGATACCGTTTCACGTGAAACCAAATCTAAGAAACAAGAGAAAAAAGATATTTTCATAAAGCAACGGGAATCAAGTCTACGTGAAAGACTAGGAACGAGTGTAACGATAAAACAAAGCAAGAAAAAAGGGAAAATAGAAATTGAATTCTTTTCAAAAGAAGATTTAGAGAGAATTTTGGGCTTGATCGATCAGGAGGACCTTTCCTCTTAAATCCCTCTTTATGAAAGAATTAAGGAAAAACAGCAGGGTGTTCTGTAGAAAATTAGGTGGTTGAGATGGTATTATTAGGGACTTTGGTAAATGGTGCCTGCATTTTAATCGGTTCGATTTTGGGAAGGTTTTTACAACATATACCTGAAAAGATAAAAGAAACGGTCATGAGTGGCATCGGTTTAGCCGTTATAGTCTTAGGCTTGCAGATGGGATTTAAAAGTGATCAGTTCTTAATCGTCATTTTAAGTATGGTTGGGGGGGCCGTCCTTGGGGAATGGATGGATCTTGAGGCGAGGCTTAATTCCTTAGGGAATTGGATTGAACGGAGGATGAAAGCTAAGGAAGGAACTTCGATATCTCAGGGTTTCGTAACGGCTACGCTCATATTTGGCATCGGAGCGATGGCCATTATCGGTGCCCTGGATAGTGGTATCCGGAATGATCATGATGTTTTGATAACAAAAGCGATCATTGATGGTTTTACAGCACTAGTCCTCGCTAGTACGCTTGGCATCGGTGTACTTTTTTCAGCAGTGCCCATCATTCTTTATGAAGGCTTCATAGCGATCTTTTCAAGGCAAATCAATACGATGATACCGACTGCATTAATGGATTCCTTCATATTGGAAATGACGGCAACTGGGGGAGTCATGATTTTAGCAATCGGTTTGAATATTATTGGTGTCACCAAAATAAGGGTGGCTAATCTGCTTCCGGGCATATTGATTACAGCCATTCTAGTTACTATTATGTATTATGTATAAAAAAAGAAGGAAGGGATATCCCCTTCCTTCTTTTTTTTATAATCAGTTTATCTTTTCAAAGGGTTTTTTCCTGCTTGAATGACCAAGTGAAAGGAGTGATGGCCGGCTTTACTGGATAAAGATTTTGTGCTTCGTAAAGCCCCTCGGCGATGATTTTGGCCATTTTTAGAACAAGATTAAGACGAGTGTTTTGCAAGACCATGAACTCCATGAACCCACTTACATTCACGATTCCTGTAATATGGGCATTACCAACGGAAGGAAGATCTTTATTGACCCCAGCACCGGGTTTCACTGGGCCTTGCCCGATTTGAACAATCCCGACGCTTTTCATTTTCCCTAAACAAGCATCAATTCCGATTATAAAGGGATTGGTATGAATCTTTTTTATCTCATTTAATTTTTCCTGTAAATTCATCGCATGAATAGGGTCATCTAGAGTACCATAAACATGGAATGAAGAAGAGCTGTTTTCAGTTTTTTCACTAAGCAGAGTGCCGACAAGTGGTCCGAGGGAATCGCCTGTAGAACGGTCTGTGCCTATACAGACAATGACGATAGGTTGAAGCTTTCCGGTTGGTAGAAGGTTGATTAATTCCTGGGAAATTTGTTTGGATGCATCCGTATCTTCATGCAGGATGCGACTCATTCTATTTTTATTATTAAATAGACTAGAATTCAGATTCATCGGCTCAACTCCTTTACTTTATTCGGTATTACAGTATACGGATAAAAAGGGAAAATTATACGGCATTTAACGTAATGGATCGGGGAATTTTTTGTAGAGCATGCAAACAGGTGAAAGGGAATGGATTGATGTTTCTATCTCTACCAACTGCTTTCATTTATACATTCTAGTAATAGATTATTTGATTATCCGGGAAAAAACCTTCTAATTCTTTTACCTATATACCCATATTTTTTTTGTACAGAAACCCTTATTTATTGATAAAATAGATAAAAGTTCTTTTAATGATGGTTATTTCACAGCATGAGGGGTAGAGGAATATCTCTATGTGGAATTTCATAGACAAGAGAAGATATTAAAGTTTTGCAGTATTTTGCAATGGGCAGGAGGAAAAGATGGATCGCATTTATGATAACGTTACTAAAGAGATTTTGGATGAAAAAATATGGCTGCTGGTGAGCGAGGGGATTATTAAAATCTTCCTTGTTCTGTTGTTATCACGTATTATTATTACAATAGGAAAGACCATTTTAAATAAATTTTTCAAAGCTCGTTTAAGAAGTCCCATACGTGTTTCAGAACGCAGGGAAACGACACTCATTAAGTTGCTTGAAAATATCATTACCTATGTTATCAATTTCATCGCTTTGATGATGATTTTGGAAATTTTTGGACTTCACGTAATGCCATTACTTGCTGGTGCGGGTGTAATCGGTTTGGCCATTGGGTTTGGAGCTCAAAGTTTGGTCAAGGATATAATCACAGGATTTTTCGTAATTTTTGAAGACCAATTCTCAGTTGGAGATTATATTAAAATCAATAGTTTTGAAGGGGAAGTCATTGAGATTGGGCTTCGTACAACGAAGATCAAAACCAGTGCAGGGGAATTGCACTTCATACCTAATGGCAGCATCATTCAAGTTACGAATTACTCCATTTTGAACAGTAAGGCTGTTGTTGATGTGACGATACCTAATGATGGATCTGTGGAGCTTGCCGAAAAGGTGCTGATTGATCGTTTAAACAGCATGGAAGGCAAATATGAAGCCTTGGTTAAAACACCTGAATTTTTAGGCATTGAAACAATAAGCCCTGAAGAAATCGTCCTTCGGATTACAGCGGAGACAAAGCCTATGCGCCATGTCGAAATCAGTAGGATATTGAGGAAAGAAATAAGTGCTGCTCTTGATTCAAGTGGGATTAAATCCACGTATAATGGCAGCGAGTCGTAGAAATTAGGGGGCTCATGGGTATGGAAGAAAAAGAATTTTCACTTAAGGATATTGTGGAAATGAAAAAACCACATCCTTGTGGAATAAATAAGTGGAAAATAATTCGGCTTGGTATGGATATCCGGATAAAATGTGAAGGCTGCGGTCATAGCGTAATGTTGCCTCGACGTGAATTCGCGAAGAAAATGAAAAAAGTTCTACAAAAGCATGAGGAGTGATCATGCTTTTTTTTTTGGAAAGAAACTAGTTCTGCGATCACAATGATTTACTTGTCTTTTTAAGAAGCGAAATCTATAATTGGGAAAGGTTTAGGTAATTGGAGGGTCTTTTTTTGTGGACCAGTCTTTTCCCACATGTACGAATTATCTTGAAGGAGTGAAATATAAATGGCTTTAACAGCTGGTATAGTTGGTTTGCCTAACGTAGGTAAATCCACTTTATTTAATGCAATAACACAGGCAGGTGCGGAATCTGCCAACTATCCTTTCTGTACGATTGACCCAAACGTCGGGATTGTGGAAGTGCCAGATCACCGTTTACAAAAATTGACTGAATTGGTTCAACCCAAAAAGACGGTACCGACAGCATTTGAATTCACGGATATCGCCGGGATTGTAAAAGGAGCGAGCAAAGGAGAAGGATTGGGTAATAAATTCCTTTCCCATATCCGTCAAGTGGATGCAATTTGCCAAGTCGTCCGTTGTTTCGCTGACGACAACATTACTCATGTTTCTGGAAAGGTAAATCCAATTGATGATATTGAAGTCATCAACCTTGAATTGATTCTTGCCGATTTGGAATCCGTTGACAAACGCATCGACCGTGTCGGAAAAATGGCCAAGCAAAAAGATAAAGGCGCTGTGGCTGAACATGAAATTCTTGTAGCTTTGAAAGAAGCATTGGAAAATGAAAAACCAGCTCGTTCAGTTGAATTTTCTGAAGAACAGCAAAAAATCGTGAAGGGCATGCATTTGCTTACAGCGAAGCCAACGCTTTATGTGGCAAATGTGAGCGAAGACGAAGTGGCAAATGCCGACGATAATGAATATGTTCAACAAGTTCGTGACTATGCTGCGAAGGAAAATGCAGAAGTGATCGTAATTTGTGCCAAAATCGAAGAAGAGATTGCAGAGCTAGAAGGTGAAGAAAAAGAAATGTTCCTTTCTGAACTTGGCATCGAGGAGTCAGGTCTTGACCAATTGATTCGTGCTTCATATAATCTGCTTGGATTGGCAACATACTTTACAGCTGGGGTACAGGAAGTGCGTGCTTGGACTTTCAGAAAAGGTATGAAAGCCCCTCAATGTGCAGGCGTCATTCACACAGATTTCGAACGTGGTTTCATCCGTGCCGAAACGGTTTCTTATACCGATTTGCTTGAAGCGGGTAGTCACAGTGCTGCAAAAGAAGCAGGAAAAGTTCGCTTGGAAGGAAAAGAATACATCGTTAACGATGGTGATGTAATTCATTTCCGTTTTAACGTTTAAGATGTAAAGACCCTACAGTTCATTTGTAGGGTTTTTTGAGTCTTTAATCACTAGATTTCAATAAATTGTAATAAGTCAAACCGTTCGTTGCAAAGCCTCTTTAACTATGCTATAATTTTATCTTGTGAGTAATTATAAATAATTGCTCCTTGCCCAATTGGGCCGCTTAGACCAAAAGGAGGTGACAGTGATGAGAAAATACGAAATTATGTATATCATCCGTCCAAACATTGAGGAAGAAGCTAAAAAAGCTTTAGTTGAACGTTTCAACACAATCCTTTCTGATAATGGTGCGGAAGTAGAAGCAAAAGAATGGGGTAAACGCCGTCTTGCATATGAAATCAATGATTTCCGTGATGGTTACTACATGCTTCTTAAAGTTAACGCTGAAAGTGCTGCGATTCAAGAATTCGATCGTCTTGCTAAAATCAGTGAAGACATTATTCGCCATATGGCTACTAGAGAAGAAGAATAATCCGATATTTAATATAAATTCTAATCTTGTTTCACATGAAACAAGATTGTAACTTAGGGGTTGATTCTGATGATGAATCGCGTAGTTTTGGTAGGACGCTTAACTAAAGATCCTGAATTACGATATACACCTAATGGAGTTCCCGTAGCTACCTTTACTTTAGCTGTTAACCGTGGTTTTACGAATCAGCAGGGTGAACGTGAAGCGGATTTCATTAACTGTGTAGTTTGGCGTAAACCGGCAGAAAATGTAGCTAACTTCTTGAAAAAGGGCAGTTTAGCTGGCGTGGATGGACGTGTCCAAACACGTAATTATGAAGGACAAGACGGCAAACGCGTATATGTGACGGAGATTCTGGCTGAGAGCGTTCAATTCCTTGAACCACGAAGCAGTTCAGCGGGTGAAAGAAATGAAGGCGGTTCTTACGGTGGGGGTCAAAGAAGTTATAACAACAATAATAACGGAAATGACAACAATTCGTATGGACAAAATCCTAATCAGAATCAACGGAGCAATAACAACTACACTCGTGTAGATGATGATCCATTTGCAAATGACGGTAAGACAATCGACATTTCAGATGACGATCTTCCGTTTTAAACAGCCGTTTAAAATGAAAATTCAAAAAGCAGGGAGGGAAATTTATTATGGCAATGGGTGGACGTAAAGGACGCGGTAAGCGTAAAAAGGTTTGTTATTTCACATCTAACGGAATCACTAAAATTGATTACAAAGATGTAGATCTTCTTAAAAAATTCGTCTCAGAACGCGGTAAAATTTTACCACGTCGTGTAACTGGTACAAGCGCTAAATATCAACGTAGATTAACGATTGCTATTAAACGCTCACGTACTATGGCATTACTACCATATGTATCTGGTGAATAATAAATTGGCACATTGAGGAGTTATCCTTTATGTGCCTTTTTTATTAGATGTGTTCTTGTTCTTGAAATCCGCAAAAATGCGGTTTTTTTTTTATAAAGATATTCATTGTTAAAAGGAGATTTTCCAACGAAAAAATAATCATATTTTGAAAAAAGAATGTGATGTTTGAAATATCCTAGCCGTAACGGATACAATATAAAGATGAAGATAAGACATTCATATTAATAATAACAGGGGGGTGAAAAAATAGATGAATAGCGGGAGACGAATTGCGGAGGGCGGAGCCCTATTGGCACTATATTGCATTTTATTGTTCATCACCATTCATGTCCCGATAGTGGGTATCATCACTCTTTTCTTTTTACCCATTCCTTTCATTCTGGTCACAATCAAACAAAAGTTATCGTGGAGCATTGGTTACCTATTTGTTGCATCGCTATTGACGATCCTTATCGCGACGATATTGTCTGTTCCCTTGACTTTACTTATGGGAGCAACGGGTATTGCGATCGGCTATTTTTTGAAAAAAGACAAACCGATGGCACCTATGTTCATAGGCGCAGTCCTTGTCTTCCTTGGAGGCACTTTAGCAATATATGCAGCTTCAGTATTAATAACGGATGTTAATTACATAGAAGAATCGATGGTCATGGTCAAGGAGTCTTTTGATCATTCAGTTGGCATCATGGAATCTTTTGGACAGGAACCGACAGAACAAGTCAAAAAGCGTTTGTATGAATCGATCGATATGTTGAACACGCTAATGCCAAGTTTATTTGTGCTGATGTCCGTCATCATGGTGTTATTGATTTTCTTGGCTGCACACCCCATTGTGAAGAGGTTCAGTGAAAAGACGTTAAAATGGCCTCATTTTCGAGATCTTCGACTCCCGAAAAGCCTTTTATGGTATTATTTAATTACGATGCTTCTTGCTCTATTTGTGAATACGGACAAGAACAGTTTTGTATATATGGCCATAACGAACCTATTTTTCATTCTGCAGTTCTTCATTTTATTACAAGGATATTCTCTGATTTTTTATATCGCTCATGTGAAGTCATGGGCTAAGGCCATACCTGTTTCAATCTTGGTTGTTTCCTTGCTGCTGCCGCTTCCGATTATTACTACGGTCATACGATTTTTAGGTATAATAGATTTAGGCTTTCCTTTCAGGGAGACAATCAAGAAGAGGAAATAGCCTTTTGTAAAACAGATGCTTTTAGGAGCTGAAACTATGCCATCTTATTTGAAAGAATACTCGATTAAATCCCCTTTGTATGGGATGCTGGCCGCCGGCGTGGTACTTTTGGGCGTGCTGGCTTTTTATAATTGGGTTATTGCACTTATTGGACTGCTGATTCTTGCTGGTTTATTTTATTTAACATTAAGAATGGTAGAAAAAAAACAACGTAAGACAGAAGAGTATATAACGACTTTATCCTACCGATTAAAGAAGGTTGGCGAAGAAGCGTTATTGGAAATGCCAATTGGGATCATGCTCTTTAATGAAGATTATTACATTGAATGGACCAATCCATTCCTGGCTTCATGTTTTAGTGAAGATTCCTTGGCGGGAAGATCGCTTTACGATGTCGCAGACTCGATCGTTCCGTTAATTAAGCAAGAGATTGAGACAGAGACACTTACGCTCCATGATCGGAAATTCAAAGTGGTCCATAAGCGAGAGGAAAGACTCCTTTACTTTTTCGATGTGACGGAGCAAGTGGAAATTGAGAAGTTATATGAAGATGAGCGGACGGCAATTGCGATCATTCTCCTTGATAATTATGATGATTTGACACAAGGGATGGATGATCAGCGTAAGAGCAGCATTAATAGCCTGGTTACCTCACTTCTTGATAAATGGGCAAGAGATAATGGTGTATTCTTTAAACGGGTTTCATCGGAACGATTCATTGCGGTATTTAATGAACACATCCTTCATCAACTTGAGAAGGCAAAATTCTCGATTTTGGATGAAATCAGGGAAACGGCAGCCAAGCAAAATGTACCGTTGACCTTGAGCATCGGAGTTGGCTCGGCCGTTTCGTCCTTACCTGAATTGGGGACGCTTGCACAGTCAAGCCTGGATCTAGCTTTGGGACGGGGTGGTGATCAGGTAGCCATAAAGCAAGCGAATGGAAAAGTGAAATTCTATGGCGGTAAAACCAATCCGATGGAAAAACGCACGAGGGTACGTGCACGTGTGATTTCCCATGCATTGAAGGATATAGTTCTTGATAGCGATAAAGTCATTGTCATGGGCCATAAAAACCCGGATATGGATGCAATCGGTTCGGCAATCGGCATCCTGAAAGTTGCCCAAATGAATGAACGGGAAGGCTATATTGTCATTAACACCCAGCAGCTTGATAGCAGTGTCCTTCGGTTAATGGAGGAAATCAAGAATAAAGAAGAACTGTATGCCCGGTTTATAACGCCTGATGATGCATTTGAAATGATTACGGATGAGACCTTACTGGTTGTAGTCGATACACATAAACCTTCGATGGTCATTGAAGAGCGGTTATTGAATCGGATTGATAAGGTTGTAGTCATTGACCATCATCGCCGAGGTGAAGAGTTCATCAAAAACTCATTGCTCGTGTATATGGAACCATATGCATCTTCAACAGCAGAACTTGTAACCGAACTGCTTGAATATCAGCCGAAACGGAGCAAGATAGATATGCTGGAAGCTACCTCGCTTCTTGCCGGTATCATAGTCGATACGAAAAGCTTCACATTAAGAACAGGTTCACGTACTTTTGATGCAGCCTCTTACTTAAGGGCACATGGAGCGGATACGGTACTTGTCCAGAAATTCTTAAAAGAAGACGTGGATACTTATATTAAACGATCGAAGCTCATTGAAGAAGTTATCTTTTATAAAAAGGGAATTGCCATTGCCTCGGCAAAAACCGATCAGATCCACAATCAGGTGCTCATTGCTCAGGCTGCGGACACGCTTTTGACCATGGATGGCGTTGTTGCTTCCTTCGTAATGGCTAAGCGATCGGATGATACAGTAGGCATAAGTGCGCGTTCTCTCGGTGATATCAATGTACAGGTGATCATGGAAATGTTGAATGGAGGCGGACATTTAACAAACGCCGCCACACAGCAAGTATGTTCCATTGATGAAGCTGAAAGTCGATTAAAAGCAGCGATAGATGAATATTTAGAAGGGGGACAAAAAGAATGAGAGTAATATTTCTTAAAGACGTTAAAGGTAAAGGAAAAAAAGGGGAAGTTAAAAATGTCGCAGATGGATATGCACATAATTTCCTGATTAAACAAGGATTGGCCGTTGAAGCAAATAATACAAATGTAAAAACGTTGGAAGCTCAGAAGAATAAAGAACAATCACTTGCTGCGGAAGAACTGCAACATGCAGAAGAATTGAAAGTGCAATTGGAGAAATTAACAGTTGAACTATCTGCTAAAGCCGGTGAGGGCGGGCGTTTATTTGGTTCCATCACGACTAAACAAATTGCATCAGAGCTTCAGAAAAAACATGACATCAAGATTGATAAACGGAAAATGGAGCTTGCTGACGGTATCCGTTCTTTAGGGCATACCAAACTGCCTGTCAAGCTTCATCCTGAAGTCACTGCGACACTGACTGTGCATGTGAAAGAAATTAACTAATTTTAGTTGTTTCATATCTGTGAAAAATTGATAAAATAGAGATAGACGAAAAATGTGATTGGGCATGTTGTCCTTTCACTTTTTTCTTTTTAACTAGAAACTTATTAATAAGTAAAAAGGTATCCTCTTAGAATGGGAGGTTTTAAGATATGATAGAACAATTTCAGGATAGGATTCCCCCTCAAAATATAGAAGCCGAACAAGCCGTACTAGGTGCCATTTTTCTTGAGCCCTCTTCATTGACCGTTACATCGGAAGTTTTGATTCCGGAGGATTTTTACAGAAGCTCTCATCAAAAAATCTTTAATGTGATGCTTAAATTGAATGACGAAGGAAAAGCTGTCGATTTAATTACGGTGACAGAGGAACTGGCTGCGACAAAAAACCTTGAAGAAGTTGGCGGGGTTTCTTATTTAAGTGAATTGGCCGGATCGGTGCCGACCGCTGCCAATATTGAATATTATGCCCGCATCGTCGAGGAGAAGTCATTGCTGCGTCGTTTGATCAGGACAGCGACCAACATCGCCCAGGAAGGCTACAGTCGCGAGGACGAGGTCGAGGAGCTGCTCGGGGAAGCAGAAAAAACGATCATGGAAGTGGCCCAGCGTAAAAATTCCGGGTCTTTTCAAAATATTAAGGATGTATTGGTTGCGACGTACGATAACATAGAAGTTTTGACTACCCGTAAAGGGGATGTTACGGGAATACCGACAGGGTTTGCTGAACTGGATCGAATGACAGCTGGGTTCCAACGTAATGATCTCATCATAGTTGGTGCACGTCCCTCAGTAGGTAAAACCGCTTTTGCATTGAATATCGCTCAAAACGTTGCGACCAAAACGGAGGAGAATGTAGCGATTTTCAGTCTTGAAATGGGTGCAGAGCAGCTCGTTATGCGTATGCTCTGTGCTGAAGGGAATATCAACGCCCAGAATTTACGGACAGGTTCCTTAACGGATGAGGATTGGCGTAAACTGACGATGGCGATGGGAAGCTTGTCGAATGCCGGCATTTATATCGATGATACGCCAGGTGTGAGGATTGGTGAAATCCGTTCAAAATGCCGTCGTTTGAAGCAGGAACATGGCCTTGGCATGATATTGATCGATTACTTGCAGTTGATTCAAGGCGATGGTCGTTCAGGCGACAACCGTCAGCAAGAGGTATCCGAGATTTCACGTTCACTCAAAGCGCTCGCCCGTGAACTTAAAGTGCCCGTCATCGCCCTTTCCCAGTTATCCAGGGGAGTGGAGCAGCGTCAGGATAAGCGCCCGATGATGTCTGATATCCGGGAATCAGGAAGTATCGAGCAAGATGCTGATATCGTTGCATTCCTATATCGTGATGATTATTATGATAAGGAATCCGAGAACAAAAATATCATTGAAATCATTATAGCGAAACAGCGTAATGGTCCAGTAGGCACGGTTTCGCTTGCATTCGTGAAAGAATATAATAAATTCGTTAACCTTGAACGCCGATTCGATGATGATTCGATGTCTCCCGGGGCGTAGGGAACAGCCTGCCATTCATGCAATGGCGGGCTGTTCTTATTTTGAAAAAATGAACGGACATTGATAATAATAAAAGAAACGCAAGGGTAGAATAAAGATTGACAATCCAAATCCAATTTAAAAAACGAAAATAATTCACATCTTTGATATTTACGAACAAATTATTTTTTAAAATGTGTAATGTTCGGATTTTGTATTGACTTCCACTTTGGATTATTGATAAAATAGGTTTGTTTGATAAGAACCGGTTAATAATCGGTATTACGTGAACCTTTGGAGGTGCTTTATTCAGATGTCATCAGTTGTAGTAGTCGGTACACAATGGGGAGACGAAGGTAAAGGTAAAATAACAGATTTTCTATCCCAGAATGCGGAAGCCATTGCTCGTTATCAAGGTGGAAATAATGCAGGGCATACAATAAAATTTAACGGTGTTACCTATAAACTGCATTTAATTCCGTCAGGGATTTTTTATAGTGATAAAATTTGTGTCATTGGAAATGGTATGGTAGTTGATCCAAAAGCTCTTGTTGAGGAGCTGGCTTATTTACATAGTCATGGAGTGAGTACGGATAATCTTCGTATCTCAAACCGTGCACATGTCATTCTTCCTTACCATATCAAATTGGATGAAGTTGAAGAAGATCGTAAAGGCGCTAATAAAATTGGAACGACAAAAAAAGGAATCGGCCCTGCTTATATGGACAAAGCTGCTCGTAACGGAATCCGCATGGCAGATCTTTTGGACCGTGAAATTTTCGAGGAAAAATTGTCTCAAAATCTTGTCGAGAAAAACCGTATGTTTGAACGTTTTTATGAGACGGAAGGTTTCAAAATCGAAGATATCATGGAAGAATACTATGAGTACGGACAACAAGTGCAGAAGTATGTTTGTGATACATCCGTTGTATTGAATGATGCACTTGATGAAGGGAAACGGGTATTATTCGAAGGGGCACAAGGGGTTATGCTTGATATCGATCAAGGAACATATCCATTCGTCACTTCATCTAACCCGGTTGCAGGTGGTGTTACGATCGGTTCTGGTGTAGGTCCTACGAAAATTAACCATGTGGTTGGTGTATGTAAAGCATATACAAGCCGTGTTGGTGATGGTCCTTTCCCTACAGAATTGCATGATGAAGTCGGCAACCAAATCCGTGAAATTGGCCGTGAATATGGTACAACAACTGGCAGACCGCGCCGTGTAGGCTGGTTTGACGCTGTTGTCGTTCGCCATGCACGCCGTGTCAGCGGGATTACCGATTTATCATTGAACTCGATTGACGTATTATCAGGTCTTGAAACTGTCAAGATTTGTGTAGCTTATGAATATAAAGGCGAGATCATTCATGAGGTACCAGCGACTTTGAAAGCGATTGGTGAATGTAAACCAGTCTATGAAGAGCTACCAGGCTGGTCAGAAGACATCACAGGGTGCAAATCATTGGATGAGCTTCCAGAGAATGCTCGCCACTATGTAGAGCGCGTATCTCAATTAGTAGGCATTCCTTTGACTACTTTCTCTGTCGGTCCTGACCGTAACCAAACAAATGTCGTGAGAAGCCCTTGGCGTCTAGCGTAATTCATGAAAAAGAAGCTGGCTTTTTTTCTGCCGGCTTCTTCTTTCATTATTAGGATTCACACATCCTCAAATTAGCCGGAATTACCATATTGATGGTTGGAACAGTAATGGAGAAGGAAAAAGTTAAGAAAAATTTAAATTTTTTTCGAAAAACTATTGCCTAAACTATATTATCCATGGTATTATCAAAAGCGTCGTCACAATAGAACATGCACGACGAAGTAAGGTTCACATCTTGCAAAGTGACATTTCATTGTACGAGCCATTAGCTCAGTTGGTAGAGCATCTGACTTTTAATCAGAGGGTCGAAGGTTCGAATCCTTCATGGCTCACCATTTTTTTCGGCCCATTGGTCAAGCGGTTAAGACACCGCCCTTTCACGGCGGTAACACGGGTTCGAATCCCGTATGGGTCACTTCCTTAAAAAATATAATTTCATTACTGGTCCCGTGGTGTAGCGGTTAACATGCCTGCCTGTCACGCAGGAGATCGCGGGTTCGATTCCCGTCGGGACCGCCATTTTATTTTTTTGTTCTGAAATGAATATATGGCTCAGTAGCTCAGTCGGTAGAGCAAAGGACTGAAAATCCTTGTGTCGGCGGTTCGATTCCGTCCTGAGCCATCCTTAGTAAAACGCCTTTCCTTAAGGGCGTTTTTTTTGTTATATAACTAGATGTATTACAAATGAAATCTTGTTAATGGATTGTTAACGATTTGTAACATTCCAATTTAAACCAATTGGTCATATACCTCGCTTCTAACCTTACTGGGCTTACGTCCACCCTCTTTTTCATTTTTTATCCCTCCTGCCTTATAAACATATTTACTGGTACTTGTTGACACCATTTATACAGTTCTATTACATTATGAAGTCTATTTCTTGTTTTTTTTCTTATTATGGTAGAGTTATGAGTGGAAAATAATTATAAAAATCAGTCATATACGCGTTGATATTTAAATTGGACTAATAAATCTCAAAATAAAATTTTTTAGTTTCTTAATTGGTGACTGAGCCATTAAGGAGGACAATATATGTTTAGCTCAAAGGGTAAAGGGATCATCCTGTTGATGGTTTCCGTCATTTTATTGCTTGCAGGAAATCGGGCAAGTGCTGCAGGGATACCGGAAACAAAAACCATTCAGCATGTTTATATGAACGACGAGTTCATCGGAAGTGTGACGGATGAAACGGAAATAGAGAAGATTGTAACAGGTAAAGTAGAAAAAGCACAGAAACATTATCCTGAGTATACATTCGATAGTGAGACCCAACTTACGTTTGTACCTGAAGAGGTATTTGATGAAGAAGTAAAAGACGATCAGGTTGTCAAGGGAATTCAAGATCAGTTGAGTGTAAAGGCAAAGGCATATGAAATCGACATCGATAATCAGAAGGTCGCTTATGTTCCATCAATGGCTGATGCTGAGGAAGTTTTGAAGAAGATTAACTTATTGTATGTGGATGAAGAGGAATACGCTGAATATGAATCTGCTAAAAAAGGCGAAAATGATGCGGAATCGTTAAAAGAACCAGGAAGCAGAATTGTGGATATCGAATTTTCAGTTCCGGTTACGTTTAAAGAAACAATGGTCGATCCAGATGAGATCATGACCGTCGATAAAACCCTTTCCATGATAGAAGAAGGCAAGGAAGAAAAGTCCATCTATGAGGCTAGGGAAGATGAGGATCTTGAAGCAATTGCTGCTGGGCATGATATGGGCCTGGATCAGCTGTTGGAGCTAAATCCTGGACGGGATGAGGGTAAAGGTATTAAAGAGGGGGAACGTCTCTATGTGACCCAGCTTATGCCTTATGTGGATGTAGTGGTGGAAAGAGAAGTATTGAAAGAAGAGCGGATTCCTTTTGAAAAGAAAGTGAAGGAGGATGACGAACTTCCAAAGGGTGAACTTATTACTGAACAAGCAGGAAATGAAGGAATTCAAGCATTCACCTATACAGTATCTGAAACAAATGGAAAAAAAATCAGTGAAACGATCGTAAAAAAGGAAATTACGGAAAAAGCCAAAACGGAAATCACCAGAAAAGGCACGAAGGTCATTCCTTCGCAGGGGAGCGGTACATATGCATGGCCTGCAGATGGGGGATATATATCCAGTAAACAGGGTCAGCGCTGGGGGAAACTTCATAAAGGTATTGATATTGCCCGGCCAGCCACCAGGACCATCACGGCAGCGGATCACGGAATAATTGAAACTGCAGGGAACGCCGGAGGGTATGGAAATAAGATTACGATCAATCATAATAATGGGTATAAGACAGTATATGCCCATTTGGATTCAATTAATGTAAAGCCAGGACAAAAGATTGAAAAAGGCATGAAAATTGGCATGATGGGTTCAACAGGGCACTCCACCGGAGTCCACCTCCATTTCGAAGTATATAAAAACGGATCTCTTGTAAATCCGCTAAACTATATAAGTCAGTAATCGATGGAAGTCTTCGGAGAATATTCGAAGACTTCTTCTGCTTCCTACATAGATGAGAATAATAGGAAAAAGGTGATTTAATGCCTATAAAATGATAAAGTAGAATAGATACAATTTGCTTTCATTCGGGTGTTCAGCCCCTTTTATTGGGTATATATATAGATATTTGTTGAACGAGGATGCTAGATAAGGTGAATCAGAAGGAAAAGTGAAAAAAAAGTCCCGGATAAGGACACGATTTTTAATAGATTCAGGTTAGTCATTAAAAAGGAGATAAGTACATGGATAAGAAAATTCTGGTAGTGGATGATGAAAAGCCAATTGCTGATATTTTACAATTCAATCTTAAAAAAGAAGGCTATGAAGTTTTTTGTGCTTATGATGGCAATGAAGCCCTCAAAATGGTAGAAGAACGGCAACCTGATTTGATTTTACTTGATATCATGCTACCGCAGCGCGATGGGATGGAAGTTTGCAGGGAAGTAAGGAAGAAGTACGAAACGCCAATCATCATGTTAACGGCTAAGGATTCAGAGATTGATAAAGTCTTGGGATTAGAGCTTGGAGCGGATGACTATGTGACAAAGCCATTTAGCACCCGGGAAATAATTGCCCGCGTTAAGGCTAATTTAAGACGACAGCAAGCTGTCCCGGTCCCGGATCAAGAAAATGAACCGAAGGAAATTACAATAGGCACGCTCACTATCCATCCGGATGCTTATGTGGTATCCAAGCGAGGCGATACGATTGAATTAACTCATCGTGAATTTGAATTGCTTCATTACTTAGCGAAGCATATTGGTCAGGTCATGACAAGGGAGCATTTATTACAAACCGTGTGGGGCTATGATTACTTTGGTGATGTACGGACGGTCGATGTAACCGTTAGACGTCTTCGCGAGAAGATTGAAGACAATCCAAGCCATCCTGGTTGGATTGTAACTAGAAGAGGGGTCGGTTATTACCTGCGTAACCCTGAACAGGAGTAGTTCCTATGAAAAAGGTTGGTTTTTTTCGTTCTATTCATTTTAAATTTGTTCTGATATATGTGTTGCTCATTTTCGTAGCGATGCAAATAATCGGGGTATATTTTGTTGGGGAATTGGAAGAAAATCTTGTCGGGAACTTCACGAAATCAATAAAAGGTCACGTTAACTTGCTTACCTATAGTATTGGTGAAGAAATGGAAAAAGAGAGGGGAGAGGAAGACCCAACCCTCGAGGAAGCGATTGATATGATACTGAAAGACCGGGATAATTCATCGAATGATATTTCGGAAGTACGTGTTATCGACACTCGCAGCAGACGGGTAATTGGAACCTCCGCCCCAAGTAACCAGGGTATTGTAGGGAAAAAGACAACGGAAGTCCTTATTAAGAATACGCTGATTTATGGAAAAGAAGATTATGACATATTCCGGGATCAGAAAACAGGAAGACGGCTCTGGGTTCTTTCGACACCTGTTGAAGCAAATGGTGAGGTCATTGGTGCCGTCTATGTGATCGCGGAGATGGAAAATGTCTTTGAACAGATGGATGAAATCAATAGTATCTTCATGACGGGTACAGCCATTGCCCTGGCGATTACGGCCATCTTGGGGATCCTGCTCGCTCGAACGATCACCCGCCCCATGTCTGATATGAGAAAACAGGCCCTGGTGATGGCGAAAGGGAATTTCTCGAGAAAAGTTAGGGTATATGGCGATGATGAAATTGGCCAGCTTGCCGTTACATTCAATAATTTGACTAAAAAGCTTCAAGAGTCGCAATCAAGCACAGAGGGAGAGCGGCGTAAGCTTTCATCTGTCCTTTCCAATATGACGGATGGTGTAATTTCAACTGACAGGCGCGGGCGGGTGAACTTGATTAATGAGCCTGCGGCACAATTATTGAATGTCTCGCGTGAAACAGTCATGAACCAACCGATCATTGAGGTTTTGGGTCTTGAAGAAGAATATAAATTTGAGGATTTACTGGAAGAGCGGGAGTCCGTTATCCTTGATTACAGCAAAAAAGATCAGCCTTTCATTTTGAGGGGGAACTTTTCGGTCATTCAAAAGGAAACGGGATTCGTTAATGGTTTGATTACTGTTTTGCATGATATAACAGACCAGGAAAAGATCGAGGGTGAACGCAGGGAATTTGTGGCCAACGTGTCACATGAACTGCGAACTCCGCTTACAACGATGAGAAGTTACCTGGAGGCATTGGCTGAAGGTGCTTGGAAGGACGAAGATATAGCTCCATCCTTCTTAAGTGTGACCCAAAATGAAACGGAGCGGATGATCAGGCTTGTTAATGATTTGTTGCAGCTTTCGAAAATGGACAGTAAAGATTACAGGCTTAAAACGGGCTGGGTGAATTTCAATAAATTCTATGACCATATCATCGATCGTTTTGAAATGACGAAAAATGATGATATCACGTTTAAGCGTGATTTGCCTAAGGAAGCTTATTTTGTCGATATTGATGAAGATAAAATCACTCAGGTTCTCTATAATGTCATCTCCAACTCATTGAAGTACTCACCTGAAGGGGGTCAAGTGACTTTCCGCGTCAGGGTATCCGATGGTTTTATCATTGTGAGCATCACTGATCAAGGAGTGGGTATCCCGAAAAACGTCATTGATAAAATATTCGACCGCTTCTACCGTGTGGATAAAGCGAGGTCGCGAAACTTAGGCGGTACAGGGCTAGGTTTAGCGATTGCAAAAGAAATGGTCGTGGCGCATGGCGGGAAAATATGGGCGGAAAGTGTGGATGGAAAAGGAACTACGGTATTCTTTACACTTCCTTACGAACAGGAAGAAGAGGATGATTGGTCATGAATTTTGAACGTGCAAAAAGTATCATACTGATTATTTTAGTTGGGACAAGCATATTTTTGACATGGAGCATTTGGACGTACGAGCCTGAATATGATCCATTTGAACAATCGTCGGAATTTATAAAGATTAAAAGCGATGTTCAGATTGTGAGTGATGTCATTAAACCTGTTAGTATCCTTTTTCATGGTAATGGGCAACATTTCCGGACTGTCAACCCAGAGGAAATAGGTAAAATGGAAAAAGAATTTGTTCAATGGAGCTTCACCGGCGTAAAAGAGGTATCCGTAAAAAGGCTGCAAAGGAAATTTGATGATTTTGTCCATGAAGATGGGTCTATTGAAATCGAATTTTCTGATGATATCCCCATCTCTCTCTATAAGACGGTATTGGACATTTCGGATAAGGAAGTGCCTGGATCTTCATTTGATCGAATCATCATTAAACAAAAGGATATCAGTGGTAATGAATCCGCCGTTTATTTTGTTTCCTACGATCAAGAGAAAATCTATCAAGGGATGGTCGATTCTAAAAGACTAAGAGAGTTTATGGATAAGTTTTATACCGGTTCTTATAATAAGCACCCTGAATACACGGCCGAAACCATAAACAGCAAAAGGACTCTGTTCGTTCCTGAAAAGCCAGTAAAGGTAAACAGATTTGAATATTATATTGATTATTTGGATATTGGAAACCTGAAAAATGCGTTATTTACTTTTCCAAAGTTTGTACGGCAGGATTCCGTTTCAGTCGGTGAGGAATACACGGATGGAACAAGACTGATGACGATCAATAAAGAGAATTACCTTATTTCTTATATCAATCCGGCCCAAAAGAGCAAGTTTTTTGACAGTTCCAGTGACCTTTTGCAAAAAAGCATTGATTTCATCAATGATCACGCTGGTTGGGAAGATAACAATTACCGTTTTGCCTATATGTCGGAGAATGAGCAACGAGTGGTATTCCGTTTATTCGTAAATGGTTATCCGGCTTTCAATGAATACGGAATGACTGAAATCGAGCAAATTTGGGGGAAAGAAGAAATTTATAGCTATGAACGCCCGTACTTTTCACTTGCCTCGGTCCTTCCTTCGGAAGGATCGGAAGTGCCTTTACCAAGTGGCAGAGAAGTATTGAATCAGTTGAAAGCAAAAGATAATATCGATTTCAAGAGCGTGGAGGACATCTCGATTGGTTATAAATTGAATAAATCTCTTGATTCCAAACTTGTCACCCTCGTTACACTTGAACCCACTTGGTATTATCGCATCGGTGATAAATGGTTTATTGTGCCTTTCGAAGGAACTACGGGAGGCGATCAGAATGGATTGGAATAATACAAAGTCAATTTTCATCATGGTTTTCTTCGTTTTGAATATTTTTCTTCTTTATCAATTTCTGGAAAAGATCAATGACTACCAATATGAAAGTTTTACGGAGTCCTCTACGGATGAACTTTTGAAGGAAGATGAGATTTCAATCGAAGTCCCACTTCCGAAACAAAAGTTGAAGGATCAATTCCTGATTGCCAAAAGCAAGACTTTCGATAAGAAAGATTTACAGTACCTGAAAAATCAAAAAGCAAAAATCATCGATGATAAGAAGCTTGTGGGTACATTTAAAACACCGGTTGGCATGAAAGCGGAAATTCAAGCTGCAGACGTTGATATGTTCCTGAAGGAGTATATATTAAAGGGAAGTGAGTATCACTTTTGGAGCTATGATCAAATCAACCAGACTATCATCTGCTACCAAGTGGAAGATAAAAAGATGTTTTATAACAATAGTAAGGGGAAGGTCACTTTATATTTGAACAAAAAGGGTGAAATCGTCTCCTATGAACAGATGTACTTAGAGGGAATTGAGAAATTCAATAAACCTAAAGAATTGGTATCTGCCTTAACTGCTATTAGAGCATTGTATGATCATGGAGATATTGATCCAAAAAGCAAAGTCACCAATGTAAAACTGGGTTTTTATAATTCGTTGCAGACGACATCTGTGTCACATTTACTTGTGCCAACATGGTGGGTGGTCCTTAATGACGAAACGGATCTCTTTGTAAATGCTTTTGATGGAGAGGTCATTGAATTAAATACAGAAGAAAAAATACTGGAGTGAGTATAGATGACTATGCATTTTAGTGTTCTCGCGAGCGGGAGTACAGGAAATGCCTTTTTCGTGGAAACGGGGGATCAATCTTTCCTTGTCGATGCCGGATTAAGCGGTAAGGCGTTGGAAGCATTGTTTCAGGATATAGGCCGTGATATGTCTAAGTTAACCGGAATCCTTGTTACCCATGAACACAGTGACCACATTAAAGGCCTAGGCGTGGTTGCCAGAAAACATAAACTCCCGATATATGCGAATGCAAAGACATGGAATGCCATGGAACGTTCAATCGGTGAAATAGCTACCGAACAAAAATTCACATTCGAAATGGAACAAGTCAAAACGTTCGGGAGCCTTAATATAGAATCTTTTGGTGTTTCACATGATGCCGCAGAGCCGATGTTTTACGTCTTTCATCATGAAGATAAAAAGCTCGTGGTCATCACGGATACAGGGTATGTAAGTGATCGGATGAAAGGGATTATCTCGAATGCCGATGCGTATGTATTCGAAAGTAACCATGATGTGTCCATGCTGAGGATGGGAAAATATCCATGGAGCATTAAGCGCCGGATTTTAAGTGATGTTGGACATGTGTGTAATGAAGATGCCGCCCTTGCGATGAGTGAAGTGGCCGGTGATAAGACCAAGCGGATTTATTTGGCCCACTTAAGTCTTGATAACAATATGAAGGATTTAGCAAGAATGTCGGTAGAACAGACGTTAAAAACAAAAGGTATCGTCGTTGGAGAACAATTTTCCTTATATGACACTGACCCAAAAAGACCAACAGAACTTGTTACGTTATAAATAAAAGGAATGGATGAGGGGAACCTTGTTCATTCTTTTTTATTTATAATTTCCATTCGTAAGTTACTAATCGGATTAAAAGGGGTATCGTTTGGTTAGAACTGTATAGGTAAAAAGAAAAATCGCTGAATTCCAGTCAGGTTTTAATTTGAAGGCATACATTTTTTTAGAAAAATTTCGGTAAATGAGTATAATTGAAGGAGGATACCAAACAATAGAATTGCTATAATTCATTCCTAAAATGAGAGGATGGAGCGGTCTTGGGTTATTATGATCAGAATGATGAGAACCAAAATAAGCGGAAAAAGAGCCATGCGAGCTATTTTTTAACTGGCTTGGGAGGCGCCATCATCGGGGCCTTACTTATTTTATTGGTTTTTCCGGGAAGTGGGCTGTTAAATAACGATCGTAACGAGATGACAACGGAGAAATCAACGGGGAATAATCCGACGAATCAGTCACAGCAAAACCTTACTGTAGATGTAACAAGTGCCGTTACAGGTGCTGTTGATAAGGCCAGCGACGCAGTAGTCGGCATCACTAACATTCAGAAGACGAACTTCTGGGGCCAAGGGGACAACGCAGAGGACAGTTCAGCTGAAGCTGGCACTGGTTCTGGTGTCGTCTACAAAAAAGAAGGTGGCAAGGCCTATATTGTCACGAATAATCACGTTATTGAAGGCGCTAATGAACTTGAAGTGACATTAAGTGATGGAACTAAGTTGCCAGCGGAGCTACAAGGTAGTGACCCATGGACAGATTTAGCAGTCATTGTCGTGAAGGGCGATAAAATCAAAACCATTGCTGAGTTCGGAAAATCTGAAAAATTGAAGCCTGGGGAGCCTGTGATTGCCATTGGTAACCCTTTAGGCCTCCAATTTTCTGGATCGATCACACAAGGGATCATCTCCGGTTTGGAGCGTACGATAGAGGTGGATATCAATGAGGACGGGCAAGTGGATTGGAACGCAGAGGTCATTCAAACCGATGCGGCGATTAACCCAGGCAACAGCGGGGGAGCACTCGTTAATATGTCAGGGCAGGTCATCGGAATAAATTCCATGAAGATTGCTGAAAATGCAGTGGAAGGAATCGGTCTTTCCATCCCAATCGATTCAGTAATTCCTATTATTAATGATATAGAGGAATTTGGTGAAGTGAAACGTGCATTCTTGGGTGTTAATTTAGCATCTGTTGAGGAAATTTCTCAATACCACCAGCAGAATACATTAAAGCTGCCAAGGAAAGTTACTTCGGGAGTTGCTATAACAGGTGTTCAAAGCAACTCTCCTGCGTCTAAAGCTGGATTAAAGGAATTCGATGTCATCGTGGGAATGGATAATGAAAAAATCCATGACGTCGTAGAATTAAGAAAATACCTTTACAATGATAAGAAAATCGGTGATAAGGTTAAAATCATTTATTATCGAGATGGAAAGAAAGAATCCACGGAAGTCACGCTTTCTAGCAGCGAAATATAAAGCGCAAAAGGGCAGGGGCAGGATAATGCTTCCTGTCCTTTATATTTTCTTGCGATTTTTTTATTTTTTGTTACGATTACCTGTGGATATATACGGAAATAAAATAAATGAGCTTTACTTGTGGATAAATGAGTTCGCGATACTTTGAATGAAAAGTAAGGAAGGAGGAATTAGTGATGAAATTATATTGCTGTCAGGAACACGTGGACATGGCGCTGGATGAAGTGGTTTACGAATGTGAAACATACCCCGTTTTAACACAGGTTTCTGAAGAAAAACAGTTATCAACAACCTGTGAATATTGTCGAAACGTGGCAATATATCTAGTAGGGAACTAATATTCCCATACAAGATGTGGATAGAATTTGTGGATATGTGGATAACTTTTGTGGATAACATGTTTGTAACCTGTTCTTAACCTGTTCTTAACCTGTTCTTAACATTTTGCGAAGGCGAGAATGGCGTGAGGAATCGCTGTAGATTTAACTTTATGTTTTACAAATGATTCTTGGAAAAACGACCATAAATGCTGGGAAGCCGAAAGGCACATGATAGGCTTATCGTTGAAAAGTACAAGGGGTAACATTTCAATTTGTAAGTACGGGAAGGAAAGGTACAGCGGTGAAGATTTTTCCCACCCATTTGCATTACATCGTGAAACATAAAATCATGAAGGTTGCCGTTGCCGTTTTAGGGGCAGCGGTTTTTATTTTAAAGGTCGGGTGGATTTATATGAATAGGGAATGCATGTATTAACTACTGGAAAGAATATGCGTGTTTTGCTTATATGTCAGTCTAAGGTATGATAATAGGTAGGTAAATCCTACAACTGAAACGACAACATAAGGAAAGTTAGAGGATATATATGAAAATATCGATTATTACTGTTGGTAAGCTAAAAGAGAAATACTTAAAGCAAGGAATTGCTGAATATACAAAAAGGTTAAGTGCTTATGCTAATATAGAACTTGTTGAAGTACCGGATGAAAAAGCTCCGGAGAACCTGAGTGCTGCGGACATGGACATTGTAAAGCAAAGAGAAGGTGAACGAATCCTGGCCAAGGTCAGCCCGGACACCTATGTAATAACGCTTGAGATCAATGGAAAGCAGCTTACTTCCGAACAGCTAGCCTCCCATATCGATCAGCTCGCTACTTATGGGAAAAGCAAGATTGCCTTTATTATTGGCGGGTCACTCGGGCTTGGCTCCGAGGTGACATCAAGAAGTGATTATGCACTGTCCTTCTCCAAAATGACCTTTCCGCATCAATTAATGAAACTGGTCCTATTGGAGCAAATCTACCGAGCTTTTCGGATAAATCGAAATGAACCATATCATAAATGAATGAGCTAATTCAGAGGAATGGCTTGTAAGGTAAATGGGTAATACTATTAAATTTTAATGTAAGGAAAAGAGGGTAACGAATGAATAAAGAGTCCATTTATGGTTTAACATTCGAACAATTGACTGCATGGCTATTGGACCATGGCCATAAAAAATTCAGAGCACAACAAGTATGGGAGTGGCTTTATCGGACACGTGTGACGAATTTCTCTGAAATGACAGATGTGAATAAAGAGTGCCTTGAATTACTGGAGGAGCACTTTGTCATCCAGACTTTGACTGAGCACGTTAAGCAAGAATCAGCGGATGGTACGATTAAGTTCTTGTTTAAATTACAGGATGGGAATCTTATCGAAACGGTCATGATGAGACATAAATATGGAATTTCAGTTTGTGTCACCACTCAAGTCGGATGTAATATTGGCTGCAGTTTCTGTGCAAGTGGATTATTGGCCAAAAGCCGTGATTTATCCAGCGGCGAAATAGTGGAGCAAATTATGAATGTTCAACTCCATCTAGATAAATTGGAACAAGAAGATGTTGTCAGCCATGTTGTTGTAATGGGAATTGGCGAGCCGTTTGATAACTTTGAAAATATGATAGACTTTTTAAAGGTGCTCATGGATCATAAGGGTCTTGCGATCGCTGCAAGGCGTATTACTGTTTCGACGAGTGGACTTGCCAATAAGATTTATGAATTCACCGATACGAAATTACAGGTGAATCTGGCAATCTCATTGCATGCACCGAATAATGAGCTCAGGACCCGGATCATGAAAATAAACCGAGGTATTCCGATCGAAAAATTAATGAAATCACTTGACTATTATTTGGAGAAGACGAATAGGAGAATCACGATTGAATATATCCTTTTGAAAGATGTCAATGATCATCAAGCAGAAGCCGAGCAACTTGCCAATCTTCTTGAAGACAAAAAACATCGGCTCTATGTCAACCTGATTCCATATAATCCTGTAGATGAGCATAGTCAATACCAAAGAAGTGAGAAAGAGTCCGTTCTTTCTTTCTATGATACGTTGAAAAAAAGAGGCGTAAATTGTAAAATCCGCCAAGAGCATGGAACGGATATTGATGCAGCTTGCGGGCAGCTAAGAAGCAAACAAATCAAGAAAGCCGAAGCCCAATAATTTACTAAAAGAAAACAATAAAAAGAGGTCGCATATTTCGCGGCCTCTTTTGGTGTGATTTTATTATTTAGCTATTTCTTTTACCGACGCAACTTCATACGTGGTAAGCTCACTGCCTAAAATAGGAGATTCTTTTTTAGCTTCATCGGAACTTGGTTCAGGTCGTTTATGTGCAGCTTTAAACGCATCACTATTTCTCCAAGCAGTAAAGTTGTCAAGGTTTTCCCAGTACATATTAACGCTTAATTCGTCGTGATCCGATAAGTTTTGCGTTAATAAAACTTCAACTTTTACAAAACCTTCCGTAGTATCAAGTGGTCCTGGTGCAGTAAATCCTGGAGCCATGACTGCCCCCATCCCTTTTTTGACTCTGATTCTATTGGTTACGATTATCATAAATCAGCTCTCCTTTTGGATATCGGTTATTTAATCTACACCCTTTTGCCGCTTATATATCATACATATTTTAGCATATTGAAAGAAGTATGGTCCATTTTGGTTAATCACGATCATGATAATCTGGATGACGATACTTTTTAATGCTGAAGGAAGGTTCATTATATTGAAATAAGACAATTGAATTTGGTTATTACAAGGTTTATCGATGCATATCGCGTATAATAGAACCTTGTATAAGGAAATTACGATTATGGAAACAATAAAGCAAGATACTAAACAATAAAAGAGGCTGTTATATGAATGAATTAAGTTTTACTGATTATACATTAAGCGCTGAAATTGTAAGGGCATTAGAAGGCTTGGGATATCAAAATCCAACAGAAGTGCAGCGTGAAGTGATTCCAGTGGCGCTGAAAAAGCGGGATCTTGTCGTTAAATCCCAAACAGGAAGTGGAAAAACCGCTTCATTCGGCATACCGATCTGCGAAATGGTCGATTGGGAGGAGAATAAGCCACAGGCGCTAATTTTAACACCGACACGTGAGCTTGCTGTACAGGTAAAAGAGGATATTACGAATATAGGAAGATTTAAACGGATCAAGGCTACTGCGGTTTATGGAAAACATCCTTTTGCTCTGCAGAAAGCGGAATTGAAACAAAAAAGCCATGTAGTCGTAGGAACACCGGGCCGTGTTCTCGATCATATCGAGAAAGGGACATTCGTCTTGGAACGCCTAACTCATTTAGTTATTGATGAAGCGGACGAAATGCTTAATATGGGCTTCATTGAACAGGTGGAAGCCATTATTAAAGAGCTTCCGAAAGATCGAGTAACCATGCTGTTCTCTGCTACGTTACCTGATAGTATAAAGAAGCTTTGTAAGCAATATATGAAAGATCCTTTGGATATCGAAATCAAAGCAAAGGGTTTAACCACTGAGAAAATTGATCATGCTCTCATTGAAGTGAAAGAGGATGATAAGTTTTCCCTGCTTAGGGACGTTACCATCACGGAAAATCCTGATAGTTGCATCATTTTTTGCCGGACGAAAGATAGGGTCGATCAAGTATGTGAACAGCTAATGGATCTGGATTATCCTTGTGATATGATTCACGGCGGGATGCTTCAGGAAGACCGCCTTGCAGTGATGAATGAATTCAGAAGAGGTGAATTTCGCTATTTGGTTGCGACAGATGTTGCTGCACGCGGAATAGATATTGATAATATAACCCACGTCATTAACTATGACTTGCCATTGGAAAAAGAAAGTTATGTACATCGAACCGGAAGAACGGGTCGTGCAGGTAAAAAAGGAAAAGCGATTACTTTTGTGACACCATATGAAGACAAATTCCTTACTGAGATTCAAGAATATATCGGATTTGAAATCCCTAAAATACCTGCTCCTTCAAAAGAAGATGTCTCAAATAAACGAACGGATTTCGAAGCGAAATTGGAAGCTCGTCCAAAGATAAAAAAAGATAAAAGTGAACAATTGAATAAACAAATCATGAAGCTATATTTCAATGGCGGAAAGAAAAAGAAAATCAGGGCCGTTGATTTTGTAGGCACCATCGCCAAGATTGATGGAGTGAATGCGGAGGATATCGGGATTATAACGATTCAGGATAATGTTTCCTATGTGGAGATTTTGAATGAAAAGGGACCGCTTGTGTTGAAAGTGATGAAGAACACGAAAGTCAAAGGCAAGCTTTTGAAGGTATCTGAAGCCTTTAAGAACTGATGGTCTACAAAAGAAAGAAGCGGTAAGACGAAAATTTGTCTTGCCGCTTCTTTTTTGTATGTATTTTTAAGTGAATCATTATTTTTTTATATCATTAAGTATTTTTTCACCTGATGAATGATCCTGTCAGTCAGTTCCTCCTATGGCTCGCTGGTGGGTAAAATATGATCCTGAAATGTAGCGGTCGCCACGTCCTCAGTGATTAATAGCTGGGGATTTTTCATTATAAAGGAGTGGAGGCATCTTTTTCTGTAATTCTGTTTAATTGTCAAAATAGAGTGGTATATGAGGAAAGATAACGCGATTATTCCAGATTATAAGGAAAATACATACAACACGACTTACTGAATTTTTTTAGACATGGAGGGAATGAAAAGGATGACAAATGAAAACAAAAAAGTCAATGAACACAGTAAGAATCGACAGTTGGCCCAATATCGAGTCGACGATAACGGGAAAAAGATGACGACTAACCAAGGTTTGCGTATTTCTGAGGATGAACATTCTTTGAAAGCAGGAACCCGCGGTCCAACATTGATGGAGGACTTTCATTTCCGTGAAAAAATGACCCATTTTGACCATGAGCGGATTCCTGAGCGGATTGTTCATGCACGTGGGTCAGGAGCACATGGATACTTTCAGGTGTATGAGCCGATGGCTGAATATACAAAGGCCAAGTTTCTTCAAGACCCTTCAATCAAGACACCAGTATTTGTTCGATACTCCACTGTAGCTGGATCCCGCGGATCGGCAGACTCGGTTCGTGATGTCAGGGGATTCTCTACCAAGTTTTATACCGAGGAAGGAAACTATGATTTGGTCGGAAATAATATCCCGGTATTTTTTATTCAGGATGCTATGAAGTTCCCAGATTTAATTCATGCGGTTAAACCTGAGCCTCACAATGAAATACCTCAAGCCGCATCTGCCCATGATACTTTTTGGGATTTTGTCGCCAACAATGAAGAAACGGCACATATGATCATGTGGCATCTTTCCGATAGGGCCATACCAAGAAGTTTCCGAATGATGGAGGGGTTTGGTGTCCACACATTCCGTTTTGTGAATGAAGAAGGTGTGGCCCATTTCGTAAAATTCCATTGGAAGCCTGTACTGGGTGTTAAATCGCTTGTTTGGGATGAGGCACAGAAAATTGCAGGAAAAAATCCTGATTTTCACCGCCAAGATCTGTGGGAAGCAATCGAAGCAGGAAATTATCCTGAATTTGAATTTGGCGTGCAATTGATTAAGGAGGAAGATGAGTTCAAATTCGATTTTGATATTCTCGATCCTACTAAACTATGGCCGGAAGAACAAGTCCCGGTGAAAATAATCGGGAAAATGGTTTTGAACCAAAATACAGATAACTTTTTTGCAGAGACGGAACAGATTGCTTTCCATCCGGGGCATGTTGTACCGGGAATTGATTTTTCCAATGACCCGCTGCTTCAGGGACGCTTATTCTCATACACCGACACACAGTTATCCAGATTAGGAGGTCCGAACTTCCATGAGATTCCGATAAATAGGGCGGTTGCGCCTGTTCATAACAATCAACGCGATGGCATGCACCGAATGTCAATAAATCCAGGTCAGGTAAGCTATCATAAGAATTCCTTGGCAGGTAACTCTCCGGAAACTGCTTCAGAAGAGGAGGGCGGTTATACACATTACCAGGAAAAAGTCGATGGCAGGAAGGTACGTCAACGCAGTGAAAGTTTCAAGGATCATTACAGTCAGGCTAAACTATTTTGGAATAGCATGACGGAAGTGGAGAAGGAGCATATTATTCAGGCTTTCCACTTTGAAGTGGGAAAAGTGAAAAGTAAGGACGTTCAGCAGCAAATTGTCGAGATGTTCAGCAATGTAGATGTTGAACTGGCTAAAACAATTGCCATTGGAGTGGGAGTGAATCCACCAACAAACAAGAATCAAGTCGAAATGGATTTGTCTTCTCCTGCTTTAAGCCAAGAGCAAAAGAAAGTGAATACGGCTGCAACAAGAAAAGTGGCAATCTTGGCTGCAGATGGTTTCGACGGTTCCGAGGTAAATCAAGTCTTGGAATCATTTAAATCGGCAGGGATAACTGCAGAGATCATTAGTAATAATAGAGGAATGATTACAAGCTCAAAAGGACAGGAAATCGAGGTGAATCAGACATTCCTGACAGCCGATTCGGTACTTTTCGATGCGGTATACGTGGCAGGAGGTCAGGAGAGTGTTGATGCTCTGAAGGCATCCAAGGAGCCCATGTACTTTGTTGATGAAGCTTACAATCATTTCAAAGCGATTGGTGTGGGAAAAGAAGGAGCCGAAATCTTATCAATGGCAGGCATAGTTTCCACTGATCCAGCCATGGGCATTGTAACTGTTACCGATAATAATAATAGTGGTTCTGACTTTATCGAGGCAATTGCTAAACACCGTCACTGGTCACGCTTTTAATTTTGGATGAAAAACCCCCGGACTTGGAGTCTGGGGGTTTTTCAATAAAGACATTTCGTTTCAAGTTACTTCACTTTTTCTTCAAAGAGCGAGGTAATGCCCACAATCACCTTGGTGGCCATTAACATATTATCGACGGAAATAAATTCATATTTGCCATGAAAGTTCTCGCCACCCGTAAAGATATTGGGTGTTGGAAGGCCCATATACGATAATTGAGATCCGTCTGTACCTCCGCGTATTGGCGAGATTTTAGGTTTTATTCCGAGTTTATCCATTGCCTCGTAGGCAATGTCGACGATTTCTTTGACTGGTTCAATTTTTTCCTTCATGTTGAAGTATTGGTCTTCCAAATTAAGCTGGACGCGACTTTGACCATATTTTTCTTTTAATTCTTCGGTGACCTTCGTGATATATTCCTTACGATCGTTAAATTTTTGGCGGTCGAAATCCCTGATGATGTAAGAAAGCTTGGTCTCTTCCACATCACCATGGAATGAAAGCAGATGAAAAAATCCCTCATAACCCTCCGTATATTCCGGCGCTTCTGCCACTGGAAGTTTGCTATGAAAGTCCATGGCAATTTTAGCCGAGTTCACCATTTTTCCTTTGGCTGTACCAGGGTGAATATTCGCTCCTTTGAACAGTATCTTGGCCGATGCTGCATTGAAGCTCTCATATTCAAGTTCCCCAAGTGGGCCACCGTCCACGGTATAGGCAAATTGGGCATCAAAAGCTTTTACATCAAACTTATGTGGCCCTCTGCCGATTTCCTCATCGGGGGTAAAGGCCACACGAATTTTTCCATGCTTGATTTCAGGATGTTGGATCAAATAATCCATGGCAGTCATGATTTCGGCAATGCCGGCTTTATTATCCGCGCCTAACAGGGTTGTACCATCCGTCGTGATCAATGTATGCCCTATATAGTCCTTAAGCGAAGGGAAATCATTCGGTGAAAGGATGACATCCAATTTTTCATGTAAAGTAAGATCACCGCCATCATAGTTTTCAACAATCTGCGGTTTTACATCTTTGCCGGTGAAATCCGTTGCTGTATCTATATGAGCCAAAAATCCGATTGTCGGGACATCCTTATCTGAATTGGCTGGCAAGGTTGCCATGACATAGCCATTTTGATCAATTGTCACTTCCTCCATCCCAATGGATTGCAGTTCCTTTACCAATGTATTTGCCAAGGTTAGCTGTCCGGGGGTAGAGGGGCATGAGGGGCTTTCCCCATTCGATTGCGTGTCCACTTTCACATAGGAAGTAAATCGTTTAATGATATCATTTTTCACTTTTCCTTCAGCTCCTTTTTTACCTTATCTTACCATGATTGGTTGGAATGGAAAAATTATCTTTACCGGAAAGCATACTATTGCATCCATGGCGGGGGAAGGATAGCTCAGCAAAGAACAGCATATCCGCAAATGACATGCTGTTCTTTGCTATCTTTTTTAGAGTGGATTATTCAAGGCCCATACGGATACGCTTTTTCCATGAACGGGGAAGGTCGCGAAACCATCTTCTTCAATGGTAATGTGATCATCTCTATGATAAGTTAAATCACTCCAGACTTCGCCAGCCCGATGTTCACCGACGAACATCCTTTTTTCACTGTTGTGATCTCCATTGGAGACAACGACGGCACAACCAGAGCCTTGTAGCTCTTCAATCCCCATACGGACCCAGCCTATCGTATTTTTGTCATCAAAATAATCCTTCTGTTCTCCGTAAGCTTTTTCATACCTTGCATATAAGAGGCGATCTAATATATCCTTTTTCCCTGGTACCGGAGAAGGCCCGCCGATTCCGTAATAATCCCCATAAAAGACACAGGGGTAACCGCAAAGTCTAAGTAAGATTAGTGCATATGCTGATGGTTTAAACCAGTCCTTTACCCAAGATTCCAGTGATTCATGAGGTTGGGAATCATGGTTGTCGACAAAAGTAACGGCCTCCGCCGGATTGGTTTGGACGAGGGTGTCATCAAAGATGGTTGAGAGGTTGAAGTCTGTTCCGGCTTTTGAGGCCTCATGGAATTTATAATGCAGGGAAACATCGAACAAGTTGAGGTCATGATTGGTTTGCTCTAAGTATGTTTGACAAGCTTTAACATCCGCTTTCCAAAATTCGCCCACCATGAAGAAATGTTCCTTTGTATAAGGAATGAGCTCTTTGAGAAAATCATTGATGAATTCATAATCGATATGTTTAACGGCGTCTAAACGAAAACCATCACACTTTAACGTATCAACCATCCATTTCCCCCAGCTAATCATTTCCTGACGAACTTCCGGTAGACTGTAATCGATGTTGGCAAACATTAAATAATCATAATTTCCAAATTCATCGATGACATGCTGATTCCAGTGCTTATTTTCGCCTGTGATTCGATATACTCCCATTTTGTCGTTTTTGGCATCATAGTCTGTACCATTAAAATGAGTATGGTTCCACTTGAAATCAGAGTATTGATTATTACGGCCTGGAAAATCGAATTTTGTCCAGCCTTCCATTTCAAATGGTTCTGAGATATCCTCCATTCGGTTGTCTGGATTGACTTCAATGACTTCAAATTTTTCGGTTCCGTCAGCTCCTGCTTTATGGTTCATGACTAAATCGATATAAACACAAAGTCCGTAGTTATGACAGGTGGCTATTGCTTGCAGCAATTCATCTTTGGTCCCATATTTGGTACGAACTGTTCCTTTTTGGTCAAATTCCCCCAAATCGTAACCGTCATATATTCCATATCCATTATCCCCAACGGATTGCCCTTTGGTAACTGGCGGAAGCCAAACGCAGTCAATGCCTATATCCTTCAACTCTGAGGCTGCATACTTCAATCTGTCCCAATGAGAACCATCTGCCTCAAGATGCCACTCAAAAAATTGCATCATCGTATGATTTCTTTTCATCCGTTCCCCCCCTGACACCGACCCATTTTTAACAAAAGTGAAACTGTACGATCGGATAAAGTAATAATGGAAACCTTTACCCTCTAAAATCAAATGATAAACAAGTGAACAACCCTCTGGATAGAGGTTCATCTACCTCTCTATTTTACTATTTTATACCAAAAAAGGGTATTTTATATTGATTAGCAGCTAAAAATTATTCAAATGTGGAGGAATAACCCGGAAAAAGCATAGGCTACATCAATAAAAAAGGCATCCCGATTAAATTGGGATACCTCAGACTGTAGATAAACTCGATGAAAATCAAGTTTACCCACAGTTTTTTGATGGCTTTTACAATTTGACCGTTGATTTCCCCTCCAGGTACTCGCTTTCCGCGGGCAACTTTGTTATAAAATTTAGATAGAACCTCTTTTGCCTACAAACTAAGGTATCCCGAATATTTTGGGATACCTTTTTTGTTGTATTGGAGGGGATAGTCTATTATCCTTTTTTGCCTCTTCGTTTAAAGAAGTGAGCGAAAGCCATTGCACCAAATAATAAGAATAGGAGCACGGAAGATAGAATGATCGTATCTTTGGAGGAGCCGCTGTTACCTGTCCCCTTTTGGCCCATGTTCCCGTTTATGCCAGGAGGTGCACCATTGCCGTCGCGGTCCATGTCAGGGGGTTGCATGGCAGCATCCCCATTCTCGCCGCCGCCCATGTTTGGTGGTTGCTGGCCGTCATTTGCGTCATCGCCCATATCAGGAGCTCCACCGCCCATACTGCTTTCTGTCTCAGCTTCCACAACCAGGTCACCAGAAAGCTGTGCCAAGATGGATTCAGCTCGTTGGGAAGCGAAGTCGACAAGGGTTTCCTCGCCTGACGTTGCTTCTGTATACTCGTCCATTGTATAAAATTTGGTCGGATCCTTTTTCACATATGGTGTGATTAATGTAGTGATTTCAGTGGTCATTGCTGTCATATTTTCTTCAGAGAAAAAATCTTTGGCAATGTCGTCTAGATAATCATAATATTTTTCACGGTACTCGTCTTTGGAAAGCAGGGCATTCAATAAAGGGCGCTCTTCAAGGGTAGTACCTGAAACCGGTTCGGTAATGCTGAAGTTGATATTACTTTCATTCATGAAATTGGAACTCATATCCATCATCCGGCCACCGTTCTTATTCGGGGCTTCTCCAAGGAGTTCCTTGTCATCCTGCTTAGCAGTATCGTCGTTACTCTTAGCCGTCGCTTCATCTTTTTGGTCAGCTGCCACTTCATTGCCTTCATTATTATTTTCTTGATCGAAGGCACCCGCCTGTCGTCCGCCACCACCGGAATAACCGCCAAATGACATATTATAGTCCCAAGGCAATATGGAAAAGACCCCGTTCTCTTCATATAGGTAGTAATTGTGCTTTTTATCTCCCTGATAGTGATCGAGGTTGACAAGGGCAGTATTGGCTGCGAAGTAGCGTAGCATTTCATCGACATTCAGTACTTCCTCCAAATTCCCCCCATTATTGATGGCATCAAGCATTTTGATCATGGCGGATTGGTCCGAATGATCGTTTGTTTTCAAGTTTATTCCGGTGTAGTCATCAATGTCTTCGCTGATCCACTTTAAATCGCTTCCCGTACCATCCGGATAATAGAGGTCGCCAGTGCCTTCAGTGAAGTTGGTATTTAGGAAGGTTTCTTCTATGGCTTCCACACCTAGATAAAGGCCCCATTCCTTACCGTTGATGGTCACGTACATATAGGAATGTCCTGGAGTCGCTATGCCCATCTTGTCCATTAATTCATAGGAAAGATATTCTCGCATATAGGTGGGATCACTGTAATTATTATTGAGGGCCAACTTTTTCAGGCCGTGTAAATCTTGATCTTCCTGATAATAATCAAAGTCTATCTTCCAGCTGTAACGATCGGAATCTCCCATTTGAACAACGGAATTCAAGGAAAGGTTTCCCTTGGTACGGAATCCTACATTTTTAACCGTCTCCCCATCGATCGTTACATCCGCGTCAACGATTTCCTTTTCAGAGGGGTTATCCAGGATGGAATCTAAATCTTCATCAGCCAATGTTATATTTACGGTTGTCACCTTACTTTGATCAAATACAGATTCTGTATAAGTATTTCCTTTTGTGGCTTTTTCAACTTGAAGATCGGGAAGGAAAAACATCACTGCTATAAAAATTATGATCAGTAATCCAATGGTCGCTACAACATATCTTGTCTTTAACATGCCAAGGCTCCTTCCTCCTGTATTCTTATATAGAGGGGTGGGCATGGATTTTTATGTCCGCCATCTATCTTAAGCTGTAAAATTGCCATCATAACTTAACATGATGGCAGAGTGCACGCTGTTCATGTCCTTGACTTGGTTAATGAATTCCGCATTATTATCTTTTAATCGAATTTCATAGGTCACTTCGAGGTTATTATCCGCCATGATGGATTTCGATTTGACGGAATGCTTTTTCACCTTGTTGGATATCATTTCTTCTAACGGTTTTTCAATGGATGCATCTGAATATTTAACGATTAATAAAAATGGATTTTCAACAGTGATCCGATTCGCAAATATGAGCATGACAATACCTATTAAAATGGCACCGATGATAACCAGTGGAATCAATCCTGCCCCGCATAAAATCCCGGAGGCCGCTGCCCAGAATAGGAAGACCAAGTCCATCGGATCTTTGATCGGCGTCCTGAATCGTACGATGGAGAGTGCACCTACCATACCCAGGGAGATAACGATATTAGTTGATATACCCATGATGATCAAAGCCGTGGCCATTGTCATGATGATGAGGGAAATATTGAAATTGTGTGAGTACATCACACCGGAAAAGGTCTTCTTATAAATGACGTAAATGAACAAACCGATGGCAAATGCCAACAGTAACCCAATTAGGGAGTCAATGATGGAAAAGCTCTCGGTCTTGTCCAAAAAACTTGATTTGAAAATGTCATTAAAAGTGCTAGTGGTCGTTGTATCCATGTGCTATTCCTCCAAATATTATATGTTTAGCTGAAATCAGCCGTATCTTCTGCTTAGTTGATATTTTGAAAAAGCTGTTTTTCTAGTATCGATGATGGATAACAATTGTTTGATGATATCTGGAAGGAATTCATCAAACTTTATTTCCAGGATGACCCAATCTGGGTCTAAAGCATCAACCATGATTAATTCGGGATTCAGGAAGTCCGTATCCCGATAGCTCGTTTTCACGTTGCTGTCAAAAGTGACCCGTACATTTCCATATTCATAGATAAATACCTCCCTTTCATAGTCAACGACGGTTGTCGGCTTGATTTGGAAAAGGGTCATCTGAACGTAAAGATCCCTAAGGATATCCCTTGAATCTTCGGACATCCAATCTATATCTCCTGAACGTATCCGTTCGTATTCTCCAGCAGATAGCCTGCACTTCTGTTTATAGGTAAGGTTATTCCGCTTACTCTTTTTTTCTAGATTGATGAAATCAGTATTATGATCATAAAGTCTGGCTCTGAACTTATCCCTATGATAGAACCCCTCTGTTTTTTGCCGTAGGATTTTATTGTCAAAGTTATCGAAATAGACACTTCGAATTAAATATTTCCCATCCAGCCCATGGGGATCAAGCCTCATGAAGTTTTGCAGATTATTTCTTAATAAGTGACAATCCGCTTTGGTGATTGCATGTTTGAGTTCCCGCCTGCCCTTTAAACCATTCATTGTTGTTCCTCCTTTTCTATGAATTTTTACTGCGTTCAGCTTATAAACAGAATCTTAATAAAACCTTAAGAACATTTTTTTATTCAATAGATAAGTAGAGAATATGCCCCAGTTTTAACCTTTTCTTAATTTTATTGGAAATTAATAGAAGAAAAATGAGTGTATTTACTCATTGAGAATAATTATCATTATCAGTAAAATAAATTCCATGATAATGATAATTATTCTCAATTAATTCAATACATGGAGGGCTCACTATGGTAACGAATATGCTTACAAAAAATGATCAATTACTGGAACAACAAAATACAAGGGAATCAAATGCCCGATCTTATCCTAGACGATTACCCATGGCCATCGATCAAGCGGAGGGGATTTACCTAACAGACATGGATGGAAAACGATATATTGATTTTCTTGCCGGGGCTGGAACATTAGCACTCGGACACAATCATCCGGCTGTGCTTGAAGAAATGGAAAAAGTTCTTAAGGATAAACGGCCTTTACATACATTGGACTTTACGACGCCAATTAAAGAGCAGTTTGTTGATGAAATTTTTGAAAGCCTGCCTGAAGAATTTAGGAAAAATGCCAAAATTCAATTCTGTGGTCCTACTGGCGGAGATGCCATTGAGGCAGCACTTAAATTAGTTAAAACAGCCACTGGCAACAGAAGCATTTTATCGTTCCAAGGAGCTTACCACGGGGCAACCCATGCAACCATGTCAATCAGCGGTAATACAAAACCGAAGGAAAAAATACAAGGGTTAATGCCAGATGTACAATTCCTGCCGTATCCCTATCAATATCGCTGTCCTTTTGGAATAGGCGGAGAAGAAAGTCATAAAATCAGTAGCCAGTATATCGAAAACCTATTGAACGATCCTGAGTCCGGATTATTGGCACCTGCAGGAATGATTTTAGAGGCAGTACAAGGTGAGGGAGGTTCCATTCCCGCTCCTATTCCATGGCTTAAGGAAATCAGAAGAATAACAAAAGAGAAGGGCATTCCGCTAATTATCGACGAAGTTCAATCAGGTATCGGCCGTACAGGGAAAATGTTTGCCTTTGAACACGCAGGAATCATTCCGGATGTTCTTGTACTATCCAAAGCAATAGGCGGAAGTCTCCCATTATCGGTGGTGATTTATAACAAAGAGCTGGATCTATGGTCTCCAGGTGCACATATCGGTACATTCCGTGGAAATCAATTGGCGATGGCGGCAGGAACAGCAACTTTAAAGTTCATGAAAGAGACCAATCTTGTGGAGCATGCCGCTGAAATGGGAGAAATCTTACAGGATATTCTTAAAGATTTGCAAAAAGATATTCAGCAGATCGGGGATGTTCGGGGCCGGGGATTAATGGTCGGTGTAGAAATGATCAATCATGAAGAACCGCAAAATTCGAATGGAAGCTATCCTGCAAATTCAGAACTTGCCAGTGCCATTCAACAGGAATGTTTTCAAAGAGGGTTGATTTTGGAAGTTGGCGGCAGACATGGAAGTGTAGTGAGATTCTTGCCTCCATTGATCGTAACGGAATCCCAGCTTCTCGAAGCCACTGCGATTTTTGAACAAGCTGTTCGTGCAGCTGTTGCAAGAGGGTGAATGATTAATGATTGAAATGATAAATAAAACAGATTTTGCCTATTCACCATTGTTCTTGAATAACGTAGAAGGTTTCAATAACTACAGCCAGTCATTAAAAATCATTGAAAAAAGGCTAATGAACTTTTTAAAAGGGAACAACTCACCATACTCTGGGAAAAAACCGTATGAAATAGAAGCAAGATTAAGCGAGCTGACCCTAAACTCTCCAAAGGGGGAGACAATGGAAGCCGTAGCGGCTGAGCTGGCAGAGTTTGTTATTAATGACAGCATCAATGTGCATAGCCCTGCTTGTATCGGACATTTGCATTGCCCGACGTTAATACCTGCCGTGGCTGCCGAAATGGTTATAGGTACGTTGAATCAATCCATGGATTCATGGGACCAAAGCTCGACGGCCACCTTCGTGGAAGAGCGTTTAATAGATTGGCTGTGCAGACAGGTGGGGTTGCCGGAACAAGCAGATGGGATTTTCACAAGTGGTGGAACCCAATCTAATTATATGGGCCTGCTATTGGCGAGGGACGCTTATTGTAAGCGTGTCTGGGGTGTGGACGTTCAACAGCACGGCTTGCCGGCCGAGGCGAAGAAATTGCGGATCTTATGCTCCGAGGCTGCCCACTTTACGGTTCGTAAATCAGCAGCACAGCTGGGGCTTGGTGAACAGGCCGTCATCACGATTAAAACGGATTCAAATCATCGCTTGTCCATAGATGAATTAAATCATCAGCTGCTGCTTTTAGCGGAACAGGATTTACTTCCATTTGCCATCGTTGCAACGTGTGGAACAACGGATTTTGGATCAATCGATCCATTGCATGAATTGTCCGTAACTGCAAGGAAGAACGGGATATGGCTGCATGTCGACGCCGCATATGGCGGCGCGATGATTTTAAGTAAGGATTACAAAGAGTTAATCAGCGGAATTGAACAGGCCGACTCGATTACGGTTGATTTTCACAAATTATTCTATCAACCCATCAGTTGTGGTGCTTTTCTTGTCTCGGACCGCAACTCATTTCAATATATCCAGCATCATGCCGATTATTTGAATCCACAGGAAGATGAAGCGGAGGGCATGGTTCACTTAGTCAATAAATCGGTTCAAACGACGAGAAGATTCGACGCACTGAAACTCTGGATGTCATTGAAGGTCGTTGGACTGGATACCTTTGCCGAAATGATTGACTATACTTGTCACCTTGCACGTGAAGTGGCTGTGAAGATCGATAAAGAGGAAGGGTTCACAGTATTAAATAAAGACCCTGAATTGAATGCGGTTGTATTCCGTTATAATCCCGAGGGAGAAAGTGATCAGTTAGTAAATTTATTAAATAAACAGATTCAACAAGAATTACTGAAAAGCGGACGGGCCTTTTTAGCGAAAACACGTTTTGAAGGACAGGTTTATTTAAAAATGACACTATTGAATCCAATGACAAGGCTAGAGCACATAGAGGACATTTTAGACGAAATTCGAGTATTAGGTGAAATGTTCAAGATGATGGAGGAATGAAGATGAATGGTAAGCAAATAGCTGAAAGGGCGACAATGCAAAGCTTTCTGAATTGTTATTTCCGGGAAACCGGGAATTGCAGTTTAGAAGAAATGAAAAATTGGCCAAATTTGGAGGGATCCATACAGGATACATTATTGGTCAGTAAGCTCATATCCCAAGATATTGCTTTGCTTGTTCCGCTTGAATATTGGTCTGAAACGGGGCGTCATATTTTCAATTTCCCGATATACTACCAAACGGCATCCAAACAAGTGCATGAATTAGATTACGTGACAATGGTCTCGATTGTTTCCAAAGAATTATTGAATGAGCAGGGCCGAACGGATAGTGAAGATGAATTGATGCTGCGTGTCATCCTAAGCAGCCAAAATATTCAACGATATGTTGAAGCCAGGACAGAAGATATTGATGCACTTCAAAGTCCTGATTTTACCTACATTGAAGCAGAGCAGTCGCTTTTATTCGGGCACCTGTTCCACCCGACACCGAAAAGTAAGCAGGGCATTTCTGAAAAAGATGAATGGATATATTCACCCGAATTAAAAGGGGAGTTTCAGCTGCACTACTTTCTGGCGGAACCTTCGATTGTCATCCAAGATTCTAGTGAAGTCCGATCGGCAAGTGAGATCATTAAACAGGAATTAGCTGGTGACTTGGAAATTTCAAGTGAATTCCGTGCAACGCATTGCCAAAGGGAAAGCCATTATATCATCATCCCAGCACATCCGCTTCAGGCAAAAGTGCTTATCGAAAAAGAAGAGGTCAAGAGGCTAATCGAGCAAGGAACACTAGTTTATGCGGGGCCTCTTGGGAAAAAATTTACGGCAACCTCTTCTTTTAGAACGGTATATAGTGCCACATCGAGATATATGTACAAATTTTCCGTTCCGGTTAAAATCACGAATTCTTTACGTGCAAATCTGCAAAAAGAATTAGATCGTGGTGTGGAAATTGCAAAATTAATAGATTCTAAAGTGGGCGACGAACTAAAAGAACGGCACCCTTCCTTCCGAATTATAAAGGACCCTGCTTATCTAACAATCAAAACGACTGAGCAGGAATCAGGATTCGATGTTGATATTCGGGAAAACCCTTTTTATGAAAATAATAAACAAGCAAGCCTGATTGCCGGTTTATGTCAGGATAATGCCTATGGTGCACCGTCAAGGCTTGGAGCGATCATCCGCAAATTATCAGCTGAAGAAAACCGCAGTACCGAAGAAGTAAGTATGGATTGGTTCAAAACCTATCTGTCAATGACATTAAAACCGATGCTTTGGCTATTTGAAGAGTATGGAATTGTCTTAGAAGCCCATCAGCAGAATTCCATCATCCAACTTCAAGATGGGTATCCATCCACTTTTTATTATCGTGATAATCAAGGGTATTACTATTGTGAGTCCAAAGTGGACAGGCTGCTGAAGATCTTGCCTGAACTAAGTGAAAAAAGCTTCACGATTTGTTCTGATGAAGTCGCTGAAGAAAGATTGCAATATTATTTCTTTTTTAATCACTTATTAGGCTTGATCAATAATTTTGGTACGGAAGGATTAGTATCAGAAAAGAACCTGTTACAGCTCGTTCAGGAACAGCTGGAAACAAGCAGTAGGGAGAGCGAAGATGAAGGGTTGAATCGAGTTGTTTCAAAGTTGCTTCATGCCCGGGAATTATCTTGTAAGGCTAATTTACTGACGCGATTTCATGATTTGGATGAACTTGTTGGCTCACTTGAGACGCAATCCGTTTATACAACGATTGAAAATCCGTTCGCGCAGGGGGTTATGGCCGTCTATGAAAAATAGTTATGAAGAAATGTTGAAGGACCATAATCAACAGCTTTCATTTGTCAAAGTTGAATTTGAGAGGGATATTGATACCCTGCATGGATGGATGCATGAGGAACATGTGATACCCTACTGGAATTTAAATTTCACAAAAGAAAAATTTGCTGTCCATTTGAATAAGGCATTGGCTGATGCACACCAAACACTCTATTTAGGATGCCTGGACTCAATTCCCATGAGCTATTGGGAATCGTATTGGGTAAAAGGCGATATCATTGAAGATTATTATGAATCCGAAGAGGGAGATCAAGGTATTCATTTACTCATTGGTGATCCGGATTATCTAGGAAAAGGACTGGCTTTGCCGTTTTTACGTGCAATGGTGAAATTCCAACTACTAACTTCAACCACAAACAAAGTGATGGCTGAACCGGATATTCGAAATGAAAAAATGATTTACTTATTTGAAAAGTGCGGGTTTACCCCAATTAAAGAAATTGAGCTCCCTGACAAAACTGCATTACTTATGTCATGTACACGAGGGAATTTCGAGAGGAAGTGGAAGTATGGAGAAGCAACAATCTATCTATGACTTGGTAGGAATAGGGATAGGTCCGTTTAACCTTGGGCTTGCGGCCCTTTTGGAGAAAACCCCGGAGTTGAATGCCGTCTTTTTTGAGAAAAAGCAGGAATTTAATTGGCATGAAGGGATGCTGTTGGAAGGGACGACTTTGCAGGTACCGTTCTTTGCTGATCTAGTTAGCATGGCAGATGTGACAAGCCCATATAGTTACCTGAATTATTTACAGCAGCATGATCGGCTCTATCATTTCTACTTCCTTGAAAAATTCTTGATTCCACGAAAAGAATATAACGACTATTGCCGCTGGACTGCCCATCAACTAGATAGCTGCCGTTTTGGAAAAGCGGTGGAGGCGGTTGAATATATAGGGGATCAAGATGAACCCTTCTATCAAATCAGTGTAAGGGATGCACAAACACAAAAGATCGAAGTCTATTATAGTCGTCATGTGGTCATGGGAGTTGGCAGCGCCCCGACTGTTCCGTCGGCCTTTCATCCATATATGGGAGAGAGCATCCTGCATTCGGCCGATTATTTACGGAATAAAGAAAATATCTTAAAGAAAAAATCAGTTACGGTTGTCGGATCTGGACAGAGTGCAGCCGAGGTCTTTCTGGATCTGCTGAATGAGCAGGAGAAATATGGCTTCCAGCTAAACTGGTATACAAGATCCAAGGGATTTTTCCCTATGGAATATTCAAAACTTGGGTTGGAATACTTCACACCGGATTACCTTGATTTCTTTTATCGGCTGCCACAGGAAAAGAAGGATGAAATTCTGCCGAAACAGGATTTATTGTATAAAGGGATCAGCGCTACGACAATTGCAGCCATTTTTGACAAGATGTATGAAAAGTCGATTGGAAATGCCGAACTTTCCATTGAACTTCGGGCAATGACGGAAGTTACGGCGGTAACCCCTACTGAAAATGGCTGGGGAGTGAAATGCCGACAGTGGGTGGAAGATAGCGAATTTGATGTGGACACAGAGGCGATTGTTTTTGGAACGGGCTATAAATCAACCCTTCCGGCATTCCTTGAAACCATGGAAGACCTTTTAGTCCGCGATGACTTGGGACGTCTTGCAATAACGAAAGACTATCGGGTAGGAACGGCCATATCTGCGCCGAATCACCTATTTATTCAAAATGGCGAGATGCATACACATGGCGTGGGTGCTCCGGATCTCGGCTTAGGGGCATTCAGAAATTCCATTATTATCAATCAATTGGCAGGTAAAGAAGTTTATCCATCCGAGCCTAAGGGTGCTTTTCAGTCATTCCGTGTAAAATCACCAGTCATGGCCTACTAAGAGAAGGGAAGGGGAGCATTATATGCAGTTCATAAATGAAGTGGAACAGGCAGTTTCGGAAAAGAATTGGTCGATAGTAAACCAAAACCTGCTGGCTAAGATGATTTCTGAATATATGTATGAAGATATGATCCATCCAGCTGTCTTGAACGAAAATGCAGCAGGAAACCTATATGAGTTAAAGATAAATGAGGGGAAATCTTACCGATTTTTGGCGTCGGCCCGTCTTTTTGACAGCTATGATGTACAGGCTGAGTCGATTCAGGTATGTGAAACGGAAGGTTTAACACAGGCCACTGATGCCATTCAATTCATTTTAGACATCCAACCGTTAATTGGGATGACTGCAGAAACAACAGGACATTTAATCAAGGAATTCCATCATACGCTGCTTGCGGATCTCCAATTGCTATCCAAACCTGAACAGGACGCGGATGATTTAGTCGAACTGGATTATGCGTTACTTGAAGGAGAAATGAGCGGTCACCCTTGGATTGCTTATAACAAAGGACGGATCGGTTTCGGTTTTGATGACTATTTGAAGTTTGCTCCAGAAAATCAGAAAGAAGTTCAGTTATCTTGGATTGCTGTCCATAAAACGAGGGGTGAGTTCAATTCAATTGAAACGCTATCCTATAAGCAATTGATGGAGAATGAACTGGATGGTGAAACCCAAAAATCATTTGCAAAAAGATTGACAGAGAAAGGGCTGAACGCAGAAAACTATTTCTATCTTCCCGTCCATGAATGGCAGTGGAAGAATGTAATCATCCAGAACTTTACCGATGATTTGGCTAAAGGTCTGATTGTAGCTTTGGGAAATGGTCCTGATGAGTATCTGCCGCAGCAGTCCATTCGGACATTCGTTAATGTATCGAATAAGGATAAACATCACGTCAAGCTGCCGATGAGCATTTTAAATACGCTAGTCTACCGTGGATTACCAGCGGAGCGCACAGTCATTGCCCCAAAAATCACAACATACATAAAGAACATTTATGAAAATGATGCATTCTTGAAAGAAGAATGCAAAGTAGTGCTTCCTGGTGAAGTGGCCAGTTTAAACGTAGATCACCCGTATTTTTCCAAGCTAGAGAATGTACCTTACCAATATTTAGAGATGCTTGGTGGAATTTGGAGAGAAAGCATTTACAGTTATATGGAAGAAGACGAAAAGCCGATTACGCTTGCGGCCCTTTTACATGTGGACAGCAAAGGGAAACCGTATGTGGAAAGCCTTATTGAAAAATCCGGATTGACTGCAGAAGCCTGGACGGCACAATTATTCGACGTCATTCTTTCACCATTACTACATTTTATCTATCAATATGGATTGGTCTTCTCGCCGCATGGTCAAAATACCATTTTAGTTTTGAAGGATTACAAGCCACACCGTTTAGCCATCAAGGACTTTGTGGATGATGTAAACGTCAGTGATCAGCCGCTTCCTGAATTAAGCAGCCTTCCTGATGATTTAAGAAAAGTATTGAGAAGTGAAACTCCCGAGGGGCTAGTTCAATTCATTTTCACGGGACTATTCATCTGTCATTTCCGATATTTGTCAACACTTCTGATGAAGAGGTCCCTTTTGGATGAGAATGTTTTTTGGGAAGGTGTCGCTCAAACAATCCTTTCACATCAGAAAAAATTCCCTATGTTACAGGATCGTTTTGATACATTCAATTTCTTTGCGCCAAAATTAACAAAGCTCTGCCTGAATAGAAATCGGATGCTTCAATATGGATATAGCGATGGAGAGGATCGTCCTCATGCATCTGAGTTTGGGTATGTGAATAATGCCCTTTATGAAAAGTTACCGGCAAAAACGCAATAAAGTTAAATTGGCTCAGATCTTTGAGCAGTTTCAGACTGTAGACAAACTCGATAATCATTGAGTACGTCTACAGTTTTTTTTAGGGTTTGTAAAAATCCGAACGTTGATTGGAACGTAGGGTACTCGCTTTCCGCGGGTTACACCAGTTCTAATCAACTTTGAGAAAAAGCCTATATAGGCGTAACGCAAAGAAACGATAGAGTTCGATAAATATTAAATGTACGCGTAAAAAAGCATTGTGTTATCCTCGTTGGTCCAAATTGCCTAAAAATTACTTTGGAATAGGACTTGCCGTTCATATAAATTGGTGATAAGCTATTGTGTAAACGGTTACACAAAATTATTGAGGGTGATATATTGGCAACGATTCGGGATGTTGCAAAGGAAGCGGGAGTTTCTGTCGCAACGGTTTCCAGAGTTATGAATGGCAGCGGTTATGCACATGAGGACACAAAAAAGGCGGTCATGGCAGCCGTTGAAAAACTAAATTATAAACCGAATGAAGTGGCAAGATCCCTCTACAAACGTAAATCCAAATTGGTTGGTTTGATTTTGCCGGACATTACGAACCCCTTCTTCCCGGAAATGGCAAGAGGTGTAGAGGATTATCTGCAGCAATTTGGATATCGGTTAATTTTTGGAAATAGCGATGAAAAGAGAGACAAAGAAATAGAATATATTGACACGTTTCTGCAGAATAATGTAGTGGGCATGATTGCTTCAACTAGTGAAGAGGCCAATGAAAATTTCGATAACCTGGAAATTCCAGTTGTCCTTCTCGACCGTACAGCAGAGAAATTACCAGCTGTTTATTCTGATCAAAAGACAGGCGGTAAGCTGGCAGCTCGTGTATTGATTGATAGAGGCAGTTCAAATATCGTGCTTATTAGGGGTCCAGTCGAAATAAAACCTGTATTTGAACGGTACAAGGCTGCATTGGAGGAATTGACACTAGCAAAAGTGAATGTGCAAGTCATGGATTCTTCCCTTACCCTTCAAGGTGGACAAGCTTGTGTAGAGAAACTGTTCGAGCTTTATCCGGAAACTGATGGAATCATCGCCTGTAATGATATTGTTGCAGCAGCCGCCTTGCAAGAGATTTTGAAAAGGGGTATACGGATACCAGAAGATATACAATTGATCGGCTATGATGATATTGCCTTCACTACGTTATTGCATCCGCCATTATCAACCATACGACAGCCAGCCTATGAGATGGGGGCAAAGGCAGCGGAATTACTAATTAAAAAGATCAATCAGGAAAAAATAGAAGAAACACACAAAAAGCTCCCTGTTTCTTTTGTGGAAAGAGAAACAACGAGAAGGAAGGCGGAAAAGCCATGATTAAAATTGCAGTAGTGGGAAGTTCTTCAATGGACTTAGTGGTGACATCAGCTAAGCGTCCTATAGCAGGGGAAACGGTTCTAGGGGATTCTTTCATAACAGTTCCTGGAGGAAAAGGAGCCAATCAGGCTGTTGCGGCAGCCCGTCTTGGTGCAGAAGTATCGATGATAGGATGCGTAGGAGATGATTTTTATGGGGAAATCATCTTAGAAAACCTGAAAAAAAATCATGTAAATACGAACTATGTGGAACCGGTTACAGGGTCTGCCTCCGGTACCGCCCACATTACCCTTGCAGAAGGGGATAACAGTATTATTGTCGTAAAAGGAGCGAATGATTTCATCACTCCTGAATATGTACAAAAGGCGAAAAAAGTCATTGAGGATGCGGATATCGTCATGGTTCAGCAGGAAATACCTGAAGAAACGGTGGAATACCTGGCTGAATTGTGTAAAAAGCTTCAAAAGAAATTGCTTTTGAACCCAGCTCCAGCCCGTAAGCTAAGTGAGGCAGTCATTCAACAGGCAGCATTCCTTACGCCGAATGAGCATGAATTCGAAATACTGTTCAATGGGAGAGAACAAACGAAGGTCTTGACTGAATATCCAAATAAATTATTCATTACCGAAGGAAAGAATGGCGTCCGTTATTTTGATGGCAATGAAGAAAAGGTTGTTCCTAGCTTTGTCGTGGAAGCAGTGGATACAACAGGCGCAGGAGATACATTCAATGCAGCTTTTGCGGTGGCTGTGGCAGAAGGGAAAAGTTATGACGAATGTTTGTTATTCGCGAACCGGGCTGCCTCCATTTCCGTGACGAAGTTAGGAGCTCAAGGTGGCATGCCGACAAAGGAAGAAGTCGAAAGGGGCCTTGAAGCATGAAACGTCAAGGAATCATCAATAGTTCAATAGCCAAGGTCCTTGTTGACCTTGGTCATACGGACTATATAGTCATAGGTGATGCCGGACTCCCGGTGCCACCAGGAGTTTCTAAGATAGATTTAGCGTTAACGCCTGGAACGCCATCATTTCAAGATGTCGTTCGGGCCATTCACGAAGATATGGTTGTTGAAAAAGTAATTGCCGCAACTGAAGTGAAAGAGAAAAATCCAGAGCAGCATCAATATATGGAGCAGCAATTTAGAGAACCCATTGAATATGTTTCCCATGAGGAATTTAAAAAGCTGACAAGTAAAGCAAAGGCAATAATCCGGACAGGGGAGACAACGCCGTATTCAAATTGCATTTTGCAATCTGGAGTATTCTTTTAAAAAGAGGTGAAAGGCATGCAAATCGAAATGGACAATATTTATAAGGCATTTGGTCAAAACAAGGTATTGGAAGGTGTTCATTTTTCTTTGGAAGCCGGGGAAATCCACGCGCTTATGGGGGAAAATGGAGCAGGGAAATCAACCTTGATGAACATTTTGACTGGGCTGCATAAGCAAGATCAAGGAACGATTAAGATTAACAGCACAGAAACCTCATTCAAGGATTCAAAGGAAGCGGAAGAGGCGGGAATGGCATTTATTCGTCAGGAATTGAATATTTGGCCTGAAATGACCGTGCTAGAGAACCTGTTTATCGGCAGGGAAATGTCTAATCCTTTCGGTGTTTTAAAGAACAAACAAATGAAAGCGTGTGCAAAGGAGATTTTTAAAACGCTTAATATCTCTCTTCCTTTCGATAAGGAAGCCGGACTTTGTTCTGTCGGGGAACAGCAAATGATTGAAATCGCCAAGGCGTTGATGACGGATGCGGAAGTCATCATCATGGACGAGCCCACAGCAGCTTTAACTGATAGAGAAATAGAGAAGCTCTTTGAAGTGATGAAGGGACTTACCAATAAGGGTGTATCGCTTGTTTATATTTCTCACCGAATGGAAGAAATATTCGCCATTTGTGACAGGATCACCGTAATGCGTGACGGAAAAACAGTCGATACGAAAAGAATTGCAGATACAAATTTTGATGAAGTCGTGCAAAAAATGGTCGGGCGGGAGCTGGAGGATCGTTTTCCTCATCGTGAAGCGAATCCTGGCGACATAGTCCTCGATGTAAAAGGTTTAACTAAAAAGGGGCTTTTTGAAGGTATCCATTTCGCGGTTCGACAAGGTGAGATTGTCGGTGTAGCCGGATTAATGGGAGCAGGCAGAACAGAAATAATGCGCGCCCTTTTCGGGGTCGACCAAATAGACAGCGGTGAAATTACCATTGAAGGCAAGAAAGTTTCCATACGAAAACCAACGGATGCAGTTCGACACGGCCTGGCTTTCATTACGGAAAATCGTAAAGAAGAGGGATTGATCCTGGACTTTTCTGTAAGGGAAAATATCGGCTTGCCGAATCTCAAGAGTTTTGCTCCTAGTGGAATCGTAAAAACGGAAGATGAAATAAACTTTGCCGAAATGATGATTAAGCGACTTCATGTGAAAACATCTTCTGCTGAAACGATCATCGGCAATCTATCCGGAGGAAATCAACAAAAGGTGGTAATAGCCAAATGGATCGGGACCTCCCCTAAAGTTTTAATTATGGATGAACCGACCCGAGGCATAGATGTTGGTGCAAAACGTGAAATTTACGAGTTGATGAATGAATTGACGGAGCGAGGCATCGCCATCATCATGGTTTCGTCAGAACTTCCGGAAATCATTGGAATGAGTGATCGAATCCTTGTGGTTCACGAAGGTAAGATTGCTGGGGAAGTGTTAAAGCAGGAAGCGACGCAAGAAAAAATTATGGCATTGGCGACAGGAGGGAACTAGGATGAAACTTGAGGCAACAGGGAAAAGCGGGATTTGGCAGAAATTTGGACCTTTACTCGCCTTGGTACTATTATTTATCGTAATAACCGTTTTAAATCCATCATTCATGGAACCGAATAATATTTTGAATTTATTGCGTCAAACCTCGATCAATGCACTTATTGCATTTGGGATGACCTTTATCATATTGACAGGCGGCATCGACTTGTCCGTCGGTTCCATTTTAGCTCTATCCAGCGCACTTATGGCTGGTATGATGGTCTCGGGATTAGATCCGATTTTAGCAATATTAGTAGGCATTCTACTAGGTGCAATAATGGGTGTAATCAATGGGATTCTCGTTTCAAAAGGAAAAATGGCCCCTTTCATCGTAACACTGGCCACCATGACGATTTTCCGTGGATTAACGCTTGTATATACCGATGGTAAGCCAATTACTGGAATTGGCGATTCTGAAATGTTCCAAATGCTTGGGAGAGGTTACTTCCTCGGACTGCCAGTACCGGCTGTTGTGATGGTTATCGCTTTCTTCATCCTATGGTTCTTGCTTCATAAAACATCATTTGGCCGTAAAACATATGCCATTGGCGGAAATGAAAGGGCTTCCCGTATTTCGGGGATTAAAGTGGACCGAGTTAAGGTGGCCATATACGGTCTGGCCGGTACGATGGCAGCAATTGCTGGTGCCATTTTAACATCCCGTCTGAATTCGGCACAGCCAACCGCAGGCCAATCCTATGAAATGGATGCCATTGCAGCCGTGGTGCTAGGCGGAACGAGCCTTTCAGGCGGTAAAGGGCGGTTGTTCGGTACGCTGGTGGGTGTCCTGATCATCGGTACCTTGAATAACGGCATGAATTTACTTGGTGTATCCTCTTTCTACCAGCAAGTGGTAAAAGGTGCAGTTATATTAATCGCGGTCTTACTTGACCGTAAAAAATCATAAGCAGAGGTGTAATCAATGAAAAAAATAGTATCGATCATCATGGTTCTTTCTTTAATGGTCTTGGCTGCCTGTTCAATGGATTCTGGTCTTAAAGATGATAAGAAAGAAAAGAAAGACTCCATGAAAGACGTGAAAGTCGGAGTCAGCATCTCTACTTTAAACAACCCATTCTTCGTTTCCTTAAAAGATGGTATTGAAAAAGAAGCAAAAGAAAAAGGCATGAAAGTCACGGTTGTTGACGCACAAGATGATACGGCAAAACAAATTAGCGGGATTGAAGATTTAATTCTTCAAAATGTGGATGTCCTTCTTGTGAATCCTACTGACTCTGCGGCAATATCTTCAGCCGTTCAATCAGCAAATGAAGCGGGCATTCCCGTTATCACGATTGACCGATCTTCCGACGAAGGCGATATCGAAACGTTCATCGCTTCCGACAATGTGGCTGGTGGGGAAATGGCTGCAGAATATCTAGTTAAAGAGCTTGGCGAAAAAGCGAAAGTAGTGGAGCTTGAAGGGGTATCTGGAGCATCTGCAACTCGTGAACGCGGGGAAGGCTTCCACAATATTGCGGACAAGCAATTAGATGTTCTGACAAGTCAAACGGCAGAATTCGACCGGACAAAAGGTCTTAACGTCATGGAAAATATCCTGCAAGGCAATAAAGACATCCAAGCGGTGTTCGCTCATAATGACGAAATGGCACTAGGAGCCATTGAAGCAATCAAGGCAGCAGGAAAAGACATTATCGTGGTTGGTTTTGATGGTAATGATGATGCATTGAAAGCAGTTGAAAATGGTGAACTTAAAGCTACAGTTGCCCAACAACCGGCACTAATCGGTGAAGAAGCGGTTAATGCGGCTGAAAAAATCTTAAAAGGCGACAAAGTGGATGACACAATATCGGTTCCATTGAAATTGGTCACCAAAGAATGATTGTCTACCAAACAAAAAAGAGTGCTGGAACTTTTCCGGCACTCTTTTTTGTAGTAAGAAAGAAATGTTTTTAATCCAATTGATGTTATCTAATTGTGGATACTCAGCTTGAATTGATATGAATGAGTGGGTATCAAAAAGTGAAATCACTCTTTTACAAAAGTAAGGCGGCCCATGTCGGAACCGCCTCCTAAATCAACTGAAAGCTAGAGTATACCTTGAGTCAGCATCGCATCCGCCACTTTAAGGAATCCGGCAATATTGGCCCCAACAACTAAGTTGCCAGGCTCACCATATGCTTCTGCAGCCTCCACACTGTTTTTATAGATGTTTTTCATGATCTCATGGAGTTTGGCATCGACATCTTCAAAAGTCCAAGGCATTCTGGCACTGTTCTGGGCCATTTCGAGTGCAGACACGGCTACGCCTCCTGCATTTGCCGCTTTTGCTGGTCCAAAAAGGATGCCGTTATTAAGGAATACATCAATGGCCTCAAGGGTTGAAGGCATATTAGCACCTTCACCGACTGCCTTCACATTATTTTTGACCAGTAATTTTGCTGCTTCTTCATCGATTTCATTTTGTGTGGCACAAGGCAATGCGATGTCGCATGGTACAGACCAAATGCCGTAGCTTCCTTCATGGTATATAGCTTCCGGGTGCGCATCGACATACTCGCTCAATCGTTTTCGTTCTACTTCTTTTAAACGTTTAACTGTATCTAGGTTCAGACCGTTTTCATCGTATATGTAGCCATTGGAGTCACTGCATGCAACAACTTTTGCACCTAGCTGTTTAGCTTTCTCAATGGCATAAATGGATACATTACCCGATCCGGAAATAACGACAGTGCTGCCATGGAACTGTAACCCTTTGTCTTTTAGCATTTCTTCGACAAAGTAAACCGTTCCATATCCAGTCGCTTCTGTACGCGCCAAGCTTCCGCCGTAACTAATGCCTTTACCAGTTAGAACACCAGCATGGTAGCTGCCTTGCATCTTTTTATACTGACCGAACAAGTAGCCGATCTCTCTAGCACCGACTCCGATATCACCAGCTGGTACATCTGTATCAGGGCCGATATAGCGGGCTAGTTCCGACATGAAGCTTTGGCAAAAACGCATGATCTCCGCGTCCGATTTCCCCTTTGGATCGAAGTCTGAACCGCCTTTTCCCCCGCCAATCGGCTGGCCTGTAAGGGAGTTCTTAAAGATTTGCTCGAAGCCAAGAAACTTTATGATGCTGGAATTGACAGTGGGGTGGAACCGAAGACCGCCTTTGTATGGTCCGATTGCACTGTTGAATTGTACACGAAAACCACGGTTGACTTGAACATTTCCCAAATCATCAACCCAAGAGACCCGGAAGGTGATCATTCTTTCGGGCTCAACCAGCCTTTCCAATACCCCGCTTTTCATATATACAGGATGTTTTGCAAAAACGGGGATCAATGAAAGGAATATCTCCTTTACGGCTTGATGGAACTCATTTTCGTGAGGATTACGCTCCTTTACCTGTGCGTATACTTGACTTACGAACTCTTTAGCAACTTGTAATTCTTCATGATCGACTGCTTGTGAAGTTGTCATTGATCTCTCTCCTTTAGATAAAGTCATAAAATATTAATTAGGGTAAGTAAGTCTATCGGTTTATATAATACTTTCATGATATAATTTAAATATGAAACGAACAATCTGAATATTAGATAAATAGCATGCTGTTTTGATATGAAAGAGGGAGCTTAGAGTGGAATTAAGGCAAATCGAATATTTCATTGAAGTGGCAAAGCGTGAACATATGACGGAAGCAGCAGTGGACTTGCATGTTGCCCAGTCTGCTGTCAGTCGCCAAATCTACAATTTAGAAGAAGAATTGGGCGTGCCCTTATTTATCAGGGAAGGCCGAAAGATTAGATTGACGCCTATAGGACATACATTTTTAGCTCATATGGAGCAAGCTATGGATATAATCGATCGTGCCAAGCGTGAGATGGCTGAAAGTCTGGATCCAGAAAAAGGGACAATCCTCATTGGCTTTCCCAGCAGTTTAGCTTCTTATATATTGCCAAGGGCCATTTCCGACTTCAGGGAAAGTTACCCGCAGGCGAAGTTCAAATTGAAGCAGGGTTCATATCGATACCTGATAGATTCGGTAATAAAAGGTAACATTAACATGGCCCTGATTGGTCCTCTGCCGAGTAATGAAAAGAAAATTAAAGGTGAAACGCTATTTATTGAGAACTTAGTTGCCCTTTTACCAGAAAGTCACCCTTTGGCCTTGAAGAAATCACTAAGCCTAAATGAGCTTCAAGGAAATCCGTTCATCCTATCTCCAAAGGGATATGTTTTGAGGGATCTTGTTGTGAACGCTTGCAAACTGCATGGCTTTGAACCGGAAGTGGCATTTGAAGGGAAAGATACGGATGCTATAAAAGGCCTTGTGGCAGCAGGCCTGGGTATAACCTTGATACCTGAGATTTCATTGATTGATAGCTTGCCTCGTTTTACGGTTAAATTGCCGCTAGTGGATCCATCCGTTACCAGGGCTGTAGGAGTCATAATTCCAACTGATAGGGAATTGATGCCAACGGAGAAATTATTTTACCAATTTTTGAGGGACACCTTTGCAACATTGGAAGGTTTCCAATAGAAATGAGATGGGTCTCTATTAGAAAAGTCATAAATCCAGCTTGTGAGAGAATCCTTGAATCGGGTTCTTTTTTTTTGGCCGCAAATGTATCGAAATATCACCATGCAGCACATTCTTAAAAAGGATAATTTATTTTGAAATAATACAATACTAGTTTTTATTGTGTAAAACCGTGTAAAAACCATATTTATGAAAGCGTTTTTATTTTATTAGAATAAAATTAATGCTTACATTATCAGAAAATTCATGTTATTATACTGACAGACTATAGGTAGCGGATTGATATACTGCTTAGGCTTTTAGTATGAAAAAATGAATTTTTTTTTGGTTTTTTAAAATAGAATATTCTGATAATCATAAGGAGTGGAGATAAAGTGAGCAGGAAAAAATACATCAGCGATCGAATGTACAAGGCATCAACAGGGATAGCCAACGCTGTTTTGGTTACATTGGGGATCGGGTTATTGTTTGAATCCATAGGGGGATATTTAGGTTGGGAGGCCTTCCTGGCAATAGGCGGGGCCGCAAAGGTCTTGCTAGCGCCAGCTTTAGGAGCAGGTATCGCCTATCAGCTAGGAGGAAATTCATTAATTATCTTTAGCGCCATGGCTTCAAGTGCTGTTGGAGGTGCTGCCATTCACAGGACGGCTGAAGGTGCCTTCACGATTGTAACGGGTCAGCCACTAAGTGCCGTCTTGGCAGCGGTAATTGCAACATATATAGGTAAGCGCCTAATCGGCAAAACGAAGTTAGACATCATGGCCATCCCAATGGGGGCAGTTCTTGTCGGTGGAGTTTCGGGATATGGTCTGGCTCTTGTAACCACACCATTCCTAACATGGATAAGCAGTCAAACCACCGCTGCGGTCGAGGGTTCACCCTTAATCGGTTCCATGGTCATAGCCTTGGTATGGAGCATTTTATTGATGACACCGGCGTCATCCGCTGCCCTTGCGATCGCCTTGCAATTAGATCCCGTTTCCAGTGCGGCAGCTTTAATCGGATGTACCGTTCAGTTTGTCGGTTTCACTGTCATGTCTTATAAAGATAATGATATGGGTGGGTTCCTGGCACAGATGGTCGTTACGCCAAAAGTTCAATTTCCTAACTTAATCAAAAAACCATTATATGTCGTTCCGCCTTTTGTGGCGGCAATCATCTGTGCGCCTATCGCTACCTTGGCATTCGATTTTCAAGTGCCGTATGAGCTTGGAGGTATGGGGTTAAGTTCAATGATTGCCCCGATTGCCATCATAACTGGTCAAGGGTTGTACACGTTCTTGGTTTATGTGGCAGTGGGTATGGTATTGCCAGCTGTGATCACACTTGCCTTGCATCGGGTATTGAAGATGATGGGTAAAGTAAAACCAGGCGATCTGCATTTAGAAGTTTCATAATCAAAATTTTATAGAAACCAGCCTGGTTAAGTAACCAGGCTGGTTTTTATTTATAAAGGGATTAGGGTAAAATGGGAAGGAAAGCATTTGCATAGATAGGATGATATATATGGGAAAAGAAATAGATATAAAAGTGAAAGCTAAGTTCGTGAGTAAAATCGGCAAGGGTTTTCCCTTGATTGTTAAAGAGTCTATATCCAACATTAATGATCTTCAGGAAGAGGGATCCTTAGTGCGTTTGTTGGATGAAAACAACCGTTTTCTAGCAAAAGGGTATTATGGTAAACAGAACAAAGGCTATGGCTGGGTATTGACCCGAAGAGAAAATGAAAAAATCGATCAAACCTTCTTTAACGGCAAAATCCAGGCAGCTTATGAAGTCCGAAAGTCATTTTTTGAAGATACTGAGACTACGGCCTTCCGCTTGTTTAATGGGGAAGGTGATGGAATTGGCGGCTTAATCATCGATCATTATGATGGTCACTATGTCATTAGTTGGTATAGCAAAGGGATATATTCCTTTAAAGACTACATCATTAAGGCATTGCAGGAAACAGTCGAGGTCAAATCGATTTATCAAAAGAAACGCTTTGATACAAAGGGGCAGTACGTGGATGAAGACGATTTTGTCATGGGTGAACAGCCAACATTTCCGCTTCTTGTAAAGGAGAATGGAGTCCATTTCGCTGTTTATTTGAATGATGGGGCAATGGTTGGCGTCTTCCTTGATCAGCGCGATGTTAGAAGGAAAATCCGGGATGAATATGCAAAAGGGAAAACTGTGTTGAATATGTTCTCCTATACAGGGGCATTTTCCGTGTTTGCCGCTTTAGGCGGTGCTGTTAAAACAACGAGTGTTGACCTGGCGAATCGCAGTCTACCGAAGACGATCGAACAGTTCAGTGTGAATGGAATAGATCCTGAAGCTCACAATATTGTGGTGATGGACGTATTTAAGTATTTTAAATACGCAGTGAAGAAGGCTTTGAAATTTGAAATGGTCATCCTCGATCCACCTAGCTTTGCCAAATCGAAAAAGTTTACTTTCAGTGCCGGAAAAGACTATACGAATCTATTGAAGGATACCATTTCCATTACAGAAGACAATGGGGTCATTATCGCATCAACTAATTGCAGTACGTTTGACATGAAAAAATTCAAGAGCTTCATTGACATTGCCTTCAGGGAAATGAATGGGAAATACGAGCTCCTAGAAGAATTTTCATTACCGGCAGATTTTAAAACAAGTTCTGAATATAAGGAGGGCAACTATTTAAAAGTAGTCTTCATTAAGAAAATTAACGGTTGAAAAAGGGCGTCCACAGTTCCATTAGAGCTGTGAATGCCTTTTTTAATGAAAAATTGTTTCATGTGAAACGAACGGATATTCGGAATTCAAAGGTTTGGCCGTTCACTCTTCAAACCTTTCGATAAAGGAAAGAAGGTTTCATGCGAATGCTGTTAGCGATGCAAAACTGGGCTGCATAGTAGGTAAGCATAATCAGCGGACCAGAATAGGAAACATCACCGATAAATTTGTTCCAAGATAAAATGGAGTCGGAAATCACGAACAGAACGCCGCCGATGATTGCGGCGGCATTACCCGTCATAAATGCCGCCCAGCCCATGAGGGAGATGACCGTTACATAACAGATGACAGGGATGATGAGGCTACTTTCACCTTTTTCAATTAAAGAAACTACAATTTCACGACCAATCAAAGTAGAGTAAATGCCAATCGGAAAAATCGTCGCGAATCGAAGCCATGAAAAGGTCCATAGTTTAAAGAATGCTGCAATGTAGAAAAGGTGGCCGATCAAGAAGGCGGAAAGCCCGATGACGAACCAGATTAACAAACCATCTCCAAGCATGCAAAAGAATAAACCAAGAAGTATTAAAGGTTGGTAACGTTCCCGTCTTCCCTCTGTTTTGTAGGCAAAAAGCAAAATCAATAACATGGGAATGATCTTGAACATGATTTTAATGATTAAAGGCTCTTCCGGTATAAAAAAAATATATAATAGTCCCGTGATAAGAATTGCAGCAGGTAAGCATTTCATTAGCATTTCATTCCCTCCTTCAATGTTTAATTCTATGTAAGGGGAAGGAACCCCTTGTCAATTAATGAACGGTTTGAGGGAAAGTCGTGAAAATGAAAAAACTGACCCCTAGTTAACCAGGAATCAGTTCGATGTTTTATAGAATCATACGGGCGAATTTTCTTTAACGAATGCTTGCTTTAACCAGTTTTTCCCCTCAACAAGCCTTGTGACAAGCATGGCACAAACCGTGTTTCCCGTTGAGTTAAGCAGTGTAGCGGGAGCATCGATAATCGTGGATATAACAGCAATGATCGGCAGGACTTCAACAGGGAAGCCGAATACACTAAGAATCAACATTTCCCCAATCATCCCGCCCCCGGGAATGGCACCCATAACAGCCCCAACCAAAAAGGCAACTGCAAGTATACTTAAAATGCTTGAAATGCTTGTCATATCCTTTCCGAATAAGCTGAATAGGAAAACGATTTTCATTATCCCGCCAAATACAGAACCATCTTTATGCATGTTGGCTCCAAGTGGGATGACAGTCTCCGCTATATCCTTTGGCACACCCATTTTCTTGACCGATTCCAGGTTGACTGGAATGGACGCGGCACTTGAACAAGTTGCGATGGCTGTAATGGAGGGCGCCAGGGCATTTTTCCAAAAAAGTTTAACGCCATCTTTCCCCCCTGCGATAAAGGCATACAAAGTGAAGAATCCGAAATAATAAATCAAGGCCAAGACAAGGTAAAGACTGAAAGTGCGGGCATAACCTTCTAAAATCTGTGGCCCCAGCTGACCGATTATCGTCGCAAAATAAGCACCAAGTCCAATTGGGGCATAGTACATGACGATTTTGACGACCTTCATCATGATAGCTGTACCAGCTGTCAAAAATTCGGTAATCGGTCTTGCTTTCTCACCGACCAGTGCAGTGGAAAGTCCGATTAATACAGAGAAAACGATAAGCTGAAGCATATTGCTTCTGGAGAACAGTTCAGGAAAGTCGGACACGGTTACTGTGTTGACCAGTTGACTGAAAAAAGAAACTTCTTCGATGGTCTCTTCAGAGGAACTCTTTTCCATCAGTTCTTTAATGGCCGTCGTATCTGTGCCTTCCAAGGGATTGACGATGGTTGTCCCAATAAATCCAATGACGGCAGCTAAAGCGGCAGTTGTCAGGAAAACGACAACAATACTACCCATAATTTTGCCAAGACGATTCATTCCGCTCATATTGGCAATCGCTGAAGCAATGCTGAAAAATACTAATGGCACGATGATCGTGAACATCAGGTTTAGAAATAAGTCCCCTAGCGGCTGTAAGACCGAGGTTTTCTCCCCGAAAACGACGCCCGCTATTCCGCCTATAATAATGGCAGTCAGTAATATTAAAGAGGACCGATAGTTTTTAATAAAGCTCTTCATTAAATTTCCGTCCTTTCAGGATGTTGATGTCAATAAAAATATACTTCATTATCAACTCTAAAAGGAGGTTTGACAATATTTTTTTATAGGAAGGAATGTTAAAAGATAAAGCGCAATAAATAATAACAGGGAATGGTTTGCTAATATATGGTGAAGGAGGTATATAATGTCACTCATTGAGGTGGAAGAAGGCGTCCGATTGTTTTATGAAGAAAAGGGCCAGGGGAGGCCCATTATTTTTATCCATGGAGTATGGATGAGCAGTCGGTTCTTTGGAAGGCAGCTTCCGTACTTTTCAGAAAAATATAGAACGATCCTACTTGATTTAAGAAGCCATGGCCAGTCAAATCATGTTCATTACGGAAATACGGTATCCGTTTATGCTAAAGATCTTCATGCATTCATTAGTAAACTGGGATTAAAGGATGTCATACTTGTAGGCTGGTCGATGGGGGCTTTTGTCGTCTGGGATTACCTCAAGCAATTCGGCGAGGGAAATATTCATTCAACAGTGATTGTCGATGAATTGGCCTCGGATTTTAAGTGGCCCGATTTTGATATCGGTGCTTTTGATATTGGCACATTGATTGCCTTCATGACTGAAATACAAAATAATCGTTCCCCGTTTTTACAAAGCTTCCTTTCCTCCATGTTTAAAAATGAATTATCTGTGGAGGATGCAAGCTGGATGCTTGGGGAAGTGACCAAAATGCCTGAATCCATTGCCAGTGCCATTCTATTTGACCAATCGATTGTTGACTATCGTGAATTTTTGCCTGATATCAAGGTTCCCACGCTTCTCTGTTTTGGAAGACATGAAAAAGTCATTCCGGTAGCTGCAGGAGAACATTTGCATGAAAATATCCCGAACTCCGAACTAGTTATCTTTGAAGATAGTTGCCATTGTCCATTTATGGAAGAAAGCGAGCTGTTTAATAAAACCGTGGATGGCTTTATTCAAAAAAAGCGTGAATCCGTAAAGGGTTGCGGATAACAGAACATAAAAAGAGGATGCAGGCTTCTTGCTGCATTCTTTTTTCTATTAACTGGGCGTTTTTGCTTGAAAAAAAGGGAATACTGCAACAAAGGATGGCAATGCTGCATTTAATTTTTAATGATAATGAACGAAGGAAATATTTTTCTACCCTTTTCTCAAGAATTGGGCTATCATGAGGTGGATTTAAACTGGTAAATTTCGTGATCTGTGTATGAGAGAAACTCATGCAGAAAGTGATGGAGAGGATAAAATGGAAGATCAGTTACAATACAATGAAATTATAGATGTATGTTTACTTGCGGGGAAAATCATGCTTTCGAACGGAGCAGAAACTTCGCGGGTGGAAGATACGATGGTTAGAATTGCAGCAGCGTTTGGATGCGGAGACTCACACAGCTTTTCAACACCAACTGGAATCATTTTTTCTCTTGACGGTATGCATCCAGCCTCTAAATTAATCCGGGTTTCCCAACGGTCTACTGATTTACACAAGGTAACGCTGGTTAACAGTATATCCCGAAGCATTTCCAGCAAGGAAATGACGCCAGGAGAAGCCTTTTTACAGTTAAAACAAATCGAAAAGGCTGGGATGGGTTATCCAATGTGGGTTCAGGTCTTTGCTGCCTTTATAGCGAGCGGTTGTTTTTTAATCATGTTCCAAGGACAGTGGAATGATTTCTTTTGGTCCTGCATTGCAGGAGGGCTGGGGTTCTCTTGTCTGTTTTATTTGCATCGGTTATTGGAGGTTCGTTTTTTTGCCGAATTCATTGCCTCTTTAGTTGTAGGTCTGGCAGCCGTGTTCTTTGTCCAAATTGGTGTAGGTACTCATTTGGATAAGATCATCATTGGATCGGTGATGCCGCTTGTGCCCGGGCTGTTAATTACGAATGCAGCCAGGGATTTAATTGCAGGTCATTTAGTTTCGGGTATTTCCAAGGGTGTGGATGCAGGTTTAACAGCTTTGGCCATTGGGGCAGGAATATCGGCTGCATTTGTTTTCTTATGATTTAAGGGGAGGAAGAAGGATGTTAGCACAGCTTATTACAAGTTTCATTGCCTCAGCCGCCTTTGGAGTCATTTTTAATGTACCGAAAAATTCATTGATACAATGTGGTTCTGTAGGGATGCTGGGGTGGGTCTTATACTTTTATCTGGTTGAAAATGAGATAAACAGCATCATTGCAACCTTAGCTGCTTCATTTATCGTAGCGGTTATCAGCCAGTATTTTGCTAAAAGGTATAAAATGCCAATCACGATTTTCAATGTTTCGGGAATCATCCCCCTTGTGCCTGGCGGTTTATCATATGATGCAATGAAACATTTTGTCGGAAATGATTTTTATACAGCGGTCCAATTGGCCGCAAAGGTCTTCATGCTGGCTGGTGCCATTGCAATGGGATTGATCTTTGCAGAAGTCATGAATCAGTTAGTGACTAAATACAATAGAAGGAAGACAAGGTTGCGAAGTTAGAGGAAATGTTAAGGGTATTCAACCTTCCGGATAATTATGATTACAAAAGAAAGAGAAAGAAGAGCAGGGGGGAATACCTGGATCTTCTTTCTCTTTTTAATATTTTAAGATAATAATAAATCTGGCTTATAAAGAATCTTTCATTCCAGTGTTAGCTGTAACCAATATTTCGTCGTATTTTTTGGCATCAGCTTTCTTGCTTGACAGCAATGTCCCGACGATGGCAGCGATAAAACCTATTGGAATGGAGACGATGCCTGGATTAGCAAGTGGGAATAATGGTTCTCCAACGAATATTGCCGCTCCCTCTACAGGTGACCAGACATTTGGACTTAGGAACACAAGTAATAATGAACTGACCAGTCCCACTATCATACCCGAGACAGCCCCTGCTGTGTTAAAGCGTTTCCAGAATACCGTGAAGACAATGATTGGCAGATTGGCACTGGCAGCGACGGCAAAGGCAAGTGAAACAAGGAACGCAACATTCATGTTTTGGGCAAATAAAGCAAGGATGATGGAGAGAACGGATACCCCGATGGATGCCCAACGAGCTGCAACGACTTGTTCTTTATCAGTGGCTTGACCTTTACGAATGATGTGGCCATAAAAGTCATGGGCAAAAGCGGAAGCTGCCGATAGAACGAGACCTGCTACAACAGCTAAAATAGTAGCGAATGCAACTGCAGACACGAAGGCAAACAGGAAGTCGCCTCCGATGGCTTCGGCAAGAAGTGGAGCGGCCATATTACCAGCCGCATTCGCGGCTATGATTTTGTCGTATCCGACAAAAGCTGCTGCCCCGAAGCCAAGGAAAATGGTCATGATATAAAAGATGCCAATGATCCAAGTGGCATATACGACGGACTTTCGTGCTGTGATGGCGTCTTTTACCGTAAAGAAACGGATGAGAATGTGAGGAAGTCCAGCTGTACCGAGCACAAGCGCTAAATTAAGTGATAAAGTATCCAATGGATCCTTGAATTTGTTACCAGGATTGAGGAAATCCCCGCCTAAAGGGGTGGCTGTTTTCATCTGATTGAACATCTCGATCACGCTAAAGTCGAATTTCGCCAGCACGATAATGGAAATGATGAATGTCCCTGCCATCAATAAAATGGCTTTTACGATTTGGACCCAGCTGGTGGCCGTCATTCCGCCAAATACTACGTAGACGGTCATTAAAATACCTACAATGATGACAGAGTATAGATAATCAATTCCAAGTAAGAGTTTTATAAGGGCACCTGCACCTACCAGTTGGGCAATCATATAAAAGGTTGAAATGGAAATGGTGTTAAGGGCAGCCACCCCGCGTACTTTCTTTTCATTAAAACGGGCAGCGATCATGTCCGCAAGTGTATACTTACCAAGGTTACGAAGCGGTTCTGCCACAATATAAAGAACGACTAGATAAGCAACCAGAAATCCTATGCTGTAGAAAAAACCATCAAATCCAGAGAGTGCAACCATTCCGGCTATTCCTAAAAATGAGGCGGCTGACATATAATCACCCGCAATGGCCCACCCATTCTGCCAGCCAGTCAGAGAACTGTCCGCCGTATAAAAATCCGCTGTCGTTTTCGTTCGCCTTGAAGCAAAGTAGGTAATGACCAATGTTAGCCCAACAATGATTAAAAATAATATAAATGCAAGTATATTCATTGTGAATTCACCTTTATCCTTTCGCTTCTTTAACGATTTCTTCAACTAATTGGTCAAAAGTAGCAGCCTTCCGGGAATAGAGGATGCATAATGTCCAGGTCATGATAAATTGAGCGAAGGCCAGGACCCATGCCCAACTGATTGCCCCAAATGCATAAGAGTTAAGAACTTTAGAATAGGAAGTTAGTATAGGTAAGGTGAAATAAAAGGCCATGAAAAAGATGGATAGTGGGACAATGAAATTGCGTTTTTTCCTAAGGAGTTCTTGAAAAGAGTGTGATTGGACAATCTTGGTATAGTCATTGGAAGCGCTCACTTCGGTTTCCTTTGCTATTGAATCGTTTGATGCCAAGTTGGTTCCCCCTTCATGAATCTCGATTTGGATTTCATTACCATTTACCTGATAACAGTATCAGTATATATTTTTCGGAATATATTGTAAATTTAAAATTTTAAAATAAAGACTTTTTCGTTCGACATTTTGTTAATTATTTATAGAGGGAAATGAGTAAGGGGCTATACGAACAACAACCATGAAAATTAAAAAACGGATCATTAAGGAAAAGTTAAGCTTCTTTCACGATACTTGCTTCAACGAAGGAAATCTGAAGGGAGCAAAATGATGAAAAAGTGGATGATGATAGGTACGGTTTTAGTGTTGGTCATTGGAGGAAGCCTTTGGTTTTTCATGAAGGACAATGCAAAGCCCGTCGTTGCAAAGACGATGACGGCTACAGTAGAAAAGGGAGATCTTAAAGTTCAAATAAGCGGTTCTGGGTCGGTCGCCGCAATCAATAGTGAGGACCTCACTTCATCGGTAACGGATGAAGTGGATGAAGTTCTTGTAAAGAAAAATGAATTGGTTGAGAAGGGTGATGAACTGATTACCTTCTCGAATGGAAGTGACCCGATAACGGCCCCATTCGATGGTACTGTAACAACATTGGACGTAGAAGAAGGGGATCGTGTATCAAGCAGTGAGGTTGTGGCACATGTAACGGATTATAAAAAATTGAAAACTACGATCAGTGTTGATGAATTGGATGTTCCAAGTGTTAAAAAAGGACAAACAGTTGAAATAAAAGCCAGTGCTTTTGAAGATGAAACGTTCACGGGCCAAGTGACCAGTGTAGCAAAAGAAGGTACATATGAGAATGGAGTTTCTTCGTTCGATGTTAACATCAAAATTGATAAACCCGGTGATATTAAAATTGGGATGTCGACTGAAGTGAGCATTGTGACGAATAGTGTAAAAGATGTTTTATATGTTCCGATTGAAGCAGTCCAAATGGACGGTGAAGAGAAATATGTGAATATACAACAATCCGGTGCAACTGAAGGAGCTGCTAGTACAAAGACAGCGGTCGAGACTGGAATCAGTAACGATAGATATATCGAAATAACTTCAGGTCTTGAAGAGGGCCAGAATGTTTCCTTACCTATTACCATCAATGAAAGCTCCACTGGCAGTGGCGGCGATGGGATGAGGGGAGGCCAAGAAGGCGAATTAAGAATGCAGAGTGGCAGCGGAATGCCGAGCGGCGGGATGCCAAGCGGTGGCGGAATGCCAAGTGGCAAGGGAGGTCAGTAATATGGCGAAACCCATCATAAAGATTAAGAACATGTCTAAATCGTATGAATTAGGCGGTGAAACGGTCAAGGCACTTCAAGATGTATGTCTTACAATCAATAAAGGGGATTTCATTTCTATCATCGGACCATCCGGATCAGGGAAATCGACGTTCATGAATATGCTTGGCTGCCTTGATAAGCCTGATACAGGTGAATATCTTCTAGATGAAAAAGAAGTGGAAAAGATGAAGGATAATGAGTTAGCTGCCATTCGCAACATTAAAATAGGATTTATCTTTCAAAATTTCAACCTGTTGGCAAAATTGACAGCGTTGGAAAATGTCGAACTTCCTCTGGTCTATAGAGGCGTAAGTGTAAAGGAAAGAATAGAGGTGGCCAATGCCTGTCTCGATATGGTAGGCCTGGGTGACCGGGTTAATCATTTGCCTACTCAACTTTCAGGAGGACAGCAGCAAAGAGTTGCGATTGCAAGGGCACTTGCAGGTAACCCTCCCGTTTTATTGGCGGATGAGCCGACAGGGGCTCTTGATAGTAAGACGAGTAAAGAAGTGTTGCAAATGCTGAAAGATTTAAACCAACAGGGACAAACAATCATTCTTATAACGCACGACTTGGAAGTGGCAAAAGAAGCTACACGTGTCGTTCGGATTCAGGATGGTCAGCTATTTGAAAACGGAGGTGATTGGATTGAACCTGAGCGAATCAGTGAAGATGGCTATACGCAGTATCAAAACCAATAAAGTCCGTGCATTTTTAACGATGCTTGGGATCATTATTGGAGTTGCCTCTGTGATTGTCCTGGTTTCGATTGGACAGGGCTCCTCACAGTCCGTTCAGGATGAGATCAACAGCTTGGGAACGAACCTGTTAACGGTAAGTGTTACGGATACGGATTCCGTGAAGCTGACGGATGACATAATCGAACAGTTTAAAGACTTGGACGGGATATCGGATGTTGCGCCTGTTGTCACTGGACGAGTTTATGCTAAAAACGGTGAAGCTTCGGCACAGGTTTCAATGACAGGCACAACTTCTTCCTACTTATCAGTGAGGGATTTAGAGCTTAGTCAAGGCCGCTTTTTAACGGATATGGAAACGGAGTTACGTTCTAAGGTTGTTGTTTTGGGGTCAGATACAGCTGATACGCTTTTTGAAAATCAAAAAGCGGTGGACCAGAGCGTTCTTATCGGCGGTGTTTCCTATCGAGTGATCGGTGTTTTGAAGTCAGTCGGCACCTCAATGGGTTCGAGCGGTGATGATGTAATCATTGCACCGATCACTACTGCCGAACGGGCTACGGGCAGCACAACAATCGGAACGGTATATTTAAAAGCCAAAAATGAGAATATCGTAGAGAGGGCGATGTACCAGGTACAAGGGACGATGACTACATCATTCCCGGAGCAGAGTGACAATTATTCGGTGTCCAATCAGGAAGATCTGATGGATACAATGAGCTCTGTTTCGGATACCTTCACTCTCATGCTTGGCGGTATAGCGAGCATTTCGTTACTTGTAGGCGGTATTGGAATCATGAATATCATGTTGGTCTCCGTCTCGGAGAGGACGAAAGAAATAGGGATTAGAAAAGCAATTGGTGCGAATCGGAAATCCATCCTTCTTCAGTTTTTAATTGAAGCGATGTCCTTGAGCTGCTTAGGAGGGTTGTTGGGTGTTGGAATTGGATTGGGGATCGCTAAATTGGTTTCCGTTTTTTCAACTTTAACGATTAGTTATTCATGGTCGGTGACACTGTTGGCTTTCTTATTCTCCATATTAATCGGTATAATCTTTGGCGTTTTTCCTGCAAATAAGGCATCTAAATTGAATCCAATCCAGGCACTGCGTCACGAATGAATATGCAAATTTTAGGAAAGCGGCTATAATAAGCCCGCTTTCTTTTGCTTATGAAAAAGGATAAAATCAACATATATCGCAATTGAAACGGTCAGGAGGGGAACTCTATATGAAGATTTTGGTGGTTGAAGATAATGTTTCATTATTAGAATCGATCCGGCAAATTCTGACGGATGAATATGAAGTCGATACAGCGAATAATGGGGATGATGGATTATTCATGGCCCTGCAAAGTATATACGATATCATTATATTGGATGTAATGCTTCCGGGAATGGATGGATTTGAAATTGTTCGGAAAATCAGGGAAGCAAGGATCGATACAAGCGTATTGTTTTTGACGGCAAAAGATGCGCTTGAGGATCGTGTCAGAGGCTTGGAGATGGGGGGCGATGATTATTTAGTCAAGCCGTTTCAAGCACCAGAACTTAAAGCCAGGATACGTGCTCTCCTTCGCAGGAGTGGTATTTTATCATTAGAGCAGCATGTGAAGTATCGTGGAATTGAATTGTTGGAAAGAGAAAAGGATATATTGGTTGATGGAAAGATCATTAAAATGACCTTGAAACAGTATGAATTACTTGAGTATCTCATTCAGAATAATGGGAAAATATTGACCCGAGAGCAGATCTTCGACCGCATTTGGGGGTTTGATTCAGATACGACGATTGCCATTGTGGAAGTGTTCATCCATCACCTTAGAAAAAAATTGGAACCTTTCAATTATCATAAAGATATTCAAACCGTTCGGGGTATTGGTTATATGTTAAAACAACCATAAGGGGATCATTATGTTCCAAAAAACACGGCTTCAACTAACATTATTGAATTCTATCGTCTTTATTGTCTTAATAGCCATATTAAGCAGAACGATTTATTTCTATACGGAAAATCAGATCTATAGGGATGTCAATGATTCACTTAAAAAGGATTACAGGGATTTCAATCATGGGGGCATGCCGGGCGGACGTCCGCAAGGTGAGTTTCTCTTAGGACCGGGACCAAGTGTCATCGTTTGGGGACCGGATGATACGATCATTGAGCCAAGACTGAGTGAAGACCATTTTTTTAAGGTCAATGAACAGCAATTTTTCCCTAAAACTTTTGATGAGATTGAAGAAATATCGGTAAATGGATACACGTATCGTGCACTTTCCACCAAGGTCGATACGGATTATGGAGAGATGGCCGTACAATTCATCAGGAATGTGGATACAGAAAAAGATATGCTCGATCGCTTGTTGCTCATATTATTCGTTGGTGGAGGAATTGGAAGTTTGGTTGCGGTAGGCGCAGGCTATCTTCTGGCAGGACGGGCCCTGATCCCGGTCAAGAAATCCTGGGATCAGCAGCAGCAGTTTGTCTCGGATGCTTCGCATGAAATCCGAACGCCGCTTGCCGTCATTCAATCGCGGGCTGAATTGCTATTTCAATCACCGAACGCGACAATCGAGGAAAAGGCCGTCGATATATCCATCATTTCAAAAGAAGTCCGCCGATTGAATAAGCTAGTTAACGGTCTTTTAACCTTGACCCGAACGGATTCGAATCAAATGGAGGTTAAAAAATCGAACTTTTTCCTCGATGACTTACTTATGGATATAGTGGAACAATATACGGATATTGCTTCTTTTCAAGAAAAATCAATAACTAGCCATGCTCCCGAACAAGTCGTGTTTCTTGGGGATAAAGAGAGGATTCATCAGCTATTGGTGATATTGGTGGATAATGCCATGAAGTTCACGGAGGTAGGCGGGGAAATATCCCTTTCCTGCATCAAGAATGCTTCATCCATCATTCTTTCTGTAGAGGATAATGGAAAGGGCATTCCACAGGAAGAAATCCCTTTGATTTTTAATCGTTTTTATCAAGTGGAGCAATCCCGTTCAGCAAATGAAGGCTCCGGTTTAGGTTTATCTATTGCTAAGTGGATTGTAAACACACATCAAGGAACCATCAAGGTTACGAGTGTACAGAATGAACACACCCGTTTTGAAATCACTTTTCCTAGAAATCAAAAGAAAAATTAACGTAAGATGTCATCCAATAGTAAAGACCCTTACTTTTTTCCTTGTTACTTAAGGAAAAATTAAGGGTCTTTTTAGATAATCTTTTTATAAGAAAATTTTGGAGGAGAATCAATGATGAAAAGACTTGGTAAGTTACACTTTTTGGTTGGAATATTGGCTTCGATCCTTTTAATGGCACAAGCAGTTATCGGGATCATGATGTATGTGAATGGAAGCGGCAATGAACCCATGAATCGTCAGGCGATGATGGGTCAGCCTGCTGACCGCAACACAACAGAATCCGATGGTACGGAAAATTCAACTAATAGCAGTTCTGCAACCGATGATTCAACTACGGAAACGACAACTAATGTTACACAGGGCAATATGGGGGCAACTCCCCAAGGCGCTGGAACTCCAGGAGAGATGCCAAGCGGGGGCGGTTTTCAAGGCAGAGACTCTTTTGCAGGCCAATTTATCGACTTTTATCAAGGGGCAGGCGGCTTGGCTACATCCATCATCATCTTTGTGATTGGAGGCGCAGGCTTGGTGATATCTGTGATGTCCAGAAAAACGGCAGCCTAAAAAGTCCATCCTTATAAAAACATGTTTCAAGGAAAGCTGATGTTTCGGTTGCTAAAAGAGAAGGTTCCTTTTGGGGGAAACCTTCTTTTTTAATGCACGAAATCCAATATTGTCACTAATTGTTAGTATAAAAAGAGAAATAATAATTGCACTTGAAAAAATATTGGTTTAATATATACTTCTGAGAGGTACGTACAAGTATTTTGGATAAAAGAGAAAACGTTTGCATAAATTTTTTGAGGGTACCCTATTCTTAATGCACGATCATTAAATTCACCTTAGTGGAGGCAGAATATGAAATTTCTGATAGCAATTTTAGGACTGCTCATTGTTTTTGGACTAGCTTTATTAGCGAGTAGTGACCGGAAGAAAGTTAAAATTAAACCGATTATCCTCATGGTGATCTTGCAGCTTATTTTAACTTATCTATTATTAAATACGAAGTTTGGTTTAGTGATCATCAATTCGATTGCCGATGGTTTTGGAAAACTATTAGAATGGGCAAATGAAGGGATTACATTTGTATTCGGTGGGATTGTAAACGAAGGAGCATCGCCCTTCTTTTTAAATGTCCTTCTTCCTATCGTATTCATCTCGGCATTAATCGGGATATTACAGCACTTCAAAATCCTTCCTTTCATCATGAAGTGGATAGGATTCCTGCTGAGTAAGGTTAATGGAATGGGGAAATTGGAATCTTACAATGCGGTCGCATCAGCAATTGTCGGCCAATCCGAGGTTTTCATAACCTTGAAGAAGCAACTGGGTTCCATTCCGCCATCACGTATGTATACGCTTTGTGCGTCAGCCATGTCAACCGTATCGATGTCGATTGTCGGTGCTTATATGACCATGATTGAACCAAAGTATGTTGTGACGGCTATTGTTATTAACATGTTTGGCGGATTTATCATTGCATCCATTATTAACCCTTATACGGTAACGGATGAAGATGATATTCTCCCTGTTGAAGTAGGGGCAGAGAAGCAGTCTTTCTTCGAAATGCTTGGGGAATATATCATGGATGGATTTAAGGTTGCTATCACTGTAGCCGCGATGTTAATTGGTTTCGTTGCACTAATTGCAGGAATCAACAGCTTATTCGATATGATCATCGGCATCAGTTTCCAAGACATCTTGGGGTATATTTTTGCCCCGTTTGCCTTTATCATGGGGATACCGATTTCAGAAACCGTGACTGCAGGCGGTATCATGGCGACAAAGCTAGTAACTAATGAATTTGTTGCCATGCTGAGCTTAGGGGACGCATCAGCAGCCTTGAGCGAAAGGACGGTAGGAATCGTTTCGGTTTTCTTGGTTTCATTCGCGAATTTTTCATCTATCGGAATCATTGCAGGTGCTGTTAAAGGCCTACATGAAAAACAAGGAAATGTTGTGGCACGTTTCGGCTTGAAGTTGCTATACGGTGCGACTCTTGTCAGCATCCTATCAGCAATCATCGTCAGTGTGATACTTTAAGTAACGGTATTGATAAGAGGCACTTGGGTTTACTCCTAAGTGCCTCTTTTATTTTTGGAATTTGAAGGTAATTTGCGTGCTGATATATAATACATAAAATGACTGGTCATGAAATGGAAAAGGGAGTGAGGAGGACAATGAAGGAGGAGAATGAAACGGCAATCTTTGCTGGAGGCTGCTTTTGGTGTATGGTTGCTCCCTTCGATGAAATGGATGGAATTATTAGAGTGACATCGGGTTATACAGGCGGTAATTCAGTCGCACCAAGTTATAAACAGGTGATTACTGGTTCGACTGATCATGTTGAAGCGGTTCAAGTGGTATTCGATCCATCAATCATTTCCTATAAAGCATTATTAGAGATATTTTGGAAGCAAATTGATCCTACAGATGACGGTGGACAGTTCTCCGATAGAGGAAGGCAATATAAGGCAGCCATTTTCTATCTTAATGAACGTCAGAAACAAGAGGCAGAGCGGTCAAAGGAAGATTTAATGATGAGCGGGCGGTTTGAAAAACCTATTGTGACGGGTATTTTACCATCAGGGCAATTTTACGCGGCTGAGGAATACCATCAAGATTTCCATCGAAAAAATCAATTTCGTTATGCGCTGTATCTTAGGGGATCAGGACGTGATGCTTTCATAAAAGAAAATTGGCCTAAGGATAATGCACATCTTAGAACGACCTTAACCGAGAGTCAGTTTCATGTCACCCAGGAAAATGGCACGGAGCCTCCCTTTGAAAATGCTTATTGGAATAACTTTGAAGAAGGCATTTATGTGGATGTCGTTTCTGGGGAGCCTCTATTCAGTTCAAGGGATAAGTATGATAGCGGATGTGGGTGGCCGAGCTTCACGAAGCCCATCATGTCAGCAAGTGTCAATGAAAAAGTGGATCTCAGCCATCGGATGACCCGGACCGAAGTACGCAGCAGGGATGCTGATTCACATCTTGGACATGTTTTTCCTGATGGCCCCAGTCCTAAAGGCACGAGATACTGCATAAACTCTTCAGCCCTTCGATTCATCCCTAGAAATGAAATGGAGAGAGAGGGATATGGCGATTTATTATTGCTTTTTAAAATGAAATAAATAGTTAGATAGGGGAACAAATATGAACAAATTAGATGAGGATTTATACCGATACATACTTGATAACTCTTCCACAATTACAGAAAACTGGCTGGCTTTACGCGAAAGGCAGATTGGGTCGATCTATTCAGTGGATAGTGATGAAGGAGTTGAGGAGCTCCTTTGGAAACAGAACACGTTGACCATCAAGACAGTGACCAATGCTTTACTTGAGGATAAAACGGCTTTTGTAGAAAGTATGGATCAGTGGGCAACACTCGTCGCGAAAAGCAGGGTTGAATCGGATACGCCTATTTATGAAGTATTGGAAGCGCTTAATAAGGTGCGGGAAACATACTGGGGTTTTATCACTGACTATATGCTTCAGGATGATGTGGAAATTACGAAGGAAACAATCATTCGGTGGAGCCAGCTTATTAATCGCGCATTCGATCAATTGAACCGCGAGTTCACTGTGCAGTATTATCTTTTGACAAGTGAGCGTTTGCGAGCTCAACAGAATCTGATAAATGAATTAGGAGCACCTGTCATTCCGATTGTTGACGCCATTGCGGTATTGCCGTTAATCGGTGAAATCGATACCTTCCGTGCAAAGGAAATTTTGGATAAGACTCCAATCAAATGCATTAGCAAAAATGTTTCTCACTTATTCATCGATTTATCGGGAGTCTCCCTTTTGGATACGATGGTTGCCCATCAGGTCTACCAATTGATAAGTACCCTGAACTTGTTAGGCATACAATCGACCATTTCAGGAATTCGCCCTGAAGTGGCCCAGACATCGATTCAGTTAGGTCTTGATTTTAGTCAGGTTTCGACTCATGGAACACTAAAACAGGCTCTTGCCAAGCAAGGGATCAAACTTTACGAGGGTAATTGATAGATGTGGGTTGAGAGTGAAAAAGAACCAGAATCCTACTTAGGGACCTGGTTCTTTTCGGTGATTTTATAATTTAAAGGAACTTTTCAATCCAACAATTTGGTTGAAGACCAAGTGATCGGCGCTAGTGAGTTTGGAATCAACATTGTAATAGCCATGTCTGAAGAATTGGAATTTATCCTGAGGCTTAACATCTTTCATGTTAGGCTCGACAAACCCTTGTAAAATTTCTATGGATTCAGGGTTTACCCGCTCCAAGAATGATTTTTCTTCTTCCTCTTCATTTTCCTTATCCAAAATTAAAGGCTGGTAATTACGGAACTCTGCTGAAACGGCTTGTGAAGCTTCGACCCAGTGCAAAGTACCTTTTACTTTACGGCCAGTGAAACCAGATCCGCTTTTCGTTTCAATGTCATACGTGCAGCGAAGTTCGATGACGTTGCCGGCTTCGTCTTTTATCACTTCTTCACATTTAATGAAATAAGCATGTTTTAAACGGACTTCATTGCCCGGGAAAAGTCGGAAATACTTTTTCGGCGGGTTTTCCATGAAATCGTCCTGTTCAATATATATTTCACGTGAGAAAGGAATTTGTCGCGTGCCCATTTCCGGAACCTCCGGGTTGACCTCAGCATCCAGCCATTCAACCTCTCCTTCCGGATAGTTGGTGATGACCACTTTAAGTGGATTTAGAATAGCCATTGTCCGTGGAGCTTTCAGCTTTAAGTCTTCCCGCACGAAATGATCGAGCATTTGAGAGTCTACGACACCGCTGGTTTTTGCAACACCAATCTCTTGGCAGAATGCACGAATCGCTTCGGGTGTATATCCGCGTCTTCTAAGGCCTGATACGGTAGGCATCCGTGGATCGTCCCAGCCATCCACGAAGCCCTCATCGACAAGCTGCTTCAGTTTTCGCTTGCTCATTACGGTATTGGTCAGGTTAAGACGGCCAAATTCATATTGTTTTGGTTTGCTTTCCATTTCACAATTCTCAACGATCCAGTCATAAAGCGGGCGTTGATCTTCGAACTCAAGTGTACAAATGGAATGGGTGACACCCTCGATGGCATCCTCAATGGGATGAGCAAAGGCATACATTGGGTATATGCACCATTTGTTGCCTGTATTATGGTGTTCAGTATGGGAAATACGGTATATAACAGGATCGCGCAGATTAATGTTAGGTGAGCTCATATCGATTTTTGCACGCAATACTTTTGTGCCGTTCTCGAATTCGCCGCTGCGCATCTTTTCAAATAGTTCAAGGTTTTCCTCGACTGTTCGATTGCGGTAGGGGCTATCTTTCCCCGGCTCGGTCAGCGTTCCGCGATATTCACGGATTTGGTCGGCATTAAGGTCGTCCACATATGCCAGTCCTTTGTTGATGAGCAAGACAGCTCTTTTATACATTTCATCGAAATAGTCGGAAGCGAAGAAAAGGTTATCCCAGTCGTAACCAAGCCATTTAACATCTTCTTTAATGGAATTGACATACTCGATATCTTCTTTCAATGGATTGGTATCATCGAATCGAAGGTTTGTTTTACCATTGAAATCATCAGCTACTCCAAAATTCAATATGATTGATTTGGCGTGTCCGATATGTAAATATCCATTTGGCTCAGGAGGGAAGCGGGTGATGATATGATCATGTTTTCCGGACTCTAGATCATCTTTTATAATATTTTTAATAAAATTCGAAGAGTTATTTTCCAACAGAATTCGACCTCTTTCATTTATATACTTCTTTTAATTTTACCTGTATATATACCATAAATACAGATATTTTTCCATGTTTGAGCCGGAATCGGGGTTTTGGGATACGTTCTGAAACCATTTCATTAAGTATTTAGTTTGTGCAATCAGTTAAGAAAATATCCCTGAAACTTTTATCTTTTAATCGAGGAAACTATCTAACTGGCAATGAAAGAAGCGAATCCCAGACTGGTTTATATACAAAATAAGCAATACAGGAATTTACGCCTGTATTGCTTATAATGATGTCCGGGCTCAAGGCCCGGATATCGGTGGAGAATACCGAAATCTCCACGGTTAAGGCCGGATTATCGGCAATGAAGAACGAATTGTTCCCGCCAGATCAAAAGACTGTCGTTTGCAAGAACTCTTTTGTCCGCTCTTCTTTTGGATTTGTGAAGAATTCTTTTGGCGGTCCGCTTTCGACAACCCTCCCATCATGCATGAAGACAATCCAATCGCCAACTTCACGGGCAAAGCTCATTTCATGTGTAACGACTACCATTGTCATCCCCTCCAACGCAAGTTCCTTCATCGTAGCCAGAACCTCCCCGACAAGTTCGGGATCCAGAGCGGAGGTAGGCTCATCAAAGAGTAGGATATCAGGTTTCATGGCAAGGGCGCGGGCTATGGCAACACGCTGTTTCTGGCCGCCTGAGAGCTTGCTTGGATAAACATCCGCTTTATCTGATAAGCCGACTTTGGCAAGCAATGCTTTTGCTTCTTCAATCGCCTGTGCCTTCGGGACCTTTTTGACGTGAGTCGGCGCTTCGATGACATTCTCAAGGACGGTCATGTGCGGGAAGAGATAGAAATGCTGAAAAACCATTCCGACTTTCTCACGGATTTTATTAATATCATGGGTACCCGGTGTGACCTCCGTTCCTTCAATGAGGATTTGCCCGCTGTCTTTCTTCTCTAAATAATTCAAACAGCGGAGCAGGGTGCTTTTTCCGGAACCGCTTGGTCCGATCAGACAGACTACATCGCTATCCAGTACCTTCATATCAATATCTTTGAGTACATGCAGGTTTCCATACGATTTATTTAGATTCCTAATGCGAATCATTTCTTTTTGTTCCATTTCAATTCCCCCTATCGATCACTTATGGACAGTTTCTTTTCGAATAAATTGACGATAATGGTCAGGAATGCCACAAGAATCAAGTAGTAGACCGCTACAATCAATAAATACGTCATTTCATCGAAATTATTCGAACCTAACGTGGTGGCTACGTTAAACAGCTCATTCATGGATATGAAGGCTGCCAGTGATGAATCCTTCAGTCCGATGATGAATTGGTTGCCTAGCGGCGGCAATGCGCGACGGAAGGCCTGAGGCAAGATAATTCGTCTTAATGCGAGTGAATTGCTCATGCCAAGAGAGCGTCCGGCTTCCATTTGGCCTTTGTCGATCGATTGAATCGTACCACGCAATATTTCGGAGATATAAGCCCCATTATGGAAGGCAAGGGCAAGTGACGCCGCCCAGAAGTCTGGTAGTAAAAAGAGATTGCTGATACCGAAATAGAGTATGAATATCTGTACGATAAGTGGTGTTCCCCGTACCAGGAATACATATGTATCTGAAATCCACGCAAGAATTTTTATATTGGATATTTTTAAAAGTGCAAATAGCAACCCGATGACGATTCCTACCAATATGGAGACTACCGTCAGTTCCAAAGTGAGGAGCATGGCTCGGATGAATACGTCTGAGGAGCTAAATAATGTATCAAAAAAATGTGAAAAACTTGGCAATGTAATGACTCCCTTTCTATCAATCTTTATTCAGGCTTTGTTGTGATATCCTCACCAAAGTACTTTTTGCTGATTTTTGCAAGTGTTCCATCTTCCCGGAGGTTTTCAAGTGCTTCATTGATGCGTGCAAGCAGCTGTGGGTTGTCGTTAGGCAGTACGATGGCCTGCTCGCTTCGTTCGATCAATTGTCGTCCTTCGATGTCGAAACCTTCCTTGGTCGCTTCCTTGCCGGTTACAAAGTCGGTGATGACGGCATCATGACGTCCTCCGCTCAATGCTTTAAGGGCGGTGATATCACTGTCATAGGTTTTTACATTGTTTGTATACTTTTCTGCTGTGGTTGCGTATGTGGAGCCTTTAGAAGCCGCAACTTCCTTTCCCTTTAAATCCTCCACTGTTTTAATATCACTATCTTTACGGACGAAAATTTGAGGACCTGAGTAGTAATAAGGGGTGGAGAAGGCAACATGTTTACTTCGTTGTTCATTGATCGTATGACTGGCAACCGCGGCATCTGCCCGACCGGTTTTGACACCTTCCACGATACCTTTGAATTTTATCCGTTTAGGCACCGGCTCTAAATCGAGTTCCTTGGCAATGGCATCGCCGACTTCAATATCGAATCCTGTTACGGTCATGTCATCATTGACATAACTGAATGGTTTGAATTCACCTGATGCAGCGAAAACAAACTGATCCTTATTGATCAGCTTACTCCCATCCTCTAGCTGGTCTTTTTCAGCGCAGCCGGACAAAAGTCCAAGAATGACCAGTATGGATAGAATGAATGTAACGGATGATTTCATGATAATTTCATTTCCCCCTTTGAAAAAAACTAATCGAATGGTCTATACCCTTATGAGGTAGTGGATAACCTCAATCACTAGGGAAATTATCCTGAAGTAAAAAAACTTGGACATGCACAGACCATTTTTTCATAAAAAATCCCTTTTATTATGCACTCTTAAAGGTTCTCGGCCTTTGCCTTCATTTCCTTTAAATTCACCAGTTATTTATTGGAAGAATGATAGTGCCTTTTAATAGAGGATGAGAACTAATGGTATCTTTTCATTCTCATAACTAGATCACTTCTATTATTTAGCTTGTCTAAAACATTAGTAAAAGATATCCGGGAATAGTATCTATTAAAAAGGGGATAAAATAGTAGCGGCCTTCACGCAAATCCTTAATTAATTGACTGACTTTAATTTTGCCTATGAATTGAAGTATAATGTAGCAAAATAGAAGAAGGGCAGTTGGGAAAATGGTGAGCAACTTTGTGCAAGAGCAGTTAGAGGAATTTCGTGAAAAAAATCAAGATAGAGGCCGTTTAATTATAAAATGTCCGGACCAACCAGGGATTGTTTCGACAGTTACGGCCTTTCTTAAAGAATATGATGCAAATATTGTCGAGTTGAGCCAGTATTCGTTGAACCCTGAGGGCGGCACCTTTTTTACCAGGATTGAATTCGATTGCCCAGGATTAAAGGATAGGGCAGCGGATATGGAAGTGGCCTTTCATGAAGTTTCGACAAAGTTTTCGATGGAATGGACACTTAATCATGTGAGTGATTTGAAGAGGACGGCAATCTTCGTCTCCAAAGAACCGCACTGCTTACTGGAATTGCTCTGGGAGTGGCAAAGCGGGGATTTATTAGCCGATATTGCGCTAGTCATCAGTAATCATGAAGATACGAGGCAAATTGTCGAATCGATGGGGATCCCTTTTTATTATATTCCTGCAAATAAGGATATACGCAAGGAAGTGGAGACAAAGCAGCTTGGACTTCTGGAAGAATACAATGTAGACCTAATTGTACTAGCTAGGTATATGCAGATCCTGACGCCGGATTTCGTAGCCGCCCATCCAAATAAAATCATCAATATCCATCATTCATTTTTACCTGCATTCATTGGTGCAAGGCCTTATGAAAGAGCATATGACCGCGGGGTCAAGCTGATAGGGGCGACTTCTCATTATGTGACGAATGATTTGGATGAAGGACCAATCATCGAGCAGGATATTGAACGTGTGGATCATCGTGATTCTGCAGAGGATATGAAGAAAATCGGTCGTTCCGCTGAACGCAGGGTGCTGGCACGTGCCGTTAAATGGCATTTGGAGGACCGGGTCCTTGTTCATGAAAATAAAACGGTAGTCTTTTAAAGTGAAAAACCCCCTTTGGTTTGCTCCAAGGGGGTTTTTATATGGAATGAGTGCTTTAATACGTATACTCGACTCTTACTGAGGCAGTGATGTTCAATTCTCCAGGCTGAATCGGGGTAGTCGCCATTTTTGAAAAGGTACTTGTTTGGTAAAGCATTGGAGTTGCCGTTTCAGATACCTCTTCAACCTTAGTAGGGACTGGGTTCAGTGAGATTCCCAGTGTTCGAGCCATCGAGAGTGCTTTTTCGTATGCATTATTTAAAGCGAGCGAGAGTGCTTGGTTATAGTAAGCTTCTGGATTGGATAAGGAAAAGCGGATGCTTGTTATTGAGTTGGCACCGCTTCTGACTGCCGTGTCGATTATGCTGCCGATTTTTTCGATGTCGGTCGTTTGGGCCTGGAGGATGTGCTGGACTTTGTAGTTCTTGAACAATTCTTTTCCGTCAATATAATCATATTGTGGATCGATTCTGTAATCACTCGTTTTCAATTGCTCTTCAGGAATGCCAGCGGATTTAAGTGATTCGATGACATTTGCAATTGCTTGGGAATTGGCCTGCTGGGCCTTTTGCGGGTCTTCATCCTCTGTTATGACCCCAAGGGTGATCGTCGCTTGATCCGGGGCAGCAGAGAGCGTCTCTGAGCCGGAAACTTTCAATGTATGTTCATCATTTCGGTAATCATTCCGATCAGGGGCATTATATTCTTGATTCATTTTGACACCAGCCTTTTTAAAAGAGATAATCTCAACCCTATTGTACGAAGTATGAGCGGGAAACATGATTGAAATATCCACCTCGTTAACGATTCCTTCTGAAAATCAAAAAAATACACTCGGCCTGGACCGAGTGCACATTACTTATGAATGACTTGAACCCTGCCAACCTGGCCATCAGTCAATCTTACTTTAATTCCATGAGGGTGACTGCTGGAGTTGGTTAAAATATCCTTTACAGTGCCGCTCGTCAGTTTTCCGCTGCGTTGATCCGCCTTAAGTACAATGTCCACAGAGGTGCCTGGTGTAATATCTTTTCGATTTTTACCATTCATATTCGATTCAATCCTTTTTAGAGTTATTTGCAACCATTCGTTCATGCAGTAACTTTAGTATAAGGAAAACAGCAGACCTAGTCGACTATTAGATAAAATCACAAATTGACCATTAGCGTATTTTTTTCAATGGTTCGACAGCAGGGCCATTTAAAACTTCACCAGTGATAGAGTAGCGGGAGGCATGGCATGGGCAGTCCCAAGTACGGTCGCCGCTATTCCATTCAACCTCGCATCCCATGTGTGTACATGTGGAATCGACTATATGCAGCTGGCCATCATGATCACGGTAACACCCAGCTTTGTCTCCATTCACCTTCACGATTGCCCCTTCATCGATGCCTAAGTCTTCTGGCGTTTTATCAATGACGGCCAATTTGCCTTTAATCAGATGCTTCGCCACATCAGCATTATCTTGAATCATATTTTTCACGCCTTTTAAACGGGCAGGATTATACAATTCCGCATACCGGTTATCTCTTTGCAAAATCCGGTCAGTCAAGATTTTGGCAGCAATCGATCCATTCGTCATTCCCCATTTCGCATAGCCGGTAGCTATCAGGACGTTTTGATGATTGGGTGTCACTGGACCGACAAAGGGGATATTATCCGGTGTCACAATATCTTGTGCCGACCAGCGGTAGGGAATGTCCTTCACATCGAAATACTGGGCACTGAAGTCCTTCAGGGCTTCATAATGCTCGATTGTCGAGATTCCCTGCCCCGTTTTATGGCCTTCTCCGCCAACCAGTATAAGTTTTTCCCCATTGTCCAATTCCGTATAGCGAAGGGAACGGGTAGGGCTGTCGGCACTGTAATACATCCCACCAGGATATTCCTGTTCAGTCTTAATTCCAAGTACATATGATCTTTTTACATGAACACGGGCAAAGTATAAGCCCGCTTCATCATTAAAAGGAAAGTGGGAGGCGACGATAACCTGATTGCTTTTGATAGTATGTCCGGTATCCGTCAGAACGGTTGGTGGATCGCCGTCTTCAATCTTCATTGCCGTGGTCCGTTCATAAATGGTGCCTCCTGCTTCGAGAATTGTCGAAATGAGGGCAGTTAAGTATTTTAACGGGTGAAACTGTGCTTGATCTTTCATGATCACAGCAGCTTTACAAGGAATGGAGAATGGGATTTCTTCTGCATAATCGCCTCGAATCCCAAGTTTTTGATAGGCTCTCAGTTCTTTTTGAATTTTGCTTTTATATTCATCCGTATTTGCGTAAATATAGGCATCCTGTGCAGTCAGATTACATTCAATGGAATGTTCCTCTATCAAGTCTTTGATTAGGTCCATTCCATCAGTATTGGCTTCATAATAAAGTTTGGCCTTCTCTTCACCATGGTCAGTGATCAACTGGTCGTAAATCAGGCCATGCTGGGCCGTGATTTTTGCTGTAGTGTGTCCTGTTGTTCCAGTAAGGATTTCGCCTGCTTCAATCAGTGTGACTTTAACACCTTGTTTAGCTAGTAAATAAGCTGAAGTGATTCCAGTAATTCCACCACCTACTATTAAGACATCAGTGGTTATATCTGTATCTAGTTTAGAAAAAGAAGGGAAAGTTAACGCACTGCGCCAATAGGGTTCCGGAAATCGGGGAAGGTCTGTATTTTTTTCAGTCATTTGAATACCTCCATACAGTTCAGTTAGTGAATCGTCCATTTATTACCATACCCAAATCCGCATTTTATACGCTAATTTTTGTAAGAAGAAAGATTAAAAAAATACATTATTTGGTTTGTTTACAAATATGTATACATGTAAACAAAAATAGATGGGAAGTACACAAATATGTATACATGTTTACAAACACGTACACATGGCTATGTATAAGGTGTATACAAAATTGTTCCTTTTGTAAACAATTTGAAAACAGTTCGACAAATATAACTACAACTAATGAAGGGTTGACTATCGTGGAAACTTTTTCAGCCTCCAGAATCGTGGAGAGGAGGGCCGTTAAAAATTTTAGAGGGGTGAAACTGTGCTTGGATCATGGAAGATTTACAAGGAAAGGAGAAAGGGATTTCTTCTGCATAATCCCCGCGAATGGCTAGTTTCGATAGGTTTTGCTATGTTAAAGTTCTTGGTTGTTTTTTAATAAACCGTAATCATTTGTGGTATCCTGGAAGTTTTATCACGGCTTTCATTGCCGACATTGTGGAAGTATGTCAGTTGTTTGCTAGGGTAAGCGAAATGGTCGTCAACGTTATAAGTGCAAAGTGTCTTGAATTGAGCTACCATTTGACAAACTCCCCTATGTATCGTTCGAAAAAGGCAGACAAATGGATCGGGTTTATTGAATGTATGCTGAAAGGTTTATCTCTTCGTAAAACTGCTGAAATTATTGGTATTACTCACGTAACTGCTTTTACTGGAGACATAAAGTGTTATCAGCTCTTGTGAAAGAAAGTGTGGGTACATTTGAAGGAATAGTAGAAGTAGATGAAACCTATTTCTTAGAAAGTCATATAGATCGAAAGGGTATTTCGAACCGTAAATCAAGAAAACGTGGTGGCTCAGCTACTAAGAGAGGTATCTCCAATGAACAATTCTGTGTCTCGGTCGCAATAGACCGAAACAAAACAACCCTCTCGAAGTGTGTCGGTTCAGGTAGAATTCTAACAGAGCAAATTGATACAACCCTTACAACGTATTTCCAAAGTGATATGGTGCTTATTTCTGATGCTCATCATTCTTATAAATCTTATTCGACTAAAAACGATGTTGAACACATTATCATAAATGGCAGTAAGAAAGAATACGTCAAGAAAGGCATCTATCATCTTAATAATATAAATAATTACATTCCCGACTAAAGAAATGGTTGAGTCGATTTAATGGAGTATCTAAGAAATATTTACAGCTATATTTAGTGTGGTTTCTGTTCCTTGACAATAGAAAAATGGAAAGTGATTTGAGTAAGAAAAAGGTAATGCTTATCATAGCGAGTGTTCACGGAACTTGGGAAACCGCAGAAACGTTAAGACTTAGAAACACCGCCTTCTATTTCAAATTGGAACATTAAAATGAGCTGTCAGTTTACTAAAGTAGCAAGTTAGTTGAACAAAATTTTCACATTTAATCACTAATAAGAAAAATTTGTTTTATATTAGGATTGGAGATTTTATCAATTGATTCTTGATACTCTTCTTTCTTATGCTAGGTTATAAACATCTTATGCCTTTTCAAATCATCAATTAACCCCGTAATCGATGTTCCTATATATTCTTCATCCGCCAAGTAATAATCGCTTACTTTCAGGGGAGACCTTCACAATCTCATATTTATTTTAGCATTAATATCAGGATGACCAATAGAAACGCTTTTAATTTCACATAGGATATAGTTATTTACAAAATATCAACCTGTACCTGTAACATAGCCTTGAATTTTACTTTTATATTCATCGGTATTCGCTTGAATATAGGTGAGTTGTCCATTTATTACCATAACCAAACTCGCTATTTATACGCTTATTTTTGCAGGGAGAAAGATCAATTAAAAATACAATATATGGTTTGTGTACAAAAGTGTATACGTGTAAACAAAAAAAGACACATCGTACACAATTACGTATACGTGTGTACAAACGCGTACACATAGCTATATATAAGGTGTATACATATTTGTTCCTATTGTAAACAATTTGAAAACAATTCGACAAATATAGCTATTACTAATGAAGCATTGACTATCGTGGAAACTTTTCCTATCCTTAAAGGGAATGCTTCACTAAATTTTTTTCTATAAAAAGGGGATGTTTTTAGATGAGTTCTAGAATCGCAGCAGTAGACGTAGGAAATGATGCTATCAAAGCTATTTTTGGAAAGCTAGAGTCTGAACTATATATACCAAATGTCATTGCAAAAGACATAGAGGACCGTCCGGTCATTGGGATTGAGGAACTTAATGAAAAAAACCCATTGGAAGGGATTCATATTAGGGTCCATTCACCGGCTCTGCAAGACAATAATGCGATTTATCGCGTTGGAAACTTGGCAACAAAAAGTGATAATCCAACAGAACTTGATTTAGGAAGCAGTAAATCGGAAGAAGATCAAACATTAGTCATGCTTTTTGCGGCTTTGGCATTAGACGCTGCCAAGTTGGGGAACAACGATACATTCAAAAAAGTGAATAACGTTGTGGAAGCCAACTATACGCTTGGAACAGGGTTGCCACTTCGGGAGGTTAAAGAAGGGAAAGACGTTGGGTACCGCTCGAAATTACTTGGTTCCGTCCATCAGGTGGAATTTTTAATTACTCCTAAATATCAAGGCATGAAGGTGAATATCAAGTTCGATGAAGTGAAAGTCTATCCAGAGGGCTTCGCTGCATACATAAATTTGGTCATGGATAAAGATTTGAATATCATTAACCGTGAATTAATAGATAGAAGAATACTCATTCAGGATATCGGTGGATTATCGACGGATATCGCGGTCATTAAAAATCGTAAGGTCGACGATGACAAGGCGCAAGGATTCAATTTAGGAGTAGCTGAAGCACTTGAATCGATTCGTGAAGAAATCAGGAAGAAACATGGTGTCGAGTTGGATAGCAGGCGCGATGTCGTTGAAATCATCACGAAGAAAAATGATCGTAATCATATTATGGTTCGCGGAAGCAGGACAAGCGTTCATGATATCGTTGACCGCATTTTAGGTGAACTTGCCAAAAAGCAATATCGTCACCTGCGTAACGTATGGCAAAAAAATTCTCAAACGGAAATCTGCTATTTTGTCGGCGGGGGATCGATTGTCCTGAAAGATTACTTGAAAACATTGAATCAAAATTTTGATGGCTACAATATAGACTTTTTCGAAGACGAGCGGGAAAGCGTTTGGATGATGGCAAACGCCTATTATAAATTGATTTCCGATTTCAACCGACGGAATTCAAAGGAACAGAATCAATCCCAGCAAAAGAAGAAAGAACAAAGAACGGGTTCTATTAAATAGGTGAGAGAATGAAAAAAACAGCTTCTTCTGAAATTAAAAGAGGACAAGCCATCACTTTTCGTATTCCTTCGGATGTATCAGATTATACGTTAAGACAGCTGCAGAAATTGAAGGAAACGGAAAGAAGGAATTTTTCCAGTAAAATTGCCGAGTATGTTCTCGATGGAGTCGGGCAATCCACCCATCAGGATCGGGAAATGATTGCCCTGCCCATGCCGAACAAGCTAAGCAAATCTCAGCGTGATTGGCTCAAGCATTCCCACTCAGAAGCTATGCTTGGAACGATTATGTACAACCTTTTATCCGATCCTCTACGCGCAACGGCCTTACTTGCCTCTTTGAACAGTAATGGATCGAATGATGAATCATTTATGCAGGCTGAGCCTGAAGAACAAGAAGCTGAGGAGGTCCGGGAGGACTTGCCTAAGAAAGATCTGGATGATTTTGATTGGAGTTTGGATGAACCCGCAAAACAAGAGGAAGAATCGGAACCGGAAGAGGAAAATCTTGATGATCTCCTGGGTGATTTCCTTGATCAAATGAACCAGTGAATATGTAGGAGGATATCTGACGACAAGTTGGATATCCTTCTTTTTTGGAAAGGAATTCATTAAAAAAAGAGGAACCTCAGGGGTCCCTCTTGAAACGATCAAGCTAAGAAAATCAGTTGATAGAGGAATAGAATCGCAAACATGTACACGAACGGATGCACTTCGCGGAATTTTCCTCTAGCCATTTTTAAAATGGGATAAGCGATGAATCCAAGTGCTATCCCGTTGGCGATGCTTGATGTTAACGGCATGGCGACAATGACCAAAAAGGCTGGAAATGATTCATCGAAGTGTGTCCAGTCAATTTCGTTTATGCTTTTGATCATCATACTTCCCACGATGATCAAGCTTGGTGCCGTGATTGCAGCTACATTTGAGACTGCCCCTATCAACGGGCTGAAGAAGGCGGTTATTAAGAAAAGGAGGGCCACTACAAGCGCGGTTAAACCTGTCTTGCCGCCTGCCCCTACCCCAGCTGAAGATTCAACCGAGGCAGCGGTCGGGCTTGTACCGAACATGGCGCCAACAGTAGTGCCGATGGAGTCTGCAAAAAAGGCGCTGCCGGATTTTTCTAGCTTATTATCCTTTAACAATCCTGCTTGACGTACAATCCCCAATAAAGCTCCGGTCGTATCAAACAGCATGACAAGCAGAATGGAGAAGACGACGCCATAAAGCCCGTAGTTAATGACATCCGCAATAGATGTGATGGGGTTGGCGACAATTATTCCTTCAGGTAATGAAGGTGTGGAGACTAGTCCATCTATTTTCAATTGACCTGTAAAGAAAGCGATTATGGCCGTCACGATCATTCCGATGAATATCGCTCCCTGCACATTGCGAACGATCAGTACGATCGTTATGACCAAACCAACCAATGTAAGCGCCACACTAGGGTCCCTGAAGCTTCCAAGGGTAACCAGGTTGGATTCATGCCGTGTTACGACACCTGACAAGCGAAGTCCGATAAAGGTGATGAACAGCCCGATTCCGGCACTGATTGCATGCTTCAAGTTATTTGGGATGGCCTCGATCAATTTTGAGCGGAAAGAGGTTAGGGATAAAAGGATAAAGATGATACCGGTGACAAAGACTGCAGAGAAGGCAACTGTGTATGTAATATCATGGGTTCCCAGTACCGAGTAGGCAAAATAAGCATTCAATCCCATGGCAGGCGCTATGATAATCGGGTAATTGGCTAATAGGGCCATGCATAGGGTCCCGACTATTATTGCAATTATGGTTGCTGTGAATGCCTGATCGAAAGGAACACCGGCATCAGAAAGAATCATTGGGTTTACAACGATGATATAAGCTAGTGTTAAAAAGGTTGTAAGCCCCGCAAGTACTTCCGTCTTGATATTTGAATCCCGTTCTTTTAATTTAAACATGCGGACACTCCTTTTTTATATACAAAAAATCCTTGCATAATTCTACAAGGAGGAGACGCTTACCCTTTTTCAAGTAAGTAGCTCGATTGTTATATGATAATAAATCCTATAAATTATATTAGAAAAGCAACTAAAGTACAATAGGATGAAAAATTTTAAGTGACACGTTTTCTCGAAAATAGATAATGATATACTAACAAATAGCTTAGAATAAGATAAATGACCTTAAGTTGAAGGAAGCTGCATGCCATTTCCCTTAAGATTTACTAGTTAATAAAATGAAGAAATTCAGAAAGTAGGACAATTCATGACAAATTTCATCGACCTTGGCGTCAGCCCGGCGATTAACATGATATTAAAGCAAATAGGAATATCCAATCCGACCCCTATACAGGAGAAAGCGATACCAGATATCCTTGCTGGAAGAGATGTCATCGCGAAGGCGCAGACAGGGACGGGGAAGACCTTGGCATTTTTGTTGCCAATCCTGGAAAAAGTCGATCCGGTTGCATCCCACATACAATCCCTGATCGTTACGCCAACTAGAGAATTGGCTTTGCAAATCACTGCGGAATTGAAAAAATTCGCTAATGAAATCGAAGAGTTGCAGGTGCTTGCTGTTTATGGCGGACAGGATGTCGAGCAGCAAATGAAGAAACTGACAAGGAATATATCTGTAGTGGTTGCCACACCAGGCAGGCTATTGGATCATTTACGTCGAGGCACCATTGATCTAACCCAAACTCAAACGCTCGTGCTGGATGAAGCTGATCAAATGCTCCATATTGGATTTTTGCCAGAAGTGGAAGAAATCATGGGACAACTTCCAGATGAACGCCAAACTTTGCTCTTTTCCGCCACGATGCCTGAACAAGTTCATCAACTGGCTAAACGTTACATGAATAAACCATTAACTGCCGCTGTAAAAGCTGAGCAAGTGACGGTCGAACAAATCAGGCAACTTGTCATCGAGACGACCGATCGTGCCAAACAGTCTTCATTAATTACCATTATCAAAGAAGAACAGCCATACTTGGCGATTATATTTTGCCGCACAAAACGTCGCGTTTCAGTTTTGAATGATGCTCTAAAAGCAGCAGGTTTCAATTCCGAAGAACTTCATGGGGACCTTTCACAGGCAAAGCGTGAGCGTGTCATGAAAAACTTCAGGGATGCAAAGCTTCAATACTTAGTGGCAACGGACGTTGCGGCACGAGGGCTTGATGTAGAAGGCGTGACCCATGTATTTAATTATGATGTTCCTGAAGATGCGGAAAGTTACATCCATCGAATTGGCCGTACAGGGCGAGCGGGTGAGAATGGCTTGGCTGTAACCTTTATTGCAACGAAGGATCTTCAGCTTTTAGGCGATATAGAAAAAGGGATTTCCATGAAGATCGAAAGAAGGAAGATTGAAGGAGTCACAATGTTCCAACCTGATGAGGTGGGACATAAAAAGAAACGATATGAAGATACCTCTGATGAGAGTGCCCGTCGACCACGTACAGGAGGGGGAAGACGCCATCGGGAACGGATAGATACGAGAGGACCGAATCGTGGTAGTCACCGATCTGTAAACCAAACTGACAATCGTGAAATCGAGAGGGAAAATCCACGAGGAGGCCGGATGGAAAACGGTCGTGGACCCAAACGTGAGGATTCACGGGGAAGTCGTTCGGAAGACAGCCGCGGACCAAGACGAGAGAACCCGCGGGGAAGCCGCACGGAAGATAGCCGTGGATCAATGCGTGACCATCCACGAGGAGGTCAACGTAGATCAACAACTAGTACACAGGGGCCAAGTAATCGCAGGGGTGGATCAGGAAGCAGCCCCAATAGAGGGAGAAACCGGTAAAAGGAGGAGACGGGTGTGGAAAAGCCTTGGTTGGCAGAATATCCAGTTTCCTTAGATCTGGCAGGGAAATTGATCAGGCTTCAGTTTCCAGAAATCGAGTTGAACGTGATCAAGCAACTTGGGGAGGGTTTCGATAATACGGTCATACAAATCAATGGGGAATTTGTATTCCGTTTCCCTCGACGCCCTATAGCAGTTACGTTGATTCAGGTGGAGAATCAGCTTTTGCCTTCAATTGCAGGTACACTGCCGCTTGATATCCCTGAGCCGGTCTATTTTGGGAAACCAAGTACCATCTATCCATATCCTTTTACAGGTTATAAAATCGTAAAGGGACATTTACCTGTAGAAGGATCTGTTGCAAATAAGGTAGAATCGGCAAAAAGATTTGCCCATTTTTTGAAAGTCCTTCACAGTTTTCCTGTAGAAAAGGCCAGGAGTTTAGGTGTGCAACCTGATGGATTGAGAAGGCTAGATGTATACTTTCGCCAAAAGTCACTAATGGAAAATGTCTCAACGCTATTAAAGCTAGGATACAATGAACAGGCTTATGCGGTTAAAGATTTTGTTGAAAGGCTAGGCGACGTGGATGTTCAACATCCCATTACACTCGTTCACGGAGACATTCATATCCGGAATGTTTTATTGAATGGCGAGGGTATTCTCACTGGTATCATTGATTGGGGAGATGTCCATATCGGAAACCCAGCCATTGATTTTTCCTTTTTATACAGTTATTTTCCTAAGGAGGCTCGCCAATCCTTTTTTGAGATCTATGGTGAAATAGAAAAGGAAACAGAGAGCTTAGCGAGGTTCAGAGCAATATATATGCTGGTTACATTACTCGTTTATGGCATTGACCGCCATGATGAAGAGCTGATTGCTATTTCGAGTATCGGTTTGAAATTTGCTATAGAAGAATAATTGTTATGCTCTTTTGATGTTTAGGAGGTTAATATGAAGGCGAGTTTTTATCATACAATCACATTAATGGGGAACATGTTGGATCAAGCTAATATTCCCTACCAATATACAAGTGGATCTGCTCTGTTCGTGCAAGGAGTGGATATTGAAGAGTATAAGAACATCAACCTGGATGTACAATGGGATGTCTTTAATGAGGCTATGGATCTTTTTTTCATATACTCCCCAACAAAGCTTGAAAAAAATCCAGAGACCTCTTCCTTTCTAATGGATGTTGAGGGGGTTTCTGTCACTGTTCGCTGCAGGTTCAACACGACCATTAAAACCGACCCCTATCGTTTGTCCATAAAAATGGGGGATATGGAGGTTTGGTGCACGTCATTGTACAGTTATTTATACGACGAAGAAATGAGAAGGTACAGTAACGAGATTCATGCTTATTTATCTGCCGAACAGCAGGGATTCACGGCGGAAAATGAACAGGCATGGAACCAGAATAATTATCTGGCGCTTGTCAATCGTTATGGCGATCCCGTAGAATTGGCATCCAAAATAAAGCAAAATCCAAAGTGGAGATTGCACCCATTTTATAAATATATGGGAGATGTAACCGGTAAAAAAATTACCCATCTAATGGGGTCGAATGGTGTTAAAGCAGTCGCCCTGTCCATATTGGGAGCCAAAGTGAAAGTTGTCGATTTTTCGCAGGAAAACGCAACATTTGCAAATGAGCTTGCCAATGGGGCCAATGTCTCCATCGAGTATATCGTTTCGGATGTTCTCTCTTTATCATCCGAGCATGAATCAGAAAATCAGGATTTGGTTTTAATGGAGCTTGGTGTGCTTCACTACTTAATTGATCTGGAGCCGCTTTTTGAAAAAATTAAAAGGATGTTGACCCCTGGAGGCCGATTCATCCTGCATGAATTTCACCCCATTTCAACAAAGCTCATTACTTCTAATGGTAAAAAGCATAAGATTACAGGCAACTATTTTGCTCCGGCAATCGAATACAATGTGGTCGCTTTTTCCAAACATATGCCTGATGAAGAAAAAGAGAGCCTTTCAAAAGTTGTACAGCGTAAATGGACAATCGGGGAACTTATAACGGCAATTGGTCAATCAGGGCTTGTCATTAAAGTACTCGAGGAAGAGCCGAATCATAAGATCCATGATATTGGCCTTCCGAAAACATATACTTTGGTGGCGGAACGGGTATGATCTGTAAGGTGAATGATTAAGGGATAAAGCTGACTGAATGAGCCTTTTTCAGTCAGCTTTTTATTTATTTCATAAGAAAGGGGATGCCGCTTTTCTGCGACATCCCCTTAAAAAAATTAATTTTGGGCCGACCATTCTTCTACATCCCATACTTTTGTAACCCAGTCTTCATAAAAATCAGGCTCATGGCATACAAGGACAATGGTTCCTTTATACTCTTTCAATGCACGTTTCAGTTCTTCTTTTGCAACAACATCCAAGTGGTTCGTTGGCTCATCGAACAATAGCCAATTGCTTTCGGTAAGCATAAGCTTACATAAGCGTACCTTGGATTGTTCACCACCGCTTAAATGGCTCATTGGACGTGTAATATGTTCATTTTTCAATCCGACACGAGCAAGAATGGCACGTACCTGCGGTTGGTCAAGATGCGGGAAAGCATTCCAGACTTCGTCGATCGGTGTCGTATTGCCTGCTTTCACTTCTTGTTCAAAATAAGAAGGAAAAAGGAAATCACCAAGTGATCTTTTACCGCCAAGAGGGTCAATTTTACCTAAAATCGTTTTTAAAAGCGTTGATTTCCCAACTCCGTTACAGCCGACCACGGCAATTTTTTCTCCTCGTTCGATGGTCATCGTCAACTTCGGAAGCAGCGGGCGGTCATAGCCGATTTCCATATCCTCGCCTTCAAATACATAACGGCTGCTCGCACGAGATTCCTTGAAGTCAAAGGTCGGTTTCATCGCAGTTTCAGGACGATCGATACGTTCCATGCGATTCAATTGTTTTTGACGGCTCTTTGCTCGACCGGTCGTTGAGTAGCGGGCTTTATTTTTTGCAATGAAATCTTCCTGCTTTTTAATGAATTCACGTTGTTTTTCATAAGCATTGATATGTTGGTTCTTATTCAATTCAGCAAGCTCAAGGAATTTTTCATAAGTCGCCGTGTAACGGGTCAATTTAGAAAATTCAAGGTGGAAAATGACATCGACAACGCCGTTCATGAACTCGGTATCATGCGAAATCAATAGAAATGCATGAGGGTATTCCTTTAAGTAGCTGCTCAGCCAGCGGATATGCTCCACATCCAGGTAGTTGGTCGGTTCATCAAGCAGCAGGACCTGTGGTTGTTCTAATAGCAACTTGGCTAGTAAAACCTTTGTCCGTTGTCCACCACTTAGGGCAGAGACATCACGGTCCAATCCAATTGCATCCAGTCCTAACCCGCGTGCCGCTTCTTCAATTTTAATATCCAGATTGTAGAAACCGCCTGCTTCAAGCTTGTCCTGAATTTCACCCATTTGTTCCAAGAGTTCTTCAAGTTCTTCTGGAGTGGCCGTCCCCATTTTCTCGGTTACTTCATTTAGTGCTTTTTCTTGCTCGAACAAAGGTAAGTAGGCATCCCTTAAGACGTCGCGAATCGATTTACCCTTTGAAAGTATCGTATGTTGATCAAGATAGCCATATTCGATACCAGGTGTCCATTCCACCCGGCCTTCATCATGGATAAGCTGTCCAGTAATGATATTCATCATCGTTGATTTTCCTACACCATTTGCCCCGACCAAACCTACATGTTCGCCGGCCATCAGGCGGAAAGAAACGTCCTTGAATAAGGTACGGTCGCCAAAGCTGTGTGCTAATTTATCTATAGAAAGTAAGCTCATTTATATTGAACCTCCCAATTAATTTGAAAAAATCCCTACGTTTCATCATACTAAAATCTGAACGGGATTGCTATCTAATCTATTAATTTACATATATGACCTTGGGCACATTCCCATCCATTCGGTATATTTTGAGTGGGAATGCTCATTTTTTCATGATGAATAATGGGAAGCTGTGCTTTATCGCCCTGTCCTAAATTATATGCGATAATAGAGGAATCAGTTTAAAAGGGAAAGGATGTTACTATGAGTAAAACAGTCGTACTGGCCGAGAAGCCATCGGTCGGAAGAGATATAGCAAAAGTGCTGAATTGCGGGAGAAAGGGCAATGGTTTTTTTGAAGGCGATCAGTATATCGTCACTTGGGCTCTAGGTCATTTGGTGACCCATGCCGATCCGGAAACGTATGATGAAAAATATAAAACCTGGCGTATAGAGGACCTGCCCATGTTGCCGCCGTCTTTGAAATTAGTCGTGATCAAGCAATCAGGCAAACAATTTCAAGCGGTTAAAACACAATTGAACCGCAAGGATGTCAAAGATGTCATCATTGCCACAGATGCAGGCCGAGAAGGGGAACTTGTTGCACGCTGGATACTTGAAAAAGCGAATGTGAAGAAGCCGATCAAGCGGCTCTGGATTTCCTCTGTAACGGATAAAGCAATCAAAGATGGATTTAAAAAGCTGAAGGATGGCAAGGAGTATGAAAATCTATTTGCCTCGGCTGTAGCAAGGGCCGAAGCGGACTGGATCGTTGGAATGAACGCGACACGTGCCCTTACAACCAAGCACAATGCGCAGTTATCGTGCGGCCGGGTCCAAACGCCGACACTTGCGATGATTGCCAAAAAAGAAGAAGAAATAAAACAATTCCAGCCTAAGAAATATTATGGTGTGTCGGCAACGGCAGAATCCAACTTGCGCCTAATCTGGCAAGATGCCCAATCAAAAGATATCCGTACATTTGATAAAACCAAGGCCGAGAAGGTTCTTGCGGCAGTGAAGGGGAAAAAGGCAGAAGTGGTGGAAGTGAACAAAGCCCATAAGAAAAGTTTTGCTCCTTCTTTATATGATTTAACGGAACTTCAACGGGACGCCAATAAGAAATTCGGCTATTCGGCGAAAGAGACGTTATCAATCATGCAGCGTTTATATGAAAGCCATAAAGTCTTGACTTACCCAAGGACGGATTCACGCTTTTTATCAACGGATTTGGTTGATACGCTAAAAGAAAGATTACAAGCTGTCAGCATAAAACCATATGCCCAGTATGCTTCGAGAATCCAGCGCAGCCCGATAAAGGCCAATAAATCGTTCGTGGATGATAGCAAGGTTTCGGATCACCATGCAATCATCCCGACCGAGCAAACGCCGCTTCCAGGAAAACTGAGCGACAAAGAATCGAAAATCTACGATTTGGTCGTTAAAAGGTTCCTTGCCGTATTGATGCCGCCCTTCGAATATGAGCAAACGACCATCACCGCCAAAATAGGGCAGGAGACGTTCATGGCAAAAGGGAAGGTCGTCCTGAAATCCGGCTGGAAGGAAGTCTATGATCACCAATTTGATGAGGAGGAAGCTAAAGATGGCCTTGCAGAGCAACTGCTTCCGACCGTTCAAAAGGGAGACAGTTTAACCATTTCGGCTGTGAAACAAACCGATGGTGAAACAAAACCACCAGAACCCTTCAATGAAGGATCGCTCCTTTCCGCGATGGAAAACCCTGCTCGTTTCATGGCAGGGGAAAGCAAAGAACTCATCAAGACCCTTGGTGAGACTGGCGGGATCGGAACAGTGGCAACGCGTGCTGACGTTATTGAAAAACTGTTCAATAGCTTCCTGATTGAAAAGAGAGGGAAGGGTCTTCATGTAACTTCAAAAGGAAAGCAGCTCCTCGAGTTGGCACCTGAAGACTTACGATCACCAGCTTTGACAGCTCAATGGGAGCAAAAGTTAACGGCCATTGCAAAAGGAAAGCTACCAAAACAGGCTTTCATCGGTGATATGCGCACCTATGCAAAAAACATCGTTCATGAAATCAAAAATAGTGACCGAAAATTCAAGCATGATAACGTGTCAGGAACAAAATGCCCGGATTGCGGCAAGCTGATGCTTGAAGTAAATAGTAAAAAGGGAAAAATGCTTGTCTGTCAGGATCGTGAATGTGGCCACAAAAAAGGTGTTTCACGTGTAACAAATGCAAGATGTCCACAATGTCACAAAAAGATGGAAATGCGCGGTCAAGGAGAAGCACAGACATTCACATGTAAATGCGGTTTTCATGAAAAACTTTCTTCTTACAATAAACGAAGAGGACAAAATAAAAATCAAAGAGTATCAAAAAATGAAGTCTCCAATTATATGAAAAAGCAAAATAAAGAAGAGCCGATCAATACTGCCTTGGCGGATGCGTTGGCCAAACTGAAATTCGATAAATAAAAGAAAGAGCCCTTCACGTTTAGCATAAATGTGAAGGGCTCTTTTTCTATATATCACTGCTTCGACTAAACTTCATTCAGTACGGTGCCATATAATTCATATTCAAGTGTTTTGTCAGTGTGTGTGTGTTTATCCGAATTTACTCGTGTGAGCGTACTGAATGGCTTTTGATCACCCGGACTGAAAATTGCTTCGTCATTCTCTGGATTCCATTGGCTGTAAATACTCATGAACAGTATCCTCCTCCTTTGGGTGAGAAGACTAGTAATTCCCTTTTTGATTATCATCTAACTCTTCAATTGACTCTAACAGTAATCACCTGGACTAAACACCGCTGCATCATTCTCTTTGTTCCATTGGCTTCTGATCGTACTCATCATGCACATCATCTCCTTTGGTGAGAATGTCTTACAGTATTTGTATACCCGGATGGGACAAGTTCAAACATTTATTTCAAAAAAGATTAAAGGATATATTCGATGTAACAATGTCCATTTCATGCCGACTGGAGATCTGATCAAGCAATTCTATCGTAATTTCGCGAATACGCGGTTCCCATTCCTTCATCACTTTCTGATTAATGAAGAGGTTAACTCGATGATATTTTTAAAGGGAAAATGCATTTTGGATAGGTAGTCCGATAAATTTCTGACATGTCGTTTGTATTCTTCTAACGTTCTTTCTCTAACACCTTCAGCGATCTTTTCACTAAGGAAAATATCTAATGCTCGTAATCTTCAGCACGAGTGTGATTTCGTTCTTTTATATGTTTTCCACGTTTTACCATTTTTTTAACCGAAAAGAAAAGCACCTCCAAACAATGAAAACTTTTAGTGAATAGATCACCATTGTTTCCAATGTTCAGAAGTGCTTTCATCCGACATACGTGATACAGCCATTTTCAGTTAAGCCAAAAGAAAGACCCTGCTATAAAACCGGCTTTAACCGGATTATAACAGGGTCTTCCATACATTAGCGTCCCAGATAGGAATCGAACCTACGACCTACAGCTTAGGAGGCTGTCGCTCTATCCTGCTGAGCTACTGGGACATATAAAAAGTCGACGACTTATTTATTATATTTCTTATAGGCAAACTTTTCAAGCTAATAGCTTGTACTTATGAAAAAATTTCATCATTAAAGCTTAACTGGTGATAATGTACAGTCCAATAAAGTTTGACAAGGATGGGTACCAACTCTTTATATTCCTTTTTTTTCGTTAATTGGGATACTTTATTATTCACTAGTTTTCTGGTACTATTATGCTAGAAAAAAATAGGAGAATGATAGTGGGAAAATACAGAGTTTTAAGCATGGCAGCGTTGCTGGGGATGTTAATTTTACCTGGATGCTCACAAGGGGTTTTAGAGGACATAGGTACAAAGACGGCTGCGCCGATTGCGGAAGATAATATTGAAGTAGTTGCAGCAGCGGAGAGTGACGGCGGACAGGATTCGGAGGACGAAGGTAATCCTGAACAAATCGATACAAGGAACTGGATAAGGGCCGAGTCCACGGTTCAGCTTCCCATATTGATGTATCATAGCATATCTGAAGGTAATAACCTTCGGGTGCCAAAAGAGGAATTCCGAATGCAAATGGCTTGGCTTCGGGAAAATGGATACCATACATTATCCCCTAATGAAGCATTTCACGTTTTAACCGAAAATCGAATGCCAAGTGAAAAGTGTGTCTGGATTACTTTTGATGATGGGTATACAGATAACTACACGGAGGCTTTTCCTATATTAAGAGAATATGACATGAAAGCGACCATTTTCATGATTGGGAAATCCATTGAAAAAGGTCATCACCTGACGGAAGGTCAAATGCTGGAGATGAGCAGGAATGGGATTTCCATCGAAAGTCATACGATCAACCATCTTGAGCTAAACCGCATGACCCCAGAGCAGCAAGAAGTCGAAATGGTCCAGTCAAAGGATTTATTCGATCGTATCCTCCATCAGGACACGACAGTACTTTCGTATCCAGTTGGTCGGTATAACGAAGAGAGTCTCAGGCTGTCGGAAGAAGCTGGATACAAGATGGCCGTTACGACCGAACCTGGCGGGGCTTCCAGTGATCAAGGAATGTATGCCCTGCATCGCGTTCGGATTTCACCCGGATTATCGGTTGGTGGGTTTGCGTCCCTGATTGAAAATGCTACAAATCATTGAAGAGGGACGGGGCATCTTGGAGCCAGTCAGAAAAATCATATAATAATAGATTCTTACATGGTGTATAATGAAAAGCAGTGAAAATTATATACATATGAGCGATTTGGTGTCTTAATGACTTAAAAGGGAAGCTGGTTGAATGCCAGCGCGGTCCCGCCACTGTATATGGGAGTTAACGGCTGTGAACCACTGTATGAGATATGGGAAGGTGCCGTTGACGATGACCATGAGCCAGGAGACCTGCCAAGATTCGTACACCTATAACCTACGCGGATGGGAAGGTGTGTGGCAGACCCTAAAGAGTCCGTAATTATATTGTTGCCATACAAGCATCTTCCGTTTAACGGGAGATGCTTTTTGTTTTGATGCGCATCTTCGTTTAAAGGAAGCGCTATTTCATAGGGTGGAAAAAATAAATGAAAAGATTGTGAGGAATGAAAATGAAGAAAATTTTTGGTTTGATCCTGGTGTTATTACTGACTGCAGGTATGATCGTTGGTTGCAGCGGGGGATCTAATGAAGGAACGGAAAAGCAGCAAACGAATCATGCTCAACACCAAGCTTTCCCGATTACGATTAAAGATGCAACGGGTGAAAAAGTTACGATAGAAGAAAAACCGAAGAAAATCGTTACGTTGATACCAAGTAATACGGAAGTGGTATTTGCTCTTGGTTTGGGTAAAAAGGTTGTTGGTGTTTCCGACAATGATAATTACCCGGAAGAAACGAAAGAAATCGAAAAAGTTGGCGGAATGGAAATGAATACGGAGTTGATTGTTTCCTTAAAGCCTGATCTTGTTCTTGCCCATGCATCCAGTGCCCATAATTCAAGTGAGGGATTAAAGCAGATTAAGGATGCTGGAATAGATGTCCTTGTAGTTAATGATGCACAAAGCTTTGACGAAGTGTATGAGTCTATCGATATGATTGGACAGGCAACAGGAGAACATGATAAGGCAAAAGAAATCATTACCGATATGAAAACGAAGCTGAAGGCTATATCTGAAAAAGCCAAATCCGTAAAGGAAGCGGATAGAAAGACCGTTTTAGTGGAGGTTTCGCCGTCTCCGGAAATATATACACCTGGAAAAAATACATTCATGAATGAAATGCTTCAAATGATTTCAGCGAAAAATGCAGCGGCTGAATTGGACGGTTGGGCAAAAATTGATGAAGAGTCGATGATTGCTGCAAATCCGGATGTCATTATTACAACGTATGGTTATTATACAAAAGATCCAATCAGTGAAGTGACCGGCAGAAAAGGATGGCAAGACGTAAATGCTGTTAAGAATGGCCAAATCTTTGATGTCCATTCTGACTTGGTGACCCGTTCCGGTCCACGCTTAATAGAGGGAGTAGAGGAACTTGCCAAATCAGTCTATCCGAACGTATTTGACAAATAAAGGGACGTTTGCTTATTTGATTGCGTTATTATTTTTACTTTTTGCTTGTACGATTGGCATTTCCTTTGGTTCGGTGCCAGTACCGATTCCCGTACTTATACAAATAATCGGCAAGGAGATTTTTCATTTACCGATTTCCGTTGATCCGGATGTGATGCTGACGAATATCGTGATGAACATCCGCTTGCCGCGTGTATTGCTTGCGGGTTTGGTTGGTGCTTCGCTTGCGATTGCAGGTGCGGCATTTCAGGGACTGCTCCGGAATCCGCTCGCTGACCCTTACACATTAGGTATATCATCAGGAGCATCAGTCGGAGCTGTATTGACCTTATTCTTGAATATATCACTGCCATTCATCGGTTTATATACGCTTCCGGTATTGAGTATCTCATGTTCCGTGATCACGATTTTCTGTGTATTGGCTTTTGCAAAAAAAATGGATCGATCGATGAAAGTGGAAACGATTATATTAACCGGAATCATTTTCAGCTCGTTTTTAAGTGCCTTCATTTCTTTGATGATTGCGTTGACGGGCGAGGAATTAAGACAAATCATTGGCTGGCTCATGGGCAGCGTTTCAATGCGTGGTTGGAATTATATCGCGATCATATTGCCGTTTTTTATCATTGGTTCACTGATCTTGCTCATGAATACAAGTGAATTGAATGCGATGACTTTCGGGGAAGACCGGGCAAAACACTTAGGTGTGAATGTGCATCGGCGAAAAATGTGGATCTTGATTGCTGGTTCGATATTGACAGGGGCAGCCGTTGCGGTTTCAGGGACGATTGGCTTTGTAGGATTGGTCATTCCTCATTTGGTCCGTAGGATTTGGGGGCCTGACCATAAACATTTGCTTCCGTTGTCTTTGCTGATAGGAAGCGGATTCTTGATTTTGGCGGACCTTGTCGCACGGACGATCATAGCCCCATCGGAACTGCCGATCGGTGTCATCACTTCACTTATCGGGGCACCGGCATTTGCGCTGATTTTATTAAAGAGACGGAGAGAGGGTAGGGCGGATGCTTGAAGTAAAAGGGTTAACAGGTGGATATGGCAATAAAACCGTTTTGGACTCTGTCTCATTTGACGTACATAAAGGGGAGTTATTCGGGATTTTAGGTCCAAATGGCAGCGGGAAAACGACGCTTTTAAGCATGCTCAGCGGGGTGCTCGATTTTATGGGAGGAAGCATACGAATAAGGGGAAGGGATTTGAAGGATTATTCGTCAAAACAACTTGCACAAGTCATTGCTGTGCTTCCTCAACATTCCTCATTAGCTTTTTCTTATACAGTAAAAGAGACGGTCTCACTTGGGCGCTATTCCCATCAAACAGGTTGGTTCCATAGTTGGTCCGCAGAAGATGAAACGATTGTCCAACGGGTGATGAATCAAACGGGGGTGGCAGATTTTCAGGATCTTCAATTTGACCGATTATCAGGTGGAGAGAGACAGCGGGTCCTACTGGCGCAGGCACTTGCCCAGGAACCGGAAATTCTTTTTTTGGACGAACCGACGAATCACTTGGATCTTTCCTATCAAAAGGATCTTCTTGATTTAATGAGGAAGATGGCAAAGGAGCAGGAGTTAACCGTCATTTCAATATTTCATGACTTGAATTTGGCTGGATTATATTGTGATCGGCTTATGTTGCTTGAAAAAGGGCAAATTCAAGTTATTGATGTGCCGAATGAAGTGCTCCAACAGGACCGGATTCAGGGTGTATATCAGACGACGATCGAAAAACATCCGCATCCCGCTCTTCCGAAACCGCAAATGTTCATCGTTCCGGAAATGCATAGCAGTGATTCTATCTCTATGGAAATCGATGATTCATATCTGACAGTTGGTTCAGAAATGATTCAATTGAACTCTCCGATCCCACTAAGAACGATGTCTTCTGGAGTGACTGGTTCGGGGACGGGCTGGCATCGATCTTTCGTGAATAGACACGTCCATCGCGATTATAATTGCGAGGATCACCTAGTTGAAATGGCGGAATATTTAAGAACGCAAGGTTTTGAACCTCAGGAAACGGTAGGGATGATGACAGCGGTCTTTCTCGATACGGTTGCTTTCAAGTTATTAAGAGTTGAAAATTTCTCGGTTTTTATCATCGTTACGGCTGGAGTGGGGAATGCCATCGACGCTTCTTTAGCCGACCGACATTCTTGGACTTCGACTCCGGGAACCATCAACACATGGATATTCGTAAATGGTCACTTGGCAGAAGAGGCGTTCATCCACAGCATTGTTACCGCGACCGAGGCTAAAGTAAAGGCACTTCATGATTTACATGTATTGGATAAGGTGACAAATACATGTGCAACGGGAACATCCACTGACAGTATTTTGATTGCGGCCACTCAAAGAGGGGAAAAGCTTCACTATGCAGGCACCATCACTCCGCTAGGAAAGCTCATCAGCCGCGGTGTATATGATTGTACCGTCGAAGCAATAAAGAAAAATCGGAAACGGATTGAGGAACTATGATCTACCATCACCTTTTTGCAGTTACGCTGGCGTTTTTCCTTGACTTATTAATAGGTGATCCGCCAAATTGGCCGCATCCTGTGAAATGGATTGGAACGATGATAAGCAAGTTGGATCGAGCATTCAATAAAGGTAGATTCAAGAAACGTAATGGACTTTTTATGTTGATGATCGTCCTTAGTGTGGTGATAGTGGTTACAGGTCTAACCGTCTATTTAGCATACCGTATCCATCCGCTTGCGGGTATACTTTGGGAAGCGGTTGTCATCTCTACTACGATTGCTCAGAAAGGCTTAAAGCAAGCTGGGCTGGAAGTTTGCCATCCGCTGAATGAACAGGATTTTCCTGAAGCGAGGCTAAAGCTTTCCTACATTGTGGGTCGTGATACAGCAGATCTTGATGAATCCGAAATAGTCAGGGGTACAGTAGAAACCGTAGCTGAAAATACGAGTGATGGTGTCACTGCCCCAATGTTTTGGGCTGCGATTGGCGGTGCGCCGCTCGCGATGATGTATAGGGCAATAAATACCTGTGATTCGATGGTGGGTTACAAAAATGATAAATATGCTCAATTTGGCTGGGCTTCAGCAAAGCTCGATGATATCGTGAACTGGATACCCAGTCGACTCACGGGGTTCCTGATGCTGCTTAGCTCGAAATCCAGCTATCATGGATTGGGTGGCAGATGGAAGATTTTAATTAAAGATGCTAAAAAACATCCAAGTCCGAATAGCGGGTGGTGTGAAGCGGGCGTTGCTGCCATTTTGGGCGTTCAGCTTGGCGGTCTGAATATGTACAAAGGAGTTGTTTCTGACCGTGCGAGGATGGGAGTTCCGATTGTTCCATTAGAAGCAAAACATATATCGAAATCGATTACCATCATGCATCGGTCTTCTTTTCTATTTTTACTGATGCTTTGGCTAGGGGGGCTTACTTTTGTCATTACCAACTCATGGCTCTAATCCGCATTATCTTTATGAAGCACTGGAAATTGAAATGCCTGAAAGTGTTCTTGATTTCAGTGCGAACATTAACCCATTGGGTCCTCCTTTACGTATAAAGGAACGGTGGAGAGAATTTTTCGATGGAATCCTGCATTACCCAGATCCACATGCCGTTGAACTGACAAAATCAATTGCAAAAAAAGAAGCACTTCCAGAGCAAGCCGTTTTGGTAGGAAACGGTGGTGCAGAAATAATCATGTTGGTAGCGAACAAGTTGGCCAACAAAAAGGTGCTGATCATTCAGCCGGCGTTTGCGGAATATGCAGAAGCTTGTTTGGCAGCAGGGTGTGAGGTCGATTTTCATCAGCTTGACGAGCCTGAGTGGCAACTGGATTTGGATCGACTGATACCTCGATTATCAAAATATGATGCAATTTTCTTATGTACGCCTAATAATCCTACAGGGGTTTCATTTAAGCGGAATGCCGTTAAGGAATTAATCAATGAATGCCAAAAAGCGGATTGCCTGGTTGTCATGGATGAGGCTTTCTATGATTTTACGGAAGACTCCTTTACTTATGCTTCTTTAATCAACCAATTTCCACATTTACTCATTCTAAGATCGATGACTAAAATCTTTGCAATTCCGGGATTAAGAATAGGCTATTTGCTTGCAGCACCGGACATCATTAAGCGGGTAAAAACCTATAAGCCGCATTGGAGTGTCAACCATGTAGCATTGGAAGTAGGGAAAATCTGTCTTGCAGAAGAAGCATATATGAGAAAAACGAGAGACTATATACAATTGCAAAAGCAAAAACTTTTCCGGTTTTATGAGGAGCAAGGGTTGATTGTCTCCAATAGTACGGTTAATTTTTATTTAGTCAAAGATGAATCCTTATCCCTTTTCCCCTTTTTGTTGAAAAAAGGAATCGTACCGCGCCATACCTATAATTTCCCGGGCTTGGATGGAGTATGGCTCCGATTTGCAGTAAAGAGTGAGCGTGATAACGAAGCATTGATGGAGGGGGTAAGACAGTGGAGAAAGCAAGGCTCTGTTTTATAACCGGGGGTGTCCGAAGCGGGAAAAGTGGTTTCGCAGAAAAAAAAGCCCTGGAATATGCACTCCAAATGGATGGACAATTGCATTACCTCGCTTGCGGCCGTGTCAGTGATGCTGAAATGGGGGAACGTATTCTTCGGCACCAAAAAGATAGAGAAAACAGCCCGATTGCCTGGAGGACATCGGAATACCAAACGGATATTACAAGAATAGGGGCTGATATTAGTCAGGATTCGATAATCCTGCTCGATTGTTTGACAACCCTGCTTGATAATGAACTATTTGGCCCTGGTATTCCGCTTGAAAAGGAATTTTTACATAGCGTTTTTATAAAAATATTAGACGCGATCAATGAGATCAGAAAACAATCCAGTTGTTTAATCATCGTGAGCAATGAATTGGTTCAGGAACCGATTTTTCAGAATGATTTTCTCCATATTTACGGAAAAACACTAGGTTTGCTTCATCAAGCGATCGTTGGACAGGCTGATGAGGCTTATCTTGTTGAAGCGGGAATTCCGTTACTGATGAAAGGGTGCATGCAGGTATGAACGGTGTAATCGGATTTCTAATTAACCTGCAGTTCTTTACGGTTTTTCCGATAAAGAAGCAACTTCCGATGGAGAAGAAATATATTCATCGTGCCATTCAGACCTTTCCGTTCGTCGGTCTTTTGCTAGGCTTGATATTGGGCGGTGTTTTATATGCATTTGTGGAATGGACCCCTTTTTCATCTCTTGCAATTGCGTTTGTCCTTTGGTTTTTGACGATGGCGTTAACGGGGGGCTTGCACCTCGACGGGTGGATTGATGCCAGTGACGCTTTTTTTTCCTATCAGGATAAAGAACGCCGATTGGAAATCATGAAGGATTCCAGGACAGGTGCATTCGGTGTCATCTCCGTCATCGTTCTATTGGCTGCCCGATTCATATTCATTTATGAAATTGTCGAACGGGTCAATGAATGGACATACTTCTTGATTATTGGCCTTCCGTTCTTAAGCAAATGTGTGATGGGTTATTTACTTAGCCGGATGCCGCTGGCTAAAAAAGAGGGGCTGGGTGCTTTCTTTCAGAGTGCTGTAAAGAAAAGCAGTTTGCCTATTTATTGGCTATATCTCCTTGTATGTTTTGCGATTGCTTGGATCATCGATTATAAGCTTGTCACTTTATTTTCCATCATGTGTCTGGCTGCGCTGATCTTCCTATTTTATATAAAACGTAAAATCATCAGTTGGTTCGGTGGGATAACAGGAGATGTACTGGGTGCATCCGTGGAAGGGGTTGAGCTTTGGTTATGGCTGATACTGTGGCTATTACACTACTTCGCCATGGGCTGACGGAAGCAAATGAGCGAAAATCCTATTTAGGCTGGACGGATTCTCCATTAAGCATCGAAGGTGAAAAGGAAATTCTGTTGTTGAGGGGGTGTTACCCAGTATACGAAAAAGTTCATACGAGTGATTTACCTCGTTGTGTGGAAACCGCAAAACTGTTGTTTCCAGATGTTGTTCCGGCCAAAAACCCTTCGTTCCGAGAAATGAACTTCGGCAATTGGGAAGGACGAACGTACGATGAGTTGAAGACAGATAGCGATTATCTTAAATGGTTGGAACGTCCCATGGCGGCAATGGTGCCTGGGGGTGAAAGCTATCCGAGATTTTCCGAGCGAGTTCAAAATGGCTGGAAGCAATTGATTGCCAGTGAGGAAAGTCATTTTGCCTTAATGACCCATGGAGGGGTAATACGTGAATTACTGGTCCGTTATGCCCCGATGGAAAAGTCCTTTTTTGATTGGAGTCCTTCTCACGGAAGGGGATATGAGCTCATATGGGAGAACCGGGACAGTTTAAGGAGGGGTGAACGGTGCACTTCGTTACAGGCGGCGCCTATAATGGGAAAACGAAATGGGTAAAGGAATTATATGGTTTGGAAAATGAGGCCCTTTGGTTATCAGGTTATCGGAAAGAACAGCCGGAAATGTTTGATTTTCAAGGGAATACCGTTATATTGCAGGGATTGGATGCATGGATTCAACAAGATGCCGAAACGATCGATACAGATTCGATTCGAATAAGATGGAAGGAAATCATGGCTGACTGGCGAATATGGGAGAAGGAAAGGGATGAAAACATCTGCATTGTGATCGGTTCTGATATATCCAAAGGTATCGTCCCGCTGGAAGCAAAGGATCGCCGAGGGCGCGATGCGTGCGGATGGGTCTTTCAAGATGTAGCATCCTTATCAACACGTGTTGATATCATTTGGTATGGAATTAACCAGAGAATAAAATAGAGGAGGTAATTGGGATGAAGATCTATACACGTACAGGAGATAAGGGACAAACAAGCGTAATTGGAGGTCGGCTTGACAAGGATGACATTCGGGTCGAATCTTATGGAACAGTCGATGAAGTCAATAGCTATATCGGTCTTGCGGTGACTGAATTGGACGAAGGGATATTTAAGGATGTATTGACCGATTTAGAGAAAATCCAGCATGAGTTATTCGATTGTGGCGGTGATTTGGCAACGGTTTCCGAGAAAGCCCCGCAAAAGCTGACGGATGAGGCCATTACCTATTTGGAAGAACGTATTGACGCTTTCATAGTTGAAGCGCCGGAATTGGAAAAGTTTATCCTGCCAGGGGGTTCAAAAGCGGCAGCAACCATTCATATTGCCCGGACGGTTACCAGAAGGGCAGAACGATTGGTCGTTTCATTGATCAAATCGGGTGCAGTCGTATCACCATTATCGCTTCAATATTTAAATCGCCTGTCCGATTACTTCTTTGCAGTAGCACGTGTGATCAACTTCCGACTTGGTGTGAAGGATGTGGAATATATCCGTAGCGCAAACGTATTCCGTGGAGGGAAAAGAAAGGAAAAAGAGTAACATGGACGTAAGAAAAATCAGTGCAATTGCTTTATTCATTGCCTTATCTGCAGTTGGGGCCATGATCAAAATCCCATCCCCAATCGGCAGTATCGCTTTGGATAGTTTTCCGGCCCTTTTGGCGGCTGTCATACTTGGCCCTGTACCCGGTGCGATTGTAGCCGGGCTCGGTCATATCATTTCAGCGTTCATCGGCGGCATGACTTTAGGGCCCTTCCATTTTTTGATCATGGTCGAAATGGCAGTGCTCGTTTGGATGTTCGGCGTTTTATATGTACAAGGAAAGAAAATGGGCGCATTCTTCCTCTTCTTTATCGGTAATGCTTTCATTTTAGCCCTGCCTTTCGTATTTTTGATCAGCCCTGGATTTTACACGTTGCTGGTTCCGGGGTTAACGGCGGCAACAGCAGTGAATGTAGCGTTGGCAGCATTGTTAATGCCACGCTTGGCTCCTGTTTTGAAGAAAATGATTCATAAAGATGGCCTTGTAGAATGAGTGATTCATTGATTCTACCGTTTTCCGAAGCAGAATCATTAATTGTTTCGAGTGATAATAGTGGCGGAATCGGACTAAAGGAAAAGGATCTTGTCCAGGTTCCTTATGAGGTCGTTGGCTATTACTCGTTTCGGGTTGCCGTCATGGAATGCATGGGTGTTGGCGGAAGGCCAATATCGGTTGTCCTTCACAATTTCTGCGGTGATGAAGCCTGGAAGGCATTGAGCAGAGGTATCATGAAGGGATTGAATGAATTGGGAATGGTCCTGCCCATTACAGGAAGCACAGAAAGTAACATGCCGCTTCTTCAATCAGCACTAGGTCTTATGGTGATTGGTAAACGAAGGAATGAACGTGTAATTAAGCAATACCCTATTCGGAAAATCGCTCTGATCGGCAGGCCGCTCGTTGGGGATGAAGTCATGGAACAACAAGAGTGGGTCGCGCCATTGTTTTTATTTAAAACCCTTTGTGAGATGGAAGATGTACAGGTACTTCCAGTCGGTTCAAAAGGGATAGTGTATGAATGGGAGCAACTGGATCCAAGTGGTGAAGGCGTTCCTATACATATAAGTAGTAAAGTGGATATCAAAAAATCATCTGGACCATCTACTTGCTTCCTTATTGCTTATCCTGAATATCTTGAGGCAAAAATCAGGCACCAATCCGGTCTTCTTTTTATGGGGGAATGATCCGAACTGTTCATGAATGAGGTATCGGGTTTAGTTCATTATGAACGGATTCGGTCCCTTTTTTCATTGAGTAATCCTTACTTTGTATGGAAAAATTTTTATTGTAAAATAGTATTCTGAGTTAGTTTATATACAGAGATTATAAGAGATGCCCAAAGATTCAGGGTGTGAGATAAGAGCCAAACAATAATCCATGAATCTTTTTTAATGAGTTGCAGCTGATGTCTAGTTTTTTGGTTTGAGCTTTAACGATCGTTTGTTATTATACGCTCGTTAACATAGCCAAAGTGAGAGGCATCCATTTATTGCTTACCTACTTGCATCCGTTATTTTAGGGATTATCACAGGTATGGATATTCCGGATGTTGCAGATGCTGTTCAGATAGGGGCATCGCCCTGCTGGTCTGTTAGGGTGCTTCATTCTTTACATAAGGTTGCGCTAAAGGTTTAATAAAGATGGACAAAATCAATCAGCCTGCATCCATTATTTAGATCATCGGTGTTGGCGAATACATGGCTAGTCAAGCTACATCCTTTCATTTTTCACCGATTCTCGCTGGCTCGTTGCGGCCGTAACTTGTGTGCCTGCTTGTTTAAGCATAACGGCGGTAGATATTATGCAGAAGCCAATTTCTTCTGTATCAGGTGTTAATATTGAGAATTGGTAATCCTTGTAATCGGTTTCAGGTTCATTAATTTTATCCTGCGTAAATGAAGCAGGATTTTGGATGATTAAAGTGTACTTTACTTAACAGTTTTACAAACGTTAAAATCTTGGACGGTTATGGAAACGATAATATCAGTCGTTTCACTATCCTGATCTTACTATTGGTTTCAATTGTTTAAGAGAAAGGAGCATGTGTAAGTATGAGACATTCAGGTTATATGATGGGGATCGATATTGGTACGACGAGTACGAAGGTTGTTCTTTTTTCAAAAGGGGGAGAGGTTGTCCAATCATGTTCGAAGGGCTATCCTCTTCACAGTCCAACTCCTTCCGTCGCGGAACAAGATCCCGAAGAAATTTATAAAGCCGTCATTATTGCAATAGGCGAAGTTATGATTGCAAGCGGAATAGAAAAGGATGAGCTTGGTTTTATATCGTTCAGTTCAGCGATGCATAGCTTGATCGCCATGGGGAAGGACGGTACAACGCTAACGAATAGCATTACATGGGCAGATAATCGTAGTGTAGCCTATGCGGAGAAATTGAAGGCTTCGGAACAGGGGATGCGACTGTATCACAGGACGGGAACTCCCATTCATCCTATGTCCCCAATCACGAAAGTAATGTGGTTAAGAAATGAGCATCCAGGGATTTTTAATGAAACCGACAAATTCATAGGAATCAAAGAATACATCATCTATAAATTTTTCAATGAGTTTGTGATGGATTATTCACTCGCTTCTGCAACGGGAATGTTCAATTTGAATGAATTGAAGTGGGATGAAGAAGCACTTGCCATTGCTGGAATTGGGGTAGATAAGCTGCCAACGCTTGTTCCAACAACCCATATCCTCTCTGGCTTAAGTCCGGAATTAGCGGCAAAAATGAACATTCAGCCAGGTACCCCTTTTGTTATTGGTGCGAGTGATGGTGTGCTTGCGAACCTAGGGCAAAATGCCATCAAGCCAGGTGTTTTGGCAGTGACAATCGGAACGAGCGGTGCGGTACGAACCGTCAGTGACCGACCGCTTACAGATCCGAAAGGCAGGACATTCTGTTATGCCCTTACGGAGAATCATTGGGTAATCGGCGGACCGGTCAATAATGGGGGAATCACCTTCCGATGGGCACGGGACCAATTAGGCCGAGTTGAAATTGAAAAAGCGAAGGCTTCGGGAAAGGACTCATATGAGATACTGACGGACATGGCTTCAAATATTGCCCCTGGCTCCGACGGGTTGATATTTCACCCGTATATGGCTGGGGAACGGGCGCCATTATGGAGTGCCGATGCAAGAGGCTCCTTCTTTGGACTGGCTCTTCATCATACTCGTGACCATATGGTCAGAGCAGTACTTGAAGGTGTGATGTATAACTTGTACAGTGTTCTCCTTGCTGTAAGGGAACTGACAGGTGCTCCCGAGAAAATTCATGCGAGCGGTGGGTTTGTCCGCTCGAAGCTATGGCGTCAAATCATGGCCGATGTATTTAATCAGAACGTGACAATTCCTGAAAGCTTTGAAAGTTCAAGCTTGGGTGCTGCCGTTCTTGGGTTATATGCTTTAGGAGAAATTGAAAGCCTGGATGAGGTTGAAGGCATGATTGGTGCTACAAATGAGCTTGTCCCAATCGAGCAGAACGTTAAAGTGTATGAAGAATTAATGTCGATTTATTTATCCGTGAGCCGGCAATTGGAAGGCGACTATAAGAGGATCGCTGATTTTCAAAGACGTCATTTAGAATAATTTGATGGAAAGCACAGATGCGCAGGCACTGTGCTTTCTTTTTCCCTGTATTTAAAAATGGTAAGATGGAAAAAAAGCAAAGGGGAATGTTAGGATGGGAGCCAGTAAAACGAATGCAATGCGAATTCTTGATAATAAACGTATTGAGTATGGCATGATGAGTTATGATGCCAACGATGGAAAAATCGATGGGATCACTGTTGCGGACAAAATTGGGAAAGCGAAAGAAAGCGTTTTCAAAACACTTGTTACCCATAGCGGGCCGCAGCAGCTATATGTATTTGTCATTCCTGTAGCCACTGAACTGGATTTGAAAAAAGCAGCGAAGGCGGCAGGGGCAAAAAAAGTTGAAATGCTTGCTGTTAAAGATCTACAAAAGTACACAGGGTATATACGGGGAGGCTGCTCACCGATCGGTATGAAAAAGCAATACCCGACCTATATCGACGAAAGTGCATCCAGGCTGCCGGAAATCATCGTAAGCGGTGGGAGGATAGGGACACAGATTGTCTTAAAGCCCTCGGAATTCCTAGAGGTTACACAAGCTGATGCTGTGGATCTTATAAAATAATCGATACCAACTTTAGGCATTCACCTATTTGGTTTTTTCTGCATACGCTGTCTTGAAGATCACATCTTTATTGTGAGGGAGAGTGTGAAAGTGACTGGAAAAGTGATGCACTATTTTGCTGGAGGCAATACGGCTAAAGGTTTTTATAGTTTATATGATTCCAATTTAGCAGGTTTGGAAAGACTATTCATTTTAAAAGGCGGACCTGGTTCGGGCAAATCAACCATTATGAAAAAAATCGGCCAAGAATGGCTGGATAAAGATTATGACATTGAGTTTTTACATTGCTCGTCCGATAATGATTCCATTGATGGAGTAATCATACCGGCTTTGAAAATCGGACTTGTGGATGGGACCGCGCCGCATGTGATTGAACCTAAGGCGCCAGGGGCCATTGAGGAGTATGTCAATCTAGGGGCTGCCTGGAATTCTCAGCAGCTAGCTTCTGAAAGGGCGACTATCATAAGGCTGACGAATGCGAGAAGCAAGAGTTTTGAGAAGGCCTATTCCCTTTTCGCTGAGGCATTAAGGATACATGATGAATGGGAAGACATTTATAAGGCAAACATAGATTTCGCTAAATTGAATGGGTTGACCAATAAATTGATAGAAGGATTTTATAGAGATATCGTCCTTAACAAGAAGGCCGATGTTCGCCACCGTTTTTTAGGTGCTGCCACACCGAAGGGAGCAGTTGATTTCATTCCCAATATCACGGAGGGTGTACAAAAACGCTACTTTTTAAAGGGCCGTCCAGGTTCAGGTAAATCAACGATGCTGAAGAAGATTGCAAAGGCTGCAGAGCAAAGAGGCTTTGATGTGGAAGTGTATCATTGCGGTTTTGATCCGCATAGCTTGGACATGGTAATCGTCCGGGAGGTAGGAATCGCCATTTTTGACAGCACATCACCACATGAATATTTCCCAAGTTGTGAAGGTGATGAAATCATTGATATATATAAAACAGCCATCCTGCCAGGAACAGATGAAATTTATGCCGATCAGATAAAGGATGTTTCCTCCAGGTACAGGGATAAAATGAATGAAGCGACAGCAAATCTGGTTAAAGCAAAGGATGCGCATGACGAACTCGAAAAGATTTATGTAAAAGCAATGGATTTTACAGCCATCGATGACATTCAAAGTGACATCAACGAACAAATTATTGAACGGTCACAAGCAGTTGATAGCCAAACGATTCTACATTAAGACAAAACTGCACCTATCTCAATTAGGTGCAGTTTTTTTATATACATAAATGGAGCATTTACATGACTGAATTCACACCAAAGAATATATCCAAGTTTGTAAAACGTGTTTATCCAGTCTCTTTCGGTTAAAATAGGAATTATATTGAAAAAAAGGAGCGGGTTGAATTGATAAAGACGATAGCGATTGATATGGACGGTACATTGTTAAACAAAGTGCAAAAGGTCAGTGAGGCAAATAAAGACGCAATACAAAGGGCTCAAAGAGAGGGTGTGGAAGTGATCATTGCTACTGGAAGATCCTACGTGGAAGCTAGGTTCGCATTAGATGAAGCAGGCATCGTTTGCCCTGTCATCTCAGTAAATGGTGCTGCCCTTTTCACGGAGGACGGAAAGATTGCCGCTTCCAATCCGATGTCAGTTGGCACTGCTAGCATGGTTGCTGAATTACTCGAAGAACGAGGAGTTTATTTCGAAATTTATACGAGTCAGGGAATCTATTCTAAAAACTATGAAAACGCCATATCTGCTTTGGTGGATGTATTTGTTACAGCCAATCCGGACGTTGACCCTGAGAGGATGAGGAAATTTGCAGAGGAGCGTTTACAGCTTGGACAAGTAACGTCCATTTCCGATTATTCCGAGTTATTCAACCATTCTAATGTGGAATATTATAAAATTCTCAGCTTTTCAAAGGATTTAAGTTTATTGAATCAAATTTCTTCTGAATTAAATGGGGAGGATGGAATTACAGTCACCTCATCAGGACGTGAAAATGTGGAAATCATGAGTGGGACGGCTCAAAAAGGTACGGCACTTGAAACATACGTGAATGAAAAATCCGGCTCGATGCAGGAAACGATGGCTATTGGGGATAATTATAATGATGTATCCATGTTTGAGCGGGTAGGTTTGTCTGTCGCGATGGGAAATGCACCGCTCGATATTCAAAAAATGTGTGATGTAGTAACAGGCAAGAATGATGAATCCGGTGTTGCGGAGGCCATTTTAAAGGTACTTAAACAGTCAGCCTATTAAACTCATGAATCGAAAGGGGAAAAAGCTATTGAAAAGATGGATCTTATTTTTCCTTATAACTACATGGACTTTAACTGGTTGTAACATGAATGAAAAGGACAGTAATACCAAGCCTAAGCCTGATAAAGAAGTGACGGGCAATTTAGGACAAGATCCGGATGTTCTGGTAACGAACCTGCATGCCCCATGGTCGATTCAGAAAAATGGGGACACGATGTATGTGTCAGAGCGGACAGGAACCATCGTTGAATGGGACAAGGGTAAGATGACACGGCAAAAGGTTAACCTAAAAAAGACATTGTCGACAAAAGCGGAAGCTGGGTTGCTTGGATTTTTATTAGCTCCCGATTTCTCTAAGAGCAGGCAAGCTTTCGCCTATTATACATATGAAGAAGGCGGTAATTCCATCAATCGAATCGTCATTTTAGAAAAAAATGAAGATAAATGGAAGGAGATGGAGACCTTAATCGACCGAATACCAAGCGGGGACTTCCACCATGGCGGTAGGATCAAGAGCGGACCGGATGGTAAGCTATATGCCACGACAGGTGATGCAAGAAAGCCGGAGATCGCACAGGACACAGATTCTTTAGGCGGGAAAATTCTGCGCATGAATCTGGATGGCACCATTCCGAACGATAATCCTTTCGCGAATTCATACGTCTATTCATACGGTCACCGCAATCCACAAGGTCTGACATGGGATGAAGCGGGACAGATGTATGAAAGTGAGCACGGAGATTCGGCACACGATGAATTAAATAAAATTGAACCAGGTAAGAATTATGGCTGGCCAGTGATACAGGGCGATGAGAAAAAAACGGATATGGTAAATCCATTGATTCATTCCGGTGAAAATACATGGGCTCCTTCTGGAATGGCTTATTTTGACGGGAAGCTTTATTTTGCAGCCTTAAGGGGCGAGGCACTTAAGAGTTATGATGTAAAGAGCGGAAACCTGGCTAATATCATTACGGGTTCAGGAAGGGTACGTGATGTATTCGTAGATGAAGATTACCTTTATTTTATAAGCAACAATACGGATGGCCGTGGAAACCCTGATGAAAAAGATGATAAACTTTACCGTTTACCACTATCTCGGTTAAAAGGAGATATGCCTTGAATGTATCAAGTCGTGATTTATCATGCCCCCATGTTCCAACTGTTTCGAATATAAGAATGAAAGGAACCTTCGCTAAATAGCGGAGGCTCTTTTTGTTTAGGGGCTTGAACTCAGCCCTACGTAGCTTGGATTGATTTGATGCCCCAAGCTCACGAGTAACGCTCGAACTCGAGTAGCGCATGAATTCACGAGTGAAAGCGTCAATTTGTTGTGTTAAAGCCGCGGAGATAACGGCAATCTAGTTGGTTTTCTTCATCTGAGAGCTGGACAGTTCTAATTTATAGGTGTATAGTTACCTAGGTAACTATAATATAGGGGGAAATACTTTTGTCCTTTCATAATGGTTTTTTTCATCATAACTTACAATTTTCAAGGTCATTTACCAAAAAGTTGAATGAACAATTGGCTAAGGTTGATCTTTTTCATTCCCAATGGTTGATTGTATATTATCTGAAACAGTTTGGCTGTTCTACGCTTGTTGAAATTAGCGCTTATCTAGATGTGGAGAAGCCGACGGTAACCAGGACGGTAAATCGGTTGGAAGAACTTGGTTTGATTGAACAAATCCCAGGAAAAGATAAGCGGGAGCGGAGAATACAGTTAACGGAGTCTGGTGTAAGGACTTATCAAAAGGCCAAAAAGGTAGTTGAAGAATTTGAACTTCAATTAATCAGCGGTTTGGCTGAAGAGGATCGAGAAGCAACGTTACGAACTTTATTATTTCTAAAGGAAAAATTAAAACAATAGTAAGGAAGAAGGATTGAAATGAATCAAAAACCGAAATTGTGGACGAAAGACTTTTTGATTGTGTCGTCTGCAAACTTTTTTCTATTTTTAACTTTTTATGTCTTGATGGTGACATTGACCATTTACACGATTGATAACTTTCATGCATCGCAAGCACAAGCAGGACTTGCCTCAAGTATCTTTGTCCTCGGGGCCGTGCTTGTCAGACCGATTGCAGGGAAAAAAATTGACAAGATCGGCCGCAGAAAGATGTTGCTGGGATCTTTGGTTTTATTTCTGATTGCGTCCGTTGGTTATTTCCTCGTGAATAGTTTATCCCTCTTATTGATCGATCGACTGATTCACGGATTTGCTTTTGGCCTTGCCACTACGGCAACTGGAACGATTGCTGCAGATATCATTCCGAATGAAAGACGTGGGGAAGGTACAGGTTACTTTGCCATGAGTACAAACTTGGCAATGGCATTCGGTCCGTTTATTGGATTGCTGATCACACAGCATTTTAGTTATTCCATCATTTTTTATGCCGCCTCTTTATTTGCTGCATTTTCTTTAGTCGCATCGCTATTCATGAATGTTCCTGAAGGTGAAAAGGGCAAAGCTTCACCGCAAAAAGGATTTAAAATCAGTGATTACTTTGAAAAAAGGGCCCTGCCCATTTCCATTTTTATCGGATTTGCCGGATTTACGTATTCGAGCATCTTGTCCTATTTAACATCTTTTGCAAAAGAAATGAATCTAATGGATGCCGCAAGCTTTTTCTTTGTGGTATTTGCTGTATTCCTTTTGGCGTCCCGTCCGTTTACAGGACGAATGTTTGATGTGAAGGGAGAGAATGCAGTTATTTATCCATCGCTCTTCCTATTTGCCGTGGGTATGGTCATCCTCAGCCAATCTCATCATGGCATTACACTTCTGATTGCCGGGGCCTTTATTGGAGTGGGATATGGTACGTTCCAATCAAGCTGTCAGGCTATTTCCATAAAGGAAGCCCCATCAAATCGGATGGGATTAGCCACGTCCACGTTTTTTACAATGTATGATTTTGGGATTGGTGTTGGCCCGTTTCTATTGGGATTCCTCATTCCATTTACCGGGTTCAAAGGTTTGTTCATAGGAATGTCGATCTTTGCATTCATTCTTATTGGAATTTATTTCTTGGCACATGGTAAAAAAGCCTCTGTAAGAAAGAAGATGCAAATAGAGGAACGTGTGTCTGCTTAATTTTTTGAATGCCTGTATAAAAACGAAAATTTTGGGAATGCTTATATTATGATTGATTTTCCAAAATATCCCCCTTTTCTCCGCCTGTAATCCACAGGCGTTTTTTTTATGCCATAAACAAAAAAACCGCCTTAACGGCGGTTTTTTAAAACTTATAGGTCCATAATCGTTCTTTGCGGATCCAGTCAAGAAAATCAGCATCCTGATTTTCGAATTTCTTTTTCCAATCGATCACCATCGCCTGCGTTTGCGAACGGTGTGCAGTAAATGCTGCTACCTTTTTTTCTTCGACGGCAGAGATATCATGGATGATGTCAGGGTGCCCTAACTCGTCGATGCAGTTATTGGAGAATGCGACACAATGAAGTTTAGGTCTCTCTTTCTCTTCCATTCTTTCCACGGCCCGAACCACAGCCCGTGCTGTCGCTTCATGGTCTGGATGGACACTGTACCCTGGGTAAAACGTAATGATCAATGAAGGATTCAATTCAATTATGGCATTCGTAAATAATGAAGTCAGCTTTTCATCATCTTCGAATTCTATCGTCTTATCACGCAAACCTAGCATGCGTAAATCTTGTATGCCAATCGCATTCGCTGCATCGATTAATTCCTTTTGGCGAATTTTTGGGAGCGATTCTCTTGTTGCAAATGGTGGATTTCCTAAATTACGTCCCATTTCCCCTAGTGTTAAGCATAAATAGGTAACAGGCGTGCCCGCTTCTCTATGGAGGGCAAGCGTTCCAGAAACCGAAAAGGCTTCATCATCGGGATGTGGGAATATAACGAGTACATGGCGTTCTTTTTCCAAGGTATATTTCTCCTTCCGTTCTACTTACAGTGGGGTATTATTATCGGTGAATGGGAGTTATTCATCGTATATCAATCATGTTGTAATCATTCAAAGGGAGTGGGACTGAGTTGCATGGAGACAGCAAGCTTTCCGGAAAAATCGAGACCTGCCAACAGCAGTCTCCCTTGTTCATCCATTTCGAAGTGGTTTACGCCTTCTGCATATACCCAGCCAATATTGAGCTTTAAGCCGATGCGATAAGGTCCATCGCCAACTATCTTCCCGTGTTCATACTGTATTAAAGCATTACGAATATAAGCGCCTGCCGAAAAGAAAGCTTCATCTACATGAGTGGCATAGGCACCATTTGTCGTTTCAAGGTGAAGATATACATCTTGTCCGGCAAAAGAATCAATAGCATTTTGCACCTCTGTACGGTCTATAGGTTTCATTCTATAATTTCCTCCTTAACTGGGCGGCTAGATAAGCTTTTCCTTCTTTCTATTTTACTAAATAAAAGCAAAAAAAGCGAAAAAGGCCGCTCGATTAATTTGAGCGGCCAGTAAATTAGATGTTTTATTTTTGTGTTTGTTGAGCAACACCATATTTGTGGTATGCGCCATGATTGACAGGTCCTACATAGTCATTCATCTTCCAAGAATGGCGAACCGCTTCGGTAATGAAGTCTTTTGAAATATAGATAGCTTCACGCGGACTTTTTCCTTCAGCCAATTGAGCGGCAATGGCTGCTGAAGAAGAACAGCCTGCACCATGTGTATTGGTTGTTTCGATTTTCTCGGATTCAAGAATCTCGAATTCTTTTCCGTCATATAAAAGGTCGATTGCTTTGTCATGATTCAGCTTATTTCCGCCTTTGATCAAGACATATTTTGCACCAAGTGCATGGATTTTTTCAGCTGCACCCTTCATATCATCGATCGTTTTAATTGGCGCTGTTCCTGCTAACTGAGCAGCCTCGAACAGGTTTGGCGTAACTACAGTTGCACGTGGGACAAGAAGGTCGCGCAGAGCTATGGCCGTTTCTGGGTGCAATACTTCATCTTCACCTTTACATACCATAACTGGATCGATAACGACTTTGTCCAGTTTCAACTCGTCTATTTTACGGGCAACAAGTTCAATGATTTCTACTGATCCAAGCATTCCCGTTTTCATGGCATCAATGCCGATTGATAGAATCGTTTCGATTTGGGCTTCCAAAACCTCGACAGGTGTGGGGAAAACATTATGAGACCAGCCATTCTTAGGATCCATCGTCACGATTGTCGTTAAAGCGGACATACCGTAAACTCCAAATTCTTGAAATGTCTTTAAATCAGCTTGAAGACCTGCACCGCCGCTGGAATCCGATCCAGCAACTGTCATAGCTCTTTTCATAGTCATTATGTGACCTCCTCAGGAGAATTAGATATCGATATTATCAGCATACCAGGTAATATCCTGTTTTTAGAATATACCAAAATTTCTTTTATGTAAAACTTAGTTTTCACCTTAATATGATTGCCTTTAGGATGGACATGGCAAGGCCTTGTACAAGCTTTTTTAAAAGTGGATGAATACATGGGTTTGAGAATTGAATAGCTGGAAATCCTGCTTTTTAGATTGGTTCATCCAAGAAATATGTGCTATTCAATCTTTTAATATTTAAGCAAAGTCTGTGAAAGTGTCATTATCCTCAAAGTTGATTTAAAATATTTAAATATAGTGGATGCTATTTTAAAGGACACAATTATTATACTTTACCGTAGGATGCTGGATTAAACCTCAAAATAGGAAGGGTGAGTCTGATGGAATGGACGATGTTGCTTTTAGCTGGTGGTAAATCAAGCCGTATGGGTGTGAATAAAGCCCTGTTGAAAATTGGGGGCGTTGTGAACATCTCAAGAGTGGCCTCCGAGCTGAAAAAGGTGTCGGAAAAAATTCTGGTCATTACGAATACATTTGAAGATTATCGCTTTCTGCAGCTTCCGTTAATATCGGATTTACATAAAGATCAAGGACCTCTTGGCGGATTGCATGCAGGGATGAGCTCCTCGAAAACAGAGCTGCAATTCCTGACGGCCTGTGATATGCCCTTTGTGAGTGCAGAAGCCATAAATGAAATCATTTCTTTTTATGAAACGGGTTTCGATGCTGTCATTCCAGAAATAAATGGCAGGATCCAACCGCTTTTTGCTGTTTATCATAAAAGGTGTCTTCCTGTACTGACAGAATGTTTAGTAAAGAACGAATTAAAAATGAGTCGGTTTTTGGAAAAGATTTCGGTAAAAATCGTAAAGGAAACGGACTTTATGTTATATCATGAGAATCCTGAACATTTTCAACACCTCTTTTTCAATATGAATACGTTGGAAGATTATCAAGAGGCAGGGTATATTAATCAAACTGACTTATACAAAGGGTGGTAGACATGAATTATCATATTTCAAAAGAGCCTATTGTCATCCAGGAAGTGATAGATAAAGTAGTCAAGCGGAATGCTGGTGCCATTACGACCTTTATTGGTACAGTGAGGGAAATGACCAAGGGAAAAAAGACTCTTTTCTTAATTTACGAAGCATATGTACCGATGGCTATTAAGAAATTGGAGCAAATTGGATCTGAAATTAAGGAACGTTGGCCTGATGCAGAAACGGCGATCACCCATCGAGTTGGCAAACTGGAAATCACGGATATCGCAGTCGTTATTGCCATTAGTACGCCACATCGAAATGATGCATATGAAGCAAATAGGTATGCGATTGAAAGAATTAAAGAAATCGTTCCTATTTGGAAAAAAGAACACTGGGAAGATGGGGAGACATGGGTGGGAAACCAGTTGGAAACCATTCCTTATCCAACAGGAAAACCAAAAGAGGTGGATAGCAATGATTAATGTACTTTTATTTGCCCAATTGAAAGATGAGCTAGGCAAAGAGACCATTTCTATAGAAGGAAATGGAATGAGTGTGGCCCAGCTTAAAGGAAAGATGAAGGTGGAATTTGAATTGGAAGGTCTCGAAACCGTGATGACAGCGGTCAATGAAGAATTTGCCGATGATGACACGATTCTATCTGATGGAGATACAGTAGCCTTCATTCCACCTGTCAGTGGAGGCTGAGCAAATCGGTAAGGAGGTTTCAAAGTGACAGAGCGATATTCAAGACAGACCTTATTTTCCCCCATCGGTGAAAGGGGCCAATTAAAAATTCAGAAGAAGCATGTCTTACTTCTAGGGGCAGGGGCTTTGGGGTCTGCAAACGCAGAAGCCCTTACCCGTGCAGGAGTGGGGAAGCTTACTATTGTGGACAGGGATTATGTCGAGACCAGTAATTTACAGCGCCAGCAAATGTATACGGAGCGGGATGTGGCGGAAAAACTGCCAAAGGCTGAAGCGGCAAAGCGCCATTTACTTGATATTAATCATGAAGTGGAAGTGAAAGCCGTCATCATGGACGCTACCGCCCAGAATCTTGAACAGATGCTTGGTGATGTTGATTTGATATTGGACGCCACCGATAATTTTGAAACAAGGATGATCATTAATGATCTGTCACAAAAACTTCGTATTCCGTGGATTTATGGGGCATGTGTCGGCAGTGTCGGCATGACCATGACTATCCTGCCAGGTCAGACACCATGTTTGCACTGTTTACTTAAAACGATCCCTATCCAAGGAATGACCTGTGACACGGGAGGGATCATATCACCAGCTGTAACGATGGTGGTGGCCCATCAAACCGCTGAATCTTTGAAAATACTTGTTGAAGATTGGGAATCGGTTCGACCTGCACTCGTTACTTTTGATTTGTGGCGTAATCAGTACCAAACTGTTAAATTGACAAAAGCGAAAAAGAAAGATTGTCTCTCTTGCGGTGAGCATAGGACATACCCCTTTTTAACACAGGAAAATGCCACGAAAACGGCTGTTCTTTGCGGGAGGGATACTGTACAGGTAAGACCGCCAAATCCTTTGGAACTGCAACTCGAGAAACTAGCCAAAGATCTGGACGGCAGCGGCTATTTGGTGAAGTTCAATCCATTTCTTCTCTCTTGTGAAAAAGCTGGGGAGCGTATCGTCATTTTCAAGGATGGACGGGCGTTGATTCACGGTACTAAGGACATGGTCCATGCAAAGGCCACGTACCAAAGCATCCTGGGATAATGAATATAAAAACGAGGCTGCCGGTTAAGGAGCCTCGCTTTTTTATGAATCCATATAGGGTATTAGTGTGTAACCCCGTCTTTATTATCTTGTTTGGAAGCAACGATGACCACTTTTCCTTCGTCAAGTACTTCCTCGTATCGTTCTGCTTCCATATCCGTAAGACCAAGATTGCTCATTCGATTACGAAGTTCGTCTCCACGTGATTTAAAGAGATTTCCAACCGTATCAAGGAAGCCTTGTTCCTTCATGCCGACATCTTCCGTATTTGTATTCTCAGTAAGGTGCTTCGAACGCGTTTTATCATGGGCAAACAAATATACATCGTCCTTCGTATAGCCTGAAGTAACTAATTGATCGATTTTTTCCTTTGCTTGTAAACCGTTTTCTACTACGTGTACTTGATACATATAAACTCCTCCTTGAATTTTAGTGTAAGATTTTCTTTAAAATAGGTAAATCGAATCTTGCTTATCGTGGTTGTTGATTGGCTATAGTAGTATATAACCTTGTTTGGGCATCGATAAACATCATTTACCGAAATAATTTAGTAAGTGGTGAAGCGGAACACTTTTTGAATGCGATAGGTCAAATATTTGAAAACAGGTAGTTTCTTTTGATATTCACTATAATCTACAGTGTATGTTCCATCTTGATTTGTCCAAAGTCTTTGAAAATAGTATTCGACATCATTAGAAACGTCCGCATCATTTGGAGCATGGATTTCAATATTAGCTTCAAGATTATAGTCATCTAGATTGCGTGAAGTGTAATTAGCCGATCCACCAAGAACAATCGTTTCTTTAGGCTTTTTGATCATCATCAGCTTTGTATGGAACTGTTCTTTTTCTGTTTTATACCAGCGGATCGAGATGTTATCATCCCCCAGTTTATCGAATTCAGCGGCAACTGGAAGATTAGGAAGTCCGATTTTTTCACTTCCGAACGCGTTTTGATTCGGATCCAATATCATTTGAATCTTCACACCGCGTTTAGCTGCATCCGTTAGCGACTCGACAACCTCGCGATCAGCAATGTAAAACATGGCAAGATGGATCTTGTCCCCTTTTTCTGTATCCCTTATTGACTTAAGGACATGTTTATTAATTTTTCCTTCCGTTAGCAATTGTACGGATATCGGTCCCTTATCGGCAGATGTCCCTTTAAATTCCGGAAATGACTTTGGTCCTCCTGAAAAATTAGAAGCAGCTTCTTCCGCTTTAACAAAGTCGCCGATGATATTCCCATTCATTTGAAACGCAATATTGGAATGGAATCCACTTGCATCATGAGGATTGGCCGATGAGATGATGGCCGTTTTTTCAGTAGCGACCACTTTTCTGTGATTGGCCTTGATATTCATCAGTCTAAGATAAGAACGCATGGTGACCTTTGGAGCGCTTTTTGCCATGGGATTCACAATCCAGCCTTTCCCGCTTTCACCGAACCATTGGAAAAAGGTCCGATACACACCTGAATAGAGAGGATTCGGATCCCGAAGCCGGTCTAAATTGGTAACGATAACATCAATGCCATTTTGCTTCATCGTTTCGAGTGCCTCTAATTGGTAGGCATTATAGGAAGTATTCACTTCATCAGTAATGAAAATCACCTGGAGTTTTGGTTTCTTTTTCTTCTGGGCTACCAATTTATCCGTCAGGGTCTCGGATAACTTTGGATAGTTTATCTTTTCATCATAAAAAGCATTAAACAAAAACATATCGATTACGATATAAGAATCAGCATCCTCAATGGCTTGATTAATGGTTTGGAAAATTCGCCGCTCATGTTGAGGATTCCCTTCTTCATCGTGATAGGAAAGGTCATAGATGAAATCAATATCCTCGACATGATGAACCTTCCCTTCATATGAAAGGCCTTCGGGGAGGGGCTTGTAGCTGTTATAGGCGATCACGGCTGTAATGACGATCAATATGCTGACAAGCAGATAAAATCGTTTTCTTTTGTACCATTTTTTCATGGGTAAGCCTCCAACAGAGTTAAATTACTTGCTAACTATCTATCTTCCCAAGTTAGGGGTACATAGAAACATAAATCGTAATCTATTAGTTTGATATAATATAGTTTCAAAAAGAGGAAAGGGGCTAGGGCAAATGAAAAAGCAGTTATTAACAAATGATTGGTGGCCTCTATTGGAAGAGGAATTCAAAAAAACTTATTATCAAGAGCTTATGGAATTTGTAAAACAAGAATACAGTCAGCAAGTCATTCATCCGGATCAGGATGACATCTTCAATGCTCTTCACTTTACTTCATATGAAAATGTAAAGGTGGTCATCCTGGGACAGGATCCTTACCATGGACCGCATCAAGCGCATGGCCTTAGTTTTTCCGTAAAGCCGGAGGTTCGCATCCCACCATCTTTAAGAAATATCTTTAAAGAGTTACACACTGATCTAGGTTACGATATTCCAGACAATGGTTACCTAGTTGAATGGGCGGAACAGGGAGTGCTTCTATTGAATTCAGTCTTGACTGTCCGTGAGGGTGAAGCCCACTCACACCGGGGAAAGGGATGGGAAACCTTTACGAATCAAGTAATTCGTCTGCTGAATGATCGACAGAAACCGGTTGTTTTTATCCTGTGGGGAAAACCGGCTCAAACTAAAATTCCTTTGATTGATGAGAACCGGCATAAAATCATTAAGTCAGTCCATCCAAGTCCGCTGTCGGCATCTCGTGGTTTTTTTGGCAGCAAACCGTTTTCCAAAACAAATCAATTCCTGATTGAATCAGGGGAAACCCCCATTGATTGGAAAATCTCAAAGCGATGAAGAAAATGGAAAGGGTGAATTGTATGGCGTGCCGCCATTTTTATATAACTTGGGATCCCAACTTCCCAAAAGGCTGCCGTGCTTTTCAATTCAAAACATCTAGGCTCCCCTCTCTTGATGTTTTTCGCTCATCAGGACAGCCATGCTTGGAATTTCAATCCAAGCCAATTAATAAGTAGGGGAATATCCAAGGTGTTTTCTTCTCTGATTTTTGCTATGCTAGTTATGAAAGTTTTGACCTGTATATAGACGAGGTGGTAAAGTTGGATATTTCATCAAAACAAATGTTAGATAAGATCGAAGAGCTTGTTCTGAAAGCGAAACAGGTAAATTCAGAGGATAAGGTGCAGGGGTATGTAATTGCCATTAAAGCTCTATGTGAAGTAATGGTTGATGAAAAAGCTGGGAACATCAGCATTCCGAAGCCAATCACAATGACCCAGTCCGTTATGCCGGCAACATCGAATGTAGAACCGGTTAAAATGGATGAGGCCAATGGGGAGTCCTTATTCGATTTTTAAGAGAAGGGGAGCGAAATACTAGTGAAACTGTTTATCATTTTAGGTGCATTGAATGGGTTTATTGCCGTAGCACTTGGCGCTTTCGGTGCACACGGGCTGGAAGGGAAAATTCCCGATAAATATTTAGAAACGTGGCAAACCGCTGTTCAATATCAAATGTTCCATGCGGTAGGTTTATTAGTGATCGGTTTACTGGCTGGAAAGCTTTCAAGTCCGCTAATCAACTGGTCTGGCTGGCTTATGCTAATAGGAATTATCCTGTTTTCCGGAAGTTTATTCGTTCTAAGCGTTACGCAAATAAAAGTGTTAGGGGCCATCACACCACTTGGCGGAGTGTCATTCTTGGTTGCTTGGGTCTTGATGATCATTGCTGCATATAAGTACTTGTAATTAAGTTAGCTGATCTTTCTAAGGTCAGCTTTTTTGATTCGTTTTGGAAAAACGATCCATAAATAAGAGCTTCAAAATCAAAAAGATTCTGAAGCTTCTTTATGGCATCTTCTTTACCGTGGCGAATAGGTGGCTAGCCCAGTTCCATTAAATGGATAGTCATATTCGATTTCTTCGTCAAACGTTATATAATCTAAGTAAACCATCGGGATTAAGTATCTTTTTCCCGTTTGAGGGTCGCTTATGATCAAATGATCTCGGCCTGCAGCCTCGATGATTCCTTTGAAGATTTTTGCATTCCATTCCTTGTTGTTTTCAAACGTCGTATAAACAGTGGCTAATTTTCCTTTATTCAATCGCAAGATGTTCTCGATGTACGATGCTTCGACTGGAAGCATGCCAGGCACCTGCGGACCGGAAGGGGACGGCATGGGCACTTGTTGTGGCGTACCCGCTGTTGTGGGCTGTTGCTGTTGGTATTGTGGTTGTTGGTAAGCTTGCTGCTGGTAAGCTTGTTGCTGATAAGGTCCCTGCTGCTGCCGCGGGTCAGACTCATTATTTTCATAGGGGTAATAGGGGCTTCCTCCATACGGATAATTACCATAAGGATTATTTTGTGACATTGCATTCCCTCCTAATTCAAGGTTTATTTGTTTTTGTGGAATTTGGACAATCCGAGAGTGTGGACTGGGAGAAACAGTGCGATTTATAGCGACCGGTAGTATTGTATTTGTTTGTGAAGTTCTGACAATCCCCGGGTGGCTTAAAAACCCACAATGAATGTTAAATGATACGTAACGGTTGCCTTGCATGTTTTACGGGTAAGGTCATACCCTCTTTGTCAGCTAAAAAGTAACGTTCCTTCACCTCGCTGGAGTTAGGAATTGCCTTGGTCATTTTTCTGGAAGTTGATTGGGACTGTGAAAAAATAAATTCATCACTATTGAAAATGTATGGGATATAGAGTGGATTTATTCCACAGCCGGGGAAAATAAAAAGGAGATGGCGTAAAAAAAAGCTTCCGGAAACCGGAAGCTCACTCGTCTTATACGTATAGGAAAGAAGATACATTTTCTTCCGGCAGGATATTGCCTACAAAGAAAGAACCGAACGCAGCGTAACGAGCACTTACTTCATCAAATCGCATTTCATAGATTAACTTTTTGAATTGAAGGACATCATCTGCAAATAGTGTAACGCCCCATTCATAATCATCAAAACCGACAGAACCGGAAATGATTTGTTTTACTTTACCTGCATAACTGCGGCCAATCAAGCCGTGGGAACGCATTAAGCCTTTGCGTTCTTCCATGGAAAGCATATACCAGTTATCATCACCATCACGGCGCTTGTCCATTGGATAGAAGCATACATGTTTGGACTTTGGAAGGATTGGATACAATCTAGAACGTACATGAGGGTTCTGATAAGGGTCCTCACCATCTCCACCTGCTAAGTAATTGCTTAATTCCACAACGGAAACGTATGAATAAGCAGGAACTGTATATTCGGCAAGTTTCGTTTTGTTGAATTCGGTTTCAATTGCATTCAATTCCTCCATGGTCGGGCGGGCAAACATTAGCATGAAATCCGCTTTCTGACCAACGATGGAATATAGGGCATGGCTGCCTTCATTGTCACTTTGTGTCATATTCCATTTATCCAGTAAACCTTGGAATTCTGAGATAGCTAATTGGCGTTCGTCACTTGATAACGTTTTCCAAGAAGCCCAATCAATCAGACGGAAATCATGTAAACAATACCAGCCGTCCAGTGTTTGTGCTGCTTCACTCATTACAATCACTCCTAAGTCTTATTATAACTTTAATATATCATAGTTTCAGTATAAGGAAATTTATATCAACCCGCAAACACCATCACAGTTTTTAGGTGTTCAAACAAATGTCAAAATTGCCGAATGTCAGGGTACCAAAGTGGCTGGAATTTACCTTGCTCCTAGAGTATTCTTAAAAGAAGACGACTTTGGAAGGATTGCCAGACGGTTAAATATAGAAAAAACAGGGGAAACGTATCTAAAAAGGAGGAAGTGCCAGTGAGTGATTTATTTGAAATGCTGGAATCAAAAATTATGGGGCATAATTTAAAGATCGTTTTTCCGGAAGCGTTGGATGAACGAATTTTGGGAGCGGCAGGCAGGCTTGCCAAGGGCAAACTAATGACACCAGTATTGATCGGAGATATTGGTTTGATTACTGAAAAGGCTAAGGATCTAAAAATTTCCCTTGATGCAATTGAAATATATGATCCGAAAAATTATATCATGATGGATGAAATGGTTGAAGCGTTTGTGAAGGTCCGTGAAGGTAAAGCGTCTGATGTACAAGCACGTGAAACCTTAATGGATGAGAACTATTTTGGAACCATGCTTGTCCATATGAAACTGGCACATGGAATGGTGAGCGGTGCAACGCATTCGACTGCTGATACGGTTCGTCCCGCCCTAAAGATCATCAAAACAAAGCCGGGAGTCCAAAAAACATCGGGAGTATTCATCATGGTCCGTGATGAAGAAAGGTATGTGTTCGCGGATTGTGCGATTAATATAAACCCTAATTCCCAGGATCTCGCGGAGATTGCCATAGAAAGTGCAAAGACTGCACTAATGTTTGATATCGAACCGCGTGTGGCGATGCTGAGCTTTTCGACGAAGGGGTCGGCGAAATCCACCGAGACCCAAAAGGTCATCGATGCTGTCGATTTAGCAAAAGAAATGGATCCGCAAATCATGCTGGATGGGGAGTTTCAGTTTGATGCGGCTTTCGTTCCTTCGGTAGCAAGAAAAAAAGCACCTGATTCTCTTATTCAGGGAGATGCGAATGTTTTTATATTCCCAAGTCTTGAAGCGGGGAATATTAGCTATAAAATGGTACAGCGTTTGGCTGGCTTCGAAGCGGTCGGCCCGATCCTTCAAGGACTGAACCGTCCTGTAAATGACCTTTCAAGGGGATGCAATGAAGAGGATGTATATAAACTGGCTGTCATTACAGCTGCACAAGGCTTTGTGGCTCAGTATCAATAGGCCATTTCAGGATTAAATGTAGAGGGAGATTTCTATGAGTGAAACAGAATCATTATTAATGCAACAAGAGTGGCGGGTTATTGATCAATCTTCCGTAGGGCCTCAGTTTCCTGCTCTAGAGTCGTTTGCTATGGATGATACATTTTGCGCTTCTGTAGGGGCGGGAAAATCAGCGGCCGTAGCCAGAGCGTGGGTACACCATCGAACCATCGTCCTGGGTATACAGGATACGAAGTTGCCTTTTCTTAAAAAGGGTTTGAATCATTTAGAAGAACATGATTTCCAGGCTATCGTTCGCAATTCCGGAGGACTGGCTGTTGTGCTTGATGAGGGGGTCCTCAATTTCTCGCTCATTTTTCCAGAAAATGAGCAGAAAATTGAAATCAATCGAGGGTATGATGCGATGTGGGAGCTTGTCCAATTGATGTTTTCCGATTTCTCGGTCAGGATTGAGGCAAGGGAAATCGTAGGTTCCTATTGTCCTGGAAGCTATGATTTAAGTATAAATGGGAAAAAGTTCGCCGGTATATCTCAACGCAGGATTCGTAATGGCGTAGCGGTGCAAATCTACTTATGCGTCAATGGGAGCGGGGCTGAGCGTGCAAGTCTCGTGAAGGGTTTTTATGATGCAGCTAAAGGAAATACAGAAACCAAATTCGTTTATCCTGATATTGTGCCTTCTGTTATGGCATCACTTTCAGAATTACTGGACGTACAATTGAGTGTTCAGGATGTTATGCTCAGGTTCCTTCGTATATTGAAGGAACACAGCGGAAGGATATTTTCTGACAACCTCTCTGTTGAGGAATGGCCGATGTATGAGGCGTACTTAACAAGAGTGGCAGAACGCAATGATAAAGTATTCGATACATTAAAAGATTAAACATGTAAAAAGCCGTACCTAGAAAAGGAGCGGCTTTTTATATGTAATACGACCTTAGCATTCACTGAAACTGTAAAAGGGACTGCATGATTGGTAGCAGAGGTTAGACTTGACTTTAAGCCATGAAAAAAGAGCCTTATTTAGACTCTCTTTTTCGAATTGAGATGAATGGGCCTTTATCATGTGGTTGATCTAAGTAACGGAACCCCACATTATTTCATTACTCGGCCATCTTCTCCAAATTGCCATTCCGATCCATCTTGAACTTTGTTGCCGGGCGTTCCTCTTCCTCTAACAATACCAGCTTTCTTGCTCGATTCATGATATTCATCAAAGTCTCATAATCTTCTTGCATCAAACCGCTATTTTGTTCTAGGTGGCTGATCTTATTCTCCAGTTCTTCGTTTCTCTTTTTCAAACCTTTAATTTCAAGCTTCAATCTTTCATTTTCGGTTTTTAAAACTTCGGCTTGAAGCATTCTGCCGTTCATGGATTCTAAATAGGTGATGATGGTATCAAGGTTCATGACCTTATCCATTGTTACTGGAGTATTCTGTGGCTTAGGAGTTAAAGCTTCCGCCACTACGAATTCTTCTGCTGCTTCATAATTGATAGTATCGACTTCGGATTCCAACTCTAGTTCCTCTTCAAGAACATGTGGAACCATTATGTCGGAAATCGTAGGGGACGGCGGTGTATAAAGAAGCCGTTTTTTCCCTCCTTGATCCTTTCCAAGAATCCTTTGTCGCTGCTTACGTTGTTTTTTAGCTAGGGATAGCGCTTTATCATAATTATGGCGGACAACTGCATTCCAACGGAATCCGCATGCGGCAGAGGTACGATTCAGCTTATCCCCTACCTCTTCAAAGGCATTCAGCTGTGTGCTGCCTTCCCGCACATGGCGCAATACCGTTTCTGCCAAAAGCAAATCATCTTCTTCTGTCCAGGCGTCTTGACGAACCTTCATTTCTACATACTCCCTTTCTGGTAACTTTTAAAATAAATAACTATATAAAATATCCTGTGGCAATGATTTATGGTGTTCTACTAGCATTTTGGACAAAATTTGGTTTTTTTATACAAAAAGGTTAAAAGGATACTAGTTTTTTGATTAAATACATCCTTTTCACAACATCCTGCCCTCTTGATATTCATAGGTAGAAACGGTAAAATACCCTTTAGTTGTATAAATGGAATGAAAAATAGTTTGTCATGGAAAGGATGGTGACCGAAGGATGTCCAATGAATTCAGAGTGTGCGATGACTGCTTGGCGGTAAACATTAAAACGTTGATCCCCCGTCTTGAAAAGCTTGATCCCGACGCGAAAATTGAAGTGGGCTGTCAATCCTATTGCGGTCCAGGCAGAAAGAAATCATTTGCCTTTGTCAATAACCGTCCAGTTGCTGCACCGACAGAAGACGAGTTACTAGAAAAAATTGATAAAAAACTAAAGTAGGATCCATGATAGATAGTTAAAGTGGATTGAATGCTTTTATAAATGGAACAAGCTATCCATCACCCAGATTCAACACACTGCGGTGATTTTTTATTTCCTTATTTTCGAGACAAAAGCCGTCATAAACTTCCGTTTTCTTACAAAAAGGTCCCTCATTCTTGCAAGGGGGAAGTTAGGGTTTTCTGTCAAAACACGCTATAATGAATGCATCGAGATTATGAAAAAGAGGGTAGTTCATGGAATATTCCGGCGAAAAATTACAAGAAGAAAAAGTATTCAAGGACCCGGTGCACCGATATATACATGTTCGGGACCGGGTTATATGGGATTTAATAGGGACGAAGGAATTCCAGCGTCTTCGCAGGATTAAACAACTTGGAACGACTTATTTAACCTTTCATGGTGCGGAGCATAGTCGGCTTAGCCATTCGCTTGGAGTATATGAGATTGTCCGAAGAATCGTCGATGATGTTTTTGAGGGCAGACCGGAATGGAAGCCAGAGGAACGGTTACTGTCCCTGTGTGCGGCCCTTCTGCATGATTTAGGTCATGGCCCTTTCTCTCATTCTTTTGAAAAGGTGTTTGACCTGGATCATGAGCAATTCACGCAACAGATAATTCTCGGCGATACGGAAGTGAATAAGATCCTGCTTAGGGTAGGGCGTGATTTTCCTAAAAACGTGGCTGAAGTCATTGCGAAAACCTATAAAGGCAAATTAGTAGTCAGCCTGATTTCTAGTCAGATCGATGCTGATAGAATGGACTATTTACAGCGTGATGCGTACTTTACGGGCGTGAGTTATGGACATTTCGATATGGAAAGGCTTTTGCGGGTAATGAGGCCGAGGGAAGAGCATGCCGTCATAAAACAAAGCGGGATGCACGCGGTGGAAGATTATATCATGAGCCGCTATCAAATGTATTGGCAGGTTTATTTCCATCCCGTTACGAGAAGTGCGGAGGTTATACTTACCAAAATTTTACACAGAGCAAAATATTTATATGAATCCGGATATGAGTTTGCTCAAGAACCGCACCATTTTTATTCATTGTTCAAAGGAGAAGTGACCCTAGCGGACTATTTGAAAATGGATGAAGCGGTGATGCTCTATTATTTTGAAGAATGGGAAGAGGAATGCGATGCGATTTTAAAGGATTTATGCACTCGCTTCGTCAACCGGAAACTATTTAAATATGTGGAATTCCATCCATCGAACAGTCAGATGAACAGATTGATGGAATTAAGGACGTTATTCAAGAAGGCAGGTATCGATCCGGATTATTATCTCGTCGTCGATTCTTCATCAGATCTGCCTTATGATTTTTACCGTCCAGGTGAGGAAGAGGAGAGACTGCCGATCCACTTGCTGAAAAATAATGGCGAAATTCGTGAATTATCGCGTGAATCTGAAATTGTAGATGCAATTTCAGGGAAAAGAAGAACGGATCATAAGCTGTATTATCCAGCTGATATATTGCGTGATGAATCTACGAAGAAAAATATTAAAAAACAGATTCGTAAGCTTTTGGAGCTATCGGATTAAAGCGGTACATTTTTGGTGAGGAGTGACGAGCCTTGTTTAAGGATCATGCAAACATTATCAATGCAATTTCTACTGCCGGTGAAATCTCGGGTCGGAAAAAATTACAAAAAATCGTATATATCGCAAAGAAGCTTTCCTTTCCATTTCATGAAAAGTTTCAGTTTCACTTTTATGGACCATATTCGGAGGAGCTGACCTTACGGATTGAAGAGCTCTGCGAAATGGGTTACTTGAATGAAGTAAGGGAAAAAAAAGCGGGGTATTATCAATATTGTTATTCAATAACGGATGCAGGCCAGGATTTCCTATCCATTCAGGAAGTGGAGATGCCAGCTCTTGAGGCATGCTTACTCGATATGAACGAACAGAATGCCCGGTTTTTGGAGCTTGTTTCAACGGTGTTATACTTCGACACACTTGAGAAAGAGGAAGTCACCGAGAAAATTTTCACGCTGAAAAGCAAACAAAAATATACACTTGAAGAAATTGATGAGGCATATGAATATATTGAGCAGTTAAAAACAAAAGCTAAGCCTAATTGATGGCTTAGCTTTTCCCCATTATGTAAATCTTATTGGTCGCTTTTGCGGACACCGGCTACTGCTAAATGATTTTTTGACATTTCTTCAATGAAAATCGTCACGGCTTCAGCTGGTGCTCCAGTTGTTTCCGTCACGGCTGCAGTCACCTTTTCGACTAAAGCCCTTTTTTGTTCGTCTGTACGGCCTTCAAGCATTTTGACTGTTACATATGGCATCTCTTTCCCCCCTTTCTCTCTTATCTTGTAGTGTTTCACAATGGAAAAAGAATTGCAAGACACGGAAGTCAGAGTTTTTTCACTTCTTGATCTTTTGATGTATACTAACGTTAATATATATTGGGGGAGAAGCTATTGGAGCAAATAGAAAGGTTTTTGGCTTATAGGTTGGAAGAGCTTCCATATGTCATTGTGTCACTGCTAATCGCATTTACGGTTCATGAATTTTCCCATGCTTATGTGGCCTATAAGTTCGGTGACCCGACTGCAAAGAATGAAGGAAGAGTCACATTGAATCCGATTTCGCATTTGGATCCGATTGGAACATTGTTAATATTAATAGCTGGGTTTGGTTGGGCGAGACCTGTACCGGTCAATCGTTTTCATTTTAAGAATCCAAAATTGGCAGGAGTGCTCGTCTCTTTTGCCGGTCCGTTCAGCAATTTGATTGTTGCCATTTTGGGGTTTTTAATTTTTTACGGGTTGCTTGCGGCAGGCGTTGGACCTGATTTACCTTTTTTCGTCGAGCCCTTCTTAAATGTGCTCATAAATTTAAATGTCCTTTTATTTGTATTTAATCTGATACCGCTGCCGCCGCTCGATGGTTATAGGATCATACAGGATCTTGTTTCAGCAGACTTGCGGGCAAAAATGACCCAGTATGAGCAATACGGCTCCTTGATTTTTTTGATTTTGATCATCACACCGCTAAGTCAATATACGATTAGACCGATTTTGGATACTGGTATTAAATTTGTAGGTGGCACCTTGAGTCAATTTTTTTCACTTTTGTTTTTTTAACCGATAAAGAATGACAAACCATAAAGGGGGATATAAACATGGAAGAACAACCAAAGAAAAAGGTAGGCTTCAATATTATAAAAAACGATCCTACAGAAGGTCATGGCGGATATGGGACAGGGGTTTTGACGCTTGATAATATTTCTCCGGTCATCATTGATGTGGACGCAGGTGAAGCCGAAGTGGATATAGGGGCGATGCATGCGAGAAGTGTAGTGGAAAAAGGGATTAAATTTTTAAAGACCAAAGAAGAGGTCCCGAATGCCAAACCTTACTGGCTTGTTTGGGTGACTATTGAAGCCACTCAAAATGGTCCGCATTATGCAGGTGTGACAGCATGTGAAATGATGGTCGACCGGTCAATCAGGCGTGGATACAAATCCCTTCCGGAGCATGTTAACCGGATGGATAAATCGCTAAAACGGCATATCATCGTCGACGACATGGACGATAAATCAAAACGTGTGCTTGCAGACTTCCTGAAAAATCATGATGCAGGCATGTGGGAACGCTCATCCGCCCAGCTCAAGGAGTCATTGACCGTTTAAATGTGATTTAATGGATGAAATGTGAAGTTTAGTGAAAAATGCACTTGTAGGAAACGAATAAAATCAGTAAACTTAAAGACAGCAGTTTAGACACTGTGGAACTAGGACAGAAAAATCCCGAGGCCGCCACCGGCTTCGGGATTTTTCGTTATCCCCATGGTTTTAGGACTTTTTTATACCACGGGGTCCTCTTTTGTTCTTCATCTTTTGGCACATGTCCCGGATTCTCACCCTTAAAGTGTTCTGCACAGTATTCGACAGGTTCGGTGCCTTTAACGTAATAAGTCAATCTTGAAACAGGGCAATCTTTTGTTGCCAACTTACCGCTTACTGGATTCACGTTTACCCCGATTACATTTTCCGTTTCCTTAAATGATTTTGCTGGTTTTCCTTGTAGGCCCTTTTCCATATAGGATGCCCAGATTTTCTTTGCATAGCTTTTTTCTGCTGGAATCTCAATTTTTTTACCTTGATCATACCCAGTCCAGACTCCAGCTACAAGATCCGGCGTGTAACCAATCATCCAACTATCTGTCGGGGTTGAACCTGATTTACCGGCATATGGGCGGGTCAATTGGGAGCTAATTGTGCTGCCTGTCACTTTCGTATAGCCATTTAAGGTTTCATCGAAAACCCCGGTAAGCATCTGAGTCATGACAAATGCCTTATCCGCATCCAGGACCTGTTCTGGTTTCTTATTTTCATCAAAAATCACTTCACCTTTTTGATTTTCAACCCTTTTGATGAACACGGGTTCAACCTTTTTGCCACCATTAGCAAGGATACTGTAAGCATTAACCATTTCAATCGCCCTGACACCTGATGTGCCGAGTGCCAGGGACGGAACGGCATCCATTTTCGACGTGATACCGAAACGGTGCGCCGTATCAACCAAGGATTGTTCGCCAAGGAACAAGTGCGTTTTAACGGCGAAGATATTATCCGAAAGAGCAATGGCCTGAGCCATCGTGATTTCGCCATCCGCATATTGATGGTTGTAATTGTGCGGTGTATAAGTTGAGTGACCATCATCGAAAGAAAATGTGGTGGTCTCGCTTTTTAAAGTGGTGGACGGTGTGAAACCATTCTCCAGCGCAGAATAGTAAAGCAATGGTTTCATAGTGGAACCAGGCTGGCGAACGGCCTGTGTCGCTCGATTGAATGGCGACTCCGTGTAATCTTTGCCACCTACCAGTGCTCGGACTTCCCCGGTGTCCGGTTCCATTGCTACTATCGAAGCTTGAATGCCTGAAGATTTGGGTATGGTAGTAGATAGAACCTCTTCAGCCGCATCCTGCTGGGTTTCATCCAGTGTAGTATATACCTTAAGCCCGCCGAGCTCGATCGTCCGGTCATCTAAATGAAGCTGGGATTTTAATGCCTGCTTGACTGCATCCTGGAAATAGGGTGCGGTTTTATTGGTAACCGTTCCGTGCTTGCCTTTTAATGTAAGCGATGTTTGAAAGGCTTCAGCGATATTTTTCCGTGAGATGTAGTTTTTGATTTCCATGGCTTGCAGGACAACTTTCTGCCTTGATTTAGCTTTTTCCAAGTTATCCAATGGAGAGTAGCTGGAAGGTCCTTTAGGTATTCCGGCCAGCATGCTCGCTTCAGGGAGAGTCAAATCCTTGGCATCCTTGCCAAAGTAATATTGACTGGCGGCCTGAGCTCCATAGGCGCCATGCCCGTAGTAAATCGTATTTAAATAGCCTTCTAGAATTTCCTTTTTGGAATAGTTCATTTCCAGCCGTATCGTATAAAAGGCTTCATTAAACTTTCGCGTCCACGTTTTGTCATGGCCGAGAAATAGATTCCTGGCATATTGCTGGGTAATCGTGCTTGCACCCTGGACTTTGGACATTGCCCGAATATCAGCAAGAATGGCTCCGCCGATCCTTTTTATATCAAATCCCTTATGAGTGTAAAATTGACGGTCCTCAACAGCGACAGTTGCTTTGATGAGCTGTGGGGAAATCGATTCCATTCCGGCCCAATAACGTTTCTGGCCATTATCGGTTTCACCAATAACATTTCCGCTATCACTATAATAGAGTGTCGACTGAGGCACGACCAAAGGTGGCGGACCTAATATTTTTGCGTATACCAGCAAAGAGAGAAGCAATACAAAGAGTATTGTAAGCCCGATTGTGGCAAGAATAATGAAGGCACGCACATATTTAGTTGTCCTTTTAAATCGTTCGCTTGGAATTAACTCCAATTGCTTTCACCTCTCTTATTTAAAAAGAATCTATTACTATTATGGAAAAAAAAGAAATTTTTAAACATAAGAACTGCATTTGTGAAATTTAACTTGCAATTCTGCTAGATTCGTCTATAATTTTTCTAGCTAATGACAATAACGAAAATGGGGAACCTATTAGGTGACTGACTATATGAATTGGAAAAGGAGCGTTAATAAATGAGCATTTGGTTTACTGAGAAACAAACAGAGAATTTTGGTATTACGATGAAAGTGAATCGTACTTTACATACGGAGCAAACTGAGTTTCAAAAGCTGGATATGATTGAAACGGAAGAGTGGGGCAATATGCTATTGCTGGATGACATGGTAATGACTTCACAACGTGATGAATTCGTTTACCATGAAATGGTAGCCCATGTTCCTTTATTTACTCATCCTAATCCAGAGAACGTTTTGGTTGTTGGCGGAGGAGACGGTGGAGTCATTCGTGAAATCCTAAAACATCCAAGCGTAAAAAAAGCTACATTGGTGGATATCGATGGGAAAGTTATCGAATACTCTAAGAAGTTCTTACCTGAAATTGCAGGTATGCTTGAAGATCCACGTGTAGATGTACAAGTAGGGGATGGCTTCATGCACATCGCCAAAAGTGAAAATGAATATGACGTGATCATGGTTGACTCAACTGAACCAGTTGGACCTGCTGTCAACTTATTCACAAAAGGTTTTTATGCTGGGATTTCCAAAGCATTGAAAGAAGATGGGATTTTTGTGGCACAATCCGATAATCCTTGGTTTAAAGCAGACTTAATTCGCGATGTACAACGTGATGTTAAAGAGATATTCCCAATCACTAGCCTTTATTTAGCGAATATCCCGACATATCCAAGCGGCCTTTGGGCGTTCACGATCGGATCAAAAAAATATAATCCACTAGAAGTGACAGAAGACCGTTTCCATGAAATCGAAACGAAATATTATACAAAAGAACTTCACAAAGCAGCTTTCGTTCTGCCTAAATTCGTTCAAGATTTAGTGAAATAAGGGAGGCATGGACCATGAAATTCGATGAAGCCTATTCAGGCAATGTATTCATAAAAAGCCACCCTGTTTTTGAGGAATCAGAAGCAGTGCTATACGGTATGCCAATGGACTGGACGGTAAGTTTCCGTCCGGGTTCTCGCTTCGGCCCTACCCGAATTCGTGAAGTTTCGATTGGTTTGGAAGAGTACAGCCCGTATTTAGATCGTGAATTAGAGGAAGTTAAATTCTTTGATGCCGGGGATATTCCATTACCATTCGGCAATCCGCAGCGCAGCATCGATATGATTGAAAAATATGTCGACAGCTTGCTGGATGCAGGTAAGTTCCCAATGGGTATGGGAGGGGAACACCTTGTCACATGGCCTGTCATTAAAGCCATGTACAAAAAGTATCCTGACATGGCCATCATCCATATGGATGCCCACACAGATTTACGTGAGGACTATGAGGGTGAGCCGCTTTCACATGCGTCCATCATCCGCAAATCTGCGGAGCTTATCGGTCCAAAAAATGTTTACTCTTTCGGCATTCGTTCCGGATTAAAAGAGGAATTTCAATGGGCAAAAGAAAACGGCATGCACATTTCTAAATTTGAAGTTCTTGAACCTCTGAAAGAAGTATTGCCACAGTTAGCGGGTCGTCCAGTATATGTGACGATCGACATCGATGTTCTTGACCCTGCGCATGCACCGGGAACAGGCACCGTTGATTGTGGAGGCATCACTTCAAAAGAGCTTTTAGCTTCGATTCATGAGATAGCAAGATCTGAAATTAATGTAGTGGGCTGCGATTTAGTTGAAGTGGCACCGATCTATGATCCATCCGAGCAAACAGCGAACACGGCAAGCAAGCTGATCCGCGAAATGATTTTAGGATGGGTCCAAAAAGGTTAATCGTTAATGGACGGAAGACTTGACTGTTCCTGTTTTTAAACGGGAATGGTCTTTTTTTATCCATACCGGGAATAATGGATTTTGCAACAAGATGGACTCTTTTTTAGTAATTCCACCCCATTTGGTCATTATTGCGTTAAAATCAAATGACGGCACCACAATGATTTCGCCAGATTATCCTCGCCTTATGGATTTACAGTTTATTTTCCGCTCCAAGTTGAAACTTCCTTGAAGAATATTTATACTTATAAAGTTAAGAACGACATGATGAAGGAAGTGTAGCTTTGACTCTTCATGATATAGATAAGCATACTATTAAAGTGACATTACAGACAAAAATCAAGCATGGCTCAGAAATGGAAACGTATGAGCTGGTCACATTTGGTACAAAAATGTATAAAGGGTCCGATTTGTATCTGCAATATAAAGAGGAAAATGAAGCCGGTCAAACACAAACGACCATCAAGCACAAAACGGATGAAACGATCCTTCTTAGAAATGGTGCCATAAAAATGAGGCAACTTTTCCGCTTGCAGGAAGCGACAAATGGACATTATGAAAGTATATATGGCAGGTTGGGGTTACGGACGACCACGAAGAAAATTCATCACCAATGGGATGAGCAGGCCAAACAAGGGAAACTTGTCCTTAAATATACGTTACATATGCAGGGAAGCGAACCCGGTCAATATGAGATGACGATTTCCTACAAGGAGGAAGCATAACACATGAATATAGTTAAAGAGGTACAGGAAAAACTGAAAGAAGAAATTAAAGCTGCAGTCATAAAAGCTGGTTTGGCAACGGAAGAGCAGATTCCAAATGTTGTATTGGAACTTCCAAGAGATAAAACACACGGAGATTACTCCACGAATATGGCGATGCAATTAACGAAGATTGCAAAGAAAGCACCAAAAATGATTGCTGAAGCGATCATTGAAAACTTTGACAACTCAAAAGCATCCATCGAAAAAATCGAAATTGCAGGACCAGGTTTCATAAATTTCCACATGAATAATTCTTATTTGACGGAATTGATTCCTGTCATTTTGAAAGTGGATGAAGCATATGGGGAAAGTGACTTTGGAAAAGGGGAAAAAATCCAGGTGGAATTCGTTTCCGCTAACCCAACCGGAGATCTCCATCTTGGTCATGCCCGTGGAGCAGCAGTCGGTGATACACTATGTAATGTTTTGTCTAAGGCGGGTTATGATGTTTCACGTGAATACTATATCAATGATGCGGGAAACCAAATTAATAATTTGGCCATTTCCATCGAAGCGCGCTATTTCCAAGCTCTTGGCCTTGAAAAGGATATGCCAGAGGGTGGTTATCATGGCGAAGATATCATTGGAATCGGTAAAACGCTTGCAAGTGAATACGGTGATAAATATGTAAATACCGACGAAAAAGAGCGTTTTGAATTTTTCCGTGAGTACGGCTTGAAATATGAAATGGAAAAACTGAAGACTGATTTGGGCAATTTCCGTGTGGGATTTGATGTATGGTACTCTGAAACTTCCCTTTATCAAGATGGTAAAATCGATGAGGCACTAAAAGTGTTAAGGGAAAGGGGCCATGTCTATGAGGAAGATGGGGCAACATGGTTCCGCTCAACGGAATTGGGCGATGATAAAGACCGCGTGCTTATCAAACAGGATGGTTCTTACACATATCTGACACCGGATATTGCATACCACCGAAATAAGTTGGAGCGCGGCTTTGAAACGTTGATCAATATCTGGGGTGCGGACCATCATGGCTATATCCCGCGTATGAAAGCGGCAATCGAAGCATTGGGTTACAACCGCGAGCAGCTTGAAGTAGAAATCATTCAGCTTGTTCATCTGTATAAAGATGGCGAGAAAATGAAGATGAGTAAACGTACTGGGAAAGCAGTTACGATGCGTGACCTTATTGATGAAGTAGGTCTGGATGCAACCCGTTATTTCTTTGCGATGAGAAGTGCGGATACACATATGGACTTCGATTTGGATCTTGCGGTATCTCAATCCAATGATAACCCGGTTTATTATGCACAGTATGCTCACGCCCGTATTTCAAGTATTTTACGCCAAGGTGAGGAACAGGGATTCAGCTATGAAGGAATTACTGATTTCTCTGCACTTTCTACTGAAAAAGAAGTGGAGCTTTTGAAGAAATTAGGAGAGTTTCCGCAGGCAATAGCCGAAGCTGCCGAAAAACGGATGCCTCACCGCATGACGAATTATATATTCGACCTAGCTTCTACATTCCACAGTTTCTACAATGCAGATAAGGTTTTGGATGTTGAAAAGATGGAAAGAAGTAAAGCACGTCTAGGACTGGTCAAATCCGTCCAAATTACTTTAAGGAATGCATTAGCTATAATCGGTGTTTCAGCACCGGAAAAAATGTAATCGAAAAAGCGACTTGATTTACCCTCCAGGCACTCGCCTTTTAGCGGGTGTTCCGGGAGCTCCCGTTCCTATCAATTTTTTTTGAAATTAGACAAACTGAAGCGACTGTTTCTAGCGAAACAGTCGCTTTTTTAGGTTAGCTAGCATTCGATGGCACCACCACTTACCCTTTTTACACCACGAACCTTAGATATATCTTCAATCAGCTGCAACATCGCCCGATCCTTCATCTTAGCTTCGATCATGAAATCCACGTCTTGTCCAAGTTCCCTAAGTACTTTAAAAAGGGGCATGATGAATGCCAAATCGATATAATCAGCATGTGAGCGAAATTCCCCAGCGGATTTTGGGGAAGAAATATGAATCTTTGGTACAACACCTGCCTGACTCCAAGTGGAAATCACCTCGGTGAGCAGCTCGTTAAGCGGCTCATTTGAAAGATTTGCGAGATGGTGGTGGTAATCAAAGACAAGTGGAATCCCTTCCTTCTTACACACACTCAGGGTTTCTGACGCCGTATAGGTTTTATCATCATTCTCAAAGGTCATTCTTGCTTTCACGTGCCTAGGGAGCAGCTTAAGGTTATCATGAACCCTCACGATGGCGGATTCTTTATCACCATAAGCTCCGCCGACATGGATATTGATGAAAGAGGAGTCCGCAATCCCCATAGCATCAAGCATCTTATAGTGAAACTCCATATCTTTTACGGCATTTTGTGTAATCCCGGGTTTGGGGCTTGTAAACAACGTAAACTGATTAGGATGAAAACTAACTCTCATTTTGTGTGCAGAAACCCAATCGCCAAGCTGTTTCCACTCTTTTTCAAAGGGATCGACGAAATCCCATTCTATTTCGGGATGTGTGGCTAAAGGAACGATTGAACTCGACATCCGGTAGATTTCTATTTGGTGTGCCGTATTATATTGAAGAACCCTTAAGGTATTTTCAATGTTTTGCCTTGTCACACTGAGAAGCTTTGCCATCCCTTCGTCTGGGCCAAGCATGTTGTATCGCTTGAAAGTAACAGTCTTAGCTGGAGAGGCCTCCCATAAACAGGTGGCGTTCGATACAAATCCAAATCTTATTTTCATTATATATTCTCCTTAAACTTTCGGGGTGTTAAAGAAAAGGAGAAAGGAGGGAAGCCAGTGATTCTTTTGCTGTACGGACTACATTCATGGAGGAAAGCGAGTCCCCGTCCAATGGCTTGGATTCAGCAAGGTCAACTGCCAATTCCTTTTCTGCATCTTCTATTAATGTCCGGTCAAATATCAAACAATTGATTTCACTATTTAAAAAACAACTGCGTTTATCAAAGTTAGCCGTACCGATATCACAGATTATATCATCGATCAGTATCACTTTAGAATGGTAGAACCCACTCTGGAATTGCATGATGGAGGCCCCTTCTTTTATTAGTACCCGAAAGTAGGGAAAGGAAGCCTCTTTGACCAGGGTGTGATCTGAATTTTCGGGAACGATGACCGTTACGGAAACATTGCGTGCAAGGGCCTCCCTTAATTCGTGAAACAGAGTATTACTTGGAATGAAGTACGGCGTACCGATAATGATTTTTTCATTTGCTTGCTGAATCAAACGTGCCAAGGTCGGTTCAAGAATATTTCCACTCGAGACAACAACCTGATGCGCCTGCGACCCGGGAGTCAAAGTTGGAAAATAAGCAGGCCAACCCCGGTAGTCTTCGTTTGTATCGTGGTACCAATCCGCGAGGAAGACATCCTGCAGGTCCTTTACCCCCTCACCGGTCATTTTCAAATGGTAATCTCTCCAAGGATTTAACTTTTCCCCTTCGTTTATATACTCCTTGCCGATATTAAATCCGCCTAAATAGCCGATCTTACCGTCAATCACCGTTATTTTACGATGATTCCTTTTTTGTAATGTATAGAAAAGGAAGGGGAGTTTCGGTTTATAGCTGAAAGAAAAATGAACGCCGCTTTTTTTTAGCTCGTGAATGCTTTTGCGGGAAATATCCTTACTTCCAACCCAATCGACTAAAAGTCGCACTTCGACGCCCGATTCCGCTTTAGCTTGCAGTAACTTCAAAAAGTCCTTGCTGAATTTATCGTTAGATACAATATAAAAAAGGATATGGATGGAATCCTGAGCTCGTTTGATTTCTTTCATAAAATCATCAAACAGGATTTTTCCTGATGTGAATACGGTCATGTCGCTATTCCGAGGCGGATATTTAATGTTCGTTGCCTGCTTCATATAGCGCTTATGCCCTAATTTAAGGTCAATCCAGCACCAAGTGAAGATCAATAAAAAAATAGAAGCAAGCGTAGTGATTATTTTCAAAAAAAATCCCCCCTAAGTGATTTCATTTAGTTTGGCTCAAATTCCCTGTAAGTAACCATCTAAAAGGGATGAAAGGAGACGCATTTTTTTTCAAAATATAAAAGGGTAATTTACAGAATTGTCGAACTATACAGTAAGGTGTAAAAATCACATATTTTTTTAGAAAGAAAAAAGTTGACTGAATGCTCATTCATTATATAATGGAATTAATCAAATTTCAGAAAAATGCCAAATTTCCTAAAATGGCTACCTGGCATTTTACATTTACTTAGAGGGGGGAAAGACTGCATGGAAATGAATGGCTTACTGTGGATCAACTTAACTGCGTTCCTGCTTGTAACCGCTTACGCCGCCGGTTTATTTATCTATTTGATAAAAACTCGTATAGCCTATATAAAACTCGGCAAAAAAGTGGAATTCGATAACCGTGTGAAAGATCGTCTTGTGAAAATAGGGGTTTATGTATTTGGTCAGAAGAAGCTCTTTAAAGATAAGAAGAGTGGAATCATCCATGCCATGCTATTTTATGGTTTCATCTTAGTGCAATTCGGGGCACTGGACTTTTTCGTTAAAGGCTTAAGGCCAGGATGGCATTTACCGTTTGGTCCTCTATATCCAGCCTTTACCTTCTTCCAGGAAATCGTGACGCTTACGGTTCTAGTCGCAATCCTTTGGGCAGCTTACCGTCGTTATGTGGAGAAGCTCGTTCGCTTGAAAAGGGATTTCAAAGCAGGATTGGTTGTTATTTTCATTACAGGAATCATGATTACCGTGTTGTTGGGGAATGGAATGGGAATGATTTGGCATGAACATGACGCAACTTGGTCAGAGCCAGTTGCATCAGGCATAGCCTTCCTATTCGGCTGGTTGGGAACAACAGCAGCGACCGCTGTTTTTTATGTAGCTTGGTGGTTGCATTTACTGATCATCTTATCTTTCCTTGTTTATATCCCGCAATCTAAACACGCTCACTTGATTGCCGGTCCAATAAATGTATTCCTCAATCGTATGGACAATCCAGGTAAATTGAAACCAGTTGATTTGGAAGAAGAGGTTTTGGACAAAGAAGGTAATCAATATTACGGTGCCAAATATATCGAAGACTTGACGCAGTATCAAATGGTGGACCTCTATGCCTGCGTGGAGTGTGGACGCTGTACGAATATGTGTCCGGCAACTGGCACCGGTAAAATGCTGTCACCGATGGATATCATCATCAAAATGCGTGACCATTTAACGAATACAGGTGCCGCTGTTACGACGAAACAGCCATGGGTACCATCTTTCGTTTTTGGAAATACGAAAGGAAATAAGATAGCGCTGGCAAGTAGCGGGCAGGGAGCGCAGGAATCAGCAGCTGCATCTGAAGCTTACAGCCCAAGCCTGATTGGCGAAGTCATTACGGAAGAAGAACTTTGGGCATGTACCACTTGCCGGAACTGTGAAGATCAATGCCCTGTAATGAATGAACATGTGGACAAAATCATCGATATGCGCCGGTATTTAGTGTTGACTGAGGGCAGGCTTGATCCTGATGCCCAACGAGCAATGACAAATATTGAACGTCAAGGAAACCCATGGGGCCTGAACCGTAAAGAGAGAGAAGATTGGAGAAGCCTCCGGGAAGACGTTAGCGTTCCTACAGTGAAGGAATTACAAAAGGCAGACGAAGATTTCGAATATTTATTCTGGGTGGGCTCCATGGGCTCGTACGATAATCGAAGCCAGAAGATTGCCCTTTCTTTTGCTAAGTTAATGAATCAAGCGGGCGTCAAATTTGCCATTCTGGGCAATAAGGAGAAAAATTCAGGGGACACTCCTCGCCGATTGGGTAATGAGTTTGTTTTCCAGGAGCTTGCCATGAAAAATATCGAAGAATTCCAGAAGAATGAGATCAAGAAAATCGTAACGATCGATCCACATGCATACAATATCTTTAAGAATGAGTATCCGGATTTTGGCTTGGAAGCGGAAGTGTATCACCATACTGAATTGTTAGCCAAACTTGTAAGCGAGGGCAGATTGGTGCCGCAGTATCCGGTGAATGAGACGATTACATTCCACGATTCCTGTTACTTGGGAAGGTACAATGAGGTGTATAGTCCGCCGCGTGAAATCTTACAATCCATTGATGGTGTGAAACTAATTGAGATGGAGCGTAACCGCGAAAAAGGCATGTGCTGTGGAGCTGGAGGCGGTTTGATGTGGATGGAAGAGGAAACAGGAAACCGCATTAATGTCGCACGTACAGAACAAGCACTGGCCGTCAGTCCAACAGTTATCAGTTCCGGATGTCCTTATTGCCTGACCATGCTATCTGATGGGACGAAAGCAAAAGAAGTTGAGGAAAACGTTAAAACGTATGATGTAGCTGAATTACTCGAAAAAGCGGTCATTGGTGAAAATAAAACGATGGCATCTTAATTTATAATACAATTGCCTGCTTCTTCTATAATGATATGGATTTAATGGAAGCAGGCAATTTTTCATTATTAATAAACAAAATATTTTCATTTATGTAAAAAATATGTAAGATAATATTAAGCGCTTACAAACCTATTTTTTTAACTCCATATTGAGCGAGCGTTCAATCAATGTTACTTAAAGGAGGAAATAATGATGGCAAAAACAGTGATAATTAGTGGTGTGAGAACACCTTTTGGTAAATTTGGCGGAGGTCTTAGCAGTTTGACAGCATCACAGCTTGGTGGAATAGCAATCAAAGAGGCACTTGAGCGGGCAGGGATTGAAGGCAGCCAGGTAGACGAGGTCATCATGGGAAATGTGCTTCAAGCGGGCCAGGGACAAATACCGTCACGGCAGGCGGCCCGTCATGCCGGCATGCCTTGGGAAGTGAAAACGGAAACGATCAATAAAGTGTGCGCATCAGGACTTCGCAGTGTCACATTGGCTGATCAGATTATTCGCTTAGGTGAAGAAGAAATCATTGTTGCGGGCGGGATGGAATCGATGAGCAATGCACCCTATATACTTCCAAAGGCGAGATGGGGCTTAAGGATGGGTGATGCACAGATGAAGGATACAATGATTTCAGACGGACTTAGCTGCAGCTTTACAGGCGTTCATATGGGCACTTACGGAAACAGCACGGCTGAGGATCTTGAAATCTCCCGTGAGGAACAGGATAGCTGGGCTTATGAAAGTCATCAAAAAGCGATAAAAGCCATCGATGGCGGCATTCTTGCGGAAGAGATCGTTGCCGTACACGTCCCGGTTAGAAAAGGCGAACCAATTACCATTGAACATGATGAAGCCCCAAGGAAAGATACATCTGCTGGGAAGTTAGCTAAATTAGGCCCAGCTTTTAATAACGAGGGTACCATAACGGCAGGTAATGCACCAGGCGTCAATGATGGTGCAGGAGCACTTGTATTGATGAGTGAGGAACGTGCGGAAAAAGAAGGGAAAACGCCTTTTGCTTATATATTAGCTCATGCTGAAGTGGCGGTAGAGGCGAAGGACTTCCCTAAGACTCCAGGTTTGGTTATAAATGAACTTCTGAAGAAGACAGGTAAATCGATAGAGGATATTGATCTGTTTGAGGTGAACGAAGCATTTGCAGCGGTGGCACTAGCCAGTGGGAAAATTGCCAACATTGAGCCGGGAAAAGTGAATGTTAACGGAGGGGCTGTAGCATTAGGTCATCCAATCGGGGCTAGCGGGGCACGCATCATCATCACGCTGATGCATGAACTGAAACGTCGTGGAGGAGGATTAGGCATTGCAGCGATCTGTAGTGGCGGCGGACAGGGAGATGCCATTCTAATCGAAGTGCCAAAGCAAGGATGATAGTTTCATAGATGATGAGGAGGGATTTTCATGAGCATTCAAAAAGTGATGGTCATTGGCGCGGGACAGATGGGTTCTGGCATTGCCCAGGTTTGCGCAATGAGCGGTTATGAGGTTCTTTTACATGATTTAAAAGATGAATACGTAGAAAAAGGCTTAGGGACAATTTCCAAGAACCTTTCCCGTCAAGTTGAAAAAGGGAAAATGGAAGCAAAGGATAAAGATGCAACACTTTCCCGGCTGACTTCGTCGACGGATTTAAAAAATGCAGCTGAGGTTGATTTAGTGATTGAAGCGGCAGTGGAAAATATGGAGATAAAAACAAAAATATTCGCAGAGTTGGATGAAATCACTCCACAACATGTAATTCTTGCATCCAATACTTCTTCACTTCCGATTACAGAGATAGCAGCTGCTACGAAAAGACCGGATAAGGTAATTGGCATGCATTTTATGAACCCAGTGCCAGTCATGAAGCTCGTTGAGATCATCCGCGGCCTTGCTACAGCGGATGAAGTGTATAAAAAGGTTGAAAATATGGCCGAAACCTTGAACAAGGTACCGGTGGAAGTCAATGATTTCCCAGGCTTTGTAGCGAATCGGATTTTGATGCCGATGATAAATGAGGCCATTTATACCCTTTATGAGGGCGTTGCCACTAAAGAGGCGATTGATGATGTGATGAAGCTAGGAATGAACCATCCGATGGGACCGCTTACGCTAGCTGACTTCATTGGGCTCGACACATGCTTATACATAATGGAAACCCTTCACCAAGGGTTGGGAGACGATAAATACAGACCGTGTCCCCTGTTAAGGAAGTATGTAAAAGCTGGATGGCTAGGCAAGAAGTCAGGACGGGGCTTTTACGAATATAACTAATCATAGAAAGATTTGCAGCTAGGGAGGGATGAAGGATGGATTTAAAGTTTACAGAAGAGCAGGAAATGATGCGGAAAATGGTAAGCGCTTTTGCGGAGAATGAGATTACCCCTCATATCGAGGCAATGGAAACAGGCGTGTTTCCAAAATCGATTCTGCAAAAAATGGGTGAGCTTGGTTTGATGGGAATCCCGATTTCAGAAGAATACGGTGGCGCGGGTATGGACTTCATGTCTTATATTATCGCCATCAATGAGATTTCCAAAGTAAGTGCTACTCTCGGTGTCATACTGTCCGTTCATACTTCTGTTGGAACAAATCCAATCGTTTATTTTGGAACGGAAGAGCAGAAGCGAAAGTATGTGCCTAAGTTAGCCGCTGGTAAATATTTAGGCGCCTTTTGCTTGACTGAGCAAAGCTCAGGTTCCGATGCTGCGAGTTTGAAATCGAAGGCAGTGGCAGTAAAGGAAGGCGGAGAATATCGAATAAATGGGTCCAAGGTTTTTATCACCAATGGTGGGGAAGCGGATGTGTTTATTGTTTTTGCTTCAACCGACCCTCAGAAGGGAAGCAAGGGAATCTCTGCTTTTATCGTAGAAAAAGGGACGCCAGGCTTAATCATCGGTAAAGATGAACGTAAAATGGGCCTTCATGGATCGAGCACTGTACAGGTGACGTTCGAGGATATGAAAGTGCCTGATGCCAATCTCTTAGGCAAAGAAGGTGAAGGCTTTAAGATCGCAATGGCCAACTTGGATGCTGGAAGGATAGGCATTGCTTCTCAAGCTCTGGGAATTGCAGAAGGCGCCATGGAACATGCTGTCCAATATGCAAAAGACAGAGTTCAATTTGGCAAACCTATTGCAGCACAACAGGGGATTGGTTTCAAGCTTGCTGAAATGGCAACGAGTATAGAAGCTTCAAGGTTACTCGTCTATCGCGCGGCGTTTTTACGCTCACAGGGATTGAAGTGCGGTAAAGAGGCGGCCATGGCTAAGCTATTCGCTTCGAGGACGGCTGTTGATGTAGCGATAGAAGCAGTCCAGGTGTTCGGAGGTTATGGATATACAACGGAGTATCCGGTCGAACGCTATTTCAGGGATGCAAAGATAACCGAAATTTATGAAGGAACCAGTGAAATACAGAGAATGGTCATAAGTAAGAATCTATAATACAACGAAAAAGACGGAGGAAGATAGCCATGCAGTTTAAACTAACGGAAGAACATGAAATGATCAGAAAAATGGTTCGTGACTTTGCCCAGAATGAAGTGGCTCCGACAGCTGCCGAGAGGGATGAAGAGGAACGATTTGACCGTGAAATCTTCGATAAAATGGCTGAACTTGGATTGACAGGGATTCCTTGGCCGGAGGAATACGGCGGAATTGGAAGCGATTACTTGGCGTATTGCATTGCGATTGAAGAACTTTCCCGTGTATGCGCTTCTACTGGAGTGACTTTATCAGCCCATACTTCCCTTGCAGGATGGCCGATATATAAGTTTGGATCTGAAGAGCAAAAACAAAAATACCTTCGTCCAATGGCACAGGGCGAAAAAATCGGTGCATATGGGCTGACTGAACCTAGCTCAGGCTCTGACGCAGGCGGTATGAGAACGACTGCAAAGCTTGTAGGTGATGAATATATCATCAGCGGTTCAAAAATTTTCATTACGAACGGCGGGATTGCTGATACCTATGTTGTCTTTGCTTTGACTGACCCTGAATCGAAACAAAAAGGAACGAGTGCCTTTATCATTGAAAAGGATTTTCCAGGTTTTAGTGTGGGCAAAAAAGAGAAGAAGCTGGGGATCCGTTCATCACCGACCACGGAAATCATCTTTGATGAATGCCGAGTGCCTAAAGAAAATCTCCTTGGTAAAGAAGGGGAGGGCTTTAAAATAGCGATGATGACGCTTGATGGCGGACGTAACGGAATTGCCGCCCAGGCCGTGGGGATTGCCCAAGGTGCATTGGATGCCGCGGTGGGTTATGCAAAAGAGCGCGTCCAATTTGGCAAGCCAATTTCTGCACAGCAAGGAATCGGTTTTAAATTGGCGGATATGGCAACCGGTGTCGAAGCATCTAGACTATTAACCTATCAGGCTGCATGGTTGGAATCTGTGGGCCTTCCATATGGAAAAGAGTCGGCAATGTCCAAACTTTTTGCTGGAGATACAGCCATGAAAGTGACGACAGAAGCCGTGCAGGTTTTTGGAGGTTATGGATATACAAAGGATTATCCTGTAGAACGGTATATGCGTGATGCGAAAATCACCCAAATCTACGAAGGTACACAGGAAATTCAAAAGCTGGTCATCTCACGGATGATTACTAAATAGGATTGAAATTGAGGTTTTCCGATGAGGCACCGCCCTTGCCGGAATACCCTTTTCAATTTCTTTGGAAATAAAATGATGGGTTTCAAAAAGGAGTTTGAAAATGGAAAAAAGAGAAGTTCTTGCGTCGGTGAAGGATGAGCGGCTGGTAGAAAAAAGGCGTACACAAATGATTAAAGGGGCGGTGACCCTTTTTAAGGAAAAGGGATTTCACCGTACGACAACCCGGGAAATAGCCAAGGCGGCTGGTTTTAGTATTGGCACGCTATATGAGTATATTCGAACCAAGGAAGATATATTGTATCTCGTCTGTGACTTTATCTACGATGAAGTCCAGGAAAAGCTTCAGAAAGAAATAGATCAGAGCGATGGGACACTGGAAAGCTTGAAGCTAACGATCGCCTATTTTTATAAAGTGATGGATGATATGCAAGACGAAGTGCTGGTCATGTATCAAGAGGTGAAAGCACTGACGAAAGATGCATTACCTTATGTATTGAATAAAGAACTTCGGATGGTAGGCATGTTTGAAAGGGTCATAACGAAATGTGTTGAGAATGGGGAGCTATTGTTGACGGCAAAACAAATAAGCCTTGTTTCTCATAACATTTTCGTTCAGGGACAGATGTGGAGTTTTAGAAGATGGGCATTGCATAAAGAGTATACGCTTCAAGAGTATGTTGAACTGCAGACGCAATTATTGATTCAAAATATAACGCTTCAGAAAAATACTGAAATAAATTCGTTTCAATAAGGAGGAGCTCAATGGGTACAGTTGAGGTGTATAAACCGAAAAACCATATCAGATTCGTGACAGCTTCGAGTTTATTTGATGGACATGATGCATCTATCAACATCATGAGGAGGATCCTTCAGTCCAGCGGCGCAGAAGTTATTCACCTGGGACATAATCGCTCGGTGGAAGAAATCGTGAATGCGGCCATCCAGGAAGATGTCCAAGGCATAGCGATGTCATCCTATCAAGGCGGACATGTGGAATACTTCAAATATATGTATGACCTGTTGAAGGAAAAGGGTGCCGAGCACATTCGGATTTTTGCCGGCGGTGGCGGGGTCATCATTCCGAGGGAAATCAAGGAACTCCATGATTATGGGATTGCCCGTATCTTCTCCCCTGATGAAGGGCGGGAATATGGGCTTCAAGGCATGATAAATGTATTGATGGAGGAGTGTGATTTCTCGACTGTCAAACCATCTTTACAGGAGCGCTTTGATGAACTGATTGCAGGGGGGACAAATGCGATTGCCCAATATATTACCTTTGCCGAAAATAGACTTGATGTTTCACATGAATCAGCGGCAGCTGTGGAGAGCCTCTTTGAGCAAATCAAAACATCCGAAAAGAAGGTTCCTGTCCTAGGGATTACAGGGACGGGCGGAGCGGGGAAAAGTTCATTGACTGATGAATTGATACGCCGATTCATTAACGAAATTCCAGATGAGAAAGTGGCCATTTTATCTGTCGATCCGACCAAACAAAAAACGGGCGGTGCCTTGCTTGGTGACAGGATAAGAATGAATGCGATCTTTTCAGAGCGTGTTTATATGCGGAGCTTGGCCACACGCCATTCAAAAAGTGAGTTGTCTTTGGCGATAAAAGATGCCATTTCGGTCGTTAAGGCAGCGGGCTTTGATTTAATCATCGTTGAAACGAGCGGAATTGGTCAGGGAGATGCAGAAATTGCCGAGATATGCGATGTATCCATGTATGTAATGACAAGTGAATTCGGTGCACCTTCCCAACTTGAAAAAATCGATATGATTGATTATGCAGATTTGATAGTCATTAACAAATATGAGCGCAAAGGATCTGAGGATGCAAAAAACCAAGTTCAAAAACAATATCAGCGAAGCCGGACGCTTTTTGATCAAGATCCATCTGAAATGCCAGTATACGGGACAATTGCTTCCCAATTCAATGACCCAGGTACCAACGCTTTGTTCGCTGCACTGATTGAAAAGCTTAATGAAAAATCCGGAACGGGCTGGCGTACTGGCTTTTCGAAAGAAGCGGATGTTTACAAGCAAAATGTCATCATTCCAACCGATCGGCGTTATTACTTACGTGAAATCAGTGAAACGGTCCGAACATATCATAAACGCGCGGCTGAACAAGTACGTATTGCCCGCAGGCTTTTCCAGCTTGAAGGAGCCATTGAAGCAGTTAAGGAAAATGAAAATAACGAAAACATGGTAGCTTCTTTGGAAAATTTGAAAATGGAAACCGCTTCCGAGCTATCTTCAGAATCAAAGAAAATCCTTTCAGGGTGGATGGATTTGAAAGAAAAATATGCAGGGGAGCAATTTGTAACAAAAATCAGGGATAAAGAAATCGTCACGAAGCTGAAAACTAAAAGTTTATCAGGTTTAATGATTCCGAGAGTGTCACTGCCTAAATATGTGGATTATGGAGAGATTTTAGGATGGGTATTCCGTGAAAACGTTCCGGGCTTTTTTCCGTATACAGCCGGAGTCTTTCCATTCAAGCGTGAGGGGGAAGACCCAAAGCGGCAATTTGCCGGTGAAGGATCACCCGACCGAACCAACAGACGTTTCCATTATTTATCAAAGGATGATAATGCTAAACGGCTGAGTACGGCTTTCGATTCCGTAACGTTATATGGGGAAGACCCTGATCATCGGCCTGATATTTATGGAAAGGTAGGGGAAAGCGGAGTCAGTATCTGCACGTTGGATGACATGAAAAAACTGTATGCAGGCTTTGACCTATGCCACCCCTCAACCTCTGTATCCATGACCATCAATGGACCGGCACCCATCATTTTGGCGATGTATATGAATACTGCAATTGATCAGCAGATTGAACGAAAAGAAGAAGAATTAGGCCGTCCCCTTACGGATGCAGAAGTGGAAGAAGTCCAGGCATATACTCTTCAAACCGTACGCGGAACTGTTCAAGCGGATATTCTGAAAGAGGACCAAGGACAGAACACATGCATCTTCTCTACGGAGTTTGCCTTAAGGTTAATGGGGGATATCCAAGCATATTTCATTGATTATAAAGTAAGGAATTACTACTCCGTATCCATTTCTGGTTATCACATTGCCGAAGCGGGCGCCAATCCCATTTCACAACTGGCTTTTACATTGGCGAATGGCTTTACTTATATCGAATATTACTTAAGTCGCGGAATGAATATTGATGATTTTGCCCCGAATCTGTCTTTCTTCTTCTCTAATGGGCTCGACCCGGAATATACGGTTATCGGGAGGGTGGCAAGAAGGATTTGGGCGACCGTCATGCGGGATAAATATGGTGCGAATGACCGTAGCCAGAAGTTGAAATATCATATACAGACTTCAGGACGCTCCCTTCATGCTCAAGAAATTGATTTTAATGATATCAGAACGACACTTCAGGCGTTAATGGCACTGCAAGACAACTGTAACTCCCTGCATACTAATGCGTACGATGAAGCCATCACGACACCTACCGAAGAATCCGTACGCCGTGCGATGGCCATCCAAATGATCATTACAAAAGAGCATGGGCTCTCAAAAAATGAAAACCCGATGCAAGGTGCCTTCATCGTCGAGGAATTGACGGATCTGGTTGAAGCGGCTGTTTTGCAAGAGTTCGATCGCATCAATGATAGAGGCGGTGTATTGGGTGCAATGGAGACGCAATATCAGCGCGGGAAAATCCAGGATGAATCCATGCATTACGAAATGAAAAAGCATACGGGGGAATTACCGATCATTGGTGTCAATACGTATTTGAACCCAAATCCTCCTTCCGAAGAGACTGTGAATAATATGGAAATCGCCCGTGCAACAAAAGAAGAAAAGGAAGGGCAAATCATAAACTTACAAGCATTTCAGGAAAGGAATAAGGAGTTCACTGATGAAGCCCTGACAAAATTAAAATCGGCAGCCATGGATGGGAACAATATCTTCGCTGAACTCATGAATTGTGTGAAAGTGGCCAGCCTGGGCCAGATAACCCGTGCGCTGTATGATGTAGGCGGACAATATCGAAGAAATATGTAGAGGTAAGAAGTGGGATCCGGTTAGGGTCCCCTTTTTTGATAACTTCCGCCTTTTTTTCACAAAATGTAAATTTTCCCTTATAATTAATTGAAAAAGGGGCAAAAATGATGAATCAGCCCCCATTGGAGTTGAGGAAATGAACCTGAAAATGATTGGATTGATCATAGGGTACATTCTTGCCATCATTTTTTTATTTGAGCTGTATGAGCATCAATTGGGTGCCATTTCTTTTTTTATCCTGGCTATTGTATTTTTTTCGGCTGCTTATCGTCAGAAATCGAAGAAAGAAAGTAAATGATTTTTTTGCTTTTGGGTTCCTGATAACATAGACATCAAGGTAAATCTGTGAAAGTATCAGATAGAACTAGCATAAACCCATTTAGATTGTTTATAATGGAGTATATGTCTAGCAGGAATTGTCGTTATTTTATCGAAATACTGTTTTAGATTATTTTTTTATGTAAAAAAACACGGCATTCAGTGTTTGAATAGAGAAGGGAAGTGCGGAATTTGAGTTTAAAACAATACTCAAAAGAGCAATTATTGGAAATGTCCTTAATAGAGATGGCATATGATTTATTAGTGGAAAGAAATGAACCGATTCCATTCAAAGATTTAATAAGTGAATTAGCTTCGATGCATAATTTATCTAAAGCGGAAGTGGCAAAAAAAATTGCACAATTCTATACGGATTTAAATGTGGATGGCCGCTTCACTTCACTTGGTGACAACCGCTGGGGATTGAAAACATGGTATCCAGTTGACCAAATTGAGGAAGAAGTCGTACATGTTGTAAAACCGAAAAAGAAAAAGAAAGCTAAAAAAGCTGCTGTCGTTATCGATGATTTTGATGAACTCGAAGATGAAGATCTTGATTTTGAAGAAGATGTCGATGATTTGGACGAGGATGAAGATGACGAGGATGATGATATCCTAGGTTCTCCAGTTCTCGACGAAGTGCTATTGGATGATGACGTGGATGAAGATGACGATCTGGAAGAAGAAATAATTGAAGATGATGCATTTGTCCTGGAAGATGATGAGGACGAAGACGAAGACGAAGAAGACTTCGATGAAGAGAAGGATAAATAAATAATCGCCCTTGACTTTTTGAGGCGAAATTTGTAGAATCATTTTTGGGCTCCTTAAAAAAGGACACAATGATTAAATTATACCGCTCCCTTACTTTTATTGTAAGCGGAGCGTTTTTGTTTTTAATGATGGATTGAATAAATGACATCATTTTTTTATTTTTAAAAATGATTTCTCGTAGAATTGTAAAAACTATAGAGAACATATTTTGTTTTACTGTCATTTAAGGAAATTTTCTCTTGTTCATGCATCCTGCATGACTCTCACTAAAGACCTTTAAGTGATTAATGGTTAGTACTTGTTTACGTTTTTTTGCTTTTAACCGCTTGTATGGCGGCAATCTGATGCAAGTTCGATTACATGGAGAACAGCATTGGAAAAAAACATTCTATAGGAGGATATGAGATGACAAAATATATTTTTGTGACAGGTGGAGTAGTTTCTTCCTTAGGAAAAGGGATAACTGCCGCTTCTTTAGGTAGACTTTTAAAAAATAGGGGATTGAATGTTACGATTCAGAAGTTTGACCCTTATATCAACTTGGATCCTGGTACGATGAGTCCATATCAACATGGTGAAGTGTTTGTGACGGATGATGGCGCCGAAACGGATTTGGATCTAGGACACTATGAGCGTTTTATTGATATCAACCTTGGTAAACACAGCAATGTGACGACAGGTAAAATTTATTCAACTGTCCTGAGAAAAGAACGACGTGGCGATTATTTAGGCGGAACAGTTCAAGTCATTCCCCATATAACGAATGAAATTAAAGAACGGGTTTTCCGTTCAGGTAATGAAACGAATGCGGATATAGTCATAACTGAAATTGGCGGTACTGTAGGGGATATCGAGTCTCTTCCATTCCTTGAAGCGATTCGCCAAATTAAAAGTGATATCGGAATCAATAATGTGATGTATATCCACTGTACACTTGTTCCTTACATCAAAGCTGCTGGTGAAATGAAAACAAAACCGACACAGCATAGTGTAAAAGAATTACGCAGTCTGGGCATTCAGCCGAATATCATCGTTGCGCGTACAGAAAGCCCAATTTCACAAGATATGAAAGATAAAATCGCTTTATTCTGCGATATCGATAAAAATTCAGTTATTGAATGTCTTGATGCGGACACGCTTTACTCCATCCCTCTTGCGCTTCAAGCACAAAATATGGACCAAATCGTTTGTGATCACCTGAAATTGGACTGTGGCGAAGCAGATATGGAAGATTGGAAGGAACTTGTCAAAAAGGTCACTTCTTTATCAAAGAAAACGAAAATCGCTCTTGTCGGAAAATATGTTGAATTGCAAGATGCTTATCTTTCTGTAGTGGAAGCACTTAAGCATGCAGGCTACGCATTTGATGCAGATGTTGAAATCGAATGGGTGAATTCTGAAGATGTAACAAAAGAAAATGTTCAAGAGCTTCTACAAGATTCAGATGGAATCCTTGTTCCTGGTGGATTTGGAGACCGTGGAATCGAAGGGAAAATTATAGCTACCGAATATGCCCGCACGACAAAAACACCATTCTTCGGAATCTGTTTAGGTATGCAGTTGGCATCGATTGAATATGCACGTAACGTATTAGGATTGCCGGAAGCACACTCAGCTGAAATTAAAGAGGATACTCCAGATCCAATCATCGATCTTCTTCCTGAGCAAAAGGATGTAGAAGATTTGGGTGGTACACTGCGTCTTGGTCTATATCCATGTAAGCTTATCGAAGGAACTAAAGCATACGAAGCATATAATGACGAGGTTGTTTATGAACGTCACCGTCATCGTTATGAATTCAATAACCATTACCGTCAGGCCATGGAAGAGGCAGGATTCATCTTCTCCGGTACAAGCCCAGATGGTCGTCTAGTTGAAATCGTTGAATTGAAAGATCATCCTTGGTTTGTGGCTTCTCAATTCCATCCGGAATTCACGTCACGTCCAAACCGTCCACAGCCACTATTCCGTGACTTCGTCGGTATGTCTTTAAAGCGCAGCGAAAAACTTTAATATAAAAAAACAGCCTTTGTGGCTGTTTTTTTTGTTTACGAATTATTCTTCATCTTTATATTCTTGTATAATTTCTTCAAGAGTGAATTTAATTCCATAATAAGCGAAAAGAGCAGCAATGAGGGTTGGGTATCCATATCGATTACCGGTTTCATCGGGAATCAATCCTCGTTGGATTCGTAAATCGATATGAACGTCAGCCAACTCTGAAAGAGAATCTTCTTTAGGAGGAACGGATGTAGATACCGCAACAAATGGTATATCTTTTTCCTTTAGCTGTTGTGCCAGCTTCAATGCTTCAAAATCATCGGAATGGCGGCTGAATATAAGAAAACGATCTTCTTTGGAAATGGTTTGGCCTTCTTTATACCTTTTTACGCTTGGAAAGGGTTCTGCCCCGTCCACAGCCTCGGCAGTGACACCTTGCATTTCACCAAAACCATGAATGAAAATGGAGCCATCCCCAACCGCGGCCTGGGCGAGCAGGCGTCCGGCATCCTCCATTTCAAAGGTTTCATTTTCAATCATTTTTTTAAATAAACCGCTTATCTGTGTCGAGAAAATTTTTAACATGATCAGGGACTCCTTTAAAAAATAGTACCTTTATTATAAAGGACTTTCCCTTGCATTGACAGGTTTCGGGACTTTTGATCCTTAGGACTGAATTTACTAAATCGATCGAAAAAACAAAAAAATTAAAAATCCTTTTAGCTATATAGCAGGAATTTTGTTACAATTAGCGAATATGAACAAAGAAATCATGAATGAGAATAAATGCATTGGACCTCACAATTTGACGCAATCTATGTAACTACCCTTTTTCGGGTAATATGTCGATTAGGCTGATACATTTAATTTTATAAATCTGAAAGAGGAGAGGTGATAAAATGTCAGGGAAAATATTAATAGTTGATGATCAATTTGGGATACGTATTTTATTGAACGAGGTTTTACATAAAGAAGGGTACGAAACATTTCAAGCCGCAAATGGCATTCAAGCCCTGGAAGTGCTAAATAATCATTCACCTGATCTTGTATTACTGGATATGAAGATTCCAGGAATGGATGGCATAGAGATCCTGAAAAGGATGAAAGTGGTCGAACCGGATATCCGGGTCATAATCATGACCGCATATGGTGAACTGGATATGATTCAAGAAGCAAAAGATTTAGGGGCAATGACCCATTTTGCAAAGCCGTTTGATATTGATGATATCAGAAAAGCCGTTCGTGAATATTTACCTATTCAGTCCAGTTAATGATCTGAAATTTAATATGATGGACTGAAGAATTGCCGCGGCTATCTTTCTAAGATGGGCCGTGTTTTTTTGGAATAAAATTTGAGACGCGATATAGTGTATTTGTTGCTGTTTTTTTGATGTATTGATATGCTAAAAGAGGAGAGATATTCTGTTTAATAAGCGTATGCTACTTTTGTTTTAGGGAATATCTAGAAAGAATTAACTTTAAAATAAAAACACCCACTAGTAGGAGGAAATCAAATGCCTTTAGTTTCAATGAAAGATATGCTGAATAAAGCTCTTGATGAAAAATATGCAGTAGGTCAATTCAATATCAACAACCTGGAATGGACCCAAGCTATTCTAGCTGCTGCTGAAGAAGAAAAATCTCCAGTCATCCTTGGTGTTTCCGAAGGGGCTGCCCGGCATATGGGTGGATTCAAAACAACTGTCATGATGGTTCAAGGATTGTTGGAAGATATGAAAATTACAGTACCTGTGGCCATTCACCTTGACCATGGTTCAAGTTTTGATAAATGTAAAGAAGCCATCGAGGCTGGATTCACTTCAGTAATGATCGATGCATCACATCATCCGATTGAAGAAAACATCGAAACAACTAAGAAGGTTGTTGAATTCGCTCACGCACGAAATGTTTCCGTTGAAGCAGAAGTGGGCACAGTTGGTGGACAAGAAGATGATGTAATCGCTGATGGAGTCGTATATGCGGATCCTCAAGAATGTGAACAATTAGTTAAGGAAACGAATGTTGATTGTTTTGCTCCAGCATTGGGATCCGTTCACGGGCCATATAAAGGTGAGCCTGACCTTGGATATAAAGAAATGGAAGAAGTACGGGATTTAACACAAAAACCTTTAGTTCTTCATGGCGGTACAGGCATTCCTACGAAAGATATCCAAAAAGCCATTTCACTTGGTACATCAAAAATCAATGTGAATACGGAAAACCAAATCGTTTTCACAAAAGCTGTCCGTGAGATTCTAAATAACGATTCAGAAGTATACGATCCGCGTAAATACATGGTTCCTGGCCGTGAAGCGATCAAGGAAACTGTCATCGGCAAAATTCGTGAATTTGGTTCAAACGGTAAAGCGTAATTTCAAATGCAACCAGGGCTTACATCCCTTGGATGCATTAAGACAAAGGTAATAACTCCATTGGGGGGCATCCCCCCTAATGGTTACTTTTGAATGCAGGGCGGAATAGGAGCTCTATTTTTTGAACAATTAGATTTCAATGATATTGAGAATGAAAAAAATCGATTACATACGGAGGATAATTTATGAAATTCTTTATAGATACAGCAAACATGGAAGAAATCGAACAAGCGCACCAACTTGGCGTTTTAGCAGGAGTTACGACTAACCCGTCTCTTGTTGCAAGAGAAAAGGGAGTTTCTTTCCATGACCGCCTTAAAGAAATCACAAACCTTGTTAAGGAATCCGTTTCTGCAGAAGTCATCGCTCTTGATTTTGAAGGAATGATGGCTGAAGCGAAAGAACTCGTTGCAATTGCACCAAATATCACGATTAAAGTACCAATGACTCCAGACGGTTTGAAGGCTGTTGCAGCTTTAACAAAACAGGGTGTCAAAACAAATGTAACCCTTATTTTCAGTGCCAACCAAGCATTATTGGCTGCTAGGGCTGGAGCAACTTATGTATCGCCATTTTTAGGACGCTTGGATGATATCGGGCAAAATGGTTTGGATTTAATCTCGGATATTGCTGATATCTTTGCAATCCATGATATCAATGCCGAAATCATTGCAGCTTCTATCCGCCATCCGATGCACATTACGGAAGCAGCACTTAAAGGGGCGCATATTGCAACGATCCCTTATAAAGTTTTAATGCAATTATTCCACCACCCATTAACGGACAAAGGAATTGAAGCTTTCTTGAAGGATTGGAATTCACGTACAGAAGCATAATGCCTTGCCGCTAAGTCGCTATAGATTGCACCGGTAAAATAAAAATTAACATAAATTAGAAATTTTTATCTTTTTTTTACATGAATTTTCTACTTTTGTGTAAACTAAAGAACTAGATAGTAAATGTTGTCGGATTATGCAATTTTCTTGTGGTAAAATATTACTTTTGGAAAGTAGCTTCTAAGTGCTTAGCGTGGAAGGGAGTATATTATGGAAAAACTTAAAATTGCCGGTGGCTATCCTTTAAAAGGAAGCATTCGTGTCAGCGGTGCAAAAAATAGTGCGGTCGCCCTTATCCCTGCAACAATTTTAGCGGACTCTCCTGTAACGATTGAAGGCCTGCCTGATATATCGGATGTACAGATGCTGAAAGAGTTAATGGAGGAAATTGGCGGCGAGGTTTCCTTTGATGATGGTGAAATGACAGTGAATCCCAGCAAGATGATTTCAATGCCTCTTCCTAATGGACGAGTGAAGAAGTTACGTGCCTCTTATTATTTAATGGGGGCCATGCTTGGTAAATTCAAGAAGGCAGTGATTGGCTTGCCTGGGGGCTGCCATTTAGGACCTCGCCCAATAGATCAGCATATAAAAGGGTTTGAAGCACTTGGCGCACAGGTGACGAATGAACAAGGAGCCATTTACCTTAGGGCGGACGAGCTACGGGGCGCACGCATTTATTTGGATGTCGTTAGTGTCGGGGCAACGATTAATATTATGCTTGCCGCCGTTTTGGCTAAAGGCCGCACCGTGATCGAAAATGCTGCGAAAGAACCGGAGATCATTGATGTTGCCACTTTGTTGACTAATATGGGTGCGAAAATCAAGGGTGCTGGAACAGATATCATTCGTATTGATGGTGTGGAAAGTTTGCACGGGTGTAAACATACAATCATACCAGATCGAATTGAAGCAGGGACGTTCATGATTTTAGCCGCTGCAGTCGGTGAAGGAATCTTGATTGATAATGTCATCCCCCAGCATTTGGAGTCATTGACTGCTAAATTGAGGGAAATGGGTATAAATATTGAAGCCGGTGATGATCAGATATATGTCTCACCTGGAGAAAAATATAAATCCGTTGATATTAAGACATTGGTTTACCCTGGCTTTCCGACAGATCTTCAGCAGCCTTTCACATCTCTTTTAACAAAAGCAAGTGGTTCGAGCATGGTGACAGATACGATTTACGGGGCACGATTTAAGCATATTGATGAGCTGCGACGCATGAATGCTAAGATCAAGGTCGAGGGCAGAGCGGGCATCGTTGATGGTCCTGTCCAACTTCATGGAGCAAAAGTGAAGGCGAGCGATTTACGTGCCGGAGCTGCTTTAGTCATTGCTGGCTTAATGGCCGAAGGGATTACTGAAGTGACCGGTCTTGAACATATAGATCGTGGATATAGCCATCTAGTTGAGAAACTTTCAGGTTTGGGAGCAACGATTTGGCGTGAAGAAATGACACAAGAAGAGGTGGAGCAGCTGAAAAGCTGATCCCTTTTCTTGTTACCTCATTGTGTTACTATATATGATATAATGTGTTATACTAATATATAAATAAATCATGCTATTGTACATGAGGGGGAACCGGAAATGGAAAGAAGTTTATCGATGGAGCTTGTTCGCGTAACAGAGGCGGCGGCACTGAATTCTGCTCGTTGGATGGGAAGAGGAAAGAAAGACGAAGCAGATGATGCAGCAACCTCTGCAATGCGGGATGTTTTCAATACAATTCCTATGCAAGGAACAGTTGTAATCGGTGAAGGGGAAATGGATGAAGCGCCAATGCTTTATATTGGCGAAAAACTTGGTACTGGTCTTGGGCCACTAGTGGATGTTGCGGTGGATCCATTAGAAGGAACGAATATCGTTGCATCAGGCGGCTGGAATGCTTTGGCTGTCTTGGCTATAGCCGATAAAGGGAATTTGCTTCATGCACCGGATATGTATATGGATAAAATAGCCGTTGGTCCTGAGGCTGTAGGTCAGATTGATATCAATGCTTCTGTATTGGACAACCTGAAAGCGGTAGCTAAGGCAAAAAATAAAGATATCCAAGACGTAGTTGCGACTGTATTGAACCGCGATCGTCATTCGAAAATCATTCATGAACTTCGTGAAGCAGGGGCACGTATTAAGTTGATTAACGATGGAGATGTAGCTGGAGCCATCAATACGGCTTTCGATCTTACTGGTGTTGACATCTTATTCGGTTCAGGCGGAGCTCCAGAGGGTGTCATTGCAGCTGTTGCTTTAAAATGCCTCGGTGGAGAAATCCAAGGTAAGCTTCTTCCTCAAAGTGATGAGGAAGTGGAACGCTGTGGAAAAATGGGCCTAGATTTAGGAAGAGTTCTAAGAATGGAAGACCTCGTTCGCGGAGATGACGCAATTTTTGCTGCAACAGGTGTGACGGATGGGGAACTTTTACGTGGCGTTCAATTTAAAGGGCATTACGGCGAAACACAATCCGTGGTCATGCGTGCCAAATCAGGAACAGTTCGCTTCATTGATGGGCGTCATAGTCTAAAAATTAAACCGAATGGTTTGATAGACTGAGATCGTTTTTCAGAAAAATCACCGAGAGAAAGCGAGCGGTTCCATCGCTCGCTTTCTCTTTTAAAAAATTTAAGTTGAATAATTAAAATAAAAAAAGTAAAATAAAGCTTGGTCTACTATTAATTGATTGATATATATAAAATCTGCCCTTTCACTCCAAACTTCAAGAAGCCTTCAAATAATTTTCTTCTTTACATGTAAAAATGTATCATCCTTTCTAAGAAAACTCTGGTCGGGTACATGGATTGCGGTTTTTCTTCCATCTAACAAACCATTTCTTTTTCAGTATGGGTGAAAACGTTTAATTAATAAAAGTGTGGTGTCATAATGAATTTAACTATTTCTAATTTAGAAAACATGAAACTAAAGGATCTCTATGAGCACGCGCGTGAATATAAAGTTTCCTATTACAGCAAACTTTCAAAAAAGGAACTTATTTTCGCTATCCTAAAGGCACAAGCTGAGCAGGATGGTCTCCTATTCATGCAGGGCGTTTTAGAGATTATCCCTTCTGAGGGCTTCGGTTTCTTGCGTCCAATTAATTATTCTCCAAGCTCGGAGGATATTTATATTTCTGCTTCACAAATCCGCAGATTCGATTTGCGAAATGGAGATAAAGTGTCCGGTAAAGTAAGACCTCCGAAAGAAAACGAGCGCTATTATGGGTTGCTGCATGTTGAAGCCGTTAATGGCGATAATCCGGAGTCAGCTAAAGAGCGTGTTCATTTTCCAGGCTTAACACCACTGTATCCAAACAGGCAAATTAAACTGGAAACTACACCGAAGAACATATCAACAAGAATTATGGATGTTCTGGCACCGGTTGGTTTTGGACAGCGGGGATTAATTGTCGCACCGCCAAAAGCTGGTAAAACAATGCTTATCAAAGAAATTGCCAATGCCATTACAACGAACCACCCTGAATCGGAATTGATTGTGCTATTGATCGATGAACGTCCGGAAGAAGTGACGGACATTGAACGTTCAGTTGCTGGTGATGTCGTAAGTTCAACGTTCGATGAAGTGCCGGAAAACCATATCAAGGTGGCAGAACTAGTGTTAGAACGTGCGATGCGCCTAGTGGAGCATAAACGGGATGTCATTATTTTAATGGACAGCATAACCCGTCTTGCCCGTGCATACAACCTTGTCATTCCGCCGAGCGGGCGTACACTATCCGGAGGGATTGACCCTGCTGCATTCCACCGTCCAAAACGCTTTTTCGGTGCTGCAAGGAATATCGAAGAAGGCGGTAGCCTGACGATTCTTGCGACAGCTTTGGTAGATACGGGATCAAGGATGGACGATGTCATTTATGAGGAATTTAAAGGTACTGGTAATATGGAACTTCATTTAGATCGTGCCCTTGCCGAAAGACGTATCTTCCCGGCGATCGACATTCGCCGCTCAGGCACCCGTAAAGAGGAATTGTTAATTCCGAAAGATCGCCTGGATAAACTATGGGCCATTCGGAAAACGATGTCAGATTCACCTGATTTCTCAGAGAAATTCCTTCGCCGTCTAAAACAGACAAAAGGTAATGAAGAATTTTTCAGTAAGTTGGATGAAGAGATGTCAGAAATGAAAAAGGGGCCAACGAGCGTAAAACGTTCTTAAACCCTGTAAGAAACAAACAGTTGCACAACTAGTCTTAAGTTGTTATAATGAGTTCATGTGTTTTTACAATAAATGTGAGGGTGTTTTTCCCTCAACTTGAAGTATATAACTCTGTTTCGAATGATTCAGGGCATAAGGAGCTGAAAAGAATGAAAACTGGAATTCATCCAAATTATAAGCTTTCAAAAGTAATTTGCTCTTGCGGAAACACTTTTGAAACTGGTTCAGTTAAAGAAGAGATCAAAGTTGAGACTTGTTCAGAGTGCCATCCATTCTATACTGGTCGTCAAAAATTCGCTGAAGCTGGCGGACGTGTTGATCGTTTCAACAAAAAATACGGTATTAAATAAGCCGGACTTTAAAAACAGGCAAGTATTTTTCTTGCCTGTTTTTTCTTTTTCATAAACAAGTAAGAATTTATATAAAGCCGGGTCGACTTCAATTATGGCCAAGGGATCGACAGGTGGAAGGGAGTAGCTGTTTCCATGTATGTAATGAAACAAACAGGCTGGATCGAGCTTATTTGCGGAAGCATGTTTTCAGGTAAATCTGAGGAATTGATTAAACGAGTCAGCCGTGCTCAATTTGCTAAAGAGCAAATAGCTGTATTTAAACCAGCTATAGATAATCGCTATGCGGAAGAGGCTGTCGTATCACACAATGGCTCTTCTGTGATGGCAAAACCGATTGCCCATTCAACGGATATTTTTAAGTGTTTGGACAAGCCCCTAGATATCATTGCAATAGATGAAGTTCAATTTTTTGATCATGAAATTATCGGGGTTGCCCAGCATCTTGCGGACAGCGGTTATCGAGTGATTATGGCTGGACTCGATCAAGATTTCAGAGGTGAACCATTCGGTCCTATGCCTGTTCTATTATCGCTAGCAGAATCAGTGACTAAGCTACAGGCTGTGTGTGAAGTGTGCGGATCACCTGCGAGCAGGACACAGCGATTGATTGATGGGGCGCCGGCCTCCTATGATGAGCCGATCATTCTTGTGGGTGCATCGGAATCATACGAGCCACGTTGCCGCCATCATCACGAAGTTCCAGGTAAGCAGGCGGCTGGGATTAAAGAACATATTTGAATGATGATGCCCTATGATCCAAGAGATCATAGGGCATTTTTGAATTTAAGGGAAGTGGATAAAAAAATGGTGTTACTCTACTTCGCTATTCTTCTGATGCGAAGATAAAAAGTTAGTGTATAAGAACTATGTGAAAAACTTGGTAATAAGTATGGCAGATAGTGTGGTGGGACCAATACATGGAAAGGAAATAAAAGATTAAATATTGCCTCATGTTGGGAAGGCTAACTTAGGAAATGTTCTTCTTAAAAATTCAAAATGGAGGGAAAAATATGAAATCCATACTGCTTTTTATGACGGCTTTTCTTCTTGCTGCACTAACAGCATGCGGTCAAAACGACAATGCAATAAATAATGATTCGGAATATGGGGATCAAACCCGGGATGGCAAAGATTTTGTTGGCAAAGGTTTAAAGCGAGTGTCCAATGATGATTGGGACAATGAAGCGGAACGGCCATCGGATCAAGTTCTCAACACTCCGCATCATACATCCAATACTTCTACATCCATGGGGCAGGAAATAGAGAAAATCCGAGAAATCATTAAGTCGGAAACGAATTATGAGACAGGCACCGTTATGTTTAATGGCAATACCATACATGTTACGGTCCATGATAAAGGTGAAATCAAGACGGAGGAAGAAAGAAACAAGGAAAAGAAGCGATTGAAGGACCTGATAACCAGGGGCGTGCCCAACTACAATATAGATGTTGATTTAAAGAAATGACCATAACCTTGAATCCTCTTTGACGTTGATTATTCACCTATACTATAATTAACCTAGAAGTGAACTGTGCTGGGGCACTGAACTACTTATTTATAGTAAAAAAAGATGGATTACTTCCCGTTCATTATGTAGATGAATTGGAAAATTTATGAGGTGAATAATTTGTTTGATCGATTGCAAGCAGTAGAAGATAGATATGAAAGATTGAATGAACTATTGAGTGACCCGGAAATCATTAATGATTCGAAGAAGCTAAGGGAATATTCGAAGGAGCAATCCAGCATTCAAGAAACCGCATCGACTTATAAAGAATATAAAGCGGTTCGTGAGCAACTCCAGGAAGCTAAGGCAATGCTGGAGGATAAACTTGATGCGGATATGCGTGAAATGGTTAAAGATGAGATCAACGAACTTGAAGAGACGATACAAGGTCTTGAAGATAAGCTGAAGATATTGCTCATTCCAAAAGATCCTAACGATGATAAAAACGTAATTATGGAGATCCGCGGAGCTGCAGGCGGAGATGAGGCGGCATTATTTGCTGGTAGCCTATATCGCATGTATAGCCGTTTTGCCGAGGTTCAGGGTTGGCGGACTGAAGTCATTGAGGCCAGCCCTACTGGTCTTGGAGGCTACAAGGAAATCATATTCATGATTAACGGCAATGGCGCCTATTCTAAGTTGAAATTCGAAAATGGAGCCCATCGAGTTCAGCGAGTACCTGAAACTGAATCAGGCGGACGGATTCATACATCTACAGCAACTGTTGCCGTTTTGCCTGAAGCAGAGGAAGTGGAAGTGGAAATCCATGATAAGGATGTGCGGGTCGATACCTTTGCATCAAGTGGTCCGGGAGGGCAAAGTGTCAATACGACAATGTCAGCCGTGCGATTGACGCATATTCCGACAAATACCGTTGTATCTTGTCAAGATGAAAAATCACAAATCAAGAACAAAGAAAAAGCAATGAAAGTATTGCGTGCCAGGGTGTATGATAAAATCCATCGCGAAGTGCAGGCGGAATATGATCAGAACAGGAAGCTTGCCGTTGGAACGGGTGATCGATCTGAACGGATACGCACGTATAACTTCCCGCAAAACCGTGTTACCGATCACCGTATTGGTTTAACGATTCAAAAGCTGGATCAAATCATGGAAGGTAAACTGGATGAAGTCGTGGATGCTTTAATCATGGAAGACCAATCTTCAAGGTTGGAAAATGCGGATGAATGATTCTGCATTGAAAGTATTTGAGGCCCTTAAATGGGCTTCTTCTTTTTTAAAGGAAAACGATCGGGATTCCAATGCGGGGGAAATACTGTTACAGCATTTTTTAAAACAAACTCGTTCCCAGCTTCTAGCGAACATGCATGAAGAGCTCAGTAAAGCGGATTTTGGACAATTTAAGGCAGCTGTTGAGTTGCATGCTCATGGAACACCCGTCCAATATATAATAGGAAGTGAAGAGTTTTATGGACGGACCTTCTTTGTGAATGAAGAAGTGCTGATACCGAGACCTGAAACAGAAGAATTGATTTATTATACTCTGCGTAAGCTCCCGACAATTTTTAAGGAGGGACAGGCGCTTAGTTTAGCGGATATTGGGACAGGCAGTGGCGCTATCGCCATTACGATGAAGCTTGAGGAAACAAACTTGTTGGTGACGGCCACGGATATAGCAGAGCCTTCAATTGAAGTGGCGAGGAAAAATGCTGAATCACTTGGTGCCGACGTGCGGTTTATGCAAGGTGATATGCTTTTGCCATTCATTAAGTTAAGCCAAAAGGTAGACATCCTTTTATCGAATCCACCATATATACCAAATGATGATCAAAAATCCATGTCTGTAGTCGTAACGGATCATGAGCCACATCGCGCCTTATTCGCTGGTATCGATGGTCTGGACTTTTACCGCCGCTTTATGGAACAATTACCGCTAATCATGAAGGTGCCAGGACTGATTGGTTTTGAAGTGGGTACTGGTCAGGGTCAGGCGGTTGCCGATTTACTGAAGCGGACATTTCCTGGGGCAGAAGTTTCCATTGAAAATGACATTAACGAAAAAGATCGAATGGTCTTTGCTGTATTAAAATGAGGGTTCTATCTACATTTTAAAAACAAATTGGTTGGAACGGCTGTGCGAGACTACTGCGTGAATACGCGTCCAAGGAAGACACCAAAGACGCAAAGGCGCTGAGGAGGCTCCTGGAGCGGAAAGCGAGTGCCCTGTGTTCCAAGCAATGTTCTGGATCCGTCTCTACTATGAGACGGTTTTTTTATGGACACCAACCTCATAATCCAATTAGTAATCTATATTTCCAGCTATCAACTTTTTTTATTTTTACTAGTTTAAGATAGCTGCAAAATGGTGAGACTAATTCATGTGAGGGGGCGAAGGCGATGAAAACTAAACATTTAGCCATTATTTATCTATTAATCTTAACAATAGGAACGATTGTGAGTATATATATGCCTAAAGCCGAAACGGCAGGCGCTGAAGAAACGATGGTGATCCCGGATGAAGCAATCCGTCTGCGGATACTTGCTAATAGTGATACAGAAGAGGATCAGGCGGTTAAGCGGTTGATCAGGGATAAAGTAAATCAAGATATAACGAAGTGGGTTGCGGAGCTTACATCTTTGGAAGATGCGAGGGATGTGATTACCTCACATATACCTGATATTCAAGCGACGGCGGAAGCAGTCGTAAAGGAAAATGGTTTGGAACAGTCAGTAAAAGTAGATTTTGGACAAGCGGAATTTCCAACGAAACTTTACGGGCAATATTTATATCCTGCAGGGGAGTATGAAGCTGTGATTATCACTCTTGGTGAAGGGGAAGGGGCCAATTGGTGGTGTGTGTTATTCCCCCCATTATGTTTCTTGGACTTTTCAAATGGGACGGCTGTAAGTCAAAGCCCGATTGTCGAAGATGAAGATAAAGATAAAGATAAAGGATCCGTAACTACGAATGGAAAGGCGTATGCTGCAACGAATGAAGAGAAAGAAACTGTTCCGGAGGAAGAAGTTAAAGAAGAAGTCATAGGTGAAAATGTAAAAGGGTCAGAGGAAAAAGTTATTGAGGAAAGTGTAAAAGAGGAAGCGCCTGAGGAAGTACAAGAAGAAACGGTAAAAGATGAGGTTATAGAGCCAAAGGTAAAAGAGGAAGTGACAGAGGTAGAAGCGAAGGAAGAAGTAACAAAGGAAATCATTGATGGGAATGTTGAAGAAAACAAAGATAAACTTGCGGATTCAAGTAGGCAAGGTCAACAATTATATGAAGGGGATAAGGAGCCTGAGGTGGAAGTGAAGTCCTTGTTTGCGGAAATTTTCAATGAAATTTTTTAAAGTGAGGGCAGTTGCCCTCATTTTTTACTATTAAATAAAACATATCCACAGGGTTATTAACAAAATATCAAAAAAGTCTGTCATTAATCATTAATATCCACAAACTTATCCACCGTTTCGATATGTTTATCCACATTTTGTGGATAACACTTGAATTATGTGTATACTTCTTTTATACTTTCAAGGTACTTTTAAGTAAAATTAGTACGTTAAGTTGAAAATATCGTTCATATAAAAGCGATTATATAAAATAAGAAATGTTAAAAGGCGATGGTGTTTAAAATGAAAACGAAAGTTTGGTCAGTGGATAAAAATGTGGATAATTTACAAAGTTATCCCCAGATTACACAATCAGCGGAATTATTAAAGGCTAATCAAGTGGTTGCTTTTCCTACAGAGACCGTTTATGGATTAGGTGCGAATGCCAAAAGTGACGAGGCGGTCAAAAAAGTGTATGAAGCAAAGGGGCGTCCGAGTGATAATCCTTTAATCGTTCATATAGCCTCTGAAGACCAGCTGTTAGATATTGTTGAAGACATTCCAGAGCAGGCACGGAGGCTCATGGCAGAATTTTGGCCGGGTCCCTTGACTTTGATCATGAAACGAAAACCAGGCCAGCTATCAAACCTTGTGACTGCGGGATTGGACACGGTGGCAGTAAGAATGCCAGATCATCAGGTCGCACTCAGTCTTATTCGTACGAGTAATTTGCCCATTGCTGCCCCGAGTGCAAATACTTCAGGGAAACCGAGTCCCACTTCAGCTAAACATGTCGAAGATGATCTGATGGGCCGAATTGCAGGTATAGTCGATGGCGGGACTACAGGTGTAGGTGTAGAATCCACAGTACTTGATTGCACACTGGAAGTTCCTGTTATTTTAAGGCCTGGTGGGGTTACTCTAGAACAACTGGAAGCGGTCATTGGGGAAGTTGGGCAAGATATTGCTTTAAAGAATCAGGAGACGGCTCCAAAAGCTCCGGGCATGAAATATACCCACTATGCTCCGAAAGCCCCTCTTTACTTAGTCAAGGGTAAACGAGCATTCCTTCAAAAGCTTGTGGATGAAAAAAGAAGTGACGGGTTAAAGGTCGGAATCATAACAGCTCGTGAACATCAACAGGAATATCAAGCGGATTATGTGGTTGTCCCTGGTTCATTAGCGGACATGCAAACAATTGCCACGGGGTTATATGATACTTTACGACAATTTGATGAGTTGGATGTCGATATCATTTTCAGTGAAATGTTTCCTGATTCAGGAATAGGGGCTGCGATCATGAATCGACTTGAGAAGGCTGCAGGTCATCAAATCATCGAGGAACATGTGTAATAAGGACTGATTTATTCTTCTAATTCTTTTCGGACATGCATAACATGTAGTAGGCACGTCCGAGGGAGGATTGGAATGAATACATTTGCTGGAGAAATCATCACCTTATTGATAATGGCATTTGCGTTAGGAATGGATGCCTTTTCAGTCGGCCTTGGAATGGGAATGTTTAAGCTAAGGTTGAGGCAAATTCTTTATATAGGGCTGACAGTAGGCATTTTTCATATGTGGATGCCCTTGCTTGGTATGGGGGCAGGCCGTTTCCTCTCAGAAAAATTCGGGACCTTTGCTACATACGCTGGAGGTCTATTGCTTATCATTCTTGGCATACAGATGTTTATCCCAGGTAAAAAGGGTGAAGTTGGTAGCAGGGAAAATAAGATGCTGGCACCTGTTGGGAAGGGTCTATTCATTTTTGCTTTAGGCGTAAGCTTGGATAGCTTTTCGGTGGGATTGACCCTTGGAATTTACGGTGCGAGGATGATTTTGACGATTCTGTGTTTTGGGTTGGCCGCCACTCTTTTAACGTGGGCAGGGCTTTTGCTTGGAAGAAAAATGCAGGGATTGCTTGGGGTTTATAGTGAGATACTCGGAGGAAGCATTCTGTGTGCATTTGGTTTGAAATTATTGTTCTCTTTTTAATGTATGTAACTTCATATCTTTCCTTCCTCAACTGTTCCGATTACCGGGGCGGTTTTTATTTTTTTTAATGACAACCTCAATAAAGGGAGAAGATTTGGGGTGATAGCTTATAATGAATAAAAAGGAGGCGTTAAAATGATTCGAGTATTATTTGTATGTACAGGCAACACATGCAGAAGCCCCATGGCAGAAGCGATTTTAAAAAATAAGAATATTGCGGGTGTTGAAGTGAAGTCCGCCGGTGTTTATGCTTCAGCCGGCCAAGATGCTTCAATGCATGCTAAAAATGTTATGGCTGAATATGATATAGTGCATAACCATCATTCAACGCCTTTATCCGAGAAGGAAATGGAGTGGGCTACTCATATTTTCACCATGACGGAAGGGCATAAAGCAGTCATTGCCAGAGCATACCCCAAAATAATTGATAAGACGTTTACTTTAAAAGAATTCATTATTGACGATAAATATGATAGAGACATAATAGACCCGTTTGGTGGTTCTGAAGGCCTTTATCGGGAAACGTTCAGACAACTGCAAGAGTTAATAGAAGAATTAGTTATACGGCTGAAAGAGTAAACAGTCTACAGGGGGAAAAAGAATGGCGGAAAGAACACGTTATAAGTTTGGCTTGCGAAAAAAATTAGTTATCTTCATCACAGTCCTTGCTCTGATCACTTATTCGACCTCGGCATTTTTCATATTCGTGGTCCATCCTATGTTTTTTGAAAAAATGAGTTCGCTAAGTTTTAATGTAGTGACGCTGATGTTAGGTATATTGTGGTCAGGAATTCTTGCATTTTTTGCAGCCAGCCTTATTACTAAACCCCTGCAAAGACTAGAAAAAGTTGTGTTAAGTGCGGCAGAGGGAAGTATAAACGAAGAAGTCGTGTTGTCGAAGACGGATGATGAAATCCGTTCATTAGGCACTGCTTTCAACCATATGCTTTCTAACCTGCGGGAAATGGTTCAAAATATTGAAGATAATTTCCGTGAGACTAACCAAAAGGTCATCCATATCTCTCGAGAATCTTCCAAAGCATCGGAACAGGCTGAAAATATAGCAAGAACCATTGAGGAAATTTCAAAAGGGGCGGATACATCTGCCACTTCTATCATGAATACGGCAGAATCCATTGATGATGTCATCACAATTGCCCAAAAGGTTCAAACTAAAGCGCAAGAATCATTTGGATTGTCCAGCGAAATGGCTAATGAACTCATCCAGAGTAAGGAGGTGGTCAACTCCTTGGTTTATGGCATTAAACAATTGGCTGAAGAAAATCAACAGTCGCTGAAAACGGTCAAGCGTTTAGAGGAAAATGCCAAAAAGGTGGAACAAATCATCGAGCTTGTCGGCAATATTGCAGCTCAGACTAACCTGCTGGCACTGAATGCTTCCATTGAAGCTGCACGGGCAGGTGAACATGGAAAAGGGTTTGCTGTTGTCGCTGAAGAAGTCCGCTTGTTAGCAGATCAAAGTGCTAAGGCTGTTCAAGGCATTTCGAACTTGGTACAAGATATTCAAGTTGAGGTCCAGGCTGTTGTAAAACAAATCAACGATCAGGTCATCTCTGCAAATGAAGAAGCCCAAAAAGGGACCGATACGGATATAGCGATTCGTGGAATGACAAAAACGGTACATAATGTTGTCGCTGCGGTAAAAGATATTACTGAGCTTGTTGACCTTCAAATGGAAAGTGTAGAGGAAACATCAAGGCAGTCCCAAGAAGTGGCTGCGATTGCAGAAGAAACATCTGCTGGAGCGGAAGAAGTAACGGCTACGACGAGCGAGCAAGCAATCGTCATGGAAAACGTCGAAAAATCGGCGATGGAACTTAAAGAGCAAGCGGAAAAATTGAATAGGACCATTACTCGCTTTCACACTTGAGATTTTCGTGCAGGAAACCTGAGCCGGTTTCCTGCTTTTCTATGCACTTAAAAAACGTCGGCCATCCTTTATCTTTTCATAATTTTGTGACACAATAAAATCAAATAAAAAGCAAGAGGAGGATTTTGATGAAAGTTGCGATTGCTTCGGATCATGGTGGTATTCATATCCGTGAAGAAATAAAGAATTTAATGAATGAGTTACAGATTCCATTTGAGGATTTTGGCTGTGAATGCAGTACGTCAGTGGATTATCCGGATTATGCCCTGCCGGTTGCTGAAAAAGTAGCAAATGGTGAGTTTGATCGTGGAATTTTAATCTGTGGTACGGGAATTGGGATGAGCATTGCAGCGAATAAGGTTAAAGGGATACGATGTGCATTGGTTCATGATGTCTATAGTGCGAAATTGACCCGTCAGCATAATGACACCAATATGCTGGCAATGGGAGAACGTGTAATTGGCCCGGGTCTTGCCAGGGAAATTGCACAAACATGGCTGACCTCGGAATTTGAAGGTGGGCGTCACCAAAACAGGATCGGTAAGATAGCCGAGTATGAAGGGAAACACAGCTAAACGTTAAGGTTTTGGAAAAAGAGCTAGAGAGACCTCTCTTTTCTTCCGACAGCAAGTTTTCATATTGAAAGGAGGCGTTTTCATGACAAGTGATGCTACAATTTCAAACGAGCTTGATATATGGGAAAACCAGTTTCGGATACTATTGAATGAGTTTCAAGAAGAGGCAGCTTTAAGAGAGAAACAGCTATTGGTAATCGGCTGCAGTACAAGTGAAGTGATCGGGAAGCGAATTGGAACCGAAGGAACGCTCGATGTTGCGGGGATGATTTTTTCTGTAGTGAAGGATTTTCAAGAAAAAACGGGCGTTTTTGTTGCTTTTCAATGTTGCGAGCATCTAAATAGGGCCCTGGTTTTACAAAGAGAAACGGCGGTTCGAAAAGATTATGAAGAAGTGTCGGTGGTACCGGTCAGAACAGCTGGGGGATCGATGGCAACGTACGCCTATCAACAATGGAAAGATGCTGTGGTCGTTGAGCATATTAAAGCGGAAGCAGGGATAGACATTGGGGACACCTTCATTGGCATGCATCTGAAACATGTGGCCGTTCCTGTTCGATCTACCATTAAAGAAATAGGACATGCACATGTGACCATGGCAAAAACGCGCCCGAAACTGATCGGCGGAGAGCGAGCCGTTTATCGGGACAGCTCCGAAAACAAGAGTTGTACGTAAACTTATAGGTAAGTGAGACAGCATTTCTCGGATGGGGAATGCTGTTTTTCGTATAATTTGTTAAAAAAGAAAAAAATGTAAATATTAATAGTGAGATTCACAAGAAAAAATTTTTTTATCTTACGTTAATCGAATGGTTTTTTCGCTACTCAAATATAGGGTGAAAGGGCTATTCAGCTTGAAATGGATGTTAAATACGAACGTTTTTAAATAAAAAAACATTTAATGTTCGATAAAATTAGACTATCACTTCTAAAATAGACATGTTAAAATGGAATAGAATTTTCTAATAACTATTGGTAAGGCTTTTTCATGTCTTTTTGAAGACATGTTGCACATAAATACTAAAAAGCGAATCACGCACAATTTGAGGAGGAATTACGGAATGAATCGTTTAGCAAAGCAAGATGAGCAAGTGTTTAACGCAATTCAACTGGAATTAGGGCGTCAAAGAAGTAAAATTGAGCTTATTGCTTCTGAAAACTTCGTGAGTGAAGCTGTCATGGAAGCGCAAGGGTCGGTCCTAACTAATAAGTATGCAGAAGGATACCCTGGAAAACGCTACTATGGCGGATGTGAGTATGTCGACATCGTTGAAGATCTAGCACGTGAGCGTGCGAAAGAAATTTTCGGCGGGGAGTATGTGAACGTACAGCCTCACTCTGGAGCTCAAGCCAATATGGCCGTTTACTTTACAGTACTTCAAACTGGAGACACAGTGCTTGGAATGAACCTTTCCCATGGAGGTCACTTAACACATGGAAGTCCAGTTAACTTCAGTGGCGTTAACTACAATTTTGTTGAATATGGTGTAGACGAAAAAGATCACCGTATCGATTACAATGACGTATTGGAAAAAGCACGTCAGCACAAACCGAAATTGATCGTAGCGGGTGCCAGTGCATATCCACGAGAAATTGATTTCAAGCGATTCCGTGAAATTGCAGATGAAGTTGGGGCTTATTTAATGGTCGATATGGCGCATATCGCAGGTTTAGTTGCGGCGGGATTACATCAAAGCCCGATTCCTTATGCTGACTTTGTAACGACAACTACTCATAAAACACTTCGCGGACCACGCGGAGGGATGATCATCTGTAAAGAAGAATTTGGTAAGAAAATTGATAAATCCATCTTCCCTGGAATTCAAGGCGGGCCGCTGATGCATGTAATATCCGCTAAGGCTGTTGCATTCGGCGAAGCGCTTCAAGATGATTTTAAAGTGTATGCACAACAAATCATCGACAATGCTAAACGCTTGGGCGAAGGCTTGAAGAAAGAAGGATTCACCCTTGTTTCTGACGGAACGGATAATCACTTAATTCTTCTTGATGTACGATCTACAGGATTAACAGGAAAAATTGCAGAACACGTTTTGGATGAAATCGGTATTACCGTTAACAAAAATGCGATTCCTTATGATCCGGAAAAACCATTCGTTACTAGTGGTATTCGTATTGGGACTGCGGCAGTGACATCACGTGGCTTCGGGTTGGAAGACATGGATGAAATAGCGTCAATTATCGGACTTGTTCTGAAGAACAATGAAGATGCAGCTACACTTGAAGAAGCAAAACAGCGTGTTGAATCATTAACGAACAAATTTGAATTATATCCTTCATTGTAATATCGGAGCCGCTCCCATTTAAAGGGAGCGGTTTTTTTATGTACCTTCTGGAAGGTCAATGTGTTAGAAGAATCCGAATAGTGAAAATAGGTCTGACATCTAAACCTTTATTGAAGATTTAAACGTTTTTCTGTAAAATAGGTTGAAGTGAATTTTAAACGACACGAATATTTTTCTATTCAATTAGGGAAATCATAAAAAAGCGCAAAACTAAGCAATGGAATTGGAGAGATGCTAAATGGGAAAAGTTTATGTTTTCGATCACCCGTTAATTCAACACAAATTAGCCTATATACGTGATATAAATACAGGAACAAAAGAATTCCGCGAACTAGTGGATGAAGTTGCATCATTGATGGCATTTGAAATCACAAGGGATATGCCGCTCGAAGAGGTGGAAATCCAAACACCGGTAAGCACGGCCAAAGTGAAAATGCTTTCTGGTAAAAAAGTGGGGATCGTCCCGATTTTACGAGCGGGCATAGGGATGGTGGACGGGATCATTAAATTGATTCCTGCTGCAAAGGTTGGCCATGTTGGTCTTTACCGTGATCCGGAAACATTGAAACCTGTTGAATATTATGCGAAAATGCCGAGTGATTTGGCAGAAAGAGAATGCATTGTCGTTGACCCGATGTTAGCTACAGGCGGTTCTGCCATCGAAGCGATCCATTCTATTAAAAAGCGCGGTGCAGTCAATATTAAATTCATGTGTTTGATTGCAGCACCAGAAGGTGTGGAAGCATTAAAAGAGGCCCATCCGGATGTAGATATTTATATTGCAGGACTTGACGAAAAACTGAATGAACATGGTTATATCGTTCCAGGTCTTGGAGACGCGGGAGATCGTTTATTCGGCACAAAATAAAGGAAAGAAACTGAGGTGTCACGAATGAACAAACCGATAAAGGTCATGACAATTTTCGGGACGAGACCAGAAGCTGTAAAAATGGCTCCCTTAGTACTCGAATTTCAAAAACACCCAGAATATTTCAATCCGGTCGTTGCTGTTACGGCTCAGCATCGCCAAATGTTAGATCAAGTTCTCGAATTATTTTCCATACAACCAGACTATGATTTGAACATAATGAAAGAAAGGCAAACGCTAGCTGATATTACAACAAGAGCATTAAGTGGTCTGGATTCCATAATGAAGGAAGCTAAACCTGATATTGTTCTTGTCCATGGTGATACAACTACAACGTTTGTCGCAAGCCTTGCTGCTTTTTATAATCAGATCGTCATTGGACATGTAGAAGCTGGGCTACGCACTTGGAATAAGTATTCTCCATACCCGGAAGAGATGAATCGACAGCTTACCGGTACAATGGCGGATTTACACTTTGCGCCCACTTCAAAAGCGGAAGAGAATTTGCTGAATGAAAACAAGAGAGACAATATCTTCGTGACGGGAAATACGGCAACCGATGCTTTAAAAACGACTGTACGCTCTACTTATTCCCATCCTGTTTTAAATGGATTGGGAGAGGACAAGCTCATTTTACTTACCGCTCATCGCAGAGAAAATCTAGGGGAACCCATGAAGAATATCTTCAGGGCAGTCAAAAGAATCATTGCCGAGCATGATGACATACAAGTGGTATATCCTGTCCATTTAAATCCTCTTGTTCAAGAATTAGCAAACGAAATTCTCGGGGACGATCCGCGTGTTCATTTGATCGAGCCGCTGGATGTATTGGATTTTCATAACTTCGCTTCAAGAGCCTATTTGATTTTGACCGATTCTGGAGGAATCCAAGAGGAGGCTCCATCACTTGGTGTACCCGTTCTTGTTTTAAGGGATACGACTGAACGACCAGAGGGGATATTGGCTGGAACTTTAAGGCTGGCGGGTACTGATGAACAGACCATATTTAATATGGCACATGAATTGCTTACCAATCAAGAAGAGCACAAAAAAATGGCAAAGGCTTCAAACCCATATGGGGACGGAAATGCTTCGGTCCGCATAGCTGAAGCCATCCGTTACTATTTTAAGCAAGTAAAAGTGCCACCAACTAGATTTGACTCATAAAAAAGGAAAAGCCATGCGGCTTTTCCTTTTTTATTTGCATACTCCAAGGCTGTTGAGAAAAGATAACTGCTAAGGGGATGATGATTATGTTGGGAAAGAAAAGGTTCATAGTGTTTGTTTTCCTTTTTATGTTTATTTATTCAAATGAAAAGGGAGTAGCCTCCGTCATTCTGCCGCCCTTACCAAAACTATCCGAATCCAAGAAAGTAACGGTTGTCGTCACGATGGATAAAGCGTTTCAACAAAAAAGGATCAATAAACTGCTTGAAAAATATCCATCCCTTCAATTACGGACTGTTTATTCGGTTGCCCTGAATGGATTTTCCCTGCATGGAAAAATGTATGAAATAGAACGACTCAAAAAGGAGAATAATATTCAGACTGTAACTGAAGTATCCATGTATCATGCCGTATTGGATGAAAGTGTCCCATACATAGGAGGAGACAGAGTGAGGGGCTTCTTTGATAAGGAGAACCGTCGAATCACAGGGAAAGGGATAAAAGTAGGAATTATCGATACAGGGATTGATTATTCACATCCGGATTTACAACGTGCTTATAAAGGAGGTAAAGATCTGGTTGATGACGATGAAGATCCGATGGAGACCAAAAATCAAGGAGATCTAGATACATTACATGGAACTCATGTGGCCGGTATCATAGCAGCCAATGGAAAAATGAAAGGCGTCGCTCCAGATGCGGAGATATATGCATATCGGGCATTGGGACCGGGTGGTGCAGGAGATACAGAACAAGTCTTGACAGCTATTGAGTCAGCAATGAAGGATAAAGTGGATGTATTGAACCTCTCTCTTGGAAATAACGTGAATGGGCCGGATTTACCGATATCTCTTGCGTTGAATAAGGCAGTCGAAAGCGGCATCGTTGCCGTGACATCAAATGGGAATTCCGGTCCTGCTGTATGGACCGTCGGGTCGCCCGGTACAGCGGAAAAAGCGATTTCCGTTGGAGCATCGACTCCCCCCTTAAAGGTTCCATATATGATTTACGGACTCGGTTCAAAAAAGTATCAAACCCATTTAACTTTATTTCAAGGTTCTAAGAAATGGAACCTGACGTTTTCTGAAGATGTGATATACGGGGGACTCGGGAATGAAAAAGATCTGAAGGATGTTCAGGGTAAGATTGTGTTGATGGAACGAGGTATCCTCACCTTTCAGCAGAAAGTATCCAATGCACAAAAGGCAGGTGCAAAAGGTGTAATTATCTATAATAATACAAGCGGTACATTCACTGGAAGTTTAGAGAAAAAAATGAACATCCCGGCAGCTTCTATTAATAGAAGGGATGGAATGCTTCTTAAGAAGTTCCTGAAGCAAAAGCATAGCAAAACCGTTCAATTTGTTTATAAAAACGAGCAAGATAGACTCGCCGATTTTAGCTCTAGAGGCCCTGTAACCGTATCGTGGGGAATAAAGCCGGATGTGTTGGCTCCGGGAGTGGAGATCGAAAGCACCATTCCTAAGGGATATATGTCCCTTGATGGTACAAGTATGTCTGCACCGCATGTTGCAGGTGCGTGCGCTTTAATCTTGCAAAAACACCCGGAATGGACTCCTGATCAAGTCAAATCAGCATTGATGAGCACTTCCAAGCCATTAAAGAAAACGGCCAATCAATTTTATCACACATATGAACAGGGAGCTGGCCGCATCCGGATTGATGAAGCATTAAAAGCGGATACGCTCTTGAATCCAAGCTCCTTATCCTTTGGGATGTATACGAAAAAAGAAGGAATTGAAGAGCATCATGAAACGATAGTCATTGAAAACACAGGAAAGCAGGTGAGGAATTACTCTTTTATGGTTCCATTAAAAGAGAGAGGACTCACTTGGGAATTGCCGAAATCCCTCACTTTGAAACCGAAGGAAAAGAAAAAGATTAAAGTGGGGCTGCAAGTTAACCCGGCCGAACTTAGAAAAGGGGTCTTTGATGGTTACCTTATTATAATGGAAGGAACGAAAAAAATTTCCCTTCCTTATTTATATGTAAAGGAAGAGCCAGATTATCCGAGGGTAATGGGGTTTGACTTTGGCCAAGGAGACAAAGCGGGCACATATCGATATGAAATGTACCTGCCTCGGGGGGCTGAGGAATTCGGGATTGCCCTTTATGAGGAAGATAGCTTGAAATTCGTTGGATATTTGGATTGGTCGAGACCGGCACCCTCAGGTTTGATCAAAAAAGATGTATTGAGGAAGAACTTACCGCCAAAAGGAATGTATAAAGCGATAATCTTTGCGAGAAGGGATGGAAGGGAAGATCGGGTAGAAAAGACGTTACTTATTGAGTGAACAGAGAGCAATAAGTAAAATAAAATGGATGTCAATAGTATAAAAAAGATAATTTGTGAACAATTCGTTAATAATTACAAACCTGTGACAAATTTCACTAACCACTCATTGACATTGATTCTTGCCTATTGTATGCTAACTAAGGATGTAAAATGAGAGGGGTTTCATACGTCAATAACGTGTCAAATAGAAGTAAGTTTTTGACCTTCTATTTGGACTTGTTACGGGCAAATTCTCCTAGCTAAACATAGATACTACAATATTTCTAGGGAGATTACATGACAAAATGCTAGAATTGGAAAAAATGTTCAATAGGCAGCTAAAATACATGTTGTATTTAATGGGTATTTATGTACTTGGGGTGGGCTTCACTTCACATGATTCAGTCTTCCAAGGATTATTGCTTGGAACTGCCTTCAGCCTATTTATATTCTGGTCAATGGTCAAGAAAAACAAAAAGTTTGCTCAAGAGGTTGCCGAAGGTAAGAAAACGCGCTCTCTTGGTAGTTTAACTAGAATGTCTGTAGCGGGTTTAGCTGCAATTATTGCATTGAGATATCCTGACGAGTTTCAAGTGGTCTGCGTGGTAGTGGGATTAATGACAGTTTACTTTGTCATTATGATAGATTATTTTATGCAAAACATACGTAGGTAGTAAAGAAGAGAGGTGAATACTGTTGAATCATGAAGCTCCTATGTGGGAATTTATGGATACTGGAATACATTTCAACTTGGCTAATGTTCTTATGATGACTATCGCAAGTCTCATTGTCTTCATTATTGCTGTAGCAGCAACTCGAAAACTTGCGATGAAGCCAACAGGAATCCAAAACTTTATCGAATGGGTTATGGATTTTGTGAAAAACATCATCAACAGCAATATGGATTGGCGTACGGGTGGTCAGTTCCTTATGTTGGGAATGACATTAATATTGTACGTATTTGTTTCAAACATGTTAGGATTGCCGTTCTCGATTGTAATAGGGCATGAACTTTGGTGGAAATCACCTACATCAGATCCAGCAATAACTTTAACCTTGGCAGTTATGGTAATGGGTTTAACTCATTATTATGGTATCAAGATGAGAGGCATGAAAAATTATGCCAAAACTTATGTCCAACCAATGGGTTTCTTGTTTCCGTTAAAGATTATTGAGGAGTTCGCTAATACGTTAACTCTAGGATTGCGGCTTTACGGGAATATTTATGCGGGTGAGTTACTATTAACTTTACTTGCTGGACTAGGAACAAGTAGTGTTGTGGGTGCAGCCACTGCTGCATTACCAATGTTAGCTTGGGAAGGATTTAGTATCTTTGTCGGCTCCATTCAAGCTTTTATCTTTACTATGTTAACGATGGTTTATCTTTCCCATAAAGTAAGTGACGACCATTAATTATAAATATTGTTCATTTTGAACATTATATTGATGAAAAAATAAAACAACATTTCAAGGAGGAAATTTATCATGACAGGTTCTTTAGGTCTTATAGCTGCTGCTATCGCAGTTGGATTAGGTGCACTAGGTGCGGGTATTGGTAATGGTCTTATCGTTGGGCGTACAATTGAAGGAATGGCTCGTCAGCCAGAAGCTCGTGGTATGCTTCAAACTACAATGTTCGTTGGTATTGCGTTAGTTGAGGCACTTCCAATCATCGCTGTAGTTATCGCGTTTATTGTAATGGGTAAATAAGATAACTTGAAAAAGTTCAATAATGGCGAAGATGATCCAAGGAGACCCTTCGCCATTGCTCTGTGTTAAAGTGAACATTTATGACAGTGATACTGTCAATCGAAAATACAGAACTTCAATAGTGAATCTCATGAAGGGAGTGAACCGAGCGTGTTAACAAGCAATTTTGTTCTTGGAGCAGCCCACTTTAATGGTGGGGATATCATATACCAGCTTGTAATCTTTATTATTTTGTTAGCGTTGCTTAAGAAGTTTGCATGGGGTCCGCTAATGGGCATCATGAAAGAACGTGAAGAGCATGTTGCGAATGAAATTGAAGCAGCTGAAGTTAGTAGAAAAGAAGCACTGAAATATTTAGAAGAACAGCGTGAAATAGTAAAACAATCTCGCACTGAAGCGGGACAACTTATAGAGAATGCTAAGCAACAAGGTGAAGCACAACGCGAAGATATTATTAATCAAGCGCGTGCAGAGGCTGAACGTGTTAAAGAATCAGCAAAACGTGAAATCGTTCAAGAGAGAGAAAAAGCAGTTGCCGCCTTACGCGAGCAAGTAGCTTCATTATCTGTTATGATCGCCTCTAAGGTGATTGAGAAAGAACTTTCATCAGCTGATCAAGAAAAACTAATCAATGAATATATTCAAGAGGCAGGAGAAGGTAAATGAGCGATATAACTGTAGCAGGACGTTATGCTGTAGCTCTTTTCCAAATTGCGAAAGAGCAAAATCTCATTAACCAACTTGAAGAAGAGCTTCGCATAGTGAATGAAGTTTTTACAAAAGATAAAGAGCTTTTAGGTTTTTTGGCTCATCCTAAAATGACAAGCGATGCAAAACGTGAAGTGTTGGCTAATGCATTTGCAAGTCTATCATCTTCCGTTCAAAACACTGTAATGTTAATGGTGGAGCGTCATCGTACAAATGAAGTGACTGCTATGGCACAAGAGTTCATTGAACTTGCGAACGAAGAAAATTCAGTTGCGGATGCGACTGTTTATACAGTTAATCCTTTAACTGAAGCTGAAGCGGAAGCTGTGTCTTCAGCTTTTGCTGCAAAAATCGGCAAACGAAATTTGCGTATCACTAATGTTACGGATAGCAATATTCTTGGCGGCATCAAACTTCAAATCGGCAACCGTATTTATGACGGAACGATAAGAGGGAAGCTTGATCGCCTTAGCAAACAACTATTAGGTTAATATTCACAGATAGGGGTGAAATTCATGAGCATCAAAGCTGAAGAAATCAGTGCGCTGATTAAAAAGCAGATTGAAAACTATCAGTCGGAAATTAAAGTAAGCGATGTTGGTACAGTAATCACTGTTGGTGATGGTATCGCTCGCGTTCATGGTTTAGATAATGCAATGGCTGGGGAGCTCTTAGAATTTTCTAATGGTTCAATGGGATTGGCACAAAACCTTGAGCAAAATAACGTAGGTGTTGTTATTCTTGGACCATTCAGAGACATTCAAGAAGGCAGTGAAGTACGCCGTACAGGAAGAATCATGGAAGTACCAGTTGGAGAAGAATTAATCGGACGTGTCGTGAATCCGCTAGGACAACCTTTGGATGGTCTTGGTCCAATCGCTACAACAAAAACTCGTCCAATCGAAAGCCCTGCTACAGGTGTTATGGACCGTAAATCTGTTCATGAGCCATTACAAACAGGGATTAAAGCTATCGATGCTCTAGTACCAATCGGACGTGGACAACGTGAGTTAATCATTGGTGACCGTCAAACTGGTAAAACATCAGTTGCGATCGATACAATCCTTAACCAAGCTGACCAAGACATGATCTGTATTTATGTTGCAATTGGTCAAAAAGAATCAACAGTTCGTGGAACAGTTGAGACACTACGTAAAAATGGTGCACTAGATTACACAATTGTTGTCTCTGCATCAGCTTCTCAACCAGCACCACTTTTATACCTAGCTCCATATGCTGGTGTGACTATGGGTGAAGAGTTTATGTTCTCTGGCAAGCATGTTTTAGTGGTATATGATGATCTTTCTAAACAAGCATCAGCATACCGTGAACTTTCCTTGCTTCTTCGCCGTCCTCCAGGTCGTGAAGCATTCCCTGGGGATGTATTCTACTTGCACTCACGCTTACTTGAGCGTGCAGCTAAATTGAATGACACTTTAGGTGCTGGTTCAATTACTGCTCTTCCATTTGTTGAAACACAAGCAGGCGATATCTCTGCTTACATTCCAACAAACGTTATTTCCATCACTGATGGACAAATCTTCTTACAATCTGATTTGTTCTTCTCAGGTGTACGTCCTGCGATTAACGCTGGTCTTTCCGTATCCCGTGTTGGTGGATCTGCACAAATTAAAGCGATGAAAAAAGTTGCTGGTACATTACGTCTAGACTTAGCTTCTTATCGTGAATTGGAAGCATTCTCTCAATTTGGTTCTGATCTTGATGCTGCTACTCAAGCAAAACTTAACCGTGGTGCTCGTACAGTTGAAGTTCTTAAGCAAGATCTAAATAAACCAATTAAAGTTGAAAAACAAGTCATGATTTTCTATGCATTAACTAAAGGTCATTTAGATGATATTCCGGTATCGGATATCCTTCGTTTTGAAGAAGAATACTATGTGTTCCTAGATCGTTCTCATCCAGAATTATTAGATCACATTCGCACAACTAAAGGTCTTCCTGAAGACGCTGCTATCGTTGCTGCAATTAACGAGTTCAAAAAGAACTTCGTTATTTCTGAATAATAAGGTCTAACTAATTTATAAAGGGTGGTGAGAATGAATGGCCTCTTTACGCGATATTAAGTCTCGGATTACTTCAACGAAAAAGACGAGTCAAATTACAAAAGCGATGCAGATGGTATCTGCTTCTAAAATGAACCGTGCTGAAGCTAATGCTAAAGCATATGTTCCATATATGGAAAAAATTCAAGAAGTAGTATCAAGTATTGCGAACGGAAGTACGGGTGCAACGCATCCAATGCTTGTCTCACGTCCAGTGAAGAAAACCGGTTACCTGGTAATCACATCGGACCGCGGATTGGCAGGAGCATACAACAGTAGTATCCTTCGCCACGTTCATAAAACTATTCTTGAACGCCATAAATCCAATGATGAGTTCGTCATTATCGCAATCGGAAGGGTTGGCCGTGATTTCTTTGTCAGCCGTAATATGCACGTAGAGCTTGAAGTAATTGGTGTTCCTGATCAGCCGTCTTTCGCTGACATTAGCTCCCTTGCTAAATCAACAGTTAATTTGTATTTGAATGAACTGTGTGATGAGCTTTATATGTACTATAACCATTATGTCAGCCCAATCCAGCAGGAAGTAACGGAAACGCAAGTCCTTCCTTTAGCTGACTTTAATACTTCCAATGCAAAATTGACTTCTTATGAATTTGAACCGAATGCAGAAGAAATTCTTGAGGTATTACTACCTCAGTACGCAGAAAGTTTAATTTATGGTGCTTTGTTAGATGGTAAAGCAAGTGAGCACTCTGCACGTATGACTGCAATGAAAAATGCAACCGATAATGCAAAAGAATTGATTGATTCACTTTCATTGCAATATAACCGTGCACGTCAGGCAGCAATTACTCAAGAAATCACGGAAATTGTTGGCGGTGCAGCAGCTTTAGAATAAAATTATTAAAGGGACGGTCGCTCGGACGATGCTTGGCCGTTCCATAAACTTGATTGTCGTTATAAGCAACGTTAGGAGGGAAAACGATGAATATAGGACGCGTTACTCAAGTTATGGGTCCGGTTGTTGACGTGAAATTCGAAGACGGACAACTTCCTAAGATCTATAACGCGTTAAGAATCGAAAATACAGCGTCTGGTACAGGACTAACTCTTGAAGTAGCCCTTCAACTAGGTGATAATACAGTTCGTACTGTAGCAATGTCTTCCACGGATGGTTTAACTCGTGGTGCAGAGACTGTTGATACAGGAGCTCCAATTTCCGTTCCTGTAGGTGAAGTAACTCTAGGCCGCGTTTTCAACGTATTAGGGGAAAACATTGACCTATTTGAACCACTTACAGCAGAAGTGCGTCGTGATCCAATTCACAGACAAGCACCCACTTTTGAGGATTTATCAACAACAGTTGAAATTCTTGAAACGGGTATTAAAGTAGTAGATTTACTTGCACCTTACATCAAAGGTGGTAAAATCGGTCTCTTCGGTGGTGCCGGTGTTGGTAAAACTGTACTTATCCAAGAACTTATTAATAACATCGCACAAGAGCACGGCGGTATCTCTGTATTCGCTGGTGTAGGTGAGCGTACTCGTGAAGGAAATGACCTTTTCTACGAGATGACTGATTCTGGTGTTATTAAGAAAACAGCGATGGTATTCGGACAAATGAACGAGCCACCAGGTGCACGTATGCGTGTAGCTCTAAGTGGTTTGACTATGGCTGAATATTTCCGTGACGAACAAGGACAAGACGTTCTTTTCTTCATCGATAACATCTTCCGTTTCACTCAAGCAGGTTCAGAGGTTTCTGCCCTTCTAGGCCGTATGCCTTCAGCGGTAGGTTACCAACCAACCCTTGCTACAGAAATGGGTCAATTACAAGAACGTATCACATCAACTAATAAAGGTTCTGTTACATCTATTCAAGCGATCTATGTACCTGCCGATGACTATACGGATCCGGCTCCAGCTACTACTTTCGCTCACTTAGATGCAACAACTAACCTTGAGCGTAAACTTTCTGAAATGGGTATCTACCCAGCAGTTGATCCATTGGCTTCTTCTTCTCGTGCTCTTAGCCCAGAAGTCGTTGGAGCTGAGCACTATAAAGTAGCTCGTCAAGTACAATCAACTTTACAGAAATATAAAGAACTTCAAGATATTATTGCGATCTTGGGTATGGACGAGTTAAGCGAAAACGAAAAAGTAATCGTTGGCCGTGCTCGTAGAATTCAAAACTTCTTGTCACAAAACTTCCACGTGGCTGAACAATTTACTGGTCAAAAAGGATCTTATGTACCAGTTAAAGAAACAGTCCAAGGATTCAAAGATATCCTAGCTGGAAAATATGACGAACTTCCTGAAGATGCTTTCCGTCTAGTTGGTCGCATTGAAGAAGTTGTTGCTAAAGCAAAAGAAATGGCTTAATTAAAGGGACCTAGGAGGGAATGAAATGAAGACCATTAAAGTCAATGTTGTTACTCCCGATGGCCCAGTATATGATGCAGAAGTTGAAATGGTAAGCACTAAAGCTAAAAGTGGTGAGCTGGGAATTATGGCTGGACACGTTCCAACTGTAGCTCCTCTTACCATCGGTGCTGTCCGTCTTAAAAATGGAAGCAACACAGACTATGTAGCTGTAAACGGTGGCTTCTTGGAAGTTCGCCCTGATGTGGTAACCATTTTGGCTCAATCTGCTGAAAGAGCTGAAACTATCGATCTTGCACGAGCTCAAGAAGCAAAAGCACGTGCGGAACAAAGATTGCAGAACAATGATGGATCAAATGATGCCAAAAGAGCTGATTTAGCGCTTAAACGTGCAATCAACCGTATCCAAATTGCAGAAATGCGATAATTTTAAATGAAGAAACACCTGATCAAACCATTCGTGGTAAGATCAGGTGTTTTTTTATTCTTCAAAAAAGTTTTGAAGTTTTTTGTCATGGAATGTCGAAATGATTTGCGGAAGATTTGAAAATATTATCGAATTATAAAAAAAAGTATTTTCCATATATACCCTAGTCTCATCGACATACCATTATTTTGATGTTATAATGTATACGCTTACATATATTACTTCACACCTCCTCCTGTCACGTATGCTTCTAAAAGATTGTTACCCTGCATAAATATTTAAAACGGTATCCTACAAAAAAAAGAAGACAAGCAAAATTAAAATGTACCCATTAAACATGATTTATCCATAAAGGGAGATGAATATGGGACAACTGCATATTTACCAAAATAATTATTTAATTGTATTTGTTTTTCTTTGTCTCGGCATTTCATTACCAGTGATTGCATTATTTCTTGGCAGACTGCTTAGGCCCCATAAACCGACAGATATGAAATATACGACTTATGAAAGTGGAATCGAGCCTTTTCAGGATTCGAGAGTTCAATTCAATGTCAGATACTACTTATTCGGCTTGATGTTCGTCATATTTGACGTAGAAACGGTTTTTCTATACCCATGGGCGGTCGCTTATGATGAGCTCGGATTGTTTGCACTGATTGAAATGCTATTTTTTGTTCTTATCCTTATGTTGGGACTAATCTATGCTTGGAAAAAGAAGGTGTTAAAATGGAATTGAAATTAGACGAACTTACTCCCGCAGAAATGGAAGAAATGCGTCACAGTATTTTTTTATCGACACTTGAACAAATAAAGGGCTGGGCTAGAAGTAATTCACTCTGGCCAATGACTTTCGGTTTAGCATGCTGTGCAATTGAAATGATGGGTGTGGGCTCCTCACATTATGATTTGGATCGTTTTGGTTCATTTTTCAGGACATCACCAAGACAATCGGATGTCATGATTGTCTCAGGAACGGTAACGAAAAAAATGGCTCCGATAATAAGTAGATTGTACGATCAAATGCCTGAACCGAAATGGGTAATTGCAATGGGATCCTGTGCTACAGCAGGTGGACCCTATGTGAAATCCTACTCGGTGGTCAAAGGAGTAGATCAAATAGTACCTGTCGATGTATATATTCCGGGGTGTCCCCCAAACCCGGCAGCACTTATATATGGAATCAATAAATTAAAAGAGAAAATCCGTTACGAGGCGAAAACCGGAAAGCGGGTGATATAGATGAGCGAGAAGCAAGACTTAGCCCAACAAAAGAAAGAGGCGGCGGCTAAGGCGAAGGCCTCCGCACTTGCCCGAAAACATGCAAAGGAGGAAGCCGTTGAAAAGCCGGAAGGTGAACTGGATCTGATGAAACAAAAGGCGGCCGCAGCAGCCAAGGCGAAAGCTGTAGCTCTGGCCCGGAAGAAGGCAAAGGAGGAAGCGACGGAAAAGCCGGAAGGTGAACTGGATCTGGTGAAACAAAAGGCGGCCGCAGCAGCCAAGGCGAAAGCTGTAGCTCTAGCCCGGAAGAAGGCAAAGGAGGAAGCCGTTGAAAAGCCGGAAGGTGAACTGGATCTGGTGAAACAAAAGGCGGCCGCAGCAGCCAAGGCGAAAGCGGCAGCTCTGGCTCGGAAAAAGGCGAAGGAGGAAGCGGTCGAAAAGCTGGAAGGTGAACTGGATCTGGCGAAACAAAAGGCGGCCGCAGCAGCCAAGGCGAAAGCGGCAGCTCTGGCCCGGAAAAAGGCGAAGGAGGAAGCGGTCGAAAAGCCGGAAGGTGAACTGGATCTGGCGAAACAAAAGGCGGCCGCAGCAGCCAAGGCGAAAGCGGCAGCTCTGGCTCGAAAACAGGAATCCAGGGATAATGATGATGATCTTGAAAAAGCGAAGGCAAAGGCAATTGCAGTAGCCAAAGCGAAAGCTGCTGCTGTTGCAAAGGCCAGGAATATTGTAAAGGAAAGCAAGGAAGATCATATTCCAGATGAACCCTCCCCAAACCAGGCCAAACTCGATCAAATTGTTCATGCTATTGAAAGGAATGTGGGACAAGAGGCATTAATAGACCACTATATTAATAGACTATCAAAAGATGTACCCACAATTGTAGCTAATCCGGATACATATTTCTTAATAGCGAAATTCCTTCGATATGATGAACAGCTTAACTTTTCGTATTTATCGGAACTTCATGGAACGGATTTTGAAACCCACATGGAAGTTTATGTGCATTTGCACTCGTTCAACATGAATCAATCAGTTGCCTTGAAGGTGAGGCTGGACAGGGATTCTCCCGCTATTCCATCATTGGTTCCATTATGGTCAGGAGCCAATTGGCCGGAATGTGAGGCGTATGATTTATTAGGTATTAATTTTCAGGAACACCCTGATTTAAAGAGGATTTTACTTGGTGATGATTGGAAAGGGTATCCCCTTAGAAAAGATTATCAGCCTTATGATGTGGAGGTGTAACCCCAATGCTAAGGACGGAAGAAATGCTTCTCAATGTCGGGCCGCAGCATCCGAGCACACATGGTGTTTTTCGGCTTGTCATCAAAATTGATGGTGAAATTATAAAAGAGGCTACCCCTGTCATTGGGTATCTGCATCGCGGTACGGAAAAACTAGCGGAAAACTTGCAATATACACAAATCATTCCATATACCGATCGGCTCGATTATCTGGCCGCAATGACAAATAATTATGTGCTTTGCCATGCTGTTGAAACAATGATGGAGATGGAAATCCCCGATAGGGCAGAATATTTGCGGGTAATCGCAATGGAGTTGGGCAGAGTTGCAAGCCACCTTGTCTGGTGGGGTACATACTTGCTTGATATAGGTGCGACGAGCCCTTTTTTATACGCTTTTCGGGAACGGGAAATGATCGTTAATCTATTAACTGAATTGTCAGGGGCACGGCTTACCTTCAATTATATGCGTGTTGGTGGTGTGAAATGGGATGCTCCTGACGATTGGATTGAAAAGGTGGCCGAGTTTGTGCCGTATATGAGGGAACAGCTAGAAGGTTACCATGAGCTTGTAACAGGGAATGAAATCTTTGTGAATCGAGTTAAAGGGGTAGGCACCTATACGAAGGAAGAAGCGTTGCAGTATTCTCTTAGCGGAGCAAACTTAAGGTGTACAGGTGTGAACTGGGATTTACGAAAAAATGAACCATATTCCATTTATGACAGGTTCAACTTTGATGTACCTACACGGGAAGAGGGTGATGCCTTTTCACGCTATCACTGTAGAATGGAGGAGATCGAAGAATCATTAAAAATACTTGAGCAGGCGGTCGAGCAATTTCCAGAAGGGCCAGTCCTTGCTAAGGTCCCGAAAATTATAAAGGTTCCAAAGGGTGAAGCATTTGTCCGAATTGAATCACCAAGAGGGGAAATCGGCTGTTATATCGCGAGTGAAGGGAAAAAGGAGCCATATCGTTTAAAATTTCGCCGACCTTCATTTTATAATTTGCAAATACTTCCGAAGCTATTGGAAGGGGAAAATATGGCGAACTTGATAACGATATTAGGTGCAATCGATATTGTTCTAGGGGAGGTGGATGGATAAATGATCAAGGATTTGCTCCACTCCACTCCAAGCTTATTGAATTTTGGCATATTTTTTGGCTTGGCAGTCCTGCTGCTATTCGTTGTGTTAGGGTTTGTTACCTATGGAATCCTATCAGAACGGAAAATCATGGGGTTCATGCAGCTGCGGGTAGGTCCCAACCAAATTGGAGGAAAATGGGGTCTCTTGCAGACCGTTGCCGATGTTTTGAAACTTCTGATCAAGGAAGATACCATACCCAAAAAAGCCGATAAGCCGCTTTATATATTAGCGCCAGTGATTGCTTTTGCTCCAGCCTTCATGGTCCTTGCCACCTTGCCGTTCACGGATGCCTTCCAATTTGCCGATATAGGTGTAGGTCTTCTGTACTATATGGCCATTTCCGGCATATCGACAATCGGAATCGTCACGGCTGGTTGGGCATCCAATAATAAATATTCGTTGATCGGCGGGATGCGGGCAGCCGCACAAATGATATCTTATGAGATTCCGTTGGTGATGTCGCTAGTGGGAATCGTACTCTTAACAGGTAGCTTAAACTTGAATGAAATAGTCGCAGCCCAAGAGAAGGTTTGGTTCATTTTTCTTCAGCCGATTGCATTTATCGTGTTTTTTATTGCATCGGTTGCCGAGTTGAACAGGGTACCTTTTGATCTTCCGGAAGCGGAATCCGAACTTGTTGCGGGTTATCATGTTGAATACTCTGGTTTTCGCTGGGCCTTCTTTATGTTATCCGAATATGTCTATATGTTTGCAATGGCCACGCTAACCACTGTATTATTTTTAGGGGGATGGAATTCTATTCCGTTTTTGGATTTTATTCCGGCGGCTATCTGGTTCGGTCTGAAATTCAGTGCTGTGTTTTATGTACTGGTTTGGATCCGTGTAACATTTCCTCGTATAAGGGCCGATCAATTGATGGAGTTCGGATGGAAAGTACTGCTCCCGGTTGCGTTAGCTAATATATTTTTGACAGCACTTATAAAAGAATTAATCAACCTTTTTTAAAAAACTTAAGCTGGTCAGAAAGCGAGGGATTTAAATGCTTGGTTTAGCAAAAGGTTTAACCTATACATTAAAGAACTTGACCAGGAAAAAAGTGACCTATGACTACCCGAATGAGCCGCTGCCGCTCCCTGACCGATTCCGCGGAATCCAAAAATTCTACCCTGAAAAGTGCATTGTATGTAATCAATGTGTGACAATTTGTCCAACGGATTGTATTCAATTAACTGGTAAAAAGCATCCTGATCCGTCGAAAAAAGGTAAGATCATCGATACGTATGACATTAATTTCGAGATCTGCATTTTATGTGATCTATGTACGGAGGTCTGCCCTACAGAAGCAATCGTAATGACGAACCAATTTGAGCTGGCGGAGTACAGCCGGGATCATTTATTTAAAAATCTGGAGTGGTTGGATGAGAACGATGAAAATATCCGGAAGGTGAATAAAGTATGACTTTATCCGGTGAATTAATTGCCTTTTTTGGCTTGGCACTCGTAGCCATATTAGGCGGGGTGCTGCTAATTACGTTAACAAAAGTGGTCCATATGGTCATTGCACTTGTTTTTACTTTCTTAAGCATTGCCGGTATTTATTTGTTGCTCTCGGCAGAGTTTGTCGCCGTCGTCCAGATCCTGATTTATTCAGGGGCCATTACGATCGTGATGTTATTTGGCATTATGCTGACTAAACATCAAGAAAGTGACGAACCGGCAAAAGGAGGCTGGGGGAAATTCACTTTGCTATTAGCGATTGCTGGATTCGCCGTGGCGGTTTATCTGGGGATTTATAATCTGGATATACCTGTACAGCCAACCGCCTTGCATGAGGAAAATACAAAACAAATAGGAATCGAACTTTTTTCAAAATATGTAATCCCATTTGAAGTAATGTCTGTACTCCTGCTTGTAGCTTTAGTCGGTGCCATCGTATTAGCTAAAAAAGATGATGAGGAGGGAGATCGATCATGACGGGAGTTCCCTTGTCAGCTTATCTCGTATTGGCACTCGTTTTATTTTGTATAGGGTTGTATGGAGCTTTGACAAAAAGAAATGCTGTCATTGTTTTGATTTCAATCGAGCTGATGCTGAACGCAGCGAATATCAATTTAGTTGCCTTTAGTAAATTCGGGGTAACGCCATCCATTACAGGTCAAGTGTTTTCATTATTCACGATTACAATTGCTGCAGCTGAGGCAGCTGTAGGTCTGGCTATATTAATGTCCCTATATCGCAATCGGAAGACGGTCAATGTCGACGAAATGGACATTATGAAGCATTGAAGGTTCATATAATTGAAGAAGGGGATTTGATACGATGATGGAGAACGCTTGGCTCATACCGATCTTTCCACTCGTCACGTTTCTGGTTCTGCTTCTATCAGGTGGGCGGTTGCGGGAAAGAGGGGCATATATTGGAATAATATGTACTCTTGCTTCGTTTATTTTATCGTTGCTTGTCTTGATGGAACGATTTAAAGAACCTACTTATAAAATAACGATAGATTGGCTTTCCATCGGAGGGACGCAACTTAAAGCGGGATTTGAAATCAATCAGCTTAATGCTTTGATGCTTGTGATCGTTTCCCTTGTCAGCTTGCTTGTCCAGTTATATTCGAAGGGATATATGAAGGGTGAAGAGCGATTCTCCACTTTTTATGCATATCTGGGCTTCTTCACATTTGCCATGCTTGGGCTTGTCATGGCACCCAATTTATTACAACTTTATTTTTTCTGGGAATTGGTAGGGGTGGGCTCCTTCCTGCTGATCGGATTTTATTATTATAAACAGGAAGCCAAGAATGCAGCGAAGAAGGCGTTCATCATGACCAGAATTGGGGATGTAGGGCTCTTGATCGGTATTATTCTACTTTTCTGGGAAACAGGCAGCTTTGAATATGGAGAGATCTTTCAAGCCGTTCAATCGGGCGTGATATCAAATGAAAGCTTGACATTGATTGCCATTTTAATTTTTATCGGTGCGGTTGGAAAATCTGGACAATTTCCTCTTCATTCATGGCTTCCCGATGCAATGGAAGGCCCGACTCCAGTTTCCGCGCTGATTCACGCAGCAACCATGGTTGCTGCAGGGGTTTACCTGGTAGCGACCATGTTCCCATTATTCCTGGCTAGTTCTGCTGCGATGCAAGTCGTGGCAATAACAGGTGGATTTACAGCCATCTTTGCCGCAAGCATTGCTCTTGTGCAAAAGGATGTTAAGCGAGTATTGGCCTATTCGACAGTCTCTCAGCTTGGTTTTATGATGCTTGCTTTGGGTACTGCTGGATATGTGGCTGGCGTGTTTCATTTAATGACCCATGCCTTTTTTAAAGCATTGCTGTTTTTGGCAGCAGGCAGTGTTATTCATGCTATACATACACAGGATATAGAAAAAATGGGTGGCTTATGGGGGAAATTGAATTGGACTGGGCCGCTGTTCTTGACTGGCACTTTAGCTATATCAGGATTTCCCTTACTCTCGGGTTTTTTCAGTAAAGATGAAATTCTAATGGCAGCATGGGAGAATGGTAATTATTTGTTGTTTGCACTAGCGGTGATCACCTCCTTTTTAACTGCGTTTTACATGTTCCGGCTGTTTTTCATGATGTTTACAGGAGAATCACGCAGTCAAGTGAATCAGGTCAAGGAATCACCTTCAATCATGTTGCTTCCCATGCTTGTATTGGCATTGCTTGCAGTAATCAGTGGGTATGTCCAAACACCATGGTTTGGAACCTTCCTTGGTGAGTGGCTAATGGAGGGAAATGAAACGCTTCTTGGAGGTAATAGCCATAGTGAGGGTCCTGTTTGGATTATGTTCATGGCCGTGCTTGTATCGCTGGCAGGGATCTTCCTTGCTTATATGATATACGCTAAAAAGAAGTTGCCTCGGAGCTGGCTTGTGCAAGAAAACAACAAGTTATATAGAGTTTTGGATAATAAGTATTATATTGATGAGATTTACCATTTTACCGTAGGCTATGCAATCAAAGGCTTTAGTTTATTCCTATCTTATATCGAAAGGTTCATTGTCGGTGGGGTGGTATCCACTGTAACAAGCTCGATAGAGGGGTTGGGGAAAATAGGGTCTAAACTGCAAACGGGACAGGTACAGCGTTACGGCATGATAGCCTTTTTGGGACTTGCGGTATTGTTGGTCATTTTTGCAGTAACTGGGGGGTATCTAAGATGAATGTCTATTTGCTCTCACTTTTAGTGTTTTCACCCTTGCTGGGTATTGTGATGGTTGCCCTTATGCCGAAAAAAGAGGAAAGGACGATTAAACAATTTGGCTTTTTCGGAACACTGCCTCCTCTTTTCCTCTCGTTCTTTCTATGTAGTCAATACTATTCTGGTGTTGCCCTTTCCCTCTTCGACATTAAGGTGAATTGGATAAGGTTTGGGAATCTGGAGGTGTATGATCCCAAGCTCTTCACAGTTAATTTTGAGTTGGGTCTGGATGGATTAAGTCTCATCTTCATATTACTGACAACAATCATTTGTTCACTGGCAGCAATCGCCTCCATTTATATAAAACAAGAATGGAAAGGGTATTATTTGCTATTTTTGATCTTGGAGATTGGAATGCTCGGTGTATTTACGGCAGAAAATTTGATCCTTTTTTTCATCTTTTTTGAAATGACGTTGATTCCCGCTTTCTTTTTAATTGGCAGATGGGGCTTTCTGGAGAGGGAGAAAGCATCTTATAGTTTCTTAATTTATAACGGCATTGGTTCGGCAGTTTTATTGGTGGTTATTTTAATTTTATTTGCCCGGACGGGTACAACCAATATTGCGGCTTTGACACAGATGATGACAATGGGCGGTGTATCGCTTTTTGCACCCATATCCGGTTCGATGAAGTATGGCTTATGTATGGCCTTCCTCATTGCATTTGCAGTAAAGCTGCCCGTATTCCCTTTTCACAGCTGGATGGTGAGGGTCCATGCAGAGGCACCTCCATCCATAGTCATGATTCATGCAGGTGTCTTATTGAAAATAGGGGCTTACGGAATCATCAGGTTTGGAATGGGGATATTTCCAGAGCAATATAAAAGCTTGGCCTTCACCGTTGTCCTATTTGGGGTCGTCAGCTTTTTATATGGTGCACTTTTAGCGTTGGTACAGACGGATTTCAAGCTCGTTTTAGCATACTCATCGATCTCGCATATGGGGATCGTCATGATGGGGCTGGGAGCCTTGAATGAAGCGGGCATTCAGGGAGCCATCTTTCAAGTAATCTCACATGGGTTAATTGCTGCTCTGTTGTTTTTCTTGGTGGGTGTATTATACGAACGGACGGGAACCACCATGCTCCCTAAGCTTGGGGGATTGGCCAAGTCCATGCCGGTTTTTTCCGGATTGATGTTAGCGTGCGGGATGGCTTCACTCGGTTTGCCTGGCATGTCTGGCTTCATCAGTGAATTCATGGTATTTCTCGGCTTATTCAAGAGTCAACCAACGCTTGCGGCAGTTGGGGTGATCGGGCTGGTTTTAACGGCAGTATATATACTGAGGGCAGTTATGATGATGACCTTTGGTAAAACTAATAGCTTGGTAGAAAAAGAGAAACGGGACCTTAAAGGGCTGGAGTTTGTACCGGCATTGGTTCTTCTAGGTTTGATCATATCCGTTGGGGTCTACCCAAATTTGTTAGGCGGGCCTCTCCAAGGAACGATTGAAGCCATGATTCTAGCTCTAGGGGGGCGATGAAGGATGGATTGGAACACGATGCTTTCTTATAATTGGGGAGCGATGATGCCGGAATTCATCATCCTTGGAACGGCTATGATTCTTTCAATATTGGATTTATTCTGGCCGAAGCACTTTAATCGAAGGAAACTGGCCTGGCTCGCGCTAACAGGCATCATTTTAGCATGTTTGTCACTGATTAGCTTATTATCCTTTGAGTCAGTCAGTATCTTATCCGATACATTTCGGTTAGACTCTTTTGCAAAAGCATTTAAGCTACTCTTATTATTCGGAGCGGGTCTTATCATCCTTCTGGCTGAAAGTTATGAACCGCAAGAGGGGTTGCAAGAACATCGGGGGGAATTTTATTATCTGTTCCTGACCGCCTTGCTTGGAGCGATGATCATGTCCTCAAGCGGGGATTTGATAACCCTGTTTGTTGGGCTGGAATTGCTTTCACTATCATCGTATATATTAGTCGGTATACGTAAACATGATCTGAAGTCTAACGAAGCGTCCATGAAGTATGTAATAAACGGAGGTATTTCCACGGCGATCACTTTATTCGGGATGAGCTATTTATATGGTGTGACTGGTTCAGTCAACCTAGCCGAGATGAGCCGGACGATGGCCGCGCTGACGGATGGTCAGCTGCAATACATTATGGGTCTCGCTTTCTTCATGGTTTTTGTCGGACTATCCTTCAAGATAGCTGCGGCTCCATTTCATATGTGGGCACCGGATGTCTATGAGGGGGCACCAACACCAGTCGTAGCCTTCTTAAGTGTAATATCGAAAATGGCAGGTTTTGTCATTATCCTGCGCATTTTTCTTTCGTTATTTCAAACAGCCTCCGGTGACGTTTTCGGAGCACTTGACTTTTTGGAGAAAAATAATATCTATATAGCTTCATTGGCTGGTTTGACGATCATCATTGGGAATCTGATTGCGTTAAGGCAGCAAAATTTAAAACGATTATTCGCTTATTCAAGCATCGCCCATGCGGGTTACCTCCTTGTAGCGGTAGCTACATTGGGTGGAGGATATTTCCTGATGGACACAGTCTGGTATTACTTATTGGCATATGTATTGATGAATATCGGTGTATTTGCAGTCATTCAACTGCTTTCCAGTCAAAGCGGATCAGATGACATTAGCATTCTTGCAGGACTAGGGAAAAAATCACCGTACCTTGCCATTACATTTACGGTCTTTATCCTTTCGCTGGCCGGAATTCCCGGGACGACAGGCTTTATTGGCAAACTGAATATTTTCCTTGGAACATTCATTACGGAGCCTGGACATTTTGTCCTTGCGGGAATCATGATTGCAGGTACCATCGTATCCTATGTGTATTATTTCGGATTATTGGTTCAAGTTTTTTTCCGACCCTTTCATTCAGACAAGGTCATTAAAATCCGTTCTGGTCTATACACCGTGTTAATCATTTGTGTAATAGGCACGATAATTTTCGGGGTAGCCCCTAATCTTGCCTTTGACTTCATTCACGATCAATTTGGTGATTTTACAGACTTTATTTCGAGTAAATGATATAATATCTGTAGCAGAGGCTCATTCCATTGGATTAGCCTCTATTTACAGTTTTAAAAAGATATTTTGCAATTCTTCCTTTTTAATTCCAAATACTAAGGGGTTTTGTGTTAGAATATAAGACGGGTGTCTTTTAGGAGGTATGTACATGTTTTCAGCAATGGGACAGCAAGCTTTAACAGGAATAATTGCGCACTTGTTTTTCATTGCAGTTACCTGGTGGGCTCTACAGGCATTACATTTTGATAAAATTTTAAGATCCAATTCGGTCATCAAGGCCAGGGTTTTATATATTTTATTAACGGTTGCCATCGGTTCAGTTGTGAGTAATTTCTTCCTTGACTACCTGGGATTTGCAAACCAACTCCCCTATATGTTTAGTAATGACTGATAAGCTGTAAAGCTCTGCTTATAGCAAAATATGATTCTACTCTTGTATTCGCCATGCTTCCCCTGCAACTTTTTCAGGTGGAAGGTGTCACCAATTGTCGGAAAACTCGAAGTATGATCTCTCTCCTTATGGAAATAATGTTTAAAAGGGGAGGGATTTAACATGTATAATTTGAACAAAAAAATGTTAATATACATAATATTTCTTGGTTTAATGGTGATTTTAATTGGGAATAGTACGATTGTGGCAGAAAACAAACCAGATATAGTAAAATTGGTGGGACTGTTACAAAAGGATAAGGATTTAGACATAGGAAATTGGTCTGTTCTCGCTAGAGAAATAAATAAAGAGATTGCTACTAAACAAGAGTTTGGAAGAGAAGTTTCAGCTTTGAAGCAAAAATACCCTCAATTTCAATGGCATCGGAAAGATGATGCTTCCGGCTGGAAGGCTGAGGCGTTAGCTTACAATGTCGATTCAGGTCTAACCGAGTCTATTAAAATAATGACAACGGAAGAGGAATTTGATAAAGTTACCTATGTTATTTACGAAGTGAAGGGACAAAAATGGGAAAAAGCTAATTCAACGTTTTTTACAACTACGTTCCAGAACAGGGTGAATGACCTATTTATAGGGACTCCTTCAATTTTTTCTTGTATTAAAGGGTCTATCAATGATAATATGGATTCGGTTTTAAACTCTAAAACTGAAGACCTGTTAGATATGTTCCAAGCAAGGGAAATTGAGAGTGTGCATGAAAAAAACTTTACATCTATATCTGCACATTCAACATTGTTTAAACAACCTTTGACAAAAGAAAAATTAAATTTGCAGTTTGGGCTACGGACAGAAGGATTGGGTGACCGAACGAACTTTGTAGTTGGCACACCAATCATAACGTTTGAATATTAATATAGAGAAAATGGACGCGGAGGGGAATACTTTTGGAAAAAATCATCGTCCGCGGCGGAAAAAGGCTTAGCGGGACAGTTAAAGTAGAAGGTGCTAAAAACGCCGTTTTGCCAGTTATCGCTGCAACATTATTAGCAAGTGATGGGAAAAGTATCATTAAAGATGTTCCTACGCTCTCCGATGTATATACAATCAATGAAGTATTGCGCAACTTAAATGCAGATGTTGCCTTTCATGACAATCAAGTAACTGTAGATGCATCAAGAGAGTTATTAGAAGAAGCACCATTTGAATATGTACGTAAAATGAGAGCTTCCGTTTTAGTGATGGGCTCATTACTAGCGAGGAATGGCCGGGCCCGCGTTGCTCTTCCTGGTGGCTGCGCCATCGGATCACGTCCTATCGATCAGCATTTAAAGGGTTTTGAAGCGATGGGAGCAAAAGTGAAGGTCGGTAATGGTTTCATTGATGCCGAGGTAGAAGGAAGACTTAAGGGTGCAAGAGTGTATCTTGACTTCCCGAGTGTGGGTGCCACTGAAAACATCATGATGGCAGCAACACTTGCTGAAGGTATAACTATTCTTGAAAATGTGGCCAAAGAGCCTGAAATTGTAGATCTTGCGAATTTCCTTAATAAAATGGGTGCCAAAGTCAGAGGTGCTGGTACGGGTACGATGAGAATCGAAGGTGTCGATAAATTATATGGCACTGAACATGCGATTATACCTGACCGTATCGAAGCTGGTACATTCATGACAGCGGCTGCTCTTACTGGCGGCAATGTTCTTGTTCAAGGAGCTGTACCTGAACACCTTACTTCCCTTATTGCTAAAATGGAAGAAATGGGCGTTAAAATTCTTGAAGAAGAAGATGGATTACGCGTCATCGGTCCAAAAACCTTGAAGGCCATTGATATCAAAACAATGCCGCATCCTGGTTTCCCGACTGATATGCAATCACAAATGATGGCATTATTATTGCGTGCTGAAGGAACAAGTATGATTACGGAGACCGTTTTCGAAAACCGTTTCATGCATGTTGAGGAATTCCGTCGCATGAATGCCAATATTAAAATCGAAGGTCGTTCTGTTATCGTTAATGGTCCAACTAACATTCAAGGGGCAGAAGTAGCTGCAACAGATTTACGTGCCGCGGCAGCACTCATCCTGACTGGATTGGTTGCAGATGGCATTACTCGTGTTACAGAATTAAAGCATCTTGACAGAGGATATGTGAACTTCCATGGTAAATTGGCATCTTTAGGTGCTGATGTGGAACGTATTAACGAAGATGTACCTGCAGAAACGAAAAAAATTGCCGATCTAAACGCTTAAGATATTTATAAAAACCATTCATGTTTGAGTCATTGAAACATGAATGGTTTTTTTTGTTTTGTTCCAGAATTTGCGGCCTCCAGCTAAATCGTTGTTTGTTTTTCTATTCATAAAAGCTTGTCCTTCGACATACATTTGTTATGTAAAGATACCTGCTGGATGTGGAGATTTTACGGCAGAGAAAACAAGTGTAGGGAGGCTCAGGAATTTGAAAGCAATCAAACCGATGATCGTACTATTCATAGCAGTAGCATTCGTAATTATCATGATTCCAGCAGTGCTTGTGCTTCCATTTTCAAATGATAAGACAAGTGGGGAGTTAGCCGAACAATTAGAAAAGAACGTGAAGAAGGAAGGTAAAGAAGTAAGTGCTAATGAAATGAGTTCCGTAGAAGTTGCCGTATACCGTACATCTGCAAAAAAGATTGAAAAACTGCCAATTGAATCGTATTTGACTGGTGTGGTTGCAGCTGAAATGCCAGCGGATTTTGAAGAAGAAGCATTGAAGGCACAAGCGCTGACGGCGAGAACTTACATTGTCAATCAGCTCATAAGTGAAACTCGTTTGGGCTTACCGGACGGTGCTGATGTAAGCGATACTGTCATGCACCAAGTATATATGAATAATGATGAGCTAAAAAAGCAGTGGGGCTCTGATTATAAATGGAAGATGAAAAAAATTAATAAAGCAATAAAGGAAACAGCGGGTCAAATCCTAACTTATGAAGGAAAGCCGATTACAGCCACTTTTTTTTCGACCAGCAATGGCTACACGGAAAATTCAGAAGACTATTGGGAAGCGGATTTCCCCTATTTAAAAAGTGTATCCAGTCCATGGGATAAAGAAGAATCCCCCAAGTTTTATAATAAAGTTGTAGTGAATACTGCAGATTTTGAAAGCAAACTGGGTGTAAGTCTATCATCTGGAACAACAATAGGGACTGTCATTAAAAGGACTTCCGGTAATCGCGTGGGTGTGGTGGATATCGGAGGAAAGAAAATGACAGGTAAACAGATTCGTGAAAAGCTAGGGTTGACATCATCTGATTTTAACTGGGAGCGCCAAGGCAACCGCATTGTCATCACGACAAAAGGATCTGGACACGGAGTTGGAATGAGCCAGTACGGTGCAAATGGAATGGCAAGGGAAGGAAAAAACTATGAAGACATCGTAAAGTATTATTATAAAGGTGTTAAAGTTCAGTCTTCAAATAAGTGGCTGAATACGATGACAGCGAAAAAATGAGAGATGGGGAATCCCATCTCTCATTCTTTTGCGCTTATTTTTTCTATAATGGTCAAAAAGCCCCGTTTACGCTTGAAATAATGATATTGGACATGAAAATAGACTGCAGCTACTCCAATGATATCTTTAATGACATCTATTAAGGTAGAGGAGCGGTATGGGACGAAAGATTGGTGGTATTCGTCAATTACTCCGTAAAGGCAAGCGACAAGGGCCGCAAACAGGCTTAAACCAGGTTTCAGTTTTTGGTTTGCAGCAAGAGCCGAAACGAATAAAATGTACAACAGGGCAAATTCGACTAAATGGAGTGCCTCTTTAATAAATCGGTCAATCGAGGATGATGGAAGATCAAGAATCATATCATCGGGATTGCTCGACATTATCCAAATGGCAATCATATATAGAAAAGGCAAAAATGTTAACACGAGTTTAATGGCTTTTTTCATGAATTAGACATCCTTCAACAGTAAGATACCAAACATTTTACCATTCTACGAATAAAATCGGTTTCATTTCCACAAAATAAATCTAAAAAAATTTTTTCCTGAATGTATATAATCTTAACAAAATGTTCAGAATGATTGCTGAGGTGATTAATATGAGAGAGGAAGAAAAGAAACCAACTTCCACAATCCGACGTATACTAAAACAACGTTGGGCATTAGCAGCAATCTATATCGCAAGTGCAGCCATAATCTTAGCCGCGGCCTTCTTATTACAAAATAGTTTTAATGACTCAGCTAAAGATGGCAAAGAGGAATCAGCTGAAACAGGAAAAAACTATGATCAGCCTTCTGTTGAGGTCAACAGCAATCTTGAGACAATCAAGATGCCTGTAGCCGATGCAGATAAATCGGTTATCAAGAAACAATTTTATGATGTGAATGCGGATGAAAAGGCACAAGAAGAAGCATTGGTTTTCTACAACAATAGATATGAGCAAAACAAAGGTATAGACATTGCAATGGAAGATGGAAAGTCTTTCGATGTAAAAGCATCCTTAAGTGGAAATGTAACGAAAGTTCAAGATGATGCGTTACTTGGAAATTTAATTGAAGTAGAGCATGAAGATGGTGTCGTTACTCGTTATCAATCTGTTAAAGACATTAAGGTTGCAGTTGGTGACAAAGTGAAACAAGGACAAGCAATTGCTACATCTGGAAAAAGTCAAATCAACGAAGAGGCGGGCGTGCATGTCCACTTCGAAATCAGAAAAGATAACATTGCGTTAAACCCAACTGATTTTATTGATAAACAAGCTTCTTCCATTCAATCTGCAACTGGAATGGAAGGCAGTGAACTAGAAGATTCGGCTAACAAAGAAGAAACACCTGCAGTCGAAGAATCTAAAACTGATAAAGAAGAAACACCTGCAGTCGAAGAGTCTGAGACTGGCACGGATGAAACGCCAGCCGTTGACGAAACTGACGAGAGCACTGATTTAGAGAATGGCACTGATAAAGAAGGCTCTACCCCAGGTGAAGATACAACTGAGGAAAGCGATTCCTTAAAAGATTCGTTAAATCAATCTAATTAATAATAAAATCAAAACAAAAACCTTAAGCGTTACGAATGACAACAACTGAAAATTTGGTAAAAGGAAGCCGTTCATTTTGAACGGCTTCCTTTTTTTCTTTCGAGGAAATATTGGGCAATTTGCTGAAATAGTAGAATTTGTGACAAATTTCTCGGGAAATAATTTGTTCCAAAGGAAAATAAATAGATAAAACTAAGAAATAAATCCAAACCTCCTGTCCCATTAGGCATATATTCTTAACCAAGCTAATAAGATGTTATAAACCATGCAAAGAGAGTGTTTGAGGTGAGGAATCGTTTATTACAAATTATCTAATAGGTGAATAATTCTATCTTTCATTGTTTATAGGGCAGCGGTATTCGATTCGAAAAATACGAATCTCATTTCACACTTCTCACATCCAATTTGGGGAGGTCGAGTGGTGTGCACGATTACATCAAAGAAAGAACTATCAAGATAGGAAAGTATATCGTGGAAACTAGAAAAACAGTCCGCGTCATTGCAAAAGAGTTTGGAGTCTCTAAAAGTACAGTGCATAAAGACTTAACTGAGAGGCTGCCAGAAATTAATCCAGATTTGGCTAACGAAGTGAAGGATATATTGGATTATCATAAATCCATTCGTCACCTTAGAGGTGGCGAAGCAACAAAATTAAAATATAAACGATCTGAAAGAGAAGAAGAAATCGTTAAATAATCACTGATATCATTCCGGTATTTGGAAGGTGATCGGGCAATCAGGAGATGGATAAAGGGACATGAAAATGTGTCAACTTTTTTTCTGATTTTTGACTCCGATTCCGTGCCGGGATTTTTTTTATGGGGACAGGCGGGAAATAGTACTTATGGTATTGAAATTTAATACATATTGGGATTTTAGGTAAAAATAGTCTCTGTTAGTGATTATTTATAATTCATACTTACTTGTGTCAATGCAATATGGTAAAATAAACAATTAGGACAGAAGTAGGTTATATGTGAGGATATTCAAGGAGGATTTAAGAAATGTTTGCTAGAGATATTGGGATAGATCTTGGAACAGCCAATGTTCTTATACATGTCAAAGGTAAAGGAATTGTGTTAAATGAGCCATCGGTAGTAGCGATTGATAAGAATACAAACCGTGTTCTTGCTGTCGGGGAAGAGGCTCGAAAAATGGTAGGCCGTACTCCAGGAAACATCATCGCAATTCGTCCTTTAAAAGACGGGGTCATTGCGGATTTTGATGTAACAGAATCGATGCTTAAGCATTTTATCAATACATTGAATGTGAAAGGCTTTCTTTCAAAGCCTAGAATTTTGATTTGCTGCCCGACAAACATAACAAGTGTCGAACAAAAAGCGATAAAAGAAGCTGCTGAAAAAAGTGGTGGGAAGAAAGTATTCCTTGAAGAAGAACCAAAAGTGGCTGCAATCGGCGCTGGTATGGATATATTCCAACCAAGCGGCAATATGGTCGTAGACATTGGCGGCGGTACAACCGATATAGCCGTTCTTTCAATGGGGGATATCGTTACATCTTCTTCAATTAAAATGGCCGGTGACAAATTCGATAATGAAATTTTACATTATATCAAGCGGAAGTATAAGCTTCTGATTGGTGAACGTACAGCGGAAAACATTAAAATCCAGGTTGCAACCGTCTTCCCTGGTTCACGTAATGAAGTCATCGATATTCGTGGGCGTGATATGGTAACAGGATTACCTAGGACCATTTCGGTCAACTCTGAAGAAATTGAGGAAGCCCTTCGCGAGCAGGTTTCGATCATTGTACAAGCTGCGAAAAGCGTACTTGAGCGGACACCACCTGAACTTTCAGCTGATATCATCGACCGTGGCGTCATTTTAACAGGTGGGGGAGCATTGCTTCACGGCATTGACTTACTACTTGCGGAAGAACTCAAAGTCCCAGTACTCGTTGCAGAGCATCCAATGGACTGTGTAGCAATTGGAACTGGAATCATGCTTGATAATATGGATAAATTGCCACGCCACAAGTTCAACTAAAAAGCGGATGGAAATCTGCATCATAAGATAGGGGTCTAAGGTTCAGACAAACATGAGGCATAGTGAAAGTGCGTGCAGTTCTAGTACTGATGAGCAATAGGCCCTCTTCTTTTAGTCGATAATTTAACACCATTCCTTTAAATCTGACCTAGCCTAAAATACAGACAAACTCTTCTGCCTAATGCTTTTCTTTTTTCCTTAAGATACTGATGTTCATGACCGATAAGAAAGATATGAGAAATTGAACGGATAAGTTATGTTGAATGAGGAGTGAAGAAGATGTTAAGAGGTTTTTATACAGCTGCTTCCGGGATGCTTACACAGCAAAGGCGTACGGAATTGCTCACAAATAATATGTCCAATGCAAATACAACGGGGTATAAGGCGGATCAAACAAGTGTAAGGTCATTTCCGGAAATGCTTATTAGCAACATGGATGGTAAAACCATTCCCACGGAGAACAAATTGAGTATGCCTACTTTATCCAAGGTTGGGGGGCTCAGTACCGGCGTTTACGTACAGGAGGCTAACCCTTTATTTACCCAGGGTACATTGGAGGAGACCCAGCTTAATACAGATATTGCCTTGGCTGATGAAAACCTTCCAATCAATGAAGAAACCGGTCGGCAAGGATCGGTGTTTTTTACTGTTCAGGATGGTGATGGTAACCTTCGTTATACGCGCAACGGCAGTTTTACTCTAGATGGAAAAGGTTATTTAACTACCCCTGCTGGTCATTATGTATTGAATAATAGTAATGAGCGGATCAAGCTTGATAGCGATCGGTTCACGATAACGGAAAACGGTGTTCTTTTAGAAGGAAATGTTCAAACGGCACGTCTGGGCATCGGTTATTCAGATAATCCATCATCACAGCTCATGAAGGACGGAGAAGGACTTTATAAGGTTTTGAATGATGGGGAATTGCCAAGCGCATACGCAGCCTTAGAGGTCGGTTTTTCTACTAAGCAAGGCTTCCTTGAAGGCTCTAATGTCGATCAATCGAGAACGATGACAGAAATGATGTCGGCATACCGTTCTTTTGAATCGAGTCAGAAGGTCCTTCAAGCCTATGATAAAAGTTTGGATAAAGCGGTCAATGAAGTTGGCAAGCTTTAAGTGAACATTAGAGGAAAAGCGTCTTTGGAAAATTGAACATGTAAGGGGAATATCCATGAATCGGACCATGATGACAGCGACGAATACGCTGAACCAACTTCAAAGTAAACTTGATCAAATAAGTAATAATATCGCTAATGTGGACACGACTGCCTACAAAAAGACCCAAACGAGTTTTAACGACCTATTGATACAGAGTTTCAATAATCAGCCGAGTGAGACGAAGGAAAAAGGGAGGCTGACCACACCTGGCATTCGACAGGGAACAGGTGCTAAGATAAGCCAATCTCAATTGGTGCTATCGCAGGGAGCCTTAAAAACGACGGACCGTAACCTTGATGCAGCATTCACCAGGGAAGACCAATTCTTCACTGTAAGCGTTAAGGATGATAAAGGAATCAATACAAGGCTTACACGGGATGGTGCCTTTTATTTATCTCCCAATTGGAATGATCCAGAACAAATGGTGCTCGTTACCTCTGCAGGACATCAAGTCCTTGACGTAAATGGAAACCCGATCCTTATTGACGGAAGTATTAAAGACATTAAGATCTCGGAAAATGGCTTAGTGTTGGTGGATACCGAAGAATACGGCGAAAAGAGTTTTGAGCTCGGCATCGTCTCGGTCAAGAAACCGCAATTTCTTGATCAGCTAGGCGGAAATTTACTGGGCCTTCCTGAAAACATCGATGCCTTGGGTGTTACAAAAGATGATATCATGACTGCACTAACTGGGAATACGCGTAATCAAATAGCTGTCCGTCAAGGCACTCTGGAGTCATCAAATGTCGACCTTTCCAAAGAAATGACGGATCTGATCAATGTTCAGCGTTCTTATCAATTTCAATCCCGGGCAGTTACGATGGCTGATCAAATGAGTGGATTAATCAATGGAATCCGTTGAGTTTTCTGGAAAATAAAATGCTTCCCTGCGGAATTATAGCAAATCGGTTATAATGAATTCATAACAAAGAGAATCGTTTGTGCCTATCATTTTGCATAGCTGCCGAATTTCTGGAGTATAGAGAAAAATCAGTCGGCGAGTTTTCTTAGAAAAAGGAGCTTTCACATTCTATATGGAACAAAATCGTGTAATGAGACAACAAATTGAAGAAGAGATAAAGGAAGTTGAGACGAAACCGAATCGTAGAATCAAGGTCCGTCTTTTGCCAATTTGGCTTCGTTTACTCATTGTTATCGGATTGATTTTCATTGCTGTATTGTCCGGGGCACTTTTAGGTTACAGTGTGATCGGGGGAGGACATGCAATGGATGTTTTCCAAAAATCCACATGGACCCATATTATTGATATAGTGAACAAGGGTGCATAGTGCCTTGTCTTATGAGGCAGTTGCCGTCGGTTTTTGATTATAGTACATGGCAACTACGTCTCTGTCCTTTAAGGCAGGGGCACGTTTACGTTATTGAAAAAAAATCTCAGGAGGAAAAAATATGCTTGATATCACGCAAATAAAGGAAATCATTCCGCATCGTTACCCATTCTTATTAGTGGATCGGATCATAGAAATAGATGAGGGGAAAAGAGCGGTAGGTTTGAAGAATGTCTCAGCTAATGAAGAATTCTTTAATGGGCATTTTCCGGATTATCCAGTTATGCCAGGGGTATTAATTGTCGAGGCTTTAGCGCAAGTCGGCGCTGTAGCCGTTTTGAAACAAGATGAATATAAAGGACGTCTTGCATTTTTCGCCGGAATTGATAATTGTCGTTTTAAAAAGCAAGTAAAACCAGGTGATCAGCTGCGTCTTGAAGTTGAAATAGTGCGTATGAGAGGCTCGATGGGCAAAGGGAAAGCGGTCGCAACGGTGGATGGCGAAATAGCATGTGAAGCCGAAATCATGTTTGCTTTTGGTGACAAATAAAAAAAAGTACATTCATTTTTATAAAATGGATTAATATGACTATATTTCAAAAAAGGTTTAGGGGATCGTGCAGCAGTGTATATATGAAAGAGGCGCTGCATTGCTTATAAAAAGCAAAAGCAGATAAGTTCCTTTCTATTCTCCCTTTGAATGCCGGACATTTTATATGTCCGGCTTTTTTTATGATGAAATTCCTATGAAAGATGAGATCGGTGGTTTTTCTTTTTAAATTTAAAATAGGACGCAAGTTATTTTCACATTCGGGCAAAATAGCTAATGATTAAGAAAGAAGGGAGGTTGCCAAAAATGATGAAGAAAAGAATTTTTGCACTACTCGGGGGTTCTTTATTATCCATAATGTTCCTTGCTGGATGTGGAACGAATGATAATGATAACAATCCCGCACCTGAAGATGATAACAACATCATTGAAGATGATAAGAATGGTGTAAATGATAACAACGGCACAGATGATAACAACATCAATGATGATAATGATGATGGAATGATTGACAACGACGATAATAATGACGTAAATGACACAGATGACACAGATGACTTGATTGACAACAATGATAAAAAAGACGACAACAATAAGTAATTAGCACAGATTGAAAAAGACTGGCTTAGGTAAGAAGAGGATTATCATCCTTATTCGTCTAAGTCAGTCTTTTTTTTGTGTGTATTCGATTAGGGGAATGGGATATAAGGGAAGGGCCTTTATTTATTCGTGGCCAATTTAGGCTTTGAGCGGATTTTTTGCTTGAACTCATTTATTAGCTCTTCGCCGGATAGACCTTTTTGGACCAAATCTTCAAGAAGAAGTTCTGCATATTTGCTACGCGTTTTTTGGATGTGACCAACGAATAATAGGCTGTAATGGTTGCCTACTTTTCTTATGGTGCGTAAGACAGTGTGAAACAAAGCCGGTTCATTGTCCTTTTTGGTAATGACGGCTTGAATATACACCTCTCCGTCAATCTTGGGAAGTGCGTGTTCAAGCTCATTGAAATGACTTTCTTCTACAAATGCTTCCAGTAACCATGTTCTAGCATCGTTTTCTTTATTAATGATTAGCCCGTCTGTCAATGCAATATCAATCAAGTGTAAATTCTCAGTAACAATTTGCAACGAGATTAATTTAAATGATTTCATCTAATTCCTCCGTTTCTTGCCAGAAGAGCGTTAATTACCCCTCTCATTGTAAATGTAAATCTACCCCCCGAAATGATTCAAATGATTAATCCTTTTTAAGGTAATTATATCATACTAAAAAACTGTCCCTTAATGAAATGAAAACCCAACAACTGTCTAAATTATGAACGATAGAATAAAATTTTGCAAAATATTTAATTTTGTTAACTTTTCGTTTTTCACGTAATTTCAAACGATAAAAATGGATTTTGAACAGCTTCAAATCGATTTTTCAAGAAGAAAAAGGCAGGAGAAAGGTCATTTCATCCATTTTTTAATTAAGTCGAGAATGAGTATGATATAAGCATGATAAACAGAAAGGAGTGAATAGATGATCAACCAAGTTACCCTCGTCGGCAGGCTTACGAAAGATCCAGAATTAAGATACACCCCTGACGGTAAAGCTGTTTCCAATGTCACGTTAGCGGTCAACCGTAACTTTCGAAATACTGTTGGTGACTATGAGGCTGACTTTGTACAATGTATCATATGGAGAAAGTCGGCTGAAAATACGGCTCAATATTGTCAAAAAGGTGCATTAATCGGTATCACAGGCAGAATACAAACGAGAAGATATGAAAACAAAGAGGGTAAAAATGTATATGTAACTGAAGTGGTCGCAGAGATGGTTCAATTTATTGCAACTAAACAAAATGATGCTAAGCCACAGGATTTTCAACATATTGGTTTATAAGTCTTACGTGGAGGTTGATCATGAGCGAAGGAGATAAGGTTTGCCTCCGGGCAGGAGCAGCCTCGATTTTTCAGACAATACAAAATAATAAGCGCATGGAAGAACTCATTAGCGATTTAATTCGTCTTGTAGCGAAGACCCATGTGAAAGCTTCGGATAATGAATATGAATTAGTACAGATTAAATTGATGCTTGCTCAATTGGTATCTCAAAACAAGTATTTATACGACCATAATGAAAAATTAACGGAACGTATTTCAGCTCTTGAACAAGGCGAAGGATGTTTCGGTGACAGAAAAAAACTCCGTAAAGCTTGATTGCAGCATAAAGCTCATTTTCCCCCTTTCATTCCCCAAAGCAAATAAGCTTTTTCCTCGCTGGAAACTCCGGTTTACCTGCAAAAGGTATCAAATAATTGATTCCCCCCCTTTTCGATGGCTGCAAAAATGCAGCCTTTTTTTCATGCCAAAAAGTCTGTTTTTTAACAAAATAAAAAAATTATTCTGTGAAATTAGAATTTTTAGAAAATATATTGTAATATTTTAATTTTGATGCAATAATAAACCCAATAATATAATTGGAAAAAAAGTTATATATAGGAAGTGATACGATGGACGAACCAATTATTAAGGTGAATGGGCTTCGAACCAGTTTTCGTACAGACGATGGGGTGATCCCTGTCGTAAATTCAATCGATTTTCATGTCAATCCTGGTGAGGTTTTAGGGATTGTTGGAGAATCAGGATGCGGAAAAAGCGTAACTTCTTTGTCTATCATGGGACTGGTTCCTTCACCGGCTGGTAAGGTGGAGGGAGAAATCCTTTTTAAAGGAGAGAATATCGCAAACGCTTCTGAGGTGAGGATGAGAAAGATTCGCGGAAATGACATAGCGATGATTTTTCAGGAACCGATGACAAGCTTGAATCCAGTTTTCACTATAGGCGAGCAGCTGGTGGAGACGCTGCGGATACATAAAAAATGGAACAAAAAGCAGGCCCGTCGTAGAGCCGTGGAAATGTTGAAACTGGTTGGGCTTGGCCGTGCCGAAGAATTGATCGATGAATATCCTCACCAGCTTTCAGGTGGGATGAGACAAAGGGTCATGATTGCCATGGCCATGATCTGCGAGCCAAAACTTCTTATAGCGGATGAACCGACAACGGCTTTGGATGTGACGATTCAGGCACAAATCTTAGAGTTAATGAAGAACTTAAATAAAGAAACAGATACAGCAATCATGATGATTACCCATGATCTTGGCGTTGTGGCGCAAATGTGTGAACGTGTCATTGTCATGTATGCCGGCAAGGTAATAGAGGAAGGAAATGTGCAAACGATTTTCCAAAGTCCTAAGCATCCGTATACGGTCGGATTACTTCAGTCGATTCCAGATATGCGGATTAAGAAAGAACGTCTTTACTCGATCCCTGGTAATGTTCCAAAACCTGGGACAGGCAACCTCGGGTGCCAGTTTGCCCCTCGTTGCTCCCATGCCATGGAGCAATGTATAAGTGAGACCCCGTCTCTTTTGGAATTTGATGATGGCCAGCATGTTCGTTGCTGGCTGTATGAAGATGGGAAAGGAGAAGCCTTGCATGAATCAAACATTGGTTAAGGTAGAAAACCTAAAGAAGCACTTTCCGATTAAAGGAGGCGTCCTAGGAAAGACCGTCGGAGAGGTCAAAGCCGTAGATGGCTTGTCTTTTTCCATTTACAAAGGGGAAACATTAGGTCTTGTCGGGGAAAGCGGTTGCGGTAAATCGACAACGGGAAGATTACTGCTTCGATTACTTGAACCGAGTGAAGGGAATGTCTATTTCGAAGGAAAGGACCTGACGACTTTATCTTCCCGTGAAATGAGAAAAATGCGCCGTGAAATGCAGATGGTCTTCCAGGATCCATTCGCTTCCCTCAATCCCAGGCATACTGTTGAAAAGATATTGGAAGAACCGCTTATCGTTCATGGGGTAAAAGATAAAAAGGTGCGTAAAGCCCGTGTACAAGAGCTTCTTAAGGTTGTTGGTTTAAGCAGTTACCATGCTAAAAGGTATCCGCACCAATTTAGTGGGGGCCAACGGCAACGTATTGGCATTGCAAGGGCACTTGCGGTCAACCCTAAGCTGATCATCGCCGATGAACCCGTATCTGCACTGGATGTATCGATTCAGGCCCAGGTCTTGAACCTCCTGCAGGATTTGCAGGAAGATTTTGATTTGACTTACCTTTTCATTGCCCATGATCTGGGAGTAGTAAGGCATATCTCTGATCGTGTCGGTGTCATGTATCTTGGGCATATAGTTGAATTGACGGAAAGTGAGGAACTGTATGAAGATCCTCTTCACCCTTATACCCAGGCCTTATTATCAGCAGTGCCGATTCCGGATGTGGAATACAAGGGAGATAGGGTAATCCTTCAGGGCGATGTTCCAAGTCCATCAAACCCGCCTAGCGGTTGCCCATTCCATACGAGGTGCCCGAAAGCGATGGTGGAGTGCAACTCGGAAAAACCAGTTTTGCATGAACATAAACCTGGTCACTACGTTGCTTGTCATTTATACAACTGACATGACGTATACATAAATTCGTAAAAAATAAGGGGGAAGAATATGAAGAAAACATTGGCATTATTGTTGACTGGTATCCTGGCTCTTTCGCTAGCGCTTGCTGGATGCTCCTCGTCTACATCAAAAGAGAAAGATGATGGTAATGGGGGATCGAGTGAAGCGAAAGGCGGCGTATTGATTTACGGTAAAGGCGGAGATGCTGTCGGTCTTGACCCAGCTATCGTAACGGATGGTGAATCATTCATCGTCACACAGCAGATTTTTGAAACGCTTGTGAAATACGGAGAAGATAATACGGAAATAAATCCTGGTCTTGCAGAATCATGGAAAGTGTCTGATGACGCCAAGACATACACATTCAAATTGAAAACCGGAATCAAGTTCCATGATGGTACGGATTTCAATGCGGATTCAGTCGTAAAAAACTTTCAACGCTGGGCAAAAAGTAAGGACGAAGGTAAATTTGCTTACTACGCCTCTATGTTTGGCGGATTTGAAGGTGATGAAGGACATGTTATCAAAGAAGTAAAAGCTATCGATGACAGCACGGTGGAATTCACTTTGAGCCGTCCGCAGGCACCATTCCTGAAAAATCTTGCCATGCCTACATTTGCAATAGCCAGTCCGACAGGATTTGAAAAAGAGGGAGACAATTTCACTAAGAATCCATCTGGAACAGGTCCTTTCAAATTCAAATCATGGAAACCTGGCGATACGATTGAAGTTGTGAAAAACGATGACTATTGGCAGAAAGGACTGCCAAAACTTGATGGAATCACGTTTAAAGTCATTAAAGATAACTCTGCGCGTTTAAATGCTGCAATCAAAGGTGAAATCGACTTAATGGACGGGTTGAACCCAAGTGATATCAGCAAAGTTACAGGAGATGACAAATTGCAAATATTCGAACGGGCATCCATGAACGTTGGGTACTTTGCTTTCAATGTTGAGAAAGAACCTTTCAACAAAAAAGAAGTGCGTCAGGCCATCTCCCATTTGATCAACAAAAAGGAAATCATTGATAATTTTTACGAAGGCACAGCAGAGCCTGCAAAGAACCCAATGCCGCCATCTATTTCTGGCTACAACGATAAAATCGAAGACTATGATTACGATGTTGAAAAAGCGAAAGAATTGCTGAAAAAAGCTGGACTTGAGGATGGATTTAAAATGGATCTTTGGGCAATGCCGGTACCGCGTCCATATATGCCAGATGGTCAAAAAGTGGCCGAAGCCATTCAAGCAAGCTTAAAACAAGTCGGCATCGAAGCAAATATCGTTTCGTACGAATGGGCTGCCTATTTAGAGAAAGTACAGGCTGGTGAAGCTCAATCCTTCATGATGGGCTGGACAGGCGATAATGGAGATGCGGATAACTTCCTTTATACTTTATTGGATAAAGATAATATCGGCTCCAACAATTATGCTCGCTATGCAAATGATGAAGTTCATGAGCTATTGATTGAAGCGCAGTCCACGGCAGATGAAGCCAAGCGTAATGAGTTATATGAAAAAGCTCAGGAAATTATCCATGATGATGCTCCATGGGTTCCACTTGTCCACTCTTTACCGCAGCTAGCCGGATCCAAGACAGTCAAAGGGTTTGTTCCACATCCAACTGGTTCTCAATCCCTTGTTAACGTTTCACTAGAAAATTAACCGTACGAACCGGGTAGTATGTAGTCTTGCATGCTTCCCGGTTTTGTTATGGAATGCATTTCAAAATGATCGAGGGCGCTCAAAGGACCCTTATGTAAAAGGCGGGTGATTGTTTTGTTTTCCTATACCGTACGACGTTTAGGATCTCTCATTCCAGTGTTACTCGGAATGGCGTTTATTGTATTCATGATGATTCGGGCAATTCCTGGAAATCCTGCACAGGTGATTCTAGGTCAGCAAGCAACAAAAGAGGCAGTCGAGGCAATGACAAAGGAACTGGGTTTGGATAAACCATGGTTCATTCAATTTTGGGATTATTTATCAGGCCTGTTACAGGGGGACCTAGGTGTATCGTTAAAAACGAATAGTCCTGTTTCTGAGGAAATAGGGCCATATCTAATGGCAACGATTGAGTTAGCACTGATTGCCATGATCATTGCAGTGGTCATAGGTGTAAATGCAGGGATAATATCAGCTTGGTTCCAGAACTCATGGTTTGACTATGCAGCGATGGTGATTGCGTTGATTGGATTGTCCATGCCGATATTCTGGCTGGGATTAATGGAGCAATACATCATCTCAATTCAATGGGATTTACTTCCTACGACAGGTCGGGACAATATCAGGGATCCAGTCGAGGCCATAACGGGCCTGTATTTGATTGATACGCTCGTTGCTGGAAGAGTTGATCAGTTTTTCGAAGTGATCAAGCATCTCATTTTGCCGGGAATTGCGTTAGCGACCATTCCGATGGCGATAATTGCAAGGATGACGCGTTCGTCCATGCTGGAAGTAATGAGATCGGATTTCATTCGTACGGCTCGTGCTAAGGGGATGAAAATGTTTTGGGTTGTATACAAGCATTCCTTGAAAAATGCTTTAATTCCAGTGGTGACGGTAATCGGCCTGCAGACAGGATTACTTTTAGGCGGGGCCATTTTAACGGAAAATATTTTTGGCTGGCCAGGCATCGGTACATATATTTATGATGCTATACTTTCCCGGGATTATCCGGTCATACAGTCGGGGATTCTCGTCATCGCCTTTTTGTTTGTCATGATTAATCTAATTGTGGACTTGTTGTATGCAGCGATCGATCCAAGGATTAAGTATAAATAGGGAGGGAAACTCATGCCTGAAATAGCAACGAATACATCGCCAATCCTTCCTCCCAAAGAGGCAGAGGAAAAAGTCATCTCTCCCTGGAGGGAAGGGTGGAAAAGTTTTAAGAAAAATAAGGTGGCACTTGTTGGTCTGGCGATTGTTTTATTTTTCATCTTAATCGCCATTTTCGCACCGCTTATTGCACCGTATTCATTTGAGGGGCAAAAGCTAAGTGATAAACATTTGGCCCCATCTGCAGAACATTGGTTTGGAACGGATGAATTTGGCCGTGATATTTTGAGTAGGGTCATCTATGGCTCGCGCATATCGATAGGAGTCGGCTTTTTATCTGTAGCCGGGTCTGTCCTGGTTGGGTCTTTTCTAGGAATCATTGCCGGGTATTACGGAAAGTGGATAGATACAATCATATCGAGGGTCTTTGACATCATTTTAGCCTTTCCAAGTATCTTACTTGCCATTGCGGTAGTAGCCGTTTTAGGACCATCACTTCGCAATGCACTCATCGCCATAGCCATCGTCAATGTCCCGATATTCGGCCGTCTTTTACGCTCACGGGTTTTAACGGTGAAAGAAGAGGAATATGTTACGGCTGCGAAGGCAATTGGAATGGGAGATGGCCGGATTCTCCTCCATCACGTCCTTCCCAATAGCCTTGCACCGATTATTGTTCAAGGCACCTTGGCGATTGCTACTGCCATCATTGAATGTGCAGCACTCGGCTTCCTCGGTTTGGGGGCACAACCACCAGCGCCAGAGTGGGGAAAAATGCTTGCCGATTCAAGATCTTTCATCATTCAGGCGCCTTGGACGGTTCTTTTCCCTGGCCTTGCGATCATGCTTACGGTACTCGGCTTTAACCTAATGGGAGATGGCCTGCGAGATGCGTTGGATCCAAGGATGAAAAATTAGAGGTAAGATGGTGGTGTTTTTTAACATCACCGTTTTTTTATTTTTAAAAAACTATGAAAATATGAAAAATAATAACAATATCCTAGTTTGAAATAGGAAAATAGTGACTATTCTCTCTTAAAATCACCCCAAAAGTTGTGATACTTTTATACTTAGTAAGAAAATTCCAAAAATTGATTATTTTAGAGGAGGAAAAGTTCATTGATTAAACGAAGCTTGTCCATTCTAGCAATCTTTCTATTAGTATTTACTGCAAGCGTTTCCGCAGCCAAGCTCCCAGATTCCCCGAACGGTTCGGGTGATGGAAAGAAGAATCAGGAAAGTATTCTAAAGCTGAAGAAAAACGACTTGGAGAAGAAATACAAAAGTAACGAGAAGGTCAGGGTCATCGTTGAGATGAAGGAAGCCCCGGCAATAGAAATAGCTTCGAAAGAAGGGAAACTTTTTAAACAGTTATCGAAAAATAAGAAACAACAATTAAAGTCCGAAAAGTTAGCTAATCAGAAGAAATTGAAAAACAAGGTGAAGGACAAAAAAATCGCTTTCAAGGAAATGGAAAGTTTTACGACGGTCGTCAATGGGTTCAGTGGTGAACTTCAGTATGGTGATATCAAAAAAGTGGAAGCCATGCCTGAAGTTGCTGAAGTACATATAGCAAACGAATATGAACGTCCAGTTGAAAAGCCCGAGATGCTTTATAGTAAGGAACTTATCCAAGCCCAGGAAGCTTGGCGGGAATATGGATATACAGGGGAAGGGATGGTCGTGGGGATTATCGATACTGGAATCGACCCATCTCACCGTGATATGGTCCTGAACGATGAGAATAAAGCAGAACTCACTGAAAGTGAAATTAACGGCATGAAGGAATCTAGCCATCTATTAGGCAACTTTTATACGGCGAAGGTACCATATGGATACAATTACATGGATGAAAATGAAGAAATCCTTGATCTTGGTGAAGGAGCCTCCATGCATGGGATGCATGTCGCAGGAACTGCGGGTGCCAATGGAGATGAAGAGCATGGCGGAATTAAAGGGGTGGCTCCCGAAGCCCAGCTTCTTGCTTTAAAGGTATTCGGAAATGATCCCGCCATGCAGACAACATGGGGTGATATTTATATTAAGGCAATTGATGATGCAATCATTCTTGGGGCAGATGTGCTAAATATGAGCCTTGGTTCCACTGCAGGTTTTGTATCAGCAGAAGATCCTGAGCAGCAGGCCGTATCGAGAGCTGTTGATAATGGGATCCTGATGTCGATTTCAGCAGGAAATTCGGCTCACTTTGGAAACGGATTTGCAAACCCATTAGCTTCAAACCCGGATATTGGCGTTTCAGGCTCACCTGGACTTGCTTATGATTCGGTACAAGTGGCATCTGTCGAGAATAATTATATGGATTTGGATGCAGCGACTTATGATATAAACGGACAAGCAGGAAAAGCTCCGTTCATGTCGGCTTCAAGCGTACATCCCAATGCTTTGAAGGATAAAACACATGACTTGGTTGCTGCAGGCCTTGGAACGCCAGAGGAGCTTTCCAAAGTGGATGTTAAGGGCAAGTTCGCCCTCATCGAACGTGGCACGCTTTCTTTTATAGAAAAAGCGCAAAATGCCCAGGCAGCAGGAGCGACAGGAGTCATTATTTACAATAATGCTGACGGATATATTTCCATGGCCACAGATCCAAGCATCACCATTCCACAGCTGTTCATGTTGAAGTCGGATGGTGCCAAGCTGAAAGCGGCCTTAACGGATGGAGAAAAGGTGAAGGTTACCTTTAATGGTGATAAAACAAAAGCGGTGAATCCAGAAGCAGGAAAAATGAGTTCATTCAGTTCATGGGGTGTAGCACCAAATCTGGATTTCAAACCAGAAATCACGGCACCAGGCGGACAAATTTACTCGACGTTGAACAACGATGAATATGGTATGATGAGCGGCACTTCGATGGCAGCACCTCATGTTTCCGGTGGTTCTGCACTGGTTCTTGAAAGGGTGGATAAAGACTTTAAATTAAATGGATTTGCCCGGGCCAATTTGGCTAAGAACCTGATGATGAATACTTCGAAACCATTAACGGATCAAGGTGTCGTCAATAAAGCACTGGATTGGGAAAATCCTTATTCGCCTCGCAGGCAGGGAGCCGGAATCATGCAGCTTCAATCTGCTTTGTCCACGCCAGCTGTCGTGACGGAGGCATTTACGAAAGAAGCGAAGGTTGCCATGAAGGAAATCGGCAATAAGTTCGCCTTTACTTTGAAGGTTGAAAACTTCAGTAATAAAGCAGTCAAATATGATGTAAAAGGAAATGTCCAAACAGACTATGCCATTCAGGGTCAAATGGGTTATTCCGCTAATCAATTAGAGGCACAGGAAATTCAGGACGCTTCGATTAAAATCAATAATAAAAATACAAACAAGATTACCGTACCTGCAAAAAAATCCGTTACATTTGAAGTGAAAGTGGACATATCCAATGCAAAAGTACTTGGCGATGATCTTCAGACTCTTGTAAACATTGACAAGGTCTTTCCAAATGGATATTTCGTTGAAGGGTTCATAACATTGAAGGATCCAGCTGACACTAACCCGGAATTGCATGTTCCGTATGTAGGGTTTAAAGGGGAGTGGGACAAAGCCCCAATCCTGGATGGCACTAAATATGATAAAGAGTCTTTCTATGGAATGGCAGGAGGAGTATCGACTGCTGGTGAAGATTTCACTTATCTAGGTTACGACCCTGCGGGGAAAACATTCAATGGCAAAAATATTGCGATTTCTCCAAATGGTGATGGTGCACAGGATGACTTCGTGCCGGTCCTATCATTCTTAAGGAATGCAAAAAAGGTAGAATATAATATATTGAATGGTGAGAACAAATCAGTCCGGAAACTTCGCACAGAGAATAATGTACGTAAGGATTATTATGATGGCGGACAAGGGACCGCATACACACTTGATCCGGCCCGTAAATGGGATGGTAAAATCAATAATGCAATGGCTAAGGATGGGGTCTATTATTTTGAAATCAAAGCGATGATAGATTACGAGGGTGCAAAATGGCAGACATTTAAAATGCCTATCAAAATCGATACGGTAAAGCCGACAGTCAAGATTTCGAAAAAAGGCAATGTATTAACCATCCAAGGTAAGGATAATTTGAATGGTTCAGGGCTTGCTTATTACGATGTACAAGTCGATGGAGCATCCATCATGGAAGAGCCGCTCCCGGCGAATACGAAACAATTCACCCTGCCTGATGTAAAAGGGGAAAAGGTTCAGGTTGTGGCAATTGACTTTGCAGGTAATGAAAAAGCGGCTGAAACTGAATTGGCCAAAGATTCAGCACCAATCGATAATCACGCACCTGCTGTTAAGATCAAAAGTCCTGAAGCCTTGAGCGTTAACAATAAAAATAAAATCAAAATAACAGGGGATATTGAAGAAGCGTCAGAAATAAAAGAATTTAAAATCGACAATAAAACGGTCCCTGTAACGTATAACAAGACGAATAATAAATATGAATTCTCATATGAAAAGAAATTTGAAGAGGGTGTCCAAAGCTTCACGGTTAAAGCAACCGATAAATGGGATAACACGGTTTCCTTTAAACGGACGATTATGATCGATGTAACGAAGCCAGGTTTAAAAGTTAAAGGTGTACCGGAAACTGTTGGAGTCAAAGGCAAAAATCCAAAAGTGGACGTGACGGTAGAGGATAATTTCGATGAAATCCGCCTTTACCTGAACGGAAGCGAAGTGTTCTATCATGAATTCAAGGAACCATATAAAATGCGTGCCTATAAGAAGAAGATAGAGGATTTGGAACTGCCGCTTAAATCAGGCAACAACAAGTTTGAATTTAAGGTGACTGATCTTGCAGGAAATGAATCGAAGAAATCCTTTAACATCAATAAAGCAAAAAAATAACGAAAGGCAGCCCTCTTATCCAAGAGGGCTGTTTTTTCCCGAGTATGGATTTGATGAATGAGTTCTTTAGTGATGTTTATGGGGTAGTTTGCTACGTTTTCACCGTGCAAATATGGAAATCCATTAGTGAGGAATTATTTTCATTATCCGGCAGGTATATGGAGTAGGATAAAAGAATTAGGTATAAAGAATCTATTAAAAGGAGGGTATCTATGAATTATAAGAAGAAATCCAGCAATAAAGGAAGTAGTCTAGGAATTACAGTGAAATTCGAAAGGAGAGGAAGCGACAGGTCATATCTTACAAAAACGAGTTTCTTTGATGCACTTCAGCACCTCCATTCTCCCTTTGAAAAGGATCCCCGCTCAGATTCACCCTATCAGGATTTTCCTCTATGTCAGGAGGTAACCCTTTCTTTTTGTGAAAGAGGTGCTAAAACATCTATTAATTATGACCCCCACCAAGAAAAAATCATCATTGAGGAAAGTTCAGAGACATATCAGCCGAATAAGGGTGAGGCGCTTACTGCAATCCTCGATCATATCATGATCAATCATGGCTATCACCATTCTTTTTTCATCATCCAGCAAAAAGAGCGGAACGTAAAAATGAAAGTTGCTAATCCGTGATATCATCCTCTAAAGCTGCAGGACATTGTAAGGTATGAGACTTCCGTTAAATGAAACGTACGCAAAGTTACTTTACTCAATAAGGATGGAGCTGCCACGGCAGCTCCTCGACAAGATGAGCGTCTCCTATCCTTCAAGATGTCAAATCAACCGGCGAATGATCTTTGAGAGGGTTTGAATACCATAAGCTAACTCTTCCTCAGACGCATATGAATATGATAGCCGAAGGTGTGTATTGTTGCTTGGTTCATATATGTACCCCGGATTAATGAGTATGCTCTCCTTTATCGCCAGCTTGAAAAGGTTTGGATTCACAATTGGTTTACATAATTTTAACCATATATAAAATCCGCCTTGGGGTATTTGCCATTCAGCTATTCCCTTAAAATATTGATTGAGAAGAGTTAATGTAAAATCTCTGCGTACCTTCAACTCATACCGCAGCCACTCTAAATGCTTTGAATATTGACCACTCGTTAACCATTCAGCCACAAGATGTTGAGATAGTGCACTTGAACCGTAATCCATTTGCATTTTAATATCTGCTAACCTTTCAATCACCGTTATTGGACCAGCGATCCATCCGATGCGCAGCCCGGGGCTTAATGTTTTGGACATGCTGCCAATGTACAAGACAAGGCCATCAGTATCTTGGGATTTAATAGGTAGGGGCGGTTCATTTTCAAACCATAGGTCACTATATACGTCATCTTCAATAATCGGAATCTGTTCTTTATTGCAAATGGATAAGAGGTTTATTCTTTCTTCTTTTGTCCATGTAGTATTGGTTGGGTTGTTAAACGTTGGCACGGTATAAAAGAGTGACGCTTTCTGCCTACCATTGATACGCTTTATTTGAGTGGGAATACTTTCCCGGCCTTGTTTTGATAAGCCTACTAAATGCATGCCCGCAGATTGAAAGGGATGCACAGAATTTAAATAAGAAGGGGACTCATGTAAAATCATTGATCCTTTCTGAAGTAAACCCACCGAAATCAACTGGAGTGCCTGAAGCCCCCCTGACACGATCATGAGGGAACTGGGGTTGGCGATTACTCCTTTTGACTCTAAATAATCACTTATACTTTGGCGAAGGCCTTTATCACCCTTGGGTTCAGAATAGCCTAATGAGTGAGCATCAAAAGATGTGGTTTGCAAAGTCTTTTCGATTTTTTTTGTAGGCAATAGAGATGGAGAAAGTTCTCCAGTGCCCAATCTGATGATGGCAGTGTCCGTTTCATATTGATTAATGTCCTGAATCGTTTTTAAATTAGGCTCATGAAGGCCGTTCCGTACATAGTTTTTCCAGTCGGGCTGTTTGCTGGAGACAAGCACATTCCATGTGTTATTAGAAACAAATGTACCGGACCCAACCTTGGTTTCCAGTAATCCGTCTGCAATTAACTCCTCTATAGCTGAAATAATGGTACTTCGGTTCACCCCAAGAGAATCGGCCAATGAGCGCTGTGATGGAAGCTTGGTCGCAACTGGCCATTCCCCTCGTGTAATTTGTTGTTGCATCCATTCTACTATTTGTTGGTGAAGTGATCGGTTAGAAGGCCGATTTGGTTTCCATTCTATAAACATACGAAAACAGCTACTCCTTTCATGTTCTAAATTCCTGATAAATTGGTTGGGTTTAAAACCAACCAAATGGATGGTCAATTCCCTTGTGTTTTTCATTATACTGAATATGAAAGGAGGGAGGTGTTTGTATGGAACCATTTTTCCATGGACTAATATTGGCATTAGGGCTGATACTGCCATTAGGGGTACAAAATGTATTTATTTTTAATCAAGGCGCAATTCAACCTACCTTAAAAAAAGCTTTGCCTGCAACGATCACAGCTGCCATTTGTGATACATTACTCATTCTATTAGCCATTCTAGGTGTTTCGTTGATTGTCATGCAATATGATTGGCTGCGTCTTTCATTAATCATAATCGGAGTTATATTTTTAATATATATGGGTTTTCAGATTTGGTTTGCCAAAGGGAACCCACAATCCGGTGCTCAAACTATGCAGATGTCCACCAAAAAACAAATTGTATTTGCTTTATCTGTTTCATTACTGAATCCACATGCAATCTTAGATACGATAGGTGTGATTGGTTCAAGCTCACTTGTATATTCAGGAACGGAAAAAACGATATTCACGGTAACATGCATCCTTGTATCATGGTGCTGGTTCCATGGATTATGTCTGGCGGGACGAATGCTGAAAAAAGTAGATACATCAGGCCGTTTCCTAAGAATATTAAATAAAATCTCTGCAGTCATAATCTGGATAACGGCTCTCTATATGGTGAAATCCATTTTTGCTTAGCTAATAAATGACATCATTCAAACTGGACTAATCAGTCATAGGCTAAAAGTGAATCTTCCATCGGTAGTTTGGAAGTTATGTCCGGATTAGGATTTACCCAATTACCCTATTAAACGAGATGGGTGTTTTAGTAAAGTATCTGAGGTGCCAATTTTGTAGCGTTGCTGCTGGAATGGACGTAATCTTAATAAAAAGGAGAATACATATTCGATATGTATTCTCCTTTATTTTAATGTCTAACCCCATCCTCATCCATCATCTTACCGGGCCAGCGGTTTCTTAAGATAAGACCATCATTGCAGAGCAACCAAGTCCTTGATTTCCTCTGTGGAAAGTTCAGTGATCCAGTTGTCACTGCTGATGATCTCGTCGTTCAGTGCTTGCTTTTTATCAAGCATCTGGTCGATTTTTTCTTCGAGTGTCCCTGTGCATATAAGCTTATGAACATGGACGAAGCGCTGTTGTCCAATTCGGTAAGCACGGTCGGTGGCTTGATTTTCAACAGCTGGATTCCACCAGCGATCGTAGTGAATCACATGGTTTGCTTCTGTTAGATTAAGACCGGTGCCCCCTGCTTTTAACGAGAGAATGAAGATTGGGAATTCCCCATCTTGGAATCGTGTGATCATTTCATCACGCTGCTTCTTGTTCGCACTCCCGTTCAGGAATGGCACTTCAAGGCCATACCGTTTTTCCAACAATTCCTTCATCATGTTGCCCATCCCAATATATTGAGTGAAAATGAGGCAGCTTTCATCCTGTTCGCGGACAGCATCGACAAGCTCAGTCAGCTTCTCGAGTTTGCCAGAACGGTTAGGCGCCTTCATGATGTTTTCCTTTTCCATCTCTTTTAGGTAAAGAGCTGGGTGATTGCAAAGTTGCTTTAGCTTATTCAGCATCTGCAGGATGATGCCTTTTCGTTCAAAGGCAGACAGTTGTTCGATATCAGTGAAGGTATCCTTGATAAGTTGTTCATATAACGATGCTTGCTCGGTGGTAAGCGGTACGAACTCCTTTTGTTCTTGCTTATCCGGAAGATTAAGAGCCACATCTTTATCACGTTTTGTACGACGCAGCAAAAATGGCTGTATTAAACGCTGTAATTCCTTGATCTTATCTTTCTGTTCATCACGTTCAATGGTGGCTACATATTTTTCCTGAAACTGACCTAATGTTCCAAGGTATCCTTTGTTAATGAAATCAAAAATCGCCCATAGCTCACTTAAACGGTTTTCCATTGGCGTACCCGACAAGGCAATATGATGCTGGCCGCTGAGCTTGCGGACTGCCTTGGACTGCTTTGTCTGGGCATTCTTGATGTTCTGTGCTTCATCAAGGATTACGCTGCTCCACTCGATGGAGGATAGTTCAACGACATCTTGGTGGGTCAGGCCATATGATGTTAACACAATATCATGTTGAGCTGCCTTTTTAGCAAATGCTTCACCTTTTGCTCGGTTTGATCCGTAATGAAGGTGGACTTTAAGTGTTGGTGCGAATTTTTCCAACTCCTTTTGCCAGTTGCCTAGGACGGAGGTTGGACAGACGATGAGCGCCGATTTAACAGGAACGGGTTCGGGTGTGGAAGTAACAATTTCTGCCTCATCACTGCTCTCTGCATTACTTTCCTCTTCGACGATGATCGGTTCACTCTTTTGTTCATCCTTCGGGGTAATGGGTAGCTCTTTACTTGCTCCTTCTCTTTCTTTCACATGAAGGAGGTAAGCAATCATCTGAACCGTTTTCCCCAGCCCCATATCGTCTGCCAGACAAGCACCAAAACCATGCTCCCTTAAAAAAAGGAGCCAGCTCATGCCCAGTTTTTGATAGGGGCGCAAATCGCCTTGTAGTGCAGGAGGGACGGGTAAGATGGAAATGTTTTTGGTTTCCCTCAGTCTTCCCACCATCTTGCGAAGCTCCTGATTCAATTCAAATTGAATTCGGAGCATTTCTTCGTTTCCTGAACCTTCATCGCCATCTTCATTTACGTCATTCAATAATTCTTGCTGCAGCAAGTCAGTCAGTTGAATTCCTTTTTCATTAGCGGTTTCCATCAGTTCTTGAATTTGTTTAATGAAAGCAGGGTCAAGCTTGACCCATTGGCCGCGAATGAAAACAAGCCGCCTCTTTTCATTGACGAGCTCCTCGAACTCTGCCTCAGTGAGCTCTTTGCCATTTAATGAGAACCTCCAATCGAAGTCCATTAAAGCTTTCAGCCCTACGTAAGAAGGGCCGCGGTTGGATTGGCTCTTAACTTTTGCTTTCACCTTCAAAGAGGACTCCTTCAAGGCAAGCCACCAAGATGGAAGGAGAATTTCAACACCAAGAAACAGGAGTTTTTCGCTTGCGTCGGTCAAGAACTCCCATGCATCCGCCTCCGAAATCTCCCTTTTTAGACGTCCATTTTCCCCAAGCCATGGCACGACGAGTTGCCATCGTTTCGTAGCACGCACCACTTCACTTGCATACTTATTCCAGCCGCGCGGCAATTTTTTTCCTGTATATGTTTCGATGATATTCTCATCCCTTTTGGAACGAAGGGTGACATCGAGTACCCAAGGCCCATTACCATCAGGGGGCTCAGTTAAACGAAGGCCTATAGTGAAGGGTTTGGGATCTGGCTGGGTCCCTAGCCATTCCTGCCAGCTGTCTTTGTCAAAAAAGGCTTGCAATTCTTCAGGTGAAAGTCGGGAGTCCTTTAAAGCCCCGACGGCTTCACTCCATTTATGCTGCATGGGTGAGTAGTTTTTTAAATACATATTAGCGGCACGGTTATACCACTTTTCGATAAAAGTCCGATTGGTTTCCGCTTCTGGTGAAGGAAGATCTAAAGATATGCCTTCTTCCCAAAACGAAGGGACGAATTCCTCCTCTACCTCTTCCGGCAGCTTCCAGCCAATGGAGTCTAACTGCAGATTAGTGAAATCCGGTACGGGGATTCCGGCTTCAATGGATTCATGAAGAACAGGCGCTGCTGACAGGCAAAGAGAGGAGATCTCCGACCATTCCCATTCTATGAAGGAGTTGAAGCTTTCCTTCGCAAAAAAGTTGAGAAGACCCCAAGCATCAAGAATGAAAACAGGATTTCCATCAATTGTATCCATATTCATTTTAGTTCCATAAAAGCTTGCATCATCCCAATTGAATAAAAGTCTACGTACATAATTCGAGTTGAGGAAGGTATTCTCTTCATTGACGACACCAAGGACGTAAGATCCGTTTTCGAGAGCCGCTATTTTGATTTTTAATTTCCCTGGATTAAACATCGATAAGCTTACCCCTTTTTAGTTCTTCTTGGAAAGCGCGTAGCCGTTTAGTTGAATCGGCCACATATAGTATATAACGTTCAAATACGTCTTCCTTTTTGCTCTTTTTATAGATGGTGCGCATTTTTTTTAAATAACGGACAGCTTGCTTATAGGCTGGTCGATTCTTCAGGGAAACTTTTTCCTGAACCGCGTGATAATAAAGCGGCAGAATCAGTTCCGGTTCTTTAGAGACCACTTCCTTGATGGATTCACTGCTGATTAAGTCAATGCTGATTTCTGAGTAAATATGCATCTCCACCCATTTTTTATATTGTCCTTGTTCAAAAAGGAAGTTTGCATAATTCCAATAGCTGTGTGGAAGGGTTGCTCTGTAAAATTTCTCAAGCAAATCGGTCCGTTTTAATTTATAACAGCAACTGCTAATCAAGGTCGTAAAGGTCCGTACGAAATCCACGCGCTGATAATAATCGGATAAACCAGCCAGGAACTCTTGTACGTTAGCGATGATGAATTCAATGAAAGGGATGCCCCGTGATCGGTTGTCTGATTCAGATAGGAGATTCAGCCAATAAAAAATGTATGGACAGGCTTCCTTCTTTAATTCATGTAGAAGGTCAATCGCTTGTTTATCTTGATTCTCAAGAAGGGATAGGTGAATGGCTGCGAGGGAATAGGACGTCCTCTCAGTCGTGCCCATATACTTCTCTGGTAGTTCTTCCTTTATTCGTTCCAGTTCCTCTTTGCGCCAAGAGGAGTTGGAGAATAAGTAGCTCCAAATTTCCCGATAGAGATCGATTTTTTCATATTCCAGACCTTCTTTGCCATCCAGAAGTTTAGCTACATCTTCCTTGATGCTGAATACGAAGGGATCAAAGGCGAAAGGCCTCGCTTGTCGGCTAAGCGGCTGTACCGTTTCATGCAGATCTTCTGCCAGGTCGACAGCAAGAGCATAAAAGACCCTGATTGTTTGCGTCTGGTCTTTATGTAACTGAATCATTCTCAGTGTCAGCTGCATCGTGCAAAATTGCGTAACGAAATGGTAAAGCAGTTTCCATTCCCTTTCCATTGGAGCTTTTGAGCTAAGTCGTTTAAAGTAGGTTTGTATATGGTTTTCAATCATATAAGTTGGCTCGCCTATATGAGGCTCGACGTGTTCCGCGAAGGTAACATTCACGAAATGCTTCCATGATGGATAGCTTTTATCTAAGATGATCGATTTCTCCTCTGCTTGTTTAAGTAATTCACTTGCCCTTTTTACTTGCTGCAGCGCTTGGGCGGTTGAGGAATTCTTTGGTGCTTTCCACTCGCTCAGCCAGTCGGAAACACTGGCGTGATCTGAATACGCAGAAAAGAAAACGGCCATTTGATGCCGGCAAATGAACCTTGAATCACATGTACAGCTTCCATCTTGAGGGAAGAGAAGGTTCAACCTGGCCTTATGGCGCGTCTCATCCTGTACCTCTGCCGCAATCATATCTTCCGCTTCTTCTTTTATGTCAACAAGCCCCTGACGATATAACTGGAGCCCCTGATTCACAACGTCTGAATCATCCGGATTCCCGGCCTCCAAAAATTCCGCCAGCCGCTCCCCAACTAACAACAACTCCCGCTCCATACTCTCCTCCTTCAGGGTTAAACCCTGTCTACCGAAATGATATTTTTGTATGATCATGAATCATCAGTACTTTTATAATAGTATTTCTGCCTCGGTAACCGAGGATTTGACACCTTGGTACCGTGTATATATTCCATCTAGAGCAAATGCACATGACATTTTTTTATGGCATCATATGCCCTTTGCTGGACCTTTTTTCATGGCTGTTCTCTTGACGTTTTAATCAATTAATCGAACAAACCGCTTACTGCAAAAATCCGTATATTCATTTAAACCCTGTAAAAGTCAATATCGTCAAAAATCCCTTTGAATATAAGTGGTTCTGATATATAGTCTCCAAACAGGAATTCCTAGCATTTACGTTGACCATGCCTTTAAATCCATCATCCCCTTTAAACTTCACAAAGCCTAGTGAAGGAGGGGGAGGGCCCTATATTTTGAATGGGCTTTTGAAGCATCTCTTTATTATACTTCATTTTGGCTTGGAATTTGAAATGTAGGACGCGGGTTTTGGGATTGATGAAGTAGAGCTTATACATATTCTTGGTGAATGGGAAGAGCCATTCCCGTGGGGAATGGCTTTAATATATAAAATTAATTTATTTTCATTTCATTCTTCCAACTGTCCAACTTTTTGTTGATGAAAGTGGCAAAGGTATCGTTTTTTTGTAATGTGAAGAGAAAAGCTGACTTTTCCAAGTACTCTCTTGCCGCTTCAAAGTTTCCTACCAGCTCGAAATTGTAACCTAAATGGTAATGCAAGTCTGCTAAAGCATATAGTTGATCATGTTCGAGACACCATTTTATGGCGTCTTGGCAGCATGCAATGGACTCTTCATATCGACCAAGGCGTGTTAACACTCTGCCAAAGTTATAGGATAAACGTGTCTTTAGCGTTTTATCCGTCAAAAAGGGCAGAGCTCTCAGGTGATTCAAAGCTTTTTTTAACAAGGCAAAAGCATTTTCGTATTGTTCTTCAGCAACATACATTACACCTAGGCTGCTTAATATTTCAAGCTCCCGTTCCGAATAAATTTTATCCGTAGTATGAGTAATGGCGATGGCCTTATTAATAAATTCAATGGCCTTATCTAAATCTTTGTTTTTTTCGTATTCGTATATTCCTTTATGCCAAAGAATTAGCTGATGATTCTTTTTATTCTGAAGAAAGAGAGGACTGTTTTCCTCAGCCTTTACAATTTGCTGCATTTCTTCATAATTTCTGGTTCTTCTAGCTATTTTTAATTGATAAATCACTTCTTCCACGTAATCCAGTCTAGGGGTCATGCCAATATCGAAAAAATAGTTTACATCAACACCTAAACGTTGGGAAATTAAGTAGAGAGTTGAGGCATATGGATAGACATCACCCTTTTCAATCTTACTGATCTGTGCTTGTGTACAAATACCGGATGCTAACTCTTCCTGGGAAAGTCCGATTTGTTTACGTAGCTCTTTGATCTTTTGTCCAACTGCAAAAAAATCCATTTTGATTCTCCTTAAAATATGCCTAGAGTTATATTTTGTTATGAAAAATCGGTGAAAGCTGTATGTACATGTCCTGAACGGTTTAAATAGATTCTTTAGTCGAAATATATAGTATTAAGAAGTGTGGTTAAATATAACTATAGAATTAATTTCTATTTTAACCAATATTTTTTTAAAAGAAAAGGAGGAATGACCTATGAAAAAAAGTACTAAAGCATTAGTCGTATCTTTTCTTATCATCGCTGCTTTCGTGATTGTCCCAAGCGAATTACCAGGCCTTTACGCAGAACTTCCAGGTTTATATAAATAAGGAATGAAGCTTACTATAACTCATTCAAGCATCTTCATTTGAAGATGTTTTTTTTATTCTTATCAATGGTTTATTCTTTCGCGCATATTCCTGTAGTTATAATTGTCTATGAATTGGGAATATAAGGTCCATTAGGTGGGTGTGGAATATACGTGAACGTAGTTTGGAACGCCTATTTCCTTTTTTAAAATTTGTTATAGTGTAAATAACAAAACGGAGAGAGGTGTAAGGTTAATGATAGATATTAATATGAAAGTTCAGCCCTCTTTTTACGATGATGAATGTGCCATTGTGTTTTCTTTTTATTTTGATAAGGCGACCAGGAAAATTGGTGAGGCTGTTGTGTACACATGTAAAAAATCAAATGAAAAAGAATACAACCAAGATCATATAGATACAGATGTACAAGAAAAAATCGCATATATTAAAGAGTTTTCTATTGTAGATGAATATCAGGCAACCTCCATGAAAAAAATTCAACATTTTTTGAATGTAATCGGTATCAAAAAATGTGTGAGGTACAACCTTCAGGGGAATGAAATCGCATTGTAAACGATAAAAACTCATGACATTCTACATGTCATGAGTTTTTACCATTTAAGTGAGTGTTTTGAGCATTCATTTTCATTTTTTTGACGAAATCGCTCATTTGTTTTCTTTCACTCGGTTTAGAGTTAGTCGTTCTTTCGAAAAGCTTAAAGTGTTTATTACTGTTACTTGATTTCATGATGTCTCTCCTTTGCTTTTTTTATTTACCCTTTTTCAATTTATTTAAACGTGATTTTTATTGATAAAGGACTGTCTTAAGGAGTAAGAAGATCATATGAATATTCCTATAGTTATATTTTCGTCCGTAAGTACATGTATATAAGGATTAATTTAGTGATAATAAGTCATTAAGCTAAAATATGGAGAATTTTCATGTTTTATCTTATTGAAAATAAATGTTAAAATGGTCCGAATATCGGATTTTTCATTAGAAACATCAGTTTCTAGTACCCTAAAGTGAAGAGAGTTGAAAAACTCTTTTCGATGGCCCCCGAGCATCTGGCTTGGGGGATCTTTTTTTTGAATGGATTAGTTGTCCACTTTATTTCTATAATATGTGTTGTTTCGTTTGCACATACCTGGGTAAATATAATAAGCAAGATGAATTAAATCTGGTTCGGCCAGTTTAATCGGAGGAATAAATTTATGGATGTGAAAGTAAAAAAGAATGATGAGACTAAGCGAACTTTCCAGCAGTACATCTTTCCGTTCACGCTTGAAGGAAATAAGATTGAAACGTTTGTGAAAAAGTTGCTTGAGGAAGATTTCGTTTTTTTGAACTTGAAAGATATGGACCAACAAAATCAATTTTATGGTGGCCATAAAATTTCACACCGTAAATTGGAAAAATACTTCATGCCCTACATCGAGCCGATTTTATTTCCTGATAACCCGAAACAGAAGGAAGGCTTGCGACGTTTTACGAAAAACCTTGATATTGATTGCACCTTCGAATCGCCCTTTTTAAATACCCCATTCATTATTAACTCCATAGATATCTTCATATGCCCGTTTCATATTGGCATGATGAATCTTCGCGTTACATTGCCTGAAGGGATTTCTTACAATGATGTACTCTATTTTGGCGACACATTCCGAATCCTCGAACCGATTGCTGATGACGAAGAGAAGACAAAAGTCGGTTGCAGGAAAAATCAATATGAACAGGTTAAAGACTTCATCTTCAACGAACTACTGCCGCCAATGGAAGAGTATATGGACGAAGAACAAGCAGATCCCACTTATTTTGGCAGTTTACCTTTTTTTATCGATGAAAGGATGTATGTAATCAGCTATATCGCATTCCCGGAAGATCGTGATATTACTAAAAATGATTTATTTCGAGCTAGTGAGTTAAATGGATACGACAATGATGGAGAGGCATATATCGGCGCATTGAATCCTGATTATATTGAACGGTATTATCGTGAGAGTGTGTATGACAGGTGGGGGGAGGAGACCTATTATGTTACCAGCATGTACCATTTTGCATGTGTCACGAAAGCTACTGGTAACCTGGAACAGGTACTGGCGAGCCAAATGTATGGCCATAACTTTTATACAATTCTGCTTACCTTCTATTACAAAATTGTGCTGCTTAAACTGGTTCATGAACATTCCCAGATCGATGTAGAAAAAGATCAATCAAATACGGAACAGCTGATCTTCATGATCACAGAGTTTTCTGCGAAATATTTATTCAATGAAGTCAATAGTACGGTTACAGGGAAAGAGTTATTCAAAAAAACGGAGGATACCTTTAGGATTGCCCCACTCTATAAAGAAGTAAAAGAAACACTTTCTTACCTCTATCAGAATCAGGATAAGCTGTCCGGGAAAAGAAGTAATTATCTCTTGCAAATTTTAACGATTTATACGGTTATTTCAGGGATATTCGGTATGAATCTCTACATTGGAGATTGGAAAGGGAAATTGCCATGGAAAGCGTATATGAATTATACCTTTTTTGAATGGGTAGCCGTATTCGTAACGATAAGCGGTCTCGCCATTTCATCTATCTTGGGCTTTTTCTTCTTGAAAAAATGGTTGCAAGAGAAAAAAAGCCGCAAAAAAAGAATGTTTTAAAGTCCTGTATCTATGTACAGGACTTTTGCTTTAGAAAAAACATAATTAATTAGCAAAATGAAGAAATTAGTCATACAAATTCCCCCATTCCTCTAATATTTTGATAAACTATATGTATATCATTCTAACTATTCAATAGGAGGAACTCATGAAGAAACTAGCTTTAGTTTCCAGCTTATTGTTGATGAGCGTATTGTTCCTGGCTGGCTGCTCGGATGAGCCAAGTCCAGAAGATCGCTTTGCAGCATACACGAAGCTTTGGAATAAACAGGATTTTAAGAAGATGTACGAGTATCTGTCACCTGAGACGAAGAAAGAAATCAGTGCGGATGAATTTGCGAAGCGTTATGAAAAAATATATAAGGGCATAGAAGTTGACCAATTAAAGGTGGACTATAAACAGCCAAAAGAAGAAAAAAAACATAAAGATGGAGAAAAAGTAAAACTTGCTTATACCGTTGATATGTCCACTATGGCGGGTGCTGTCAGCTCTGACCATAAAGCGACCCTTGTCAAGGAAGGGGAAGGTGACGAGGAAAATTGGTATATCAAGTGGGATGAAAGCTATATTTTCCCTCAGCTGAAAGCTAATGAAAAGATATCGGTAGAATCGTATCCAGCCATCCGCGGGGAAATTGTCGATCGAAATGAACGCGGTCTTGCCATGAACGGAACGGTAGCAGAAGTAGGAATTGTGCCAGAGAAAATGGCTAACGAATCCGAAACGGTTAAAAAGGTCGCTGGAATCCTTAATATGTCTACCGACGAATTGAATCAGAAATTAAAACAACCATGGGTGCAGCCTGGATATCTTGTACCTATCAAGAAAATGTCAAATGATAATACCGCAACCTTGGAAAAGCTATTGAGCATTGCTGGGGTTTCGGTCAATAATACAGAAGAACGAATATATCCTTATAAAGAGGCTACTGCCCATCTGATTGGATATGTAGGTGAGGCATCTGCCGAAGACCTGGAGAAGTTAAAAGGGAAAGGATATAGTGCAAGTGATGTGATTGGCAAGCGGGGTCTTGAAGAAGTTTTAGAAGAACGCTTGAGAGGGAAACCAGGCGGAAAGATTTATATTAAATCAGAAGATGGCGAAGAAAAAGTAATTGCTGAAAAGCCTGCTGAAGAAGGAGAAACAATTACGTTAACCATCGACGCCGAGCTTCAAAAGGATATCTTTAAGCAATATAAGAATGAAGCTGGATCTGCATCGGCCATTGATCCGATGACTGGTGAAACACTTGCACTTGTGTCAAGTCCGTCATTCGATCCTAATAAATATATATTCGGGATTACAAAAGCGGAACAAAAAGCGCTTGAAGAAAATCCAAAAAAGCCGCTTCTTAACCGCTTCAGTTCAACCTTTGCGCCCGGTTCAACCATTAAGGCACTTACTGCGGCAATCGCTTTGAAAAATGGTGTGGATCCGGATGAGGCAATAAATATCCAAGGGAAAACGTGGGCTAAATCGACCTGGAAAGACCATTCCATTACAAGGGTCTCTGACCCTGGTGTTGCAATCGATATGAAAAAAGCATTAATTTATTCTGACAATATATATTTTGCCCAAAAAGCATTGGGGCTAGGTAAGGAAAAATTCACAAGTGGACTCAAAGCATTTGGCTTTGATGAACCTTTGAACTACGAATATCCGATCAAAGCATCGAGCATTGGTAAAATCGACAGTGAAGGGCGCTTGGCAGACGCCGGATACGGTCAAGCACAGGTTCAAATGAGCACGCTTCATCTGGCTATGACGTATTCAGCTTTCTTGAACGAAGGAAACATCCTGGCACCTTCATTAGTAACAGGAGATAAAATAGAAAAGAAAATTTGGAAAGAAAATGCCATATCTGCAGATCAAGCGAATCAAATCACCAAGATGCTGACACAAGTAGTGGAGCATCCTAAGGGTAGCGGACATGGTATAAATGATCTTGGCATCAAAATCGCAGCCAAAACGGGAACTGCTGAAATCAAGGCATCCAAAAATTCTGATGGAACTGAAAACGGCTGGTTTGTAGCCATGGATACAGAAGATCCGGAACTTCTCATGGCATGGATGGTTGAAGATGTAAAAGGACGAGGCGGGAGCCATGTCGTTGTCGATCATATGAAACCGGTTTTGAAGAAGTATTTGAAATAAAAGTGAAAAAAAGCATCCACAGGAAATAGGTTGGATACAGCGAATATTTATCATAAAAAAGCTGGGCATGGTTTCAATCATGTCCAGCTTTTTTATATTTTTTCCACTTGAGTTACGTAAATTCATTTTCAAAGGACACCAACATTATAGATTGGATGTGAAGGATAATGAGTAGCAGATACAGAATTTAAAACAGTGAAGGTTCGGAAATCCTCGATAATATGTGAAGAGGTACTTTGTGAATTAGAAAAATATATAGTTGCCATTCAAAAAAGATAGTGAAAATAAGGAATGAATCATATAAGGGTTTAGGAAGGAAATCGATTGATAAATAGGATAGGAATGAGGATGAAAAAGAATGAGAAGTTTAAAGTATTTGTTTTTGGCTTTCTTTATCATTTTTTCTACATTTTCTTCTCACGGAGCAAAGGCAGCAAAAGAGAATACAGTGATGGAAGTGAAACTGAAGAATTACTTAGGAAATCAAACAAGTGTCAAATTAACGGCAACCGGGGACTATCGTATTTCCGGGGGAGAGGTGGTCCTCAAGGAAGGTGAAGAGCTGACTTTGAAAGTGAAGTCAGGAAAACTTGCCGTTTACAAAGATTCCGAGAAAAGGGGATCTTTTTCTTCCTTTAAGCTATATCCAGTTGCACGAGATGCATTACTGTCCATCAACAGCCGGCCGTATTCTGGATCATTTTCATTTACAGTGGAGGGCGGTTACATTAGGCCCATCAATCATGTTTATATTGAAGATTATCTAAAGGGCGTTGTCCCGAATGAGATGCCTGCACTATGGCCTGATGAAGCTTTAAAAGCGCAGGCAGTTGCAGCCCGGTCTTATGCACTTCGCCATCAATCCAAATTGATTGATGATACGATTTCCTACCAAGTATATGGAGGGGCGGACGGTCACGACAATACGAATTCAGCCATTGAACAGACAACGGGTATGGTAGTCAAACATGATGGGGAAATAATCGAGGCGTTCTTTTCCTCAAGCAATGGAGGCATGACCGAAGTGAACTCCAATGTTTGGACGAGTGGAGACCCGCTTGCCTATTTAACGATAAAAGAGGATTCCTATGACCCAAAAGCCAATTGGGAGATAAAGCTGGACAAGCAGCAAATCGACCTGTCAAAAAAGGACTTATCGAAGCCTAAAGATTGGTGGACAAGTGTACAGGAAAAAGATAAAACGATTGTTCCTAATCTGAAGGCTTGGCTGAAAAATAATGGATATGCCAAACAAGATATTAAAATAACGGAAATTCCCGTTTTAACCTTTAACGATAAAACAAAGGGCGGCCGTGCAACGAAAGGCTCCATCCAACTGAAATTCTATGTAAGAAATCAGTTGGATGATAAGGGCAAACTCTTGAAGAAAACGGTTACCCTTAAAAATGTAGCGGCCTCAAGAATCAGGGGCATGGTGGGGAAGGATGTGATGAAAAGCTACCTGGTTGACCATTCGATTTCGGATCCTTCCAGAATTGCTATTGTAGGGTCAGGTTACGGTCATGGGGTCGGATTAAGTCAGTTTGGAGCAAAGAACAGAGCAGAAGCAGGTCAAACGTATCAGGAAATTTTGGAGTTTTATTATCCTAATACTAATGTAGTGAGGGAATATGGCGATGAAGTGGGTGCATTCAATACGAATCCTGTCGAAAAGGAGGCACCGAGTATAATAGATGTGAACGCGAAGGCGGACTATCAAAAGCATAAGGTTGGTATCACATATTCTCTTAAGGAAGAGGCTGCCGTATCACTCACAATTAAAGATAGTAAAGGGAAAGTCACGGCTACCCCAGTCCGTGATCTCTCACTGAAAAAGGGAAGCCATTTCGCAACGTGGAATATGAAAGAGGTAAGTAACGGTATATATACAGCCGAAGTCTCAGCAACAGGCCGAAGCGGGAATGAGGGTGTGGCAACACTGGCAATTAAGGTTAATAAGGATACGTCTGCACCAAAAATCACTGATGTCGATACATCGGGTAATTACAGTACAGAAAAAGCGAACGTAACGTATACAATAAATGAAAACTCTGAAGTAACAGTGAAAATCAAGAACAGCAAAGGCAAAGTGGTTGGCCTGCTTGCCGAAAGGCAGGCTATTAAAGGCAGTCATTCGGCGACCTGGGATTTTAGAAATATGTCCAACGGGACGTATACGGTGACAATCTCGGCAAAGGATTCGAGTGATAATCAAAAAACCGTTTCAACGGAAATTTCCATTAGGAAGACAACGGGGATAGTGACAGCAAGAACGTTGAATATAAGAGAAAAAACACATGTATCTTCTACAGTGGTAGGACACCTCAACAGTGACCAAACCGTAACGATACTGGCTCAACATGGTGAGTGGTATAAAGTGAAAACGGGAAGCCAAAGTGGTTATGTGTTGAAAAGATATATAAAAAAGTAAATGGTTAAGACGTCATTTATGGCGTCTCCGACTGTAGACAAACTCGATAATAATTGATTTTTTATAAAGTTTTTTAGGCTTTAAAATTTGACCGTTGATTTCCACTGCAGGCACTCGCTTTCCGCCTGCGGGGTCTCATTTGGACGCGTATTCTCGCAGGAGTCTCGCACACCCCGTTCCAATCAACTTTATTTATCTAAATGGAACCCCTCTTGTCTATAAACTAAGACGTCATTGATGGCGTCTTTTTTTTGACTTTTTAGTATAAAATGATAGGTAAAAAACTATTAGTCCATCTATATTGCAATGGAAGGGCTGAAAAGGTTAGATAACACCTTGGTTGAATCATTGATTAGAGGGTATATAGATGCTAAATAAGGAGGATCCTTTCATGGGAAAGAGAGTTGAAGCAATTTGTGTGGCAGCTGTTTTATTGGTCAATTTGATATTGCCTTTGTATGATGTCAATGCCGAATCGAAACCGGTATATTCCATTAATCCAAGCAGCAAAACATATAGAAATAATATGATGAATTTCACTACTTATAATTCTCATACCAAACACTATTATTTATTACGCTCCTATCTTGAGCGGTTAGAACAAAAGGGCGGAGGTACGCTTGTTTTGAAAAAAGGTACATATACCATTAGTAATACTCTCTATGTCCCTTCAAATGTAACGATAAAAATGGAGGATGGCGTAAAGGTCATGAAAGGAAATAAAACGGGCACAAGTATGTTTGCTTCCGCAAAATCAATATTTCAGCTTATTAGACCAACAAAGTCCAGTAAAAGGAGTGTATACGGCCAATATAATGGTGAAAAAAATATTTCTTTAATTGGTGAAGGGTCGGTAATAATAGACATGAAATATGAAAAGGATGGGATTGCCATCATCATGGGTCATAACAAAAATATTAAAGTGGAAAATATCCATTTCAAGAACATGCACTCAGGACATTTTATTGAAATGGATGCTTCAGAGGATGTAGCGATCCGAAAGAATTCATTTACAGATTCGAAAGCATCAGAAAATGTAAACAAAGAAGCCATTAATCTTGATACGCCCGATAAGAACACAAATGGATGGAGTCAAGCTTGGAGTACATACGATAAAACACCAAATAAAAATGTAATCATTGAAAATAACCAATTTAAGAATCTTGATCGCGCTGTTGGAACCCATAAATATTCCGAAGGTAAGTATCATGACAATATAGTTATCCGAAATAATATAATAGAGAAGACACGCAGTGATGCGATCCGCGTGATGAACTGGTCCAATGCCGAAATCACGAATAATATAATAAAAGATGTGGAAAATGGCAAGGAAGGGACTAGAGGGATTTTAGCCAGTGGTGCGACGAATCCGACATTCAAAAAGAATACCTTTCAAAAGGTAGGTCGTACCATTCAATTTATGGCGTGGGAAAATTCAGGTCCGGGTTCTACATACAAAACGACTTATAATCGTTTAAATAAGAAAAATAAAAAGGATCTTACCAATAATATTGCGATAGACACAGACGAAACATTCATCCGTATCAATAATAGTTACAATGAATATATCTTGAATACCGAAAAAATCGATTTAGTGGGACAGGAGAATGCTCTTAAAAGAGGAATGAATAAATTCATTCCTCTTTTTTATGCTGACCGGGCGTGAAAGGAACACCGGAGGCTTTTGTGATGATTTTCGAGATATCCGTATTATCAATGACCCCCTCGAAGGCTTCACTGCCTGGACCCGCAGCAAAAACGGGAATCATATTAGCGGTATGTCCTCCTGTGGAACTGGCAGCACGTATGCTTCGATCGGCTACACCTGCCTTATGGTAATTGGCGATGGTGCTTCCGATTTCCCATTCAATTCGATGCTTTGGATAGACAAGCGTTCTATTCTTTCTTACGTTATCGATGAATTGCTGCACTTCATGATCCGTAAGGGATATATGTGCATACTTCTTGAATACGGTAACCACGCTTTTAGGATTGATTTCATTATTTTTATCGAATGTAAGCTGTTTAGACATATATTCAGAAGAAACCCTAATCTTTTTCAATGCAGCGATATCCATCGTTTCAGAAGCGGAAATCCCCATTGTTTCATGGTCTGCAAGTACAACAATCAAAGTATCATTTCTGTTTTTTGCCCATTTCACAACCTCTTTCACGGTCTGGTCAAATTCAATCATTTCCTTCCATATTCCGGTTATATCGGCTGCATGCTCCATGGAGTCAATGCGTGCACCTTCAGACATCAAGAAGAATCCCTTATCCCCCTGAGATAAAATATCAATCGCTTTGGCAGTCATTTCGGGAAGGGAGGGCTCTTGTGAATGTAACACTTCTTTATCAAGCTTGAAATTCATATAAGTGGGGTGAAATAACCCTAAAAGTTTTTCTTTTTTATTCATGGAACTTAGTTCTTCTTTAGTGGTCGTAAACGCATATCCTGCTTTTTTAAATTTAGCGATTAAATCCTCGCCATTCTGTTTATCCGCTTCGAAATAGCTGGCACCTCCGCCGAGAATGACGTCAATTTGGTTATCAAAGAGTTGCCTCGCGATATGTGCTCCGCCAGTCCAGCGGTTCGATACACTTGCACCAAAGGCAGCGGGAGTGGCATCGACTACCATATTTGTTGAAATGATCCCGACTTTTTTGCCATTCGCCTGGAATGCATCCAATATACTGTCTACCTCCTCGCCTTTTGCATTAACACCGATCATTTCATTGTTGGTTTTTATTCCGGTGGCAATCGCGGACCCACCTGCTGCCGAGTCGGTGACATAATTATTGGCGGAATATGTGCGCATCAGGGCGACGTGCTCCAGTTTTTCCAAATGTAATATACCTGTTTTTCCATATTCCAATTGTCGGGCGATTTCTATTGCACCTAGCCCCATGCCATCGCCAATTAGCAATATGACATTTTTGGGGGCACTTTTCGTTTCTGCCTGAATGGGAGAGGTCATGCAAATAAGGCAAAAAAGAACGAGTACTCCAAAGCGATGGGCCTGGGCAAGTTCATGAATGAATCTTCTGGATGTCTTCTTCATCTGTAATCCTCCATTTTTGGTGAAAGTCTTCCTATTATTTGTTAAAATCCATAAAAAAACCCCCCTTCCTGGTATTCAAGGAAGAGGGAATCTTTTATGCATGGATTTCTGTTCGTTGTGAAGTCCGCCCAGATTTGAACCAAATGACTGTTACGGAAAGCAGGGTGAACAGGATAAGGAAAATGGAAAGGACACTTACACTTGACCAGAATAAATCATCATTATTTAGTGTTATGACAGATTTAAAACCATTGATAGAATGTGTAAGCGGGAGAAAGTGACTCATTTCCAACTTTAGTGAAAAAGAGAAGCAGGCAAAAAAAAGATTTTCTATTAATTACAATATATAGGTAATAATTAATAAACAGTAAATATATAACTGATATAATTTCACTAGAGGTCAATTGAAATAGGAGAGAGAACCCTATGCTATCGAGTATGAAAAAGTTCTTCAAAGAAGGCTCTAAAGACTTAAAGCACATATATAAGTTTGTAGAAGATGTGAATCGACTAGAAGGTAAATACAAAACATACTCAGATCAAGAACTAAGCGGAATGAAGGATGAATTTAAAAACGCTTTGGATACTGGGGAACATAAAATGAATATCCAAACCGAGGCTTTTGCGGTGGTTCGTGAGGCCTCTAAACGAGTGCTGAATCTTAGGCATTATGACGTTCAGATTGCTGGAGGTTTTGTCTTGAATGAAGGGGGCATCGCACAAATGAATACGGGCGAGGGGAAGACGCTTGTCTCCCCTTTGCCTAGCTATTTACAAGCACTTGATGGAAAGGGTGTCCATATCATTACGGCCAATGAATATCTGGCCAGGCGTGATATGGAATTAATGGGGGAAATTCATGGATTTCTAGGACTGACGGTTGGTTTGAACATTTCCCGAATGGATCCAACTGCAAAACGTGAAGCTTATGCGGCAGATATCACGTATGGAACGGCAACGGAGTTTGGCTTCGATTATTTGCGTGATAATATGGTTTTCCGAAGAGAGGAAAAAGTGCAAAGAGGGCATCAATTTGCCATTGTCGATGAGATTGACAGCATCTTGATTGATGAAGCGAGGACACCATTAATCATTGCGGGCAAGTCAAGTGACGGAACCGAGCTTCATCAAATCACGGCAGAAATCTTGAAGTCATTTATAGAAAAAGAAGATTATGAAATTTTCATTGAATCAAAGGCTGTCTTTTTCACTGATCGAGGCGCTTCCAAGATTGAAGAAGCTTTTGGCATCGACAATTTGTATGAACTGGAGCATCAAGAGTTATTACATAATGCTACACAGGCGCTCAAAGCCCGTGCGATTATGAAATTGGATGTGGACTATATTGTCAAGGATGAAAAGATTTCATTAATCGATAAATTCACAGGCAGGGTGATGGAAGGAAGAAGTTTCAGCAATGGGCTTCAACAAGCAATTGAGGCAAAAGAGGGCTTGGAGATTTCTGAAGAAAATGAAACACAGGCTTCGATTACCATCCAAAATTATTTCCGTTTATATCATTCACTGTCTGGGATGACAGGCAGTGCACTGCCTTCTAAGGCGGAATTCTGGGAAACATATCAGCTTCCCGTCATTGAAATTCCCACTAATAGGCCCGTTAATCGAGTTGACGCGATCGATCTGATTTATAAGGATGATATAAGCAAAATCAATAAAATCGTCACGGAAGTAAAGCGGATTCATGAAGAAGGTAGACCTATTCTGATCGGGACGACATCCATTGAGCAATCAGAAAAAATATCGATTCATTTAGATAAGGTAAAAATCAAGCATCAGATTCTCAATGCAAAGACGGAAGAAGATGAAGCGAAAATCATCGCCAAAGCCGGGCAAAAAAATCAAGTCATGCTGGCTACGAACATGGCTGGAAGAGGAACGGATATAATACTGGACGACTCTGTAAAGGAATTGGGCGGACTTCATATCATAGGTACGGAGCGGCACGAGAGTAATCGAATCGATATGCAGCTAAGGGGACGTTCCGGCCGGCAAGGTGATCCAGGTTCCTCACAATTCATCATTTCTTTAGAAGATGAATTGTTTGATTACTATGATGAAGAAGAAATCGAACGATATAAAAACAAGGTCAAAACGAATGAAAACGGATTGGTGAGGGGCCCTGCACCTGATAAATTCGTGAAAAAGGTGCAGGAAACGATTGAGCAGATGCATCATTCAAGCCGTAACCACTTATTGAAGTTGGAAGATGTATTGAATGAACAGAGTAAAATCATGTACACGATGAGAGATCGTATCCTTGATATGGAATCTGGCGGGATGTTGAACATTTTACATGAATATATCGAAAGGTACATTCACAGGCTTGTGGGGAAATATTACTCTGAGCAAATAGAAGAACCGGATGTGATTTCCTTTATTGAAGAGCTTTCCCTTGTCCTCCTAACACTGGATTGGCAAGCGAAGGATTTGAAGGATCTAGAAGGTCGAATCGTCGAGGGAAAAGCATTGGATGCCTTAGGTGAAATGGAACCGATACTAGTAATGTTCCAGCACGATGCAGAATGGGGAAATCAGCTGCGTGCTTTCATGCTGCAGCACATTGATACTAATTGGATGAACCATTTAGACTTAATGAATAGTTTGAAGGAAGGCATTAGTTTAAGCGGGTATGGACAACAGGACCCATATATGTTGTTTGAAAAAGAAGCGCTTAATCAATTCAATCTTCTATTATGTAAAATAGAGTCGGAGATCAGCATTCATTTTATGGAATACGTAAAAAGCAATCAGTTAGATGAAGCGGCTTTGGAGAGTGATGAACGGTGAGTTTATTCGGAAAAAGAGATAAAAGGGTTATTGAAGGGAGAAATATGTTAGCTTCAGAAAATGAGATTGCCACACAGGAAGACGTTGTTCAAACTTCTTTGGTGTTTCACAATGATTGGGAAGCGTCCAAGCAAGAAGAATACGTATACAAATTCCATCATCAAAGACTGCCATCATTAAAACCGAACCAAATTTCCATATCCGGCGTTAAGCTTACGAGGATGGAGGGGGATGTATTCATAGTTGCTTTTCTACGAAATTCATTGGAGAAAGCTGTCGAGTTCAATATCGTTCATTTACTTTTGGTGGATAATAGCGGAGAACTATTGGCTAAAAAGGCATTTGATTTATCAAAGCTGGGTGAGTTACCAGCCCTTTCAAGCATGCCATGGCGTTTCGTATTCGAGGAAGAGGATATGTTGGCAGAATCGATTCCTGATGATGATTGGAAGATCGTTTTTGAATGGAAGGGAAAGTAACAAAATAACATATGATCTGGCGGCAATCGGTAGCTTTTTTGCCCCGGTAGCCAAATCAAAGCCCTCATCTTTTAATGGATGAAGGCTTTTTGTTATAAGGGGAAGTATAATGACTAGTTTGAAAACTTCCAAATATTTATGCTGTTTTCTGTGTGCATTTTCTCATAAATGGCAACGCTAAGTAATATTTATAAGTAATCTTCCGCAATCTGGCTGACTGAGGCCTAGAAAATAATGAAGAGGAAAGTGGCAGGAGCATGAAGTATAACTTAAACCAGCGATTGAGGGAGAGGCTATTTGAGATCCTGTCCATTTCAATCGTGGCCATACTTTTCATTTATACGAATGATAGGATGGGTAATGATCTTTCAATCGGCATTTTTACAATCATCATCGGCGTTGCCGGTTTTATTGTTTATCTAAAGGAATGGATACCGAATCGGATCGTAAAGGGCATCCTTTTTTCAGTCTGTATTCTTTCAATCATGGCCTTTTTCCTTGGGGACATTTGGTTTTATCGCTATTACTCAACACCTATTAGTTCCTATATGTGGATGCAACAAAGCAATTTGAATGGGCTCGGTGAAAGTATATTCAGTATGATGGACATGAAGGATGCTCTCTTTCTTTTGGTAGGCATTCCAATTGCCGAGTCGTTCATGAAGAAAAAATACCCCCTGAAGCATATGGCACTTGTACCAGCCGTAATATTCCTTATGATAGCAGGGCTTAAACCGGCAAAAAATATTTTTATCGACCAGGTCGATATAACCAGGCGTTATGAGGCGAATACCTTCTTGCGAACCTGGGGACCGATCGGTCATCACGTATTGGATACGTATGCCTACTTTACTGACTCGGGAAAGCACGGGTTGTCTTCTAATGAAAAGAAGTCCGTTTCGGATTACTTCAATAAAAAGAAAAGGCAGGACCATGCCCATTCTGGCTCACTGGAGGGTAAGAATATCATTATCATCCAGGTGGAATCATTACAGGCTTTTCCGCTATTTCAAAAGAGTGCCGGACAGGAAGTCACGCCATTCATGAATGAATTGGCGAAAGAGGGTTTATACTTCCCGCATGTATATCCGCAGACGGTATTTGGAAATTCATCTGACGGAGAGCTGATCGTGAATACCGGTTTATATCCTTTAAAGCAAGGTGCGACCTTTTTCCGGTTCCCTTATAATGATTTTCCGGGTCTTGCTAAAGAATTAAAGAAGTCGGGTTATAAAAGCTACGCTTTCCATGGAGATGAAGAAGATTTTTGGAATAGGCAGCATGCATATCCCTCATTGGGGTTTGATGACTATGTTTCCATAGAAGATATGCAGCAAGATGAGATGATTTCGATGGGATTGGGAGACCGCAGTTTTTTCAATCAAAGCTATAATTTCTTAAAAGATGAACAAAAACCTTATTATGCTTTTTTCGTGACATTGACCAGTCATGTACCTTTTTCATTACCGAAGGAAAAGATAACATGGAAACCTAAAGTAGGAAAAGAGGACAGTTATCTGACTAAGTATTTTGAAGCTATACATTATACAGATTCGGCCATAGGGGAATTCGTAAAGAAGTTGAAGAATGATGGAAAATTGAAAGACAGTGTAATCGTCATATACGGAGATCATGATGGATTATTTTTAAAAGATAAACAAGAGGTCGAAGCGTATTATGATAGTAAAATTAGCGATGACGAGTGGATTGAAAAGTATATGCCCATTCCGGTGATCATTTATCAGGAAGATATGGAAGGAAGGACGATTGATAAGGTGGCGGGGCAGGTTGACATTTTACCAACTCTTTATGATTTGTTCAATATTAAGAGTTTCTCATACTTTGGAGGGAGCATGCTGAATGGGGAAGAGGGCGATGCTTTGATATTAAAAGGGGATTATGGTTCTCAAATGAAAATAAATGGCAAAGGCAAGGCCGTGGAATTTCTACCTGAAGACCAAAAGGAAATTGACCTGAGTGACCAAGTGATCCGTTCTGATTATTTTAATCAAACAAAGGATTGAACTAAAAAAGAGGATGACAAAATGTCATCCTCCTCCATTATAATCCAAGATGTGTTTTGACACGGTTCTGTGCTTCGAGCCTTGTTTCTTCTGGAACAATGTTGTACCAAACGCCATCTACCTTTTGATTGTTACCTTCAAGTGTATATTGTTCAATATTTTTTAGTGATGATTTATAGTTTTTTTGGATACTCAACATTTCATTGAAAGTTAAATTGGTTTCAACGTTTTTACCTAATGCCTCGAATATATCGTCATAATTGGTAAGTGTTGAAAGGCTTGACCCTTTTTTCATGACAGCTTGGATAACCTGGCGTTGCCGCATTTGCCGTCCATAATCTCCGCGAGGGTCTTCCTTGCGGATTCGGGAATAAATCAATGCCTCTTTACCATTTAAGTCGATGGTGCCTTTTTTAAAGTTATATCCTTTATAGGAAAGGTCCATATCATTAGCAACTGTGACACCACCTACAGCATTCACGATATCCTGAAAGCCTTCCATATTCATCTTGACGTAATAATCGATCGGGATATCCATATAGGCTTCCACTGTGTTAATCGACATGGCAACTCCGCCAAACGCATAGGCATGGTTCATTTTATCATTTGTGCCTTTACCGATGATTTCTGTACGCGTATCTCTCGGTAAGCTCAATAATTCAATGGATTCTTTTTTAGGATTAACCGTCATGATAATCATTGTATCTGATCGGCCTGTGTCATTTTTTCTTTCATCTACACCAAGAATTAGTAACGAAAATGGATCTTTGCTTTTGAACTTAATATCTTCTACACGTTTATCCGTTTTATGCTCTGTACCCTGCATAGTATGGATCGCACCTGCTAAAGATTGATAAACTGAAGCGGCATAAGCACCTCCGCCAATGAAAAGGAGAAGTAGGGTAAAGCCGATTATTTTAAACGTTTTACGTTTCTTTTTCTTTTTTTTATGTTCGGATCTCATGTATATTCCTCCTTAGACCATCCATTAAAATGGAAGGTGTGAAAAAGTACCTATGTTTTTAACTATACCTTTTTTTTGTCAAAAATAGAATAGTTTCTTTTTGTAGATAGAGTGCATATTTTCCTGTTTTCAATCAAAAAAACGAAGGAATCCCAGAAACTGAATTCCTTCGCTATCTGTCATTCGGAATATTTGTAATATTCATCACTTGGATAATAAGAAGATTTCTAGTATATAAAATTGCCAGACTTTAAGATAAAGTCTGGCAAGTAAATCTTATAAACTTCTATAACCGATAATTTTACTTTTGAAATAAGAGTTTGAAGTAGTACTGATCGTTACGCCTTTACTTGATGAGGCATGAATGAACTCCCCACCGCCCAAGTAGATTCCCATATGGCTTACCACTGATTTATTGGAACCTGTTGCAAAGAAGATAAGGTCGCCACTTTTAGGCGTTGTAACCTTTTTACCCATATCATAATATGTGGAAGATGAAAGCCTGGAAACTTCATATCCAGCCTTCTTGAATGTATAGTAAATAAACCCGCTGCAATCGAAACCTGCTGGGGAGGCGCCCGCCCATGAATAAGGAGTTCCAATTAACTTCTTTGCTTCAGAAACGACTTTGGTCACTTTGTTTCCAGAACTTGGGACTTCTACTTGTCCATCATTTTTATCTGCAGGAGCTGTACTCGTTGATTTGCTTAATTTTAGGTCTTGTCCAACTCTGATTAAATCAGACTTTAACGAGTTGATTGATTTAAGTTGAGCCACAGTCAAGTTTGTTTTTCTGGAAATTTTGGAAAGGGTGTCACCTTTCACCACAACGTATGTAGCCGAATGGGCTGGGGTCTGTGTAACATTCGATGGCTTGGAGCTGCTGGGTAAATCAATGGTAGTGGTAGTGGTTGATTTAGATACGATAAGTTTTGCACCTGCATAAATTCTGTCTGATTTTAAGTTATTCAATTTCATCAATTCTACAAGTGTAAGGTTATGCTTGTTTGCTATCCTAGTTAATGTATCACCTGGAACAATGGTATATGTCGTATTTTTTGTTTTTTTCACGGAAACTGAAGATGCATTTGATGTTGTTTTGGAGTTGGAAATAATTAATTTCTGATTGATTTTCAAAAAGTCTGATTTTAAGTTATTAAGCTGTTTTAAGTCCTTTACCGTCGTTTTATGCTTCTGAGCGATTTTACTTAAGTTATCGCCGCTTTTGACTGTATATGTACTGGCAAGGGCAGGAGAAACAAAAGTCGAAGATAAAATGGCTAATGTCGAAAATGCGACTACACTTTTTTTCACGGTTTTCCACCTCTAATATGTCTTTTTCCCTATTCTAACAAATTAAATGGGAATATTTATATTACAATTTTATTACAAGGGGAAAATAGTAGTATTAGACTGGTTTATATTGGTTGGAATTGAGTAATAAAATCTACATTTTTTTCTATATTGTGAGTCTTTTTTCACAATTCGGATTTGAGCATTTCCGTTTGTCGTACCCTGTAAAAATGGCGCAATTTTCCTGCCTCATATAATTTCACATTGTGATGTACTTCTTCTTTAACAAGTAAACACCCACTTCGTTATACGAAGTGGGTGAATGGTTTTACTTATATAGGAATTCAACTAAATTTCTGCTTGAATTTCCTGTAGAATATTGATTCCATTTTTGTTTAAAGGGAGCGATTTTCATTAACGAATGTTGATCGGGCACTTGGATTTTCTTTAAGAGCTCTTCTGTGGTGGATACGACCGGTCCAGGCATGGAAGAGGAGTAATCCTCCCAAAAGCCTCGTTCCTGTACATACTTTTCCAGGTCATATGCAAAGAAAATCATCGGTCTGTTTAAAAAAGAGAATTCAAATGGAATCGAAGAGTAATCGGTAATTAAAAGATCCGTACTGATTAGCAGTTCATTTACGTGAAAATCACTACTAACAGGGTAAACGAACCCTGGAAATTGATGTTGGAAATCATGTTCCGCTTTTACCGCTGGATGCAGTTTAAGTAATAGCGCATAATTTTCACCCTGCAGTTTCTTGTAGAGTAATTCCAAATCTAATCCAATCTCTCCGCTGTTCAAGCCATCATTACGAAATGTAGGGGCATATAACATGATTTTCTTATGCTCAAGTTCTGGATGCTTGGCAAGCAACGAACTACGTGCAGCTTTCTTTGACGCATCATTGAAAAAGAAATCGGTCCGAGGTATCCCAGTCCTTAGTATATGCGAAGATGGTAATTGAAAACTTTCTTGAAAAATTTCCGCCATTCGCTCTGAACCTGCCGTAATATAATCAAACTTTCGATAGACCTCTAAAAACCTTTTCCTCGCTCCTGCAGAGCGGGTTTGAATGGAAGGGTCTTTTGCCCCGAATTGCTTAATGGCACCGGCCGCATGCCACACTTGAACACAAATCACTTGCTTTTTGAATGAAATAGCTGAAAGAAAGCCATAATAATTATCAATGATAATCCATTTGGATGTTGCGAGATGATAAATCGAACGGATCATGGCAATGATATTTTTAGATTCAAACGGAAGGACGATGGTTTGCCCATCGTCCTCCACATGTATATGACTGCTCGGTTTCATTAAAAATACTTTTTGAACAGAAATGTCCTGCTTGTCCATTTCGTCTGCAATATATTGGCAATTGTCCCCGAATGATGTGACAAAGGTCGTTTTGTCTTGTAAAGGGAAAAGTTTAAAGATAGAGAATAAAACTTTGAAACAAAGTAGATAAATCCCTATCACGAATTCTTTAGCCATTCGTTACTTGTAAAAGGTCATCTTTGATTTGGGATGTGGAAATGCCGATTGTTCTTGGCAGGTAGACCACTTCACAAACTTCAGCTAATTCATCGAATTGACCTTTCCAGTCGTCTCCCATTACAAAGATATCTACGCCTTCACGAACGATGTCTTCTCTTTTTTGTTCCCACTTGTCTTCTGGTATGACTTCATCCACATAGCGGATTGATTCAAGGATCATTTTTCTATTTTCAAAGCTATGATAAGCTTTTTTGTCTTTTAAAGCATTGAATTCATCTGTGGAAATGGCAACGATAAGATAATCCCCTAAATCTTTAGCGCGTTTTAATAGATTGATATGACCCCAATGAAGCAAATCAAAAGTTCCATAAGTGATTACTTTCTTCATATTTATTCCTCCTGTACAAATGTATTTATATATTTAATCTTGATGGTCGCAAAAAAAAAGAGTGGTTCGTTATTTATAAATGATCAAGCTTAGATGTCTTGTCTATCTAATTATAACAAATAAAATTTACAATTGAACCACAAAAATTTTACAATCCTGTTAGATTATAAAGATAATGTAAATCGTAATTTTGGATTCAATTCTATAATTTAATTGGTTGTTTATCAAGAATGAATAACTAAAGTTATATTGATATATAGTGATAATCAGAGTTTTAGTATAACACATAACTAATTCAGTAAAAGGAAGGTATATTTCATTTATGTTAAAAATGGCTAGGTAATAGACCGGATACAATTTTTTTGCTAGACTTGTTTAGGTTTCCTAAATTAAAAATGACAATTGTTTGAACTATTCAATTGATTATTGAAAATTCAAGGTAGAAAATGGGTCATTGTAATAAAATAAATGATATTAGATAAAAGTAAGTTTGAAATTAGATGTTTGTAATCCTATAATATTCTTATTTGAAGCATATGAATGCTTGCTGCCGAGAGGGGAATTTCTTCAAAATGGAGAACTATATTTTTAAGAATAGAAAAACGATGAATGTTCGGCTTATTGATGAAGTTTATTATATAGAAATAGCCATAAAGCAGAGTTTTCTTGAGGGAATAGAGAGTCATTCTTTTATTTTAACGAATAGATACAATATAGATGATATAATCAGTTTGGATTTTCATGTGAAAGATCAAACGGATGATTATTTTTTATTTGAAGTGAAGCTGCCGTATCAACCACTAGAAGATCGCCTTATTGATGGTGAAATGTGGGATTTGCATATCCTTCGGGAAATCGAAGGGGCACCTGTTACAACACGGATAAAAAGTAAAAAGCGCCAGTTGAATTTCTTTTCCAGTCTGAATGAAGATCGTAAGAAAATGTTTTATCCATTTGCGACAAAAAAAGGCAACCTTTCCTTTTATGCGAATGATTATAAGATGTTTTCCTTTTTTGAAGATATTGAGCTTCGAAAGGATGGCACTTTTCATTTTAATGGCCATTTTAATTACCCTCCGTTATTCCAATTGGATGAGCTTGAATTCAAAAAAGTTGAATTACTGGTCAGGAATAATTTAAATGAAGAAGAAGTTATCATACCTTTGACTGGTTTTGAACGTGAAGACCTACTGGAAAAGTTTCCTGGAATCAAGCTTCATGAAAATATCGGTTTTGAAGGCGAGGTCGACCTGAGATCTGAAATCGATGGAGAGCAGCCAAAGTATTTCATGTTCTATACAGTTCTGCATTATCAAAGAAATGGTGAAATGGAAGAAATAAGAAGTGTTCGGATGAAATGCAGTACTATAAAGGATCTGCCTGCAAAAAGAATAATTAAAGTACAGGATAAAAAAATACAAATTAAAATAAAAGCAACAAAAATATCGAAGTACTTTTCTTTATCTGCATCTAAATATAATTTTAAAACGCAGGTTCTCAAAAAAGCGAAAAGTACCTGGGTGAAAACCAGAAGAAGTAAGCGTCTGAGGAAATGGTACAAGTCAGCTTTTGCTTTATTGAGCTTGCTTATTCCAGCCAATAAAAAATTGGCGGTATTCGAAAGCTATCATGGCAAGCAATATAGCGACAGTCCTAGGGCCATATATGAATACATGAAAGTGAATAACCCAGACTATAAACTGGTGTGGAGCGTCGACCGTGCTTCAATGAAGTATTTTGCTCAAAAGGATGTAGAGTATGTCAGACGTTTTTCCATCCGATGGTTATTGATCATGACGAGGGCAAAGTACTGGGTTAACAATGTACGATTCCCGCTGTGGATTCCAAAGCCTAAACACACGATATATATTCAAACTTGGCATGGAACTCCGCTTAAGCGTCTTGCGATGGATATGGATGAAGTGCATATGCCTGGGACCAATACGGACAAATATAAAGCGAACTTCTTGAGGGAAGCGAGTAACTGGGATTATCTAGTTTCACCAAACGCGTATTCCACAGAGATTTTCCAAAGGGCATTCCAGTTCGACCGGAAGATGATTGAGTCAGGTTACCCTCGTAACGATTTCTTGCATAACTCCAATAATGAAGAAACGATTAATGAGCTGAAAAGGAAATTCAATCTTCCGCTTGATAAGAAACTTATTTTGTATGCCCCGACTTGGAGAGATAATCAATTTTTCAGGAAAGGGAAATATAAGTTTAATTTGGAGCTGGATTTAGCGCGTATGCAGGAAGAGCTTGGCGATTCCTATATTGTCATCATGCGTATGCATTATTTAGTGGCCCAGAACATGGATCTTTCCGAATTTGAAGGCTTCGCTTATGATTTCTCTCATTTAGAGGACATTCGCGAACTATATTTGATATCTGATTTACTAGTGACGGACTATTCCTCCGTATTCTTCGATTATGCGAACTTAAGAAGACCCATGATTTTCTTTACGTACGATATAGAAGATTACCGTGATAACTTAAGGGGCTTCTATTTTGACTTTGAAGAGAAAGCACCTGGTCTTTTGACAAAGACCACAGAAGAACTTATTGAAGAGGTCAGAAATATCGAAAGAAGCAATTTCAAATTAAGTGAACGATTTGAAGAGTTTTATCAAAAGTTTTGCTATTTAGAATGCGGGGAATCCTCTAAACGCGTTGTAGAGGAAGTGTTTGTGAAGAGCAATACTACTGTTTAGATGACATTCAATGAGATCATGAATATACCGGCTGTTTAACAGTCGGTTCTTTTTTTGAAAGGGGAAGCATATGGCATCAATAGTGACGAAAGGGAAGGCTATGCTAACAAGCGCCTATAAAATGGCTTTCGCCGTGGCAGGTAAAGTGTTGCCTGCAGATCAAAAGCTTGTTGTTTTCGAAAGCTTTTTAGGCAAGCAGTATAGCTGCAATCCCCGGGCGATATATGAATACTTGCAGAGTCACCATCCAGAATATAAAATGTATTGGAGTGTAGATAAAAGGTATACATCTCAATTCGAAGGGGCAGGTATTCCATATCTCAAACGTTTTTCACTTAGTTGGCTGCTCAAAATGACTCGAGCCCGCTATTGGGTTACGAACAGCAGGCTGCCGCTGTGGATTCCTAAGCCGAAGCACACAGTCTATTTGCAAACATGGCATGGGACTCCTTTAAAGAAACTTGCTGCAGATATGAAGGAAGTGCATATGCCTGGGACGACCACGGAAAGTTATAAAGAAAACTTCCATGCCGAATCAAGCAAATGGGATTATTTAATATCTCCTAACGCTTATTCTAGTGAGATTTTTGCCAGAGCCTTCAATGTCGATCATTCTAAAATTATCGAAACAGGTTATCCACGTAATGATTTACTTTACAATGGAAATAATCGTGATACAATCGATTCATTGAAACGGAAGTTGGGTATACCAACAGGGAAAAAGGTCATTTTATATGCCCCTACGTGGAGAGATGATGAGTTTTATGGCAAGGGGAAATATAAGTTTGAAATTAAACTGGATTTGAATCAATTGAAACAGGAATTAGGGGATGAGTATGTTATATTGCTCCGTCTTCATTATTTAATTTCCGAGAACTTGGATTTATCGGCTTATCAAGGGTTCGCCTACAATCTATCCAGTTATGAAGATATCAGTCATTTGTATCTAATTTCAGATTTATTAATAACGGATTATTCCTCCGTATTCTTTGATTACGCTAATTTAAAGCGTCCGATGCTTTTCTATGTATATGATATAGAAAACTACAGGGACAAGCTTCGCGGGTTTTACTTTGATTTTGAAACGAATGCACCAGGTTCGTTAGTTAAAACGTCTGATGAAATCATTGATAGCATCAAGGCCATTGAATCAGAAAATACAGTTGAAATGAATCGTTTTCACGAACGGTTTTGTGCGCTCGAGGATGGCCAGGCTACACGACGTGTTATAGAAAAAGTGTTTTTAGGAAGGTCTGTGTAATATATGAGTTCAGCTTTGACCGTTTTAAAAGAACAAATTAATAATTTTTATTTGGCAAGGCGTTTGTCTGTTTATGAGGTGAAAAGTGCCAACAGCAGTAACTATCTGGGAATCCTATGGGAGATCATCAGTCCGATGATTCAGATTTCGATCTATTGGTTCGTGTTCGGATTTGGGATCTTAAATCGCGGAGAGGAGTTCCTTCCATGGTTGATGGCAGGGATTGTAGTCTGGTTTTTTGTGACGGCTACCACTACCCAGGTATCCAAATCTGTCTATTCCCGACTGAATATGGTATCCAAGATGAGCTTTCCGCTGAGTGTCATTCCTACTTATGTCATTTTTGCGAAGCTATACCAGCATCTTCTGCTGCTTGGAGTGATTATCATTCTTTTAGGCTTTACTGGTTACCTCCCTACATTTTATATCATACAACTGCCGTATTTTATTGTAGCTACGGTTACCTTGTTATTTTCATTTGGATTAATTTCTTCAACCTTAGCTACCATCATTCGTGATGTTCAAAATATAATCGTGTCCTTAATGAAAGTACTGTTTTATTTAACACCAATCCTTTGGGTAATAAATGCTAATGATCATCCGATCATCGCCAATATCATGAAGTTGAATCCACTATATTATATTGTGGATGGGTATCGGGCTTCGTTATTGGGGGAATCATGGTACCTGATAGTGCATTGGGAATATACGCTTTATTTCTGGGCAGTCGTAATCCTCTTCTTTTTGATAGGTTCCTCGCTGCATGTTAGGTTTAGAGATCGCTTTGTTGACTTTAAGTAAACGGAAGTGAGAAAAATTGGAAAAATCGGTAATTGTCAAAGACGTAACGAAAAAATATAAATTATATAATAAAAGCTCGGAAAAATTGTTGGATCTCCTTTTACCGAAAAGCTATGGTGAAGAGTATTTTGCTCTGAGGAATGTTAGTTTTGAAGCGGAAAAGGGTGATGTGATCGGATTTGTCGGTGTCAACGGTTCCGGGAAATCAACTTTGTCCAATATTATTGCCGGGATTATCCCTCCAACGGATGGAAATGTCCAAACCAACGGAAAACCGGCTTTGATAGCCGTTTCATCGGGCCTTAATAATCAATTGACGGGCAGGGAAAACATCGAACTGAAAATGCTGATGCTTGGATTCGACAAGAATCAAATCAAAGGACTGGAGCCTGAGATCATCGAGTTTTCAGAGCTCGGTAAGTTCATTGATCAACCAGTGAAATCCTACTCAAGCGGAATGAAGTCCAGACTTGGTTTCTCGATTTCTGTGCATATAGATCCAGATATCCTTATCATCGATGAAGCCTTATCAGTGGGGGATAAAAACTTTTCTGAAAAGTGTCTGGAGAAGATGAACGAGTTTAAGAAAAATGGTAAAACGATGTTCTTCGTCAGCCATTCAATCGGCCAGATGAAGAAATTCTGCCAAAAAGCTTTATGGCTTGAATACGGAGAGTTAAAAGCATACGGTGCCATGAACGAAGTCATGCCGCAATATGAAGCATTCTTGAAAGAATATAACGCCATGTCTAAAAAAGAGCAGAAAAAGTACCGTGAAGAACAAATGAAACGGCGCAGTACTGCACTGGTATGAAAAGGATAAGCAGACCCTAGCATTGGGTCTGCTTATTTTTTAGTTAAGCACTTCTTGGTAAGCATTCTCGAACCGCTCTGCTGCGGTAAGGTGGGAGTATTCGCTTTCCATTTTATATCTCGCGTTAGAGGCTAACGTAGCAGCATATGCTGGGTCATGAAGCAAATTTGAGATGGCTTGTGCAAGTGCTTTTATATTTTTCTCTTCCACTAGCAGACCATCTTCACCATCATCTAGAATTTCCTTTAATCCTCCGATTGCACTGGCAATGACGGGTGAACGGCAACTCATCGCTTCTAGTGCAGAAATGGATGTCGCTTCTTCCACGCCGTGCGAATGAACACTTGGGATGAGTACGATATCTGACGCTTCATAGAGGTTATGCATTTTCTCGAATGGCACTGACCCTAAGAAAAGCACGGAATCGGTTAATTCCAGTTTTGCTGCCGTTTCTTCAAGCCTTGTTCGCTGTTCTCCTGTACCTGCATAAACCAATACCGTATCATGATGATTCTCGAGCACCTCAGGAAGAGCCATGAGCGGATAGATGACACCGTTCTTTTCGGTCATTCTTCTAGGAACGAAAAGCATCTTTTTATGTAGGGGAATTTTGAAATCTTGACGGGTGTGTTCACGCTTAGCTCTGTCCGGTTTGAAAGCGGACACGTCAATGAAGTTCTTAATCGTATCCGCTTCGATATGTGCTAAATGGTTTATATAGTCTTTGATCCTGTGATCGACCGTCACCACTTTTGCAGCCGACTGATAGGCTTTTCTTTCAAGCTCCCGAATGATTAAATCCTCTTCACTATCCGGAAGTAGAGCGCCTCTGCTAACTGCTTCGAATGAATAATATCCATGGACAGTTTGCACCGTTGGAATCCCGGAATCAATGGAGGCAAGTGTTGCGAAAATGTCTTGTGCATTAATGACATCATAGTTCTTTTTCAAGCTTTTGATGGAAGAAGCCAATAATTTCTGGCGTTGACGGTCATTGTAAAGCTGACCGCTTCCCTGTTTTACTTTATTCAATAAAAAACCGGGAGCCTGGGCGAGTAACTTCTTTTTGAATGGTGGTAATTGAGAGAAAGATAATATATCTACACTATGGCCCCGTGACATCAACCCCTTTTTTAACGTAGTGATATGACTTGATAGCCCTCCTTCATGAGGGTAGTTGAAAATCGTTGTAATTAATATGTTCATAATGGCACTCCTTCTTCTAATGTATTAATTCGATTTGATCTTTCTCAATCCTTGCAGGCTGGTTACTTTAAAAAGCATGGATAATGCGATATACAATCCGAAAACAAGGAGCGAGATGATTACTAATTCCACAATGATGGGAAACGGTAGTGTAAGTGGGTGGATCCAGAGAGCAAGTCCATAAATGATCGATCCAATGATGATCAGCTTTCCGCTTTCCTGAAAAACTTCCCTGAAAGCGGCTATATCCTCTCTTTTTGTTTTAAGCCAAAGGAAGCTAAATAAGTAGAGAGATTGCAGGAGCATGGAAATGCCCGAGGCCAAGGCGATTCCACCGACACCGAGATAACGTGATAGGACCCAGCTGAGCAGGACATTAAGTAATACGGCAATCAAGCAGGAATACATAGCCACTTTTGTTTTTTTTAAGGCGTAGAAGGCATTCATCAAATAATCCCTAAGGGCAAAGAATGGGAGGCAAGCTGAATAAAAGAAAAATGCCGCATAAGTTGTTTCTGTAGCCGAAGCATCAAAAGCTCCACGTTGGAAAGCCAGAGTGATTAAGCTGTTTCCGCTGATTAACATGACGAGCATGAAAGGAATGGCTAAGAATATAAGCGACTTCAACCCCTTTAAGGTCAAATTAAGGAAAGATTGATAACTTATAAGGGCTCGCTCGACGATTGATGGATACAAAACGGTAATCAGCGGTGTAAGGACAATGCTTAACGGCAGCCAAAGCAGCCGGTTCGCATAGTTAAGCGCTGATACGCTTCCAGTCTCGAGAGAGGTGGCAATAATTCGATCGATGACACTATTCAATTGGAGGGCCAAAGCTGCGATGATAATAGGATAAAACGTGTGCAGCGTTTGAATGATCTGCCGTTTGTGGGGCAGGAAAGAGATGATGGGCCGGATTCCGTATCTCTTTAATGATGGGTATTGAATAAGGAATTGGCTGGCTGCACCGAATACGAACCCCCAAGCCAACCCTTCCACCCCAAAGGCCGCAGCGAATAATACGGTGGCTAGAATGATGACCGTGTTTTGGGCAGTAGAAGTAAGCGCAGGAAGGATAAAACGCTTATTCGCATTCAGGACGCCCGTCGCCATGTATGAAAGCGTGAAAAAAAGTAAACTCGGAAGCATGATCCGTGTCAAGGATTCGGTCAGTGCAAGCTCTGATTCCGAGAAACCAGGGGCCACCACCATGACGAGCGGCTTGACGAAAATCATGCAGGCAATGGTCATGACTCCGGCTACCAGCATAAAGAAGGAACCTAAGACACTGATGAACTCATCAGCGCTCTTTGGGTTTTTCGCTTTCTTTTCCAAGTAAATGGGGATGACGCCAGCCTGAAGGCCACTGCCGAGAGCCGTAAACAGAATAGTGGGAATGAGGCTTGCCACGAAAAAAACATCTGCCATTGATGAGGCACCGAAATAGGCGGCTATGATCGACTCCCGACCGAATCCGAGGACTTTTCCGATGGCTGCAATGATAGTGACGAGCCCGACCGATTTAATTACATGAGAAAGAGTAGGCATATTTTCAATCCTTTAATATAATGTCCTTTTGTAAACAGAATCCTAAACAACTATAAAAAATTAGGGTAAACGTTTTATCTTCGAGAATATTGTAAAAAAGTCCTGCTATTAATGCTGCAGACATCAGGCAGAGGGTGAAGACTGCAAAAGTTCCATTTCCCGATATAATGATTTTACGGAAGGCAAGAATGACAAAGGCAAGAACCCCAAGAAAACCTAGTGCCCCAGTTTGAACTAGAATCTGGATATATTGATTATCGGCATACATCCTTTCACCGATTTGGTATTCCTGATAGATCGGTGAAGGAAAGGAAAGGGTGGCTGAATCGCCAAAAGTAGCCAGCCCCGTACCAATTATGGGATGATCTTGGAAAATTTCAATTCCCTTGATTAAGACATATAAACGGCCCCATTCTGTACTCTGGTGAAGAGTCTTATCAGAGAACATTTCTGAAAAACGATTGGAGAGGGCATGTTCATGTTCGGAAGTGGGGGTGCTGCCAATCACCAAATTTTCCATGGGAACGTCTGCAGATATCTCCACTTTGCTTGAAGCGAATAAAACCGGGTAATAAATAAGAAGCAGGCCGAGACCCAATGCTCCTAAAGCATATTTGAAAAATGATTTATTTTTAGTCCAGACCATGAAGACAAGTGCGGCGAACCCGAATGCAATCATCGCACCCCGTGAATAGGTGAGCAGTAATGTTCCAGAAAGTAAGATGGCTGCTACAAAGACGATGAATTTATTCTTTTTCAGCGCTTGAAATAAAAAGAAACTTAGAAATAACTGGATGCTTAAGAACAAGGCAAATACATTAGGGTTGCCAGGTGCTCCATAAATCCTCATTCGGTTCGTTGGTGAAAGGTTCCACATTTCCCAGGCGTGGGGAAGCAGGACCGTACGTGAAAAGATTTTCTCCACGATGCCATGAAGGCAAAGGATGAGTGCAAATACTAGGGTTACCTTCAAAAAGCGAAAGATATCCTTTCTTTCTAGATTTAATTCACCGATAATGTAAAGAAGCAAGAATGTAACAAGCAATGCCCGGAGTTCAAATAGGATGGGGAGGATTCCCACTCCGTGTATGAGTCCAGCTACGGACCCAACTAAACAAAACAGCCAAAAGGGCACTGTGAAATGATACCTCGAAATGGACCAATCGTTTCTCTTGAATCTTTCAATAAGCAAAGAAATGAATAAGGTGAGGATAATCAGATCACCTGTATAGGTTAAGCCGCTATTCAGTTCCATTAATAAGGGACGGGCAGGGAAGTAAATGAATAGAATTAATAACGGGTTTTTTTTATTTATACCGATAAAAACGAGCATCAACGCCGTAGCAATGTAACCGGTGATAGGGTAAGGCACTGCCAATGGGACAAGCAGGCACAGTATAAGAATGGGTAATGAATGTTTTTCTAGAAACTTCAAATGATTAACCACCTTTGAATCAAAATCACGTTCTATGATGTGTATGAAAATATTTCTTGAATAATACCCCACCCTTTAGATGTATAGTACATATGAAAGGCTGAAGAAAAATGACAGAAAAGTTTGTTGAGATACTATCCATACCATTCATTGATACCAATATGGATGAATTTATGAATCGGATGATCTATCCAAGATTAATGAACCAGGAAAAAACGTTTGTCGTTACGGCGAACCCAGAAATAGTGGAGTATGCAAATGAACATCAGGATTATAAGGACATCATTAAATCGGCTGATTATATCACGCCGGATGGCATTGGTATTATTATGGCCTCTAAATGGCTAAATCAACCTTTACAAGAGCGGATTACAGGATTCGACTTAATGAATGAATTATTTCGGGTCGCTGATGAGAAAGCCCTGAAGGTATATCTGCTTGGGGCGGAAGAACATGTTATTAAAACAGCGGCCCTTAAAGCAAAAGAGCAATACCCAGGTATCGAGTTAGTGGGATACAACCATGGTTACATTGATATTAAGGATGAACACTTGGCTAAGTCCATTGCTGCACTTGAACCTGACATCATTTTGACTGCATTAGGGTTTCCTAGACAGGAAAAATGGGTTTCGATGCATTATCCCTTATTTAAAAAGGGTGTTTTCATGGGAGTTGGGGGAAGCTTTGATGTTCTTGCAGGAAAAGTGAACCGCGCCCCGGTTTTCTGGCAGAAGATGCGTCTTGAATGGTTGTACCGACTAATCCAACAACCTTCACGGTGGAAACGGATGCTTGCGCTGCCAAGATTCGTATTCAAAGTTAGGCGGTTAAGGAAAAGGGTACAGCGTTCCTGAAAATAAGGAGTGGACCTGGATGAAAGTCTTGCACTTAAACGCTGGTAATGAAACTGGCGGCGGTATGTTTCATATTATGTCCTTACTGAACCAATTGAATAAAGAGGAGTTCATGCTGGGTTTATTTGAAGATGGTGAACTTTACCAGCGGGCCATGTCTGCGGGGATACAAACCAAGCTTTTCAGGCAACATTCCAAATATGACCTTTCAATTTTGAAACCTTTAAGGGACTTTATCCGTCTAAATAATATAGACATCATCCATACACATGGTCCGCGTGCGAATATATATGGTGCTTTTTTAAAGCGCCTCATTAAACGCCCTTGGCTTCTTACTGTTCACAGTGCACCCCATCATGATTTTCTAGGCAAGGGTGTAAAAGGAAAACTGTTTACAGACCTCAATGTATGGTCGTTTCAATATGCCGATCATATCCTGGCCGTATCCGATCGCTTTAAAGAGGACTTGATAGACCGAGGCATCCATTCGTCTAAAATCACCAAGATCCTAAATGGAATTGACTTTGAAAAGGAATTGCCTGTTCCCTTTCAAAGGGATGATCTCGGGTTTGAGGAAGAGGATTTCATCATCATCATGCCCGCAAGGCTTGAACCGGTGAAAGGCCATGAATTTGCCTTAGCCGCATTGAGTGAAGTGGTATCGGAATTTCCTCATGTAAAGCTGTTGCTTGTTGGGGACGGGAGCAGGAGGATGGATTTGGAGCAGTTCGTCTTGGGAAAGGGATTATCGAAAAATGTGTTCTTTTTAGGATATCGTGAAGATTTAGAGAGAATCTATCCAATAGGGGATGTCACATTATTGACTTCCTTCAGTGAAAGTTTCCCGCTTGTTTTGCTTGAAGGAGCAAGGTCTGGCCTTCCAGCAATCACTAGTGATGTCGGCGGTGTAATAGAATTGATTCCGGATGGGAGCAAGGGCTGGATTACGGATATCGGAAATGTTAATCAGCTGAAGTTGGCCATCTGCAAAGCTTTGGAATTAAAAGAATCAGGTGAACTGACAAAGATAGGGTCTGATTTACAAAAATTTGCAAAAAACAACTTTTCTATAGAGATTTTAGCCAAGAACGTATATAATGTTTATTTGAGGATGAAAAATTAAAATAAGCAATTATATATAGGTTTTTTCTTATAGATCGTTACGGGCATTAAGATTTTTAGTTGAAATGAGGTGGTTCTTGATGTTAATAGGGGCCTTGTTGGTAGCCTTTTTATTATCCATTTTTTTGACTCCTTTTGTCGGAAAATTGGCCTTTAAATTAGGAGCTACCGATAAACCGAATGAGCGAAAAGTGCATAGTAAAATTATGCCGCGCATGGGCGGTTTAGCGATATTTTTGAGTTTTTTCATTACCTTCCTACTTTTTACGAATGATTTGTGGGAACAATTGCCCCTTCTAGTGGGCGCGCTTGTGATTATTTTGATCGGGATAGCAGATGATATTTATGAATTAAGAGCTGCACCCAAATTCCTGGGCCAGATTTTAGCTGCCCTCATTATCGTATTATGGGGCGGACTAGAAGTGGAATTCATCAATTTGCCGTTCATTACCGATACACTTGAATTTGGTATTTTAAGTACGCCGATCACCATTTTATGGATTGTCAGTATCATTAATGCCATCAACCTAATAGATGGACTTGATGGTCTTGCAGGCGGGGTCTCAACAATCGCATTAGTGACAATTGCAACAATGGCCCTTATAAAAGGGGATTTATTCGTTGCTATGGTTGCCTTGATCGTGATTGGAAGCACTCTTGGCTTTTTGAAGTACAATTTTCACCCTGCAAAGATTTTCATGGGAGATACAGGTGCCCTATTTTTAGGATACATCATTGCTGTTCTTTCCCTGCTAGGATTTAAAAACGTTACGATGATTTCCTTGATCGTGCCAATCATCATTTTGGGTGTTCCCATTTCAGACACATTTTTTGCGATTATCCGCAGGGTCGTCAATAAACAGCCGATTTCAGCTGCTGATAAATCCCATTTACATCACTGTTTAATAAATTTGGGCTTCACTCATAAGCAGACTGTTTTGCTCATCTATGCTTTAGCTGCCTGCTTTGGCTTAGCTGCGATAATCTTTTCATTTGCAACGATGTGGGGAGCTTTGATCCTTGTAACGGGTCTCCTTTTGATCATTGAGATTTTTGTGGAGAAAATTGGCTTGGTCAATTCAAACTATCAGCCGCTGCTGAAGATACTCAATTTTAAAAACAAACCATGATTGCTTTGCAAATAGATTACTAGATTTGAACAATGAAAGATATGAAAAGCCTCTAATCAGATATGGTTGGAGGCTTTTTTTGTTTTGGAGGTGGGGACGCTCATCACAAGAGCGCTTTACCGTTGGGATAGAAAGGCAAGTAGCCAGGATCATCAGGAATAAAGAAAACCCCACTTTGAGGAGTGGGGTTTTCACTTTATTCTTCTATTTTTGATTGAACGGCTTCAGTTTGATTAGTAGCGTCTTTAGGTCCCAAGTTTAAGTGGGATTGAAGCAGTAGCTTCGTATTCGCTACTGATGTTTCATTCAACTGATAATAATAGGTTCCGTTTATGGTGGAATCCTGGCCTTCAAGTTTGATTGTTTCAAGATCGAGGCCTTTATCGGTAGTGACATATTTTATGAAACCTCTAATTTGTGAGAATTGAAGATTCGTTGTCATATTGTCACCGACAGCTTCCATTACGTCTGTATATTTCGTTAAAGATCCAGCAGATGTTGCTTTGGCGATAATGGCTTTAAGGACTTCCTGTTGACGCTCACCACGTTGAATATCACTGTCCTTCTTACGAGTTCGTGCAAAGGCTAATGCTTCTTCACCATTGACAGTCTGTACTCCTTTTTCGAGATGGATGGCATTCTTTTTGTCATGTGAATCCATTTCATTCATTTCATAGGGTACGTCGACTTCGATTCCATCCAATGAATTGACGACATCTATGAAAGCATTAAAGTTCATGCGGACATAGTAATCGACTGGGACATCGAAAAGTTCCTCTACGGTGTCCATCGTCGCTTTTGGTCCACCTGCCGCATGGGCAGCGTTAATTTTCGTGGTTACGCCTTTGGCTGGCACATACACATAAGAGTCACGTGGAATGCTTAAAAGTTTAATAGATTTCTGATCTTTATTGAATGTGGCCAAGATTAAAGCATCCGAGCGTGAGTTTCCTTTATAGTCACGTTCATCACTATCATCAATTCCTATGAAAAGAATGGAGAAATTATCTTCGAGCGGGTCGACCGTTTCACTTCTCTTAGCTGAAGCTTCCACAGGATCATAGGAATCATTGAATACATTTTGGGCTTTCATATATAGAGTTGCAGCATACGTTGTAGCTCCTAGACCAAGTACCAGCAGTGGAACAAGGAGTAACCAAAGCCTCTTTCGTCTTTTTTTCCTTGTTTTCTTAATTTTATAGACACGCCTAGTAGTAGACATCTTTTTCTTCTCCTTTTAAATAGCGAACTTCAGACATAAATCGCTATTTTTCGAATCCTACAGTTTATATTTCGTCATATATTTCTCTTAATTTTACAATGATTTAATAATTTCGTAAAATAAATATTTCTTTTCAATTATATTACAGCATAAAAAAGGAAATATATGCAGGAGAAAATCAGGAGAATGCTTGCTCTAAATATAGCATTTCCCCCTCGGTAATAATGCCTTGACCGTTTGTCAGCTCTGTCATCCAGGCGGTATATGCTTCTTTTTGTGTTTCCTCCACATATACAAGGATGTTGACCTGATCAAGGTACATAATTTCCTTTATTTGATAAACTGAAGACCGCAATTCATTTTCCAATTTTCCAAGCCAAGTATAGTCGACAGTTGTCGAAATGACCCTCATTAATTTTCTAATGACTACACCTGTAGTATCTATTCCTTCTGAAGTCGCTTTGCTATAAGCACGAATGAGACCGCCAGCACCAAGTTTGATACCCCCAAAATACCGTGTCACCACAACTGCGGTGTCTTTTAGTTCTTTTTTCTTAAGAACTTCAAGGATAGGGACGCCTGCAGTACCGCTTGGCTCTCCGTCATCGAGGGCCTTTTGGATTTGGTTTTGTTCCCCGATCATATAGGCTGAACAATTATGTGTGGCGTCTTTGTGCTTTTTCTTGATCTCCTGGATAAAGGCCTGGGCGGCTTCTTCTGTTTCGACACGGGCGATGTGGGAAATAAAACGGGACTTTTCAATGACGATTTCATGTTCCCCGCGACCTGTCACCGTTAAATATTGAGTAAGCATTACTATTCCACCTTCGTACTTCCTATTAGTTGATTCATTATAAAGCTTTGCGGAAAATGTGGCAATGATCAGTCATTTTTATGTCGTATGTGTAAAGAAACTTTAATATAAGAAAAATTTGTACGTGTTATAATAAGTTCTATTGTTTGTTATTGTCATTTGCTGGTCATTTATGCTTAAAAGAATAACATTGTAGGAAAAACATTGAGTTTTGTGCCAAAATCCTTGCTTGTCCATTTCATGTCCTCTCATTTCAAGGATTTTGCCATTTAATAAATGCATCTGTTTCATATAATAATCAAATGAGCGGAATATCCCATTTGATTGAATAGGATCATTTGTATTAGGATAATGGAAATGGACGTTTACCTTTAATAGGTAGAGTAGACTATTATGTTGTCCATAATAGGCATGAATACGAGATGTATACCATATATGTACATTTTGTGAATATCCGGTAATGAAATTTACGTATTTTTATTCTTTTTTTGGTACAATATGTTCATGAAGGTTACTTCATCCAAATTTGACCATTCATGAAAAAGGAAAATGAACTTTTTCCATATACATAGTCTTTAAGACAATAAATGTTAAGTCTTTTGATTTAAGTGGAGGGATCTTAATGTCCATAAAAAAAGTTGATGCTAAAGCATTGGACAAGATCTTAGAAACAATGGTGAGCACTGTTAGTGAAAGTAAGGATGAAGTCTTTGATATCGGCGAACAATGCCGCAAAGATTTTGAATCATTAACAAAAGAGCTTGATGATGTAAAAATAAGGGTCGCCATTGTGATAACCGACAGCGATGCACTGGATTCAAAAGCCAGGTTTGCTCGAAAAAGGCTTTCCGAAGTCAGTATGCACTTCAACCATTTTTCTGAAGAACAGGTGCGCGATGCTTATGAAAGGGCACATAAGCTGCAAGTCGATTTACAAATAAACCGGCAATTGGAGAAAGAGCTCCGTAATCGCCGGGATGAACTTGAATTAAGGTTAAGGGGTTTACAGCAGACGATCGATAAAGCCGTACATCTAGTCTCGCAAATCTCGGTTGTACAGAATTATTTAACCCAGGACCTTAAGTTTGTTGGGGAAGCGCTTCAAGAGGCTAAACGCAAACAGGACTTCGGCTTGAAAATAATCGAAGCGCAGGAGCAGGAACGTAAAAAGCTCTCACGTGAAATTCATGATGGTCCGGCTCAAATGTTGGCAAATGTCATGATGCGTTCAGATCTGATAGAACGTGTACAACGGGAGAGAGGTCCTGATGAAGCGCTCGTGGAAATCCGCAGTTTAAAAGTCATGGTAAGAAATGCTTTATATGAAGTGCGTAGAATCATCTATGATCTTCGTCCTATGGCACTGGATGATTTAGGCCTTGTACCTACCCTCAGAAAGTACCTGCAAACGACCGAAGACTATAATACTGGCGTAAATTTGAATTTCGTCAATCTTGGGCAGGTCAAAAGGCTTCCTTCCGATATGGAGGTCGCATTATTCAGGCTGGTTCAAGAGGCTGTACAAAATTCATTGAAGCACGCGGAGCCAAAACAGGTTCAAGTTAAACTGTCCATTTCCAAAGAGATGGTGACCGTCGTCGTCAAAGATGATGGGAAAGGGTTTGATTCTTCGATTCAAAAAGAAGGTTCCTTTGGCTTGGTAGGCATGAGAGAGAGAGTCGAGCTGCTTGAAGGTGAAATGACGATCGATTCACAACCAGGCGCAGGCACTTTGGTGTTTATACAAATTCCCTATCATTTATAAATTATAGAGAATAGGCATTATAAATAGAAACTAGGAGGAAGAAGCCGTTGAAGACTAGTATCATCATTATCGATGACCATCAGCTTTTCCGTGAAGGCGTTAAGCGTATATTAGATTTTGAATCATCCTTTGATGTTGTTGCCGAGGGCGATGACGGAAGCGAAGCTATGGATCTCGTTGAAGCACATAAACCAGATGTTGTTATCATGGATATCAACATGCCGACCATGAATGGGGTCGAAGCAACAAAAATGCTTGTGAACCGTTACCCTGAAACAAAAGTCATCATCCTTTCCATTCATGATGATGAGAACTACGTACAGCACGCGTTGAAAACGGGAGCACAAGGTTACCTGTTGAAAGAAATGGACGCAGATGCATTAATCGATGCCGTTCGCGTAGTAGCTGAAGGCGGCTCATACCTTCATCCGAAGGTTACCCATAATTTAGTTAAAGAATATCGCCGCTTAGCAGCTGAAGAGGGCGCTGATCGTGATTCCGTACATACAATAGAAATCAGGAGACCGCTTCACCTATTGACTCGACGTGAATGTGAAGTCCTTCAACTTTTAGCTGACGGAAAAAGCAACCGTGCCATCGGCGAAACGCTATATATCAGTGAAAAAACAGTCAAGAACCATGTGAGTAACATTCTTCAGAAGATGAATGTGAATGACCGTACACAAGCGGTTGTCCTGGCCATAAAAAACGGCTGGGTAGAAGTGAAGTAATTACAGCTTTCGATAAGTCCGGCTCTTCAGTTTCCGTAACGTGCTGAAGTGCCGGACTTTTTTTCGCATGCCGGACTCACTTTGGGTTTTACATTTTTATGGTAATTAAGGAGCTGTTTAATGAAAATAAAGGCGTTTTCAGATAGAATGGTGAATAAGATATAGAGTAAATTTTTATAAGGATGGTACTATTTATGAAAACCGCAGTCGTAACAGATAGCACTGCATATATACCTAAGGAAGTGCGTGAACGTTTACATATACATATGATGCCGCTTAATGTCATTTTCTCCAATGAGGCTTACCGGGAAGAAGTGGATATTGCTGCGGATGAGTTTTATGAGGAAGTAAAGAAGTATGATAAATTACCTACGACTTCACAGCCTCCAATCGGACTGTTTGTCGAGAAGTTCGAGGAGCTGCAAAAAGAATATGATGATGTCATTTCGATTCATTTATCGAGTGGCATCAGTGGTACGTATCAAGGTGCGGTATCGGCAGGAGAAATGGTTGAAGGAATCAAGGTTCATGCCTTTGATTCGGAAATCAGCTGCATGGTCCAAGGGTTTTATGTGATCGAGGCTGCTAAGATGGCACTTGATGGAAAGGGTGCAGGAGAGATCATGGCCAGGCTCGAGGAAATGAAACCGTCCGTCAGGGCATACTTCATGGCAGATGACCTATCCCATCTACAGCGAGGTGGACGCTTAAGCAGTGCCCAAGCATTGATCGGCAGTCTGCTTCAAGTGAAGCCGGTTCTCCATTTTGTCGATAAAGTCATCGTCCCGTTCGAAAAAATCCGCACCAGAAAAAAAGCAATGAAACGGATTGCTGATATACTTGGGGATGATGCGGCAAGCGGGGAGAAGTATAAAGCAGTCATTATTCATGCAAAGCGTGAGAGTGAAGCTAAAGACTGGAAAACCGAACTAGAAGCACGGTTCCCGAATGTCGAATTCGACATTAGCTATTTCGGTCCAGTAATCGGAACCCATCTGGGAGAAGGCTCGATGGGGATGGGTTGGTATAAAATATAAGCAGAGACGTCCTTCCCCGAAAATGGGGAAGGCCTTTTTTATGGAGCAAAGAGGGAAAAGGGATTTGAGTGTAAAAAGCGAATAATATTGGAGAAGTGTAATTTATTAAGAAAGAAGGTTACAGTTTGGAAAAAATGATCATTTCTCCCCCTTTTTCCCCGGAACTTCAAAATCATCTCTCAGGAAGACATCTTTTGGCCTCCGAAATCCCATTTTCCCAAGAACTCATCGCCGAGCATATCAAAAATGGATATGTTTTGGAAACGTACGGCGTGCAATCCGAAAATGGTCGTTTTAACTGTGTGCGCTGCGGTAACAGAGATCCAGCCTTGTTTTATACCTTCCCATGCAGGATATGCAATCGGGATTGTACTTACTGCCGCTCATGCATCATGATGGGACGGGTCAGTGAATGTGCACAGTTATATAGGTGGACCGGTCCCTTTTTGGAGTTTGCCATTCCTGATAAAGTGATGAGTTGGGATGGCACTCTATCTGCAGGGCAGCAAACGGCCTCGCACCGTGTCGTTGATGCGGTAAGCGGGGAAAGTGAATTTCTGGTTTGGGCTGTATGTGGTGCTGGTAAGACAGAGGTCCTATTTGCAGCCATTGAGGCAGCCTTACTTGCTGGGAAACGAATCTGTTTAGCAACACCAAGGACGGATGTCGTTCTCGAACTCTCCCCAAGATTAAAAAAAGCTTTTCCCTCCATTGATATATCATCCTTATATGGCGGCAGTGCTGATCGCCATGGGTGTTCGCCGCTTACTGTTTCCACAACCCATCAGCTTTTCCGCTTTATTGAAGCCTTTGATGTCATCATTGTCGATGAAGTCGATGCGTTTCCCTACACGGCGGATGATTCCCTCCATTATGCGGTTAATAAATCGAAAAAGTTTTCGGCCGCAACCATCTACTTGACCGCCACGCCTTCGAAACGTATGCAACGATTATACCGAAACGGCACATTGAAAGCCGCGACAATCCCAGCCCGCTACCATCGTCAGCCAATTCCTGTCCCTGAAATGAAGTGGTGCGGCAACTGGCAAAAACAATTTCTTAAGAAAAAAATCCCTTCAGTGATTAACAGGTGGGTAAGTGAACGCCTACAGCAGAATATCCCCTTCTTATTGTTTTTTCCAAGCATTCAAGTGATGGAGCAGGTCATACCGCTGTTTCAAATGCTGTCCCCTAAATTGAATTGCGTTCACTCACAGCACCCAAATCGAAAAGAAAGAGTCATGGCATTAAGGAATGGCGAGGTTCCAGGATTATTGACCACGACCATCCTGGAACGCGGCGTCACGATTGAACGTTTGGAAGTAGCCGTGATTGGTGCTGAGCATGACGTTTTTACAGAAAGTGCCCTCGTTCAGATTGCCGGCCGTGTAGGGAGAAGCAAAATTCACCCTACAGGGACGATTACCTTTTTTCATTATGGTAAAAGTAAAGCCATGGTCGAGACGATTAACCATATCCGAATGATGAATGAAGCTGCCTCGAAAAGGGGGCTGCTGGATGAGTAGGTGCCTCGTTTGTGATGAAGGAATAAAAGAAGCGTTGACGTGGATGAGCCTGTTCAAGCGGTCTGAGGCAAAGGCAATCTGTGAAAGATGTGAGGAGAAGCTTCATGTGATAACCGGAGATACATGTTCAATCTGCTCAAGGGAGATGGACGGGAATTACAGCACCGGTGACCTCTGTCTAGATTGCTCAAGATGGGAAAGGAATAGGGAATGGGCAGGCTATTTATCCAAAAACATATCGCTTTTTCATTATAATGAATACCTCAAAGATATTATTGCCAAATATAAGTACCGAGGCGATTATGCATTGGCTGGGATTTTCGTCCCTTTTTTAAAAGATGGGCTAAAGGACATGGAGTTTGATCTGGTAACGGTCATTCCGCTTAGTGATGAACGGCTTAGGGAGCGTGGATTCAACCAGGCACAGGCTTTGGCAGATCTTCTGGGACTTCTTACTGTTGATGTCTTAACGCGGATCCATACGGAAAAACAATCAAAAAAATCGCGGCAAGAGAGGATGGCATTACCGCAGGTTTTTCAGGTCACACAATCGGATTTGCTGCAGCATAAAACCATTCTGATCATCGATGACATTTATACGACGGGCACGACCCTGAGGCATGCTGCCAAGGCGTTAATGACAGCTGGGGCAAAAGGCGTATCTTCTATTACTTTGGCTAGGTGAAACAGCTTATTTTAATGAACTTCCTAAAGTATCGCTCGTATTATTCGATATATACAATACTGAAGAATAATCGTTGTGATGGTGAAGGAGGGGCCTCAATGGAAATATTCAATTGTCCAAATTGTAATTCATTATTCGTTATGACGAAGTTCCGTGATGTTTGCGATGCCTGTTATAAAGAACAAGAAGCCCAATATGATAAAGTTTATGCATATATTCGCAAGAAAGTAAATAGAACGGCGTCCATGATGCAAGTGGTCAAGGACACAGGCGTGGAAGAAAATTTGATTATAAAATTTGTGAGAACAGGTAAGCTGAGAATTGCGCAGTTCCCCAATTTAGGCATTCCTTGTGAAAAATGCGGCTCTCACATCAAGAGCGGAAGGTTATGCAGCAAATGCAGCGATTCCCTCATTACGGACTTGCAGGCATATGAAAATGAGGAAAAGCGCCTAAGCAACATACAAGAAAATAATAAAAAAAATGCGTATTACATGAAGGATGATCAAAAAGGATAATTCATGGCAACATGATGCATGATTTGGTAAAATATTCGATATTGAGAACAATGATCGTCAATAGGTGGTAAGATTGAAAGAAACCATAAAAGAAATCCCTTCCTTGTCGATAATAATGATAGGGAGAATAACACTTCAGAGCCATTCTCATGGTCTGTGAAGGAATCGTAATATAATGGGATTAAAAAATCGACTGAAGGAGAGGATCTGGAATATGAAAATCAATAACGTCGGTATGACAGGTGTTAACCCATATAATCTTCAAGCCAATAAAGTGGGGAATATCAAAGAATCTAAGGTCAATGCCTCGGATAAAGTTGAAATTTCTTCAGCGGCAAAAGAAATGCAGCAACAATCTTCCATCCCTGCTGCAAGACAAGCCAAAGTGAACGAACTGAAAAGCCAAGTGGAAAACGGAAATTATAAATTGAATGCACAAGCGACTGCTAAGGGTCTGATAGATTTTTACAAGAAATAAACGCTCAATGAAAATATTTGAAGGAAGTGGACGGAACCATTCTCCGTCCTTCATTTATGAGCAGAGGAGGCAGTGGGAATGTCTGTACGGAACATCATCGAGTCGCTTGAAAAGTTGATCAAGCTTCATAAAAGCTTCAATCAATTAGCGATTAGAAAAACGGCCACTTTGAAAGCAAATGATACAGAGGCAATTACCGCCCTGCTGATACAGGAACAAACGCATATTAAAGCAATCAATCAAACCGATAAGGAAAGAGAAGGGGCAGTCGCGGAATATCTTGCAGAAAATGGAATTGGGGGACATTCGGCCTCCATCAATACCGTAACGGAATTAACAGGACCAATTGAAACGGGAATCCTTGAACGGTTAAAAGCTGAATTGATTGATGAGGTATCTAAGCTGAAGGAGCGGAACAGTTTAAATCAGCAATTGATCTATCAATCCCTTCAATTCATCAATGTCTCTTTGGATATGCTGAGGCCGCAGAATCAGAACCTGAATTACGGGAACTCGGTTGAAAAACCGGCAAAAAGCGGCATGGGAATGTTTGATTCAAAAGCATAAGAAACAGAAAAAAGATGGAGGTTTGAGCAAATGATTTCAACCTTTATGGGTCTTGAGACGGCTAAGCGCGGGTTATCCACCTCTCAAGGTGCCTTGTACACAACAGGAAATAACGTGGCCAATGCCAATACATTAGGATATTCAAGGCAGCGGGTCAACTTGGTGCAGACGTCTGGCTTTCCCACTGTCGGATTGAACAGCCCGCGGGTAGCCGGCCAAATTGGTACAGGCGTAACGGCAGAAACGGTACAGCGGATCCGGGACAGTTTCCTGGACGCACAGTACAGGACACAAAATAATAAAATCGGTTATTACGGGGCCATGAGTGAATCCTTGGCGAAAATGGAAGGGATCATGAACGAACCAACCGACAGCGGTTTAGCCGCAACAATGGAAAAATTCTGGAATTCACTGCAGGGATTAACGGCCAATACGGAAAACTCAGGGGCGCGAGAAGTTGTTGCCTCGACGGGCGTAATGGTCGCGGATACCCTTAATTACTACTACAACTCGCTGACCAGCGTTCAAACGGATATCGGAAATCAGATAAACGTCAAAGCGAACGAAATCAATACGCTCATTAGCAGTATTGATCAACTGAACCAACAGATCAGTAAAGTGGAGCCCCATGGTTATATCCCCAATGACCTTTATGATAAACGTGATGTACTTGTTGACAACCTCTCTCAGCTTGTCAGTATTAAAGTGAACAACGTCATCCCGACGGATTACGGCAGGGCCAGTGATGCAGCTACAGGGCTATATAACATCGAATTAATGAAAGAAGATGGCTCATCCTATGCGCCGCCTATCAAGCTAGTCAGTGTTAACCAAACTGGGATGATAGGAACGTCGAAGGTCGAAGTTAACTATGATAAAAAGACAGGCATGGTAGATGGAGTGAAATTTGGTTCGAAAATAATGATGGATTACAAATTCTCAGGAGAACTATCCGGTTTGATCAACAGCTTTGGCTATAAAAAGGATGATGGCACGGTCGTGGGAGCTTACCCTGATATGCTGAAAAAGCTCGATATTATGACGACGGCTTTTGTGAATGAGTTTAATGCCATCCATAAACAAGGATATGCGTTAGGAGACAGCAATACGTCCACATTGAACTTCTTTGAGATTGAACCAGGCAAAAGTGCTGCCCAAAGCATCAAGGTGAACAATGAGATTGTAAAAGATCCCTCGAAAATTGCCGCAGGCGGTAAAAGCGGAGGAGCATCCGGAGATAATGAAAATGCTAAACTCCTGGCTGACCTGAAGAAGAAAGCGTTTAGTGAGTACTCCACTAGGGACCAAAATTCAAAGGAATTGACAGGAAGCTTCGACTCCTATTATTCGGGAATCATCGGCAAGCTTGGGGTGGATTCACAAAGTGCCCAAAAGAACCTTTCCAACTCTGTCGTGCTCGCTACATCCGTTAATCAAAATAGGGAGTCCGTCAGTTCCGTATCCCTTGATGAAGAAATGACGGATATGATCAAATTCCAGCAGGCATACAACGCTTCTGCAAGAATGATGACGATGATGGACGAAATGCTTGATAAAATCATAAACGGGATGGGCACTGTAGGCCGATAATAGGAGTGAACGAACATGCGGGTAACGCAATCGATGCTAACCAATAATATGTTAAGCAATTTGAGCAGCAGTTACGAGAAGATGGCCAAGCTGCAGGAGCAGGTATCTACTCAAAAGAAATTTACTAAACCATCGGACAATCCTGTTGCAGCCATGATGGGAATGGGGTACAGGACGAATCTCAATCAAATAGGGCAGTATCAGAGCAATATTTCTGAGGCGACAAATTGGATCGACAGCACGGATGATGCCATTAGTGAAGCAGTTTCCGCCATGCAACGGATTCGTGAGCTAACGGTTCAGGCCAGCAATGGTACGTATGAAGGCGAACAAATGAAAAATATTTCAGAGGAAATCAAGCAATTAAAAGAACATCTCGTAACACTCGGTGACACACAAATAGGCGGGAAATATATTTTCAACGGTCAGGATACGAATGTAAGACCATCGTCCGTTAAAGACGCGAATGGGAATACGGTCTATGGTACAGGGGACATAAACCTTGAAGTGTTTTCGGGAATTTCCCTTAAAATCAACACGGACGGTTCCAAGACTTTTGGAGATGCACTTGCTTCAGGCGGAAGCATCGACCAAACAATCGATGCATTGGAAAACGGCGGCGACGTGAGCGGCACACTTGAAGGACTTGACGCAACGATAAATACCTTCTTAGGCATGCAGGCCAAGGTTGGCGCAAGGCAGAACCGGATTGAGCTGATGACGGACCGTCTCAAGCAGCAGGAGGTCTTTGCTACCGAAATCCTTTCGAAAAATGAGGATGTCGATATCGAAAAAGCGATCATGGATTTGACGACCCAAGAAAGTGTCCATAGTGCTGCATTAAGTATCGGAGCAAAAATCATGCAACCGAGTTTATTGGATTTTCTTCGCTAAGCTATTCCTAAAAGGATAGCTTTTTTCTATAAGGAGTGTTGATGATGCAGTTTCCGCAAATAAGTTTGCAATCCACCTCAATGAAGATCGGATTGAATATCGAACAGCCTGTACAGCAAATAGAACAAAAGCCAGCAGTTCAATCAATCGAACAGCCGCAAGCGATCCTGGAAATCCAAACGACACCAGGCAAGCTGACGATCGATCAGTCAAAGGCCAGGGAAGATATGGACTTGAAAAGCCTCTCCAAGCGGGTGGAGGAATTTGCGCAGCAGGGATATGAGGATTGGTTGGCGGGGATGGCAAGACGCTCACAGCAGGGGGCAGAGCTGAGGCATATTGAAAAGGGCGGTAATGCACTGGCTGACCAGGCCAAGCAAAACAGCAAAGGGCCTGAGAGGCAGTTCAATCTTGGCTGGATTCCCTCTCATTTCAGCGTGAAGCTGGACTACCAGCCGGCGCAAGTGGAGATTGAGGCAACTGCTCAAAAACCGATCATTGATGCTCAAATCAATACACCGAATCATACATACACACCAGGCAGTGTGGATGTCGAAATTCTACAAAAAAATGCACTGGATATAGATTTCATCAATTTATTTCCGGATGAGATAGGAGAGTGAAACAAAGATGATTCTACAAACAAAATTTCATGGCGAAATCGAATTACCGGAAGAAGAGATTTATCGATTTGATAGCGGGATACCGGGTTTTTTAGAAGAAAAACAGTTTTGCTTGCTAACTTTGGATGACACGCCCTTTTTCGTCCTTCAATCAATAGAAACAAAACAGGTAGCCTTCATTATGACGAATCCATTTGATGTATTTCGTGATTACGAAGTGAAGCTTACGGATGAGGTATTATCTTCTTTACAAATAGAAACGGAACAGGAAGTCGTTACTTTCGTTATATTAACGATTCAAGACCCTTTCAACGAAACGACGGCGAATCTCCAGGCTCCCATCATCATCAATAGCACTAAAAAAACGGGCAAGCAACTTATCATGAGCGGCAGTGAATACGGTACAAAGCACAGGCTGATTGAACCTCTAGTAGAACAGGGGGAAAAATGATGCTCGTATTGACGAGAAAACTAAATGAAGCGATCATGATTGGCGATGATATCGAAATAACGATCCTGTCCATCGAGGGAGAACAAATCAAGCTCGGTATCAATGCCCCGAAAAACGTCGATATCCATAGGAAGGAAATCTATCTGTCCATCCAGCAGGAAAATAGCGAAGCCACGAAAACGGAATCCAATCTCCTGGAAAACATAAATGAGTATTTCAAGAAAAAATCGTAAAACCCACTAAATATGTTTCCGAGCAGGTCGATATTACATATACAACGATGAGCAGTGAAATAGGCGGCCGACTTATTCACTGCCCATCGTAAATAACCACATGGACGTGGGACCTTAAAACTCAAGGAGGAAACATAAATGATCATCAATCACAATATCTCAGCTTTAAACACGCACCGTCAATTATCAAGTGCAACGAATGCACAATCCAAATCAATGGAGAAACTAGCTTCTGGTATGCGCATCAACCGTGCAGGCGATGACGCAGCTGGTCTTGCAATATCTGAAAAAATGCGTGGACAAATCCGCGGATTGGACCAAGCTTCCCGTAACTCTCAAGATGCAATTTCATTGATCCAAACTGCTGAAGGTGCATTAAACGAAACGACTGACATCCTTCAACGTATGCGTGAACTTGCGACTCAAGCATCAACAGATACAAATACAACTAGTGACCGTGGAGAAATCCAAAAGGAAATGGATTCATTAACATCTGAAATCAACCGTATAGGTAATACTACTGAATTCAATACTCAGAAACTATTGAATGGTTCTAAGGATTCAGCAACTGTAGCTCAAGCTGCAGTACCAGCTTCTCCTGCTGTTGCTGGTAGCGTAACATCAACAGGAACTTTAAGTACAAATGTAGGCGACACAGTAGTAGTGGATGGAAAAACATTTTCAGTTGCAGCTGCTGATGATGCAGCTGCAGGAGAGTTCACGGATCTTGATGGATTAGTTGCTGCTATTGGAGCAGATGCCGAATTAAGCGCTAAGTACACTGCGACTAATGATGGCGGAAAACTTAAACTTGAACAAAAGCCTGGAAATGAATCTGCAACAGCAGCAACTATCGCTGGAACTGGCGGTCTATCCGTAGATGCTGCTGCAACTGTAGATGGATCTGCTGAAGTAAAAGCTAAAGAAGCTGTTGAAGCTGGCGCAGGTCTTCAATTCCAAATCGGTGCAAACGAAAATCAAAGCCTGACACTTGAAATTGGTGACATGCGTGCAAGTGCTCTTGGATTGACTGGTACTGGAACAGGGTTCACAACTGGAGCAAATGTAAGCAATGGTACAGATTCTACAGGTGTTGAATCCGGCCTGGATGTTTCTAATGCTAAAAACGCATCAGCGGCTATCACAAAAATCCAAACTGCAATTGACACTGTATCAGCTGAACGTTCTAAACTAGGTGCTAACCAAAACCGTTTAGAGCATACGATCAACAACTTAGGTACTTCTTCTGAAAACCTGACAGCTGCTGAATCACGTGTTCGTGATACAGATATGGCTAAGACTATGATGGAGCAAACTAAAAACTCTATCTTGGCGCAAGCATCTCAAGCAATGCTAGCTCAAGCCAACCAGCAACCGCAGGGCGTTCTTCAGTTACTTCGTTAATTTTTACTCGGTTTCATTCAAAAAGACTCCAGATATTTTTCTGGAGTCTTTTTATTTTAAGAGAAAAAAACAGAGAAAAATATGCTAGAATCCCTTTTCATACAGAGTGAAAGGATGTAAACAAAACAACATTCATGAAGGTCTTTAGATTTCAACCAAAAGCTAAGAGTGACTAAAAATAAAACCTTAATTACCGATATAAAAAGTAAAGACATATTGGGGGCTATTTAGATGCTGGAGAGTTTGTCCACGAATATTCTTTCCTCACAACTTAGAACAGCCATTTCAGAGGGAATTAGTTCCTACTATCAAAGAGAAATCAATACAGTTGCCTATTCTGAACAAAGTGTGGAATCCAATAATCAACCTTCAAAGGAAATTGTGCAAGATATAGTGGATGGTTTGAACACCTTTCTGAATCCAACTCATACGGCCGTTCGTTTTGAATATCATGAGAAGCTGGATGAGTATTATGTCAAGGTTGTGGATGACGTAACGGATGAGACGATCAGGGAAATTCCTCCGAAGAAGTTATTGGATTTCTATGCGGCAATGACGGAGTTTGTCGGCATAATGGTGGATGAAAAAATATAAGCGGGTGATCAATTGTGGTACGAATCAGTGGTTTAGCAAGTGGGATGGACATTGATGAATTAGTTAAAAGCATGATGCAGGCGGAACGGGTGCCTTTGGATAAATTAACGCAGAAAAAGCAGTATTCCGAGTGGCAGCGGGATGATTACCGCTCGATCAATACGTCTTTATCAGAGTTGGATACGCTCATTCGTGATGGGATTGGGAAGCAGTCTTCCTTCATTAAAAAGAAGGTGTCGGTATCGAATCCAGATGCTGTATCAGTGAAAAATATAAGCTCGACAAGTGATTTTACTGGAAATATCAAGGTGAACGGACTTGCCAAAGCAGCAACCATGACCAGTACAGATAAATCAGCCGTTACTGACCCGAAAAAGAAACTGTCTGAATTGGGTATTACGACACCTCAAGATATTACGATACTGGCCATCAATAAAGATGGCGGTTTTGATACGGAAGTAAAAGATGGGGCAACAGCAGAAAAACCTTATACGCTTACCCTTAATGCGGATGATACGTTAGAGAGTGTCATTAATAAAATTAATGCTAACTCGGGAGTGACTCTATTTTTCGATGAAACGTCCCAGAAATTTTCCATCACTGCTAAAAACACAGGTGATGTTAAAGATCGTCCTGAAATTGAATTGGGTGGTACCGGAGATTTCTTCAATACGTTAAAAATGAGCAGTAATAATGAAGGTACTGGCGGCACAATAGGGGAAAATGCATCGATTACTTATAATGGCCTGGACATTTCCCGACCTTCGAATACGTTTCAAATCAATGGAGCGGAAATAACGATAAAGCAGAAAACGACGGATGCCATCACATTCTCTTCAACAGCTGATGTGGATTCCATCTTGGACACAGTCACTCAGTTTGTGAATAAGTACAATGAAATCATTAAAAAGATTCAGGATAAAACAGGCGAGGCGAAATATCGTTCTTTTACCCCGCTTACAACCGAGCAAAAGAAGGCGATGACAGAGGATGAAGTGAAGCTGTGGGAAGAAAAGGCGAAGAGCGGAACGTTAAAAAGCGATTCGACACTAAAAAGTCTCCTGACCACGATGAGATCTTCTCTATACACTTCGGTGGATGGGATCACAGGAAAGAACAGTCTCAGCAGTTTGGGAATTACCACAACGAAGAATTACCTCGAGGGAGGTAAATTAACGATTGATGAGGATAAGCTCCGTGCTGCCATTTCTGAAGATCCAAATGCGATTTATAGTATGTTCATGGCTGATGGAACGGAAAAAGGCGAAAAAGGACTGGCGCGCCGTTTGCGGGATGATATACAATCTTCCATGAAAACGATAACGGAAAAGGCCGGAAAGGCCGGATTTGTTAATAACTCATTTACCATCGGGAAGCTGGTTAACGGATTGGATACCCGGATCTCATCATTTGAAGCAAAGTTAACGAAATTGGAATCGCGCTACTACAGCCAGTTCACGGCCATGGAAAAAGCGATTCAAAAGGCGAACAGCCAAAGTTCCTCGTTAGCTTCTTATTTTAGTTAAGGCAAGTCGGAAAGGAAGTTAAGTATGGCGATAAATAATCCCTATCAATCGTATCAACAAAATTCAGTCAATACAGCCTCCCCGGGAGAGCTTACGTTAATGCTTTATAATGGCTGCCTAAAGTTCATCATGCTTGGGAAGAGGGCCATCGAAGCAGGAAATATCGAAGCGAAAAATACGAACATCATAAAGGCGCAAAACATTATCCATGAATTGATGGTGACGCTGAATATGGATGTCGATGTATCCAAAGAAATGATGAGTCTGTATGATTTCATGAACCGACGCCTAATAGAGGCGAATGTGAAAAATGATGTTGCTGCCTTGGAAGAGGTGGAAGGTCTCGTTACTGACTTCCGTAATACGTGGAAGGAAGTTATTCAGTTGAATCGGAAAAAACAATTTACCCAAAGTGGTCAAGTGTAATGGTGATTCAAACCTTTCATGATTTGACTACTGAATTAATTAACGTTCTGGAAGATCAGGCATTTGCTGAACGTGATGATAAAATAGAAAGGGTCATACAGCTGATTGATCAGCGGGATGAGCTACTATCTCAAATCAAACCTCCTTTTACTGGTGTGGAGCAACAGCTAGGCCGGGCAACGATGTTGCTAAACCAACAGGTGGACCGCTTGCTGATGCTCCAAAAGCAGGAAATACAGCGTGACATCCAGGAAATTAATAAGAAGAAACAATCTTCTAATAAATATACGAATCCATATGAGAATCTATCAATCGATGGCATGTTTTACGATAAAAGAAATTGATTACCCGACCGTTTGAATTCCAAACGGTTTTCATGTTAAATATTTTTAAATTTTCTGTAAATAATTTAGGCTTAATTTTTTCTTTATGGCTAGGCATTTGTTATAATGAAGCTAGGGCAGACATCAACCCTTTCCAAACCTTCCGACAATTGTTTCATAATTTCGACATATTTCATGATGTGTTTCTAAAGGGAACCGGAGGGGTATTGTAGAATCTAACTGTATAGTCTTAATTTAAGGAGGACTCACTTTATGAATTACAACGTACGCGGTGAAAACATTGAGGTAACTCCAGCAATTCGAGAATACGTCGAAAAGAAAATTGGCAAGTTAGAACGATATTTTAACAATACACCAGATGCAAATGTGTTAGTGAATTTGAAAGTGAACAATAATACATCCAAGGTCGAAGTGACGATTCCTATGCAGAATTTGGTTCTTCGCGCTGAAGAGGAAAATGCGGATATGTATGCTGCCATTGACTTGATCAATGATAAGCTTGAACGCCAAATTCGTAAACATAAAACGAAGGTCAATCGTAAATTCCGTAACAATCTATCTACGACTCCCGAGGCATTTGCCTTCAATACGGAAGTTGACGAAGTGGTGGATGAATTCGAAGATGAAAATGATATTGAAGTGGTCCGCAATAAGCGCTTTGATTTAAAGCCGATGGACAGTGAAGAAGCAATTTTACAAATGAATATGCTTGGTCACAGTTTCTTCGTATACACGAATGCGGATACTAACACAACGAACGTGGTGTACCGCCGTAAAGACGGACGCTACGGATTAATTGAACCTAGTTAATGATGAATCCATGATCAAAAGCACAGCCCAGCCAATGGGTTGTGCTTTTTTAATTTGATAGATTACTATTTGTTGATATTTGAGGGGCATTACATAAAAAATGACCCCATCACTTGTTCTCTAAAAAATACAAAACGATAGATTTTTCTTTAAAAAGAACAAAATTTGTTCTTTAATGAGATAAATGGGTCGTTTCACCTATTCTATCACCCCTTCCTTTTGTACTATACTCAAATTGTCAGTTCTTTAAAAAGAACGTTTTGTTGTTTATAAAAAACAATTTGATCAAGGCGCAAAGGGGTTGTATTTTTTGTATCAAAAGAATTGCCATGCGTGCCATAGGGCTTCTTTTAGCAGTGCGGAAAATGGAAAGTGGCTTTGCCCGACATGTGGTGAAGACTTGACCGTGCAAAAAGCCTTGGATGCACTTACAATGGAGAGAATTAATGCGGCCCATCGAATGAACAAGAAGAGCAATATTTACTATTTTGTTAACAAGCGTAATTAAAAGGATAATAAATGAAGTGAATTTTCTTAATATTGTAATATTTTGTCGTATAAAAGTTTTGCATTTTGGTAGTTTTGCGACATAATATAGCAATATATGGAGTGCGTATCCGTTATAATATAATTAAAAGGGATGTATTTGGTAATAAGTACCACGACAAAGGCAAACTTATTGAAAGATGAGGGCGCAAAGGCACAGGTCTAAGGTCCTCGAGACTAAGATGGCTGGTCTGCCTGAAATACAAAGAGTATTTTAGGAGGTAGAAGAGGTGGCAAATGTGGAAATGGACCAAGAATGGGTGAAGTTGATTTCAGAAGCAAGGAGCTTGGGTTTTAAAAAAGAGGAAATTAGTGCTTTTTTTGAACGGAAAAGCCTTGAGGTTACATTAGAAGAAAATGATAGAAGCTAAGTATCGAAAAAAACAAAAACATCCCTATAAACAGCGGTTTCATTCATTAGCTGTTTATAGGGTTTATTCCTCTAGCTTATTCGAACTGTATTTTTTTGGATTATGTAGGTAGACTAAAACTCTTCTATTCTTCTTTATCTTTTCTCCATTTATTAAATTCGATGAATTCCCTGAATTGTTGTTTTGAAACGCCTGAATTCATAGCTTCCTCAACGATTTTCATCCAGTCAGTGTCCAAGGTATCCTTTTTGGGTGCATCGTAAAGAAGGTCATTAACAGGAATGTTAAGTACGGCGGAGATTTTTTCGAGAAATTGAATAGAAGGATTCGTTTGTAAGTTCCGCTCGAGCGAACTTAAGTAGGACTTGGCCACGCCGGCTTTATCGGCAAGTTCAGTCATCGACATTTTCTTTTCTTCTCGCAGTTTTTTTACACGTTCACCAATCATCAATACCACCTCGAAACATGTTCTATTTATCTTCTGATTAAAATTATTTAGTAGCCCACCTTAAATCATTCAAAACATGAAGCCTGTAAGGTTGGATACCTTGACATGCTATCGCTAGAGAGTATAGAGCATCTAGTGATGGAAGGTTATGGATAATTCGCATTTGCATGGAATAGTGGGGAGTGTACAATATAATTTTTTACTTCCTTCTATTTTAACAGCTTTACTCCTCATTTATCCATTGTTTTTCGCAAGAATTGAATTCAGGTCAATAAGCATGGAAGTGACATGAAGTTGTACCTCTAGGATAGAAGTGGTAAAATTAAGCGTGGATTAGTAATAATAGAGGGTGTGTTCCTTCTTACTTATATGAATTTTGTCAAAAATCAATGAACGATCATTACCATAATAGAGGAGCGTTATTGAATGCTTAATATATTAAATAAAGTTTTTGATCCGAATAAGCGAGAAATCAAACGTCTGGAAAAAATCGCTGATCAGGTCGAAGCGCTGGCGGATGGGACGGCTGCGTTATCGGATGAACAGTTGCGTGCTAAAACGGGGGAGTTCAAAGAGCGTTATCAAAACGGGGAAACCGTTGATGATCTGCTTGTTGAGGCTTTTGCGGTTGCGCGTGAAGGGGCAAAGCGTGCTCTAGGCTTGTATCCTTACCGCGTCCAAATCATGGGAGGGGCATCCCTTCATGATGGCAATATCTCCGAGATGAAAACAGGGGAAGGTAAAACATTAACATCCACCATGCCAGTTTATTTAAACGCGCTTACTGGTAAAGGTGTACATGTCGTAACTGTCAATGAATATTTGGCACACCGTGATGCCACTGAGATGGGTGTATTGTATGATTTCCTCGGATTGACCGTCGGATTGAACTTGAACAGTCATTCTAAAGAAGAAAAACAAGAGGCTTACAATGCTGACGTTACGTATAGCACGAATAATGAGTTAGGCTTTGACTATCTTCGGGACAATATGGTGCTATATAAAGAACAAATGGTACAACGCCCACTGCATTTTGCTGTCATTGATGAAGTCGATTCGATTTTGATCGATGAGGCGAGAACGCCATTGATCATATCCGGTGCTGCACAAAAATCGGCCCAGCTCTATATCCAAGCCAATGCGTTTGTGAGAACGTTACAAAAAGATACCGATTATACGTACGATGAAAAGACAAAAGGCGTTCAGCTTACAGAAGATGGGATGAACCGTGCTGAAAAAGCGTTTAATATCGATAACTTGTTCGATATAAATCACGTGACTTTAAATCATCATATAAATCAGGCTTTGAAGGCACATGTTTCCATGCATTTGGATGTGGATTACGTTGTCCAAGAAGGCGAGATTGTCATCGTTGACCAATTCACAGGCCGTTTGATGAAAGGCCGTCGTTACAGTGAGGGTCTCCACCAGGCGATAGAGGCGAAGGAAGGCCTTGAAATTCAAAATGAAAGCATGACACTTGCGACGATTACGTTCCAGAACTATTTCCGGATGTACGAAAAACTTTCCGGTATGACTGGTACAGCCAAAACGGAAGAAGAGGAATTCCGCAATATCTATAATATGAATGTCATTGCCATTCCGACAAACAGAAATATCGTCAGGGATGACAGGCCAGATCTAATTTATGCTTCAACTGATGGGAAATTCCGGGCTGTTGTGGAAGACATCGCCGAACGTCATGCAAAGGGGCAGCCAGTGCTTGTCGGTACAGTCGCTATTGAAACCTCTGAAGTCATTTCAGCTTATTTATCTAAAAAAGGAATCCCTCACGATGTTTTGAATGCAAAGAACCATGAGCGTGAAGCGGAAATCATTGCGAATGCAGGTAATCAAGGTTCAGTTACGATCGCGACGAACATGGCTGGCCGCGGTACGGATATCAAGCTTGGGGAAGGCGTCAAGGAGCGTGGAGGCCTTGCTGTCATCGGTACGGAACGTCATGAAAGCAGGCGTATAGATAACCAGTTGCGTGGTCGGTCGGGCCGTCAAGGAGATCCGGGGGTCACTCAATTCTATTTATCAATGGAAGATGAATTAATGCGTCGCTTCGGATCGGATAACATGAAAAACATGATGACAAGGCTTGGCATGGATGATTCCCAGCCGATTCAAAGTAAAATGGTGACAAGGGCCGTTGAATCAGCCCAGAAACGGGTGGAAGGCAATAACTTCGATTCACGTAAACAATTGCTGCAGTACGATGATGTTCTCCGTCAACAACGGGAAATTATCTATAAGCAGCGTTTCGATGTGATGGAAAGTGAAAACCTACGAGAAATCGTCGAAACGATGATTACGGCGTCCATCCAGCGCAATGTTGTCGCGTTTGCACCAATGGGCGATGAGGAAGGTTGGAATTTACGAGGTCTTGTCGATTACTTGAACGGCAACTTATTCAATGAAGGTTCCATCACGGTAGAAGATTTAGAAGGAAAAAATGAACCGGAATTGGTTGAGTTCATTTTAGCTAAATTGAAAGTAAACTATGACGAAAAAGAAGAAGAGCTATCTGAAGAACAGATGCGTGAATTCGAAAAAGTCATCGTACTTCGTGCGGTCGATAGTAAGTGGATGGACCATATTGATGCAATGGAACAATTGCGCCAAGGGATTCACCTTCGTGCTTATGGCCAAATCGATCCACTTCGTGAATATCAATCCGAAGGTTTCGCGATGTTTGAAGCCATGATCGCTTCTATGGAAGATGAAGTCGCCAAATACATCATGAAAGCTGAAATCCGCAATAACTTAGAGCGGAAGGAAGTCATAAAAGGACAAGCGGTCAATCCGAAGGAAGAAGACGGGGGAAAAGTGAAAAAAGCCCCGGCTCGTAAAAAGGAAGACGTTGGCAGAAACGCATTATGTCCATGCGGAAGTGGTAAAAAATATAAGAATTGCCATGGTAATTTAGGTTAAAGTTAGGTGTATAATGATTATGAGACGGTTAAGTGGAAGAGACTTGCCGCCTCTTTTCATGTTTAATTTGCATAAAGCAATATATTTGCATATAGTTTGAAGAGGCTTAATTGTACTGATGCGAACCCAACACAGGGTTTTTTAACATACTTAATGAGGTGAAGAGAAATGGAATTAGCAGAAATTAGAAATGAACTCGAACGAACAGCGCAACGATTAACGGACTTTAGGGGGTCTCTTTGACTTAGATGAAAAAGAGGCACGAATCGCACAGCTAGAAAATGAGATGACACATCCCGATTTTTGGAATGATCAGCAAAAAGCTCAGACTGTCATCAATGAAACGAATGCATTGAAAGAACAGGTCAATCAATTGTCCGATTTGAATGAGTCATATGAAAATCTGGATTTGACGTATGAACTTGTGAAAGAGGAGAACGATGAGGAACTTTTGGCAGAGCTGGAAGAGGAAATCACGGTTCTTTCACAAAAGATGAATGACTTTGAACTTCAACTTTTACTAAGTGAAGAATATGACTCGAAAAATGCCATTCTTGAACTGCATCCAGGTGCAGGCGGAACGGAGTCCCAGGATTGGGGTTCGATGCTGCTCCGTATGTATACAAGATGGGGTGAAAAGAGAGGCTTTAAAGTGGAAACCCTTGATTACCTTCCAGGTGATGAAGCGGGAATCAAGAGTGTCACTTTACTTTTCAAGGGCCATAACGCCTACGGGTATTTGAAAGCGGAAAAAGGAGTTCACCGTCTTGTTCGTATTTCTCCTTTTGATTCCTCTGGACGGCGCCATACATCATTCGTTTCTTGTGAAGTCATGCCGGAATTCGATGAGACGATCAATATAGAAATACGTACGGAAGATTTGAAGGTTGATACGTACCGGGCAAGTGGTGCAGGTGGTCAGCATATCAATACGACTGACTCGGCGGTCCGGATCACCCATTTACCTACCAATACAGTGGTGACGTGCCAAAACGAGAGATCACAAATCAAAAATAAGGCTCAAGCCATGAATATGCTGAAAGCCAAACTGTATCAACGTGAAATTGAACAGCAACAAGCGGATTTGGATGAAATTCGCGGTGAGCAAAAGGAAATTGGCTGGGGAAGCCAAATCCGTTCATATGTTTTCCATCCGTATTCCATGGTTAAAGATCACCGTACGAGTGCGGAGACTGGAAACTTGGGATCTGTCATGGATGGGGATATCGATATGTTCATTGATGCGTACTTACGTTCAAAATTATAAGATGTGAAAGCCGGACCGGTATCCCTGGTCCGGCTTTTTTTATGATTTCTTTTACATGGGACTCCCTTCATTCTCCCTTTAACGTTCATCTGGCTGACATTTACAGGATATGAAAAGGAATGCTACATTCCGTACAGCCAATACTAGTTAATAATGATGGTTTGAGGAGACAATATAGAATGAGAAAAAGATACCGGGAGCCGAAGCACCAATACATGCAAAAGTTAATGGAGTATGGATTGGTGATTGTGGGCTCGGCCATAATTGCCATTGGTTTTAATGTATTCTTACTGCCTAACCAAGTTGCATCGGGCGGGGTCAGTGGGATAAGTACGATTCTCAGGTCAACTCTCGGTTGGGAGCCAGCCTATGTACTGTGGGGGTTTAATATTCCTTTGTTCATTGCTGGGCTTATCATACTGGGAAGACATTTCGGAGCAAAAAGCCTGATTGGAACCTTGTTCTTGCCTCTAGTGGTATTTCTGACAAAGGATTGGGATGCATGGACGAATGATGCATTGCTTGGTTCGATTTGCGGAGGGATGATGGTGGGACTTGGACTAGGGATTGTCTTTCGCGGGAAGGGATCGACAGGGGGAACGGATTTAGCTGCCCAGATTTTTCATAAGTACACCCATATGTCATTAGGGACATGTGTGGCTGTCATTGATGGAATCATTGTCTTAAGTGCTGCGATCGTTTTTGATATTGAGAAAGGGCTTTATGCATTAATAGGGTTATATGTGACAAGTAAGACGATTGATCTTGTTCAGGTCGGCTTGAATCGTTCCAAAATGGCACTGATTATCACGAATAATGAAATGGAAATAAGGGATGCTATCATACATGAGCTTGACCGGGGAGTAACAGGGATCTCCGGGTATGGCGGCTATACGGATGATACTCGTCCAATATTGATGTGTGTAATAGACCAATCGGAATTCACCAAATTGAAACAATTGGTGAAACTCGTTGACCCTAAAGCGTTTGTCATTGTAATGGACGCATCGGAAGTACTTGGGGAGGGTTTTAAACTAGAATGAAATTGGTATAATGTTCTTGTATTGGTACGAAAAAGAGGGGGTAAGTTCATGAAAAAGAAATGGTTAGCCTTATTTTTAGGTACTTCTTTGGCCTTGGCCGCATGTGGCGGGAACGATGATGCCGCTGATAAAGAGCCTGCAAGTGAAAATAACGAAACAACAACGGCAGATGCTGGTGATGCCGCGAAAATTTACGAAAACAAATGTTCAAGTTGTCATGCAGTGAATCTCGAAGGTGGCGTGGGGCCGAATTTAACGAAGGTTGGATCGAAACTATCAAAAGCTGATATCGAAAAGGTCATTGCAAATGGTCAAGGAGCAATGCCAAAAGGAATAATTCAGGGCAAAGAAGCGAGCATGGTCGCTGAATGGCTTGCTAAACATAAGTGATTACCATCGAAACGTTCTGCAACAGCAGGACGTTTCATTCAGCCTCCTTTAAAATCCTCTAAACACCTCACATTTACCCCTTTACCAAGCAATCAAATTCTGGAATTATTACGTAGATGTTGATTTATGTCTAACTGAAATGAAACTGTAATAATTTTTATGCTTAATTTGACAAAATATGATGTTATAATGTTTCTGTGCTCAAGTAAGAGAGATTTCCTGTCAGATTTCAGTGAAAAATGTCGAAAAAGCCGTTAGTACATAGTGATAATACAAGCAAATTAGGTGGTTTTAGAATGATAGAAATGATAGATGTGAAAAAGACATATCCAAATGGCGTCATTGCCATCAATGGAATCAATGTGAAAATAAAGCCAGGCGAATTCGTTTATGTAGTAGGTCCCAGCGGTGCCGGGAAATCAACCTTCATCAAAATGATGTATAGGGAAGAAAAGCCGACAAGTGGTAATATCTTGGTCAATGGCCTCAGCCTCCCAAGTATCCGCAATTCGAAAGTTCCTCTATTCCGCCGTAATATCGGTATGGTATTCCAAGACTTTAAACTCCTTCAAACATTCACAGCTTATGAAAATGTAGCATTTGCCATGGAAGTTATCGAAAAGGAACCAGAAGAAATCAAAAAGAGAGTTATGGAAGTTCTGGATCTGGTTGGCATTAAACATAAAGCTAGAATGCTTCCTTCCGAGCTATCTGGCGGAGAACAGCAAAGGGTTGCAATAGCCCGTTCGATCGTCAATGATCCTAAGGTAGTCATTGCCGACGAGCCTACAGGGAATCTTGATCCTGAAACATCGTGGGAAATCATGAACATATTTGAAGAAATTAATAAACGCGGAACAACACTTGTCATGGCTACTCATAATAGGGACATCGTCAATAATATCAAACGACGTGTCATTGCCATTGAAAGTGGAAAAATCGTTCGCGATGAACATCGAGGTGATTACGGATATGAAATTTAGAACATTGCTCCGTCACTTCCGTGAAAGTTTTAAAAATATTGGCCGTAATGGATGGATGACGTTTGCTTCAGTCAGTGCAGTAACGGTCACACTAACATTGGTTGGCGTCTTTTTAGTGCTCATGATGAATTTAAATCATATCGCGGGAAATGTGGAGAAGGATGTCGAAGTTCGTGCGCATATTGATAATGCGGCGAATGATGACGATATAAAAGCTATCGGTAAACAAATTTCGGAAATGAACGGGATTGAATCGGTCATCTTCTCTCCAAAAGATGAAGAGCTTACGAATTTAATAGATGACTTAGGTGATAATGGTAAGGCATTTAAACCATTTGAACAGGACAACCCATTAAGGGACGTTTATATTATCAAAACGAAAACTCCGCAAGATGTCATCAAGGTGGCAAAAGAGATCGAAGGCTTTGAATATATCCAAAGTGTCAAATATGGACAGGGCTACGTAGAGAAATTATTCTCTTTCGTGAATATAGCGAGAAACATAGGGATCGTTCTTATTGTAGGTTTACTATTCACTGCGATGTTCCTGATCTCGAATACGATTAAAATTACAATTGTAGCTAGAAGAAAAGAAATTGAGATCATGAGATTAGTAGGAGCAACGAATACATTTATCCGTTGGCCATTCTTCTTGGAAGGACTCTGGTTGGGAATCCTCGGTTCTATTGTACCAATCGGTTTGATTTCTGTACTCTATTACAATATTTATAAATATGCAGCACCACAGATTACGTTCAAATTCGTGGATTTGCTACCTGCAAGCCCGTTTATTTATCAAGTTTCGGCCATCCTCATTGTACTAGGTGCCGTTATCGGAATATGGGGAAGCTTGATGTCCGTCAGGAAGTTCTTGAAAGTATAAAATTATCATCAAACACCTTCTTTTACACACGAATGTCAAAAGAAGCCTGATACAAATAGAGAGACGTTGCAAGGCACGGTATGTGACGGGATTGAAAGGGGAAATGAAGCGTTGAAAAAAAATATCATTGCCATGAATGCCTCCATCATGATTGGGTTGGGAAGCATTTTAGCAGCACCTTCGGTTTATGCTGAGTCGATTTCGGATCTAGAAAAACAGAAAGATTCCATTCAGGAAAAACGTTCGGGTGTAGAATCGAATATTTCCGACACGGAGAAAAAAATCGATAACCTGCACGATAAGCAAATGACCGCAGAAGAACAAATCGAGGCCATTGAAGCGAAAATTGCAGAGTCCGCGAAAAAAATCGATGCTAAAAATGCTGAAATTACACAAACGAAAAAAGAAATTGAAGCATTGAAAGAAGAGATTAAAGTATTAAAAGATCGGATTGCCAAGCGTAATGAAGTATTGAAGGAAAGGGCACTTTCTTTCCAGGAGACTGGCGGGGACGTGAACTACCTTGAAGTGTTATTCGGATCATCAAGTTTTGGAGATTTAGTAGACCGCGTCGGAGCTGTAGCGACAATCGCTGAAGCCGATCGGGATATTTTAAAGCAGCATGAACTAGATAAAAAAGATTTGGAAGAAAAGCAAAATGCCGTTGAAGCGAAGCTTGCTAGTTTAGAAGTGGCAAAAGCCGAACTATTGCAAATCCAAGAGCAACAAAAGAAGCAGAAGCAAGAAAAGGATGCATTAGTTGAGAAATTAAAGAAACAAACTAAAAAACATGAAGATGAGAAGATGGGCTTAGAGGAAGAAAAAGCGAATCTTGCTGCTCAAGAAAAGGCTATTAAATCAGCCATCGACTTAGAGCATCAACGACTTGCCGAATTGGAAGCAGCTCGTAAAAAAGCGGCAGCCGAAGCGAAAAAACGTGCAGAGCAAGAAGCAGCACAAGCAGCACAAGCGGCAGCCCAGGCGTCCGAATCCAAAAAACAATCTTCTTCATCAGGATCTAGTGCAAAAAGCAACAGTTCATCATCATCACCATCACCATCTTCACACTCATCGTCAAATGTAAGTCAAGTGCCTGCTGTATCATCGGGTACTTTTACAAGACCAAGTGCAGGATATGTATCTTCAACAATGGGTGAACGTTGGAATAAACAGCATGCCGGCATTGATATTGCTGCTAGTGGAACGGTTCCAATTGTAGCGGCAGCCGACGGAGTCGTAAGCCGTTCTTATTTGTCCAGTACATACGGTAATGTCGTCTTTGTTACCCATTCAATCAGCGGTCAGCAATGGACTACGGTATATGCACATATGAACTCTAGAAAAGTAAGTGAAGGTGCTGTTGTTGCCAAAGGTCAACAAATTGGTATCATGGGGAACACAGGACACTCATTCGGTCAGCATTTACACTTTGAGCTACATAAAGGCCCATGGAATTATAGCAAGTCCAATGCTGTTAATCCATTAAACTATATACCTAATTAATACCCCCTATAGATACGAATTAAAAGACCGGGATTTTATCCCGGTCTTTTTTTGTTGTGAGCACCATGATCTTCAAGCATATTTTTTCTGATCACCTCATATAGTGAAATACATATCAGGTCAGAAATGGGGATAAAGATGATCAAAAAATGGGTACTTCCTCTAGCCATCATCATGTCACTAGTCATTGGAGCACTGGGGGGCATATATTGGACAAGCCTCCCGAATAAGAATGAAGCAAAGCAAGAAAGCCAAACAATACCGAAAGATAAGGAATGGGCAAAAGTGGAACAAGCTTATGGTTTGATCGTAAGTCAGTATGTAGAACAGGTGGATGGGTCCCACCTGGTGGAAGGTGCCATCCAAGGCATGCTGTCAGCGTTGAAAGATCCCTATTCCGTATATATGGACAAGGAGACCGCTAAGCAATTCAATGAAACCTTGGACTCTTCTTTTGAAGGGATAGGGACTGAAATTGGTATGGAAGATGGTAAGGTGATAATTGTATCTCCTTACAAAGACTCGCCTGCTGAAAAAGCTGGTTTAAAGCCGAAAGATCAAATCCTTAAGGTGAATGGTGAAAGCGTGGAAGGGTTGGATCTGTATGAAACACGCCTGAAAATCCGTGGCGAAAAAGGGTCATCCGTCAAAATGGAAATAAAGCGTGCGGGGGTTTCCAATCCACTCGAGTTCAATATGGTGCGTGCCGAAATTCCGCTTGATACAGTGTTTTCATCAATTAAAGATGTGGCAGGAGCAGAAATCGGCTACATCGAGTTAACCACTTTCTCGGAAAATACGGCGACTGATTTCAAAAAGCAGATGAAGGCGCTGGAAAAGAAGGGAATCGAAGGATTGGTCATTGATGTACGCGGCAATCCAGGCGGCCTTCTATCTAGTGTGGAAACGATTCTTGGCGAGTTTATCACAAAAGATAAACCCTATTTGCAAATTGCTGAAAGGACGGGAGAAACGCAATCGTTTTTTACAAGCCTTAAGAAAGCGAAGAGTTATCCCATTGCCGTGTTGACGGATAAAGGGAGCGCCTCAGCTTCAGAAATTCTGGCTGGCGCGATGCAAGAGGCGGGAGGCTACCCATTGGTCGGTGAGAAGACCTTCGGGAAAGGCACAGTACAGCAAGCTGTTCCAATGGGCGATGGGAGTAAGATTAAACTTACATTATATAAGTGGTTGACGCCTTCAGGGAACTGGATCCATAAAAAAGGGATCGAACCGACAATCAATGTAAAACAGCCGGATTACTTCGATGCCCATCAGCTGGCTGTTGATAAGGTCTTGCAACGGGATATGAATGACGAACAGATCCAGTATGCCCAAAGCATCCTGAAAGGACTTGGATTTGAACCGGGTCGTGAAGATGGTTATTATGATTGGAATACTGAAATTGCAGTAAAAGCTTTCCAAAAACAATTTGGACTGAAAGTGACTGGTAAGCTGGGCGCTAAAACGGCGGCACATCTGGAAACCGCCATTCTAGAAAAGATTCAGGATGAGGATAATGATATTCAGTTACGCACGGCGTTGAATTATTTAGTGAAATAATAGTGAAGGTACTGTTCCTTTGGAGCGGTGCCTTTTTTACATTGATTGATCGTCCTTCTACAAGCATGAATGCTAACGAAGGGAAACCTAAGATAAAGATACTTTTTCTGTATCTTAATAGGCAGGGAGGTTACATTTTTGATAGAATAGGAGGTAACTGACTAGAACGAATTTTACATACTTTTGATTACTTTTGAGGATGGTGGAAAGAAATTGACAACGGATTGGCTGATTGCATGCTTTATAGGATTAGGAAAACTCTTCCTTCATCCTTTGCTTTATGTTTCGATTGCCTATTGTTTATTCATCGGCTATCTCCGCGTTAAACGGGAACGCCATGATTTTAATACGAAGATCTACAGAGTTTCCACGGAGCTGCGTTCAATGTTATTTCAAGGATTGATATGGGGATTCATTCTTTCTTTCCTCACGTTGGCTTCAGGAATCACCATCCCTTTGGCGGCAGTGTATGTCATGGCCGGGGTAACTTTCTTATCCTTACTGACCATGAAAAAGAGGTTTGTTTCACCCGTTTATACAGTGGGGATCACCTTCTTTATCCTTCTCTTTCTATATGATGGAGATATCCAGCTGCCAGTATTTCAGGATGCGTTTAATCAGCTGGATCGATCCGTCTATCCGACACTTGTTATATTGATCGGGTTATTACTGATCGCTGAAGGGTTTTTGATTGTTGGCAATGGAAGTAAAAAGGTCTCCCCGCAGCTGAAGGTATCCAAGAGGGGGCAGCCGATTGGTGTGTATGTTTCACAACGAATCTGGCTAATTCCAATGTTCGTCATGATTCCGGGAGGGCAGCTTCCAGTGCCTTTCGATTGGTATCCGGTTTTTTCAATCGGGGATGTAAACCTGTCGCCGATCATGCTGCCCATTTTAATCGGCTTCAAGCAAAAAGTTCATGGGACGCTTCCGGGACAGGCCATTAGGGCGCAAGGTAAAAAGGTGGGAGCTTTAGGGTTCGTGATTACGGCATTGGCTGTTGTTGGTTACTTCTACCCGCCATTGGCAATCATAACAGCTGTATTGGCGATTCTTGGCCGTGAATTCCTGCATTATTCCCAAAAAGCAATCGATACCAAACTTCCTTTTTATTTTTCAAAAAGCAAGCTTGGTGTTCAGATCTTAGGTGTTATCCCTCATTCTCCGGCGGATAAAATGGGATTAGTTAAAGGCGAGGTCATTTCGAAAATAAATGGTGTCGTCGTCAGGGAAGAAGAAGAGTTATACAGGGCGCTCCAAATTAACCGTGCACATTGCAAGCTTGAGGTCATCGATAATAATGAACAGATCCGGTTTGTGCAAAGAGCGCTATTTGACGGGGAGCATTATGAATTGGGCATCTTGTTCGTTGATGATCAATTAAAGGAAAGTGGACAAGTGGGTTAAAGTCACAAATGACACAGCAGAATGAATGTAAAATAAAACGGCCTTTCTCGAATTCTATATCGAGAAAGGCCGTTTTCAGTAAGATCGCAATCCTATGTTATTACTTTTCCAGCATGATTTTTTCTATATCGTCCAGCATTTTATTAGCTGCAATTACGCCGCCAGATGTATTCCAAGTAGCGTCGCTAACCTCATAAGCTTTTCCATTTTTAACTGCATCAAGGTTTTTCCAAAGTGGATCATTTGTCCATTCTTTTGCAGTGCTTAGGGCTTGTTTGTCGCCTTCAGGAGCGTAAGTGAAGTAGAAGAGAAGATCTCCATCCATTTTAGGGATGACTTCTTTACCTACCTCGATGGCAAGGTTACCTAATTTATTATCTGCAGTGAACAGTTCCTTCTGTTGCTCTGCACGTTTAAATCCTAATTGATCGAAAATCACTCCAGAGAATGAATCCGTGTAATAAATACGAGTAGTTCCAGCCATGAAACGAACAACGGAAACTTCTTGATTTACCTTATCACCCAATTTAGCTTTAAGATCTTCTGTGTGTTTATCGAATTCAGCAATTACGTCGTTCCCTTTATCTTCAAGGTTAACGGCTTTTGCATATAGTTTAAAGTTTTCTTTCCAATCTCCTCTAAGCGTTTCCGAAAAGACGGTAGGGGCGATTGCACTTAATTTATCATATACAGCCTCTTGGCGAATCTTACTTCCGATAATCAAGTCAGGCTTCAGTGATGCGATTTTCTCTAAGTTCACTTCATGTTCAACACCAACAACTTCGACCCCATCCATATCATCTTTAATATGGTCGTACCAAGGGTCACCAAGCCATGATTGAACGGCACCAACAGGTTTAATTCCTAAAGCAAGTAGTGCTTCAGTGCCTTCATTTGTTAGAACGACCACTCTTTTTGGCGCTTTTTTCAATTCAGTAGAACCCATGGCGTGCTCGATTGTATAGCTTGTATCCTCTTTTTTGTCGTCTGCTTTATTTCCTGCTGCTTTATCATCCGAATTTCCGCAAGCTGCAAGAAGGAAGACTGCAAATATAGTAAAAATGGTGAATAATGACTTGATCCTAAACATTTATGTATCCCTCCCAATTTTCAGCAAATGATAATCATTCGCACTTAACAGCCTCATCATAAAATGAATATAGTTTTCTGTCAATATATAATTGAAAATGATTCTCAAAATCGTTGACATAATCCCATTACCACCAGTAAAATATTACTATACAAACGTGATTGGAAAGGTAACTGGATATGCTATTAAAATATACATGGCAGAAATGGATGGGGCTGTTCATTACCATTCTTTTGCTGCTGTTTTTACTGTGCTCAAGCATTGTATACGGTTATACAGATACAACTTGGAAGATGGCCATCGATGCTTTTACCCAGTTCAATGGGACCAATGAACACATTGTCATTCAATCAGTCAGACTTCCTCGTGCCCTGATCGCTTCGGCAATTGGTGCAAGTTTGGCCATCTCGGGGGTTTTGATGCAAACGCTAACTAAAAACCCTCTGGCCTCTCCAGATATATTCGGGGTCAACGCCGGGGCGGGATTGGCGGTTGTCACTGGGGTCACCGTTTTTGGGATAAGCAATCTTCAAGTATTCACATGGCTGTCATTCATAGGGGCGGCCATAGCCGCGATAAGCATATATATGATTGGAAGCATGGGACGCGGCGGCTTGACACCGATGAAGCTGACATTGGCTGGTGCAGCCATGACGGCCATGGTGGCTTCACTTACACAAGGTCTTCTTGTTTCCAATGAGGCACTATTAGATCAAGTTTTGTTCTGGCTTGCTGGATCGGTTTCCGGCAGAAGTTTAGACAATTTAATTGCCGTCCTGCCGTATCTTGTCGTAGGTTGGGGCCTTGCCTTGATCATGTCCGGTAAAATGAATGTGTTATCAATGGGTGAGGATGTTGCAAAAGGCCTTGGACTGAATATAGTTTTCCTTAAACTGGTCCTGGGGCTGGCAATCATCCTGCTCGCTGGCGGATCAGTGGCGGTTGCGGGTCCGATTGGCTTTATAGGAATCGTCGTTCCGCATCTTACCCGTTCTATAGTTGGCATCGATCATCGCTGGTTGATTCCGTTCTCTGGACTTTTCGGGGCGGTGCTTTTGATTGCAGCAGATATCATTTCCAGGTATATCCTGATGCCTCGAGAAGTTCCGGTTGGAGTCATGACAGCCATAATCGGGACCCCATTCTTTATTTACATAGCTAGAAAGGGGTTCAGCGGCCGATGAAGTCATATAAGAACTTTCGTTTATTTAATGAAAAAATATCCTTCATATTGGATAAAAAAGCGATGATTGTGATTTTTATATTATTTTTAGTCACTTCACTAGTGTTTGTGATCAGTACTGGTTTGGGTGAAATGAATATTAATCCGTTAAGTGTCCTCCAAGTTCTTTTCGGAGGGGGAACGGATAGCGATCGTCTAATTATCCAGTCCTTTCGCTTGCCTAGAATAATTGTTGCTCTCTTGGTGGGGATGGGACTTGCTGTAGCTGGAGGAATCCTGCAAGGGATGATTCGAAACCCACTTGCCTCGCCTGATATCTTGGGGATAACAGGTGGAGCCACTGTAGCGGTTGTTGGATTCTTGGCTGTTTTTAGCGATAAGAATCATTCTTTAACGGTGAGTATCAATTGGCTGCCGTTAGCTGCATTCATTGGGGCGACAGTCGTGGCATTCCTTGTTTATTCCTTAGCCTGGAAAAATGGAGTTCCCCCGATAAGGCTTGTGTTGATCGGGATTGGGGTGATGGCTCTAATGAAGGCCCTCACTACGATGATGATGATTCTTGGCCCAGTCTATCAAGCTAGTCAGGCAAACCTTTGGATCACGGGGTCAGTGTCAAACTCCACCTGGAATAATATCGCTGTACTGGCACCATGGACGATTCTTTTCCTTTTAATCGCCTTTCTGTATGCCAGGAATATTAATTTACAGGAGCTAGGCGATGACCTTGCAACAGGGCTTGGTGGACACGTCCAAAAACAGCGGTTTACATTATTGATGATCAGTACGGCTTTGATCGGTGGTTCTACTGCTTTTGCTGGTGGCATAGGTTTTGTCGGATTAATGGCCCCACACATGGCTAGAAGGCTGGTGGGCTCGAGTTTTGGAGTGTTATTGCCTACTTCAGCCCTGCTTGGTGGAATACTCGTTATGGTGGCGGATTTGATTGGACGGACCTTATTCTCACCATTGGAAATACCGGCTGGTGTCTTCACAGCGAGCATCGGGGCACCATACTTCATTTATTTACTTTATAAAACGAGGAATTCGTAAATTCGGTAGCAGTAGAAGGATAGGGTAATGAATACTTGAATAAAAAAGAAGCAGCCATCCAAACGGATCGCTGCTTTTTAATCGTTACGCTTCTTTAGCTACTTCAATTTCGATGGTAAGAGTGATTTGATCCCCGATAAGTACGCCGCCTGTTTCTAATGCCGCGTTATACGTCAAACCATAATCACTGCGTTTAATTTTCCCTTTCCCGCTGAATCCTGCTTTTTCATTTCCCCAAGGATCTTTCCCTTGGCCTTCGAAGGTGATGGCGAAAGTTTCTTCTTGTGTAATCCCATTAAGGGTTACATTTCCTGTTACATCGTATTCATCGTCATCCGTTTTCACTATTTTTGTAGATTGGAACGTTAATGTAGGATTTTTTTCTACGTCAAAAAAGTCAGCTGAACGCAAGTGATTATCCCGATCTGCATTGCGAGTGTCAATACTTGCCACATCTACGGTAAAATCGATATCTGCAGTCGTTAGATCCAATGGATTTGCTGAAATGTTTGCCTCGAATTTATTAAAACTTCCTTTTACTTTAGCGATCATCATATGTTTTACAGAAAATTCAATAGCACTGTGAGTTGGGTCGATTGTCCATTTTGTATTTGTCATGGTTATTCCTCCTAATTATTAATCTTTAATTTATATATCTTTAATTTGAGATATTTGAACTTAATGTAATTATAAGAGTTGAAAGTAATAGTGTCAACTGATTTTTTCCCTTAATTTAGAAAACATGTAAAAACCCTGTGCACCATAGAGGCACAGGGTTTTTAGGAAAAGGGAAAGTCTAACCCTCTATTAATTGGCATGTTCATTCTCTTCATGGTGTTTGGCTTTACTCGGCCAAAAGGCACGACGGCCAAGGAGCGCGGTAATTGCAGGAACCAGGAATGGACGGACGATGAATGTGTCCATTAACACACCTAAAGCAGTAATCAGTCCGAATTGAACCAATACTTGAATCGGCAGTGTAGCAAGAACGGAAAAAGTGGCCGCTAAGATGATTCCGGCTGATGTAATGACACCGCTAGTTTCGGCAACTCCTTCTTTAATGGCCTGCTTGATTGGCCTCGTCTTTTTCTTCCGCCAAATGCTCGAAACCATGAAAATATTATAATCTTCTCCTAATGCAACGAGGAACACGAATGAATATAGTGGAATTGTTCCTTCGATGGCGTCCACTCCCATGAAGTGGTGCAAGATTATCCAACCTAAGCCCATGGCTGCAAAGAAAGAGAGAATCACAGTTCCCATTAAATAAACCATGGCTGTTATCGATCGCAAGTAGGCTAAAAGAAGCAAGGAAATCAAGACGATGATAATCGGGATAATCATGAATTCATCGGCTTTTACCGTATTCCTTTTATCAAATTGAGTTGCAGTTTGCCCGCCAATCCATACCTTTTCACCGACGGAAGTGACATTGGCCGCTTTCAATTCTTTCTCCGCAATGGTGCGAATATCCGGAATAGAATCAATGGCCTCAATATCATATGGGTTTATGTTGAATGTGACTTCATATGACTGCAGATCTTTATTGGATTTACTATTAACGGGATCTGCAACACTTTCAACGATTTTCATCTCTTTTAATGATGCCGCTAAATCAATATCCTTACCATCTGAATCGACAACCACTGTGACTGGCGCCATTTCGCCTGGTGAGTACGAGTCGGAAATGACAGCATAGCCTTCTCGGGAGTTCATATCTTCAGGGAATGAAGAGAGAATATCATATGAATATTTTATTTGCGAAGAATATCCAGCTAAAACACTAAAGATGATCAAACATGCAAGAATGACAGTCCATGGCTTGGTTGTGACGATATGACCAAGCCAATTACCGATGCGGCCCGTTTCTTTATGCTTTTTAACGGTTTTTCCTTTTTTCTTAGCCCGTGCTTCTTCCATTTCTGGTGTGCGTGGAACAACCGGGTAGAACGAAGCCCTCCCGAATATAGAAAGCAATGCCGGTACAAGTGTTAAAGCTGCCACCATCATGATTAAGATGGACAAGGCAAAGGGTACGGCGAACCGGTGATACGCTCCGTATTTCGCTACAAGCAATGTTAATAGGGAGATGACAATCGTAAGGCCGCTCATCGCAATTGCGCCGGACGAATCTTTAAATGCGGCAATCATCGCTTCCCGTTTACTTTCATGATTTCTTAATTCACTTCTGTAGTGAGAAATTAAAAATAGACAATAATCCGTTCCAGCACCGAATAATAATACGGTCATGATTGAAATAGCTTGTGAATCGACAGTGATCCAACCATGGTCTGCCATGAATCCAAGAATCGGACTTGTGACCAGATAGGCGAAGCCTACTCCGATTAGAGGAATGATGGCTAAAAGCGGGGAGCGGTAAATGAGTAATAAGACGACAAGTACAAGTATTACGGTTGCTAAAAGCAATTGGAAATCAGCACCTGAAAATAATCCCGTTGCATCGACGGATATCCCTACAGGGCCTGTTACACGAAGGGATAATTCATCTGAATCTATCGGGACCTTGAACGGGTCTGTTCCAATACGTTCTGAAACGATTTCATTAATGCTTTCAAGATTTTTTTCCAGAAGGGCAGTCTCGGTCTTTTCTTTAAAGAAGAGCGGCTGTACGAAAGTCATGCCATCTTCTGAAACGGACCCATGCAGAGCGGGCAATGGGATTTCATGAAGCGGTGGTAAAAAAGATTGCTGAGTCAGTGGATGATCTGTCAGCTCTTTGGAAAGGTACTGGATTTCGGTCAAGTCGGCTTCTGTCAGTCCGCCTTCCCGATGCCATGTCAGTAAGGCTGGAATCCCTGAGGAATTGGGGAACTTTTCTTTAATAAGTTCATCAGCCACGACAGAAGCTGAGTCTGCAGGCAAGTCCGCGGCATTATTTGCTGTTCGATCCTTTACGTCAGGCAATGTGAGTGTTAATAGTATTGCTGCAATTATCCATACAGCAATGACAACCCAGCGACTGGTTTTTCCAGTCATCATCCTGCTAAGTCTTCCTAATATTGATTCGTCCAATGAGGTTACCTCGCTTTTGATTTATTTTTGTCCTTACTTCATTATAATGGCGTCCTGTTGACTTATACAAAAATGGGTATGCTCATTCAAAGCTTTTCATCCTTATTATGAAACTTAGTAGGTGGAATGAAAATATACTCATTTCCATATAGGAAAAAAGCACTCATTTGATTAATGGTATGTAAATATGAAGTTTGGAGAGTTAAATATAGGGAATTGGGGAAAGTAAAGTAGTATTATGGCTTTTATTAACAGAGGAGGGATTTTTTTGTCCGATAAATCCAAAAAAGCAAATGATGAATCTAATGAAACATTAACGAACAGGCAAGGGCACCCTGTAACGAACAACCAGAGCATTCGAACTGTGGGGAACAGAGGACCAAGTACCTTGGAGAACTATGACTTCCTGGAAAAGATCAGTCACTTCGATAGGGAGCGCATTCCGGAACGGGTCGTGCATGCCCGTGGTGCAGGTGCCCATGGTTACTTTGTTCCGACTGGTAAAGCGGGGGACGAGCCGATTTCAAAATATACGAGAGCGAAAGTCTTTCAGGAGGAAGGTAAAAAAACACCGGTATTCGTGAGATTTTCATCTGTAATCCATGGAGGGACATCCCCGGAAACGCTGCGTGACCCTAGGGGATTTGCCGTTAAATTTTATACGGAGGACGGAAACTGGGATCTTGTGGGGAATAACCTGAAAATTTTCTTTATCCGGGATGCCATGAAATTCCCTGATTTAATTCATGCCTTCAAACCGGATCCGGTCACGAATATTCAGGATGGCAGAAGGATTTTCGATTTTTGCTCCAGCTCACCGGAAACATTTCATATGGTCACATTTGTATTCTCCCCTTGGGGCATTCCAGCCAATTACCGAATGATGCAAGGGTCGGGCGTCAATACTTATAAATGGGTGAATGAAGAGGGCAAAGCTGTACTTGTCAAGTATCATTGGGAACCGAAACAAGGGATCAAGAACTTGACACAGAAAGAGGCCAATGAAATTCAAGCAACGAATTTCAATCATGCCACACAGGACTTATATGAAGCGATTGAACGTGGGGAATATCCGGAATGGGATTTAAACGTACAGATCATGAGTGATGATAATCATCCTGAGTTGGATTTTGATCCGCTGGATGATACGAAGATCTGGCCGAAAGATGAGTTCCCATGGCTGCATGTCGGTACGATGGTATTGAATAAAAATCCGGAGGACTATTTCACTGAAGTCGAACAAGCTGCATTCGGGACGGGCGTCTTGGTGGACGGGCTGGACTTCTCCGATGACAAAATGTTACAAGGACGTACATTCTCTTATTCTGATACACAACGTCACCGTGTTGGAGCAAATTATCTTCAATTGCCGATTAATGCTCCAAAGAAACCAACAGCCACGAATCAGACTGGCGGCCAGATGCAATATGAAGTTGGCAGAGGCAATCAAAGTCCTCACATCAACTATGAGCCATCAACTGTAGGAGGGTTGAAGGAAGCCGAACAAACGGGTAAAGAGCATACACCATTTGTAGAAGGAAAACTGGTCCGTGAAACAATAGATCGCCAAAGCAATACGAAACAGGCTGGTGAAACATATCGTGAATTTGAAGATTGGGAAAGAGATGATTTAATCTCCAATTTAGTATCGGCATTAGCTCCGGCAGACCCGCGCATTCAAGAAAAAATGATAGCTCTTGCTGCAGAGGCTGATGAAGAATATGGCCGCAGACTAAAAGAGGGCCTAGCTTCAGCTTCTGAACATACGAATTCTTCAAAGCCTCTAGGTGGAACGGATAACCCAGAGGATGCAGAAAGAAAAGGACATGAAGCAGATCCATATTGATTGGTCAAAAAAAGAAGCAACTCCTTTTAAAGGGGTTGGCTTCCTTTTTTTATGGGAATAATTGAGTGGATGGCTGGAACGTTCTTCTGAAGATGATATGAAATCAAGCAGGAAATAGATTGGCAAAAAACTTCATAATCATTTAAACTGAAACTACTCTATTTTTCTCTTATAAAGGAGATGATAAAATGATTAAAATTCTTTCTGCCCTTTTCCTTCCTTGTCTACTTGTCATGTTATTTTCAAGGGTTACCTATAACAATGTCGTGGGACTTGTTTTAACTGTTGCCTTGATTACAGCTTCTGCATATAAAGGTTATACGCATACAAACTTATTGATCATCGTTGATGCATTATCCCTGACAGTGGGATTTTGGTTATCGAAAAGAATGATGAAACGAACATCCAAGAGCGCCTGACATCAAAGGTGCTTTTTTTGTACTCAACTTGCATTTACACTCCAACGCCCATAGAGTTCACAATCTAAAAGTAGAATGGACGTTCGCTTATTGCTGGTTTGTTTTGAGGCAATTGTGGTAGAATGTGTATATATACATTCTTAAACCGGAATAAATAGAAGGGATATGGTCATGTCCCGTTTTTCATATAAAAATATTTCAATAGGAGGCTATGCTTGGTGAAGGATAAATTTGAGTTAGTCTCAAAATACTCTCCTCAAGGGGATCAACCTGCAGCAATTGAAATGCTTGTCGATGGGATTAAAGAAGGAAAGGAAATGCAGACATTATTGGGGGCGACGGGGACAGGGAAAACGTTCACCGTTTCCAATGTGATTCAGCAAATCAATAAACCGACCCTTGTCATCGCCCACAATAAAACGTTGGCAGGGCAACTTTACAGTGAGTTCAAAGAGTTTTTCCCTAATAATGCCGTCGAATATTTCGTTAGCTATTATGATTACTATCAGCCAGAGGCTTATGTTCCATCCACTGATACATTCATCGAAAAAGATGCAAGCATCAACGATGAGATCGATAAACTGCGTCACTCGGCAACTTCATCTTTGTTCGAAAGGAAAGATGTCATCATCATTGCCAGTGTATCGTGCATTTATGGTCTGGGTTCCCCTGAAGAGTACCGTGAGATGGTCGTTTCTCTCCGAACGGGCATGGAAATAGACCGAAATGCATTGTTGCACAGACTTGTGGATATTCAATATGAACGAAATGATATTGCCTTTCAACGGGGGACTTTCCGCGTTCGCGGCGATGTGGTCGAAATCTTCCCGGCCTCCCGCGATGAACATTGCGTACGGGTCGAGTTTTTCGGGGATGAGATTGACCGTATCCGTGAAGTCGATGCCCTTACTGGTGAAATCACTGGTGAACGCGAACATATTGCTATTTTCCCGGCTTCCCATTTCGTAACCCGCGAAGAGAAAATGAGGGTAGCCATCCAAAATATCGAGATTGAACTGGAAGAACGATTGAAGGAATTAAGGGAAGATGAGAAATTGCTTGAAGCCCAGCGCTTGGAGCAACGGACCCGTTATGATTTGGAAATGATGCGGGAAATGGGCTTTTGTTCAGGGATCGAGAACTATTCCCGACATTTAACGCTTCGTCCGGCAGGTGCGACGCCGTACACGTTAATAGATTATTTTCCTGAAGACTTTCTGCTGGTCGTGGATGAGTCGCACGTAACCCTTTCTCAAATCAGGGGCATGTTCAATGGAGATCAGGCACGTAAGCAAGTACTCGTCGATCATGGCTTCCGTCTGCCGTCTGCAAAAGATAACCGTCCGCTAAGATTTGAAGAATTTGAAAAAAAGGTCCATCAATCGATATTCGTTTCGGCAACTCCGGGACCATATGAACTTGAGCATACACCAGAAATGGTTCAGCAGATTATCCGTCCTACCGGCTTGCTGGATCCAACGATTGAAGTACGGCCAATTGAAGGGCAGATAGATGACTTGATTGGTGAAATACAGGATCGGGTGAAAAAGAACGAACGTGTCCTCATTACGACATTAACGAAAAAGATGTCTGAAGACTTAACTGATTATTTAAAGGAAATAGGCATCAAGGTCCAATACCTTCATTCGGAAGTGAAAACCCTAGAAAGGATAGAAATCATCCGGGAGCTGCGAATGGGCAAATATGATGTATTGGTTGGAATCAATCTTTTACGAGAAGGATTGGATATTCCGGAAGTTTCATTAGTGACCATTCTGGATGCCGATAAAGAAGGATTCCTTCGCTCGGAAAGATCGCTAATTCAGACGATGGGCCGCGCCGCCCGTAATGCCAACGGTCACGTCATCATGTATGCAGACCGCATCACGAATTCGATGGAACTTGCCATTAATGAAACGAAACGACGCCGTGAAATTCAGGAAAATTATAATAATGTGCATGGAATACTGCCACAAACCATTCAAAAGGATATCCGAGATTCCATCAAGGCTACTCATGTAGCGGAAGAAGGAGAAGCGTACAAAGAGGATCTTGCACCAAGCCTCGCCAAGCTTCCTAAGAAAGAGCGTATGAAAGTGATGGCAAGCATGGAAAAAGAAATGAAGGAAGCGGCAAAGGCACTGGACTTCGAGCGAGCTGCCGAGCTGCGTGATTTATTACTAGAGTTAAAAGCGGAAGGGTGACGAAACATGGCAATGGATAAGATTGTGATAAAAGGCGCCAGGGCCAATAATTTAAAGAATATCGATATCACGATACCGAGAGACAAACTTGTCGTGCTAACTGGATTGTCCGGATCCGGAAAGTCCTCCTTGGCTTTTGATACGATTTATGCAGAAGGGCAAAGGCGTTATGTAGAATCACTGTCTGCTTATGCGCGTCAATTTTTAGGTCAAGTGGATAAACCGGATGTCGATGCAATTGAAGGTTTGTCACCAGCCATTTCCATAGACCAGAAAACGACCAGTCGAAATCCTCGTTCAACCGTAGGGACTGTTACGGAAATCTATGATTATTTAAGGCTGTTATATGCACGGGTCGGCAGGCCGACCTGTCCGATCCATCATATAGAGATTACCTCCCAAACGATTGAGCAAATGGTGGACCGCATTTTGGATTACCCTGAGCGAACCAAGCTTCAGGTATTGGCACCGCTTGTCTCAGGCAGAAAAGGGACACATGCAAAAGTTTTGGAGGAAGTTAAGAAACAAGGATATGTCCGCATCCGTGTAAACGGGGAAATGCATGATCTTAGTGAAGAAATCAATCTCGAAAAGAATAAAAAACATTCAATTGAAGTCATTATAGACAGGATCGTCATTAAAGAGGGTGTCATGGCAAGGCTTGCAGATTCATTGGAAAGTGCTCTGAAGCTTGGCGAAGGCAAAGTCATCATTGACGTTATGGGTGAAGAAGAACTGCTGTTCAGTGAACATCATGCTTGCCCATACTGCGGCTTTTCAATTGAAGAGTTAGAGCCAAGAATGTTCTCCTTCAATAGCCCGTTTGGAGCCTGTCCGGATTGTGATGGCTTGGGAGCAAGGCTTGAAGTGGATCGAGATCTGGTCATACCGGATAAGGAGTTAAGCCTACGTCAAAATGCAATTGCACCATGGGAGCCGACAAGCTCACAATATTATCCTCAGCTTCTTGAAGCGGTAGCCAACCATTATGAAATAGATATGGATGTGCCCGTTAAGGATTTACCGGAAGAGAAGATGGAGAAGGTCTTGCTTGGTTCAGGCAAAGATAAGATATATTTCCGTTATAAAAATGATTTTGGAAGAGTGCAAGAAGGATATATTCCTTTTGAAGGAGTTTTAAGAAATATCGAAAGGCGCTTCAAGGAGACGAGTTCAGACTATATTCGGGAGCAAATGCAGAAATATATGTCAGAACACCACTGTCCAACCTGTAAGGGTCATCGATTGAAAAAAGAAAGTCTTTCTGTGCTCATTCAAGGTGTCCATATAAGTGAAACGACAGCTTTATCAGTGGAAGATGCGTTAGTATTTTTCGATGAGCTTGACTTGACGGAAAAGGAAGCTGCAATTGCGAGATTGATTTTACGTGAAATTCGCGAGCGGCTTGGTTTCCTGGCTAATGTAGGCTTGGAATATTTGACGTTAAGCAGGGCAGCGGGAACATTATCAGGCGGCGAAGCGCAGCGTATACGATTGGCAACGCAGATCGGTTCCCGATTGACGGGAGTCCTGTACATTTTAGATGAACCTTCAATTGGGCTGCATCAGCGTGATAACGATCGATTAATTGAAACGCTGAAAAATATGCGCGAGATCGGTAACACACTGATTGTCGTTGAACACGATGAAGATACAATGCTTGCAGCCGATTATTTGATCGATGTTGGCCCTGGAGCAGGTGCACATGGAGGGGAAATAGTGGCCGCTGGTACACCGGAAGAGGTCATGAATAATCCTAAATCATTAACGGGTCAATATTTAGCAGGGAAGAAGTTCATTCCATTGCCTTTGGAACGCCGGAAAAATGATGGGCGTGTCATTGAAATAAAAGGTGCCAAGGAAAATAATTTGAAAAACGTTAATGTGAAATTCCCTCTTGGAGTCTTTACAGCTGTTACTGGAGTCTCGGGGTCAGGGAAAAGTACATTGGTGAATGAGATTCTCCATAAGTCATTGGCTCAAAAACTGAACCGGGCAAAATCTAGACCAGGGGACTTTCGTGAGATTAAAGGGATCGAACACTTAGATAAAGTCATTGATATTGACCAATCACCGATAGGTAGAACCCCTCGATCAAATCCAGCTACCTATACAGGGGTATTCGATGATGTTCGTGACGTTTTTGCTTCAACTAATGAAGCGAAGATACGCGGTTATAAAAAAGGACGGTTCAGCTTCAATGTGAAGGGTGGTCGCTGTGAAGCATGCCGTGGTGATGGCATTATCAAGATTGAAATGCATTTTCTTCCTGATGTCTATGTACCATGTGAAATCTGTCATGGGAAACGTTATAACCGGGAGACGCTTGAAGTGAAATATAAAGGGAAAAACATTTCCGACATTCTTGATATGACAGTTGAGGAAGGTGTTAGTTTCTTTGAGAATATCCCGAAAATCAAACGGAAGCTACAAACGATTTTTGACGTTGGCTTGGGATATATCAAGCTTGGACAGCCAGCTACCACTTTATCAGGCGGTGAAGCGCAAAGGGTTAAACTCGCTTCTGAATTGCATCGCCGTTCCACTGGTCGCTCCTTTTATATCTTGGATGAACCGACTACAGGACTACATGTCCATGATATAGCAAGGTTGCTCGAAGTCCTGCAGCGGCTGGTTGATAATGGGGATACCGTTTTAGTGATTGAGCATAATCTGGATGTCATTAAGACGGCGGACCATATTATTGATTTAGGTCCAGAAGGCGGAGATAAGGGTGGAACGATCGTCACTTATGGAACACCAGAAAAAATATGTGAAGTTTCCGATTCATACACGGGGAAATATTTAAAACCTGTACTTACACGTGATCAAATTCGCATGGAAAATTGGATTGAAGAAAAAGAACAGGAGCATGAACATGCTTAAAAGAACAAGCCTGCGGGCTTGTTTTTTTGTAGAAAAATGACAGTGTGAAATTAATCAATCATTTGATTAAATACTGCATAAACAGGATATTTCCGGGGAAATTATACTTTTTCCTTTGAGAATCTTGTCATATTACTTTGTCGATTGATGGGAAAAACGGCATTTATGAAACTTTTTAGATATCTAGGCGTATGTATGAATAACATGATAGAAGAAAGCGAGGAATGTTCATGCAGGAGGAAAGAAAGAAGATTTTAGAAATGATTCAAGATGGCAAGTTAACAGCCGAAGAAGCCATGGGCCTTTTAGAAGATTTAGAAAAAGCTAGTCAGGAAAGTGAAGCTAAAGAGCAGAAACTACAAAATGAATTATCGACGGTTGTCGTGGATAAGAAAAGCGAAGGAAGTACTCAGGATACGTTTAAGAAGAATATCCAGTCATCGAAGGAAAAGATTATTGATTTCGTTGAAAGTGCTTTTAAGAAAATAAAAGAAACGGACCTTGATTTCAATTTCGGGAAATCTGTGGAAGTCAGTCATATTTTCCAGCATGATTATGATTTCCTCAATGAAGTTGATGTAGATATAGCCAATGGGAAAGTGAAAATTGCTACATGGAATCAGAAGGATGTTCGGGTTGAATGCCATGCTAAGGTATACCGGGTGGAAGATATAGAAGAAGCGAGAAAAAACTTTTTAGAAGAAGTTGAATTTTCGATTGAAGATGGAAAGATGAAGTTCAAGGTTCGGGAAAAAGCCATTAAAGTCGATACGATCATGTACATTCCTAGGAAGGAATATGAGGACATTCATGTAAGACTGTTCAATGGTGCCATCACGACTGAATCATTGAAATCAGAGAACCTTAAAGCAAAAACCGCGAATGGTGCCATTCATATCATGCAAGGAAAAGGTGATTCGTGTGAGCTCGAAACGGGTAACGGGATGATCACCATTTCAGATACAAACTTTAATGACTTGGAAGCCGAAACTTTGAATGGAGCCATAAATGCCGCTGGGTACTTCAAGAAACTGGATGTCCAAACTTTTAATGGTGAAATCGTCTGTTCGAACTTTGGGATGGATTGTGACTCTATACATGCGAAGTCAATTACTGGAAAAGTCAAGCTTATCCTGCCCCCTGGTAAGGCCATTGAGGGAGAGTTAAAATCTAATTTAGGAAGTTTTAACGTAAGTTTGGAGGGAATGACCATCATCGAAGAGAAGAGCGATGTGGTTCAAAAGGTTCTTAAGTTTAAAACGGTTAAAGAAGAGGTTCCTGTGCTTCATGTTTTTGCAGAAACCAAGACTGCAGCGATAACGGTTTCCTGAAGAAAAAGAAAGCCAGCCAAATTAACTTGGCTGGTACAGTTTTTAGACAAAAGGGTTTTGGAATGGTCCCATTCCAAAACCCTTTTTCTGCATCGACAATTTTTAAGTCCCCCTAACGTTGTCCAACTCATTCCATGCTTTCTTTTGCATTTGCGAATACGCACTCAATTGTTTCTTTGTGTTTCTAAAAACCATTTCGGTCTGAAGAGCATGGAATGAGTGAGCAAACTGTTTTGTACGTTATCATTTAGATAGAACCATTTTGCCTACACTTTGTCGTTGATTCGACACATGTGAAGGCGAATCTACACAAATTTGAAAAGAAAATTGCTCGAAAAGAAACGCGTGCTTATCAGAATTTATCCGAAATGAGATTAACCCAAGACCCTCAATACCACGAAAAAAAAAGCCAATCTTTCCAGAAAGGTTCGAGGGTGACGGAAGGTACGAGACTCCTGGGAAAAGCGTATCCAAGGGAGGCCCCGCATGCGCAAGGAGAGCCGATAATGCTCCTTGACCGTTCGCGGAAAGCGAGTGCCTGGAGTGGAAAAGAACATTCAAATGGAACAAACCCACAACCGGTTAAACCCTCAAATATAACTGTCGGGCTTTCTTTTACATTGTAATCATACGAGCGGAAGTAGCAGGTATGTTCATCTCATCTCTTTCCTGTCATTGGTCTGTTCTCGCTCTTATCATCCGGGTGAGTGAATAAAAAAACAATAAATCGATAGTGCTTTGTTTGGTTATTAACAGAAAAATGCTAAAATAGAAAAAGTATCTCTAAAAAATAGCATCGCTCCTAAAGGAGGAAAGATATATGGCAAAAGTCCGTACAAAAGATATAGTAGAAGCGTTCGGTCTAGAACTTATCAGTGGAGAAGAAGGAATTAACCGGCCAATTGTCACAAGTGATTTATCTCGTCCAGGACTTGAGATAGCTGGTTTTTTTGATTATTATCCCGCAGATCGAGTACAGCTATTAGGTATGACGGAGATGTCCTTTTTTAATCGGCTGAATGAACCAGATCGAATACAGAGGATGGAAGAGTTATGCAGGGACTTTACTCCAGGCATCATCATTACGCGTGGACAGGAAGTGCCTATTGAGTTGATTGAAGCTTCAGAGCGGGAATCCGTTCCTGTGATGAGATCTAATATGAAGACGACACGTTTATACAGCCGTCTGACCAATTTCCTTGAAAGTAGATTGGCACCAACCACAGCTGTTCATGGTGTATTGGTGGATATTTATGGATTAGGTGTGTTGATTACCGGGAAAAGCGGTGTTGGTAAAAGTGAGACAGCTCTTGAATTAGTGAAACGGGGTCATCGTCTAGTTGCTGATGATTGCGTCGAAATCCGCCAGGAAGATCAAGATACGCTGGTCGGGAATGCACCCGATTTGATTGAACACCTTCTTGAAATAAGAGGATTGGGAATCATAAATGTAATGACTCTATTTGGAGCTGGTGCAGTCCGTAGTAATAAAAAGATTTCAATCGTCATCAGTTTGGAACTTTGGGAAAAAAACAAGCAATATGACCGGGTTGGTCTTGATGAAGAAAAAATGAAAATCATCGATACGGAAGTGACGAAGATTACCGTGCCCGTTCGTCCTGGTCGAAATTTGGCTGTTATTATTGAAGTGGCAGCGATGAATTATCGACTGAAACGAATGGGAGTAAATGCTGCAGAACAGTTTTCTGATCGCTTGAATCATGCGATTGCAGATCCGGAGCATGATGAATTTTAAAAGGTATAAAGGAAAAGAGGGGACAATATGGAACAGGGAATACAGCCACTGAATCCAATCGCTATTGATCTTGGTCCTATTCAGGTGCATTGGTATGGACTGATCATCGGTTTCGGTGTGTTACTTGGTCTTATTATTGCTTTAAGGGAATGTGAGCGAAGAGGTCTTGATAAGGAAATATTTACAGATTTGATTTTGTTCGCCGTCCCTATCGCAATCATTTGTGCACGTATTTATTATGTCATTTTCCAGTGGGAGTACTATTCACAAAACCCAGGGGATATCATAAAAATATGGAATGGCGGAATTGCCATACACGGAGCGCTGATTGGATCGGTGTTGACCGTTATTGTTTTTGCCAAGGTCAAGAAAGTCTCATTTTGGAAGCTGGTGGATATTGCAGCACCAAGCTTATTGTTGGGGCAGGCGATTGGCCGTTGGGGTAATTTCATGAATCAGGAAGCGCATGGAGGAGAAATTACAAGGTCATTCCTTGAAAATATGCACTTGCCTGAATTCATCATTAATCAAATGTACATAAACGGTACTTATTATCACCCAACCTTTTTGTATGAATCGATTTGGAATCTCATCGGTGTAATTATCCTCTTAAGTTTGCGGAAAGTGAACTTGCGCAGGGGTGAACTATTTTTAACATATGTATTATGGTATTCCATCGGCCGCTTTTACATTGAGGGATTGCGGACGGATAGTTTGATGCTGACGGAGTCGCTGCGCATCGCACAAGTGATCTCCATTGTATTAGTAATTGTGGCCATTGCCTTATTGGTCTACAGAAGGGTCAGTGGGAAGGCAGTCAAAAGATATTTAGATGCATAGGGAATATGTGTAAAGGGAGAGGGCATAGTGATAGTAGATTCGATTAAAAAGGGACTTCTTTCTGGCTTGAATACAACCTGGTCTTTGGGAAAAGTGATATTTCCAGTTACTCTGATCGTTACTGTGCTTCAATACACGCCTGTATTGCCATGGATCATTAACTTGATAGCTCCTTTAATGAATCTCATTGGTCTTCCAGGTGATGCTGCCATTCCGCTCGTGTTAGGGAATTTCCTGAATTTATACGCAGGGATAGCAGGCATATTAACGCTTGATTTGACTGTGAAAGAAGTATTTATAATCGCTATGATGCTATCCTTTTCACATAATTTATTAATTGAATCAGGTGTGGCGATGAAAACAGGCGTCAAGCTGTGGATCATTTTAACCGTACGGATCGGGCTGGCGTTTTTGTCAGCGGTCGTCATCAATCTTGTTTGGCAGGGCGGATCCGAAATGGCCCAAGGCATGGCTAACGGCGGGACTGCTGAGTTGAACGGAGCGGGGGAAATCCTTTTACATGGGGTCATTCAGGCTCTTTCGGGGATTGCCCATCTGGCAGTCATCGTTATCCCGCTTATGGTAGTGGTTCAAATCATGAAAGATCTAAAATGGCTGGAGGCCTTCTCCAATGCCCTTGCTCCTTTTATGAAAGTCCTGGGGATGAAGCCGAATGCTTCCATGCCTTTCGTGACAGGGCTGACTCTTGGTTTGGCATATGGGGCAGGTGTAATGATTCAAGCAGCTAAAGAAGATAATGTCTCGAAGAAGGATATGACAATTGCATTCATCTTTTTAGTTGCTTGTCATGCTGTTGTAGAAGATACGCTAATCTTTATACCACTGGGGATTCCGGTATTGCCGTTGTTGCTAATTCGGTTACTCACAGCTGTTGTTCTAACGATGGTGGTTGCGTATATTTGGAATCGGACTGACAGTGTACAGAGAAAGGAAGCTGTTTATGAACAGTAACATAACTACATTATTATTTGATCTTGATGGGACGTTGATCAATACAAATGAATTGATCATCGCTTCTTTTACAGAAACTTTAAACCACTTTTGTCCTGGAAAGTTCAATCGGGAAGATATCATTCCATTTATCGGACCGACTTTGGTCGATACTTTCTCTTCCATTGATCCAAAACGAGTGGATGAAATGATTACTTATTATCGGGAGCATAATTGGCGGAACCATGATTTGCTTGTCACACAATTTGACGGGGTGTTCGAAACCGTTCAAACATTGAAGCAGAGCGGCTATAAATTGGCAGTCGTTACGACAAAGAAGCGCGATGTCGTCGAAAAGGGCCTGAGTTTAAGCAAACTGGATCAATTCTTTGAAGTGGTGGTCACGCTGGATGAAGTGGAAAAAGCAAAGCCAGACCCAGAGCCATTGTTAAAAGCTTTAGATCAACTCGGTTCGGTGCCAGAAGAAGCGATCATGATTGGCGACAGTTATCATGATATTCTTGGTGGGAAAAATACAGGGACAAAAACGGCAGGGGTGTCATGGTCCATTAAAGGCCGAGAATTTTTGGAAAGTTACCACCCTGATTATATGCTTGAGCAAATGGCTGATTTATTAAATATCGTTGAGGTTGAAAAGCTCACAGAGGCTAGAAGATGAGACGCACGACCCGCTATCCAGTTGAAGGGGCTAATTCACTATGGCATGTGTATAAGACCGTTCCATTCTGGAAAGTCGTAAAGAACTTTGTGGTGATTCAGCTTGCGCGTTATACACCTTTTCTAGGTATGAAGAATTGGCTTTACAGGACTTTTTTACATATGAAAGTCGGAAAGCATACTTCCTTTGCCTTGATGGTCATGCCGGATGTGATGTTTCCTGAAAAAATATCCGTGGGAATGAATACAGTCATTGGGTATAATACGACGATTCTTGCTCATGAATATTTAATTCAAGAATACCGTTTAGGAGAGGTAGTCATTGGAGATGAAGTATTGATTGGAGCCAATTCTACGATTCTTCCAGGACTTACAATCGGTAATGGAGCGATTGTTTCTGCGGGGACACTTGTCCATAAGGATGTTCCAGAGGGAGCTTTTGTCGGCGGAAATCCAATGAAAATCATCTATACCAAAGAGGAAATGCTTGAGAGGGATCAGCAAACTTCCATATAAAAAAAGGACTTGCCCATTTATGTGGCACGTCCTTTTTTAATGGCATTTTGGGTATAGTGGAGTCAGTTCATTCTTTAGATGATCAATGACTTCGTTGATCGATATATTTTCCTTTTGCACTGTCGTTTCATAAGTGTCTTTTAATATTTGGAAAAACTTCTCCTGAGCTTGTTTATCCATATCAAACTAGCCCTCCCACCATCTTTTTATGATGAATGAAGAGAGGACTGAACAACTTCAGTCCCCATATCTCATTTAGCTATTTCCGTTTTCAATAAATCGGCAACCAATACGTATCGTTCTGGTGCACTACCAATATATGAAAAAGGATAGCAAGTTGTTACTGTAAGTGTGGCTTTAGGCTTGGGAACGATTACAGTACGGTCATCAGCATCTACGATACGTACCTTCCTCACTTTATATGTAAACGTACCAGCTTCTGTTTTGGCAATCAGCAAGTCTCCTTGACCGACTTCACCTAGCTCTCTAAAAATGGTATCTCGATGACCAGATAAAACGGAATTATCCTTTTCACCGGGTAGAACCGATCCTGCATAATGTCCGACACCCTTTTCGAGCTCATCTTCGTCCGTTCCGTGATAAATTGGGAGTGTTGCTTCAATTTTTGGAATATAAAGCTCCCCCATCAATTCCCCTGTCTCCGGTCGCTTATTATATAGTTCAACCCCATCGGGAACATCTGCTTGCGTCTTCGGCTCGTGGATCATAGCCGTAGCCTCGTTCACCTCAGTCGCCTCGGTTGTTTCAGGCTTATTCCATTTATATATGGCATAGCCTTTCAATAGTGTATAGGTGTTTGTTGTTGTAAAGTAAAAACCTAAGGCTAAAAAGCAAGCGGCAGTGATAAGTAACCAGTTTTTCTTATGCTTGGATTGCCTATTTGCGCTCATCTTAATTAGCAAGTCTCGCTTTTCTAATTAAACCAAAGGCAATACCCATCATCACTAAACCGATTAAAGTTCCGAATAGGTAATTACCAGCCGTTTTAGGAAGCAATCCGCCCTTTTCCGTTTTATGTGTGGGTTTCTTCTTTTCTTTTTTTACATCTACGACTTTAGAAATGACCTCAGTGGACTGTTTAATGTCATTACCGGTTTCTTTCACTAAATCGGAACCGATCATTTCACCTGTCAATATAAAGTCGAGCAAAAGATTGCCGCTTAAATCGTAAATGGAAACTAGTAAACTAGCATTCGTCAAATCTTTTAGCTGGAATAAAGCTTCAAGTGATAGATTTTTAGTGACCCCGTCCTGAATTAAGGCGAATTTGAATTGAATTTGCAGCAAGCTTTGCAGATCATTATATATAGAAAGCAATTCCGCTACTTGTTCAGCAGACAATTCATCAATTGTTTCGAAATACTCGAGTTTGTCCATCCTATCTGAAATGGCCATTAAACGATCTTCAAAAGTCGGGTCCTCGACGATAGGTAAAAGATGGTTCATGAATCTGTCGAGTTCCTCGTCTGTAAGACCGATCTCAGTAAAAAGTCCATCCATTAAATCGATGATCTCTTCATCATCATATTCCAGCTCTTCATCATCGTAATCCATTTCTAAATCGATAATATCTTCTATGTCGTAAATGAAGTGGAAGGTATCGATGATGGAATCTCCTTCTTCCAGTTCGCCATAATCTATTAATAATTCCGTAAGTTCAGCTTCTGTCATTTCATATTCTTTAAGTAATTTCTGTAGAGTTTCAGGAGTGACGGTGGGTCCTAATGTATCACGCAGCTCTTCTAGCGATTCCAGCTCATTTAATGTTAAGTCATAATAGGTTAAATACTCTTCCAATTCTTCTTGCGTCATTCTAACTTCAGTAAGGTATGCATTAAGCTCATCTTGGTTGATCATAGTTGCTGCAAAACCTTTCGTCCCGTATAAACCTAGCGAAAAAAGAACGACAAGCGCCACAAAAAACGAAAAAAATCTCTTCAATTCCATTTCCTCCTAAAAAAATCTAATATATCCAAACTCCTGAGTATTATAAAACAGCTGAACCAAAAGGTATACATTAATAACAATGAATGGCTAAAGATGGGAGGATGGGTCTGGGGAAAAAGGTGTATCTCCTGTTCGAGGAAATAGCCATGTACACAATGTGATCGGGGGTATGGAATTTGGCAGCTTTTCCTTGACGTGAGGCAGGGGCAGGGGTAAACTATTAATAACTTCAACCCGCTACCATATTAGCGAACTAAAGTGATTTAATAGATTATTGTGAGTATTTATATGATTATGGCATTTTATTTGATACTATTTTTATATGTTATCTGAAATAAGGATTTAAGCGTACAATCTTGGAAAGATAAAGGTATATAAAAAAAGGAATGATGGAAATGACATTGGTTCTTGCTTAAGGCAGACCGATTGGATATATAGTAATCAATATTTCAAAAGGATGTGCAGTCGTGACAAAGCCATTTATGTTTGAGAAACCGTTAGGCATGAGAGATACATTGCCGGTGCTATATGAAACGAAAGTGTCGGCAAGAAATAAAATGAGTGAGGAAATCAAGAAGTGGGGTTATCAATTTATTGAAACGCCTGCTTTGGAATATTATGAAACAATTGGCGAGGCTTCGGCAATTTTAGATCAACAGTTGTTTAAACTTCTCGATTCTCAGGGACATACGCTCGTATTGCGTCCCGATATGACAGCTCCCATTGCAAGGGTCGCAGCATCCAAACTCTTAAAACAGCAAATTCCGCTTCGCCTGGCCTATTCCGCGAATGTATACCGGGCCCAGCAGCGTGAAGGAGGCAGGCCGGCTGAATTCGAACAGATTGGTATTGAGTGTATCGGAAATAAGTCAATAAGTGCCGATGCTGAAATGATTGCGCTGCTTGCGGATGTATTAAAGGCGGCCGGCCTTATGGAATTCAAGATTTCCATTGGACATATCGGCTTTTTACAAGAATTTTTCTTAAGCATTCTAGGTACGGAGGAAAGAGCCTCTATATTAAGGAAGTTTTTATATGAAAAGAATTATGTTGGTTTTCGGGAGCATGTAAAATCGCTTCCGCTTTCATCGATTGATAAACAACGGCTTATCGAGTTTACCTCATTAAGGGGCAGTGAAGACACCTTGAAAAAGGCGCTGGGCTTGGTTGAAAACAATAAAGGGCAAGATTCTTTGGCTGAACTGAAGGAATTGGCTGTACAGTTGAAAGAATTTGGCATAGAACAATATGTGAGCTTTGATTTAACATTGGTCAGTCATATGAGTTATTATACTGGAACTTTATTTGAAGTGTATGCGGGACAAGTGGGGTCACCAATCGGTAATGGCGGGCGGTATGATAATCTGCTTGAAAAGTTCGGCTGGAATGCTTCGGCCACAGGTTTTGCAATCCGTGTGGATCGTCTTGCCGAAGCTCTTGGGGAGCCGATGCAGCCTACTGCGCCAGAATGTATTTTATTCAGTCCCGAACGACGATTGGAAGCCATTGAATTTGCAAGAATGAAACGATCCGAAGGAAAAAGGATAACGATTCAAGATATTACAGTCGTTCAAAATGTCGATGCTTTTACAAGGACATTTTCTGAAGTGCATTTATTTGTAGGGAATGGAGGGAGTGGAAAAGATGAATAATAGCTTTTTAACGATTGCGATGCCAAAAGGGAGAATATTTGAAGAAGCGGCAGAGCTATTAAGAAGGGCGGGTTTTCGTCTCCCTCCTGAGTTTGATGATTCCCGAAAATTGATCCTTGATGTGGAAGAGGAGAACTTGCGTTTCATTTTAGCTAAACCGATGGATGTCGTAACCTATGTGGAACACGGCGTGGCTGACATTGGAATTGCAGGCAAGGATGTCATGTTGGAAGAAGAACGTGATGTATATGAGTTACTTGATTTAAAAATCAGTGCATGCTACTTAGCCGTAGCTGGTCTGCCTGGTACGAAAATAAGTGACATCGCTCCTAAAATAGCCAGTAAGTATCCGAATGTTGCCTCCAGTTATTTCCGCGAGCAGGGAGAGCAAGTAGAGATTATTAAATTGAATGGATCTATTGAGTTAGCACCATTAATTGGTTTGGCTGAACGAATCGTCGATATCGTTTCAACGGGACAGACATTGAAGGAGAATGGTCTCGTTGAATATGCAAAAATAGCAGATGTGACTTCGAGGCTGGTGGCAAACCCTGTTAGCTATCGTTTAAAAGAAGCAAGAATTACGGAAATTGTGGATCGATTAGCAGAAATCATTGAATAGTAAAGAATCGCTAATGAGGTGAGCGTATGAAAATTGAACAGTTTGCAGAAGGGATTTCACTGAAACGCTCGGTTGATGCAGGTACTGCGGATCAACGAAAAGCGGTCCAGGATATTATTTATGATGTCAGGAACAGAGGAAACGCCGCTTTACATAATTATACCGAACGGTTTGATGGTGTCACACTAGAGGAATTACGTGTATCGGAACAGGAAATGGAAGAAGCGACAGCGTCCTTACCTACGGAGCAGCTTAATATTATTCAAGAAGCTGCGAACAATATTCAATTGTTTCACGAGAAACAAATTCGAAATTCATGGTTTACGACAGATGAAACGGGAACGATGCTAGGACAAAAAATAACACCTCTTGATGCTGTGGGTATTTACGTTCCTGGTGGCACAGCAGCATACCCTTCGTCTGTACTGATGAATACGATGCCTGCCAAGGCTGCGGGTGTGGAACGGATCGTTATGGTATCCCCTCCAGGGAAAGATGGGAAGTTAGAGCCAGCAGTTTTAGCTGCTGCCAAAATTGCCGGAATCACGGAAATCTATAAGGTTGGCGGGGCTCAGGCCATAGCGGCTCTCGCTTATGGGACGGAAACAATAAAGAAAGTCGATAAAATAGTGGGGCCGGGAAATATTTATGTGGCGTTAGCGAAGCGGGAAGTATTTGGGGATGTGGCCATTGATATGATTGCTGGACCAAGTGAAATAGCGGTGTTGGCAGACGAATCTGCCATTGCCACAGAAGTTGCGGCAGACTTGCTGTCACAGGCAGAGCATGATGCCCGTGCTTGCAGTGTTTTGGTGACAACGTCAATGATCCTTGCAGAAGAAGTGGCCGCAGAAGTGGCCAAGCAAGTGGCGCTACTTCCACGCCGTGATATTGCTGCAGCATCCATAAAGGACTATGGACGAATCGTTGTATGCGGGAATATGGCGGAAGCAGTTGAAGCAATCAATGAACTTGCACCAGAACATTTGGAAATCGTGACCAATGATGCACTGGAAGTCATGGCTAAAATCAGGCATGCCGGGGCAATCTTCATTGGCCGATTTAGTTCTGAGCCGGTTGGGGATTACTTTGCAGGTCCCAATCATGTGCTTCCTACCAATGGAACCGCCCGTTTCTCCAGCCCACTTAATGTGGATGATTTTCAAAAGAAATCTAGCATCATCATGTATAGTGAAACGGCCTTCCGCCAAAATGCAGAGAAAATCACTGGATTTGCCCGCATGGAAGGGCTTGAGGCGCATGCTCGAGCCATTGAATCTCGTGGAGTGAATGAATCCAGGAAATAGTGCCTGAGACCTTATGAAAAATAACAAACACTGAATATAAAGACTTTTGAAATGCAGTTTACATCTTGGGAAAAGGGGTCTTACCCCGATGAGGAGGAGTTGTAATGGAACGTTTTGCTAGTGTGGAACGAAAGACGAATGAAACGGAGATCAGCTTAAAGTTTGGTGTGGATGGGGAAGGGAATTCCTCGATTAAGACGGGCGTTCCGTTTATGACGCATATGCTTGATTTGTTCACGAAACATGGGAAGTTTGATTTGTCCGTCGATGCAAACGGCGATACTGAGGTCGATGATCATCATACAACTGAAGATATTGGCATTTGCTTAGGTCAAACGTTGTTGGAGGCACTTGGTGATAAGCGCGGGATAAAACGTTACGGAAATGCTTTCGTACCGATGGATGAAGCACTCGCACAGGTTGTCATCGATTTAAGCAATCGTCCGCACCTGGAGTTCCGGGCTGAGTTTCCTTCGCAAAAGGTTGGTACTTTCGATACGGAACTGGTGCATGAGTTCCTTTGGAAATTCGCTCTTGAAGCAAGGATGAATTTGCATGTAGTCGTTCATTACGGTCACAACACACATCATATGATTGAAGCAATATTCAAAGCGCTGGGACGTGCTTTGGATGAAGCTACGACCATCGATCCGCGTGTCAAAGGCATCCCTTCGACGAAAGGAATGTTGTAAATGATCGGGATCGTCGATTATGGCATGGGGAATTTATTTTCTGTAAGTAAAGGGCTTGAGCGCCTTGGTGCTGATTCATTCATTTCCGATGACCCAAAAGAACTTTCAAAGTCGAAAGGGATCATACTTCCCGGGGTTGGCTCTTTCAGGGATGCCATGAGTCTCTTGGAGAAACAAAAGCTGGATGAATTCCTGAGGGAATATGTAGCAAATGGAGGTTATCTATTAGGCATCTGTCTTGGTATGCAGCTTCTCTTTGATGAAAGTGAGGAAAATGGACCGGCAAAAGGATTATCCCTCATCCCGGGTAAAGTCGTTCGTTTTAAGGGAGTGGATGCGAATGACCAGATTTATAAGGTGCCGCACATGGGCTGGAATCGTCTTGAATTTAAACACGTGTCACCAGTGAATGAGGATCTTGAAGAGGAACATGTTTATTTCGTCCATTCTTACTACGTCCATACGGATGAATCTTTCATTACCGCTTCGGCGACTTATGATGTGGAAGTGCCTGCGATCGTCGGTAAAGGGAATGTGTTCGGCATGCAGTTCCATCCGGAAAAAAGCGGGAAGATGGGCATGTCACTCTTGAGAAATTATCTGTCATTAGTAGAAGGGAAGGAAAGAGCATGAGCAACTTTACGATTTACCCGGCGATTGATATGCGCGGAGGCAAATGCGTCCGCTTAATCCAGGGCGATTACAATCAGGAAACCGTTTATGGCAATTCTCCCTTCGATATGGCTAAAGGCTTTGCGGACCAAGGAGCCGATTGGATACATATGGTCGACCTGGACGGCGCTAAAGAGGGAGTGCGCATCAATGATTCATACGTGATTAAAGCAGCACAAGAGTTAGGTGCCCGCATCCAGATCGGCGGCGGCATCCGTACGGAACGAGATATCGCTCATTATCTGGATCATGGAGTAGAACGCGTCATTCTAGGCAGCACCGCCGTTTCAAATCCTGATTTCACGAAAGAGATGATTAGGAAATATGGAAAGAATATTGCAATCGGCATAGATGCGAAGGATGGCAGGGTCGCAACACATGGTTGGCTTCAAACGTCTGAAACACTTGCAATAGAGCTTGGTAAACTGCTGGCCGATGCTGGCGCAGAGACCTTTATCGTTACTGATATTGCGACGGATGGCATGCTTTCAGGCCCGAATGTAAAAGGTATCTTGGCAATGGCGGAGGCAACTGGGAAAAATGTGATTGCTTCGGGAGGAATTAGTTCCCTGGAAGACCTTATCACCCTCAAAGAGTATAAAGCGCAAGGAGTTGCAGGGGCAATCATTGGCAAGGCTCTATATACGAATCGCTTTACTGTAGAAGAAGCACTAGAAAAGGTGCGTGATTAAATGCTCACTAAACGAATTATTCCGTGTCTCGATGTAAAAGATGGGCGTGTAGTTAAAGGCATACAATTTGTTTCACTAAGAGATGCTGGAGATCCTGTTGAGCTTGCAGCGTTTTACGACCAGGAAGGTGCCGATGAGCTCGTCTTTCTGGATATTTCCGCATCACATGAAGGCAGGGAAACGATAGTCGACGTCGTTCAAGCGGTAGCGGGCAGCTTGGCAATCCCGTTCACAGTTGGCGGGGGTATTAATTCATTAGCGGATATGAAGAAAATATTACGTGCAGGTGCAGATAAAGTATCTTTAAATACAGCAGCCGTTCTTCGTCCTGACTTAATTAATGAAGGTTCAGAGTATTTTGGTGCCCAATGTATCGTAGTCGCTATTGATGCTCGATATGATGAAGAGCTAGGATCATGGCGCGTATACACCCATGGCGGCAGAAAACCGACTGAATGGGAAGTGATCGACTGGGCGAAAGAAGCAGTCAGCCGCGGTGCGGGCGAAATTTTATTAACAAGCATGGATTGTGACGGGGAGAAACAGGGGTTTAATATCGCTTTAACAAAAGCGGTTTCAGAAGCTGTTTCGGTGCCGGTCATCGCATCAGGAGGTGCTGGTAATGCCGAGCACTTCCAGGTGGCCTTTGAAGAAGGTAAAGCGGATGCAGCCTTAGCCGCATCGATTTTCCATTATAAAGAAACATCGGTCAAAGAAGTTAAAGCGTTTCTCAAACAACAAGGAGTGGTTGTACGATGAATCTTGAAACTATTAAATTCGACGAAAAAGGTCTAATCCCGGCAATTGTCCAAGATGTACGAAGCGGGGAAGTGCTGACACTTGCTTATATGAATAAAGAATCTCTAGAATTGTCCATCGAAAAGGGCGAAACGGTTTTCTTCAGCCGTTCGCGCAATGAATTATGGCATAAAGGAGCAACCAGCGGAAATACACAGAAAATCATCGAGATGAAGTATGACTGCGATCAAGACGCATTGGTCGTTCGAGTCATTCCTGCAGGTCCTGCATGCCATACTGGAGCGACAAGCTGTTTTAGCGAATCCATTTATGAAAACACTGAAGCCCGTCAAGCGGTGAAAACGAATGTGACTTTCTTGACGGATTTGGAGAAGTTGATTGAAAGAAGAAAATCGGAAATGCCTGAAGGTTCTTATACAACCTACTTATTTGATAAGGGTGTGGATAAAATCCTGAAAAAAGTAGGTGAAGAAGCGTCAGAAGTGATCATTGCTGCTAAAAACCGCGATGCAGAGGAACTATCCATGGAAAGTGCCGATCTTCTCTATCACTTATTCGTTCTTCTTCAAGAACAAGAATTGCCTTTCCAAGCGGTGCTTGATGTATTGAAGGCTAGACATTCCGATAAGGATGAGCCTAAAGAAACCGAATGAATGCTGATTTCCCTCCGTAATAGGAGGGTTCAGTTTGTAGACAAAAGGGATTCTATCTAAGTGTTAAAACAAAGTTGATTGGAGCCGGTGTGCGAGACTCCTGCGGGAAAAGTGTGTATTGGGGAGACCCCGCAGGCGCAATGGCGCCGAGGAGGCTCCCGGATCGCCCGCGGAAAGCGAGTGCCTGGAGAGGAAATCAACGTTCAAATTGTACAACTCCTTAAAAAACAGTAGACAAACTTGATTTTCATCGAGTTTGTCTACTGTTTGTGCCCTCCGTCAATTAGGAGGGCTTTTTTTCTATATTACAACTATGAGCTGCAATCTTGAATGCCCGTTTGACTAAGAATATACTTTGATCTTTTCTTAATGAAAGCATGGTGATTTCCATTTTCCATTTTCTTGAATTGTTCGGCAAAATTACACCAATATGTTATAATACTATGGTTAATCAACTTGTAGATGGAGGATTACATGAGTAAAGACTCTAAATTTGGCCAACAGGCAAAAATTCTAACCTTTCACCCAACAGGTGAGTATTATTTCACCAAGGGTTTAAAAGCATATCATAGACGAGAACTACCAAAATCAAAAAAATACTTGGAACGTGCGCTGGAACTTGAACCGGCCGAACCGATGATAGCCTGTCAATTGGCAATCACATGCTCGGAAATCGGTGAATATAATTATTCAAACAACCTCTTGGAAAATATATTGGATGTGATGGATCCTTATATGTCGGAATGCCATTACTTCCTAGCGAATAATTATGCCCACTTAGGCATGTTCAAGGAAGCTTACCGTCACGCTAGTGCCTATCTTGATAAAGAAGAAGATGGGGAGTTCAGCGATGACGCCGAGGATCTGCTTGAATTGATAACTTTTGAGTCGGATGAATCAGAAGAAAATCCCTTTAAGCATGATGGGCTCATTACTAAACAGGAGAAGGCCCGCGAGTATTTGGAGTCAGGGAATTTCCCGAAGGCCATCGAAGTACTGAAAGAAACGATTGCCGAATACGAGGATTACTGGTCTGCTTATAATAACTTGGCACTGGCATATTTCTACCTTGGTCAAGTAGATGAGGCTTTTGAAACACTTGATGAAGTACTGGAAAAAAGTCCAGGTAACCTCCATGCACTATGTAACCTTGTTGTTTTTCATCATTATCAACAAGATGAAGCAAAAGTTGAAGAACTCATAGAGATGCTGGAGAAAATTCGGCCGATGCTATCCGAACATCGGTTCAAGCTTGGAGCAACTTTCGCTTTGATCGGAAACTATGCCTCTGCATATAAATGGCTAAAAGCATTGCAAAAGCAAGGGTTCGAGGGAGACGGAACCTTCTACTATTGGCTTACTATATCCGCTTTTCACCTAGGTCATGAACAAGCTGCCAGAAAGGCTTGGAAAAAGGTCGTGGAAATGAACCCGGAAAAGGAAGGCATGGAGCCTTGGGGAGATATGAATGCGACTACAGATGGTTTTGAACACCATTTTCCATCTATTATAAAAAGGCTGGAAAGCGAATTCATCGAAGAAAGGCTGTTTGCCATCTTTCTTCTGAAACATTCGGACCATAAACAGAAGCTATTGAAAAACCAAGTACTCAACCTTAATCAGAATTTCACTGATTTGGAACGGGATTATGCCGACCTTGTGCAAGCTCCTGCTAAAGATCGCCAATTAACACCGATTGATTTTGCTGATCGCACAGCAGAGATATTATATCAGCATTTTCAACCGATTCAATTAGATGAAGCAGGGCTCTATTTAATGTGGTTTTCCGTATTTATCGAAGCGGTGAAGTCCGAGCAGAAACTAAATAATCCAGCAGGCTGGGCCTCTGCGGTGGAATACGTGTGGAATCAGCTTAAAAACGAGAAAGCGAGCAAACAGGATATCGCAGACAAACATTTCATTTCGGTGTCCACCCTATCGAAGTACGTAAAGTTGGTTCAAAACCTTCTGGAGTGAGCAGATATTTGGACGAAAAATTATTTGTTATATAGGATAATAGGTAGGGAACACTAACCGTAGTGAAGGTTCCATTTGTTATGGAATATGGAGGAGTGAGAACATGTCTGAAAAAATTTATGACGTTGTTATTATTGGAGCTGGTCCTGCAGGGATGACGGCTGCTGTCTATACATCACGTGCGAACCTTTCAACATTGATGTTGGAACGCGGCGTACCTGGCGGACAAATGGCCAATACGGAGGAAGTTGAAAATTATCCTGGATTTGACACGATCCTTGGACCTGAACTTTCAACGAAAATGTTTGATCATGCGAAGAAATTCGGTGCGGAGTATGCTTATGGGGATGTAAAGGAAATCATCGACGGTGAAGAGTATAAAACGATCATTGCTGGTTCCAAGGAATTCAAAGCACGTTCAATCATTATTTCTTCGGGTGCCGAATACAAAAAAATCGGCGTTCCAGGCGAAAAAGAATTAGGCGGCCGCGGTGTATCGTATTGTGCGGTTTGTGATGGAGCTTTCTTCAAGCAAAAGGAATTGTTCGTAATCGGCGGAGGAGACTCTGCAGTTGAGGAGGGCGTGTACTTAACTCGCTTTGCTTCAAAAGTGACGATCGTTCACAGACGTGATGAACTTCGTGCGCAAAAGATCCTTCAAGATCGTGCGTTTGCCAATGAAAAAATTGACTTCATCTGGAATCATACTTTAAAGGAAATCAATGAAGAAGGCGGCAAAGTCGGTGGTGTCACTCTAGTTTCCACTGTAAACGGTGAAGAAACTAAGATGGACGCAGACGGTGTATTCATTTATATTGGAATGCTGCCGCTAACTAAACCTTTTGAAAAGCTAGGCATCTTGAATGCTACAGGCTATATAGAAACGAATGATTTGATGGAAACACGCGTCCCGGGCATTTTTGCAGCTGGTGACGTTCGTGAAAAAACATTACGTCAAATCGTTACAGCAACAGGTGATGGAAGCATTGCTGCTCAAGCCGCTCAGCATTATGTTGAGGAACTCCAAGAAAAATTGCAGCCAAAGGCTTAAAAAAGTTTGGTTACAAAAATTCATACATCGTAATTCCGTTTTAACGATGTTGTAACACGCGTGAAATAATGATTGGGTATAGTAAGAGTAGAAGTTGACCCCCTTTAATTATAAACGTTTGAGGACACAGATTAAGAATCTGTGTCCCTTTTTTTTGACCTGCTTTAAGACCATTTCTTTAGTTCCAATTTTAGGGAATGGTGACAGGCTGCAAATGAGAAGTAAACCTTCCCTTTGCATTTAGGCAGGGAAAGTGGAGAATAATAGGAGTTAAGCAGGAGATGAATACTTAGTGCGTGAATCTTTGCGAATGAATATTCCCCCAATGCAGGAAGTTTACTTTATTGTTAGCTCATTTCAAAAATAGTATAATGATAAGATATACTAAACATATCTTTCATAATGGTAATAAGATGTAAAATACAACTTGTTTGAACTATTAGCATTTGTAAATCGCCAAATGGATATTCTCGCGGCGGTTTAAGGATATAAACAGGATCCCTTCATCCAGGAGGGTGAAGGTTTCTATAGTCGAGCAGAATCCAATTGAGGTGAAGAACGTGCAACGTGTCACAAATTGTGTATTGATTAAGGATAATCAAATCCTCTTATTGAAAAAACCTAGACGGGGATGGTGGGTAGCACCCGGTGGCAAGATGGAGCCTGGAGAATCTATACGTGATGCTTGTATTAGAGAATATCGCGAAGAAACAGGCGTTTATTTAAAAAACCCCTCCATCAAAGGCATTTTCACCTTCATTATGAAGGACGGGGATAAAGTGTTATCGGAATGGATGATGTTCACTTTCTTTGCAACGGATTCCGATGGCGTCAATGTGGATGTTTGTGAAGAAGGGGAGCTTAGTTGGCATTCAGTTGATGATGTTAAAAACCTGAATATGGCTGAAGGGGATTTTCACATTCTGGACTATATGGTTCATGGAAGTGGAATCATCTATGGAACGTTTACCTATACGCCTGAGTTTAAGTTACTTTCTTATCGGTTAGATCCAGGTTAATAGTTGATTAATAAAAAAAGATTGTTATACATGGGGGCGGAGAAATATGAGTACAGGGCAGATAAATGAAACGCAATTGGTCATCATTACCGGAATGTCAGGAGCGGGTAAGACAGTGGCGGTTCAAAGTTTTGAAGACCTCGGCTTTTTTTGCGTCGATAATTTGCCGCCCACACTATTGCCAAAATTTTTGGAGTTAATGAAGGACTCTGGGAATAAGATGAATAAAGTGGCTCTTGTCATGGATTTGAGGGGGAGGGAATTTTTTGATTCCTTATTTCTGGCACTTGATGAATTAACGGATACATCAGCAGTATCACCAAGAATCCTGTTTCTTGAAGCTGATGATGAATCCTTAGTACGCAGATATAAGGAAACGAGAAGGACCCATCCCCTTGCTCCATTGGGCCGGCCATTGGAAGGCATTAAAATGGAACGGGAACTTTTGGACGAATTAAAGGGCAGGGCTCAGTTGATTTTTAATACATCACAACTGAAACCACGCGAATTGAGGGAGAAAATCGCTTCGGAATTCTCTACGGATAAAAGTGTAGGTTTCACGGTCAATGTCATGTCCTTCGGATTCAAGCATGGTTTGCCAATAGATGCTGACCTTGTGTTTGATGTACGTTTCCTGCCAAATCCATATTATATTGACCATATGAGGCCGAAGACTGGATTGGAACAGGAAGTGTCGAGTTACGTTTTAAAATGGAGTGAAACACAAAAGTTTTTGGAAAAGGTGACTGATTTGCTTGCTTTCATGCTTCCTTATTATAAGCGTGAGGGAAAAGCACAGCTTGTTATTGCGATTGGATGTACAGGCGGTCAGCATCGGTCGGTAGCATTGACGGAGTATATCTCAAACCACTTCAAAAAGGATTACAGAGTTCAAGTGTCACATCGAGATATCGAAAAAAGTAAGGGGAAAGCAGATGTTAGATAATAAGAAACAACCTAAGGTTGTGATCATTGGAGGGGGAACAGGCCTTCCAGTTTTGTTAAGGGGTTTAAAGAAGCATCCAGTGGATATAACAGCAATCGTTACGGTAGCTGATGATGGTGGAAGTTCAGGTCGCCTTCGTGAGGATATGGATATCCCCGCTCCAGGTGATATCCGTAATGTGCTTGCTGCGTTATCGGATGTAGAGCCTCTCGTTGAACAAATGTTTCAGCATCGCTTTCAGAGTAAAAATGAGTTGTCCGGGCATTCACTGGGGAATTTGATCCTGGCTGCAATGACGTCGTTGACCGGAGACTTTGTCCATGCAATCCAGGAAATGAGTAAATTCCTGAATGTGCGTGGTAAAGTGCTTCCGGCTGCCAACCAAAGTGTGGTTCTCCACGCGGAAATGGCTGACGGAACGATTGTTACAGGAGAATCCAAGATCCCCTTTTCAGGAAAGAAAATAAAAAGAGTATTTTTGTCTCCTCAGCATATAAAGCCGCTCAGTGAAACTATCCAGGAAATCAAGCATGCTGATCTCATTGTCATCGGTCCAGGAAGCTTATATACTAGCATTCTGCCTAACTTACTTGTCCCGGGTCTAGGGGAAGAAGTTGGCCGTTCCAAGGCTAAGAAAGTTTATATTTGTAACTTGATGACTCAGGCCGGCGAGACGCTGGATTATAGCGCGAGCGATCATATTAAAGCCATATACGACCATATGGGAAATGCATATATTGACAGGATACTTGTTAATAATGAAGAAATACCGGCCGAGATTCAGCAACGTTATCAAGCTGAATATGCCAAACCGGTCATGTATGATGTGGAAAGTTTAAAACAAATGGGTCTTGAAATCATACAAGAACGCATTTTCAGCTATGAAGGGAATGTAATACGCCATGACACGAAAAAAGTGGCGGATTTGCTTTTTAATATGCTTGTAAATGAAACAAAAAGCCATATAGTTCCGTAGATATAAGTGGGGACGGTTTTTCTTTAATTGATAAAAATAGATTACCTGCGTTCGATTGGGGGTGAAATGGATGTCTTTTGCTTCAGAAACAAAAAAAGAGCTTACACAATTAGAGGGAAAGGATTGCTGCGGAAAAGCGGAACTATGTGCGCTTATCCGGATGAACGGATCCCTTTCATTTTCTAATCGGAAGCTAGTTGTGGATATTCAAACTGAAAATGCAGCGATTGCCAGAAGGATATATACGCTGCTGAAAAAAAGTTATGAAGTCCAAGTCGAGCTGCTGGTCCGTAAAAAGATGAAGCTTAAAAAGAATAATGTTTATATTGTCAGGATGTCATCTGGAGGACAGCGGGTTTTAACCGATTTAGAAATTTTAGGCGATGGCTTTGAAATTCTCCATGCCATACCCGATACTATTGTTGGAAAGAAATGCTGCAAGCGATCATACCTAAGGGGTGCATTTCTTGCTGGAGGTTCGGTCAATAATCCGGAAACGTCTTCCTATCACCTTGAGATTTTCTCACTTTATAAAGAGCACAATGATGCCCTTTGTGAGCTAATGAATAAGTTTGGCTTAAAGGCGAAGACGCTTGAACGCAAAAAAGGGTACATCATTTATTTGAAAGAAGCCGAAAAGATTGCCGAGTTTTTAAGTATCGTTGGTGCCCATTCAGCTTTATTAAGATTCGAAGATGTACGGATTGTCCGTGATATGCGTAATTCAGTGAATCGTCTTGTGAATTGTGAAACAGCTAATTTGAACAAAACGATAGGTGCCTCTTTGCGCCAGGTTGAAAATATCCAATACATTGAGGATACGGTAGGACTAAACATATTGCCGGATAAGCTTCGTGAAATTGCCGAGCTTAGAATAGCATTTCAGGATATAACCTTAAAGGAACTTGGGGAAATGGTATCTGGAGGAAACATCAGTAAGTCCGGGATTAATCACCGTTTACGAAAGATTGATGAAATAGCTGACAGGCTCCGTGGGGGAGAAGCTATTGCTGCGAAAAAATAAAACTAACAGGGGAGATCAAGATGGTGGAAAAACAAGTTGAAGTAAAACTGAAGACAGGTTTACAAGCCCGGCCGGCTGCTCTTTTTGTACAAGAAGCTAACCGCTTTCATTCAGATGTTTTCCTTGAAAAAGAAGGAAAAAAAGTGAATGCAAAAAGTATCATGGGATTGATGAGCCTTGCCATCAGTTCCGGCGTGTCCGTTAAGTTAATTGTTGAAGGACGCGATGAAAAAGAAGCATTAGAGGCATTGGAAGAGTTCGTTCAGCAAGAGGGTTAAAAGAAGAGGTTGCCGCCTTTTTCATAGTATTATATAAAAAAGGCCCCGAAAGTCGCTTAACACGCCTTTCGGGGCCTTTTAATCATTATTATTTAGAGTCTTTTTTATCTTCAAGAATGCTGCGAGTGATGACTTTGTCAATCAAGCCATATTCAAGAGCTCTTTCAGAAGTCATGAAGTTATCACGTTCCGTATCTCTTTGAAGGACTTCAAGAGGTTGTCCAGTACGTTCCGCTAAGATTTGGTTTAACTTATCTTTCAAGTGAAGGATTCGGCGGGCGGCAATTTCGATTTCCGTCGCTTGACCTTGAGCTCCTCCAAGTGGTTGGTGAATCATGACTTCACTGTTTGGCAACGCATAACGTTTGCCTTTTTCACCAGCAGCTAATAGGAATGCACCCATGGAAGCAGCCATACCAATGCATACAGTGGATACATTAGGTTTGATATATTGCATCGTATCGTAAATGGCCATACCGGAAGTGATGCTTCCACCTGGGCTGTTGATGTATAAAGTGATATCTTTTTCAGGATTTTCTGCTTCTAAAAATAGTAATTGAGCAACAATGGAGTTGGAAACATTATCGTCAATTGCACTTCCTAGCATAATGATCCGATCTTTTAATAAACGGGAGTAAATATCGTAGGCACGCTCCCCACGACTTGTTTGTTCAATAACTGTAGGAATTAAATTCATGTTCATTTCCTCCTTCGATTAAGAGAATCATTTAAATTCTTTATGTATGTATGATACACTTTTTGGTCAATTTAGGTCAAACAAAACAAACCCTATAATTGATAATTTGTTCGACAATTTTCTGACTAAGACTCCTTCCGATTAAAATTATTTATAATTATGCCGCACAGGGATGAATTTCCACATTATCCATAATACCCAAAAGATAAAGTTTTAAACCTGATAACCCTTGCAAAGGAAGGCATTCTATCATATAATGAAGTCTGTCGAAAAAATATAGTTATTTCGCCCTCGTAGTGCAACGGATAGAACGCAAGCCTCCGAAGCTTGAAATGCAGGTTCGATTCCTGCCGAGGGCATTACCAATCTCCTGCTTTATTATTGAAGTGGGGGATTTTTTATTGATCTTTTTTAAGCAAAGGCATCGAATGGTCCCTTCGCGATTTTTGACGGATTTACTCGATTCTAGTAAATGTCCATCGAATCATGGTATGTGGGCAATTACTTGGGATATTTTGGTTTGTACCCCTTGGAAAATAGCGATTTCTCAATAAAAGTAGTTGTTAAAATCTCATTTCTAACATATAGTAGTTTAAAACAAATACACTATTCTGAAAAAAACGTAAGCGTTTTCATGGGTTTTTGTGTAGAATTTTCTCCTGATAATGTAAAATGGAATGGGGGAGGGATGAATCGATGAGTATGAATATGAAAGCAGGACTATTTCAACAGCAAACATTAAAGATGGCAATGACCCAGGAGCTTATGCAGGCTATTACCTTGCTGCAATACTCCGCACAGGAGCTTTCCGCTTTCTTGGAAAATAAAATTGCGGAAAATCCATTACTGTCCCTAGATCAGCCAACATCTGCTTTATTTCAGCCAACCTTTGATCGGAAAAAGGGTAAACGGACTCTTAAAAATACGTATGATGCCAACTATTGGATTGAGCAAATCAGTGAAGATACACTTTCACTTGAGCAGCATGTCATGTCCCAAGTGAATCATCAGGAACTTTCCGGTGAGCAGCAAAAGGCGATGTTGCTCTTAATTCATAACCTGGATGAAAACGGTTACTTGCGCATTCAGCTGGATGATATTTGTGTTCCAGGTATATCTTTAGACGTTTTGGAAGAGAGCCTCTCGATTTTACAGCAACTCGAACCGCATGGGCTTGCGGCAAGAAATCTTCAAGAGTGTCTTTTACTTCAGGTAAAGGCAGAAGGAGTGAATCTGCTGGCAGAATCGATCATGGAAAACCACTTCCTCGATTTTGCTGAAAAGCGTTGGAAAGACTTAAGCAAGAAGATCGGTGCTACAATGAAGGAGATTCAAGAAGTTTTTGATTATGTCCAGACGTTGAACCCGCGACCGGCTTCACTCTTTTTTCAAGAAAAACCTTCCTATATAGTGCCGGATGTGGTCGTGGAGGTTCGTGATGGGATACTGCTTGTAGGGAATTATGATGGTAACACACCCAATCTTAATGTGGATAAAGGGTATTTAAACCGAATGAAGAGTCATAAGGATCAGGGAGTTCAACGCTTTATTCAAGATAAGTGGCAAGAATACCAATGGATCTCAAGAGGGATTCAGCAGAGAAAAGAGACCATATTGAAGGTTATTCAGTGCATAGTCGAAAAACAGCCAGGGTGCTTTCATCACGGCCTGAACTTCTTGAAGCCCATGACAATGAAAGAAGTCGCAGACGAGCTTGGCATACATGAGTCCACAGTCAGTCGGGCTGTTAAAGGGAAATACGTGCAGACACCATTCGGTACGATAGAAATGCGAATATTTTTCACCACTTCTTTACAGTCAGTCGGCCTTGAGGAGGATATGTCTGGCATGCAAGCAAAAAAGAACCTCCAGGCAGCCATCAATGGTGAAAATAAGCAAAAGCCGCTTTCGGATCAAGATTTGGCTGAAAGACTGAAAGAGGAGCATGGAATTATCCTGGCACGCCGAACTGTAGCCAAATACCGTGAACAACTGGGGATCCCTTCTTCATCTAAACGAAAAAGATATGATTGAAAAGGATGAGTGATTTTGGAATCAAGTGCGTTTGTTTTATATAGTAGGGATAAATGTCCCTTATGTGATAAAGCCAAGCTAATACTTGAAGAAATGAAATTGGAATCGGGAATAGGGTATAAGGAAATCGATATACATTCCGATGACGATTTGCTTGAGAAATTCGGACTGATGATCCCTGTCATAGAATGGAAAGATGATATCGTTCAATTCGGAAAGGTTGATAAATCAGCTCTAAATAGGCTTTTGGAAAAATAATTTTTCAAATCATTTGAAGAAACATTCCGTTCCTGCTAGAATAAAATATGTAGCAGGAATATTTTTTTGTTTTAAGTGGGACAGAAAATGACTACGCGGGACATTATACGTCCAACTTAACTTTTTAGGAGTTTTATAATATGCGTACATTACTCGAGGTACAAAGAAAATTATTACCTGATTTCCTTATGGTTATGCAAAAAAGATATGATATCCTGCGTTATATCAAAATGATGCAGCCAGTGGGAAGGCGAAGTCTGGCTGTAAGCCTTAACTTGACTGAGCGGACGCTTAGAAGCGAGGTTGATTTTCTGAAAAGTCAGAGTCTGGTTAATATATTCAGTTCTGGTATGACCCTGACAGATGAAGGGATGGAAATCCTGGATAAGTTAGAAGGAATAATGCGTGAAGTAATGGGTATAGACATAATGGAACGGCAGTTGCAGGAATTGTTACAAGTGGATGAGGTCATCATTGTCTCAGGAAATTGTGACGAAACCCCATGGGTAAAAAAAGAATTGGGTAAAGCCTGCGCAAACCGTATGAAACAAGAATGGAACTCAAAGAATATCATTGCAGTTACGGGTGGATCGACAATGGCCGAAGTGGCCAATTCGTTGTCACCTGATGAAGCGTCGAAGAAATTGACATTTGTCCCAGCCCGCGGGGGAATTGGTGAGGCAGTGCAGAATCAGGCTAATACGATTGTCGAAAGAATGGCACAGAAGGCGCATGCCTCATACAGAGTGTTATATGTACCCGATCAATTAAGCGGTGAGGTCTATGCTTCCTTCATGAAGGAACCTGCTATTAAAGAAGTCATTTCCAAAATTAAATCTGCTGATATGATCATTCATGGAATTGGTGATGCCATTGCGATGGCAGAGAGAAGAAATTCTTCGCCAGAATCGTTAAAGAAGCTGTTAGATGGAAATGCTGTAGGAGAAGCATTCGGTTATTACTACGATGAAAATGGCAAAGTTGTTCATAAAGTTTTGACAGTCGGTATCCAGTTAGATGATCTCAGCCCTGAAAAGCGAGTGATAACTGTGGCAGGTGGGAAAACTAAAGCTAAGGCTATCCGTTCTTACATGAAAGGAGCGCCTTCATCAACGGTTTTAATCACGGATGAAGCGGCAGCACAAGAGTTAATTCAGGGGAATTACACCCCTTAATATATTTGCGAACTTAAAAGGAGGAATTTTTCATGGCAGTAAAAGTTGGTATTAATGGTTTTGGACGTATTGGACGTAATGTATTTCGTGCAGCATTGAGTAATTCTGAGGTAGAAATTGTAGCTATTAACGACTTAACGGATGCTAATATGTTAGCGCACCTTCTTCAATACGATACAATTCATGGATCTCTTAATGAAAAAGTGGCAGTTGATGGGGATTACTTGGTTGTTGATGGCCATAAAGTCAAAGTATTGGCTGAACGTGATCCTGCACAATTAGCATGGGGTGAGCTAGGAGTAGAAGTAGTTGTAGAATCTACAGGTCGTTTCACAAAACGTGCAGATGCAGCTAAACATTTAGAAGCAGGCGCGAAAAAAGTTATCATCTCTGCTCCTGCATCTGATGAAGATATCACAATTGTCATGGGTGTAAACGAAGACAAATATGATGCAGCAAACCACCATGTAATCTCTAATGCTTCTTGTACAACAAACTGCTTAGCGCCATTTGCTAAAGTGCTTCATGAACAATTCGGAATCAAACGCGGTATGATGACTACTGTTCACTCATATACAAATGATCAGCAAATCCTTGATTTGCCTCATAAAGATTACCGCCGTGCACGTGCAGCTGCCGAGAATATCATTCCTACAACAACTGGGGCAGCAAAAGCTGTTGCACTTGTTCTTCCTGAACTTAAAGGGAAATTAAATGGTATGGCAATGCGCGTACCGACTCCAAACGTGTCTGTAGTCGACCTTGTTGCAGAGCTTGAAAAAGACACAACAGTTGAAGAAGTTAATGCAGCATTCAAAAAGGCTTCTGAAGGCGAATTAAAAGGGATTCTTGAGTACAGCGAACTTCCGCTAGTATCAACTGACTATAACGGTAACCCATCATCATCTACCATTGATGCCCTTTCCACAATGGTAATGGAAGGAAACATGGTTAAAGTATTATCTTGGTATGATAATGAAACTGGATATTCTAGCCGTGTTGTGGATTTAATCGACTATTTGGCTAAAAAAGGATTGTAATTAGAATAATAAAAAACCTCACCAAGGTGAGGTTTTTTTTATAACACCTCTAAAAAAACTTGGCAGAAGATGATATTATTAGTAAGTCATTAAACAGTCAAGCGTTTACATTTCTTGTTTTTGGATAATTTCATGGAAACCGACTATAATGAAAAAGAGAAAAGGGGAGTTGGGATATTTACCCTCTCCCTTTTTGGCTAAGAGAATCAAAAATATGATAACAATATCTAAGGAGGTTCTTGGATTATGAATAAAAAGTCGATTAGAGATATTGAATTAAAAGGGAAACGCGTTTTTTGCCGTGTTGATTTTAACGTTCCGATGCAGGACGGAAAGATTTCGGATGATACGAGAATCAGAGCGGCACTGCCGACGATTTCCTATCTGACGGAACAAGGTGCTAAAGTCATTTTAGCCAGCCATCTTGGCCGTCCTAAGGGACAAGTCGTTGAAGAATTGCGATTAGCTCCTGTTGCAAAAAGACTGAGTGAGCTTAGTGGCAAAGATGTACAAAAAGCTGAAGAAGCTTACGGGGATTCAGTTAAGTCCATCATTGATAACATGGAAAATGGTGAGATTCTGTTATTGGAAAATGTTCGTTTCTATCCAGGAGAAGAGAAGAACGATCCAGAATTGGCGAAGTCATTTGCTGCACTTGCGGATGTTTATGTTAATGATGCATTCGGAGCTGCTCATCGTGCACATGCTTCAACGGAAGGAATCGCACACCATCTTCCAGCTGTTGCAGGATTGCTTATGGAAAAAGAACTTTCGGTGCTTGGAAAAGCTTTATCCAACCCAGAACGTCCTTTTACAGCTATAATTGGCGGCGCAAAAGTAAAGGATAAAATAGGCGTTATCGAAAACCTTTTGGAAAACGTCGATCACTTGATTATTGGTGGCGGACTAGGTTATACATTTATTAAAGCGCAAGGTCATGAAATCGGAAATTCTTTATTGGAAGAAGACAAAATTGAATTGGCCAAATCTTTCATCGAAAGCGCTAAAGAAAAAGGCGTAAAATTACATTTGCCAATCGATGCAGTTGTAACGGCTGAATTCTCTCCAGATGCAGAAGCCAAGAATGTCGATATAGATGCTATTCCAACTGATAAAATGGCTCTTGATATAGGTCCAAAAACAAGTGAATTATTTGCGGATGTAATCAAAGGTTCCAAGCTTGTCATTTGGAATGGACCAATGGGTGTATTCGAGTTCGATAAATTTGCAAATGGAACGAGAACCGTTGCTGAAGCATTGGCGGAAGCAAAAGATACGTACAGCATTGTAGGCGGAGGGGATTCTGCCGCAGCTGCTGAAAAGTTTGGCTTAGCAGAAAAAATGTCCCATATTTCAACTGGTGGCGGTGCATCTCTTGAGTTCATGGAAGGCAAAGAATTGCCTGGCGTTGTAGCATTGAACGATAAATAAGCGTGAACCGTTAAAAATTTCAACTTTAGAAGGGATGAGAAACCAAATGCGTAAACCGATTATTGCAGGAAACTGGAAAATGAATAAAACACTATCTGAATCGACTGCCTTTATAGAAGAAGTGAGCAATCTGATTCCGAAGCAAGATTTAATCGATACGGTGGTATGTGCTCCAGCTTTGTTTTTGGATCAACTTGTTCAAGCAGCAAAAGGAACCGATGTGAAAATCGGTGCGCAAAACATGCACTTCGAAGAAAGTGGTGCCTTCACAGGAGAAATCAGCCCGATTGCATTAACGGATCTCGGTGTATCTTATGTCATTCTTGGTCATTCTGAACGCCGGGAAATGTTCAACGAAACAGATGAAGCAGTCAATAAAAAAGCTCATGCCGCTTTTGCTCACGGGTTAACTCCTATCGTTTGTTGCGGTGAAACACTTGAACAAAGGGAAGCTGGCGAAACGAATGAATTCGTTGGCAGCCAGATAGAAAAAGGCCTAGCTGGATTAACTGATGAACAATTGAAACAAGCCGTTATCGCTTATGAGCCGATCTGGGCGATTGGAACAGGAAAATCTTCATCTGCTCAAGATGCAAATGAAGTTTGTGCACATATCCGCTCAGTTGTTGCTGACAAGTTTTCAAACGAAGCAGCTGCAGCCATCCGCATTCAGTACGGCGGCAGTGTTAAACCTGAGAATATTAAAGAGTATATGTCACAGCCTGATATTGACGGTGCGTTGGTAGGCGGGGCGAGCTTAAAAACTGATTCCTTTTTACAATTGCTGGAGGCTGGTCATAATGAGTAAGTCGCCTGTGGCACTTATCATCTTAGACGGTTTTGGCTGCCGTAGCGAAGAGAAAGGAAATGCTGTTTTTCATGCGAAAAAACCGAACTTTGATCGGTATTGGGAACAGTATCCGCATTCCCATTTAATTGCAAGCGGGGAAGCTGTTGGCTTGCCTGCTGGTCAAATGGGGAACTCTGAAGTGGGTCATTTGAATATAGGGGCCGGACGGATCGTTTATCAAAGTCTGACCCGTGTGAACCTGGCTATTCGTGAAGGTGAGTTTGCAGAAAATCCAACTTTGGTCGAGGCCATGAGCCATACGAAGAAAAAAGGAACGGATCTTCATCTTTTCGGACTTCTCTCAGATGGTGGCGTGCACAGTCATATTGAACATATGTATGCCTTGCTGAAATTGGCGGCTAAAGAAGGAGTTAAAAATGTATATGTACATGCATTTTTAGATGGACGTGATGTCGGCCCGAAAACGGCACAGGGTTATATTAAGGATGCAGAAGCAAAAATGAAGGAATTCGGTGTTGGTCAGTTTGCGACCATATCCGGAAGATATTATTCGATGGACCGTGATAAACGCTGGGAGCGTGTGGAGAAATCCTATCGTTCAATGGTGTATGGTGATGGCCCTGCTTATTCTTCTGCGATGGAGTGTGTCGAGGATTCCTACGAGCATGGTATTTTTGACGAGTTCGTGATACCTTCTGTGATAACGGCGGAAGACGGAAAACCGGTGGCAACGATTAAAGATGATGATGCGGTTATCTTTTATAATTTCCGTCCTGACCGGGCGATCCAGATTTCCAATACGTTCACGAATGAGGACTTTCGCTCATTTGACCGCGGTCCTGGACATCCGAAGCATCTCCATTTTGTCTGCTTGACACATTTTTCAGAAACAGTTGACGGATATGTTGCTTTTAAGCCGACAAATCTTGATAATACATTAGGGGAAGTACTTTCCCAAAACCAGCTTACCCAGCTTCGTATTGCTGAAACTGAAAAATATCCGCATGTGACGTTTTTCATGAGCGGCGGACGTGAAGAGAAGTTTCCTGGTGAAGAGAGAATTTTAATTAATTCTCCGAAAGTCGCTACATATGATTTAAAGCCGGAAATGAGTGCTTATGAAGTGACGGATGCGTTGATGGAACAAATAGAGGCTGACCGCTTCGATGCGATCCTCTTGAATTTCGCCAACCCGGATATGGTTGGTCACTCAGGGATGCTAGAACCGACCGTCAAAGCGATTGAAACCGTGGATGAATGCTTGGGCAGGATTGTCGATTTAATCGTCTCAAAAGGCGGTACAGCAATCATTACCGCTGACCATGGGAACGCTGATGAAGTCGTAACGCTTGAAGGCAACCCGATGACTGCCCATACAACGAATCCTGTGCCTGTCATTATTACTAAAAATCAGGTAACATTAAGAACAGATGGTATATTAGGCGATTTAGCTCCAACAATGCTTGATTTGCTTGGAGTCGAAAAACCTGTTGAAATGACAGGGAAATCCCTATTATCTAAATAAAATTGTGAATTGGAAAAGGAGAGATTTATAATGCCGTACATCGAACATGTATATGCACGCGAAGTGTTAGATTCTCGTGGTAATCCAACAGTAGAAGTAGAAATCCAAACAGAGTCCGGATACTTCGGACGTGCAATCGTACCATCGGGAGCTTCCACAGGAGAACACGAAGCAGTTGAGCTTCGTGACGGAGATAAATCTCGTTACCTAGGTAAAGGGGTACAAAAAGCAGTTGATAATGTAAATGATGTCATTGCTGAAGCTGTCATTGGTTTGGATGTAACGAACCAAGCAGGCCTTGACCTTACGATGATCGAACTGGATGGTACTGAAAACAAAGGGAACTTGGGAGCGAACGCAATCCTTGGTGTATCAATGGCTGCTGCCCACGCCGCTGCGGAATTTTCCGGTTTACCATTGTATCGTTACCTTGGAGGGTTCAACGCGAAACAACTTCCAACTCCAATGATGAACATCATTAACGGTGGATCACATGCCGATAACAATGTAGACTTCCAGGAATTCATGATCCTTCCTGTCGGTGCTCCTAGCTTCAAAGAAGCAGTTCGTATGGGTGCTGAAGTATTCCATGCATTGAAATCCGTTCTTTCTGCTAAAGGCTTGAACACGGCTGTTGGTGATGAAGGTGGCTTTGCGCCTAACCTTGGTTCAAACCGTGAAGCGCTGCAAGTCATCATCGAGGCAATTGAAAAAGCAGGCTATAAAGCAGGCGAAGATATCTACCTTGGTATGGACGTAGCTTCATCTGAATTCTATAACAAAGAAACAGGCAAATACGATCTTGCAGGAGAAGGCCGCAATGGCGTTACATCCGAAGAAATGGTTGCGTTCTATGAAGAGCTAGTGAATGAATTCCCAATTCTTTCAATTGAAGATGGCTTGGATGAAAATGACTGGGAAGGCCACAAACTTTTAACTGAACGCATTGGTTCTAAAGTTCAATTAGTTGGTGACGATTTATTCGTAACGAACACAAAAAAATTGGCTGAAGGCATCGAAAAAGGCATCGGTAATTCCATCCTGATTAAAGTGAACCAAATTGGTACACTGACTGAAACGTTTGAAGCAATCGAAATGGCTAAGCGCGCAGGCTACACTGCAGTCGTTTCCCACCGTTCAGGTGAAACGGAAGATGCAACTATCGCTGACATCGCCGTTGCAACAAACGCAGGACAAATCAAAACAGGTTCCATGTCCCGTACAGACCGTATCGCTAAATACAACCAACTTCTTCGCATCGAAGACCAGCTTGGTGACTTGGCTGTTTATGCAGGCTTGAAATCTTTCTATAACTTGAAGAAGTAATCACTGCGAAGTCTGCTTCTGACGAGAAGCGGATTGAGTGAGCACCTCCCATTCAATGTGGCAATCCACATTTTGAATGGGAGGTTTTTTATGTATACTGAGGGTTGGAAAGTAAGGACGGTTGAGGCCTGCATTTAATATTGGTCAGTCCTTATTTTTAAGTGAGTACATCAGGAATTATAATGTGTTGTGGAGAAAATGGAACATATCTAACTATCATTAACATAATAATTATAACTTTTATTAGCTTTTAGCAGCGGTAACGCTGCTAAAGTAGCTTGGTTCAAGCCATTTAATCAAACGATTGATTAATACCATTTCAGATAAAAAAGGTGCCACATCTGGGCACCTTTTTTTAATTATCCGACACAGCTTCTACTGGAACGGCATTATAGTATTCTTCTAATGTACTCTTCGTTTCAAAAATTTCAGTTGCAGCATCAACACCGACATAGCGGATGTGCCATGGTTCGTATTTATAGCCTGTGATGTTTTCCTTGCCTTCCGGATAGCGGATGATAAATCCGTATTCATGGGCGTGGTCAGCAAGCCAGACGGCTTCATTCGTGTCACCGAAGCAGTCCTGGGCGGCACATGCTCCGTCATGGGTCGTGACGTCGATCGCTAGACCTGTTTCATGCTCGCTTGTCCCAGGCAATGCACTGTAGGTTCTCGCTTTTTCTTCCCCGTCTTTAGCCACATAGTTGTTAAAGACAGCGATTTGCGTTTGATGTGAACGGTAAGCGGAAACACCGGCAAAGTGCATGTTTTCGTTTTCGGCAGCTTGGAACAACTCCTCAAGCGCTTCTCCCGCTTCTTTTCGCATCATTCTTTTTTCAATTTTATCTTGAAAGATGAAATCCACTTTTGGATAGATAAGGTCATCAGGTTTGTAATCTTCCGGCAGGCTGTATTGCTTATTGACAAGTACAGGTATGCTTTCCGGGTTGGCTAATGTCTGAAGTCCAGCCTGTGCGGGTTTAACCGTTTCATCAACTTCTACCTGGCGTTGGGCCGTTTCTTTTGAGTCATTATTCTTATCAGTTTCTGTCTCCGTATTCTGGGAGCTCGGCTGTTCTTCTTTTGGCTCTTTTTTATCCTCGTTTGATTGGTCGAATGAGCATCCGGACAATAGAATGAAAGATGATAGAGCAGTTGCTGTAAATACAGATTTTAACATATGGAAGGCCCCTTGCTTTTAATATAAGATTTCCAATAAAGGTAGTTTTGAAAGATTATCGTGATAAGTAATCCCTTGTTAATTCACTTTGATATTTATCCAGAAATAAGCCAATCCAGATGACCATCAACAAAAAAGGATAATCATTTCGGATTGCGGTTTCCACGACGGGATCTGACCAAAAATGTGAAAGGAAACCAGATGACATTCTGATTGTCTCGAATGTGACCAGGGCATGAAGCGATAACCAGAGAATCGTAAGGGTATTGGTCCCAAACCCAATGACCGCTGCTATGATGCTCAGCAAGACGGCTGCTGCCCCGATTAGGAGGACATTGAAGCTGGATTGGAAAAAATCGATACCGCTATTGGAAAGTCCATTATAAATAATAGCAGTAAAATAAACGGTTGTCGTGCTATATGCAGCAAATAATAAGTATCGATTTCCGTGATACTTTGCAAGCAGCAATAAAAGCGGTGATAGGATGATTAGTAAGACACTTATAAGATTGCTTCCGCCTGTCCATAAAGAATAACCGGCAACCGCCGAGAATAGGATGGTCAGGAGATCAAGAATCCGAAGAATGGACTTAAACATGGTGACACCTCTTTCTTCTCTTTATGTAAAGTATCTCAAATTTTTATTCAAAAAGAAATCAATGACTATGGATGTTTAGGAATTCTTACCATTATAGTATAACAAAGATTGTGGATATTTATTGGGTGTGGTAAAGTTAAAGTAAATGTTTATGGTTCTTCAGGAGGTGTAATTGCATGCATGCATTTCTCATAACGCTTTTAGTGATTGTCAGTATCGCCCTTATTGTGACGGTATTGCTTCAATCAGGTAAAAGTGCAGGTTTATCAGGTGCGATAGCCGGCGGTGCTGAGCAGCTATTCGGAAAGCAAAAAGCACGCGGTTTAGATCTTGTTTTACACCGGGCAACGATAGTATTAGCCATTTTATTCTTTGCTTTAACTTTACTTGTTGCATTCTTTGATGTGTAATGGATCAAAAATGAGTCTAGCTAAATAGCTAGGCTCTTTTCTTTGCACAATAGTTGTATGAATAGATATAGTGATTTTAGTACTTAATGATAGGATAGGGAAAAAAATTTTTTGATGCTATTTACTGATAAAGGAGCTTATAATCATGAAAATCAAGCTGCAGCAGCCCTTTACATTTGAAGGCGGAAAAAGAGCTGTCTTACTTTTACATGGATTTACGGGGAATTCCGCTGATGTGCGGATGCTTGGACGCCACCTGGAGAAGCATGGATATACCTGCCATGCCCCGCACTATAAAGGACATGGTGTGCCGCCAGAGGAGTTAGTGGAAACGGGTCCAACTGATTGGTGGAAAGATGTCATGATGGCCTATGATTTTTTAAAGAGCAAAGGCCATGAAGAAATTGCTGTTGCAGGACTCTCATTAGGAGGCGTATTTTCTCTTAAATTAGGTTACACTGTACCTATAAAGGGTATCGTATCAATGTGTGCGCCTATGTATATTAAAAGTGAAGAAATGATGTATAAAGGAGTTTTGGAGTACGCTAGAGAATTTAAGAAGTATGAAGGAAAAACACCAGAGCAAATAGAGCTTGAAATGGACCGTTTCGCTAATAAACCTATGAATACATTGAAAGCTCTTCAGGAATTGATAACGGATGTAAGGGAGCATGTCGATCTAATCTATGCACCGACATTTGTCGTTCAAGGGCGGCATGATGATGTCATCAATCCGAAAAGTGCCGATATTATTATCGATGCCATTGAGTCACCTGTCAAAAAGCTCAAGTGGTATGAAGAATCCGGTCATGTCATAACTCTTGATAAAGAACGTAACCAATTGCATGAAGATGTATTAGAATTTTTAGAAAGTCTGGATTGGTCCGAATAACAAAATTATCATACCCTGAATAGGAGGGTTTTTATGGAAGATAACATTCAAGAACACATTAATAAGCTTCTGACGTATATGACCGACGAAGCATATAAGCCATTAACCGTACAAGAGCTTGAAGAGGCTTTGAAAATTGAAGACTCGGCAGACTTCAAGAATTTCGTTAAGGCGTTAGTTAAGATGGAGGAAAAGGGATTGGTCGTCAGAACGAGAAGCAATCGTTATGGCCTGCCGCAAAAAATGAATTTATTTCGCGGTAAATTAACGGGTCATGCAAAAGGATTTGCTTTTGTGACACCAGAAGATAATCCAGGAATGGATGATATATTCATCCCGCCAAATGAAACGGGTACAGCGATGCATGGAGATATCGTCATGGTCCGTGTATCTTCAGAGACATCAGGTTCGAGACAAGAAGGTACTGTCATCAGAATCCTTGAACGTGGAATTACACAAGTGGTAGGTACATACTCTGAAAGTAAAAGCTTTGGTTTTGTCATCCCTGATGACAAAAAGATCGCAAGCGATATCTTCATTCCGCAGCATGCATCACATGGAGCGGTAGAGGGCCATAAGGTTGTCGTCAAGCTTACTTCCTATCCTGAAGGTCGCGTAAGTGCAGAAGGTGAAGTCATTGAAATTCTTGGACATAAGAATGACCCTGGTGTTGATATTCTTTCCGTGATCCATAAATATGGCTTGCCGATGGAGTTCCCGGAAGACGTCATGGATCAAGCCAATGCAGTTTCGGATACCATTGAAGAAAGTGAAATTGGCAACCGCAGGGATTTGCGGAATGATGTTTTGGTCACGATTGATGGAGCGGACGCGAAGGATTTGGATGATGCTGTTACGGTTTCGAAACTTGAAAATGGCAATTACAAGTTGGGTGTACATATTGCCGATGTCAGCCATTATGTAACGGAAGGTTCACCGATCGATAAGGAAGCCCTTGAAAGAGGAACGAGTGTTTATTTGGTGGACAGGGTCATTCCGATGATTCCGCATCGTTTATCAAATGGGATTTGTTCTTTGAACCCACAAGTTGATCGCTTTACACTGTCTTGTGAGATGGAAATCACGCCAAGTGGGCAAGTCGTCAACCATGAGATTTTTGAAAGTGTCATTAAAACGACGGAACGGATGACATATGGCAATGTGAACAAAATTCTTGTGGATAAAGATGAAGAACAGCTCGAACGTTACGAAGCGTTAGTGCCGATGTTCCAGGATATGGAGAAGCTAGCGGCCATTCTTCGTAAAAATCGGATGAACCGCGGTGCGATCGACTTTGACTTCAATGAAGCGAGAGTTATCGTTGATGAAGAGGGACATCCGACTGATGTTGTTTTACGGGAAAGATCGGTTGCGGAAAAGCTGATTGAAGAATTCATGCTTGCGGCTAATGAAACCGTTGCAGAGCATTTCAACCGTCTTAAAGTACCGTTCATTTACCGTATTCATGAAGATCCCAAACCGGAAAAGCTGCAGCGTTTCTTTGAATTCATCACGAACTTCGGGTATATTGTACGAGGATCGGCCAATGATGTTCATCCGAAGGCGCTACAGGAAATCATCGAGGCAGTAGCCGGTAAACCGGAGGAAACGGTCATATCCACCGTTATGCTTCGTTCCATGCAACAAGCGAAGTATGATCCGGAGAGCTTAGGCCATTTTGGATTATCAGCCGAGTTTTACACACATTTCACATCGCCGATTCGCCGTTACCCAGATTTGATCGTGCACAGGTTGATCAGGACCTATTTGGTGGAAGGGAAACTCGATGAAGCAACGAAAGAGAAATGGAATGCCATTTTACCTGATATTGCCGATCATACATCGAAACGTGAACGCCGCTCCGTCGATGCCGAACGGGAAACCGATGATTTGAAGAAAGCGGAATATATGCTTGATAAAATCGGCGAAGAATATACCGGGATCATTGGATCCGTTACGAATTTCGGGATGTTCGTCGAGTTGCCAAACACCATTGAAGGACTTGTCCATGTCAGCTTCATGACGGATGATTATTACCGCTTCGATGAGCGTCAGCTTGCAATGATCGGGGAACGCACAGGTAAGGTGTTCCGGATCGGCGATGAGATCGACGTACGTGTTTCCAACGTCAATAAAGAAGAACGCGCCATCGATTTCGAAATTATTGGCATGAAGGTAAGCCGTCCGCGTCCATCTGGCGAGAAGAAAATATTCAAGGCCAATTCAGGTGAACGTAAACGGGGCCGTGGTGGCAATGGTGGACGTAACGAAGGGAAAGGCGTCGGCCGCGGAGGTAACCGCAATGGAGATGCACCTTCTTCCGATAGAAAACCGAAAAAGAAGAAAAAATTCTTCGAAAATGCGCCGGCAGCCAAGCGCAAGAGAAAACCTAAAAAGAGATAAGATTGAGGTGAGGGGATGATCCATTCATCCTCTCACCGCGATTGGATGTAAAAAGGGGAGAGTACGATGCCAAAAGGCTCAGGTAAACAACTAGCACAAAATAAAAAAGCATATCATGATTTCTTCATTGAACAAACATTTGAAGCAGGCATCGTTTTGAAAGGGACCGAAATCAAGGCCATCCGTGCGGCCCGAGTGAATTTGAAGGATGCCTTTGCTAAAATAGAAAATGGTGAAATCTATCTTCATAATATGCATGTCAGCCCTTATGAGCAGGGAAACCAGTTTAACCATGACCCGTTGCGGACAAGGAAGCTTCTTTTGCATAAGAAGGAAATCAGTAAATTGATTGGTACAACAAAGGAAACAGGTTATACCATCGTCCCGTTGAAAATGTATTTAAAGAATGGCTTTGCCAAAGTTTTAATCGGAATTGGAAAAGGGAAGAAACAATATGACAAGCGTGATGATCTGAAGAAGAAGGAAGCAAAACGTGATATTGAACGTGCTTTCCGTGATCGTCAGAAGATGTAGAACTGCCAAGACCTTACAATTGATTTTTTGAAGCAATCTGTTATAATTAAACCTGTACCGATGACAATTGAATATCAGCCAACTTGCTGACTATTCTTCTCTCGTACGCTCCATTTCAATCATGGGGACGTTACGGATTCGACAGGGATAGTTCGAGCTTAAGTTGCGAGTCGAGGGGATCGGCCTCGTTAAAACGTCAACGCCTATAACTGGCAAACAAAACAACAACCTAGCTTTCGCTGCGTAACAACAGTCGTTAGCTGTTCCTCCCTCCATGGCCCACGTGGTAGGGTAAGGGACTCACTCTAAGTGGGATACGCCGGAATCCACCGTCTGAGGATGAAGGAAGAGACCAATCAGACTAGCTGCTCTGCCGCCTGTCGATAGGCTAATGAGTTCGCGAAATGCGAATATATCGACTACACTCGTAGAAGCTTAAGTGCCGTTATGTCTGGACGTGGGTTCGACTCCCACCGTCTCCACCAATACATATATTGGTGGTTTTTTATTTGTGTGACTTGAAGCATAAAATTGTCATCATAACATCTTTATGCTTTATAAATTTGTTTATAAGTTAATAAATGTAGATCTAGTCCAATATTACACAGAGCCCCCGACAACTTCTATTGGAGTTGTCGGGGGCTCTGAAGTCTACAAGAATGTTGTTTCATTTATCTTAATTTGAACTGCTGTATAGCGGAACCGATCACTTAAATTGAAGTAACCGAGATAATGCAAACATAGGTCTCCTTTTTCAACGATTTCAAGACAAATGGTACCGTATGTTTTAACATTGTTCTTTCCTGACACTCTCCCCTCTCTGTTATGACACAATCAACAATTCGAGGAATAAAAGTCAAAATGAAAGGAGCGACCAATGCAAATATATAGAACAGCTGTCAAAATCACCGCACGTTGATGGTTATTCCTCTTCCCGTAACAGAATGGCTTCCTTTCCCATGACCGCAAGCTCCATTATTTCAAGCGTTTTGCAATAATTCCCGAATATATCTCCATTCACATCGACGTCCTTATGAATATAGTCCAGAACATGCCAATCCTCAAACCAGTCGCCGCTTTCCGCATCTTCATGAGAAGTATTCGGCCAGGCGTATTTTAACAGTGGGCTGTACAACCGGTCGGCGGCGCCTTTTCTTAACTTACAATTCTTGACCCGAGGTTTATAAAGGGAACGGGGGAAAAATTCGTTTACATCGTTAAACAAATCGGGCCAATAATCTTTTCGTGAACCCGTATGGGGATGATCGTTCGCCCATTTCAAAACGCCCGCTGAAATATTTGTACGCTGAAAAAGAAGGGCATACAATCTTTTTCCGAATAAAATTCGTTCGTGAAGCGAAGTGAAATGGCGCGAGGTAGCGCCGGCAAGTAAGGTTTGTTGCCTATTTCCCCCTGCACAGTATGGAAAAAGAATGTGATTGAAACGCAAAAAATCATACAACTTGAAGCTGACCGTACCGGTTACGTTTTTTTTAAAATGATCATTTTGGATCACTCTTTTATCCAAATAACTTTGTTCATTTATTACAGTCGCAATCGCAAGAGTGTAGGAATCCCCGGTGTTCCAAAAATAACGCCACATCGTTTCCATAAAGGTGGAAATGTGAAAAAAGTGTAAAAGGTGGAACATTTCCTGGTTGGCTCTCACACTTAGGTCATAAATCAAACACTGGGGATACACATCCTGAAAAATCAACCAGCTGCCGCGTTCCAAAAAAGAATAAATCGCCTTCTGATCTCTGTCTGGCAGAAGTTTTGTCAGCAAATCCCCTTTTAAATCGGTCATGTTCCAGCCAACGTTCCTCGATACCATATGTCCAAGGAGGGCCCAATGGATTTCTGGATGCTCAAGATAAAAATTGTAATAAGCCCGAGTCCGTGTAACATTGTTTTGATTATGTTGTTTTGTCTGTTCTCTTATATAGTGAATGCGTTGTTTATCGTTTTCGGATAAAAAGGGCAGGAGGCCGGAAGATTTACTTTTTAACTTTTTTTTCAAATCCTTCTTTACATCCGAATAGGAATCAAGCAAAAATACATCATCCCTTATCAACATTTCATTTTAACTGCGTTCGATTCTCCCATTAAAGAAATGCATATTCATATTGCTAGAGGAATATGAATACAACGTGAGTATTCGAAAGAGGGGGGTAACATGGGACATCGGGTAAATGAGGAAATGAACCGAATCGTCGCTCAGTTCATTAGGGACCAATCAGATGACGGGTCCTGGCAATATCCTTTTGAGACCGGCATCGGAACAGACTGTCACATGATTATCTTATTGCGGACATTGGAGATAAATGATGAGGCGTTCATAAAAGAACTGGTGGAACGTATTGCAGGGAAACAGCAGAAAGATGGTTCATGGGGTTTGTTTTATGATGAAGGAAAAGGGAACCTTACGTCCACTGTGGAAGCTTATTATGCCCTTCTTTACTCCGGTTACCGGGATCGGGATGACCCGGATATCCAGGCAGCCAGGCGGTTTATCCTTGCCAACGGAGGGGCTACAGAAGTTCATATGCTTTTTAAAGTCGTGTTGGCTTTAACCGGACAGTGCGAGTGGCCGCCTTTCCCCATTAAGATTGAAGTGCTGCTTATACCGGACTCCTTTCCAATTAATCTTTTTGACTTCTCCATGTTTGGCAGAACGAACATCATCCCGTTACTGATTCTGGCCAATTTGGGTTTTAGCAGGAGAACGCTACGGTCTCCTGATCTCTCTGATTTGTATCTCAAAAAAGAAAATCGTTTTTTTACAGAAGATCCGGAATTCCGCTCGGTTATCGATTCGATTCAAAAAGGGATAAAAGGCCTGAAAGACTACCCCGGAAATCTTCGCGAGTTAGCTTTAAATCGCGCCGAACAATATATGCTGGATAGAATAGAACCGGATGGCACCTTATGTAATTATTTCGGTGCAACTTCTATGATGATTTTTGCCTTATTGGCGAGGGGATATTCGAATACACATCCGGTGATTACCCGTGCCTTGCAAGGCTTAAATGCGATGACCTGCCGGATTGATGGGGAACTCCACTGCCAATATGCGACGGCTACGGTCTGGAACACGACGTTAATCAGTTATGCTCTGCAAGAATCCGGAGTCCCTTATTCATCGAATACCGTTCAGAAGGCAAACCGATATATCCTCTCCCGGCAACAAGTCAAATACGGGGATTGGGTCATTCACGAACCAAACCTGTTGCCGGGAGGCTGGGGCTTTGAGGACATGAATACAATCCATCCGGATATTGACGACACAACGGCAGCACTAAGAGCGATTCGAGCGTTAGCCATCGAAAGGGTGGATTGTCGACAGGCATGGGATCGGGGAATCAACTGGCTCATTTCCATGCAAAACAATGACGGTGGCTGGGCGGCATTCGAAAAGAATGTAAATAAGAAAATATTGAACCTGTTACCGATCGAGGGCGGAAAAGATTTGTTGATTGATCCGTCGACGGTTGATTTAACGGGAAGGACATTAGAGTTTTTCGGGAACTATACCCATTTGGATTTTCATCATCCTATGGTGAAACGCGGGATTCGTTGGCTGTTAAAGAATCAAGAGTCGGATGGTTCTTGGGTAGGGCGCTGGGGCGTCTATATTTATGGCACATGGGCGGCTGTAACGGGAATGGTTGCGGTTGGAATTTCCCCGAATCATCCTGCCATTCAGAAGGCTGTAAACTGGTTAAAAGCCATTCAAAATCAAGACGGAGGGTGGGGAGAATCCTGTAAAAGTGATATCGAAAATTGTTATGTGCCGTTGGGCGAAAGTACCCGCACCCATACAGCATGGGCCCTTGATACACTTATCTCAGCCGCGGCTGAAGTCACACCTGACATTAAACGCGGCGCAGCTTTTTTAGTAGATGGAAAAGAAAAAGATTGGGCAAAGGCCTACCCGAAAGGAAGGGGAATGGCGGGAGCCTTTTATATCAATTATCATTGTTACGAATACGTTTTTCCGTTATTGGCCTTGGCCCATTATCAAAAATTAGCTGAAGGGAGCTAAACAGGGATTTGTGGATTCAAATAGCTTTCAAGTGACTTTTTGCATATTTTTAAAGTTTGTCCCATTCAATGAACAAAACTACAACAAGCAGGAGGCAAAAGATGCTTGAAACTTTCCGCCAATTTTTCGATCTTCATACAATTATTTGGTTGTGCCCAATCATTTTTATTTTCCATGACTTAGAAGAGATCATAACCATTGAATCTTCCATGAAGGCAAGTAAAAATAGGTTTCAAAAATCTTCTTCTTTCGTCCAACTAATATTAAATATGAGGGAAAAACTAGGTTCGACCGCTGCCCAGCTTTCTGTTTCGGCTACTTGGATTTTGTTGATTATTTCATTCACTACAGTGGTGACTGCCCATCTCACATTAAACGGAGGGGGCTTTCTTTTATATACAGCTATTCTCAATTTATTTATTCTGCAAGCGATCATGCATATTGTTCAGTCCATCTGTTTCAAAGGCTACACACCTGGCATCATAACGGCGCTATTCCTTCTCATCCCTTACAGTCTTATTGCCTATGACAGTTTGTTCGAATGCGGCCTGATAGACGGGCATTTACTTTTTGCAAGTCTTCCCGTCAGCCTGCTCATGATCCCGATTTTTCTTGTTGGCAATCTTTTAGGCCGTTATTTTATTCACTAACTTATAAGAAAGCAGTTACAGGAGGTGAGTAAATTGCATGTTGTTATAACGGGAGGAAGCGGGTTTGTAGGTCAAGCCTTGACACACCTGTTGACTCAAAAAGGCCATCGAGTAACCATATTAACGCGTCTTCCTGATCATAAAAGAACAAGTGAATTTGTTCATTATGTCGAGTGGCTTTCTGCAGATCATCAACCTGAAAACGAACTTAAGGATGTCGATGCGATGGTCAATTTAGCCGGGGAATCAATTAATAGCGGACGGTGGATCCAAAGTAAAAAGGAGGCTATTTTGAATAGCCGTCTTACAGCCACAAATGAGGTCATTCGAATTTTGAGACATCTTCATCCAAAGCCAAAAGTTCTTGTTAACGCTTCAGGTGTAAGTTACTACGGGATGTCAGACTTCAAAACGTTTAATGAGTACTCCAAAAGTGATGCAAACGATTTTTTAGCCAGTGTTGTAAAGCGTTGGGAGAAAGAAGGAGCAATGGCGAAAGAATTAGGTGTTCGAACGGTCTTCGCGCGTTTCGGCGTCATTCTGGGTCAAGAGGGTGCCTTTCCGCGAATGGTGCTACCGTATAAATTAGGTATTGGGGGGACAATCGGCAGTGGGATGCAATGGATTTCCTGGGTGCACATTCAAGATGCGGTTGAGATGGTTTACTTCGCCATAAGTAATTCTGAAGTAGAAGGACCGTTGAATGTGACCTCTCCTCATCCAATACGCATGTCATCATTCGGACAGTCCATTGCAGACGTCCTTCACCGCCCATATTGGCTTCAGGTTCCTGGGGTTGTAGTAAAAGTAGTACTTGGTGAAATGAGTCAGTTGGTATTAAAAGGGCAGCGGGTACTCCCTCAAAAAGCACTTTACCACAATTACTCCTTTCAATTTCCATACGTACAAAGTGCACTTTCTGATATTCTAGGTTAAAGATACATTGCGCTTATATGAAGAAGGAAACTTATTATTAAGCTTTAGTCATGACAGTACGGCAGGCCCTCCCTGCGTTGAATAGCACGCTGTGTCCTTAATCAGCTGTTCGTAGAAAACACAGACTGGCATTTGGAGGGAGCCTTTTTGTATATGGGGTACCGTCAGATAAACGCGGAATGTTGGCGGTACCCCTATAAGGATTAGGTATTCGTTTTTTTATTTGTTTTTGTCGAAAAATCGATAAATCGCATAATTCGCAGATAAATCAGGAGTTTTCGCAGATATATCTCCATTTTCGAAGATATATTCCCAAATTCGCAGATAAATTGTACAATCGTCATCATTTAAAGGAATATTCGCTTCTGCTGTAGAATCATTTGGGAGAAACCAAGATTGGAGTGATGAATATTGATTGTAAAACAACGAAAAGTCCCCCTTACTATCCTTAAATTACGTGCTTTAGTGCGCAGGCTTCCTCCGAATCATCCTAAAATCTCCTCAATCGTGAATGATCTCAATAAAAGGGAAGCGGGCTATAAAGGGGAAAGTTCCATTGACTTTCCGCTAAGCTTTCTTGATTCGAAAAGATACTTTATCTTCCACGATTTAAGGCTGCAGGAACAATCCCGTTTTTTTCAACTGGATACCTTATTAATCTCGAAGAAATTTGCCCTTATTATTGAAGTGAAGAATATAGCTGGTATGATCTATTTTGATCCGCATTTCAATCAGCTCATTCGAACGAAAGATGGAAAAGAGACGGCATTTCCAGATCCCCTCATTCAAGTCAGCCGCCAGCAATCCCAGTTGAAGAATTGGTTCTTGAAAAATGGCTTTCCCTCACTACCTATCCTTTCTTTGGTTGTTATCAGTAATCCCCAAACGATCATTCGTACATCTCCTGAAAACCGTAAACTCCAATACAAAGTTATTCATCCCGATGTGTTGCCTTCAAGAATCAACGTAATGGAGGATTCCATTACAGATTCCATTTTAGGTGAAAAAGACTTAAAGAAAGTAGTTCGGATCATAAATAAGCATCATACCGAAGCCGTCTCATCCATTCTGGAACGATACAATCTTACCGAAGAAGAACTTATCAAGGGAGTGATATGTGGGAATTGTCGGGGGAATCAGTTATTTAGAAGGCATGGCACATGGCTTTGCAATCAATGCCAACTATCCAGTAAAGATGCACATATCCAGGCTTTACGAGATTATTTTTTTCTAATAGGCTCGAGTATAACGAATCGGCAGTTGAGGGATTTTTTAAACATATCCTCCGCATCCAGTGCAACGAGGATTTTGCAATCATTGAACCTGACAAGCCGTGGTGCGAATAAGGGGAGGGTGTACAGCCTGTTTTTTGATGAGTGAAACAATCTGGCCGAATAGTTAAGATACTATTCCTTCATTTAATTTCCCTATATTTATAGAAAAAAGACTCAAAATAAGTATGAACTTCTTTTGAGTCCTTTTTCTATTTGTTGAGAGAAATTGACTTTTGGGGATAGTCACTTGAGAAAAGATTCCGATTCTATTCTTTCAATTCCTTACCCATTCCCTTTAGGAAGTGGACGCCAAAACCGATTGCCCGGTTTATGTCGGGATCATTCAACGTTTTCATTAAATCTAACACGCCGATTTTCTTATTGGCCTGGAGAAATTTGTTTCCTTCATCGATTCCCGCCAATGCACTGTTTAGCAGTTTCGTGGATTGTGCGGCATCGGCGTTCATCAAGGCTCCTGTTGCACCCATAAGGGTATTGATCAGGTTTGTTACGGGTTGTCTTGTGACTTGTTGAAGCGCGATTTTTGCAATTTGTTCTTTTCCTTGAAGCATGGAGGTCGCGGCTTCGAATACTCCTGAGTCATTCAGTTCATTGACAATTTTGAACATATTGTTTAACGCATCTTCATTATTGGTGATCAGCGTTTTTAGTTCTTCTAGTTTTTGTAGCTTTATTTCTTCCTCAGTAATGGGATTATGGATTTCCGTAATGGGAGCTGCCATGACCTTTTCACCCTCCTTGTTATTTATCCGTTAAGTGAACATACCCTGGACGAGCCCACTTACGTTCAACCTCGACACCATTTTGGGGATGACGTTTTTTATTCCGTGGGTTGGTACCAGGCAGTGGGATATCTCCGCTTGCACTTAATACTTCCATGCGTACCATCGTTTGTTTGTAAGCAGGAGTACTTGTACGGTTATCATACACAGGGCCTGTCAAGAAATTAATGGCTGAGTCTTTATCCACTGAGTTCATTGGCAAAAAAAGCTCATTTGCTTGTACTCGGTCTGTAATCAGAACCTTTACTTTAACCGCTCCGAATGGTGACGCCAAGCGAACAAGCCCGCCATCACTGACTTTACGCTCTTTTGCAAGCTCGGGAGAAACCTCAACGAATATATCAGGTACTTTAGATTGAATGCCCTTTGATTTATTCGTCATATTTCCTTCATGGAAATGTTCAAGCATACGTCCATTGTTGATATGAAGATCATATTCCTCTGGGAATTGAGCAGGTTCCACCCAATCAGATAGAGCAAAACGTGCTTTCTTATCAGGGAAGTTGAAGCCATCCACATAAAGAAGCGGCGTGCTGGTGCCATCATGGCTTCCCCATAAGAAGCTGTTCCAGCCTTCAAGAACTTCATAGTTCGCTCCACTGAATAGTGGAGACAGGCTTGCCATTTCCGCATAGATTTCACTAGGGTGATTGTAGTTCCAATCCGCTCCTAAGCGTTTAGCAATCTCTTGGGTGATCCACCAGTCTGCTTTAGCTTCTCCTGTAGTAGGCAGTGCTTGGTATAAACGCTGTACACGGCGCTCCGTATTGGTAAACGTTCCATCCTTTTCGAGAGATGGTACTCCTGGTAATACGACGTCTGCATATTGTGCGGTTCTGGAAAGGAAGATATCTTGAACAACAAAGAAATCCAAGCTTGATAATACGTTATGAACGTGGTTGGCATCAGAATCGACAAGTGCCATATCTTCACCGACAAGGTACATCGCTTTCATATCGCCTTTTTCAATTGCGTGAAGCATTTCGATATTGTTCATACCCGGTTTTCCATCAATTTTTACTCCATATGCTTTTTCGAATTTAGCCCGTGCTGCATCATCAGAAATATGCTGATATCCTGGAAGCCATGTTGGAAGGGTACCCATATCACAAGCTCCTTGTACATTGTTATGGCCGCGAAGTGGATACGCTCCAGCTCCTGGACGGCGGTAGTTTCCTGTAGCTAGTAAAAGGTTGGAAATTGCAGCGGAAGTATCGGAACCACCAGTGTTTTGTGTTACCCCCATTCCCCAAAGGATGCAAGTCCCGTCAGCATCACGAATCGTTTCAGCTACTTGAATTAGTGTTTCTTTTGAAATTCCTGTGTTTTGTTCTGCATATTCCAGAGTATATTTTTTAAGGATGTCTTTATAATCGTCGAAGAAATTCACATTTTCATTGATGAATTCTTGATCATGCCAGCCTTGATCGATCATGTATTTTGTAACGGCCATAAGCCATACTTGGTCCGTACCTTGCTTTGGTCTCATAAAGATATCAGAACGCTCTGCCATTTCGTTTTTCCGGAGATCTGAAACAATCAGTTTTTGACCATGAAGTTTATGTGCCCGCTTAACTCGTGTTGCTAATACCGGGTGGCCTTCTGCAGGGTTAGCCCCGACGATGATGACAAGTCCTGCCGCAGCGATATCTTTAATCGTGCCAGCATCTCCACCCATTCCGACTGTACGGAACAATCCGTCTGTTGCTGGTGATTGACAATAACGGGAGCAATTGTCGACGTTATTCGTCTCGAAAACTTGTCGTGCCAATTTTTGTATCACATAGTTTTCTTCATTCGTGATCTTGGATGAAGAAATGAAGCCGACTGAATTACCGCCGTGCTGTTGCTTGATCGAACTAAATCTTGAGGCAACCAAATCAAGTGCTTCATCCCAGCTTGATTCAACGAATTTCCCATTTTTACGAATCAGGGGCTTAGTCAAGCGTTTTTCGGAGTTTACGAAGTCCCAGCCGAATTTTCCTTTAACACATGTGGAAATGGCATTAACCGGGGCTTCATGAGTAGGTTGGACTTTAAGGATCTTACGGCCTTTTGTCCAAACTTCAAATGAGCAACCTACCCCACAGAACGTACAAACCGTTTTTGTTTTCTTCGTCCGTGTATCGCGCATTGCCGCTTCAATTTCCGATATGGCAAAAATTCCACTGTATCCAGGTTCCACTTCTTTAACAAGGTCAATCATGGGTTCAAGCATGTCGCTTTTCAAACCTGACATGAAACCGGCCTCACCCAGCATTGATTTTTCCATTAAAGCATTACAAGGACAAATGGTGACACACTGTCCGCAGCCTACACATGATGAGTTGTTGATTTCCGTTCCTTCATCCCAGATTACCCGAGGGCGATCTGCTTCCCAGTCGATGGAAAGTGTCTCATTGACCTGTAGATTTTGGCAGACTTCGACGCATTGACCGCATGCAATGCATTGATTGGCATCATAGCGGTAAAATGGATGGGACATATCGACGTCACCCAATTCCACTTTCGGTGTATAAGGATATTTTTGATGCTCGATTTCCATTAATTCTGCCGTGTTATGAAGTGTGCAATTTCCATTATTATTATCACATACTGTACAGTATAATGAATGATTTTCCAGGATCCGGTCCATTGCTTCGGTTTGGGCTTCTTTTGCCTTCCTTGAGTCCAAGGCTATATCCATGCCGCTCACTGCCACTGTCGAACATGATCGGACGAGCTTCCCGTCCACCTCGACGATACAAGTGTCACATGTTTGGATTGGATCCACTTCAGGGACATAACAAATTTGCGGATGGGCTATCTCATTTTGATTGATAACTTCAAGGATTGTTGATCCGTTTTTTGCCGTATGGTCAAACCCATTAATTTTTATAGTAATATGCGAATCGCTCATAATATCTCCCCCTTCTAGAGCTGAAAACACGTAAAAAAACCACCATGATTACACCTCCGGCTCTAAAACGGTTGTGTAAGTCATGGTGGAATAGTTTAATAGCAAAACTTGCCAATATACCAATCATACCATTATGTATAGGTATTGAAAAAGATAGGGACACAACAATACAATATTGCATACCCAACTTTCATCACTGATATTATACCTTTAATTCCAGAAAGAAACAATCCTGTATAAGAGCTGCAACTTCCAAATTTCTTTAGTTTTTTGTTGATTTATGATAAGACAATTAAGAAGAAGAAAATTCCTTGATTTGGAGTGAGGTTAATTTGTCAAAAGTAATTCATGAGTTCAATGATATGATCCGCAAGCTTCGCAAGGAACTATTCGGGAAAGGTCCGGAACGCATACACACGGTTTTCGTCGAAAATATGGCCGTTTCTACATTATATGGGAATTTGACTCCAACGGAAATGTTCATATCAAGATCAGAGGAAGGAAGGGATATGGTCCATTCTGCCCGAACCAAAATGATTCAGGATGTGTATTCAGAGAGTCCTCCTGATGGAATGGAAGAACTGATTGGAGCTAATCTGGTCCATTTGTTTACAGACATCAAAGTTAAAGAGAACATAGCGATTTCCGTATTCGTATTTGATAAGAATATAGCGGATAAACTAAACGGGCATTGACCGGGTATGGTAAATCGATGTTCCTTACCAATGGTCGATTGGCTCCTGGACATTAAAAAGGAGTGGAAGCGTGAAAGCGATTGAGATGAAGAGGGATATCATCCGGATTACCAAAGGCAACATGGAGCGAATGGAAGATACGATCGTAACGGAGTTTCCTGTTACAGTGAAAATAAATGGCCAGGAATTCGTTACGATGGTTTGCACACCGGAGTACATCGAAGATATGGTGATTGGCTATTTGGCTTCTGAAGGCATCATCAAAAGATATGAAGAGATAAAAGAAATCTGGGTCCAGGAAAAAGAGGGCTTTGTTCATGTGAAGACAGATAAAGTGAACCCTTACTACCAGGACTTTCAAAATAAGCGATATATTACGTCTTGCTGCGGGATGAGCAGACAAGGTTTCGTCTTTGTGAATGATGCGTTGACTGCCAAGAAAATGGATAATGTATCGGTAAAACTAACACCTGATGATTGCTTCCGCTTGATGAAGGACTTACAAAATTCTGCTGTCACGTTTCAGAATACGGGCGGAGTCCATAATGCTGCATTATGTGATGTCGATGGCCTCGTATTAAGCAGGATGGACATCGGGCGGCATAACGCCTTGGACAAAATATATGGTCATTGCTTGAAAAATGGTATTTCGATAGAAGGAAAAGCCATCGTGTTCAGTGGCAGGATTTCATCGGAAATTCTATTGAAAGTGGCGAAGATTGGCTGTGAACTGATACTCTCGAAATCCGCTCCAACGGAATTGGCTTTGGAGTTGGCAGAAGGATTGGGAATTACCACGGTCGGATTCATTCGTAATGATTCCATGAATATCTATACTTGCCCTGAGAGAATTCATTTAAATGAATGACTGAGCATCCCCCGCTTGAATGGGCAAGAGAATGCGATTATGGAAAGGTCCTTGCCTGCATGGTTGGGGCTTTTTTTACTTTGTAAAAGGATATATCCAACACCATTTATGGTAAGTTTAATAAAACAAACAGGAAAATCGGTATCAGGGGGAAGGGCTATGAATGAAAGGGATTGGCATATTTTAAAGGTGCTACACAAGCACAAAAATATTACTAAAACGGCGCAAAGTTTATATATCTCGCAACCTTCTTTAACGAAACGAATTCAACAAATGGAGAAGGAATTCAATTTAAAGATTGTTGAGCGGGGAACAAGAGGGGTCCAGTTCACCCCCCAAGGGGATTACTTGGCCATTTGTGCAGATGAGATGCTGATCAGGCTCCGGCAGATAAAAGAGACAGCGTTCAATATGGGACAGGAGATCAGTGGAACATTACGGTTGGGTGTGTCCAATTATATTACGCTGCATAAATTGCCCGGCCTTTTGAAATTATTTCGTGAGCGATATCCTAAAGTGGATTTCCATGTGACTACAGGTTGGAGCAAGGAAGTATTGAACCTCATTTACAAGGAAGAAGTCCATGTCGGGATTGTCAGGGGGGACTATCAATGGGCAGGATCAAGGCATCATCTTTTTGAGGAAACGATTTGTATTGCTTCCAAGGAAAAAATCGAAGTCCGGGACCTTCCCTCATTGCCGAGGATTGATTATGGGACAGATGCCCTTTTAAAAACAATGATCGATAATTGGTGGAGAGACAATTTTTCAGGGCCGCCTTTGGTAGGAATGGAAGTGGACAAAGGGGATACATGCAAAGAAATGGTCAAGAATGGGCTGGGATATGGAATCCTTCCTAGTGTTTTATTGGAGAAAGACCAAAATCTCCGTCAAATGGATTTGAAGGATAAGCAAGGAAATCTGCTTATTAGGAATACGTGGATGTTATATCATGAAAAGTCGCTGGAATTAAGGCTGGTAAAAGAGTTTGTCCAATTTGTCAAGGACGTCGATTTCATGAAGGATATTTAAAAAGGCACAGAAACTTCTGTGCTTTTTTTGTCATTCCATTTTTGAATCGTTAACGATAAATTTTTGGTATTTTAATTATGGGTTTCTCGGCATTATGATAGATGGGAGATGTAAATCAACGGAGGTTTGCCTAAGGAATGGAGAGTAGTCAAATGAGTGTCCTGTTTCTAATCGTATTGAATGTCATTGTGCCGGTCTTTTTCCTTATAGGGGCGGGGGCCATTCTTCATCGTAAATTCAACCTGGATATGAATACGTTATCTAAATTGAATCATTTCCTGCTCATGCCGGCCATTAGCTTTGTCAATATATATCATAGCAATATGGGTGGGGGAATGATCGTCCAGATATTTGGCTTCCTTGCTCTGCAAGCTGGAAGTCTCATCATAGTGAGTACAGTGATTGCCAAACTCGCCAAGTTTGATCAAAGTCTTTCTGCCACGTTTAAAAATAGTGTGGTCCTAAATAACTCAGCCAATTTCGGCCTCCCCGTCAGCCAGATGGTTTTTCATTCCAATCCTCTTGGTCTGTCAATCCAAGTCATCGTGATCATCTTTCAAAATCTATTGAGTTATACCTATGGATTGATGAATTCCGTTTCCGTCCATACAAAAAGTGCAAAGGGTGCCATGCGCGAGTTCTTGAAGAACCCCGTCATTTATGCTCTCTTGCTCGGTTTCCTATTACACGAGGCTTCTTTCGATATTCCTCTGTTTTTATGGACCCCAATTGATAATATCGCGAGTGCATTCATAGCCATTGCCCTGATTACATTGGGTGCACAGAGTGCTTACTTGAAAATAACCCATTTCCCGCTTCCGCTTATCCTTAGCTTGATTGGACGCTTAATACTCTCACCATCCATTGCATTCCTGATCATCCTCATGCTTGGTTTGGAGGGGACTGTGGCTCAAGGGTTATTTATCGCGAGCTCATTTCCAACATCAAGAAATAGCGCATTATTCGCTTTGGAGTATGGCAACCACCCGGAGTATGCGGCGCAGGCGGTCTTGATGTCCACTTTATTTAGCAGTATAACGGTAACGTTGGTCGTATATCTTTCAAAAATTCTATTCTAGTTGGACTGCTCTTAATGGGCAGTCTTTTTCCCCTTTTCCTGCTATAAAACTTTATGAACAATATGAAGATTATGGAATTTATGCAGTTTAGTTTAATAATTAAAGAAAAACAAGATATTTTTGTAGAATTAAGAAAACGCTTTCAAAAGGGGGATTCATATGTTTTCTCGTAAAAAGATTTCTGCGGTACTATTGGCAAGTTCGTTAGCTTTAAGTTTAGGTGCATGTGGCAGTAGTTCGGATACATCAGGCGAAAAGAAAGAAAGTACAGGTTATCCGAAAAAAGCCATAACGATCGTCGCTCCTTCGGGCGCAGGTGGAGGATGGGATTTAACAGCCCGTTCATTTACGAAGGTCTTAGGTGAGACAAAACTGGTGAACCAGCCTTTAACCGTCGAAAACAAACCTGGTGGCGGGGGTGCTGTCTTCATGGCGGATTATGCAACACAGCAAGCGGATAATAACGACATGCTTTTCGTGAACTCACCGCCTGTCATCATCAATAATCTTAAAAAAGAGGGCAACAGTCCATATGGATATAAAAATACGACTCCTTTGGCACAGCTGACAAGAGATTATGGAGCGATAGTGGTAAAGGAGGATTCTGAATTCAAGGATTTGAAATCCGTGTTGGAAGTGGTGAAGAAAGATCCGCGTAAGTTAACTTTTGCTGGAGGGTCGGCTCCGGGATCCATGGATCATTTGATTTCCATTCTTCCAGCATATGAATATGGATTGGATCCAACTAAGCTTAAATATGTCTCCTACGACGGCGGAGGGGAAGCGATTACGGCATTGCTTGGAGGGAATGCAGATGTAATCGGAACGGATGCCTCCAGCGTCAGGGAATTCTTAAAAGCAGGAAAGATCAGAGTGCTGGCCGTAACCTCGACGGAGCGTCTTGGTGGAGATCTGAAAGACATACCGACGGCAAAAGAGCAAGGGGTAGATGCGGAATTCACGATTTGGAGAGGCGTATTTGGACCTCAGAATATGTCTGAAGAGGCGAAAACATTTTGGGACAACTCCATTGCGAAGTTAGTAGAAACTTCTGAATGGAAGAAGGAAGTGGAAGTTCAAGGATGGGAACAAGAATATAAAAATAGTGAAGAATTCGGTAAGTTTTTAGAAGAACAGGAGAAACAAGTGCAGCAATTATTAGAAGCTTTAGGCATGGAAAAATAATGGGGAGGAAGGAGGTGCTTTCACCTTCTTCTTATTTTCTGAAATGGAGGGACCAGGATGGACGTGAAATTTGATCGCTTTGCATCTGTAGCCTTTCTGGCTGTTGGAGTGCTGTTTATGATAGGAAGCAGGAAGCTTGCCAGCTCGTCATATGGAAGTTCGGTAGGGCCGGATATTTTTCCATTTGTACTAGGACTTGTTCTTTCTGCTTTAAGTATACGCCTGTTCTATGAGGCATATCGGAGCAAGAGACAAGAATCGAGAAAGGAAAAGCTGGAGTATAAGCCGTTCATCATCATTTTTCTCTCAACCTTACTTTATATTTTGACATTGGAAACGATAGGGTATGTCATTACGACTTTTCTCTTTTTGTTTGTTTGCTTTCAAACGATGGAACGGAATAAATGGGTGACATCCCTCATCATTTCCGCAGGATTTTCCGGAATCATCTATTTCTTATTCGTGAATGTTTTAAAGGGAACACTGCCGGGTTGGCCAATCTGGTTTTCATAAGAGGAAGGGGGATGGGAAGTGGGAACTTTTGATTATTTATTACAAGGATTTGAAGCGGCACTTACTTGGTATAACATACTTTTTGCATTTGTCGGAGTATTGATCGGTACCGCTGTAGGCGTTTTGCCGGGAATCGGGCCGATGAGCGGTGTGGCTCTTTTAATTCCGGTAACCGCATCGATCACAGGCGGACTTCCACCGGAGCAAGCGGCGACCAGCGCCATCATTTTACTTGCAGGTGTTTATTATGGAGCAATGTATGGAGGGTCGACAACGTCCATTCTATTAAATACACCTGGCGAATCCTCTTCTGTCGTCACCACTTTGGATGGCTACCAAATGGCAAAGAAGGGCAGGGCGGGGAGTGCATTATCCATTTCAGCCATCGGTTCCTTCGTTGGAGGGATCGTCACCCTTATCGCCATGATTGCGTTAGCTCAGCCATTATCGACGATTGCCATTAAATTCGGGCCGGCTGAGTATTTTTCGCTCATGCTTCTAGGCCTTGCGGCTGTCAGTGGCCTGGCGGGGAAATCCGTAACCAAGGCACTGATCATGACCGTCTGCGGTTTGTTGATCGGGACGATAGGAATTGATAATGTATCCGGGATCGCCCGTTTTACCTTTGACCTTCCTTGGCTGTATCAAGGGATCGAATTCCTGACGATTGCAGTAGGTTTATTCGCCCTTGGAGAAGTTTTCAAGACGATATTGGAAAAAGAAGAGGACGATGGGGAAATTGCGAAGATCAATAATTTGATTCCTTCCAAAGAGGAGTTCAAGGAATCTGCTGGTCCCATTGCCCGGGGATCGCTTTTGGGCTTCTTTGTAGGAATCCTGCCAGGTGCAGGGGCGACTCTTGCTTCTTTCTTCTCATATCTTATGGAAAAACGCATTTCAAAAAAACCCGAGAAATTTGGTACGGGGGAGATTGCTGGGGTGGCCGGTCCTGAAACGGCCAATAATGCGGCGTCTGGCGGAGCGATGATTCCACTATTGACCCTGGGGATACCGGGTTCCGGTACAACAGCCATCTTAATGGGCGCGCTCATGATGTACAATGTTCAACCTGGTCCATTATTATTCGAAGATCACCCTCAGGTAGCTTGGGGACTGATCGCCAGTATGTTCATTGGGAATCTGATGCTCCTTATCCTTAATCTCCCGCTCGTTAAGGTTTTTGCGAAAATCATTGAAACGCCCAAGAAGTACTTGATTCCAATCATTATCGCGATTTCCATCTTTGGTGTATATGCCGTACAAGTATCCACTTATGATTTATTGCTATTATTAGGATGCGGGGTTTTGGGATATTTCTTGAGTAAAAATGATTACCCAATCGCGCCATTGGTATTGGGGTTGGTATTAGGACCGATGATAGAAAACAATATGCGCAGGGCCTTGACCATATCCGATGGGGATTACAGCTTGTTTTTCACTAGGCCGCTTTCACTTGCCTTCCTAATTATAACGGCACTATGGCTGCTCATTCCGGTATTACTTAAGAAACGAGGGAAAGATGTTGTCATCAATATAGAAGGTTAATGAATGACGTTTTCTGAATGTTTCGAAAAAACTCCTTTTTCAAAGGGGTTTTTTTTTATATGATGTAAGAAGAGGTGGTTGAATGCGTTTACATACTAAGCTGATGCTGGGCATCTGTACGTTAATCATCTTAATCGGTGGAATCTTTGAAGTTATTTTTATAAATATCCTGGAAAGTAACCTGAAGCAGGAAACAGGGGAAAAGGCATTATCGGTTGCCCAGACCATTTCTTTGCTGCCTGAAATTCACCAGGCTTTTCGAACGGATAATCCTTCTGTAATCATCCAGCCCATGGCAGAAAAAATTCGCAGGCAGATTGACGCGGAATTCATTGTTATAGGAGATGAGAATGAAAAGCGCCTGTCCCATCCTGATCCAAACTTGATTGGAAAGAAAATGGTAGGGGGAGATAACGCCGAGGTTTGGAATGGGAAATCCATCATCACGGAGTCAACCGGAACATTGGGTCCTTCCATAAGGGGGAAGTCCCCGATAATGGCAGACGGAAAAGTAATGGGGGTAGTTTCTGTCGGTTACCTTCAGAACGATATTGAAAAAGAAGTGTCCAGTATACAAAGAAAGATACTTTGGACCATTTCTTTTATTTTAATAGGCGGTTTATTAATAGCCTTCTTCATTTCCATAAATATAAAAAAGGCGATATTAGGGCTGGAGCCGAAAGAGATTGCTTGGATGTTTCAAGAGAAACATGCCATTTTGGAGTCGATTCATGAAGGAATCATCGCCATTGATGTACATGGGAAAATCACTGTTGTCAATGAGACTGCGCATAAATTCCTTCATATTCCTAAAGGTGTTGAGCTTCGCGGGAGAAAAATTGAAGAAGTCATTACACATACACATCTGCTTGATGTAGTCAGCACAGCACAGGCAGAATATGATCAGGAATTTATGATTGACGGTGAAATTTTTTTGGCTAGCCGCATTCCCATTCTAAATAAACACGGAGAAGTCATCGGCGCTGTCGCGAGTTTGAGGAATAAATCCGAACTATCCAACCTACTTCAGGAGCTTTCCCATGTAAAGGCGTATGCAGAGGGGTTAAGGGCGCAGACGCATGAATATTCCAATCGGCTCTATACTCTTCTTGGTCTGATTCAACTGGAGTCCTATAAAGAAGCGATAGATTTTATTTCGAAGGAAGTCGATGTTACCCAAGGGTTCATTCACTTTCTGATGAAGGAAGTGCCCGATCCGATTATTGCCGGGTTCATCTTAGGGAAAGTAAGTTTAGCCAGTGAGCTGAAAATTGATTTTACAGTTGATAGAGAGAGCAGTTTTAAAGATATTCCGTCGGAGATAAATCGTGATTTATTAGTGACGATCATCGGTAACCTGATCAACAATGCCTTCGAAGCTGTGAGGGAAAACAAAAGGGAGGAAAAAAAGGTATCGTTGTTCGTCACGGACTTAGGTAAAGAGTTGATCATTGAAGTGGAGGACAATGGAAAAGGGATGGATCCAGAAATTGCGGAACAAATTTTCCTAAACGGTTTTACGACGAAAAGCCATCAAACCAATTCAGGTATCGGCCTGAGCCTTGTTCAGGAAGCGATTGATGGATTGGGAGGATCCATCACTTTTTCAACGAAAGAAGCGGAATATACGATCTTTACTGTAGCCATACCAAAAAAAAGGGGTGATTAAATGAAAGCCGTTCGTGATATAGAAGTTTTAATCGTAGAAGATGATTTACGGATTGCCGAGATACAGAAGCTATTCATCGAAAAGATTGAGGGGTTTCAAACGATAGGGATTGCGTCAAGTTATGTCGAGGCCAAAAGCTTCATTGAAATCATGCAGCCGGATCTATTACTGCTCGATATGTATTTTCCGGATATGAATGGCCTCGATATCCTAAAAGAAATCAAGCAGCAAAGCAAACAAAGTGATGTCATTATGATAACGGCGGCAAAAGAGATCGAAAAAGTCCAGGAAGCCATCAAGATTGGCATATTTGATTATATAATCAAGCCTGTCGTATTTGAACGTTTCAAGCAGTCCCTACTTCGATATCAAGAGTATCACATGAAACTGTCTGAATTAGAAGAAGGCAATTTTCCCATGACGCAGCAACAGGTGGACAAGCTATTGCGAAAGGATGTGCATGGTAACAGGGAAGGAGAACAGATTTCACTGCCTAAAGGGATCGATAGAATGACTTTGGAGAAGGTGATGCTTGTATTGGGAAAAACATCAGTTGGGTTAACTGCAGAAATAGTGGCAAAGGAAATGGGCGTGAGCAGGACAACCGCTAGGCGCTATCTTGAACACTTAATGTCGGAGGAAAAAATTGAAGCGGATTTAACATATGGCACGGTAGGAAGGCCTGAACGGGTATATGCCGTCAAAATATAAATGGGTTCGCCGGATGGCGGATCTGTTTTTTTTTGGATCAAGTACATAGTCTGGCAGAGAATAGATGGGGGTTGATTCGAAATTTGTAGGGAATGTTACATGAGATTTTGAATGAATTTATTATTTTTTGAAGTGTAAAAATGATAAATGGGGAAAAAATACGTGTGAAAAGTGAAAGGGTAGACAAGTATATGACAATTGTCATGCCAGCTCATTGACGTTTATGACTACAGATGAACGGTGATTATTCCTATACTTAAGGAAGTAAGAGAGTGTCATTAAACACACGCTGACGAGGCATGAATGAAAGCTGCCCCAAAAAAAGTAATCTCATCAATCCAATAAACACTCCATGTTTTATATAGAGTTAAGAGGAGGAAATCATGAGTAACCATAATCAAAAACAATTGAGAAAAGACGTTGCCCCTTTTGAAAAATCCAATATTAAATCAAGTGTAAAACAACTTATAAATACTTTTCCGCCATTTTTTCTATTATGGTTTTTAGCTTATCAAAGCTTATCGATTTCATATTGGCTGACCCTGGCCTTTTCGGTTCTTGCTTCAGGGTTCGTGGTCAGGATCTTCATCATATTCCATGATTGCTGTCATCAATCGTTCTTCAAAAGCAGGAAAGCGAACAATATCCTAGGTACAATCAGTGGGATCGTCACATTATTTCCGTATGAGCAATGGAAGCATAGTCATTCCATACATCATGCAACCAGCAGTAATTTAAACAAACGCGGTACAGGAGATATTTGGATCATGACCGTTGATGAATATATAGCTGCAACATTCTGGGGACGTCTAGCTTACCGTTTATATAGAAATCCGATCGTCATGTTTGGATTAGGGCCATTTTATCTATTCCTTGTATCGAATCGCCTGAATGTAAAAGGTGCAAGAAAGAAAGAACGCATGAATACGTATTTGACCAATGCAGCCATCGTTGTGATTTATGGTTTATTATGTTTGGCTATCGGATGGCAGGCATTCTTGATGATCCAAGTACCGCTTCTTTTTGTAACGGGATCATTGGGTATCTGGCTGTTCTATGTACAGCATCAGTTTGAAGATTCTTATTTCGAAGAGGAATCAGAATGGGATTACGTGAAGGCTGCCATTGATGGAAGTTCTTATTATAAGCTTCCAAAGATTTTACAATGGGTAACAGGAAATATCGGTTTCCATCACGTGCATCACCTTAGTCCAAGAGTACCAAACTATAATCTGGAAAAAGTCCATGATTCCACCTTGCCTTTGCAAAAGGCAACGACAATCACTCTTGGTTCAAGCTTAAAATCGCTTCGCTTCCGCCTTTATGATGGCGAAAACAAAACGTTTGTAAGTTTTAAAGAGATTAAGCAACGTCTAAACGATACAAAACCAAAGGTAGGAATCAATAACAAACGTCCAAGCCTTCAAGAAAAATAAATAGTTTATTAAAAAACCATTCAATTTCCATTGGATGGTTTTTTGATAAAACCCTGTAGTATATACTAGAAGAAAAGAAAATGAGGCTGCGCCATGCAAAGTTGGTATCATATTTTTCCGAAAAACACAGGGCTAAGCCCATATGTGTGGATCATTTTTTGTATCCTTCCTTTTTATTTCATTTTTAAATCTTCATCGATGCTGGAAATTGTTTTTGGAATCGTCATGATCATTTTATTTTTCATTTCATATGGCCTCTCATTCGTTTCGAAGGGATGGCCCGTATACGTTTGGACTGCGATACAAATAGTCATATCCATTTCCATGACCATATTTTTCAGCTACATTTACTTTTCACTTTTTTTAGCCTTCTTTATTGGGAATGTTCAAAATAAGGTTGGTTTTTTCGTATTATATTCAATCCAGCTATTAGCTACCATCGTATCAGTCAACATTGGGTTCATCATGAAAGATCCTACCTTCTTTTCGCAATTTCCCTTTATGCTCATTTGTGTAGTTGGCGTGATCCTCCTCCCATTCAACACTTATAATCGGAATAAACGGGATAGGCTGGAAGAACAATTGGAAGATGCACATAAAAGAATATCCGAGCTTGGCAAAATGGAAGAACGTCAGCGTATTGCTCGTGATTTACATGATACACTTGGTCAAAAGCTTTCTTTGATAGGCTTGAAAAGTGACCTTGCAGGGAAATTGATCGATTTAAATCCGGATTCTGCTAGGAAGGAAATCAAGGATATCCGCCAAACGGCGAGGACGGCACTTAAAGAAGTACGGGAAATGGTATCAGAAATGCGTGGGGCCAAGCTAAGTGATGAAATCATCCGGATCAGACAAATATTGAAAGCGGCAGAGATAGATTTCAATTTGGAAGGCACCACGGAATTGCAAGATACCCCATTGCTTGTTGAAACGGTTTTAAGCATGTGTTTGAAAGAAGCGGTTACCAATATCATCAAACATAGCCGTGCCGACTCCTGTAATATCGTTATAGAAGAATTACAGACAGGAGTGACGATCAAAGTCCAGGATAATGGAGTGGGGCTCTCACATAAATCAGAGTTTTTTAAAGGCAATGGACTTCAAGGCATGAAAGAAAGGCTTGAATTCGTTAACGGCAGCCTGGATATTCTATCAACCGATGGAACCACTCTCTATATTAGGGTTCCGAATGCAATAAAAAATAATGGATAGGTGGGATTAACATTGATTCGAATCGTAATTGCTGAAGACCAGCGGATGCTGCTTGGTGCACTGGGTTCTATCCTTGATTTGGAAGAGGATATGGAAGTTGTCGGAAAAGCGAGCAATGGGGAAGAAGCAATGAATCTCGTCAATCGTTTAAAGCCGGATATCTGCATTACGGATATTGAAATGCCAGTTAAAACCGGGCTTGATGTAGCAGAAGAGATCAAGAATCAGGGCCATCAATGCAAAGTCATCATTTTAACCACTTTTGCACGTCCTGGATATTTTGAAAGAGCCAGAAAGGCCGAGGTAGGGGGATATCTTCTGAAGGATAGCCCAAGTGAGGAATTGGCGAACTCGATCCGTGTCATCATGGATGGTCGGCGCATTTATGCTCCTGAGCTGGTGGATATGGCTTATGAAGAAGAGAACCCTTTGACTGAGAGAGAGTGTCAAGTACTGAAGTTGATAGCAGATGGTAAGAATACAAAGGAAATTGCCAGCCAGCTTTATTTGACTAATGGGACGGTTCGCAATTATATTTCGGTGATTCTCGATAAATTGGATGTAAGTAATCGTGTTGAAGCGATTGTAAGATTCAAGGAAAAAGGCTGGTCAAAAGATTGATTAAAGGGTTTGCCAAGAGGGAGATCCTTTTTGGCGTGAGCATGTCGGCTTCGTAAATCAGAATCAAAAAACACATGGTTTGGGTTAGGATATGATATATTAATTTTTATTCATTAGTATAGGAAGGAGATGACCATTATGCAAAAAGCTACATTTGCTGGAGGCTGTTTTTGGTGCATGGTGACACCATTTGAAGAACAACCCGGAATTGGGGGAATCGTATCCGGTTATATGGGAGGACAGGTTGAAAACCCAACTTACGAGGAAGTGAAGACGGGAAAAACGGGTCATTATGAAGTCGTTGAAATCACTTTCGATCCTCGATTATTCCCTTATGAAAGACTGCTGGAACTGTATTGGCAGCAGATTGATCCAACAGACGACGGGGGTCAATTCCATGACAGGGGAAGTCAGTATTTAACGGCCATCTTCTATCATGATGAAGTTCAAGAAAAATTGGCCAATGAAGCAAAAGAACAGGTAGCAGCAAGCGGGAAGTTCAAGAAACCGATTGTAACGGAAATCCTTCCGGCACAAACCTTCTATCCTGCAGAGGAATACCATCAAGACTATCATAAAAAAAACAAAGAAGATTATAAAGCGGACCGTGAAAAGTCAGGACGCGATGAATTCATTGACCAACATTGGGTTGGTAAATAAAAAGGACCGGGTGTGTGTTTTCACATCCGGTTCTTTTTATTGAAAGGACATGGACCTTTCATGCGTAATTCATGTGAAGCATTTGCTTAACGCAAATGAAATAATAAAAGCCTTTATAAGGTTTTTATACGAAGGGTTAAATTTCTCATGATATTTTCATTTTTGTTCAGTACACTAAGGGGTAGGTGGTGGTAATCATGAATAAAAGGATTTTAATTATAGAAGATGAAGAAAAAATCGCGAGGGTCCTAGAACTGGAACTTAAACATGAGGGTTATCAAACTGAATCGGCTTTTACCGGAAAAGCAGGTCTGGAGAAGGCGGAAGCAAAAGAGTGGGATTTAATCTTATTGGATGTGATGCTGCCCGAGTTGAATGGCATAGAAGTACTTAGGCGTTACCGGAAAAAGAATGACGCAACACCAGTCATCCTTTTAACGGCAAGGGATGCCGTACCTGATAAGGTGAATGGCCTGGACCATGGTGCAAATGATTATGTAACGAAACCGTTTGAAATTGAGGAACTGCTGGCCCGAATTCGAGCTTGTTTTCGTATGAATACAGGAAAAGCGCAATCTGATGATAAAGCGGATAGTCTCATTGTTCATGATCTGCAATTAAATTTAGGAACAAGGGACATTCTCAGGCATGGCAAAAGGATTGAACTGACTTCCCGCGAATTCGACCTGCTTGTTTATCTTTTGCAAAATAAAAACCAAGTATTGTCTAGGGACCAAATCCTGACCAATGTTTGGGGATATGACTTTGTAGGGGATACGAATGTGGTTGATGTGTATATCCGTTATTTACGGAAAAAAATTGATTATCCGTTTGACTTGCAGCTGATACATACTTATCGCGGTGTAGGTTATAGCTTGAAGGAGCCAATATGAAGATTCGGACGAAAATCCAATCGTATTCCAGTCTTTTTTTAAGCGTCATGCTCATATTGTTGAGTATCATCGTTTTAATCGCCTTTTTTTGGATATCGGTTGAGAGGGAACAGGATCTGCTTGAAGATCAAGCTTCGTTGATTGAAGAGAATATCCTGACGAAAGATTTGATTTCCGGTGATCCCGATTTATTGGAGCCATATACCCCAGACGATGGAATGGTGCGGATATTTGACACTGATGGAAGGTTGATAAAGTCATTTACGGATGAAGAAGACCTTCAGGGGTTTAAGGTTCAATCGGTTAACGATAAAGGATTTGATTTCACGAAGGCTGACGGGGACTATATGTTGACTTATCGGCATCCTTATCCCGAAGAAGGAAAGAAGCTAGGGATGATCGAGGTCATACAGCCGCAGGATACGCTCTTTGATCATTTATCGACTCTCTCTCTTGTATTAGGTGGTGCATCGCTTTTTGTCATTCTTTTATCCATTCTTGCTGGTAAGTGGCTGGCCAATCAAATTCTTAAACCAATTTCCATCATGAGCGGGACAATGATGGATATAGAGAAAAGTGGAGAATTCAAACGGATTCCGTTATCGGATCAATCAAAGGACGAGCTACAGGTAATGGGAGCTTCATTCAACATGATGATAGAAAGGCTGGAACGGAATTATAATCAACAGCAGCAATTCCTTTCGGATGCTTCACATGAATTGAAAACACCGATAACTGTCATTGAGAGCTATTCCTCACTATTGAAGCGCTGGGGAATGAAGGATGAGGCGATTCAGGAAGAGGCAGTGGAGGCGATCCATCATGAAGCGATCCGAATGAAACAGCTGACGGAACATCTTCTGCGGGCGGCTTCCCAAGCGGAACCTACAGTCGATATGGAGGAAAAAATCGAACTTATATCATTTTGTGAACAGATTGCCCAAACGTTTAGACGGACGGGGAATCGTGAAATAAAGATCCAATGCGAGTTTAAGGAAATATATGCTATGAGCATATCCAGTAAGCTTGAACAGGTATTGGTCATCCTTTTGGACAATGCCATGAAATACAGTGAATCGGGAATAAGAATCATGATAAAACGGCAGGGAAATGATATTTTCATTGGCGTGAAAGATCAAGGTCCGGGTATATCACCAGAACATCTCCCGCATGTATTTGAACGGTTTTATCGTGTGGATTCATCGAGAGCGAGGAAAACGGGAGGCAATGGACTCGGTCTTTCCATCGCGCAATCACTTGCCGAGTCATTTGACGGCAAATTGGAGATTCAAAGCGAAGTGGGGGAAGGAACGGTGGTGACGATCATTCTTTCTCATCAAATTCTAATCTAGCGTTCATGTTCGTTTCATGAAGAATGGTTATTCTTAAGGTAACAAATTAAAGGAGGAATTCATTCATGAAAGAGCAGTGGAGCACAATAAAGGAAAGTATCATTCAAAGGAAAAAGGTAATCATGACGGTATCCATAGCAACTGTATTGCTTTTCGGCGGTGCTGCTGGAACGGCAGTATATGCAGTCAATAAGGGTGCGTTATCAGAGGACGAGGCTGTCAAAATGATTTCAGAAAAACTAGGTGGGGAAGTTACTCAATTTGAAAAGGATTGGGATCAGCCAATGACCTATGAAATGACAGTTAAGACGAAAGAAGGCTATCAAGATGTAGACGTGGATGCTGAAAAAGGAGAGATTCTTTCTCAGGAGATGGAAGACGATGATGAGGAGGAAATGAGTACACAACAAGCGGTGGAAACGGCAAAAATCAGCAGTGATCAAGCTGAAAAGATAGCCTTGAAAAAGGTGGATGGTCAAATAACGGATGTAGAGCTGGATTCTGAGAATGGCATCCTTGTATACGAGTTTGAAATAAACCAGGGGAAAAAGGAATATGATGTAGTAGTGGATGCCACCACGGGAGAAGTATTGAAAACCGAGTTGGATAATTAATCGAGTGATCGGTGAATTATGAATGATCTTGAACTGTAATGTATGAATGGATTTGCCATGAGGCAGATCCTTTTTTTTTGAACAATCTAACTTGCCAGGATGAACCGAAGCGGAATTTGTACGGGTATTGAAATCCCGCCCATTAAATAACCTCCAAGTAAAATCATATTAATTTCTGTCTTCTAGATCGTTTGGCGCTTAGTTTCCCATTTTCCAACATATATATGATTAAGAAGGAATTAAATAGAGGCATCGCGAATAGGGCAATTAAGGAATCTTATTCAATGGAGGAATGGCAATGGGGAATTTAGAAAGGGCACTCTCATTAAGAGGAAAGAAAGAATTCGAAAAATCCAATCGATTATTGATGGATCTGGCAAAGCAAAACCCCGTCGATGCAGTCATACAGTATCAGTGTGCCTGGAGTTTGGATATTCTAGGACGGGAGGTAAAGGCGGTGCCCTATTATGAAGCTGCCCTCAAATTAGGTTTGCCTGAAGAGGACGCAAAAGGGGCCTACCTAGGGTTAGGTAGCACATATCGCACCATTGGGGAATATGAAAAAGCAAGACAGACATTGGAATCCGGGCTGATGAGGTTTCCTGGGGATAAGTCTTTATTGGTATTCAGGGCCATGGCATTTTATAATTTGGGCCAACATGATCTTGCAATGGAATCCTTATTGAAGATAATTGCAGAAACCTCCAAGGATCAAGAAATACAATCTTATGCGAAGGCCATAGAATTCTATAGTGATAAACTGGATACAGTCTTCACATAATAGTGATCATCCCCAAACTATCCACAAAGCTTGCATAAAACAAATCATTCTTACATATCCGAAATGATTTAATCGACAAAATTCAACAAAAATGAAGGGAAATTTTTATCGATGGCTTGCTTTTAGCCATTTTACCGGATAAATGAATGTGGATAACCTTGGATTGTGGATAACTTTTCAGTGTTATTCACTACTTTTCCACAGGTAATCCACATATTCACGTTTATATGTTAAAAACACTGTAATGAGACTATGCAATCAGAAATTTGTTTTTGTAATGACTTAAGGCTAAAAGGGGATAAATATAGCGATAGCTATGATAATGGATATACAAAAAATCTGCCATTCCCTGCCCAGCTGGATAATCATTGGTCCAGCTATCTTGTTGACCGGCACGGATGAGATAGGAGATGCCGCTTTCAATTTCTGCTGTCGGCATATCGGATTGAGAAATCAATGCATCCACAGCCCAGGCTGTATGTGTCAGGGTACTGGTTCCGAGGGGGATATATTGTTCCTTGATGTCACTGTAACAAGATTCACCCCAGCCGCCATCTTTATTTTGAATTTTTTTCAACCAAGCTATGGCTTTTTGGATCGATGGATGTCGAGAGGATTGTCCTGCGGCCTTCATTCCAGTCAGTGCAGACCATGTGCCATATAGATAGCAGATTCCCCAGCGCCCATACCAGGATCCATCATGCTCCTGGTTCTCCAATAGCCAATCCACCGCTCTTCTGCTGACTTCTTCAGGCTTCTTCATATTTGTATAGTTCCCTAGGAATTCCAGCGTTCTCCCTGTTAAATCGGCTGTCGAAGGGTCAGTCAGGAGATATTTGGAACCCTCTACAGGAATGAAATGTAGCCATTTATGGTCGTTATTCCGTTCGAAGGCAGGAAATCCGCCATCATCATTTTGCATGGAAATCGTGAAGGAGACGCCACGCTGCCAGCTGTCCCGATTATCCGGTTTTTCTTGCAGTTGTTTAGCCAGCGCACGCAGTGAGGCAGTGGTATCATCCACGTCCGGATTCATTGTATTTAAATCAGAGAACCCCCAGCCACCTGGAATTGCGTTAGGGTTATGAATCAGCCAATCTCCATACATATAATGCTGGCGCGACAATAAGTACTGGTTTGCGGCCTCAACAGTTTGGTCTTTGGATGGGATTCCTGCTTCTTGAAGGGCGTAACTGATTAAGGAGGTATTCCAAACATGGGGCGTTGTAAACTGGATATGTGTGTGACCGTCAACAGAGCAGGCCATTCCCTTCAAACCAGCAACCGCTTTTAAAATCACCGGATCTTTTTTCGAATACCCAATTGAAAGGAGGGCAAAAATCATGAAAAAGGTAGAACCGAAATAATTGTACAGCGTTCCGTCTGGTTCCAGCCTGTCGAGCATAAACCTTTTCGTCGAATCCAAGGCTAAGGAATGTAAATAATCCGGATAACCAATTAACGTTTTGACACCTGATTGAAGTTTGGAGAAGAAGGATCGAAATTCGTCGGTACGATATTCCTCCCATGCATGTTCCTCTGAACGTTCCGCCCTTGTTTGAAATAAATCTTTTAAACTAGGTGTGTTCGTGGTATTGATCTGAAACTTTTTATGACCAAGTAAAAGCAGTGGAATCAGGTTGACCCGTCCATATACGGAAAGATCAAATATGCTGACGAGGAAGGTTGGCGGCAGTAAGACAACTTCGAGAGGAATGGGGAAAAAGCGGGGCCATTTATATTGTCCGGTGACTGTAAGCATCATTTTGGTTAACAATTTGGCCTGTTTGATTCCACCCTTGGAAAGAATGAATTGTTTGGCTTTCCTCATATGTGGATCCCGCTCATTTCGGAGTCCGCTAAAAAGAAGGCCATAGTAGGCCTCGATCGTAACTGTAACATTACCATCCTTCTCGTCTTGGAAAAGTTTCCATGAACCGTTATCCGTTTGCCTGCTTTCGATTCTTTTTACTAAAGCTTCTATAAGTGAAGCATCTTCCATATCTAAAACTTTCAATAATATAATCATATAGGCATCTGCCGTTATTCCAGTGTCAAAGGGATAATTCCACGAACCATCAGCGGATTGGTCCTGTTTTATGCAATCAACAAGACGGTTCATTTCCAATTGTATATGTTGGTTCAATGACGTTCCTCCTCTAAAACATTTTCAGTTTATATGTATATTCGGAAGTTCCTATTGCATTCAAGAAATAATTTTTGCCGGTCCGTTTCTGAACACATAAAACGCTTTGGCAATGAAAGCTGCCAAAGCGTCTTTTAGGTATTCTTCAAGAAGTACTATTTAACCGGTAATGAAGATTTTTGCATATAGCGGTAAATCGGGAGTTCTTTCCCCTTGTCAGCAGGGATGAAATTGAATGTTACATAACTGTCTATCCCTTCCGGTTCTAGTGCAAGGGAGATGAAGTTGGCGTCAGGCTGTGCCATGTCGAATACATAGCTACCTTTTGGGATATCCCGCATTTTCGATGTTACGGCGGTCGTGACTTCCCTTGTGGAATGTCCGCTTTCTAGTTCAGTTGACACCTTCAAATCCTTAACTCTATAGCTTTCGACGGATACTTTCATCGATTTTTTTAATTTTTTCACTTCTACACCCAATAGCTGAAGTTTCTTGGCGATATCTTTATATTCAGGTGGAAGGATATAAGCTGTCGGCCGATCTCTAACAAGGGTAGGGTAGGCTTCAGTAGAATCCACCCAATCAATGGAGGTATCGGCCAGTTTAGCTTTTGCTAAATCGACTACTGTCATTTTTTGATTCTTAATCAATTTGTTTTCGCTGGTAATGACAATTTTGTCCTTATCATTTACTTTTCGCCCTTTTTGTACGACTTCATTTTCTGCCTGCTTAACCGCCTTTTTAACTTTATTAGCCTGCTCGGCAGCCGTTTTTATGAATGCTGCCTGTGCAGTAGCTTGTGCAAAAACACGACGTTTAAAGTCTGCACGGCCAATATTGATTCCCCTTGTTTCAATTAAATAGGTCATTGTATTTTTCAAACCGAGGGCGTTTCGGCCGATCCGAGCTTCCGTACTCCCTTCAGTGGCGGTGAGGACTCCTTCATCAGAAGTATCGAGTGTATAGTAATCGTGATAGGAAAGCCTTTCTTTATCCAATGTCTTATAAACATTGGGTAATAGAAGTTCATCGGAAGCCTTTCGTAGCTGTTTTGGAATATTTAAATTTTTGGCTGAGGAGATGAGTAAATCATAGGAAGAAATCGATCCATTTGCACCTACCTTTTTAAGGGGGGCGGGATTCACAGTGTATTCATGTACATCAAGAATGACTTCAGGTTCGTACTCGTCGATGGACTGGTGTATCGTCTGAACTTCAGGGTACTCGACTTTTAAATAATCCCTATTCGCATCCATGTCATTGGAGGTATATCGTTTGAACTGATAAGAGCCGTCTGGATTCACGCGTGGGACAATGGCAATATTCACTTTATCAAGCACATCACCAAGCTTGCCTTCAGCCAACCATTGTGCAAGGACTAATGTAGATTCACCTGCAGCGGGCTCATTGCCATGAATCTGACCTTGTATCCATATCAATGGTTTATGGGTATCATTTTTCAGCTTTTTTGAATCCTTGCTGAAAAGTAGCATCGGGATATCGCGTCCTTCTGTGGATTTACCTAGTGTCTTGACTTGGATGTTCTTATTTTTACGGGTGAGGGACTTGATATAACCAATCATTTCTTCTTGGCTTGTAAAGGCAATCTTGCCTTGGTTAAAGGCAGGGGTCTTGAAAGAAACGTTAGATTCAGGGAAAAGGTAGGAGAGGTTATCAGGTTGAATATAGCTTGGACCATTTCCATAATAAGGGGTGAAATCTTCTGCCTTGGCGATGGTGTTCTGGCCAGGCAATCCAGTGACAAGACCTAGTGTGACAACTGATACGATGGTTGGTATGATTTTTTTCACGAACGTCCTCCTCATTTACCTTTTTCCATAAATTATCATATATATTGCTAGTTATACAGCATAAACACTGAAAATAGTAAAAAACAGGAAGTATCTACTAGATTGATAAATCCGTTCCATGGCTTGTAGCCCAGTAAGGTACACTCGGCTTCTTTTAATATATAGAGTGAATTTCGCAGGGAAAAAAGTGTGGGGAAGTTTTAGAAGGTTTTCCATAATAGGTGACTCTAAATCATCCGGCTAAACAAACGATAATAAAATAGTTGAAATTAAAAATAGGTACGGATCAAGCAATTAGCTTGGCCGGTACCTATTTTAATTCAGCTTGTAACTGATGTAAAAGATCCTTTGAATCTTCCCCGCTCAATATCTGGCCGTTCACTTTTGCGTAGGGGGTTGTCTTACAAAGTTTACATTCACTTAAGCATTCATATTCCTTATATTGAATCCTCGGATTCGCTAGGAACTTACCATAATCAGCAACAGTTTGTTCATTAAGGAAGCGATCTAAATTATTTTGGCAAAATTCAATCTGGATTTTCTCTTTTTTAGTGAACACTTTGGTAAGGAAGTTTTTCATCATATCGCTACTTTCGTTAGAAGAGTAAATATTTGTTATTTTGATTTTATCATTTTCTGAAACGAAATGCATGAAAGGATAATTCAAATTCACACAATAGACTATCCAGAATTTATCAAAGTAATTCCCTTGTATGTGTTGACACCTGTCAAAGAAATGATAGAATGAGAGTTAATGTGATAATGATAATGAATCTCATTATCACAAGTGGAAGATCCTTGTAACTATTGTAACTAATGATTCTGATTCAATGGGTGTTTACAATAGTCTGTATTCAGATATCTTTAATTAAAAATATTATCGCTGTATTTACTGAGATAGGAAGAGTAGGAAATGTAGATGAAGATAAGATATTTAGTCATGGCGTTAATTGTTTTATCATTTACGTCATTATTCATTGGTGTAAAAGATATTACCCCTCTTGATTTATTGAATCTAAGTGATGATAAAGTGCAAATCATGCTGCAAAGCCGTTTTCCTAGAATGGTGACGATAATCATTGCCGGCGTGGTGATGAGTATAAGCGGCCTGATCATGCAGCAATTGAGCCGCAATAAGTTTGTGTCACCGACGACTGCCGGTACCATGGATTCTGCAAGGCTCGGACTTCTTCTTGCCATTATCATTTTTCCATCGGCAGCACTTATCGAGAAAATGGCATTCGCTTTCATATTCGCATTGGCAGGTACATTCTTGTTCATGAAAATTCTTGATCAAGTGAAATATAAGGATACGATTTTCATCCCATTGGTTGGTTTGATGTTTGGCAATATCGTCGGATCTATCTCGACTTTCTTTGCCTATAAATATGATTTGATTCAAAGCCTCAACACTTGGATGAATGGGGATTTCTCGATGATCATGTCGGGAAGGTACGAACTTATATATGTAAGTATCCCACTAGTCATTCTCGCATACTTCTTTGCCAATAAATTCACTGTGGCAGGGATGGGTGAGGAGTTTGCTATCAATCTAGGACTCAATTATAAGCTTATCGTCAATTTTGGGTTAATCATCGTTGCTTTATCCTCAACTGTCGTCCTGTTAACGGTGGGAACGATTCCTTTCATAGGCTTGATCGTACCAAATATTGTATCCCTTTACCTTGGTGACAATTTGAAAAAGAGTCTTTCTCATACAGCATTGCTAGGGGCAGTATTCCTATTGATCTGCGATATTCTGGGCAGGATCCTCATATATCCATTTGAAATCCCGATCGGACTCGTGGTTGGTGTGATAGGAAGCGCCGTATTTATCTATCTGATAATGAGGAGAAAGGCATATGAATAATAAAATTAGAATCATTATATTAGCTGTTCTTGCAGCAGCTTTAACGGCAGGTTATATCTTTTGGGACCTTGGCCCGAATTGGGATTATGCACTGCCAAGAAGGGTTATCAAAATCATCGCCATCATTGTGGTTGGTTGTGCTATAGCTTTTTCAACAGTGATTTTCCAGACGGTCACGAATAATAAAATCCTGACACCAAGCATATTAGGGTTGGACTCCATGTATATGCTGATCCAAACGGGAGTGATTTTCCTCTTCGGTTCAACGCATATCATGATCATGAATAAAAATCTTAATTTCCTGATTACACTTGCGGCCATGCTTATTTTTTCCAGCCTGCTGTTCAAGTTCATGTTCAAGAAAAACCGCAATATTTACTTCCTATTGCTGATCGGCATCATCTTCGGGACCTTATTCGGCAGCATGTCTTCATTCATGCAGGTATTGATTGACCCGAATGAGTTTCAAATCATTCAAAATAAAATGTTTGCCAGCTTCAATAATGTCAACACGGACCTGTTAACGTTAGCCATTATCCTCATGATAGCGGCAATGATCTATTTCATGAGATTTTTGAAGTATTTAGATGTCATGTCCCTAGGAAGGGACCAAGCCATAAACTTGGGAGTGGATTATGATTTTGTCACGAAACGGGTTTTAATCGTCGTTACGATCTTAATCTCCATTTCAACGGCCCTGATCGGTCCGATCACGTTCCTCGGGTTACTTGTTGCAAATGTGGCCTATCAATTCATTAAGTCCTATCAACATAAACATATCATCCCGGGTGCGATGCTGATCAGTGTGATTGCCTTGGTCGGCGGCCAATTCATTGTAGAGAGGATCTTTACGTTCTCCACCACATTAAGTGTCATTATCAACTTTGTTGGCGGTGTCTATTTCATCTATCTTCTATTAAAGGAGAATAAATCATGGTAGAAGTGAAAAATTTATTCAAAAAATATAATAGTAAAACGGTTGTCGAGGATGTTTCCATTGAAATAATGAAAGGGAAAATCACATCCTTCATCGGTCCCAATGGAGCGGGGAAAAGTACCGTCCTTTCGATGATCAGCCGGCTCATTACCCGGGATTCGGGAGAAGTCCTGATCGATGGTAAGGATATGGGGAAATTCAATAGCAATGAACTTGCGAAGAAGATTGCCATCTTAAAGCAGGCTAACCACATCAATATCCGATTAACGATTCGTGAACTAGTTGCCTTTGGCCGTTTTCCGTATTCACAAGGCAAGTTGACCAAAGAGGATTGGAAATATGTCGATGAAGCGATTGAATATATGGAACTTGCAGACATGCAGGATAAGTTCCTTGACCAGCTTAGCGGCGGTCAGCAACAGCGGGCATTCATTGCCATGGTTATTGCTCAGAACACGGAGTATGTACTTCTTGATGAACCCCTGAACAATCTTGACATGAAGCATTCCGTCCAAATCATGAAGGTATTGAGGAGATTGGCCGATGAATTAGGGAAAACGGTCATTATCGTCATTCATGACATTAATTTTGCATCCTGTTATTCCGACTATATTGTCGCACTGAAGGACGGCAAGGTTGTTCATAATGGACCTACCGAGCAAGTCATCAATTCCAATGTATTAAAGGAAATCTACGATATGGATATTGAAATCCAAAATATCAATGATAATAAGATCTGTGTGTACTTCACTTAAGACAATTCCATTTGGTTTTAAATTACTTCAGTATTCGTAGCCGTCCCAGAATCACCTCTTACGCTCATTAGGCTGTTAAGAGTTGGCGGGCGCCCAAGACTTTAGCCGCCTCCTGTTCATATGGCAGGAAAAGTGATGAAGGTGAACTCTGTGAAGGTGAGGATTCATTATGTAATTTTAAATAAAAAATACTTTTCGAGGTGACCATAATGATTAAGAAATTATCTTTACTGCTTTTGGTTGCAATGCTGGCTGTAGTGGCTGTAGCTTGTGGAGCAGATAAGGAAAAAGAGGAATCAAGCACGAAGAAAGAAAGTGCTAAAAGCGAAGAAATTACAGTTAAGCACCAACTAGGGGAAACGAAAGTAAAAACAAACCCTAAAAAAGTCGTTGTATTCGATATGGGTACTCTTGATACTCTTGATAAATTGGGTGTGGAAGTGGCAGCTGTTCCTCATGATGGCCTTCCAAAATACCTTTCTAAATATGAAGGTACAACTGAAAATGCTGGCGGATTAAAAGAGCCTGACTTCGAAAAAATCAATGAAATTGCTCCTGACTTAATCCTTATTTCTGGCCGTCAAGCTGAAGCATATGAGGAATTAAGCAAAATTGCCCCTACTGTTTTTGTTGGTGTAGATACAACAAAGTATATGGAATCATTTGAAGAAAACGTAACTCTTTTGGGTAAAATCTTTGATAAAGAAGACGAAGCTGCTAAAGGATTGGCAAGTGTTGAAGAAAACATCAATGCTTTGAAAGAAAAAGCTCCAACTGACAAAACTGGTTTAATCGTTCTTTCCAGCGGTGGAAAAGTAAGTGCTTATGGCCCGGATTCAAGATTCGGAATCATCCATGATGTATTCGGAGTACCTGCTGTAGATGATAAATTGGAAGTATCGACACACGGTCAAAGTATTTCTTCCGAATACATTGCTGAAAAGAATCCTGACTACCTATTCGTTGTAGACAGAGATGCGGTTGCCGGTGATGGAGCTGCAGCGAAAAGCACAGTTGAAAATGACATCGTGAAAAATACAAAAGCTTTCAAAGAAGGCAACATCATTTATCTTGACCCTAACTACTGGTATTTATCAGGCGGCGGATTAGAATCCGTTGATGAGATGGTTAAAGAAGTTTCAAAAGGTCTTAAGTAATATAAGGTTAAAGGAAATCCTGTCCTCGATCGAGGGCAGGATTTTTTATTTTTTTATAATAAAGCTGGCTGGAAATATATATACATAACAAGAGTTCAAAAATCATTTGGATTGGACATCATAAAAAATGAGGAAATTAAACGTGTGTATATAACGGCTTATAGCGTCTTCCCATCTCAAGTAGGGGGGGAATTGGACAAGGCTAATATTACACGCCTTTTGTAGGCTGCCAGGGGCTCATTTGAGAGGTATCGAAAGAAAATAAGGACTACATTACACAACCGAGGGCAAAATAGTTTCTTCCTATTATAAGGCCACTTTTGTTTAGAATCATAATGTTCGTTCTTGCATGAATGTTTCAGGAGGGGTTTTGCACTTTTATTTTCAGTAAATATTGTAAAATAGAACCTATAATGGGTTGAAAAATATCCCTTAAGAAAAATCGAATTGACGATACTTTTTTCTTAAGGGTATAAAAGAAATACTTGATGCCATTTAATTTCAAGGAGAGATTAAATTAAAAAAGGAAAAATTTTAAAGAAAAGATATCAATATGGAAATGATGTCGATATTACGCGAACTGGGAGAAAAGAACAAGCTTCAAAACATTTGTTACATAATGGAATTTCAGAGTGTGAGGATCAGTTAGAAAAATGGGGGAGGCTAGGGCAGGCGTTTGTTCTGAAAGGGATTTAAAAGTACGAGGGAGCCAGCAACAATGCAGTTGTCGAATTATCGGGAAAGGAATCCTGGGTATAGCTAATAGCTTTCAAAGATCCGAGAATAATATCTTTACATATTTTGTAATGTGCTGGTGTTTTTATAAAGAGTCGTATATAATGGTAAAAGCCTGAAGGAACTGAAAATAAATTGTGACTGTCAGCCACAGTCGCCCCAAAAAGTTACGGTGATATTTATTGGATTAAGACTTGGAATTCCTATATATTTGTTATAGGTGTACTGGTCATTCGAGACGGGCGAAGCTCTGTTATTTTTTCAAAGGTTTGTTCATAAGCTAAAAAAGTGTTCTGGATATAAGAGGCAGTGATGTGACAAAAGGTGGTTTGCACACTCTTGACTATCGGAAGGAAAGAATGCTATCATAAGTTTTGCGATTTTCCGTCTTTTGTAACTAAGTAAAAATTTATATAAATAAACCACTAGATTAATAGAGGTGAAAGCATGAATAATTTTCTTAAAAAAAGCCGGCATTTATTTGCAGATAACATACTAGGCTTTTTCTTTATTGCGGTAGTTCTATTTTGGATAAAAACTTATATTGGATATCGAATTGAATTTAACTTAGGTCTTGAAAATGGCCTGCAACAGTTCTTACTGTTCATAAACCCGATTAGCTCAGCCATTTTATTCTTTGGCCTGGCATTATTGGCGAAAGGGAAAAAATCGTTTAAATGGATCATCAGGTTGAACTTATTGTTGTCACTATGGTTATTCTTCAATATTGTTTACTACCGTTCATTTACCGATTTCATTACTTTACCAACCTTGACGCAAGTGCAAAATGCCGGGGATTTGGGACCGAGTATTTTAGAATTATTTAAAGCTCATGATGTATTTTATTTCCTTGATACGGTTCTTTTGATTGTATTGTACAGATTCAAAGGCTTTAAAGTGGAAGACTTCAAAGTTAAACGCCGTACAGTTGGAATGGTTTACCTAGCGGGACTTGCAATTTTCGCTATCAATTTGGGACTTGCTGAAAAGGATCGTCCGCAATTATTATCAAGAACATTTGACCGGAACTATATCGTCAAATATTTGGGTATGTTCAACTATACGGTATATGATGCCGTTCAGAATACTAAAACATACGCTCAGCGTGCAACTGCAAATAGCACGGATATCGCAGAAGTGGTCAACTATACGAAGGCAACAAGCGCTGAACCGAACCCTAAGTATTTTGGTGCAGCTAAAGGTAAGAATGTCATCTACCTGCATTTGGAATCCATGCAGAATTTCTTGATCGATTATAAATTGAATGGGGAAGAAGTAACTCCATTTCTAAACTCACTTGCACATGATAAATCAGATTTCATGCATTTTGATAATTTCTTCCATCAAGTAGGCCAGGGTAAAACGGCGGATGCAGAATTCATGCTTGAAAATTCCCTGTTCGGTTTACCACAGGGGGCAGCATTCACAAACAGATCCCAAAATACGTATCAAGCAGCACCAGCGATTTTAGGACAACAAGGATACACATCTGCTGTGTTCCATGGTAATTACAAATCTTTCTGGAACCGGGACAATATGTATAAGTCTCTTGGTTTTAATCAGTTCTTCGATGCAAACCATTATAATATGGAAAATAAAGAGGAAGTACTAAGTTATGGATTAATGGATAAGCCTTTCTTTAAAGAATCGATTCCTATGTTAGAAACGCTTAAACAGCCTTTCTATACAAAATTCATAACAGTATCTCATCATTTCCCATATGCCATGGACCAGGAAAAAGCAACAATCGGTAAACAAACGACAGGCGATGCTTCAGTTGATAATTACTTCCAGACTGCACGCTATGCCGATGAGGCGCTTAAAGAGTTTTTCGATTATCTGAAGGAATCTGGTCTATATGATAACTCGGTAATCGTTATGTATGGTGATCACTATGGTATTTCCGAAAACCATAAAGAAGCCATGTCAAAAGTGCTTGGCAAGGATGTTGGAGCATTTGAGAATGCCCAATTGCAACGTGTACCATTATTGATTCATGTTCCAGGTGTTGAAGGCGGGGAAATGCACCAATACGGAGGACAGATTGACCTACTTCCGACTTTATTGCATCTGTTAGGTGTTGAATCTAAAGATTATGTACAATTCGGTTCGGATTTATTGTCAAAAGATCATAATGAAGTAGTACCTTTCAGGAATGGTGATTTTGTCACACCAGATGTCACTTCCATTAAAGGGAAATACTACGATACGAAAACAGGGGAATTGGTCGAGGAAAATGATGACATCCTCAATTATAAAACGAGAGCTGAAACGATGCTCAATTTATCCGATAAAGTAGTGAACGGGGACTTACTCCGTTTCTATACTCCAAATGGTTTTAAACCGATAGACCCTACTGATTATGATTACACATATGATGAAGAGGGTTCAAAGGAAACCGAGTCCGATAAATAAGGCTTTACGAAAAAGCAGGCAGGAAGCAAAGGCTTCCTGCCTGTTTTTTTTCTGCAAAAGGATCCATTATGCTTTATTGGTCATCATGGCAATATACTTTTTTATTTCTTCAGGCTTTCCTGCATACTTTTCTTCACGCTTTACGTCTTTTAATATTTTATCTTTTGCTTTCATCAGGATTTCGTCACCCATTGCTTGTGGCACGACGACGACACCATCTACATCCCCTATGATAATGTCACCTGGAAATACGGTAACACCTCCACATGAAATGGGGATATTGGTTTCTCCTACACCGACCTTACCACTTGAGGCAACGGTCGTCCCTTTACTGAATACAGGGAAATTCAGGTCTTTAATGGCTTTCAGGTCACGAATGACGCCATCTACTACGAGAGCGCCAATTTCCATGGTCTGCATCATGCCGACAACAAAGTCCCCAGCTATTGCCCGGTATGTATCCCCTTTGCTATCAACGACTATTATATCGCCCGGACGAGCCTCACCGATTGCTTTCAAGACGGCAGAATTATCACCTACGGGCACTTGTACTGTTAAAGCTCTTCCAGCAACATGATATTCTTCTTTTAATGGTTTAATGACCGATTCCAGATTGTTCAATCCTTCCATTGCATCCGAAATGGCGGTGGTGGGTAAATCCCTGAACTGTTGAATAAGAGTATCCATGAATATGATTCCTCCTTGAGAATTTGAATATAGTCTAATTATACACAATTATCACAATTTTCTAATTGAAAGGCGTTTTTTTCAAAAATGATAAATGTGGAGAAAGCGATATATGGAAGGGGAGGGAGGTTCTTCTGACTCCATGAGTTCAAGGCAAATCCCTATTTAATCAAACGATTGATTAAACTTTATGAGACGGATGGTAAAATGAAATCCAGCCTTGGTTGGACATGGACTTTGATCATGTTATATCTGTTTAGAATAAGGGCTTGTAGACTGGATTTCGAAAGCGTTTGGATCATTCATCTCTCTGCAAGCCTATTTCAAAAAACAGAGGGGCAACTTGTCCAAATAAAGAGCGGTTATAAGGATATCATCGAGTATTGGTTTTTATTTTCATGAATGGGGGATACTTTACGCTGCTGTGTGTAGCAGTTCCGTAGTAATATAATAGTTTGTTTCACTCGCCTAGTGTCACCAAGCGCAAAATATCAGTATACCCTATATCCTCTGATACGAATGCAAGTGTAGCGAAGAGGTCTTTAGTGAAACCTGTGTACGGATGATCACTAAAGAGGAATCAACATTCGTCAAAGTAAGAGCAATACCAAGACAGAGGTTGCCAATGTAAGCCAAATTGGACTTAAAATTTCTGGATGAATGATTAAAAAAATGATTCCTGCTATGGTGGCAGCCTGCTGTATGGTTAAGTGTTTAATGAAGTGTATCCCAGCTTTAAAACAGGCTTTAAGCAGAGGCATATGATTCATTTTCATTCCTCCTTTTTCTTTCTTTCAATGATATGACCAGGCATAAAAGAAAATACATGAGGAATCGTTTTCTGCTTAAGTGTTACGGGTATAGTAAAGGTAAATAATGAAGGAGGAATCATAGGTGATTATTGTATACATTAGTCTTGCCCTTTTTATCGGATCAATTATCTATTTAGCTTTTTTTGCTTTCAAAACATTTAAGGAGTCGAAACCGACAATTGAAAATGTGACTGAAACGGTTACGCGCATTCAGGCAAAAACAAATCAGATTAAATCAGAGACAGATCAACTCGCCATGACACAGCATGGAATCACTGAAGATGTACAATATAAAAAAGAGGCCGTACAATATACAGTCGATGCTGCTAAACAAACACCTGAGCCCTTTAAACATATTTGGTTTTCAATTAAAGGTGACAAGTTAAAGCTAAGAAACAGAAGCGATGCATAATAAAATGATTAACAAGAATGGTCCAACAGTAAAATCCAGAATTCTGAATAAACGGAGGGAAAAAAGCCCAGGAGGTTATGATTCATGACCTCTTGGGCTTTTGCTGTAATTGGATGGATTCAAGTGGTTTAGTGTTCGTTGGTTTTGGTGGGAATTATCAGTCTGAAGGTCATTTCTTGTGAATAATCAACCCACTCCTTGCAAATAGTAATGTTAACAATTTGAGAGGAGTGAAAGAATGAATTATAAAGCGATAGTATCAAGTGCGATGATGGTTCTACTGATTACTGGTTGTACTCAGAATAATAAGGAAGGTGCCAGTGAGAATCTTGGTCTGAATCGTACTAATCAGAATAATTATGATAATCCGATGAACGTAAGCGACACAAGGCAAAATATAAATGATAATCAAAATAATGATAATGGTGTAAACGATATGAGGGTGTCTGATGATATCTCAAATCGCGTAGAAGCCTTGAAGGATGTAAAGAGCGCCAGAGTCATTGTGACTGACCATCATGCATATGTAGGTGCTGTGTTAAATGACGGTGCGGATAAAGATGTCTCAGATGACCTGAAAGAAAGAGTTGCTGATGCAGTAAGAGGAGCCGACCCATCTGTAGACAATGTCTATGTGTCGACTAACCCTGACTTTGTTCAAAGAATGGATGGATATGTGAATGACATTCAAAATGGAAAACCCGTTGCAGGATTCGTTGATGAGTTCCGTGAGCTTGTAACACGCATTTTTCCAAGCTCAAGGTAAAAGGTGAAAAATTAAATGAATCAAAAAACCAAAGACTTATCCGGGGATTTCGTAACTCCCGGATGGGTCTTTTCCTGTTTTAAGGAATGAATGAAATAACCATGGGTAATCACATCGGATCGGTTCTATGGATATCGGTATTCATGACTAACTTTATAGAGGGTGGTTACAATAATTGGGTAAGCTAAGAAACTAAAGGACAGGGAATAGGGGTGAAGTAATGAAGTTTTTTAAGGGCAAGGGGGAAACGGATGCAACAGCTTTTCAGAATAATTCTAAGGATTTTTTTGAACTGCTTAAAAAGTTCGAAGCATCCAATGACTTTCTTACCTTCCAATTCCCGAATGAAGATGGGTATACCATTTCCTACTTTAAATCACTAATTAGTGCTCAACAGCTCCACGAACAGGTTTTGGCGGTCATCTCTAATCAACCAAAAAAGAATCTACAACAATTAAAAGACGATATTCCAATGGAAGATATAAAAGAGACAACGGATATAAACGTCATTCAAAGGCTGGTTTTGGCAGGTTCGATCATGATCCGATACAAAAAATCTGATGAAAAGTGTTTGTTGATTCCATGCGGTAACAGTGTGAAAAGGCAAACTTCCATACCTGAGTCGGAATATACGGTCGCTGGCCCTAAGGAAGCCTTTGTTGAATCGCTTGATACGAATTTGAATCTAATTCGTAATCGGCTGCCCATTCCTGAATTGCAGTCCAAGGAATTTCGGGTAGGGAGCATTTCACAAACAAGGTTAGTCGTTCTTTATATAGATGGAATTGTTAACCAGCAGCTCATTGATACAGTCATGCAAAGAATAGATGATATAGATTATGATACGATCGTCGATATTTCGTTTGTAGGCCAGATGATCACCGATAATCGAAATTCGATGTTTCCGCAGCTCATTGATACTGAACGGCCTGACCATTTGGCCAGTGTATTATCGGAAGGGAAAATAGGGATTATGCTTGATGGGTCGCCACATGCATTAATTGGCCCTAACACCATCATTTCGTTTTTCTCGTCATTTGAAGATTATTTTCAAATTTGGAATCTTGGTACTTCATTTCGTTTGATTCGTCTTTTCGCCGTCCTCTTTTCCATTTTATCTTCGCCTCTGTATGTTGCCGTTTTAACCTATCATTATCAGGTGATCCCGACAGATTTGTTGCCCATTTTGATATCCTCCAGGGGAGTGATTCCTTTTCCGCCCATTTTGGAAGCGATCGTGCTTGAAGGAACCATTGAATTACTGAGGGAAGCGGCGGTTAGGCTTCCTGCTAAGGTTGGCTCCACCATCGGTATTGTTGGGGGTATCGTCATCGGTACAGCCGCTGTTGAAGCAGGATTTGTCAGTAATGTCCTATTGATGCTTGTCGCTTTGGCTGCCCTTGCTTCATTTACGTTGCCGATTTACCAAATCAGTAATACGATTCGTCTGATCCGCTTTCCTTTTCTATTTGCAGCTCAATTATACGGACTGTTTGGATTAGCTTTATGCAGTGCATTCATTTTAAGTCATTTATTGAAATTGACGTCGCTTGGCAGTCCATATTTAGAACCTCTTTACCCGTTAAGGTTACCTGACTTTAAAGATAGTTTAATTCGCCTGCCTTTTTCAAAGCAGATTAAACGCCCACAATTTCTGCGGACGGAAGATCGAATAAGGATAAGAAAGAAGGCAAAAACTCAAAACGCTCAAAGTGATATTGATGAATAAGACGTAGAAAGCGGTGAGTAGTATGGAAGTGAAACCAAATGAAACGAAACTAATTTCTCCATTTTTAGTTTTTTTCCTCATGCCCGGAATGCAGATTGGAGTAGGGATATTGGGATTTGAACGGGTCATAGCGAGAGAAGCCGGGCAAGACGCCTGGATATCCGTCATCATTTCAGGATTAATCATAAATATTCTTCTTTGGATGTGCTACAAAATTTTAGGCAAGGGTCCACAAACGCTTGATTTGATCGCCATCCATCAAGATTTGTTTGGTAAATGGGTAGGAAATGGTTTCAATATTTTGTTCATCCTCTACTTTATCTTGATTCCCATCATTCTTATCAGGACTTATTTAGAAGTCATTCAGGTTTGGATGTTCCCTAGTGTTAATGTCCTCATGCTATTGACCATCATTCTTATTCTCGTGTATAGCTTTGTTGTGGGAGGGTTCAGGGTCATTACTGGTTTTTTTATAATCGGACTTATTATCGGATCGCCGTTATTCCTTTTGAATTATTTCCCACTTAAGCATGCCCACTTCGGAAACTTGGGTCCTTTTCTTGATCATTCTTTTTTGGAAATCATGAAGGCCTGTAAGAAAATGACCTTGAATTATCTTGGTTTTGAATTGATCCTGATTTATTATCCATTCATAAAAAGGCGTGAACACTCCCAAAAGTGGGCCCAATTAGGGGTGGTGTGTACAATGTTGATTTACTTAGTAACCATTATTATTTCATTAGCCTACTATCATCAGGAGCAACTGAAGGATGTAATTTGGGCAACTTTGACGTTATGGAAAATTGTAGACCTTCCATTCATTGAAAGGTTCGAATACATAGGGGTTTCCGTATGGCTGTTCATGGTTCTCCCGAATGTTTGCCTAGGGATTTGGGCAGCTAGCAGAACAGCAAAAAGGGTTTTCGGGGTTAGACAGAGGAAGATGCTAGTTTTCATCCTGCTTGTCATATTAGTGTCCTGTTTTTTCTTGGATGACCGCAATAGGATCGATAGGTTTAACACACTCTTTTCACAAATAGGTTTTTATATCATTTATTTTTACCTTCCTCTTTTATTCATATGGCAGTCGATCGTTTATAAAGTAAGGGGTCATAAACCATGAAATTCCATTTGCTCTTGATTACATTAGGTTGCTTCTTAATGACGGCTTGCGGGGTGGAAAAGCAAATATTAGAAGATATTTTAATTGCTGAAATGGTTGGTTATGATGATGCCGGGAGCAATAAAATTAAAGGTACGGTCGTTGTCAACGTTCCTCAGCCTGGTGAGGAAAGTCTGGGTAAGGAGGTATATGAAGCGATCACCCATGATGTAAAGGCAGCTCGTCAGCAAGAAAATGCAAAAACACCATTTCCAATTGCCGGAGGGAGACTGACTGTCATTCTTTATGGTGAAGAATTGGCAAGAAAAGGTTTGAATGATTACGTCGATACATATAGGCGAGACCCAATGGTGGGACGGGATTTGTATTTAGCGATCGTTCATGGAAAAGCGGAGGATTTAGTTAAAATGGAACCGAAATTAATTAAAACTCCAGGGGTTCAAGTAAAAGAGTTGATCGAACAGAATATCAGGACTAATTTACCTGATGTAGATTTGCACAGGTATTTATATGCATGTCATGGTAAAGGAATTGATCCGGTCTTACCGCTATTGGAAACAGCGGAAGAGCGAATACGGGTGAAAGGAATCGCCCTGTTTAAAAGGGACAGGTATATTGGTAAATACATTCCTTATGAGGATGGATTTTTATTCAAAGTCCTTAGTGAAAACTTTAAGCTGGGGAGTTATGAGATTAAATGGAAGGAAAATGAATATACAGAAATCAATAACGTGGAATCAAAAGTCCATTATGATATTTCGAATGCAAATCAAAATCCGAAGGTCAAGATTGAAGTGAATTTAAAAGCGAATCTGCTAGAGGTTCAAGGGTATGACTTGGGCAACCCGGTTGACGTGAAAAAAATTGAAGCTAAAGCAGAACATGTCATGGGTAAAAAATTAAAAGAGATGGTAACCATGTTGCAGGATAACCATGTAGATCCGCTTGCACTTGGTGATATCGCTAAAAGTAAAACAAGGGATTTCAATCTAAAACATTGGGAGAAAGCATATCCTCATATTCCAATTGAAGTAGATTTGGATATTGAAATGATTCAAACGGGAATAGCGGAATAAAAGAAGAATATTCTGAAGTTTTCCTCTTTATAATAGGGGTATTGGTGTAAATGTCAATGCGTTTAAAGAAGGGAGGAAAGGCATGTACAAAACATGGTGGAAAGAGGCTGTTGTGTATCAAGTGTACCCTCGGAGTTTTATGGATAGTAATGGAGATGGGATAGGGGATTTAAATGGAATATTGATGAAACTAGACTATTTACAGGAGCTGGGTGTGAATGTGTTATGGTTCTCACCTGTTTATCAATCTCCTAATGATGATAATGGGTATGATATCAGTGACTATCGATCAATCATGACAGAATTCGGAACCATGGCTGATTTTGAATTGTTGCTGAAGGCCGTGCATGAACGAGGAATGAAAATCATGATGGATCTTGTCGTCAATCATTCCTCGGATGAACATTCATGGTTCAAGGAATCCCGATCCTCAAAAGATAATCCAAAGCGTGATTTTTATATTTGGAAACCTGGAAAGAATGGAGCCGAGCCAAATAATTGGGAGTCCATTTTTAAAGGTTCGGCATGGGAATATGATGAAGGAACGGATGAATATTATTTACATCTATTCAGCAAGAAACAGCCGGACTTAAACTGGGAGAACCCTAAGCTTCGTGAAGAAATCTACAACATGATGACCTGGTGGCTGGATAAAGGTGTCGATGGATTTCGGATGGATGTCATCAACTTCCTTTCAAAAGATCAGAGCTATTCAGATGGAACCGTTCATCATGAAAAGAAGTATGGCGATGGAAGTCCTTTTTTCCTGAATGGCCCGCGTATACATGAGTTTTTACAGGAAATCAATCATCGGGTCCTATCTGGATATGACGTGATTACCGTTGGGGAAATGCCAGGCGTCACCCCGGAGGAAGCGCAATTGTTCACAGGAAAAGATCGTAATGAGCTACATATGGTCTTTCAATTCGAACATATGGATTTGGGGGGTGGACCAGCAGGGAAATGGAGTAACGATAAGTGGAAGCTAAGCGATTTAAAGCGAATTCTATCCAAGTGGCAAACTGGTTTAGAGGGCAATGGCTGGAACAGTTTATACTGGAACAACCATGATCAGCCCCGGATTGTCTCAAGGTTTGGGAATGATGGAAAGTACCGTATTGAAAGCGCAAAGATGCTTGCCGCTTGTCTTCATATGCTTCAAGGGACACCTTATATATATCAAGGGGAAGAGCTGGGCATGACCAATGTTGCATTTGAAAGCAAGGATGAATACCGGGATATCGAAACGTTGAATTCATATGACGAACTCGTCAATTCACATGGCTGGTCTAAAGCGCGGATGATGTCAGCCATCCATGCTCGCAGCCGGGATAACGCGAGGACACCGATGCAGTGGAATGACTCCCGGAACGCAGGATTCACGAAAGGGATTCCTTGGATTAAGGTTAATCCGAATTTTCCCGAAATTAATGCAGAGAGAGCCTACAATGATCCGAATTCCATTTTTCATTTTTATAAACGTCTTATCCAACTACGCAAACAGCATGAAATCATCGTTTATGGCCGTTTTGAACTGCTCTTGCCCCATGATGAACGAATATTTGCCTATACGAGAACGCTTGATGATGAAAAGCTGCTGGTACTATGCAACTTTAAAGAGGAGCAGGCCTCCTTTTCTTTGCCAGAAGAGCTACATTCCTATTCTAGTACAAGGCTGATCGGCAATTATGAACAGGAGGAAGAGGGGATCTCCATCAAACCTCTGCGTCCATATGAATGTCGTGTTTATCATTTGAAATGAAAAAAGTCCATGGTCTCCTTCATTTGAGGAGACCATGGACTTTTTACGTATTATTTTGATTTAAGATCACATTCCTCAAGGGGAATGATTTTCGTTTTGTGCTTAATTTTATAACCGAACCATAGGACGAAGAATAGAATCAAGCCAATGTAGGAAACGAACATTGAATTCCAGTCAATCCCGTTGCTGCTGAAAGCCTGATAGCCTTGCCCAATGATAATGATAATACATAGAACAAGTGCGAATATTGGCCCGAATGGGAAGCCTTTGGCCCTGTATGGTAAAGCATTCAAATCAAGGCCTTGAGCTGCGTAGGCTTTGCGGAACCGATAGTGGGCAAGAGCTATCCCGACCCATGTTACGAATCCAGCCATACCTGAAGCATTCAATAACCAAATATAAACGACACCATCTCCGAAAAATGAAGCTAAGAATGCAACGCAGCCAACTAAAGAAGTTAGGATAAGTGCATTCACGGGTACTCCTCTTTTATCTAACTTTCCAAGGAATTTCGGCGCTTTCCCATCACGTGCCAAGTCCCAGAGCATACGAGTTGAAGCGTACATGCCAGAGTTACCGGCAGAGAGTACGGATGATAAAATGATCGCGTTCATGATGGATGCTGCAAATGCAAGGCCAGCACGTTCAAATACGAGCGTGAATGGACTGACGGCAACATCTTGACTCAATAAACGTGAATCAGTAAACGGAATGATCATACCAATTACAAAAATGGCAAGGATATAGAATAAAATGATACGCCAGAAAACGGATCTGATCGCTTTTGGGATATTTTTTTCTGGATCTTCGCTTTCACCAGCCGTCACTCCAAGCAATTCCGTTCCTTGGAACGAGAAACCGGCAGCCATGAAAACGCCTAAGATCGTGAAGAAACCACCGTTAAAGGGGCCATCGCCCATAGTGAAATTTGAAAAACCAATTGGGTCATTCCCACCCATGATTCCAAGAATGATCAGAACCCCAGTGATCAAGAAAATGACGACTGTCACGACTTTGATCATAGCAAACCAGAACTCGGTCTCGCCAAAACCTTTAACGGACATATAATTAATAAGAAACATAATGATTAACGCGATGCCACTCCAGATAAAGGAAGGACTATCAGGAAACCAGAACTTCATAATTAAGACAACGGCTGCCAATTCGGCGGCAATGGTGATTGCCCAGTTATACCAGTAGTTCCAACCAATCGCAAAGCCGAAAGATGGATCGACGAATTTGGAAGCATAAACACGGAATGAACCGGCTACCGGCATGAACGATGCCATTTCTGCGAGACTTGTCATTAAATAATAAACCATGATACCGATGACCGCGTATGCCACCAAGGCACCGCCAGGTCCGGCCGAATGAATCGCACCGCCACTTGCTAAAAATAAACCTGTTCCAATCGTTCCACCTAATGAAATCATCATTAAGTGCCGCGCTTTCAGGCTCCTTTTCAATTCAGTAGGGCTTGATGCTTTTTGTGAATTTGACAATTGATGTTACACTCCTTTTTATTGGAAGGGAACGAAATATAAAAAAACAGCAGTCGAAAAAGATCGACGGCTGTTTATAATAAACCCGTTTATCCTTCCGAAGATAGCTCCCCACGCTTTTAGAAAAAACGTGACAGTGATGTTCCTGTTCGGTAACACCGCCAGCAAGGATATACATGGAATATACCCAAACTTCGGCAACTTATCCTTTCAAACGGAGTCTTGAATTTTCCAGAATCTCGTCCGTTTTACTTTTATAAGCTGCAGCCTCTAACTCATCGGTAAATGAGGAAGTATTCAATTTTCTTAAATCGTCGCGCCAGCATAGTTGACGTCGTACGATCTTACTCAAGATATTCTTGAAATCGTTAAATGATTGCTAGTAATTGAGTAAACTTTACTATATCAAAATTATAAAATATTCTAATAGATATCGCAATCATTATTTTATGTGGTTATTTTTTCCTAGTTCTAAAAGGATTGGAAAAAGGAAATAATCAAATTGCGACATACAAAAATAACATTAAACGGTCTTTCTTTTTATAAGGGCGTAGTCCAGCTTCACATGTTTGATTACTTCAGGATTCTCAAATAGATCCACTGCCATTTTCCCGATCCATTCCAGCGGCAAGGAAATGGTCGTGATGTCAAGCAGCTCACTAAGGCTATCATTATTGAAGCCGAGGATGGCGACATCGTTTGGAACTGTTATTCCCGATTTCTTAGCAGTAAGAATGAATCCTGCAGCCGTGTCATCATTAGTGATGATGAGGGCTTCCGGTTTATCCATCATCGAATTCCACTCCTGAAACAATTGTTCACCGTCTTTGATGTGATAGCTTCCTTCAAACAGCCATTCTTTATTGTTTATAAGTTGATGATTTCTCATGATATCATTAAAGGCCTTTGTTCGAAGAAAACTGTTCCTGCTCTTTTTACGGCCGAGACTGTAACCAATTTTCTTATATCCTTTAGCAATCACGTATTCAAGGGCACAGGAAAAGGCTGCATAATGATCTATGCTGATCGACGATAACTCAGCCTGGGCTGTATCTTCACATAAAATAATCGGACCGTATCTTTGATAATCCAATAGGACTTTCATTTCCGAAATTCTTGAACAAACGATAATGCCATCAAGTTGCTTCATTTGCAGCATATTCAACGCCTGAATTTCTTTCTCTCTTTCATAATGGGTTTCAAAGATGACTATATGGCAGCCTATTGCGTTAGCCTGCTTAGTAATTCCGTGCACGATTGCCCCGTAATAGGGGTGATTGGTGAAAGGGATGATAATGCCGATAAGATTCGTTTTTCCCTTTGAAAGATGAATGGCATTGATGTTTCTTGAGTAATTCAAGCGATCGATGGCTTGTAAAACGCTCTCTCTTTTATCAGGGCTTACATATGGATGATTATTCAATACGCGAGACACTGTTGAGACAGATACACCTGCAAATTGAGCGATTTCTTTAATATTTGTCATGGGATCACCGTTTTTTCTTTTTTTATATTGTATCGTATGAAACCCATTTCAGAGCAAGGGAGCAGAATAAGGCTACTGAAGGTTTTTACAGAAAGGGTCTTGTTCTGGTATGGGTTTCATCCTTTAAGATTGGTTTAAGTCTTAGAGGAGGAGGAAATCATGATGGTCCAAACTTTAATCAGCCTGATTGTACTTTGTGGTATCGAATTGGGATTGGCGTACTTGGCAATATCTTTGAAGCCGGAAAAATGATGGAGCAGTACAAGCTTGATACTACTATGAAAATATCCCCCTTGAAACAATGCGGGATGCCCGTCTTGAAATAATCGTACATTTATTTGAAGATAAAAGTCCTTAAGCACGGGGGCATGCCTTAAACAGTTCATCATTTATGATTTCGAAAAAGGTCCCCTAGTTTATATTCACCGTTATAACTCCATAATATAAATATATCTTCGTCGGTAAGGACAAACAAACTCTAACGTTAGAATGATTCGCTAGTGTCGAACATGCCATGCCTGCCTTTCTCCATAGAAATGACTGACTGTCTGGAAATTCTAAGTGATATTCCGGACAGTTTTTTGTTGTGGATTCAATCAAGGATCTTTTAGAAAAGTTATATCGGCTTTAAGAAAAATAGTTGCACTTTTTTTGTATAATTGTGTATAGTATAAAATAAGTTGTGCAGAGGAAACTTTTTAGCATTTGCGACAATGTAAAAAAATTTACACTTAATTTTGCGTACGGCAAACATTTTTAGGGAAATGAAAAAGAGGAGGGAATATGATGGGTTTTCTAAAATCTATTGGGGGCGTTCTTGCTGCAATCCTGATTTTAACGGGGTGCGGCAATGACACGACCGAACTGGATAAGGACAATGGCAAGTTGAACGTAGTTGCTACGACAGGAATGATAGGGGACTTGGTGGAGAATATTGGCGGTAAACATGTCGAGGTCACCAGTTTAATGGGACCCGGAGTGGATCCCCATCTATATAAAGCAACACAGGGTGATGTGAAGACACTGGATTCAGCAGATATGATTTTTTATAACGGGATCCATCTAGAGGGGAAAATGACGGATATCTTTGAAATGATGAGCAAGGATAAACCGACGATTGCCGTAACGGAGGACTTCAAGGAGGAACAACTTCGCAAAGTGAGTGCAACGGAACATGATCCCCACGTATGGTTTGATGTAAAGCTCTGGATGGTTGCGGCGGAGTCAGTGAAGAAAGAGTTAATTGCCAATGATCCAGATCATGAAGCAGAGTTTCTTGATAATTATGAAGAGTATGTTCAGCAGTTGGAGGAACTTGATAAATATGTTCAAGATGAAATAAATAAAATACCAGAAGACCAACGGGTGCTCGTTACAGCACATGATGCTTTTGGATACTACGGTCAGTCCTATGGTTTGGACGTAAGAGGGCTTCAAGGGATCAATACATTATCGGAATATGGATCAAAAGATGTGACGGATATGCGGAATTACCTTGTGGAAAACAAAATAAAAGCGATATTCATAGAGTCCAGCGTGCCAAGGAAGGCTATCGAGGCTGTCATTCAAGGAGCTGGGAAGAAAGGGCACAAAGTGAAAATCGGCGGTGAATTATTCTCGGATGCGATGGGTGAAAAAGGGACGGAAGAAGGAACATATATCGGTATGGTCCGTCATAATACAGACACCATCGTCCACGCTTTGAAATAAGGGGGAGGAAAAAAGATGGATCAAGCAGCTTTGAAGGTCGAGAATTTAACGATTGCATATCATAAGAAACCGGTTGTCGAAGATGTCTCATTTGAGGTGCCGGAAGGGAATTTAATCGGTATCATAGGCCCCAATGGAGCAGGGAAATCGACTTTGATAAAGGGAATACTCGAATTGATTCCAAAAATATCGGGAGAAATCACAATAAAGGGATCTACTTATAAATCGATGAGGAAGAGTATAGGCTATGTACCACAGCGGGAATCAGTAGATTGGGATTTTCCAACCAACGCGCTAGATGTCGTGATGATGGGTAGATATGGTCATCTCGGATGGCTGAAGCGACCAGGGAAGGCTGAAAAGCAGAAGGCGATGGAGTGCCTGGATAAAGTGGGGATGGTTGAATACGCTAACCGCCAGATCAGCCAGCTCTCGGGCGGACAGCAGCAGCGGATTTTCCTGGCTCGTGCATTGGCCCAGGAAGCGGATATTTATTTTATGGATGAACCGTTCGTAGGGGTAGATGCAGCAACCGAGAAAGCCATCATACAATTGCTGATGGAATTGAAGGAAAAAGGCAAAACCGTTCTTGTTGTGCACCATGATTTATCGACTGTAAAGGAATATTTCGACTGGACGATGTTACTGAATAAAAAGGTGATGAAAATAGGTCCGACAGAAGAAGTTTTCATTCCTGAATACTTACAGGAAACTTACGGAGGCCGCCTAGCAATACTATCAGACACGAAGTCCGGCCTTTTATTAAAATGAGGTGTACACGATGAACATACTGGATATTATTACAGATCCTAATACAAGGTGGATTTTGCTTGGGACGATGTTCCTCGGATTAAGCAGTGGAGTCATAGGCAGTTTTGCCTACCTCAGAAAGCAGTCTTTGCTTGGAGACACGCTCGCACATGCAGCGTTACCAGGAATCTGCGTCGCTTTTATATTAACCGGGGTGAAATCCACTTCCTTCTTTTTGATTGGAGCGGCACTAGCGGGTTTAGTGGCTGTTTTCTTGATCAGTGTGCTCACGAGATACAGTAAAATCAAGCAGGATGCGGCCTTGGGAATTGTTTTATCTTCCTTCTTTGGTTTCGGAATTGTCATGCTTACACAAATCCAGCAGAGTGAGTATGGAAACCAGAGTGGGTTGGATACCTTTCTATTCGGACAGACGGCGTCAATGGTCATGTCCGATGTATATATGATGATGACGGTTTCCTTTATACTCATTTTCACTTGTACCGTGTTTTTTAAAGAGTTCAAGCTACTGTCCTTTGACCCTGGTTTTGCCAAGGGGATGGGACTGCCGGTCGTTTTTCTGGATTATTTCATCATGATGCTGATCGTGGCAGCTGTAGTGATCGGTATCCAAGCCGTTGGTGTCGTATTGATGGCATCTCTACTAATCACGCCTGCAGTTTCTGCGAGGTACTGGACAGAGCGGCTGCATATCATGGTCATCCTTTCTGGGATATTCGGAATGCTGAGTGGTGTATCCGGCACGTTGATCAGTACATCTGTCAATGATTTGCCAACAGGACCGTTAATTGTTTTATCAGCGACGGTATGGTTTTTCTTTTCCATGCTTTTTGCACCTAAACGTGGAGTGCTTTCATCTGTATGGAGAAGGGTATCGACGAAAAAGAAATATTCTCTCGAACAGGAAAGAAGGAAAGGGAGCCATCCATCATGAATGATTTTTGGATTATCTTAGTCGGAGCATTAGTGGCGAGTTCATGCAGTGTATTAGGGTGTTTTTTAATAGTCAGGAAAATGACGTTGATAGGGGATGCCATCAGTCATTCCGTGTTACCGGGAATCGTATTGGCATTTTTAATAACCGGGACTCGTGACTCGGTTCCAATGCTGATAGGGGCAGCTGCGCTAGGTTTACTTACAGTATTCTTAATCCAGCTTTTCCAATCGTCGGGCGTTCAATCTGACGCAGCAATCGGGATTGTATTCACATCCCTTTTTGCAACGGGGATTGTACTGGTGAGCTTGTATACACAACAAATAGATTTTGACCTGGAACATGTCCTTTATGGAGAAATTGCCTATACACCCTGGAACACGATGACAATCGGCGGAATCGAGGCCGGACCAAAAGCGGTGTGGATTGTGGGCAGTTGTTTGATCTTGAATCTCATACTGATTTTCCTTTTCTTCAAACAGTTTAAACTCGTTTCCTTTGATCCATCACTTGCGGCTGCAATGGGAATTCCTGTACTGTTCTTTCATTACTTATTGATGAGCCTAATTTCACTGACAACTGTAGCTTCTTTTGATAGTGTAGGTTCCATTTTAGTGGTTGGAATGCTCATCATACCTGCTGCAACAGCTTATCTGTTGTCAGACCGTTTAAGTCGGATGATTTTGGTCAGTATCGGTGTTGGAATACTGAGTTCTCTCATCGGTTATTATTCAGCTACCATTTTGGATGCCTCGATATCTGGTTGCATGGTGGGATCGGCCGCTTTATTATTCGGATTGGCCTTTCTCTTTTCCCCAAGCCATGGAATGGTGAGCAGATTCCTAAAGCGGAAGTCAAAGGAATCACATTCATAGTTTCCTCTCCCTGCAGGCTCCATGCGGATAACTTCATGGAGCCTGTAAACTATTCTTCGATATAGTTGTGATTTTATTTGTTTAAAGTATAATGAATAAGTGTATTTAAAGATATATCGCAGGAGCCTTTTTAAGGGAGAGTTAAGTATGGAAGAACAAAATAAATTTTCATCACGAATAGATTTTTCTTTGGTCACAATATTGCTGTTGTTATGCGTTGGAAGTTGCTTAGCAATCTATAGTGCCCAAACGACTGGACAGTACGCTGAAAACTTCTTAATTAAACAAATTTTTTGGTATATAGTGGGGATTGGGATCGTATTGGGGTTTATCACCCTGGATTCTGATCAGTTGAAAAAAATATCTTGGTATGCCTATGGATTCGGATTGTTTTTGTTATTATTGCTGATTCTTATGCCAAGTAGCATCGTACCAAATATAAATGGTGCAAGAAGCTGGTACGTCATTCCAGGAATTGGTTCGATTCAGCCCTCGGAATTCATGAAGGTATTTCTAATTTTGGCTTTAGCAAACGTCATATCGAACCATCATCTTAAAAACACGCTGAAAACGATTCAAACGGATTTATGGCTGCTTGTTAAAATCGGTCTTGTGACCGGTGGCCCGCTATTGTTAATCATGCAACAGCCGGATTTAGGTACCTCGCTTGTCATCATGTCAATCATGCTCGGAATGGTTTTCATATCAGGGGTATCATGGAAGATTCTCTTGCCGATCGTATCGGGGGGAATTGTCGTTGCTTCCACAATCCTATATTTTGTCCTTTGGAAGCCAGAGCTTCTGGAAAAATACTTAGGGGTAAAATCCTATCAATTCGGACGTATCTATTCTTGGCTGGATCCATATAATTATGCGAGCTCCGAAGGGTATCACTTAACTAGATCCTTACTGGCGATTGGCTCCGGTCAGACCACAGGTAAGGGAATAGGCTCAAGGGAAGTATATTTGCCTGAGAGTCATTCGGATTTCATTTTCAGTATCATCGGCGAAGAATTTGGTTTTATGGGATCAAGTATCATAATATCCTTATTTTTCCTATTGATTTACCACATAACAAAAACGGGAATGGACACGAAAAATAACTTCTATACATATATCTGTGTTGGCGTTATAAGCATGTTGACGTTTCACGTTTTTCAAAATATCGGCATGACGGTTGGCCTTTTACCGATTACGGGCATTCCGCTTCCATTCATCAGTTATGGGGGAAGCTCGTTAATGGGGAACATGATGGCCATGGGCTTAATATTCAGCATTCGGTATCATTATAAGAAGTACATGTTTTCAACGGATATCTAAATTAGAAAGCCGGCCCACCACGGGCCGGCTTTCTTTGTAGCAAAAAGACAAAAGGAGCTGAATCCAGCTCCTGTTTGCATGTTTATTGAATGTTTGATCCATATGGGAATTGGCTTTTATATCCGGAAAATTGTTGATACGACTGGCTTAAGCTGGTCGGTTGTGCGCTTTCTAAACTATACCAGCCTTTTTCGAACATAAGATTGTAAAGCTCGCGCTGCATCTCATGATTTTCTTTCGAGATGGAGAAAATGTCTTGAAATAACGATTGATTACTCATTTCATGCAAGGCAACGGAAAAGGAGTTACAGAAATACTTTTCAGTAGTAAGCATATCGTTTATAAAATCCCGATCATTCATTTGCGGTGTCTTTGGCACAGGAGTTTCTGGATTTTGGACTTTGTTTTGATTGGGCATCAAGAACCCTCCTTTATTGAAATTGTTGTTGATTCTGATTTTGGTTTGGGGCCAAATGAGTCAGAATGGTATCGTAATGGCGCTGATGCATGAGTCCGCATCGGTTTAACGCATCGATGATTTGCGGGTCCTTGCATTGCGCGGCAAAAAAGTGTGCTTTTTTAATCGCATTCAGATTCCATGCAAGCATATCGGTTAAGTATAAACTATCTTTCACCGAAACCAATTCCGGCGGTTGTTTCATAAAACCGGTGGACTGCTGTGGGCTGTTAAACGAATTTTGCTGTTCCATCATTCTACCTCCCTTGAGTGTTCTCTAAACGAATTTAATTTTCCCTTCATGAAATTTTTTATTCTGGCTTCTAAATATCTGAAAATTGAATTAAATGGTAAAATAATCTTGTGCATCTATTTTCCAAAAATGATTTGGAGGGAATGCAGATGGAGCAAATATTAAGAAACCTTTTTCTTTTTCTATCAAAGAATAAAAGCATGACGAAGGCAGCGAAAAAATATGGGTTACGATTTGGGGCATCCCGTTTCGTGGCTGGAGAATCATTGGAAATGGCATCTACTGTCATTGCAGATTTAAACAGGAAAGGGCTTTCTGTAACCATTGATTATTTAGGTGAATTCATAGAAGATGAAAAAGAAGCAAGGAAGATGGCAGACCAGTGTATAGAAGCGATTCGCATGATTGCCAGAAACGGTCTGGAATCACAGTTATCTTTGAAATTGACTTCGATGGGCTTGGATTTATCCGAACGAGTCGTGATGAATAATATGCGGAGGATTTTGGATGAAGCCAAAGCACATCAAGTGTTCGTAACCCTTGACATGGAAGATTTTCCGCGCTGCCAGCCGACTTTTGATGTATTCAAAAACTTAAAGGCTGAATATAATGAATTGGGGACTGTCATCCAGGCATATCTGTATCGGACTGAAAAAGATATCGAGGAGTTGAATGAATACCATCCGAATCTAAGACTTGTTAAAGGAGCTTATAAGGAATCGAGGGAAGTGGCTTTTTCCGAGAAAAAAGATGTGGACGAAAATTTCAAGAAAATCATCAAGAAGCATTTGCTGAATGGCAATTACACAGCGGTTGCCACACATGACGATAAAATCATTGATTATACGAGGGAATTGGTCAAAGAGCACGGAATTCCCGATGATCAATTTGAATTTCAAATGTTATATGGCATACGTAATGAGAAGCAACTTGAACTCGTAAAAGAAGGATATAAGGTAAGGGTATATGTTCCATATGGTACGGATTGGTATGGATACTTCATGCGCCGCCTTGCAGAGAGGCCGGCCAATATTGCTTTCGTTTTAAAAGGTCTATTCAAGAAATAGAGCGAAAGCCGGCCCGGATATGGGACGGCTGCTCAAATTAAGCATTTACTTTTTGAACTGATTGTTCTGGCTGTTCACTTTATTGATCCCATGTTGACGTTCAGCGCCAGGACCAGCATTGCCTTTAACACTTGCTGCACTTACAGCTGCTTTAGAAGGATTATCTTTACGCTTCATTTTATAGTCACCTCCTGCTCGTTATTTTCTACTGAACAGAGGAGAAATAACCAAAGGAAATGTGGATAAAAAAATATATTTTTTCCTGTTTAATCATTGCGGAATTTCCAAATATATTCTATATTAGTAATAAGAAAAAATATTCAAAATTTTTTGGATTAAAAATGAATGAGCATTCATTCAATACATTGCGTAAGGGGGATATAAACTTGGTTCGACAAATACGAAAGGCTGCTGTTCTAGGGTCAGGAGTTATGGGATCAGGGATTGCTGCACACCTTGCTAACATCGGCATTCCGACTTTATTATTGGATATTGTACCTCGCGAACTCACTGAGGATGAAAAGAAAAAGGGACTGACATTAGAAAATAAACAAGTACGTAACCGCATTAGCCAAACTGCGATTACAAAACTTTTAAAACAAAAACCAGCTCCGCTTTCAGCTAAGGGAAATCTTGCGTTGATCGAGGCGGGAAACCTGGAGGATGATATAAGCCGTTTAAAGGATGTCGACTGGGTCATCGAAGTGGTCGTTGAGAAACTGGAAGTTAAGCAGAGTGTATTTGCCCAAGTTGATCAACATCGTAAACCAGGAAGCATCATTTCATCGAATACATCTGGAATTTCAATCGAAGCGATGGCAGAAGGACGCTCCGAGGATTTTCAAAAGCACTTCCTGGGAACCCACTTCTTCAATCCACCGCGATATCTTAAATTGTTAGAAGTCATTCCGACTAAAGCAACTTCAACAGAAGTGCTCGATTATATGAAACGATTCGGAGAAGATGTACTGGGGAAAGGTGTCGTCGAAGCCAAGGATACACCAAACTTCATCGCTAACCGCATTGGCACTTACGGGTTGTTGGTCACTCTTCGGGAAATGCAAAAAGGCGGATACAGTGTAGGTGAAGTCGACTCGGTTACAGGACCATTGATCGGAAGGGCAACCAGCGCGACTTTCCGGACGCTTGATGTAGTTGGATTGGACACTTTTGCCCATGTTGCCAAAAACGTATATGACCAGGTAGATGGTGAAGAAAAAGAAGTTTTCAAACTACCTGATTTCATGAAGGAAATGCTTAAGAATGGATGGCTTGGAAGCAAGTCAGGCCAAGGGTTTTTCTTGAAAAGGGGCAAGGAAATCCTTGAACTGAATCCAGATACGCTTGAATATGATGCTCGAAAAAAGTTAAAAACGCCTTCTATGGAAATGGCAAAACAGGCCAAGGGTTTAGCTAATAAAATGAAAGCGCTTGTTTATAGCGAAGACCGTGCCGGTCAATTACTTTGGGATGTGCTGAATCCAGTGCTTGTGTATTCTGCCCAATTGCTTGGGGACATTGCCGATGACATCGTGGCAATCGACCAAGCGATGAAATGGGGCTTCGGTTGGTCCACAGGTCCTTTTGAAACCTGGGATGCGATAGGTGTAGAAAAATCGGTAGCACGCATGGAATCTGAAGGCATCACAGTTCCCCAATGGGTAAAGGATATGCTCGCCAAGGGCTTCACTTCATTCTATACAGAGGAAAGTGGCATCGTTCACTACTATGATAATGGTGAATATAAAGAGCTCGTCGAAAATCCTAAAGTGATCAATCTTAAAGCAATCAAGAAGCAAAAAGGCATAATCAAGAAAAACAGTGGTGCCAGCTTGATAGATATCGGTGATGGGGTGGCCCTCCTTGAATTCACTTCTCCCAATAATGCTATCGGCCTGGATATCATGCAAATGATCAATGCGGCAGTCGATGAAGCGGAAGCGAATTTTAAAGGCCTGGTAATCGGAAACCAAGGAAAAAACTTCTGTGTAGGCGCTAATATTGCAATGATGTTGATGGAAGCGCAAGATGACAATATTTTTGAACTGGATATGGTCATCAGCCAATTCCAAAAGGCCATGCTTAAAATTAAGTACAGTGCAGTTCCTGTAGTGGTGGCTCCTTTTAATATGACACTTGGCGGCGGTGCTGAAGTATCCCTTCCGGCTGCACGCATCCAGGCAACGACAGAAACATATATGGGTCTTGTGGAAGCAGGTGTAGGATTGATCACTGGCGGTGGGGGGACTAAAGAGCTTTATGTGAAGACGTTGAAGAATATGCCAAAGGGTGTCGACTTCGATTTACAAAAAGTAGCCAACCATGTATTTGAAACGGTCGCCATGGCAAAAGTTTCGACCTCTGCTGAGGAAGCACGCGGGAATAATTTCCTTAATGCATCTGACGGAATAAGCGTGAACGCGGATCATCAGCTATATGATGCGAAGCAGGCAGTAATTTCCATGTTTGAACAAGGTTATACCGCTCCAGCCCGTACAAAGATTCCTGTCGTAGGTGAAACGGGATATGCCGCACTTCTATTAGGGGCAGAATCCATGCGCCTGTCAGGATTCTTATCTGATCATGACCTCGTCATAGCAAAAGAGCTTGCATATGTCCTGGCAGGGGGAAAACTCCCATATGGTACGGAAGTAGATGAACAGTATATCTTGAACCTTGAAAAACAAGCATTTCTAAAACTGATATCGACTCCGAAATCTCAGGCAAGGATGCAGCACATGCTTGTTAAAGGGAAACCGCTGCGTAATTGATGAATAGATGAAGATATGGCCAAAACGAAAATTAATAGATTGATAGCTTAAAAATGAGTAAGGGGGGATCCTCATGAAAGAAGCGGTAATAGTAGCTGGAGCAAGGACTCCGGTAGGAAGAGCGAAAAAAGGTTCTCTTGCTAGTGTACGTCCTGATGATTTAGGGGCTCTAGTTGTAAAGGAAACATTAAAGCGTGCAGGGAATTATGAAGGCACCATCGATGACCTGATTATCGGTTGCGCAATGCCTGAAGCGGAGCAGGGATTGAACATGGCGCGTAATATCGGCGCATTGGCAGGATTGCCGTACACAGTACCGGCCATAACGATTAATCGTTACTGTTCAAGCGGGCTGCAAAGTATCGCATATGGAGCGGAAAGAATCATGCTCGGCCAAAGTGATACAGTCATTGCAGGCGGAGCGGAATCCATGAGCCTTTTGCCAATGATGGGCCATGTAACACGTCCGAACGCGAGACTTGCGGAAACGGCACCGGAATATTATATGGGTATGGGTCACACTGCTGAAGCCGTTGCAAAAAAATACGGCATTTCCCGTGAAGATCAAGATGCATTTTCTGTTAGAAGTCATCAAAAAGCGGCTAAGGCCATTGCAGAAGGAAAGTTTTCGGATGAGATCGTACCGGTTGACGTAACCCTTCGTTCAGTGGGACCAGATCTTAAGTTAAAGGAAAAATCATTTTCTTTTACACAGGATGAGGGCGTTCGTCCAGGCACGACTGCTGAAGTGCTAAAAAAACTTAGACCTGCATTCTCTGTTACAGGATCTGTAACAGCGGGGAATTCATCACAAACGAGTGATGGTGCAGCCGCGGTCATGGTCATGGATGGGGAAAAGGCCTCTTCATTAGGGATGAAACCGATGGGTAAGTTCCGTTCCTTTGCTGTAGCAGGAGTACCACCTGAAATTATGGGCATCGGTCCGATCGCTGCCATTCCTAAAGCTTTGAAACTAGCAGGACTTGAGCTATCTGATATTGGGTTATTTGAATTGAATGAAGCCTTCGCTTCTCAATCCATACAAATCATTCGTGAGCTGGGATTGAATGAAGAGATTGTCAATGTTAATGGCGGAGCGATTGCCTTAGGCCACCCCCTTGGGTGTTCCGGAGCTAAATTGACATTAAGCCTGCTTCATGAAATGAAGCGCAGAAACCAACAATTCGGAGTTGTTACAATGTGTATCGGCGGCGGAATGGGCGCTGCTGGAGTATTCGAATTACTAGCATAAACAACCTTTCCGGATGCTCAACATGCTTGCTTCCGGAAGATTTAATATATGAATACTTAGGAGGAAATGAAATGTCCAATCAAACAACAGATAACCTCATTAAAGGCGGAGCCTTTTTAGTAGAAGATATTACGTATGATCAAGTTTTTACTCCGGAGGATTATTCCGATGAGCATAAAATGATTGCCAAAACTTCTGAAGATTTCGTCGTGAATGAAATTCTGCCGCAAGTTGAACATTTAGAAAACCATGAATTTGACCGTTCTGTTAAATTACTGAAGCATGCAGGTGAAATCGGTTTACTTGGTGCTGATGTTCCTGAAGAATACAGCGGATTGGGTCTAGATAAAATCAGTTCGGCGCTAATTACAGAAAAAATGGCTCTTGCAGGCGGCTTCGGAATTACGCATGGTGCACATGTAGGGATCGGATCCTTGCCAATCGTATTATTCGGCAATGAAGAGCAAAAGAAAAAATACCTCCCTTTACTGGCAACAGGTGAAAAAATTGCCGCTTATGCTTTAACGGAGCCAAGCTCAGGGTCTGATGCTTTGGGAGCAAAAACGACAGCAAAATTGAATGCAGAAGGAACACACTATATATTAAACGGCGAAAAACAATGGATAACTAATGCCGGTTTTGCAGATGTCTTCTGTGTGTATGCTAAAATCGACGGCGAACAATTCTCAGCCTTCATTGTTGAGCGTGAATATAAGGGCGTATCCACTGGTGCGGAAGAGAAGAAAATGGGCATTAAGAGCTCATCTACACGCACATTGATCCTGGAGGATGTTCATGTACCAGTTGAAAACCTTTTGGGTGTAGCTGGAAAAGGGCATGTCATTGCTTTCAATATCTTGAATATTGGCCGTTATAAATTAGGTGTTGGTGCAGTCGGCGGATCTAAACGCGCTCTTGAAATTACAGCCGCTTATACAAATCAACGCCAACAATTCAAAACAAAAATTTCCGATTTTAATTTGACGAAAGAGAAACTTGCAACAATGGCTTCTAAAATCTATGCAGCAGAAAGCTCAGTATACCGTACCGTTGGCCTTTATGATCAAAGACAAAGCAAGTTGACGGATGAACAAGTGAAAGATGGTAAATCAATGGCAGCAGCAATCGCTGAATATGCAATTGAGTGTTCTTTGAATAAGTTCTTTGCATCTGAAGTATTGGATTACGTAACGGACGAAGGCGTGCAGCTTCATGGCGGTTATGGTTTCATGCAGGAATATGAAATTGAGAAAGCCTATCGTGATTCCCGTATTAACCGAATTTTTGAAGGCACAAATGAAATCAATCGCTTGCTTGTCCCGGGAACTTTCCTGAAAAAAGCACTTAAAGGAGAATTGCCGCTTCTTCAAAAAGCTCAAGGCCTGCAAGAGGAATTAATGATGATGATGCCGGAGGAACCTGGCGATGAGCCATTGGCACAAGAAAAAATGCTTGTTAGAAATGCCAAGAAAATCGGTATTTTGGCAGCTGGCCTTGCTGCACAGAAATACGGCACAAAACTTGATCAAGAACAAGAAATCCTCTCCAACATTGCTGATATAGCATCTCTTGCATATGCTGCAGAATCGGTGGTATTACGTACGGAAAAAGCCATTGCGGCCACGGGGCTGGAGAAGAATAAACAAAAAGTCCTTTACACTGAAATTTTCGTTCAAGAAGCTTTCAATGAAATAGAACAGCATGCAAAGGAAACGTTAATAGCGGTAGAAACAGGCGATACTCTTCGCATCATGCTTTCTTCGCTTCGCAAGCTGACAAGACACAATCCAATCAATGTCATTGCGAAAAAACGTGAAGCTTCAGTTAAGGTTATTGAAACGGAAAAATACGCATTATAAGAAATAAATTGAAAATCTTAAAAGGGAATGCCCGTAATAGGCATTCCCTTTGCTTTGATGAAATCACGTTGGAAAATCAAAGGACATTTCGTTGTATTGCGTGGTGAAAACGGGTATTCTATTGGTAGGTGGTGAAATGATGGGATTAACATTATATTGGTACCCAAAATGCGGCACATGCCGTAATGCGAAGAAGTGGTTGGATAGTCATGAACTGCAATATGAAGCGATCCATATAGCGGAAAATCCGCCTTCTCGAACTGAAATAGAACAACTATACAAAAACAGCGGATTAGAGTTGAAGAAGTTTTTCAATACTAGCGGTCAAAAATATCGGGAGCTCGGTTTAAAGGATAAGTTGAAAGAAGCTTCTGAAGCAGAGATGCTTGATATATTGTCCACTGATGGCATGCTGCTGAAAAGGCCGATCGTAACGGATGGCACTAAAGTGACAGTGGGTTTCAAAGAAGAGCAATTCGAACAGGTTTGGAACTGAAATTATACAAAATATTTGGTTAATTTCTTACTTAAAACAAAGTTCTACCTTATAATGTAATAGATAAAACAAGATGTACATATGGAGGGAATTAATAATGACAACGCCAAAAGAACTTCGTTACACTAAAGAACATGAATGGGTCAAAACGGAAGATGGAACAGTTCGCATCGGAATAACAGCTTTTGCCCAGTCCGAACTTGGGGACATCGTTTTCGTCGAGCTTCCAGAGGTCGGGGATGAATTGAAAGCGAACGAGCCATTTGGAAGTGTTGAATCCGTTAAAACCGTTTCTGAGCTTTATGCTCCTATCAGTGGCAAGGTTGTTGAAGTGAACGATGATTTAAGTGACAACCCTGAATATGTGAATGAATCTCCTTTTGAAAAAGCATGGATGATTGTGCTGGAGCCATCAAATAGCAGTGATATTGAAAACCTGATGAGTGCTGAAGAATATGAGAGCTTGATTAACGGGTAAAGCGAAGTAGAGGGGGGCCAGATAAAGGCCTCCTCTCTTTTTCATTTTGTAATATGGCAGTTGCGCACATAATTCGTGAGATGGAGTGATGACATGGAATTCGGCGAATTCGATAAAGTGATCATTGTAGAAGGCAGTTCTGATAGAAGAAAAGTTGCCTCCGTTTTAAATGAAGATGTGGAAATAAGATGTACGAATGGAACCATATCATTAACTAAGCTAGATGAATTTGTTGATGAATTAATGGATCGTGATGTCTATCTCCTTTTTGACGCAGATGAATCAGGAGAAAAGCTGCGGAGGCAATTCCGGAGGGAAATGCCGGAAGCGAACCACTTGTACATTAATAAAATGTACAAGGAAGTGGAAAGCTCGCCCGAACATCATATCGCAACTGTCCTTTTATCTGCCAATATGAATGTGAAAATGAAATTTTTAAGCCAAAGGGTGAACGACTAATTGATGCGGGAATGGAAAGAAGAAGAGTGTCAGCTTGCTGTTGAAAAAGGGGAAACCTTTTGCTTATATTTATATACGCCTTTATGTGGTACCTGTCAGGTGGCTTCCAAGATGCTGACGATTTCATTGGAACTTTTCCCGGATTTTAAGGCAGGCAAAATGAACATGAATTATGTTCAAGCAATTGCGGAATCGTATGAAATTGAAAGCGTCCCTTGTTTATTGCTTTTCAAAGAAGGACAGCTGCACAAAAAAATATATGCCTTTCAATCCGTTCCTTATTTGTATGGATTGCTTAAGGAAATTAGCTAAGAAACCAACCAGGTACGGGTTGGTTTTTTAGTTTTGGATAGGTAGGGGCCAAAATCTAAATAAAACGTAGAATATTCTAACTATTTATTGACTGGATAAATCTAAAATGCTATATTTTGAATTAAGAAAGTAACTGCTGAATTTAATAGTTCTTATCAAGAGTGGCGGAGGGACTGGCCCGACGAAGCCCGGCAACCGGTATAAATTTATATACGGTGCTAATTCCAGCAGAGTGTTGGCTCTGGAAGATGAGGTGTGTATGGAAACCTCTTCTTGTGGAAGTGGTTTTTTTGTTATTCAATGGATTTCCTGGTTTTATTATAATTCCAACTAAATCGATAGAAGAAGAGGAGAAAGCGTATGTCAGAGAAAAAGTTGCGTTTCGAAACATTGAGTGTTCATGGTGGTCTGCAAGCTGATGAAACAGGTGCCCGTGCAGTTCCTGTTTACCAAAGTAATGCATACTTGTTCAAAGACACCGACCATGCAGCAAATTTATTTGGCTTAAAGGAGAATGGCTATATCTATTCTCGACTCCATAACCCCACGGTCAGCGTTTTCGAGGAGAGAATGGCCTTATTGGAAGGCGGGATCGGCGGATTGGCAACAGCAAGCGGAATGGCGGCCATTTCCCTGTCAATCTTGAATATTGCCGGTGCAGGGGATGAGATTGTTTCAGCCTCTACATTGTATGGTGGTACGTATAATCTTTTTGAGAATACTCTCCCTAAATATGGGATTAAAGTGAAATTCGTCTCCCCTGATGACCCTGAAAATTTTAAAAGGGCGATTACGCCAAGAACAAAAGCCATATTTGCCGAAACAATTGGAAATCCAAGCTTGAGAGTCCTAGATATCGAAGCGGTAGCGGATATCGCCCACGATGCCGGCATACCTTTAATTATCGATAATACCTTCGCTACACCATATCTTTGCAGACCCATTGATTTTGGAGCGGATATTGTCATCCATTCTGCTACAAAATGGCTATTGGGAAATGGGACGACATTAGGCGGTGTCATTGTGGATGGAGGGAAGTTCGACTGGAACTCGCCAAACTACCCTGGCTTTACCGAGCCTGATCCAAGCTACGATGATCTCGTATATTCGGAGGCAGTGGGACCCGCTGCTTTTATTACAAAAGCCCGAGTGCAATTACTTCGTGATTTAGGCCCTGCGTTAAGTGCCCAAAGTGCATTTCAGTTTACGCTTGGACTTGAAACGCTGCATGTAAGAATGAAAGAGCATATCTCGAACACCAAGTCTGTCATTCAATATTTGAAAAATCATCCGGCCGTGACCTGGGTTTCATATCCTGCTAATGAGGATCATCCGGATAAAGCCCTTGCAGATAAATACTTGCCTAAGGGAGCAGGATCGGTTGTGACCTTTGGAATACAAGGTGACCGTGAGGCCGGAGCGAAACTTATCAATTCGGTTGAATTATGGTCCCATGTAGCGAATGTTGGGGATGCTAAGAGTTTAATCATCCATCCCGCCAGCACGACCCATCAACAATTGAATGATGCAGGTCTGGCGAAAGCGGGTGTGAGTGCTGATCAAGTCCGCCTATCCATTGGGATAGAAAATGTTGAGGATTTAATTGAAGATTTAGAGCAGGCAATTGAAAAAGCAACGAATATCGTCTCCTTGGCTTCTAAAACGATTTAAGGAAAAGACAAGTTCATATTATTATAGAAATATTATACATTGCACTCCTTTTTTATCTATGATAAAATTTCACCATACTAAAGAACTTAATGATGTACAAAATATTCTATATATTAGCTCTTATCAAGAGAGGTGGAGGGATGTGCCCGATGAAACCCGGCAACCGACAAGGAGATTTCCTTGGAAAGGTGCCAATTCACACAAAGTTTAATCACTTTGGAAGATGAGAGGAAGGCCAATCTTTTTACCTGCCTTTCTGCTCATGCAGAAAGGTTTTTTCTATTCCATATTGGGGAAACCTTTGCATGGGCAGTGAAATTGGTAAAAGCACAAACTAATTATGTAGAGAAATCAACTAAGTTCATAGGTTTTATTGGATAAAGAGGTGAGTATTAATGATTACATTGACTAATGTCAGTAAGCTGTTTCGAACAGGAAAAGGAAGCAGTGAGACGATCAAGGCTGTAAATAATGTAAATGTTGAAATAAATAAAGGCGAGATTTTCGGTATTATTGGCTACAGTGGAGCTGGGAAAAGTACTTTGATCAGAATGCTCAATGGCTTGGAAACGCCCACGGAGGGATCCGTTGTGGTGGCTGATAAGGAAATTTCTAAGATAAATGGGGCAAAGCTTCGTATGGCCCGTCAAGAAATCAGCATGATTTTCCAACATTTCAATCTATTATGGTCCAGGACCGTCCAAGAGAACATTTCCTTTCCGTTGGAAATTGCAGGAGTTTCGAAATATGAACGCACCAAACGTGTGAACGAATTAATCAAGTTAGTCGGACTGGAAGGCAGGGAAAAGGCGTATCCATCGCAATTGAGCGGTGGGCAAAAGCAAAGGGTGGGAATAGCCAGGGCTCTTGCCAATGATCCTAAAGTGCTGCTATGTGATGAAGCGACTTCTGCTTTAGATCCACAGACTACTGACTCCATACTTGAATTGCTTGTTGACATCAATCAGCGCCTTGGGCTAACGATTGTGTTGATAACACATGAGATGCATGTAATACGTAAAATCTGTCACCGTGTGGCTGTGATGGAAAGCGGGCAAGTTGTTGAACAGGGACCTGTCCTGGATGTTTTCAAGAATCCTAAAGAACAAATGACAAAGCGTTTCGTGCAACAGGTAACGGAACCGGAAGAAACGAAAGAAACAATGGACCATTTACTCGAACGCTTTCCTGCAGGTAAAGTTATTCAACTGACCTTTGTAGGGGACCATGCCGAAAGCCCGTTGATCACCAAGCTCGTACGTAACTACGAGTTGGACGTTAATATCGTTCAAGGTAAGATATCCCAAACCAGAAGCGGTTCATATGGAACGCTGTTCATCCATCTTGATGGCACAGAGGATGAAATGCTCCGCGCAATCGAATTCATTAAAGAACAGCAGGTAGGCGTGGAGGTGATTACTCATGCTTGAAGAATTATTGCCGAATGTGGATTGGGAAGACATTATTGAAGCAACGAAAGAAACACTATATATGACAAGCATATCTGTAGTAGCTACCTTTTTTATAGGCATACTATTAGGGTTGATCCTGTTCTTGACAGGGAAAGGGAATATGTGGCAAAACCGGACGGTTAACGTGGTTATGAGTGCTGTCGTTAATATATTCCGTTCCATTCCGTTTCTTATTTTGATCGTGCTGCTCATTCCATTCACTAAAGCACTTGTCGGTTCCATGATTGGTGAGAATGCTGCACTGCCAGCACTTATTATCGGTGCGGCCCCATTTTATGCACGCATGGTTGAAATCGGCCTCCGTGAAATCGATAAAGGTGTAATTGAAGCTGCCAAATCCATGGGGGCAAAAACGAGCACGATCATTTGGAAGGTCCTGCTTCCAGAGTCGATGCCGGCCCTTATTTCCGGGATTACGGTAACATCGATTGCATTGGTCGGCTACACAGCAATGGCTGGTGTCATCGGTGCAGGAGGGCTTGGTAATCTAGCCTATCTGGACGGCTATCAAAGAAATCACAATGACGTTACTCTTGTAGCGACTATCGTTATTCTAATTATCGTCTTCATAATTCAAATTATTGGAGATATGATTACATCTAAATTGGATAAAAGATAAAGGGAGATGAATTGAATGAAAAAGTTTTTGGGATTTGCATTAATTTTAGTGTTATCGATCGCTTTGGCGGCTTGTGGAAGTGAAAAGGATAAAAGTGGCAGCGATACGGATAAAGAATCGAAGAAATTAGTAGTAGGTGCATCAAATGTTCCGCATGCTGAAATCCTTGAGAAAGCAAAGCCAATACTTAAAGAAAAAGGCATCGATTTGGAAATCGAAACATTCCAGGACTATGTTTTACCGAATAAGGCATTGAATGATAAGGAATTGGATGCTAACTATTTTCAACACTTACCTTTCTTAGAGTCGGCAATTAAAGAGAATGGATATGATTTCGTCAATGCGGGCGGGATTCACATCGAGCCTATCGGTTTATATTCACAAAAATATAAAAGCATCGATAAACTTCCTGATGGAGCAACGATCATTTTAAGCAGCTCTGTCGCTGACCATGGCCGTGCTTTATCACTGTTGGAAAGGAATGGCCTCATCAAGTTGAAAGAGGGCATCGATAAAACGACAGCTACAACGAAAGACATCATTGAAAATAAGAAAAACTTTAAATTCGACGCTGAATATGAAGCGGCATTACTTCCGAAAATCTATGAAAGCGGCGAAGGCGATGCTGTTTTGATCAACTCTAACTATGCAATCGACGCTGGCTTGAATCCATTGAAAGATTCAATTGCGATCGAAGATTCCGAATCACCTTATGTGAATGTCATCGCTGTAAATAAAGGCGATGAAAATAAAGAAGAAATCAAAGCTCTTGTAGAAGTATTGCATTCTAAAGAAATCAAAGATTTCATCCTTGAGGAATACAAAGGTGCGGTTGTACCAGCGGATAAATGATTCAAGAATGGCCTGATTTAATTCGATCGCAGTTTGTAGACAAAAAGGTTTCGGAATGGTCACATTCCGAAACCTTTTTGATTTTTTATTGGATTTGAAGCACTTAAAGCGATTTGTACTTTCGATGCCCTCTGTATTTGTTGTTGAGTGCTTTAAAATCCTGCCGATGGGCAGAGATAACAATCAAAACGTTCATATTACACATGTCATGATTGCGGAAGTATCCTTCTTTTGTTCGAGGAGGTGTATAGGGTTAGGCTGGTGTTTTGTAAGTTGCATCTGCGGCAACAGCTTCAATCAGGTTTTCCAACTTTTTCAATAACTTGTTCAATCAGATGCTCTAAGATACGACTATCATGCGTATTTCCGGTTGTTACTATCGTCCCAAATACAAATCCGTTACGGTCTGCTGCCGCATGAAATGAATAGGAAAACTGTTTTGTTCGTTCATCTTTCACATAACATAGAGAAGTGAGAAGTAAGGCGCTTGATCATGGGAACCGTAACCTAAAACCAACGGTATCATGTTGTTTTCAACTTCTTCAATCGTTTTACGCATGAAACGAAAAAAGACTGTAGGCAAAAGTGGTTCTATTTAATTGTTTAGTCTTAGTGGATTGGAACGGAAGGTACGAGACTCCTGCGGCAAAAGCGAGTGCCCTACGTTCCAAGTAACGTTCAAATTTTAAAATCCTAAAAAAACTGTAGACAAACTCAATTATCATCCAGTTTGTCTACAGTCAGAGGCCTGATTTAATTCGGGTCGGTTTTTTATGTTTAAAGTGTGAATAGTAGGGTAAAAGGTTAAAGAAAGAAATAAAATGAAACACAAATTTGAAAGGATGGTTCACTATCAATACTCTAGAGTTAAATGTAACAAGCGAAATGGAAAAGGCGATGCAGTCTTCACATGGGATTGGCTACAGTGAGTACAGTAGAAACTTAGACCTCCGTATTGAGGTTGAGAAAGAACGAGATAGGGAACATGAAAAGTGCAACAAAATGGTCCTAGACCTACAACGTAAAATTCACGGCTAAGCATATAAAAGAGTTCTTTAAAAGATCGGTCTGTAGAGGTAAAATGATAAGTGGTCCAGAAAATAAGGGTTTCCTTATTGGATTATCTTACATAACGCCAAACAGTCCGATTTTTTTCTTTTCAAAGTGAAACGTTCATACCTTCCAATCAAATCTTTTGAACATATAATAATAAGCAACGAAGATTTGCCGAATAATAAGATAATTTTAACAAAAGCTAAATAAGGCTTAATATGCTGTATGTTGGCTATAACTGTTAGTATTATTAGAATGGGACAGGTTTTCACCATGTAAGAAATAGAAACCCCTATCTATATTAGTTGATTCTAAATTGGATTTGTTATAAAATTGGAATGAGAATAAAGTGAGAATGCTTTTACGAAAATTATAGTAAAGAAAGTAATCTTTACTTTCTGGTAATAAAATAGGAATTAGTTCACGGAGGTATTATTATGTCAGCTTCTACATTAACGGTTAAAGATCTTCACGTATCTATTGAAGGTAAAGAGATTTTAAAAGGGGTTAACCTTGAAGTTAAAGGTGGAGAAATCCATGCGATCATGGGACCTAATGGAACTGGTAAATCAACTTTATCATCAGCAATCATGGGTCACCCAAAATATGAAGTAACAAGCGGAAGCATCACATTCGATGGTGAAGACGTTTTGGAAATGGAAGTCGACGAGCGTGCTCGTGTCGGTCTATTCCTTGCTATGCAATATCCAAGTGAAATCAGTGGTGTTACAAACGCCGACTTCTTACGTTCTTCCATTAATGCACGCCGTGAAGAAGGCGATGAAATTTCATTAATGAAATTCATTCGTCAAATGGACCAAAAAATGGAATTTCTTGAGATGGATGAAGATATGGCACAACGCTATTTAAATGAAGGTTTTTCCGGCGGAGAGAAAAAACGTAACGAGATTCTTCAATTAATGATGATTCAACCTAAAATTGCAATTTTAGATGAGATTGATTCAGGGCTTGATATCGATGCACTTAAAGTCGTTTCAAAAGGAATCAATGAAATGCGCGGAGAAGACTTTGGGTGCTTGATCATCACTCACTACCAACGTCTATTGAATTACATCACTCCTGACTATGTACATGTTATGATGCAAGGACGTGTCGTTAAATCAGGTGGTCCTGAACTTGCTGCCCGCTTGGAAGCGGAAGGTTATGATTGGATCAAACAAGAATTGGGCATTGAAGACGAAACTGTTGGCGAAGAAGCGTAAGTAGGAGGATTTGCAATGACTACAGAAACGAAATTACCGTTTGAACAAGAGGATATAAGCTCTTATTCAACTAAAAATAACGAGCCTGCTTGGCTTTCAGAGCTACGGATTCAAGCGTTTTCTGAATTTGAAAAGCTCCCTATGCCAAAGCCGGATAAAACGAAAATTGACAAATGGAATTTTACTTCTTTCAAGACCCATGCGGTTGAAAGTGAAGCTTTTGCCTCTATAGAAGAGCTTCCGGAAGAAATTAAATCCATCATTGAAGAAAATGGAAACTTATACATTCAACGCAACAATACGCCGGCGCATATCAATCTGTCAGCAAATGTGAAAGAACAAGGCGTCATTTTTACGGATATTTTAACAGCGGCTCGTGACCATGCTGAGCTTGTGCAAAAATATTTCATGAAAGACGGAGTTAAAATAGATGAGCATCGTTTAACAGCACTACATGCTGCATTGGTTAATGGGGGAGCATTCCTTTATGTTCCGAAAAATGTAGAAGTCAAAGAGCCGATTCAATCGGTATTCCTATTGGATAATCCAGATACTACACTTTTCAACCATGTATTGATCGTAGCGGAAGATAATAGCTCTGTCACATATGTAGAGAACTATTTCTCGACTGTTGAGTCTAACGAAGGGATTGCCAACATCGTAACTGAAGTATTTGCGAATGCAAATGCAAAAGTGGAATACGGGGCGGTCGATACCCTTTCAAAAGGCTTTACGACTTACGTTAACCGCCGTGGGGTGGCAGGACGTGACGCTCGTATTGAGTGGGCACTTGGCCTGATGAACGATGGAAATACGATTTCAGATAACACAACATATCTAATGGGCGATGGCTCGCACGGTGATACTAAAACCGTTGTAGTCGGTCGCGGGGAACAAAAACAAAACTTTACGACAGCGATCATTCATTATGGCAAACGCTCTGAGGGCTATATCCTTAAGCACGGTGTCATGAAAGACGCGGCATCATCCATTTTTAATGGAATTGGAAAAATAGAGTATGGTGCTACAAAGGCCAATGCCGAACAAGAATCACGCGTACTGATGTTAAGTGAAAAAGCACGCGGAGATGCCAATCCAATCCTTTTAATTGATGAAGATGATGTAACGGCTGGTCACGCCGCTTCTGTAGGTCGTGTTGACCCGCTTCAACTGTATTATTTAATGAGCCGTGGTATTACGAAGAAAGAAGCAGAAAGACTTGTCATTCACGGATTCTTGGCCCCAGTTGTTAACCAGCTTCCTATTGAGGGAGTTAAAAAACAATTAGTAGCGGTCATTGAAAGGAAAGTACAGTAATGAACCCATACGAAATTCGTAAGCTTTTTCCGATATTAGATCAAGAAGTCAACGGTCAGCCATTAGTTTATTTAGATAGTGCTGCAACCTCCCAAAAACCGGCTGCAGTGATTGAAGCGATTGAGCAATATTACCGTGGATACAACTCGAATGTTCACCGCGGAGTGCATACACTTGGAACAAAAGCTACGGATGCGTATGAAGGTGCACGGGAAAAGGTACGTAAATTCATTAATGCTTCTTCTACAGAAGAAATCATCTTTACTAGAGGGACGACCACTTCTTTAAATACTGTAGCAAGAAGTTACGGTGGAGCAAATGTAAAAGAGGGTGACGAAATCGTCATCTCTTACATGGAGCACCACAGTAATATCATTCCGTGGCAGCAGCTAGCCAGAGAAAAAGGCGCTGTACTGAAGTATATTCCGCTTCAAGAGGATGGCACGATTTCAATTGATGATGTGAGGGCTACAATTACAGATGCAACGAAAATCGTTTCCATCATGCAGGTTTCGAATGTACTTGGTGTTATCAATCCTGTGAAGGAAATCGCAAAAATTGCCCATGAACACAATGCTGTAATGGTAGTCGATGGGGCACAAAGCACGCCGCATCTAAAAGTGGATGTCCGTGATTTGGATTGTGATTTCTTTGCCTTCTCAGGTCATAAAATGGTCGGTCCAACAGGTATCGGCGTATTATATGGCAAAAAAGAACTTCTTGAAAAAATGGAGCCAATTGAATTCGGCGGAGAGATGATTGATTTTGTAGGCTTGTATGAGTCTACATGGAAAGAACTCCCGTGGAAATTCGAAGGCGGTACCCCTATCATTGCCGGAGCCATCGGCATGGGGGCTGCAATTGATTTCTTGGAAGAAATCGGCTTGGATCATATTGAACGGCATGAACATAAACTCGCCGCTTATGCAATGGAGAAAATGTCCGCAATCGAAGGGATAACCATATACGGTCCTAAAGATTCAGAAAAGCGTGCGGGTGTAGTTACTTTTAATATTAATGACGTACATCCACATGATGTCGCTACCGTACTTGATGCAGATGGAATTGCTGTCCGTGCCGGTCATCACTGCGCACAGCCATTAATGAAATGGCTTGACGTGTCATCGACAGCAAGAGCGAGTTTCTATCTCTATAACACGGAAGAAGATATTGATAAGCTTGTGTCCGGGCTTGTTAAAACGAAGGAGTATTTCAGCAATGTCTTTTGATAACTTAGATACACTCTACCGTCAGGTCATTATGGATCATTATAAGAAACCACGTAACAAAGGTATGCTTGAAGATGGCAGCATGACAATCGATATGAACAATCCAACTTGCGGTGATCGGATTCGTTTAACGATGAAGATTGAAGATGGAAAAGTCAGCGATGTTAAATTCGATGGTGACGGTTGTTCGATATCCATGAGTTCAGCTTCCATGATGACTCAAGCCATTAAGGGCAAAGACGTTGATACTGCTTTAAAGATATCCGAGACCTTTTCCTTAATGATTCAGGGAAAAGAATATGATGATGAAATTGATCTTGGGGATATTGAAGCCCTTCAAGGAGTTTCTAAATTCCCTGCTCGAATCAAGTGTGCCACTTTAGCTTGGAAGGCCATGGAAAAGGGATTGAAGGAATAATTAAATTAAAATGAGCTGTTGTAATTCAGCCATTTGAAATGGAGGAATACGAGCTATGGCAAAGAAAATGCCTGAAATCGGCGATTATAAATATGGCTTTGCGGATAAAGATGTTTCCATCTTCCGTTCAAAGCGTGGTCTTACGAAAGAAATCGTGGAAGAAATTTCTCGAATGAAGGATGAACCGCAATGGATGCTTGATTTCCGTTTGAAATCATTGGAGCATTTTTACAATATGCCAATGCCTCAATGGGGCGGCGACATGCAAAGCTTGAACTTTGATGAAATCACATACTATGTTAAGCCATCAGAGAAATCAGAAAAATCTTGGGATGAAGTTCCTGACGAAATCAAACAGACTTTTGATAAACTGGGAATTCCTGAAGCTGAACAAAAATACCTTGCTGGTGTATCGGCTCAATATGAATCAGAAGTGGTTTACCATAGCATGAAAGAGGAATTGGAAGATTTGGGTATCGTCTTTAAAGATACGGACTCTGCACTTCGTGAAAATGAAGATATCTTCCGTGAGCATTTCGGTAAAACAATCCCGCCTACTGATAATAAGTTTTCGGCATTGAATTCAGCTGTATGGTCAGGCGGATCTTTCATCTATGTTCCAAAAGGTGTTAAAGTGGATACTCCGCTTCAAGCTTATTTCCGAATCAACTCTGAAAACATGGGTCAATTCGAACGTACGCTAATCATTGTTGATGAAGGGGCATCCGTTCACTATGTAGAAGGTTGTACAGCACCTGTTTATACAACTAACTCCCTTCATAGTGCGGTTGTTGAAATCATCATTAAAAAAGATGCTTACTGCCGTTACACAACGATTCAAAACTGGGCAAACAACGTGTTTAACCTGGTTACGAAACGTGCGGTTTGTGATGCTAACGCAACAATGGAATGGATTGATGGTAACATCGGTTCTAAATTGACAATGAAATATCCTGCTGTCATCTTAAAAGGTGAAGGCGCTCGCGGTATGACATTATCGATTGCCATTGCTGGAAAAGGCCAACATCAAGATGCTGGAGCGAAAATGATTCATCTTGCGCCAAATACATCTTCAACTATCGTATCAAAATCAATTTCTAAACAAGGCGGTAAAGTAACATACCGTGGTATCGTTCATTTCGGACGTAAAGCGGATGGTGCTCGTTCTAACATTGAATGTGATACATTAATCATGGATAATCAGTCTACCTCTGATACAATCCCATATAATGAAATCTTGAATGATAACATTTCCCTTGAACACGAAGCGAAGGTTTCCAAAGTATCGGAAGAGCAATTGTTCTACCTAATGAGCCGCGGAATCTCTGAGCAAGAAGCAACGGAAATGATCGTAATGGGCTTCATCGAACCATTTACAAAAGAACTTCCTATGGAATACGCGGTTGAAATGAACCGTCTGATCAAGTTCGAAATGGAAGGCTCCATCGGATAATAACCGACGGATTGCCTGTAAGGCGATTCAGAACAATCCAAAATAAAAAGCCTGCCAGGGAGACTTGGCAGGCTTTTTATTTTGGAAAGTGAAATCCGGCCGCCATTATGAAAAGATTAAAGATGCCTATGCAAGGGTGAAAAATAGTATGGGAAAAGTCGGAAAAGGGTCTTGTCAGGAGAAAGGAGTAATGGTGCAGATGATTTATGTTGGTGTGACTGGATGGGGCGATCACGATAGTTTATATCCTGGCGGGGTGCCCCAACGTGATAAACTGAAAGAGTATGGGGCTCATTTTCCCATTGTGGAGGTGGATGCCTCATTTTATGCGGTCCAGCCTAAGAGGAACAGTGAAAAGTGGGTGTCAGAAACACCTGCGTCCTTTCATTTTGTCGTTAAAGCCTATCAGGGGATGACAGGACATCAGCGTGGGGAAATTCCATTTGAAAGTAAAAAGGAAATGTTCAAAGCCTTTCGCGACTCTCTTGAAGCTTATCAGAAGGCCGGCAAGCTTGCTATGGTCCTATTTCAATTTCCACCATGGTTTGATTGTAAACGTGAGAATGTAAACTACCTACGATGGTGCAGAGCTGAGATGGGCGATATGCCAGTTGCCATAGAATTCCGGAATCAAAGCTGGTACAGACCCAACATGGTCCAGCAAACTTTGGATTTTATCCAAAAGGAAGGTTGGATTCATACTGTATGTGACGAGCCGCAGGCTGGAGAAGGGTCCATTCCTGTCGTCCTGCATCCGACTCATCAAGATAAAACCCTGATACGCTTTCATGGCCGAAATTTGCATGGTTGGCAAAAATCATCGTCGGGAGATAATTGGCGGGAAGTCAGGTACTTATACCGATATAATCATCAGGAATTGACCGAATGGGTGGAGAAGATCAAGATATTAGAAAAGCAATGTAAGGAGATATATGTCCTTTTCAATAATAACTCAGGCGGAGATGCCGCAGATAATGCCAAGCAAATGATCGAGTTGCTTGGTATAGAATATGAAGGACTGGCTCCTAAGCAGCTTGGTTTGTTTTAACAGGCATTATATAATTAATAAAGAGATAACGTGACAAGCGAGTTAATGAGCGCTAGAATCACAAACAGATAAAGGCGGATTTCTACATGGTATGGGTAGTATTAGTAGGTATCGGATTAATAGCGGGATCAATCGGCTCTCTAGTCGGTCTGGGCGGTGGCATTATCATTGTACCTTCTCTTTTGTATTTAGGTACATCTACAGATATAATCGATGAACTGACACCCCAGATTGCTGTCGGTATATCAACCGTGATCATGATTTTTACCGGTTTATCATCTACTTTATCTTATTTAAAACATAAAGTGGTGGATTATAAGGCAGGGTTAGTCTTTTTCATAGGCAGTGCGCCTGGTGGCATAATAGGAGCCTATGTGAATAGGAACCTTAACGTGGAAGCTTTCTCCTTGTATTTTGGACTTTTCATGGTTTTCATGGCTATCGTGCTATTAGTGAAAGATCGTTTGAAGCCCATGGTTTTCAAGCCTGGAAAAGGGAAAATCGTTAAAACGTATAAAAGGGAGAATGGACATTCATTTTCCTATGGGTACCACCCACTGATAGCTGTAGTGATTACATTTGTCGTGGGTTTCAGCTCAGGGTTATTTGGAATTGGCGGTGGCGCCTTAATGGTTCCCGTAATGATGCTGCTTTTCTTCTTCCCTCCGCATATGGCTGTAGCGACTTCGATGTTCATGGTATTTTTGTCTTCCATCACTAATTCGATTACGCACATTTCCCTTGGGAATGTAAATTGGCCATATGCTCTTGCCCTGATTCCGGGTGCATGGTTCGGTGCAAAATTGGGGGCATTCATTAATACGCGCCTAAAGAGTGCGTCACTTGAAAATATGTTGAAAATAGTGCTGATAATCATTGGTTTACGTCTTATATACCAAGGTATTACAGGATAAACGAGGAGGAAAAATGATGTCAGAAATCATTCATTTGTATCACACCAATGATCTCCATAGTCATTTTGAGAATTGGCCTCGTATTGATAAGTTTCTTAAGGAAAGAAGACAACTTCATCAAGAGACGGGAGAAGAAGCGATCATACTTGATATAGGTGATCATGTAGACCGCTGGCATCCATATACAGAAGGTACGTTGGGGAAAGGAAATATTGAACTGCTCAATGAAGCGGGCTATCAATATGTGACCATCGGCAATAATGAAGGGATCACTTTACCCCATGATGCGCTAGATTCCCTATATGATGCGGCAAAGTTCAGGGTCTTGGCAGCAAACATTTATTACCGGGATAATGAAAGGCCTGAATGGGCGCTGCCATATTGGATACATACAACGCAAAAGGGCACCAAGATTGCCATGATAGGTTTGACAGCTTTTTTTCAAAAGTTTTATACTGCGATGGGCTGGGAATTAACAGAGCCATTCGTGGAGTTGAAGGCACAGCTTGAACGGGTTAAAACGGAGGCAGATGTAATCATCATCCTGTCTCACCTAGGCATCCATGATGATGAGAGGATGGCAGAGGACTTTCCCGAGATTGACGTCATACTTGGCGCGCATACACACCACATCCTTCACCAAGGGAAATTGGTCAATGATACGCTCCTCTGTGGTGCCGGAAAATATGGATTTTTTGTTGGACAGGTAGAAATGACCGTCAATCAGGAAAAGAGAGTCAGCAAGAAGAGAGCCATTCTTTATGATACCAATGATTTTACGGAATTAGAGGATGAACGGTCATGGATTGAAGCAATGTACCAGGCCGGCGGGGAAACGCTTCAGCAAGTTGTAGTGGATTTACCTGAATCTCTGGAAAATGATTGGTTCAAAGTAAGTGCCCTTACGAAAATACTAGGGGAGGCACTTAGGGAGTGGAGTAAGGCTGATTGTACCTTTTTGAATGCGGGTCTTCTGCTTGATGGATTGTCTAAAGGACCTGTTACAAAAGGGGACATTCACAGAATTTGTCCACACCCCATCAATCCTTGCATCGTTGAAGTTAATGGGAATGAATTAAAAGAAATCTTAATGCAATCGAGAAATGAGGAGTGGCCTCATATTCAGGTGAAAGGTTTCGGTTTTCGCGGGAAAGTCATGGGTGTCATGCACTATGATCAAATTGAATTTAAAGAAACGGACAATGGAATAGTAAAAGGAATCTTGATAAATGGAAAGAAACTGCATCCTGACAAGTCCTATAAACTGGCTATTCCTGATATGTTCACGTTTGGGCACTTCTTTCCAAGTATCCATCGCTCCAATCGTAAAGAATACCTATTACCGGAATTCTTACGGGATATCCTTTTATGGAAGTTGAAAAAATTATATACGGACGATTAACGCTAAATCACGGTTCCGCCCTTTTTTTCATAAAGTATGGGGAAGAGAGGGGCGAAACCAATTGATCAGCATGATACCAATAATACTTGATAATCATACATTCCTAGCCATTTCTGTCCGACTTCCCAAAACTAATTTGCTTGCTGTGGCGTCCGAGAAGGGATATATAATGTGCGGTGCGTTAGATGTAGGACTACTAAATGATAAATTAAGGGATCGCAAAATACTTGCAGGCAGGGCCACGGGTGTTAAATCGATTGAAGAGCTTTTGGATGCACCGCTTGAATCGGTTACATGGGAGGCTGTGGAACAGGGCATCCATCCAGGAATGCTTGGTAAAGAGGCATTAATCAAAATGATTTGAAAAGGTGGGCTTTCTTTTTATCCAGAAGGGGGCCTTGTTTTTATTTCATCAAGTAATCGGAATATTTTTCAATAAATATTCATAAACAGATTCATATATCAGAATATTTTCCGATAATCCTTATAAAGGAAAGCAACGGTTTAATCTACAAATCTTGAATGGGGAATGGAGTACAAGTATGAGGCTAGCTATTACAAAGTCACTCAGCCCTGGAGCCAGGCTCGGAAAAAACATCTATAATGAGCGAGGCCATGTCCTATTGTGTGAGGGGCTAACATTAACGCAGAAAATGATCGATCGACTGGTGTCCCTTAATATTCCCTTTGTATACATTCAAGATTCAAGGACGGATGACATTATTCCAAAGCCGCCAGTATCCGGGAAACTAAGGAGAGAAGCCATTAATACGATTGAAACCACTTTCCTGGACATGAAAAACAACATCAACCTGGATGCCTCGTTCACGATAGAACAGGCAAACGTCAAGTTCACTCAATTAGTCCGAAACATCATGGACGAGCTGAATAGGAATAAAGAGTTAATGACTTTATTGGCCGACGTCTATACATACGATGATTATATCTTTACTCATTCCTTAAATGTGACCTTATATACCCTTGCGATTGGAATGGAATTGAATATAAATAAAAAAAATTTGGAGATTCTTGGGCTAGGGGCGATCTTACACGATGTCGGGAAAATGCTCGTGCCTTTGGATATCCTTCGGAAACCTGGTAAGTTGACGGAAATGGAGTTTGAACAAATCCAAAAACATGCCGATTACGGATTTCATCTAATTAAAAAGGTTCATACCGTTTCACTTTTAGTTGCAAATTGTGCCTATCAGCATCATGAAAGGATAGATGGGTCAGGATATCCTCGTGGGATAAAAGGGGATGAAATTCATTTTTTCGGTAAGATCATTGCCGTTGCCGATGTATTTGATGCCGTGACTTCCAATAGGGTTTACCGTAAGGCCATGCTGCCGCATCAAGGGTTGGAAATTCTTTATGCAGGAGTCGGGAAAAAGTTCGATAATAGGATCATCGAGGCTTTCCGCCGGGCAGTTGCGATCTACCCAAATGGTCTTTCAGTAGAATTGAATGATGGGAGAAAAGGGGTCGTATCCGCTCAAAATGAGGGAATAGGTGACCGGCCCATGATAAGGATCCTTGAAGAAAATGGGGAGCAAATAAAGGAGCCCTATGAAGTGGACTTGAATAAAAGCCTGCATTTATTGATCGTGAAATGTTTGAATATACAAGAACCAGCCTAACCAAAAGGAATAAGCTGGTTTTTTCATTCCTTGTTTTCCTTCATGATGGCAGGAGCGACCGAACTGTTTCCATTACTATAATAGCTTGGTACATCACCTTCTATAAGCAGGCTGCCTACTGTCACCTCCTGACTCACTTTGGTCTCTTTAGTGAAAGAGGGAATGACGATTTGAATATTGACATCAAAATCCACAATCAATTCATAATAAACATTGTTGATGCCTGCGTTTGTCAGTTTTGTCCTCAAATCCGATTCAACATTCCCGATGACTGACATTTTCACAGGGATTTCAGGTCCAAAGTTGGAAAGAAGGTTATTCCCTGTTACGACGCCTAAGGGGATATAGTAGACCACGCTTTTATATTGTTCATCATTTATTTTGGCCGAACCCGTTTTAAATGGATTGCCCTGTTTGATGCCAAGCTTCTTTTGAATATCCTTTGTAATGTTGGCGCGCAATTCACTATATATGACTGGATTGAAGCTATAGGAAGAACTGGAGTCCTTGCTACCTTCGTTGTTGGTGATGATTTTTTTCATATCAATCTTTGCTATATTCTCATCAACTGATTCATGAATCGTTTCTGTTGCAATCCGTTTAATTTCATACTCGGCTACACTCATGATCACTGGTTCGATGGCTTTATCAACATACCAAAGCGTCATGAAGCTCGATATGATGAAAAGGATAAATGAATAAAGAAATACTTTTCGGGTTGGAAGAGGCCCCTTTTTTCGAAATTTCTTTGGGCGAAATCTTTTTCGGAACACGCTTTAGCCCCCTTTATTAATACCTATGCATCAAGTTCAGGGGATTATGTTCGAATCAAAAAAAAGCAGCGAAAATTCCTCGCCGCTTACTTTTTCTTTTTGGCCAAATCCTTCCTTTCCCACATTTTTAAATAAGGGTAAGGGTCAAAACTCCATTCTGTGATACCGTTGTCTTTGTACATCCCGTAATGAAGATGCGGAGGGAATTTACCGGATGTTCCGGGAGGACCGTAACCTGTACTGCCAACACCTCCGATGACTTGTCCGGGCTCGACGATCTGTCCGACTTTCAATCCTTTGGCAAAACCGCTTAAATGGGCAAAGTAATGATACGTATTATTTAAATCACGTATCCCGATCCGCCAACCGCCATATTTATTCCAGCCTTTCATTTCAATGATGCCATAGCTCGTAGATCGAACGGGAAGGCTATAATCCGCAAAGATATCAGTACCCTCATGGATCCTTCTTCCTCCCCAACCACGAGCGCTTCCCCACGTATTTAAATACGTATAATGGGTCCTTACTGGAACAGGGAAGGCTTTTTCCTGTAAATCCAGCCGGCCATATTTCTTGTAAATCTCTGCATTGCCAATGATGATGCTGACTGCTTTATCCCGTTTGTAATAATCCCAAAGGCCGATCCGGATATTATCTTCATCCGTACCATAAGTGTGGAGATGCTTTGAAAAAGCATATAAACGATCGGTATCATTAGTAACATCAGCTTTTCCATCACCATTTCCATCCTGGCCCAATCCATCAAAAAAAGTGATCGTGAGCGGGTTCACATCGTTTAAGTTAGGATTAAGGGCTCCTCTCCACTTAGCGGGCTCGATGTTGATCCCGATTAAACCCTTTGCAGGCTCTAAATCCCGCCGGGCCAGCCTTAGGCTATGTTCATATTGATCAGCCCCAGCAAGATAATACCATGGAACCTGGAGGGTAGCTTCCATATTTTTATATAGCTCCATTCGTCCTGCATAAACTTGAGGGGTATCGGCCGCATTAGCTACTTGGCTTGGTGAATTGAAAAAAAACAAACAAGCTATGGTAAAAAGGAATAATTTTTTCAACGGGGCAGGCTCCTTTCATGACACTCTTTCGTATTTATAAAGACATCAGTCCGTCCATCTTTTATAGTTTTGCTGATTTAGCTTTAAACATGAAAAATAAATAATGGGAATCAATCTATAACTTGTATAAATGCTTTATTATTGTTAAAGTAGGGTGTGTTAATTTCTATAGAATGGAGTGACATTTTGATGTCTTCTACAAATAAAGAAATTCTTCGTAAACCAGATTGGTTAAAAATAAAGCTTAATACTAATGAAAATTACATCGGCTTAAAAAATATGATGCGGGAGAAAAACCTGCATACTGTCTGTGAAGAAGCAAAATGTCCGAATATTCATGAATGCTGGGCAGTTAGAAGAACGGCAACATTCATGATTTTAGGTGAAATATGTACAAGGGCTTGCCGTTTTTGTGCTGTTACGACTGGACGTCCAAATGAGTTGGATTGGGCTGAACCAGAGCGCGTTGCTGATTCCGTCGTATTGATGAATTTAAAGCATGTTGTCATTACGGCAGTTGCCCGTGATGATTTAAAGGATGGAGGCGCAGAAGTTTTTGCTGAAACGGTTCGTGCCATCCGACGCAAGAATCCATTTACATCGATTGAGGTATTACCGTCGGATATGGGTGGAGTGTATGAAAATATTAAGACTTTGATGGATGCAAAACCTGACATTCTGAACCATAATATTGAGACAGTCAGAAGTTTATCCGACCGTGTTCGTGCCCAAGCTAAATATGATCGTTCATTGGAGCTTTTAAGAAGGGCGAAGGAACTGTATCCGGAGATTCCAACAAAGTCCAGTTTAATGGTCGGCCTAGGAGAGACGAGAGAGGAAATCCTCGAAACGATGGATGATCTGAGGGCGAATAATGTGGATATCATGACGATCGGTCAATATTTGCAACCGACTAAAAAGCATTTAAAGGTGTTGAAATACTACACGCCTGAGGAGTTTGCCGAATTGAAAGAACGTGCATTGGAAAAAGGCTTCAGCCACTGTGAATCCGGCCCGCTTGTCCGTTCTTCCTACCATGCAGATGAACAGGTTAATGCAGCGGCAAAACATAAGCAAGCCAAAGGTGAAGAATTATTGAAATAGAGTGAAATAAAGGACCGAATAAATTCGGTCCTTTCATTTTATTGGATGATTAAAGATTATCCATTTTTTGGTGTATATTATCGTGATGATCTCTTTTATCGTTAACCATTTCTCCGTTTTCATTTTCTTCTTCACTCATTTTGTATCCTTGAGGCGATTTCAGCATTCTTTTGATTGTTTGTTCGATTGTATAGTCAATCCCTTTGCTGCCGGATTTCAATGCAGAGAAATTCTCGACATCTTGGGCAAGGGTTTGATAATCATCACTGACATAGACATGATAGTAGCGAGGCACGATGGACATGGCAGTACGTTTAACTTGGTCTGCGGTTTCCGTCCGATCCTTGGTATTGGTATCATATACGACAAGCACTTCCTCATCAGTAACAAGGGTAGCGGCATCATTGACATTTGGAATCTGTACACTAAGTTTTGAAATCACATCAGACAGTTGTTCACGATCTATGGAAGCAGTTTTGTTGGAAATGTTACGACCATCAAGAGTCGTCTTATTAGTGCGTGTAAAGCCGAAATCATCACTTTTGTTGTCATGATTACGATAATCCTCGTCATAATATTGAGTTGGATTATTTACGTTTGTCGGGTTACCAGCATGGTTTTTTGCACCGAGCCCCAGATCCTTTTTATCGGAACATCCGGTTAGTGCAATCATCGAGCTTAGACCTATCGTTATTATTGTTTTTTTCATCAATAACACCCCCGTAACTTTAGGATGAACATATTTCTCTAGATTTCGCTTAGTAATTGATGGGGAATCAGTTATAATTTAAATAAGGAATGTATTTATGAGAGGTGAAAAAAATGATTAACATCAATAACTTGACCTATGAAATCATCGAAGATGAAAGGGAAGGCTATAACGAAGAAGCGTTTAAAGCGAGATACAGTGAGATTTTAACGAAGTATGATTATATTGTAGGCGATTGGGGTTACGGCCAATTAAGGCTTCGAGGATTTTTTGATGATACGAATCAGAAGGCGACGTTCGATACTAAAATAAGCACGCTTAGTGAATATTTATATGAATACTGTAATTTTGGCTGTCCATATTTCGTAGTGAAGAAAGTAAAGAAATAAAAAAGGCCAGAACTGCCTCTGGCCTTTCATGTTAAGAGCTTCCATATCCTTTATAAGGAGGCTGTTCATCTTTTTCTGAATCATCATGTGTCGGATGAGCACCAGGATATTTTCGAGGCAAGTTTTCGTGCAGCGATTTATTTTCATAATTAAAGGCACTTTGATATCGTTGCCCTTCCTGCCATGGTGTATTTTTATTCTGCACTGGTGCATCTTTTGCAATGGGTGATCCAACAGGTCCTTCGGGAAATTCTTCAGGAATCAAAAAATCCCGCTGCTTTTCGGCATTGGAGAAATCGTGGTATTCCTCTTCTTTGTCCAAGGTAATCCCCCCTCATGTAATCGTTACATTAAGTAGGTTTTCCCGTTTAAGAAAAAAACTTCAGCTTTCAGACGATTTCCATTAAAAAGTGACGTAGTTCTTCGGCTTCCGCTTCTGTCAACTGAAAGGCATGCTCAAGATAGCCTTCCTCTTCTAAATCATCCGGTCCAATAATCGCGAATCGGTTACTTTGCATATTTAATACAAGTTTTTTTCCATAAAAGCGATCGGTTGTTGTAATGGCCAAATCGAATCTTGATTCCGCTCCCATGAAACTTATGAACCGGGTTTTTGAATCAACGACGTCGTTGTATAAATAAAAACGATCTTCCATAGTATCCCTCTTTTCTTATCTTTTCATTTGTAATTCCATCATAACAAAGTGACTACAATAGGGGAACAGCCATTTTTGGGGCTCCTTGGCTGGATTGGTACTTCTTCAAGCTAATGCATCATACCGCTTGTATATTCATCAATTAAAGAATATTTGTCAAGAATACGAATGGTGAAGAAATTTTGGTTTTTAACTGGAAGAAAAATGGCCGATGGCTGCGTTACTATTGCTTTTTGTAAAGGTACTGGTTCAAAGGCTCTAGTCGAAGGAATTGAGCGTAAGGGAGAAGCTATGGTATCATCAAGGAATAAGGTTGGATTGGCACATAAGTTTAATAGGGCTGGCCATTCAACTATAGAAATGATTCCTATATCACCTTAGATCAGAAAGGATCTGGAAAAAATGTACTTTGTAGACCGCCAAAAGATTGAACAAATATTAGGTTTTCTTGAAAAGCAGCTTGGACTTTTTGAAGGGCATGATAATTGGGATGGAGACGTTTCCGAACTTATTGCTGAAAGGCTTATACATACTTCGATCGATTCCGTGTTGGATGTAGGGAATGCGGTAATTGATGGTTTTATTATGCGTGATCCAGGCAGTTATGAAGATATTATCGATATCCTTCATGATGAAAAGGTTATTCCAGAAGATAAAGCGATACAATTTAAAAATGTGCTGCCGTTAAGGAAAATGCTGGTTCAGGATTTCATTGAAGTGGATCACAAAGAACTGCATACCGTATTCAAGGAGAATATCGAGGCATTCAAAAAGTTTCCAAATTTGGTAAGAAATTATTTAATAAACGAATTGGGACCTGTATCTGCTTTTAAAAACTAGTAGCGTTAGGAAGGCGAAATCGAATGAAGTCGTATAAAGGGTATTTAATTGACTTGGATGGCACCATGTACCGCGGGACGGAACAAATTGCGGAAGCGGCAGGGTTTATAAATGACCTAAGAAAAAGGGATATCCCTTATTTATTCGTAACAAACAACTCGTCCCGGACTCCGGCACAGGTAGCGGATAAATTGAGAAGCATCGGTATTTCAACGGAAGATGATCAGGTTTTCACGACAAGCATGGCGACTGCGAACTACATTGCTGAGCAAAAGAAAGATGCATCGGTCTATGTAGTGGGGGAAGAAGGCATTATCGAGGCGCTAAAGGAAAAAGGAATGAAGCTGGTGGATGATCATCCAGACTTTCTGGTGATGGGCATCGACCGTGGTGTCAATTATGAAAAATTGTCAAAAGCCTGTCTGGCAGTTAGAAATGGCGCTTCCTTCATTTCGACCAATGGGGATATTGCCATTCCTACTGAACAAGGACTTATGCCGGGGAATGGTGCGTTGACATCCGTTGTTTCCGTTTCGACTCAGGTACAGCCGATTTTCATAGGAAAACCTGAATCCGTCATAGTGGAGCAAGCTCTAAGAGTATTAGGGGTGCCTAAAGAAGAGACCATCATGGTTGGCGATAACTACGATACGGATATCATGGCTGGCATTAATGCGGGTATTGATACATTGCTTGTACATACTGGCGTTACGACAAAAGAACGCTTAAAGCAATATAAGGAGCAGCCAACATATGTGGTGGACACGCTCGACCTATGGCACTTCGAATGAAAAAAACCAGGTCTGCTAAGGCAGCCCTGGTTTTTTTTATGTCGAAAAACTTTAAATTCCATTCACCGGAGTTTTATCATTGAAAACCAATGAAAGAAACATAGGCCATTCCTATTCTGCATTTTTGGTTCTGTGGGCAAGCCTGCTTGAAGCGGCAGCTGCAATTGCCCCAACGATATCGTCTAAAAAGGTGTGGACCTTACCTGTACTTTTATCGTTTAAATATTTTAAGATACCCGGCTTTTGTTTGTCGATGAAACCATAATTGGTAAAGCCGATGGATCCGTAAACATTTACGATGGATAAGGCTAATATTTCATCGACCCCATAAAGGCCTTCATCTATTTCAATGATGCTTTGCAAAGGTTCCTCGAGCAGTTTTTTCTCGGCTAGGATATCCAATTGAATGCCGGTCAGGATGGCATTTTGGACTTCGCGCTTGGAAAGGACCCGTTCGACATTGTGAAGACAATCGGCAATTTGGAGATTTTCATGATAACTTGATTGTAAATACATGACAAGCTCAGCGATATCCTCCAGCTTCACTCCTCGTTCACTTAGCCATCTTCGAGCTGTTTGTTCTGACATTGATTGTTCGATATTAGCCATGTCATCACCCATTTCTCTATATTTTTAGGGATAGTTCTAATGTCTGTATTTTGATTTCTTTTTAGTGAAAAATCATGTAAGATGTTCAGGTTTTCTAAGAAGGTTTCGATAATCATTCAGAAAACGGGTTATTCCACATATATATAAGTATATGATGTCCAATATTTCTATTATATCCATTTAAAGAAGGGGGCCATTCCATGATAGAAGAAATCATATTTAATAATTACGGTATACAAGTTGAGCGCGAAGAAGCCAACAGCAGGTTTCCAAGTTTCCTGTCAGGGAATATGGTTTACAGCATCGTTCCCATTGAGAATATGGAGCAGGAGGAATTAGTCGAACGCCATAAAATGTCCCAACATCTGATTTCACAAGGAGATCGGCACGTTTCGGTCTTTGTTCTTGCCAATCATGGCAGTTATGTTTCTGAAGCGGATGAACAATTATTCATCCTGCTCGCCAATCAGGCTTTGGAAGGTCCGAAAAATTTCAATCCGGGAAGACGTCTGGCCAGATTCCATCAGCGTGGGAGAGGTATCAATGAAACGATTCGAACATGTTCAAGAATTGGTAAATGGAAAGAGCTTTGGGAACAAAGAATCGATCAACTAGAAAGGATTTGGAGGGATAAGCTGAATGCTCATCCTGATAACCAGTTTGAAAAATTATTTATAGAAACCTTTCCCTATTATATGGTGCTAGGTGAAAATGCGATTCAATATTTAGTCGACACGGAAATTGATGATACCCCGCAAATTGTCGATAGTGGAACCGTATGTTATGAACGCTTTTTACATGATACTTGGAAAAGCAATAAATGGATGAAAAATCCGTTTGATTGGGTCTTCGACCACGGATCCAGGGATGTCGCAGAGTGGGTGAGGGAACACTATTTTGAAAATGTGCATACTCATCAGCGAGGAATTGGACATTTTTTTCACGAATATCAGACCATAGAACCGTTCTCGAGTTTCTCAGCCCGGCTGTTATATTCCAGAATGTTATTTCCCATCCATTATTTTGAAACAGTCGAAGAGTATTTTTCAAAAACAACGGAGTCAAGGTCCAATGAACTGGAGGATAAGATATCTTCAATCACGAAGTCATCCCAACAATATGAGTCCTTCCTCAAAAACTTTTATGAATTGGCGGAAGTCCCCGCCAAGAAATATAATTTGCCACAAATCGATTGGATTTAGATGAAAACTGGAAAGAAATATGATTCATCTTTACTTACTATGTTATGATAATAACAAGATTTTTTTGAATAGTTAGATATTAACTTAGAATTACTTCAAGATGGGGAAGGATGAGTCCATGAAAAGGATGATGATGGCCGCCCTTTTATTCCTGTTAGTCATCCAAGCGACAATGCCTGCTAAGGCTGAAATGAAAACAAGTTGTGAAGCAACTCAATTCAAAATTGTCATTAAGACTACTACGGATATGAAAGAAAAGGCGTCGGCTGCAAGTAAAACAGTAAAAACTTATAAGAAAAATACTGAGTTATCAGTCAGTGGGAGAACTGGAGACTGGTATAAGGTCTGTCACTCTAAAAAGACTGCATATATCAGTATGGCGGATGCAAAAGAGGTTTTCAGCTCCAGTGAAAAAGCCCTGCAAAAGAAATTCGATACGAGAAAAGGCGTCAACCAAGTTGTATCGGTGACAGGGAAGTCGATGAGTGACACGAAGGTCACGATCCAAACATATGAGAAGAAAAAAGGCGAATGGCGACGGGCATTAAAGAAAATGGAGGGCGTCATTGGAAAAAACGGCTTTACGAAGAGTAAAAAAGAGGGCGATGGAAAATCCCCGGTTGGCATTTATTCATTCGGTACGGCTTTTGGAAGCAAAACGAAGCCGGAAGGCGTGAAAATGGGTTATAAGAAAACGACAAAATACGACTACTGGATTGATGATCAAACATCCAAGGATTATAACAAGTGGAAAACCTATAAGGGAAATCCCGAAGGTAAATGGAAGTCTTTCGAAAGGATGAATCATGAACTCTATAAGTATGGGGCGGTCATCAATTATAATACGAACCCCATCATAAAAGGAAAAGGAAGTGCAATCTTTCTTCATATTTGGAGAGGGGAAACAAAACCGACGGCAGGATGTACAGCCACTGCTGAAAAGAACGTCCTCAGTTTACTGAAGTGGATGGATCCCGAGCAAAAGCCACATGTAATAATGGGGACGAATGATTCATTAAAGTCCGTTAAGTAATAATCATTAAAATGGTTTTCCCATAAAAAAATAAGTGTTATCCGCTCTTACTCTTTCAAGGGATGGACAAAAAATGTTTGTGTATCCATCTTTTCTAACTATTGATAATTATATGAATTAAACTTATAATGTCTACTATACAAATACAAGTGTTTTCTTCAGGGAAACAGTTTTATTAGGGGGAACCAAATATGAAAGCCATCTCGATCGGTTTATTGGGGTTAGGTACAGTCGGATCAGGAGTCGTACAAATCATTGAAAGGCATCAGGACAAGCTTATGCATCAAGTAGGCTGTTCCATTTCCGTTAAGAAGATACTTGTCAAAGACATGACGAAAGAGCGGCTTGTCGAGATTGATAAAGGAATATTAACTGACAATCCCGAAGATATCATTTCGAATCCCGAGATTGATGTTGTGATTGAAGTTATGGGTGGAATTGAAGAAACACGCCATTATCTAATAGAGGCTATAAAAAATAAAAAGCATATCGTCACGGCCAATAAAGACTTGATGGCTTTATATGGTCCGGAACTGCTTGAATTAGCAACCGAGAATAAATGTGACCTGTTCTATGAAGCAAGTGTTGCCGGGGGTATACCGATTTTACGTGGTCTTGTTGATGGATTATCTTCTGACCGAATCACGAAAATGATGGGAATCGTCAATGGAACGACGAACTTCATATTAACGAAAATGAGCAAAGAAGGCAGAGCTTATAATGACGTATTGAAGGAAGCTCAGGAGCTTGGATTCGCTGAAGCGGATCCAACAGCCGATGTAGGGGGATTGGATGCAGCCCGTAAAATGGCGATACTATCCACACTTGGTTTCTCAATGAACATTGGCCTGAATGATGTGGAGGTCCAAGGAATTACCGATATATCCGAAGAGGATTTGAGATATAGTAAAAAGCTTGGCTATACAATGAAACTGATTGGCGTCGCTTCCAGGGCGGGAGACAGGGTCGAAGTAAGTGTCCAACCTGCACTTCTTCCGGAAGCACACCCGTTAGCATCGGTAAATAATGAGTATAATGCGGTATACGTTTATGGGGAAGCTGTAGGGGAAACGATGTTTTACGGACCGGGAGCAGGCAGTCTTCCGACAGCGACGGCCGTCGTTTCGGATATGGTGACCGTCATCAAGAATATGAGGCTTGGCGTAAATGGCCGAAGTGCCGTTTCACCTCAGTTCCCGAAACAATTAAAAGACGCAACTGAAATTTCCGCTAAGTTCTTCATTCGATTACATGTTCAGGACGAAGTGGGTGTTTTAGCGAGAATCACCAATTTATTTGCAGAGCATGGGGTAGGATTCGATAAAATCCTTCAATTGCCGTTGGATGAAAAGGAATCTTCCGAAATCGTATTAGTAACGCACACTTCTACTTTGGCTGCGTTTGAGCAAATAAAACAGAAATTACATGATTACAATATGGTAAGAGAAGTGAAAAGCACATACCGAGTTGAAGGAGAGGAAATTAAATGAGTTGGCAAGGACTTATAAGCACGTATAAAGAATTTTTACCCGTCAATGAAAAGACACCTGCACTATCCCTATTGGAGGGGAATACTCCATTAATTAGACTGAATCGATTATCCGAAGAGTGGGGAATCGACTTACATGTAAAATATGAAGGAGCGAATCCGACAGGATCGTTTAAAGATCGCGGAATGGTCATGGCCGTCGCCAAAGCGATCGAAGAGGGCAGCGACACGATCATCTGTGCTTCTACCGGGAATACATCAGCTGCTGCAGCCGCTTATGCTGCTCGTGCAAACCTGCGCTGCATCGTAGTCATTCCAGAAGGTAAAATTGCCATGGGCAAGCTTGCTCAAGCAGTTATGTACGGAGCAGAAATCATCTCGATCGAGGGGAACTTCGACCAAGCTTTAAAAATCGTCCGTTCTCTTAGTGAGAGTTCACCAATAACACTTGTGAATTCGGTCAACCCGTATCGGATTGAAGGGCAGAAGACGGCGGCGTTTGAAATTTGTGACGCTCTTGGCTCTGCACCGGATATATTGGCGCTTCCTGTTGGGAATGCAGGGAATATAACAGCATACTGGAAAGGGTTTAAAGAATATAATGAATCGAAACAAACGGGCCTTCCTGAAATGAGAGGGTTCGAAGCGGAAGGCTCAGCTGCGATTGTCCGCGATACCATTATTGAAAATCCCGAAACGATTGCAACAGCAATTCGGATTGGTAATCCTGCCAGCTGGAACTTCGCTGTGGAAGCAGCAAATGAATCAAAAGGTAAAATCGATGAGGTGACAGACGAAGAAATTCTGGAAGCCTATCATTTCCTTGCTAAAAAAGAAGGAGTGTTTGCAGAGCCAGCATCCTGTGCTTCCATTGCAGGCATCTATAAACAATTAAAAAGCGGTGAAATCAAAAAAGGAAGTAAGATCGTTGCTGTACTGACAGGGAATGGATTGAAAGATCCAAATGTAGCAGTCGATACAAGCACGATTCAACCGACACTGTTGCCAATGGATGAAGAGGTCATTTTAGAACATCTGCAAGGTGTGAAACAGGCATGAGTGGGGATTCCGAGATGTTCTTGATCCGTGTACCAGCGAGTACGGCCAACTTAGGACCAGGATTCGATTCAATCGGCCTGGCGCTAGGGCTTTACTTGGAAATACACGGATCTTCATCAGATCATTGGGAAGTCATCCCACTTTCAGAGGAAATGTCCGTTTTTCCAAGGGATGATCGTAATTATATCGTCCAAATTGCCAAGAAAACAGCGGCTTCTTATGGAAAAGAACTATCTCCATGCCGACTTTTCGTCTCTAGTGAAATTCCACTGGCACGCGGTCTTGGGAGCAGTGCGTCTGCCATTGTAGCAGGTATTGAATTAGCAAACATCATAGGTGAACTCCATTTATCCGATGAGGAAAAGAATAGGCATGCTTCTCTCTTTGAAGGGCACCCTGACAATGCAGGGGCATCTGTTTATGGCGGATTGGTTGTGGGCCTTCATACAGAGCAAAGAACCGATGTTGTTTCGTTTCCAATCGAAGGAGTTAAGGTGATTGCCGTCATACCCAATTTTGAATTGCTTACGGAGGATTCAAGAAATGTTCTCCCACATTCACTTTCCTATAAAGATGCGATAAGCGGAAGTGCAGCCGCCAACGTTTTGCTTGCCGGAGTCTTATCGAAAGATTGGAAGCTAGTTGGTGAAATGATGCAAAGTGATCGTTTCCATCAACCCTATAGAGCAGAGCTAGTCCCTCATTTAGCAATTATTGAAGAGGTTGTCCAAAAAGAAGGTGGATTTGGTACAGCTCTAAGCGGAGCGGGTCCCACTATTTTATGCCTGGCATCCGTTGAAAAATCTGAAAGGGTGCTCTCTGGATTGAAGGAGGAATTTCCGGAATTTCTTGTGAAAGAGCTGGAAATCGATAATGATGGCAGCCATACGGCAATCCTATCAGAGCAAGAAAAAAAGAAATTGAAATTTTTGAAATTGTAAGCCATACTTAACTTAATTACTGTTATAAAAAAAGCTGACCCGCGTCAAGCCGTATCAATTTTGATAGGGCAAAAGCCGAGTCAGCTTTATTTCTATAACAGTCCAAATAGTTCTGGTCCGTATGAAAATGGTTGAACGTATATGGAAGAAAGATTCTTCTATACGTTGCTTGTTATTTTTAAAGGGTATTAGAAAACTTGTTCAACTTCCACTACACCAGGCACTTCTTCAAGAAGGGCGCGCTCAATCCCAGCTTTTAGTGTAATGGTCGAACTTGGACAGCTTCCGCAAGCTCCTAGTAATCGTAATTTTACAATTCCATCTTCTACGTCAACTAGTTCACAGTCACCGCCATCACGAAGAAGAAACGGACGAAGCTTATCTAGAACATCTTGAACTTGTACTTCCATTGTTTGGTCAGACATTGCAATCGACTCCTTTCCTAATCATATTATAATGCGAAGATAGTAAAAAATCCAACTGTAACTTTGCGGAAATATAATCTATATTATTCAGATAAGCTGGAAACCGTTGAATGTTTCTTAAAAGTATTTAAAATGAATCAAATAAACTAAAATAATGGAGGAAGAGCATGGTTAATAAAGAAATTGAAATAGAAGTATATGGAGCGGAGCAAATTTGTGCTAGCTGTGTGAATCTCCCCTCATCGAAAGATACGTGTGAGTGGTTAGAGGCAGCATTAACAAGAAAATTTCCAGAGCAGAAATTCAAAATTTCCTATATAGATATGTATAATCCCCCAGAAAAGATGAATCAAAAGAGCTTTGCCGCGAGGATGATCGAAGAAGACTTATTTTATCCACTGGTCCGCATTGAAGAGGAGATCATTGCAGAAGGAAATGTGAGTCTCAAGAAAGTAGTGGAAGAGATGGAAAAATACGGATATAAGTTGCGGGTTTGATATATAATGGAAGAAATGAAAAAAACTGACCCATACAGGAGCGCATGGGTCAGTTTTGAAATGTGGCTATGAAAGTTGTAGATCAACCGTTATGGTATTTATACATCCAGAGAATGCCTGATTTCATGAGGCGTGCCACTCTTCCGGTAATAGGACGATTTGCAACAAGACCAAAACCTTGTTTCTTCCCAAGGGAACCTAATGTCCCTTTTAATTTCATGGTAGGGAAGCTTTCTGGAAGTGGTTCATTTGCCCATTTTTTCACAAGGACCTGAACGATTTGCTCAGCTTGAGATTCAGCTAATTGCGCACTAGGTGCATGCGGTAAGCTCGCACAGTCGCCGACTACAAAGATGCTATCATTTGATGGAAGGAAATGCTGAGGCGTCAGGACGGCTCTTCCTTGGCGGTCCTTCTCAATATCCATATCGCGGATAATTTTACTTGGCTGAATTCCAGCTGTCCATACAATAACGTCACTTTGAACGGCTTCATCGCCATTATAAAGAAGGTTTGGTTCTACTTTAGTTATATTTGAATGATGAATGATATCGATTGTATGTTTATCAAACCAAGATTCGACAAAGGTGCTTAATCTTTCTGGGAATGCTGATAGAATATGCGGTCCGCGGTCAAATAACTTAACGTTTAAGTCTGAACGGCTTTCGATCAATTCGCTTGCCAGCTCAACACCACTAAGTCCGCCACCAACGATCGAAACGGTTGCACCTGCACCTAAATTATTCAATGCAGAATATGTGCTACGTGATTTATCGATTGTTTGGATACTATAAGTATGTGTGTCTGCGCCAGGAATATCGTGGTATTTATCTTCACAGCCAAGGCCAATGACTAAATCATCATAAACGACAGGATCTTGATTTTCTATAATGACTTGTTTATTTTCCATATCGATGGAAAGTACTTCTCCGTATACGTTCTTCAAGCGAGGATGTTCAGGAAATGCAACACGGATGTGTTGATCTGGAATGGTACCTGCTGCTAAAGCATAATATTCCGTTTTTAAACAGTGATAAGGATTACGGTCGATAAGTGTGATGCTCACATTTTCAGGAAGCTGATTAGGCAGCAATCTTTGCAACATGCGCATACCACCATACCCACCACCAAGTATGACTAAATTCTTCATATGATTTTCCCCTTTATTTGATCTATTGAAATTTGATAATTGTTTCACTTGTGAAAACAAGTACCCCTATAGGATTCCCCCAAATGAAGCCCTTTATAGTTTAATTAAATATATATACCCAATTAGTAGTAAGAATAAAAACATTAGATAATTTTCTTTTTTTACATACCCCGACAAAAGTATAACGAATATAAAAGGAAATCACAACCGGTATCTTGAAATCGGCTTATTTTTTATGCGTAAATATTGACTGGAGTTGGGAAAAGTAATAAGATGGATTGTTAGTAATGGTGAGGTGAAGCAATGTACCCGATTATTGAATTTTGTGTAAGTAATTTGGCCAGTGGCGCTCAAGAAGCTTTTGAACGATTAGAACGCGACCCTAATTTAGATATTATTGAATATGGTTGTTTGGGATATTGCGGAAAATGTTCCAGTAACTTATATGCACTTGTTAACGGTGAAGTGGTTTCAGGGGACACAACGGATGAATTGGTGGAAAATATATATAAGTTCATTGATGAATATCAAATGCTTTAATCATCAAGGGCAAATCAAAAGGCTGTTCCTTACGGGACTGCCTTTTGATTTGAATGCAGTGATAATTGTGGTGTTGCCCTGTTCTTGTTTGATTTCCTATTCGCTTTGAAATGTCGCCGGCGATATAAAGGAGTCTGGCTTCAGATGTTTGGGTATCATTGAAGTCTCCTGTTAAATAGGATGCAACTGTTCCTTTAGAGCAAATCTCAAAAATCTTTCTTCTTGTTCAGTGTTTGATTGAACCTATAAAGCCAAGCGAAAATCGTTTTCGGCCAGGATGCTGTGTTTTTCTTTTTTCAAGCAGGAAAATTGAGCGCGGGAAATTCTTTGGTATATACTATAAGGAGAAATAGTCTATCTCACATATCAGAAGAAGGAGGGATTTATTGTGAGTGAAGTTGTTCAAATAACGGAAGCTGCTGCTTTTCAGATAAAAGAAATGATGAAACATAATGGTGAAGAGGGTTCCTTTTTAAGAGTGGCCGTTAAAGGCGGAGGCTGCAGTGGATTATCCTACGGAATGGGTTTTGAAAAAGAACCCGGAGAGAAAGATAGCCAGCTGGAACAGTTTGAAATTAAGATCCTTGTGGATAACGAGGATGCTGATATATTGAATGGAACAATAATTGATTATAAACAAACGATGATGGGCGGAGGCTTTACGATCGAAAACCCAAATGCTATCGCATCATGCGGTTGCGGGTCTTCCTTCAAAACGGCAAAAAACGCCGGTACGCCGGAGAATTGCTAAGAGGCTCAAATCTTTTGAAAGAGGGGGCCTAGATATAGGTGCCCTACGTTTTGAATTTTACCAACCTCAAAAGACTGTAGACAAACCTCTATTTTCATCGAGTTTGTCTACAGTCTTTAAGGCACCCTATATAGGTGCCTCTTTTTTTATGCTTATTTTCTACTTTTAAATATTGTTCAAGGCCTCCTCGATTGGAAGGGTGCCGCTAAAAATCTCGAATGTTTTATTGAATGTAGTATCATATGTGACTGATTGGGCAAGAACGGTGGCTACATCGGCTCTTGGAATGGACTTGTTCGTATGATCCACTTTCTCATCCGCAAAGATTTTTCCGACAGATAGTTCATTTGTCAAAGCAACCGGCCGGACAATCGTGTATGTCAGCCAGCTTGCTTCTAAATGTTCATCGGCATCGCGCTTTGATTCAAGATAGTGGCGCATCCCTTCTGGGGCTTGCTCCGGATGGTCAGAACCGACGGAGCTTAACATGACAAATCGGTCGATTCCCTTTTTCTTGCCCGCATCAACAAGTTTAATCGCGCCATTCTTATCCACAGCTGTCGTTATATCAGGACCTGTATTTGGTCCGGATCCAGTTGCGAAAATGATGGCTTCCATGTTATCCACTGCTTTATCCACATTTCCCTCTAAATCTGCAAGGATGGGATTCCCGCCGAGTCCTTTTATCATTTGGGCCTGTTCCTTTTTCCGGATCATTCCGTAAACGTTCATTTGTGGATTTTTCGATAATTCCCCAATAATCTGCTTTCCGGTCGTCCCATTGGCTCCTGCAATTCAAATATTCATAAATGTGCATCAAGATTAAGTATTGTGGATAACTAATGAAAAAAACTTATCCACAATCATGGAAATGGGGACAACTTAAAAACCGGCTTAATGTAAGCCGGTTCCAGTTTGTAGTCAAAAGGGGTTCTATTTAAGTTGATTGGAACGGATGTGCGAGACTCCTGCGGAATTTTACCAACCTCAAAAAAACTGTAGACAAACTCCATTAATATCGAGTTTGTCTACAGTCTGAAACCCGGCTATGAAACCCGGATATCGGTTTAGAACATCGAGGAACTATGCATTGGCTGAACTTTTGCTTTTGGGTCTATATATTGCTTGGCGTGATTGACAGCAGTGGGTGCCTCACCGAAACCACTTGCAATTAATTTGACTTTACCGTCATATGTTGCGATATCACCTGCTGCATATATCCCTGGGATATTCGTTTCCATTCTGGAATTTACCAAGATACTGTTCTTTTGAATATCAAGACCCCATTCTTTAATGGGACCAAGAGAAGAAACGAAGCCGTAGTTGACGATGACTGCATCTACTTCCATCGTTTCTGTATCTTCACCATTTGTATCCTTGATGACAACTGTATGGATCCGTCCTGCAGTACCAATCAACTCTGAAGGTATGTAAGGAGTCTTTATTTCAACTTTTGAATTTTTAAGGGTTTCTACACTATGTTCGTGGGCACGGAACTTATCTCTTCTGTGAATGATGCTCACTTTCTCAGCGATGGGCTCCAACATTAGTGCCCAGTCCACTGCAGAGTCACCGCCTCCAAAGACCACCACTTTTTTGCCTGCAAAATGATTAAGGTCGTCGATGAAATAGTGAAGGTTACTGCTTTCATATTTCTTTGCATCATCAATTTCGATGCGACGGGGCTGAAAAGCTCCATTTCCAGCCGTAATGATGATGGTTTTGGAATAATGGATTTCTTTATCTGTCGTTAACTTGAAAATTCCATCGGCTTGCTTTTCTACTTCTTGAACGGCTTGCTCCAAGACGACGGTCTGTTCAAACTTTGCCATTTGTTCTTTTAAATTATTCACTAGCTCCTGAGCACGCACCTTAGGAAAACCTGCGATATCATAGATGAATTTCTCAGGATAAAGAGCTGACAATTGTCCGCCTAATTGCGGTAAGCTCTCGATGATTTTTACGGATGCTTGCCTCATACCGCCATAAAATGCAGTAAATAGCCCAACTGGGCCTCCGCCAATTATGGTGATATCATAAACTTTTTCATTAACTTCCAACGTTATCCCTCCGATATACTAGGTTTGCTGAAATTTATTCTCTTATTTTAACATAGATGAATCCTTAAAAAAGGAGAAAGATTAGAAAAGTTAGAAAGTTTTGACTATAATAACGCATTAAACGATGAATATCCTTTACCCTTCCTTCAATATGCAGGTGAGGATGCTTTACTAAGGTTGGGGGATATAGTATGGATATACTTCGCTTCTGGTAAAAAAGTAGCGTTTTTGAGCTTGATTTTTATATGAAAAAGTTCAGATTGTTACTTGTCAAAGGTATGGAAAAAGACTAATATTTACTTATGAATAAATTGGTAAAATTTTATGAATTTTTCATGAAAATTATGAAGTGTTACGTGAAAAATGTCACAAATGTATAAGAGTGCTTTTTATAATGGAAATTAATAAAATAAATAATAGATATTAGTTATGGAAAGCATCACAAGAAAATATCGTAAAGGTGGACGAATTCTTTTGAAAAAGCCAACTATCGTTGTTTTAGGAGCAGGCTATGGTGGTTTGATGACCGTTACTCGCTTGCAGAAGGCATTGGGTCAAAATGAGGCTGAAATCGTGTTAGTTAATAAAAATGATTACCACTATGAAACAACATGGCTGCATGAAGCATCTGCTGGAACGCTTCATCATGACCGTGTACGCTATCCAATCAAAAGTGTCATTAACGGCAACAAAGTTAAGTTCATCCAAGATTCTGTTTTGGAAGTCAAAACAGAAGACAAAAAAGTCATTCTTGAAAACGGCGAAATTTCTTATGATTACCTAGTGATTGGACTTGGACCTGAATCAGAAACATTTGGGATCCAAGGACTAAAAGAATATGCCTTTTCCATCTCTAACGTGAACACAGCACGTAAAATCCGTGACCATATACAATTGCAATTTGCTACATACAGCTCCGAGGCAGAGAAAAATGAAGACCGCTTGACAATCGTTGTTGGTGGAGCAGGATTTACTGGTATTGAATTCCTTGGGGAATTGGCAAACCGTGTCCCTAAACTTTGTAAAGAATATGACATCGACTTCCAAAAGGTTCGTATGTACTGTGTTGAGGCAGCACCAGCGGTCCTTCCTGGTTTCGATCCGGAATTGGTGGATTATGCCGTTTCTTACCTTGAGAAAAAAGGTGTGGAATTTAAAATAGGCACACCGATCAAGGGAGCAACCCCTGAAGGCATCATCGTGGCAAAAGGTGAAGATGAAGTGGAAGAAATAAAAGCCGGAACCGTAGTATGGGCCGCAGGAGTGCGCGGTAACTCCGTGATTGAAGCTTCAGGATTTGAAGCTATGCGTGGGCGGATAAAAGTGAACCTTGATATGCGTGCACCAGGGCATGATGATATTTTCATAGTAGGTGATTGCGCGTTGATCATCAATGAAGAAATTAATCGGCCATATCCACCGACTGCACAAATAGCCATGCAGCAAGGTGAAGTCATTGCCAAAAACCTAACGAAGTTGGTTCGTAACGAAAGTGACCTTGAAACATTCACATTCGAAAACAAAGGAACGGTATGCTCACTTGGCGATGACAATGCGATTGGTGTTGTATTCGGCAAGAAAGTTACAGGTAAGACTGCATCATTCTTGAAGAAGATGGTCGACAACAGAGCATTGTTACTGATTGGCGGAGCTTCCCTCGTTGCTAAAAAGGGTAAATTCAACGTCCTTTAAGTTTTTTCGATATATAATAGGAAAAGCCATTTTGGGATTGTCCCTGAATGGCTTTTTCTTTGGCATGTATCGATGGGTGTACCATGAAGCGGGAGTATGTACCGTTGATGTGTGGAATATAATGGGGATAAGGGTAATGGAGCAAATTAAATCATCCTGACCTTGAAGGTTTTAGTGATCATACGTTCTTATGTGATTTTGGAGTTTACACTACATAAAAAGAATCATAATGGAGGAAGTGGAGTTTGGTGGAACGATGCAAAAATGTTTGGCTGGCAGTTTCTGGCCTTGTGATATCTGATAAAGGTGAGTGGCTGGTCGTTAATAAAAGGTATGGCGGATTGAAAGGGCAGTGGTCGCTCCCGGCTGGTTTTGTCAAAAATGATGAAACCGTTGATGAGGCTGTCGTAAGGGAAGTGTTGGAGGAGACGGGTATTCATACGAAAGTCGAAGGTATGGTGGGAGTGAGAAGCGGAGTCATCAAAGGGGATATAAGTGATAATATGTTAATATTCTTACTAAAACCGCTCAGTTTTGAAGTCACCGCTCAATTGGATGAATTATATGAAGCTAAGTTTTTTGACCCTGATTTACTGGTCCAAGAAGGCAAGCACTCCGTATTATTGGAGCAGCTTTTAGCTTTTAAAAAGGAAAGTATGCAAACAATGCTCGACGGTGTGAACCCGGGAGATCAATTTGGGTATACAGCGTATAAATTATTCATGTGATTTGGTTAATTATCTTTTCTTCGGAATTATTTGGTATTAAGTCGTTGACGTAGCAATTATTTTTTCAGTAAACTAAAGGTGTGCTTTTAAGGAGGGTCTAGATTAACATGCCATTGCCTGTTTTAATTATCTCAATACTCTTATTTTTCATATTGTTTTTCGGAATTGGCTTTTTGTTGAATATGCTCTTTCGTTCTTCATGGATCATGGTCATCTTATTTCCAATCGTCTTCATCGTCATTGTCAATGAAACAAAGCTAATAGAATATTTCAGAAATCCAGGAATATCTTTTTCACATCTTGGGACGAACCTTACATCATTGCATACGGCAGATTTCATTATTTTATCAAGCGGGCTACTTGGCGCGATTTTAGCTGGTGTGGTTATTAAGGTTTTAAGAAATAAAGGATATCAAATGTTTTAAAAAGGGGAAGGGCCGTCAATGAAAGACGGTTCTTTTTTGTGCGAAAAAAGATTGTTTTCATGCTTTATGAATACTTTCACTCTGGAAAGGGAACAAATATCCTTGTGAGAGGAGTGGAAACAAATACATATGAAGATTTTGAAGGCATTATTATTAAGGGTTGCTATTATCATATTATTTATCTTGGCCATCGATTCAACCTTATATCATGTTTTTGGGGCTACGTACGAAGACCATCCTTTTGAAGAGGCCATGAGACAAAATCGAATGCTTGGTCTCGAATACAAAGCCATACATAGGGGTGACCAAGTGGCGACACTGGTTGCATCCGCATCCATGAGCAATGGCCCAAAGACAATAGATGAAGCACTCGAGCTCTTGAAATACCCTAAACATGAAGTATTGGCTACAGGATATACAGCAGGCTATGAATCAACCGGAAAGTACCCGGAAAGTCCATCTTATGGAATTACTTATTCAGGAGTGAAGGTAAAACGGGATCTGTTTTCCACCATTGCCGCCGATCTTGCCGTATTTCCCCTAGGAACGATCCTTTGGATTCCTGGCTATGGCTATGGGGTAGTAGCGGATAAGGGGGGAGCGATAAAAGGAAACCACCTGGATCTATACTACGAAACGGTACAAGATGTGTATAATAACTGGGGGAAAAAAACCCTTGAAGTGTATGTTGTACAAAAAGGGAACGGCGAGTTATCTGAAGAACAGCTAAACAAGTTGAATGAAACCAAGATCAGGCAGGTATTCAAGCCAAAAATCGCCGAAAAGGCGTTGAACAATAATGTATCTTCCTTTGCTTTTTAATGAAATGCTGGGCAAACCATTAAAAACAGAGTGGAGAAAGCAGAACTTTAACAGGCTGCCCTTAGTTGAGGCAGCCTTTTTGATGTAGGTTAATTTCCAATACACTCTTTACCCGATGCCGTTATATGCTTCGGGGTGCAGGGTTTTTGCCAATTTTGCCAAGCCATCCAGTAAACGTGGGGATGGACGGCAGAATAAGGGTTCTTCCATAATATGAATGTTATTATCCCGGACAGCCTTTAAATCGGTCCACCCTTTCCGTTTCCTGACCAGATCGGGGTTTACTTTTCGTAAAGGAACACCGACCCATGCTAAGCAAATATGGTCGGGATCCTTTTTCAGGACCTCTTCCGAAGTGACTTGAATGCTTGCCATGTCTACTTCTTCGAAAACATTATATCCTCCTGCAAGTAGGCTGATTTCCGATAACCAGTTAACCCCCCCAGGGCTGAATAAGGGATTTGGCCACCATTCCCAATATAAGGACGGCTTTATTTCGATTTTTTCGGCGACACTTTTATATTGAAGGATGATATCACGGAATTTGGCAGCCTGTTCCTCTGCTTTCTCCTTAAGATCCAGGGCCTCGCCCAATGTTAGCAAATCCTTCGCGATATCTTCTAGTGATTGCGGATTGAATGTGATATGTGGGAGGTTCCTTTCTTTTAATCCCTCAATGTTTTTTTCCATACCAGGCACACTAAGTGAAGCAAGGACCAAATCAGGTTTTAATGATTCTACATGATCGATATCAATCGATAAATCCGGCCCCACTTTAGGGAGTTGCTGGATGGTATCAGGCCAATCCGAGAAGTCATCGATGGCGATCAGCTGATCTTCAATGCCTAGATATGTGCAGAGTTCAGTATTGCTGGGGCAAATAGAGATAATTTTCAAATGAACCACCTACCCTTGAAAGATGAAAAAGTGAAGTGCAAGTGCAATGAATACTCCGGTCAAGGCTCCGAAAAATACCTCGATTGGCTTATGGCCCAACAGTTCCTTTAATTGTTGCTGTTTCTGCTTATCTGCTTTCTTCTGCCAGTTTTTTGCTTGCTCGACAAATGTATTGAAGTCTGTAACTAGTCGGTTCAAGACGGCTGCCTGTTCTCCTGCCTGCCGTCTTACTCCTGTCGCATCGAACATCGTGATGATGGCGAAGATTGCGGCAACGGCGAATACAGGAGAGTCCATTCCAGTTTCAATCCCAACGGCTACCGTGAGTGCTGACACGGCAGCCGAGTGGGAGCTGGGCATCCCGCCCGTCGAGTTAAGAAGTGACCAGTTTACTTTGCGGAAAGCTATGAAGTGGATGGGCACTTTAATGAATTGAGCAAAGAAAATGGCAATCAATGCTGCGATTAAAGGGAAGTTGAGAAATAATTCCAAGAGTATCAGCCTTCTTTCTAGTAATAAGTAACGATGAAATCTATATTGGGTAAATAAAAAATCCTTCTTGGTACAAGGGCTATGGGGCCCTTATTAATTAGTTCCATCCAATCCTGTCGATTCCCTGCTGGATATAAGGATAAATATGATCTTTCTTATACTATTACTCTAAAGTGACCCATTTTAAACAATATCCTTGGTTAATATTAATGATATATGCCTAATTCGAAAATTTTGGAAGATTTCGTTATAATGAAAGTAATCGAATGGAGGAGGTAGCAGAATGTTCACAGTAAAAGATTCCTTGAATTTAGATATGATTGATGAATGCCTGATTCTAGGTGTATTCGACAGACCAATAAAATTTACAGGCTTAGGGAAAGAAGCCGATGAGAAATTAGGCGGTCAGCTAACCGAGTTAGTGAAAGCTGGAGAAATCTCTTCCAAGAAAAAATCAGTAGTCAAAATACATACATTAGGTAAATTAGGAGTAAAGAGATTGATATTTGTGGGGTTAGGCAAGGAAAAAGAACTTTCCTTTGAAACGCTGCGTGAAGCTTTGGGGAAAGCGCGTAAAACGATTGCAGAATCCAAGCTTACGACGCTTTCGATTGCTTTGGATACATTCACGACAGAAAATCTGGATGCATTGGACGCTGCGCATGCTTGTTCTGAGGCATTTGAACTTGCTTCCTATAAATTTGCCGGATACAAGCAGAAATCGAATCAGGTCGAAAAGACCATCGAATCGATTTCGGTTTATAGTGAATCGGATAAAGAAGAGATCGGGGCCGCACTTCATGTAGGGCGAATATTCGGAAAAGCGACGAACTCAGCAAGAACATTGGTTAACACACCAGGGAATTTGTTGACTTCTACGGATCTTGCCGATTATTCATCTGCTTTGGGAGAGCGTTATGGGTTTGAAGTGGAGATCCTAGAAAAGGCAGATATGCTCAAGTTGGGAATGGGCGCCCTCCTTGCTGTCAATCAAGGTTCCGCCGAGCCACCGAAAATGATCGTCCTGAAGTATCAAGGTAAAGAGGAATGGAAAGATGTTATTGGTTTGGTTGGGAAGGGCATCACATTCGATACTGGCGGGTACTCATTGAAAACAAAGGCTGGAATCGTCGGAATGAAGACGGACATGGGTGGTGCGGCAGCTGTATTGGGTGCTATGGAAATTATCGGCGAATTGGGGCCGGGTCAAAATGTCGTGGCTGTCATTCCATCCACAGATAATATGATTAGCGGCGAAGCTTTCAAGCCGGATGATGTAATCACTGCCATGAGCGGAAAAACGATTGAGGTATTGAATACGGATGCCGAAGGACGGCTGGTTCTGGCAGATGCGATGACGTACGCTAAACATCATGGTGCAGAATACCTGGTGGACGTTGCGACTTTAACGGGTGGTGTTATAACGGCGCTGGGTATGGATATGACGGGTGCAATGACGAATGACGTGGAATTCTATGAACAAGTCCTCAAAGCCTCAGAGGAGGCCGGGGAACCTATGTGGAGGCTGCCTATTACAGAAAAGGACAAAGAGCGTGTACGTAATAGTAAAATAGCGGATTTGAATAATTCACCTGGCGGGGCAGGACATGCCATCATGGGTGGCGCTTTCATCGGTGAATTTGCTGAAGACACTCCATGGGTCCACTTGGATATTGCCGGGACATCCACGACTTCGAACAACTCCGAATTGTGCACGGCGGGGGCGACCGGCGTCATGGCACGAACGCTTGCACTATTGGTTGAAACCTTTGAATCCAAATCAAAATGAACCCAAAAGATCCGAAGCCGAAAATGGGCTTCGGTTTTTTTACCAAAAGGTGTTGAATCGTTATCAATCCCTCCATTTCAAGCTGACGATGATATGACAGTTTATATCCCCTGTTTTAGGGTGGAAATCAAACCGGATCCCATCAGGGTTATACATGATATCAGGCTCGTTATTAATGCCTATTTTTCGTATCATTTCTTCCACGACACTCTTTTCTGATGATTGGGCAGCAGTCATCAACCGGTTCGAGAATGGCTTGGATGTGGCTATAGTGTCCATTACTTTTTTTACATCCAGAAATAAAGATTGCGAGGTCTTTGCCGATTTAACTAACAAATCTGGATTGGGTGTGGAGTAGGAACGCACCAATCCTGCAGTTTCGTTATTCATATTCGCTGCACCGCCGGGAGATTGAAATAGGCCAGGATCATATAAAAAATAAGGGAAATCCTCCAAAAGGTTTCCTTCCTTTCGTTTAGTCTGTCTATAGACACGATTTCTTTATACGATAAAATATGTATAACGATAGGCAGATATGATAGCCGTTAGTGAATAACCCTTCTTCTGAAAAAATCTTCTTGGAAATTAATAAGAAAGACACACTATTATTTGTAAACTGCTTCATTGACAGGTATAGTGTATAGTAATATACTTACTTACCTAAAGTAAGGGCTAGGCACACTATAAATTATAAAATAGGTGATGTTATCATGAAAATAAACCAACAAACAAAAGACCTTTTAATAGATAAAATGAATATCCTTAAAACCCCGGGAAAAGCTGATATATGCCTAGTGGGGCCCGTAAACTTGCCTGTTGAACAAGGCGATTTCTCTGCGGTTTTCCAATGGTACACATGGCTTCAGCTCGATGGCATGGATAATGATAAGGAAGCGGTGCTTGATTCCCTTTCTGAAGCCAACCTTGCTTTTGGCCAGCAATCTTCTGTATTGGTGTATGGAGATTTTGAAAAGTCGGAGGATGCACTTGTCCGGATGCATAGCATCTGCCATACGGGTGATATCTTTGGCAGTAAACGCTGTGATTGCGGCTACCAGCTCCACCAATCGATGAAAATGATAGCCGAGCATGGTTGCGGAGCCATTTTCTACCTTGCGGACCATGAAGGAAGAGGGATCGGCCTATTCTCCAAGTCTCTTGCCTATTTGCTTCAGCAGGAAGGCTATGACACAGTCGAGGCGAATCAAGCTTTAGGTTTTGAAGACGATACACGATCTTACGAGGGGGCCATTCGAGTGTTGAAGGGACTGCGTGAGAATCCGGTGACTTTAATTACGAATAACCCTAAAAAGTTGGATGCCCTCATGAAGCATGGACTTGCGGCAAAGGACCATATCCCGCTTTGGGGCGGCTTAACGGAAGATAATAGTTTCTATCTGGATACAAAGGTTAAGAAGTCTGGACATATTCCCAAAGAGAAGCCAACTTTGATTGTATAAGGAGAGCTAACCGTATGAATGATGATCAATATTACATGAAGTTGGCACTGGATTTAGCGGCCAGTGCCAAAGGGAAAACCAATCCAAATCCAGTGGTCGGGGCCGTCATAGTTAAAGACGGTGTGATAGCAGGGACAGGGATCCATCGTAAAGCAGGTGAACCGCATGCAGAGGTCCATGCGTTCAAAATGGCGGGTGAGTATGCAGAAGGTGCAACGCTTTACGTGACACTTGAGCCTTGTTCCCATTATGGAAAGACACCCCCTTGTGCAAATTTAGTGAAGGATTCAGGTGTCCGTCGGGTTGTGGTGGCTACGCAAGATCCTAATCCGGAAGTTGCCGGCAGAGGGATATCGATCCTGAAGGATGCAGGCATAGAAGTGGAAGTTGGCGTTATGGAAATGGAAGCGCAAAGACTGAATGAGCGTTTTATTCACAATATGACGACGAATCGTCCTTTTGTCATATCGAAGTTTGCGATGACATTGGATGGGAAACTTGCAACCCATACAGGCCATTCTAAATGGATTACAGGAGAGGAATCCCGTCATTCCGTTCATTTACTGCGTGATGAGGTGGATGCCATTCTTGTCGGTATTGGGACTGTTTTGGCAGATGATCCATCACTGACGACCAGACTCCCGGAAGGCGGCGGGAAAAATCCGATCCGAATCATTTTAGACAGTGAACTGCGTGTTCCATTGGACGCCAATGTTGTCCAAGTATCAGATGCGAAAACGATGATCGTAACGCAGGAGGATGCACCTGCAGATAAAATGGAGGCTTTACGTGATAAAGGGATCGAATTCATTTTCGTCCCCAAAAATGAGACGGGCCTTAATCTAAGGACTTTGATGGAAGAGCTGTATAAAAAAGGAATTACGGATGTCTTGCTAGAAGGTGGAAGCGAAGTGAATGCCTCTTTCCTTAGGGAGGGACTCATCGATAAATACTTGATTTATATAGCTCCTAAACTATTGGGCGGGAGAAATTCACTAACACCGTATACTGGAATGAATATGGATACGATGGATGAAGCGATGGATGTTTCCTTCTCTGGCGTGGAAACGTTTGGTGAGGACATACGCATCACGGCTTATCCTAAATTAAAATAGACAACAGGTGAAGAGGCATGTTGGTTAAATCAGATGTATGCATAGTCGGATCGGGACCTGGAGGAGCGCTGTTAGCTTACCTTTTGGCCAAGCAGGACATTTCAGTCGTATTGCTTGAGAGGCATTCTGAAGTTTCAAGGGAGTTCAGGGGTGAGTTCTTGAACGATGAAGGAGAGGGCATTCTTAAAAAGCACGGTTTGTTCGAGAGCGTGAAAAAGCTTGGCATGCTTAGGATGGAACAAATTGAATATTGGCATGACGGCCAAATATTTAAAAGGATTTTCCCTGAATGGCCTGTAGATCATGTTGGGATACATGTCCCTCAAAATCATCTGCTTACAGCTATATTGAATGAGGCCGAAAAGCTGGATTCTTTTCAATTGATGATGAATACGAGGGTTACGGGCTTGATTCAGAATGAAACGGGCCGTTTTACGGGTGTCAAGGCTCGAAATGGCGGGAATGACCTGGAAGTGCAAAGTTCATTGATAATCGGAGCGGACGGCAGATTTTCCATCGTTCGAAAAAAAGCGGGGATACCAGTCGAGATTAAAAATCATGGCTATGATTTACTGTGGGCAAAAATTCCTGCTCCAAAGGGGTGGAAGCCTTCAATCAAGATGGCATTGGTCAATGACTCACAGGTTGCACTCTTCACTCAGGCTGGAGGTTTCATCCAAATTGGATGGAATATTGAACATGGTTCATTTCCCCAATTGCGAAAACTGCATTTTGAACCATTCATAGAAAATTTACTTTTGGCCTTTCCTGAATTAAAAAAGGTTGTGTGTGAAAATATCAGCTCTTGGAATGACTTCATTTTATTGGATGTTTACAGCAGCTATTGTAAAACGTGGACAAAGGATGGCGTTGCTTTATTAGGCGATGCAGCCCATACGATGACACCTACAGGTGCGTTCGGACTCAATTGTGCCATGAAGGATGCCGATATATTAGCCGAGCTTATCCAAGGATGCATCCTGCAGGAGGATACTGACTTCCTTGGACTTAAAATGGCTGAGCCGGAAAGAAAAGCCGAAATTGAAAGATTACAGGCCATTCAGGTGGACAAGGAAATTTCCTTCGCATCACAGTTTGCCGCCGCTTATGTTTGAATAGGAGTGAAGGATATGAAATTCGGTTTTGATATTGACGATACCCTAATTAATTTGAGAGAATTCGCGTTCCATCTTTATAATGAAAAGCTTAATAAGAACATAGACTTAGCAAAATTCAGAGCCTTAAAGACGTTAGAGATCCATGAAGCTTTCGGGCTTGATAAAGAGGCTGGGGGCAAGATGTGGAACAGCCTTGCCGATGAAGTGTATTATTCATCCTGTCCAGCCTTCGAGGGCGCAGTGGAAACGTTGCAGGAGCTTGAACGCGATGGTCATGAAATCTATTACATCACCGCTAGGAAAGCGGAGCATGGTGACCGTACAAAAAAATGGCTGATTGAAAACGGCTTTCCAGTTAAGGATGACCATTTTTACTGTGGTATGAAGGATCATGAAAAAATTGAAACGATTCGCAAATTGGAATTGGATTATTATTTTGATGATAAACCGGCAGTCCTGGAAACCTTATTGGATATTCCCACGAAAGTCTATGCAATGGATAACTCCTATAACAGGGAATTGGATATTCCAAGACTGACAAGCTGGTTTGAATTAAAAGAAATACTCTCCAAATAATCGAATTCACATTAATTGACGGATGACTTGATAGACTTGGGTCATCCTTTTTATGTATACTATTATGAATAGTGATTCATTTATTCAGGGTGATGGTAAGGAAAATATGGTGGTTGGAGGTATTGGGATGGAGAGAAATATTGAAAAGTCATTGATAGGCACGCTTGGAATTGAAATGAAAGAAGTCGGAGATGGGAAAGTCATTGCGACGATGCCGGTGGATGAACGGACTAGGCAGCCGTATGGTTTATTGCATGGGGGAGCTTCCGTTGCCCTTGCGGAATCCGTTGCAAGTTATGGGGGGATGCTGCTTGTGGATAGAGCTAAACAAGCTGTAGTCGGTCTTGAAATCAATGCCAATCATGTAAGGGGCGTACGTTCTGGTTATGTTACCGCTGAAGGTAACGTAATCCATCGCGGGAAGACAACGATGGTATGGGACGTGAAAATCCGTGATGAAGAGGATCATCTCATCTGCGTTTCACGCTGTACATTAGCCGTTATTGACTTACCAAAGTGAATGAAGGAACAATTGCTTGGTAGGTGACAGAATGATAGGGAGCCAGGTACACTTTTTTGTCTCAACGGAGCCCTGGTTAAGTATCTTATTATCTTAAACTATATTGTTTGAAAAGGAGTTTTTCCTTTATGTTGGTTGGCCATATAAAAGAAATCACCCGTCATCCTCTAAAATCATTCTCTGGTGAACAGGTACAGAAAACGAAGGTGATGGATTATGGGCTATATGGAGATCGCAGTCATGCCTTTAAAGACAAAAATGGGAAGTTCCTGACGATAACCCAAGTCCCGGAAATGGTCCGTTATCAAGCTGTTTTTTCTGGTGAGGAAGCTTTGGACCAATATCCGGACGTTAAAGTGAAGACCCCTTCAGGAGAAGTTCTGACATGGGGAGAGGAAGCCTTTCTAAAGGAAATGGATTTGTTGATAAAACAGGAGGTAACAACTATAGTTTATCCTCCTTCACATATTCCGTTCGGAGCGATTGAAGAAGAAAACATCTTGCTTGTGAGTGATGCCTCTATTGGTGAAATGACAAGGCTTTGGGGGAAGGAATTGGATGGCAGGAGATTCAGGCAAAATTTAGTGTTATCTTTAGTGAACAAAACGCCCTTTTTAGAAGAGCAATGGTTCGGAAAAAGGATTCTAATCGGAAATGAAGTGGAATTGGAGATCAAAAGGTATTGTGAGCGTTGTATGATCATAACTGTCGATCCAAGCGATTCCCATAGAGATCCATCACTCCTGAAAACTGTCGTCAAGGAAAGGAACAATCATTTTGGCGTATATGCCTCGGTCATACAAACAGGTGAAATCAGAGTGGGTGACCAGGTGTTTTTAAAGGATTGAGACAGAAAAGAGCTGCTCCTGTAATCAGGGCAGCTCTTTTGCGATGGCAGGGATCATCGGTTTTTCTTTAAATCATCCTGGACGCTCCGATCCCACATTTTAACGCCTGAATGATAAGCCGAGCGAATGATTAAATGTCCGGCAACAGGGCTGGTCATGAAGATAAAGATAATCGCGAGCACGACCCGAAAATCGAAATGGCTATGTTCATAATAAAAATATAACAAGGTGCCGATCAGGATGAACATGATTCCAAGTGTCGAGCTTTTTGAAGCAGCGTGATTTCTTGTATAGACGTCAGGCAGCCGGATGATGCCGAAAGCCGAGACTAAAAAGAGAAAGACTCCCATTAAAAGGAATAGGGCAGATAGGAATTCAACGATTGCGGTCATTTTCGATAATCTCCCCTTTCTCAAGGAATTTGGCGAAAGCGACCGTTCCGATGAAAGATAGGATTCCGAGCAGAAGAATGGCTTCCAAATAGGCGCTTGTATCCATGATAATGGAGGCAAGTGCAACGATTGCGATAAGATTGATTCCCATCGCATCAAGTGCGATGACTCGATCCGGTACGGAGGGCCCTTTGATTAAACGGTATAGGAATCCTAACATGGAAAGGGAAACTCCGAGCAACGCGATTTTCAATATAAGATCGAACATTATTTGCTCACCTCCATAATCGCCTTTTCAAATGTATTTTTAATGCTGTCCACGGCTTCATCTTTGTCGGCGATATCCATCGCATGAATATAAAGAATCCGGTTGTCTTCAGAAACTTCAACGACAAGTGTTCCAGGTGTCAGTGTAATTAAATTCGATAGTATCGTAATTTCCCAATCCTTCGTAAGAACGGTTTCGAATGCGAATATGCCAGGCCTCATATCCAGCTTAGGCTTAAGCACGACTTTAAGGACGCTAACGTTAGAGAGTATGAGTTCCCTAGCGAATATGAGCAGTAATAGAACGACGGCGTTCACCCTGTTCAAATAAAAACGATCATTAAAAAAATGACGGAAGACGAACATGATGCCTAAACCCAAAACATATCCGATGATAAAAGTGCTCCCGTTAAACTCATTTTTTAAAAACATCCAGATGACCGCAAGGAACACATTCAGTAAAATTTGGAATGACATCAGGCACTACTCCTTTAAAACCGCTTTGATATAAATATCAGGATTCATTAATGTATCTACAGCTTGTGTAATAAATGGGTAAACCGATTCTGTTGCGACCCCGTATATAACTGAGAGGACAACAAGGAGAACGGCAGGAACAAGCATCTTATTAACCGTATGTTCAGCTAATGTATAACCGGCCTTAGGAGTTCCCCAGAAGCCGTTTGTGAAGATTTTCATAACGGAATATAAGACCATCAAGCTTGATAGTAAGACAACGGCCATTCCAAAGTATGCCTCTTTTTCTGCAGCTCCCTGAAGGATCAGAAGCTTGCCGGCAAAGCCGCTGAATGGTGGGATTCCCGCCAATGATATCGCAGCTATGAAGAAGGTCCAGGCAAGGACAGGGTATTGTTTAATCAAGCCACCCATATTCCGTAAATCACCCGATCCGCTGATTTTAATCATGATGCCAACCAGCAGAAAGAGTGCAGCCTTGATCAGCATGTCATGAATGATATATAGAATGGAGCCTGATAAGGCTTGTTCATTCATGACGGAGATGCCGAATAGGATAACACCGACCGCGATGATGATATTGTAAATGATGATTTTCTTTACATCCCAATAGGCAATCGCACCAATGACACCGATAATGATGGTCAAGATCGAAAGAACCGCCAGGAAAGTATGGGTGAAATCTTGGTCATGATAAAACAAGAGTGTATAGGTCCTGAAAATGGAGTATATCCCGACCTTTGTCAGCAATGCACCGAATAGCGCCATCACCGGGATAGGTGGAGCATAATAGGACCCAGGCAGCCATTGGAAAAGAGGGAAAATGGCTCCCTTCAAACCGAATACGATCAAGAAACCAATGGCGATCACGGAGATGATTCCAGGCTGGTTGACTTCAGCTATCCTCTGGCTGATGTGCGCCATGTTCAATGTGCCCAGAACTGAATAAAGGTAGGCGACCATGATGACGAAAAAGGAAGAGGAAAGAACATTGACGATAATATACTTCAATGATTCCCTCAGTTGGATTTTCGTCCCTCCAAGTACAAGCAACACATAAGAAGCCATCAGCATGACTTCAAAGAAAACGAATAGATTGAAAAGATCGCCCGTAAGGAATGCACCATTTACACCAATCAGCAAAAATTGAAATACAGGATAATAATAATGCCTTTCGCGTTCTTCACCTATGGAGTATAACGAGTAAACCAATATGGCGAATCCAATGATATTCGTGGTCAGGACCAGCAGTGAGGAAAGCATGTCTGCGACGATCACGATCCCGAATGGAGCATTCCAGCTTCCGACCCCGAGAGTCAGGATTCCCTGAGTATGAACCGCGAAAACTAGATAAAGGGATATTAAGATTCCGATAAGAGCGGAAAAAAGAGAAATCCCTCGTTGGAGCTTGATATTTTTTGCAAAGAATATGAGGAAGATGCCGGTGAAAAGCGGCCATAAAACAGGCATGAAGGTTAGATTACTCATTTGCTTCCGTACCTCTCATTTCTTCCATATCATCCGTTCCAAGCTCCTGGTAAGTCCGATAAGCAAGCACAAGCAGAAATGATGTGACTCCAAAGCTGATGACGATCGCCGTTAAGATAAGTGCTTGCGGAAGCGGATCTACATAAGATGTAACTTTATCACTTAGCAATGGAACGGAACCGCCTTTCAAACCGCCCATCGTCAAAATCAACAGGTGGGCGCCGTGACTGAGCAGCCCCGTACCGATGATGATTCTTAAAATGCTTTTTGATAGCATTAAATAGGTTGCACACATAAATAGTATTCCAATGACAATGGCCATTAATAGTTCCATTATTCACTCTCCCCTATCGTTTGAATAATGGTCATCGTTACACCAACAACCACAAGATAAACACCCAAATCAAAAAGTACAGCCGTATGAAGTGAGATATGCCCAAGAAGAGGCAAATCGATATAATGGTAAACATGGGTCATGAGCGGCACCCCGAACAATAACCCACCTGCAACGGTCAGGGTTGATATGAACAAGCCTGAACCAATCATTAACTTATAGTCAATCGGCAAGATGCCGGTGACGGTTTTAATGTCGAAAGCGAGGAGCAGCAGGACAATGGCGGCTGAAGTCATTAAGCCGCCGACAAACCCGCCGCCCGGCGAATAATGCCCCCCTAAAAAGATGGCAACCGAAAAAAGCAAGATAACAAAGGCGGCGACCTTCGTTACCGTTTGAAGAATTACGTCATTTTGCTTCATGTTTTATCTTTCCCCCCTGTCGACCGCAATTTGATCATTGCGAAGATTCCAAGCGCAGCGATGGAAAGGACACTGATTTCAAACATTGTATCAAGTCCGCGGAAGTCAACGAGAATGACATTTACGACGTTTTTCCCGCCTGCTTCCTTATAAGCATTTTCAAGATAGTAATTTGAAATGGAATCAAATAGTTTATTGCTGTGTGCGGAAAGGGCAATCAATGTAACCATGACTCCCACACCAATGGATATCAGGGCGTTATTCAACCTGAAGGTCATTCGCTCTTCCCTTCTGCTTGCCATTAACGGAAGGTGGAAGAAACAGAGCAAAAACAGCGAAACCGAAATCGTTTCGATGACTAGTTGAGTCAATGCTAGATCCGGTGCCCGCAACAAGACGAAAAATAGGGATATCGTATAACCGACAGCTCCTAATATGATAATGGAAGTTAAACGGGATTTTGCAAACAGAATGGCAATCGAGCCAATCGCGATGATCGCCGCCAATACCAACTCATAAAAACCAATCGGGGCAAAATTTCCTGTATCGAATTTAAAGGCATCCTTCCAATAGAGCGTAAAGCCCAAAGAAAGAATGAAGAATAGGAAGATTGAAAGCAGATACATCCGAATCGATCCTGTCATTAAAAATTTCATGACGGAGGATGCAAAGCCTTCGAATCCTCTTAGCCCATTATCATATAAAGCGTTCAAGGAAAAACGTTCAGGCATCCACTGCAGGATCTTTTTCCATTTCGGCAACGTTTTGTATAAAGTGATTCCCGCTGCGATGATACCGATCGTCATCCATAATTCGGGTGTGAATCCATGCCAGAAAACGATATGAACTTGGAAGTCCGGTCCTGCCAAGCTAGGCTGTATTCCAGCCACAGCAGGTTTAATGATTGATGAAGATAGCAAGTTTGGAAAAATGCCGAAAACAATCACCAACGAAGCAAGGATGATTGGAGAAATCAACATCCCCATCGGTGCCTCATGGGGCTTCTTGTCCATTAGGTGTAACTGAAGTTTGCCTGTGAAGGGTTTGAGCACGACAATCATGCTATAAATAAAAGTAAACACACTGGCAACCCATGCTAGAACAGGGAACAGTACGCCCCATGTTTCCATATTGAAAATATCCAGTTCCAATACATTCACCATGCTGGCCAAGAACATTTCCTTACTTAAAAAACCATTGAAGGGTGGAAGGCCTGCCATTGAAAAGGCACCGATTAAGGCGACGGTGAAAGTAATTGGCATTAATTGCATCAATCCGCCAAGCTTTCGGATATCCCGGGTACCGGTTTCATGATCAATGATGCCTGCAACCATGAAAAGACTGCCTTTGAAGGTAGCATGATTTATTAAGTGAAATACAGCTGCAACCGTGGCAGCCATGTATATATTTTCGCCCAATGATTCATAGTGGAGAGCTGCCGCACCAAGACCCAATAGCGACATGATCAACCCTAGCTGACTGATGGTGGAAAAAGCGAGAACACCCTTTAAATCGGTCTGCTTGATCGCAGAGAACGAGCCCCAGAACAGTGTAATCAATCCAGCAATCGAAACGAGCCAGAACCATAAACCGGATTCTGCAAAAACAGGGCTTAATCTGGCAACCAAATAAATTCCGGCCTTGACCATCGTTGCCGAATGAAGGTAAGCACTGACCGGTGTCGGAGCTTCCATCGCATCAGGCAGCCAAATGTGAAATGGGAACTGTGCTGATTTAGTGAACGCACCAAGCAGTACGAGCAAAAGTGCAGGGGTGAAGAGCGGGTGGTCCATAAGTTCCCCGCTTTGTAATATCAATTCACGTATGCTGAATGTGTTCCCCATAATGGAAAGGAGAATGATGCCTCCAAGCAGGCTTAGGCCGCCGAGCACAGTGATTAGCAGGGATTTCTGCGCTCCATATCGTGAACGCTCCCTTTCATTCCAATATCCAATCAATAAGAAAGATGATAAACTCGTAAATTCCCAAAAGGAATAAAGGACAATTAGGTTGTCGGAAAGGACGACGCCAAGCATCGCTCCCATGAAAAGTAAAAGGAAGATGTAAAATTGGTTCAGCTTTTCTTTCTCTTTTGATAAATAGAAAACCGAATACAGAACAACGAGTGAACCTATCCCTGTAATGAGCAAGGCGAATAGAAGCCCAAGTCCATCCACATAGAAATCAACATGAATTCCGAGAGAAGGAATCCATGCAGCCCTTTCCGTAATGACATCCCCTTGTTTGGTCAAGGAAATGAACCTTGAAAAATAGGTGAATAGCACAATCGGTAAAATCATTACAAACCATCCTGTATGTATTTGTCGGAATAGTTTGTATAATACTGGTATAATAAGTGCTAATAGAAACGGTGATAAAACCGCCCAATGAAGTAAAGACATAAACTCCCCTCCCTTTTTAAACGAAGTCATTCGTCTTATTATGCTTTTTTTCACGCAATCCTAGACGTTAGGAAATCGCCGTTGAATATGTATTTTTTTTTTAATCAATTCTTGTCTCGCTTAAAAGTATAACGCAATTTTTGCGGGTTTGCATGGCTTTAAGAACAGTGAGGGTCCACTGAAATGAAGTTTTATATATAGGTAGAAAAGGAGAGAAAATCGACCTGAAAAATTTATTTTAAAAGGCTTTTTTAGGGAGAATTAGTATACTATCCATTGTGAAATGAAGGATTATCTTGCATAATATAGGATAAAAGATGCATGGATGGAGAAAACATGAAAAACACATATTTACTTAGTTACTTTCCAATCATTTCAATCCTATTATTCAGTCTTTCATTTGCCATTTATGGGGAAATGCAAATGCTCAAGTTATTTGGGGATTTGGGAATCTATCAAGGCATGCTGGAGTTTTTTTCTGAAACTGGCATAAAGCTGGCACTGCTTATCGTATTGCTCTTATTATTCTTTATGGTTTTTGCCGCATTGAAGTTGATCTCCGATACTGTATTGGAGCTATCTTTATTATTCTTTTCCAAGGATTCAGAAGGCAAGGCCTTGAACAGTGTGAGAAGGGGATCGATCATATATGTCATTGGCGGCGCTTGTTCATTGTTCAGTGTTCAATTCGTCATCGGGCTTGGATCTATCTTTATCGCAACGAATGTCGTCGCTTTAATTTATTTTGTCAATAAATTAAGCCCGAGCCTGAATTTGTCTAGGTTAGTAGGATTGGTTTTCTTTCCAATCTTCGTTTGGACTGCCTTGATTTCAATAGTCGCTTATGCAGGATTGAAGCTTTATAACAGTGTTATTGCAAGTCTGCCCATATAAAAAAGAAGGTGCCATCATTGGCACCTTCTTTTATTCCTCGGCAGTCTGGCTGATATCTTTCCATATCAATACATGAGGTGTGTGTGCATAAATGGATTGCAGATTGGAGGGCTTGTCTCTCCCAATCCAAACGCCGGTTGTGTAGTTTTGTGTCAGGCCGACAAACCACATGTCTTTCACATCATTGGTCGTACCGGTTTTACCACCGATATAGTCTGTGGGAAAGTAGGCTTTGCGGGCCGTCCCGGTTAGGGTTACTTCATGGAGAAGTTGCCGCATCTTGTCTACGGTGCTTTTGCTCCATATCTCCTTGGATTTGTCCTTCCAGCTATAAAGGACTTTACCTTCTTGATCGGTTATGTTAATGATCGCGCGCGCTGGCTGATAGTTTCCATCATTGAAGGAAGTATAGGCATTCGTCAGTTCAAGGGGACTCATGCCATACTCGAAACCGCCTATAGCCGAACTGATATGGTGGTCATTTTTGGTCACCTTTTTAAAATCGAATGCATCCAGATATTTAAAGCTCTTTTCCATGCCAGTCTTTTCAAAAAGCCTTATGGCGGGTGTGTTATAGGACTGTGCGAAGGCACTCCTTAATGTGACCAGCCCGTAGCTATCACCGCTATAATTCTTTGGACAATAACTATTACTGCAATAGCTTGCTCCGCTAACGAGCTGATTGATGTCAGCATCCGTTTCTTCAATATAGGGAGCGTAATCAAGAAGTGGCTTTATGGCTGACCCTGGTTGCCTAAAGCTTTGGTATGCCCGATTGAAAGAATTTTTTTTATAATCTTTTCCCCCAATCAAAGAGACAAGCTCGTGCGTATGATGCTGTATAACCACTATAGCTCCTTCGATATCATTGACACCGATTTTTGATTGTACAGCAGTCTTGGACTGCGTTTGCAGCTTAGTATCGAGTGCGGTATGGATGGTTACACCGGAATTTAAAAGCTTTTCGACCCGTTTATCCAGCTCGGCTTCCGCCTTCTTACGTGTAGCTTCATCAGAACTTTGCAAAGATCTTGTGAGACCTTCAGAGGATGCTACCAGGTTTTTTAATTCCTGATGAACATATGTCACATAATCAGGATATAAGTCTACCGAGGTGGACAAGTCTAATTTAATCGTACTTTTGATAAGCTTTTCATACTCGATCTGTTCTAAATCACCTTCAGCTACCATTTGTTTCAGTAATCTCTCTTGTCGCTTTTTCGTTTCATCGAAATGTTTAAGAGGATTATAGTGTTCAGGATTATTAGGGATTGCTGCCAGGAAGGCAAGTTCCGCCTTGGTTAACTCCCCGGTCGGTTTACTGAAATAAAACTGGGAAGCGGCTTCAATTCCGTAAGCTCCATTACTGAAATATATGGCATTCAAATATAGTTCCATGATTTCCGGTTTTGATTTCTTTCGCTCTAATTGATAGGCATAAATGAGTTCACTAAGTTTTCGGTTATACGTCCTATCATGGGTAAGAAATACATTCCTGGCAAGTTGCTGGGTAATGGTGCTGCCGCCTTGTTCGATTGTTTTATTTTGTGAATTGATAAGAAGTGCCCTGCTTAGGCCGGATATGTCAAAGCCTGCATGATCATAAAATTTTTGATCCTCTGAAACAAGGAACAGGTTTTCCAGGAATAGAGGGATGTCTTCAAGTTTTATGTAAGTCCGTTTTTCACCATTGGAAATTTCACTGATCACTTTTCCATTTGCTGCCGTTATGTAACTTGTCTGAGCCAGCTCGATTGAATCAATCGGAATTCGCTTGTCTAGTACATGATAGGGAGATTGGGCTAAGGACCACTCTTGACAGGAAAGAAAAATGAAAAGGGTCAATATAGGAACTAAGAGGAAAATCGAGATATAACCAAGATACGTGCGCATAGTTCAACTTCCTAACTAATATATTTTTAGTATGTTCTTGGGAAAAGTACAGGAATTAACAATGGTACTTTTGGTTCATTAATCCATCATAATCCAATTAAGGAAGACAATAAAGAGTTTTGGTGAATTTAGGAATGAAGGTGCCGTATCAAGGCGTTGTACGATCCGGTGAAAAACTTTCTAAATCTTCTGTTATAATATGGTCATGAGAAAGTAAAAACCAATATTTGTTTATATGTTGATGTCAAGAATAAGAAGGGGGTCATAAAAATGGAGGAACAACAGCAATATGTATTCATTGATTTTGAATTTACGATGCCGGAAGGAAAAGCGAATCCAGTAGGGTTTTATCCTGAAATCATTGAAGTAGGTTTGGTCTCGGTCATAAATGAGACAATTCAGGAACAGTTCTCTTCTTTTGTTAACCCATTGAAATTTCCAGTCCTAACGGGAAGATGCAAGAAATTCTTGAATATTACCCAAGACCAGGTGGACCGGGGGATTTCATTTGAAGAGCTGGTTTCATTATTGAAAAAAATAGATGAGCAACACCCATCGACAATTGTGACTTGGGGAAATATGGACATGAAGGTACTCCGTCAGAACTGTCAGAAATCAGGGGTGGAATTCCCTTTTACAGGAAAACAAACAGATCTTTGCCTGGAGTACAAACGTTTTTTTGGAGATCAAAATCAAACCGGACTTTGGAAGGCTGTACAGGCCTATGGCAAAGAAGGGACAGGCAAGCATCACAGGGCGCTGGATGATGCAATTACGACATATAATATCTTCAAGCTAGTAGAGAAAGATAAGAGTTATATGCAAAGTCATGAACCGACAACAATTGGCGATCGCATTGATTTATCAAAGGTATTGAATCATTTAGCGTTATAAAAGCCAAATCTTATACTACCGATTTGGCTTTTATCATTCTTTATTTGAAATAATCCGCCGCTAGATCTTCAAGCAGCTGTAAGCTTTTATCATTCCACTCTGTGTGTACTTCGCTTAAGGATCGTTTCATATTCTCAACCGCTTCTCTTAAGGAATCCTTATACTCAGGAATTTCCTCTTCAAAGACCCTGACCATATTCTTAGGTACATTGGTCTGCTCCCGGAATGCAAGAGCGCGCCGTTGATGGAACATGGACACTTCCGTTTGCTTCGGGTTATGAAGATCTCCTTGCATGGGATGTTTCAAAACAGCCAATACTTTAACAAGATATGTTGAAGGTCTGATATCGGTGACTTCCCCGATGTATTTTCCTGTTTTATATATGGCGGTAACCTTATCGCCGATTTTAAAATCCTGTTCAGACATTTCCCTACCACCTTTCTTATAACTTCCTTCATGATACATAAGAACAACGATTTTTCACAGCGTATTTGCTCAATTTCGCAAAGATGCTTTTTTTATAAAAATCGTGTAAAGTGTAAAAATGAAGATGAAAAATGGAGCTGTCATCCATTTTATTTAATAAAGAAAGAGGGTATCTACAATGACAAACTTTCCACAATTAACAAGCGAAGTATTAGAAAATGAAAAAGCGGTCATCATGAAAACGACGCTGGGCGATATTAAGATTAAACTATTCCCTAAGCTGGCTCCGAAGACAGTGGAGAATTTCTTGACTCATGCTGAAAACGGTTACTATGAAGGGATTATCTTCCATCGTGTCATCAAGGATTTCATGCTTCAAGGCGGAGATCCAACTGGGACTGGAATGGGTGGAGAAAGTATCTGGGGAGCTCCATTTGAGGACGAGTTCTCCATGCAATTATTCAATTTGCGGGGAGCGCTTTCCATGGCAAATGCAGGCCCGGGAACAAACGGCAGCCAATTCTTCGTCGTGCAAGCACAGCACGTGGACAGCAGGATGGGTGAGCAAATGAAGCAAGCCGGTTATCCGGAAGAAATCATCAATGCTTATATGGAACAAGGCGGCACACCATGGCTTGACCATAAGCACTCTGTGTTTGGACAAGTCGTAGAAGGCATGGATGTTGTTGATACGATTGCTAACGTAGAGACAGTTGCGGGAGACAAACCAGCTGTTGATGTAGTGATTAAAGGGATTACCATTTTATAAACCTTAAAAAGCGAGAGGCTTAGTGCCTCTCGCTTTTTAAGGTTTTAGTGGAATGGCCCCTCTAGTGGATTGTTCTGGTAATTGATATAATGGGATAAAGCAGTTTATTCTCTATCAGGAAGGATGATCCGATGGACTTTTTCAATCATACTTTACTAGGTTTGTTTCTTTACTTTCCAGAAGACAAGACTGAATATATCTCGGCTGGAATAACTTGTTTCATCTTTTTAGTTGCAGCCGTTTTTACGATGAGGGCAATTATAAGATATTCAAAGAAAGAAGAATTGAAAACAAAGCAATTAGAAGATGAAGTCACTAAAAGGAACCAGCGTATAAAGGAAGATTCTCTTTCTTGATCCCGGAAGATGCTGTGCATCACGAGACCCGTTTTTTGATATTGATTATCTGATTATGAATGGTATTATGTTTTGTTAGAAGGTCCGTAAAGTACCTGAACGAAGAATAAAATGTTCCCTTATCAGCATAAGCATTTTATACTATAAGCATAGAGATAGAAACTTTGGGGGCGTAATTGGTTATGCAAATCGTAGCGAAAAGAATGATTGCGGCAGATACGGTTAAGGAGTTTTTCATTCAGCACTGGGAAACGACCCAAGTCGTTTTTTCAAGAGGCTTGTTTCATTATGCGGAACTTGAAGGTTTTGGGGTGATGGACGAGAATGAAAAAATCACGGGGCTGGGAACATACAAAATATCCGACCATGTATGTCAGATCATCTCTTTGAATAGTGAGCATGAGAATCAAGGGGTGGGCTCATCATTGCTTTATGTGATGGAAAATATCGCTAAGGAAAAAAATTGCCATACTATTAAAGCGATTACAACGAACGATAATTTACAGGCAATGAAATTTTTTCAAAAGCGTGGTTATGTCATTTCGGAAATCGTTAAAAACGCCGTGGAAGAATCAAGGAAGGTCAAGCCCGAGATTCCATTTTACAGTTTTGATGGAATTCCGATCCGAGATGAGATAATACTAGAGAAATACTTATAATAGGGTGTACTTCACCTGAATTTTGATAGGGGGAATGGGAATGTTTAAGAAGATTGCGGCAGATGCCCTGGGTCTTAGTGATATTGGAAGTGTGATTAGACCTGCGGATTATGATAAGGTGGATGCAGATGACTATATCATGCATGAAGATGAGGAAAAAATTTATTTCCTGATTAAATCAAAAACCGATGAGTACTGTTTCACGAATCAGGCGTTCATACATTTGGACGGAACAAGCGCCATAAGCAAAAAGCGGACACTTACGAGATATAGCTATAGCCAGTATAATATTTCCAACGTGACTCTTGAAACGGCTGGCACCGTGGATCTGGATGCGGAAATTAACTTTTCGATCGGTGCAAAGACTTTCTCCATCGATGTCCATAAAAAATTCATTGAAGAATTAAAGGACTTGTTCAAATCACTCGTGAAAATATCGGAAATTTGTCACGAGAATGAGTATGCCCTTCAATTTGCCCAGCAAAGTGTAAACCTAGCTTCTTCCACTTTGAACCAAGTTCGGACTGAAGGAAGCCAAATGGCCGCGAGTTTCAAGGAAATTAATTCAGCTGCTTTTGAATGGTTGATGGACAGCCGGAAGAAATACCATGTGAAAGATTTCGGCTATGTTTTTGAAAAGTATATCAATAATTAAAAAGAAGGCGAACACAGAGTGATGTGTCCGCCTTCTTTTTTAATTGTTCAAATCACTCAATCCAGGGCTATGTTCATTTGGCATATCCGGCATTTCAGGAACAGGGAATCCTTTTGGAGGATCGGTGACAGCAAGCTTTCCGCCATTTCGGCTCGGTGTCTCCCCTTGGAAGATTTCGCCCATTTGAGTTTGATCCAACCTGAAATTGAATTGGGCATTATGGTAGCCTAAATCCACATATTTGCGGCATTCAGGATATTTGTTCAAATCATAATTAGGTACCGGGAAGATTTTTCCCCAGTCGACTCCAAGCGTTTCTAATGCCTTGGCAAATGCATTTTGATGGGCATTGTCGCGAACCATTAAAAATGCTAGCGTTTCACGCATTGTTTTATTGGAACTCATTTCATAAATCCGGGACTTTTGCAAAACGCCAGTAGATTCAAGAACGACATTATTCAAAAGGTTCGCTACAAGATTTCCATGATCGTAAACCCATGATCCATTCCAAGGGTTGCCGCCAGCATCGACGGGAAGGGATGCTTTAGCACCGATAATGAAATGATGGGGGTTTGCGCCAGCTTTGATGACATCATCCAATGGGGCGCCATCGATACCGGAATTTCCGGGCATATTCCCGCCGGCATCATTCAGCAACTGGTTGATAGTTGATTGGACAAGTTCAACATGGCTTAGTTCCTCCAAAAAAACACCACGAATTAAGTCACGAAATTGTTTTGCCTTCCCGCGGAAGTTGGCGCTTTGGAAGGAATACTGCATCATCGTCCGCATTTCACCGAATTGTCCTCCGAGCGCTTCCTGAAGAACTTTGGCCGCATTTGGATCAGGCTTATCAGGAACGATCATATTGATTAAGTCTTCTTTATAGAAATACAATGAAAGGCCTCCTTGGAATTCAATGTTCATGGTTAGCTTTTGTTATCCGAATTAATTTATTCCTAAGGTGAAAAGTACCTTTATGGAGGGAAGAACAATTTTGAAAGGATGTTGCGCTTTCGGAGCATATCGGGAGGGGAATGGGATAACGATTTATCTGAACCAGTATCAAGAATTAAAGGAAGAACTTTTGGAAGAAAATATTCTTTGCCTCGTCATGAGCACGATGATAAAGAGGAAGATAAAGTAAAGAACCAGGCACAATTTTGCCTGGTTCTTTGCTTTTTTATGGAAAAGCCAATTTCAAACGGTTTAGCCCTTCCATCAGTATGCTGCGTGAACAACCGAGATTCATTCGCACGAATCCTTCTCCGCCAGGTCCGTATTTTGAACCAGGCTCTAACGCGAGCTTTCCTTGATGGATCAGTCGTTCCTGTATTTCCTTGTCAGTCAATCCAAGATCACGGCAGTCAATCCATAACAGGAAAGAAGCTTCCGGATGCATGACATGCAGTGAAGGAATTTCAGCAGCTATGAATTCCTCTGCCACTTTTATATTCTCCTCGATGTAGTCAATCATGTCTTCGAGCCAATGCTTGCCCTCTCGATACGCGGATTCCATCGCTGTTAAGGCAAAGATATTAAGACCATTGAAGGCCAGTTTCGTTTGGACCTTTTGCAATTGCTCCTGCAATTTTTCATTACTGGCGATTAGGAATGAAGCCTGAAGGCCGGCAATATTGAATGTTTTACTTGGGGCCATTAACGTAACGGTTATGTCCGCTAATTTTTCTGAAAGTGAGGCGATCGGATAATGCCTCGATGTTGTATGGAATAAGTCAGCATGTATCTCATCACTGACGATGACTACATCATTTTTTTCACACAGCTCTCCGATTCGCAATAGTTCGTCCTTTGTCCAAACGCGTCCGCCAGGGTTATGCGGACTGCAAAAAAGGAATAGCTTCACTCCGCTTTTCAGCTTGTCCTCAAAATCCTCGAAGTCAATCTCAAAGCGATCCTTTTGTATGGTAAGGGGACTATTGACCAATTCGCGTTCATTATTTTTAATCATATCAAAAAATGGTCTATAGACGGGAGATTGTATCAATATTTTATCGCCCGGTTTCGTGAATGCCTGAATCGTTGTACCAATTGCGGAAACAATGCCGGAGCTAAATGAGATCCACTTTTTATCGATTTGCCAGGAGTGCCGGTTTCTAAGCCAGCTTTGAATTTCGGTGAAAACCGTTTCGGATGGGACGGTATAGCCGAAAATGGGATGGCTCAAGCGTTCCATTAACGCCTTTTGAATGCCTTCAGGAGATGCAAAATCCATATCCGCTACCCACATTGGGAGAACATCTTCGCGCCCATACAATGATTTGAGCGAGTTTTTATTCCATTTTTCAGACCCTGAATTTTCCCTGTTAATATGTTCTTCAAAAATTGACTTGTTCAAAATATACACCCCGAATGAAAATTTATCGTCTTCGCGAAAAGCCTGTTGTTATGATACTATGAAATCATGTTCTTTGAAAATATTGAGCAGGTGATGATGATATGGATACACAGCAAATGAATTTAGCGTTGGTTGCCGTTTTGCAAGAATGGGACCCGTTCAAAATAGGATGGGATCTATATGAGCCGGAAATTGCAGATACGGTCGTAGCGATCCGGGATATCGATAACCCAAAGGAACTGGCGAGAAAAATAAAATCCATTTACGAGTTCGCGTTCGATGAATCCGTTCAAATGGAAAAGTGCCTGGAAGTTGCACAGAAGCTGCTCATCATAAAAAATGATGCCAGCTGTTCAATCTAATATTAAAGGTGAAAAGGGTGTACCAGGAAATTAGGGGCACCTTTTTTACATTGGTTTTTTATGCTCTTTACTCGTAAGTTTTGCAGTTTTACTTGGCCACTCCAAGAAATCCCTTAATTAATTGATACACTTCTTCCGGTTTCTCCTCGGGTAGAAGGTGCCCCGAATCCTCAAGGACAACAAGTTCGGAATTAGGCAGGTCCTCATGCAGTCTTTGGCCAATCTTCACCGGCACCACTCTATCGTGCCTTCCCCAAATCAGCAGGCAAGGTGTATGGATGTCAGCGAGCTCTTCCTTCAACAAATCGATTTCCTTATCTCGAAGCATCCTCCCTAAGGCCCGGAATATATCGTGTTTCTTTATGAATGGCCCTAGATAGCCCTGCCGCATCTCATCGTCTATCATGGCCGGGTCATGGACGACATTTTTCAAATTTTTTTCGATACCTGACTTTTGTAAATAACGTTTTATCCCGAATGAAAAGAATGGCAGGTAGCTGACCATCTTCATTTTTTCCGAATAGCTAGGCTGATAGCCTGAACCGGCAAGGAGAATGGCATGTTCGACCAGATTGGGATGGGATTTGATAAGTTGCAGGGAAATCTGCCCGCCCATGGAATGGCCGATTATACTGAATGTCCGGATATCCTTCCCCTTTAGAAACTGAACAACGGATTTGGCCATGTTACGGAATGAATATGTATATCGATAATCTTTTCCGCTCTGCCCGAATGGAGGGAGATCTAGTGAGATTACATTGAATTCCTTGGTTAAATAGGGCACTAATTTACGGAAGCTGAAGCTGGATGACAAAAAACCATGAAGTAGCACAAGAGTGGGGAAAGAATCATCCATTTGTTCATATTCAAAATAGATTTCGATATTATCAACCCGTTCGACGCCTTTAATTTTCTGACTTTCCATATACCTTCTCCTCCGCTGGTAATCTCCTGAATATTCCAAAAAAGGTCCTTTAATACTGTTGCATAACAGTAATTGTATGAATCATTAGAAAAAAAGACAATTACTATAACAGGTCACCGACCAATTTTGATATAATAGTGTAAGTTTATCCTGACAGAATAAGTCTTATTAATTTATATTGTCATATAGGATTCTAAAAAAGTCTAATAAGGTAATTCGTGAGACATCTGCCAGCGCCATAACGTCACATCTAAATTAGTGAATTCCAAAAGGGGGGTTTTCCAATGCACTTGAATGAAGAGGAATTGGAAGTCTTGAGAATCATTGAAAATAACAGCCGGATCGAACTGAAGGATTTGGCTAAAATGACCGATTTATCAGAAGAGGACATTGAAATAACATTGAAGAAATTAGAAGATATGCGTGTTATTGTCCGTTATTTAACGGTCATTAACTGGGCAAAAGTGGATGAATACCATGGTGTCACAGCGATGATTGATGTAAAAGTCACTCCAAAACGCGGGGTCGGTTTCGATGAGGTCGCAAAAAGGATTTACAAATTCAAAGAAGTTCAATCCGTTTATTTAATGTCTGGTGCCTATGATCTTTCAGTCATTGTCGAGGGACGTTCGATGAACGAAGTAGCAAACTTTGTTTCAGAAAAACTTTCGACACTTGATTCCGTCATTTCCACGACGACTCATTTCATCATGAAAAAATACAAGCATGATGGCACGATTTTCGATCAAACTGAAGAAGATAAGCGGATTGTGGTGTCACCATGATTAAAACGAGTTATGTATCAAGAACGATTGCAGAGCTTAAACCATCAGGTATACGCCGTTTTTTCGATATGGCAGCGAATTTGGAAGGGGTCGTCTCACTTGGAGTGGGTGAACCCGATTTCGTTACATCTTGGGCAGTGAGGGAAGCGGCGATCAACTCCTTGGAGGAAGGGTATACCTCTTATACAGCCAATGCTGGATTATTTGAACTAAGGTCGGAAATCAGCGGTTATATGGAGAAGCAGTTCCATGTTTCTTATAGACCAGAGGACCAGATCATCGTCACGGTCGGCGCAAGCCAGGCGCTTGATATAGCCCTGAGGACCATCTTGAATCCAGGTGAAGAAGTCATTGTCGTCGAACCTTGCTTTGTGGCCTATGCACCGCTTGTGACCATGGCAGGGGGAATCCCGGTCACTGTCCAAACTTCCAAGGATGATGACTTTAAGTTGACTCCAGGGCAACTCGAAGCAGCTATTACGCCCAAAACGAAGGCTGTTTTAATCTGTTCGCCAAATAACCCGACTGGCACCCAGCTTGGGCAGGAAGAATTAGTGATGCTTGCGGACATTATTAAAAAGCATGATTTACTTGTCATTTCCGATGAAATCTATGCGGAACTTGCTTATGATGAGACATTCACCTCTTTTGCAGCCATTGAGGGTATGCATGAGAGAACAATTGTCATCAATGGATTTTCGAAAGGTTTTGCGATGACAGGATGGCGACTGGGGTTCGTTTGTGCACCTAAGGAAATTTCCGAAGCGATGCTCAAGCTTCATCAATATGCGATGATGTGTGCGCCTACCGTTGCCCAACATGCTGCATTGGAAGCATTAAAGCACGGGATGCAAGATGTTGAAGAAATGCGAAGAAGTTACCGAAGAAGAAGAAATTATATCGTGAAATCATTTAATGAAATGGGTCTGGAATGCCATAATCCTGGCGGAGCCTTTTATGCTTTTCCTTCGATCGAGAAAACGGGGATGACTTCGTTGGAATTTGCTGAAAAACTTTTGACGGAAGAACTTGTGGCCGTTGTTCCGGGAGATGTGTTCGGAGAAAGCGGTGAAGGTCATATCCGCTGTTCCTATGCATCCTCCATGGAGCAGCTCCAAGAAGCACTTAAAAGAATGGAACGTTTTATGAAGAAGCATTGTAAATAGTCAAAAAAATTGGGATCCAGCCGTTATTAGCAGCCGGATCCCTTTCCATAGGGGGAATTAGAAAAAGAGTTAATCTAATGGATTAACATAGAAAGTGTTAATCATAGTATATCCAGGACTCTGAAAAATAATACACATACTGGCATCATTTTTTGAATTAGGCTTGTGTTTTATATAAAGCATGCATAACATTCAGAATTTTTTCTTCGCTAAAATCTTTAGCTGTTCTTAAAATGAGTTCCGCCTTTTTGGTTCCGATTTCTTCAATTAGCTTTTTTATGTCCTCGTCCACGCCAGGAGCATTGCCGATTGGAGAATCCTTCAAGAATTCTGAAGCTGGAATATCAAGGGCGGTTGAAAGCCGCAAAATGGTTTGTGTATCAGTGACCGATTCACCTGATTCATACTTTTCAATCTTCTTTGTGCCGATTCGTAATTTTAAAGCAAGTTCCTGTTGAGTGAGATTATGATCTTCTCGGTATTGCCGGATAATCTTTGCGATATTTGACATTGTCATGCACTCCTTTTTTCAGGAAATATATTTTTCATGTAATTATTTTACCATATTATAACATAAGAAGAGTGGGTGAATATGGAAGTTTTGTGAAAATCATGCCGCATCGAGAAATACCGAAACGTCTTTAAGGTGTAAACTAAGATCAAATGACTTAAGTAATTGCAGCGAACCAAAAGGTCAATTTAGTCATGACTAGTAAGAAGTGAATAAGAATATTTAGCTTGTACATTACTCTCTTTAAAACCTCTTTATGATCATGAGAAATGGTGTCGAATTTCTCTAATTTCAATCTTTAGAAAAATGAGTGGATATCCTAATGAAAATGAAGGTTATTTGCAAATTTTTAGGTTAAGTTATAATATAACGATCTTATATTAATTATTATTTCCAAAAAACAAACATTTTTAATGAGTAAAATCTCAAAAAGTATGGTATACTTAACTTTGATTATTTTCCAATTATGTGATATAATTTTTTATTGCGTGAAAAGACGAAAAAATATATATAAAATAGGAGTGTTACCATGTCTGAAAAATTCGAAATTGGTGCGGTAGTTACTGGTAAAGTAACTGGTATTCAACCATACGGTGCTTTTGTTGCTTTAGATGATTCAACTCAAGGTTTAGTTCATATTTCTGAAATTACTCACGGATTCGTTAAAGATATCAACGAACATTTAAAAGTGGGCGATGAAGTAAAAGTTAAAGTTCTTTCCATCGATTCAGCTGCTGGAAAAATCGGCTTATCGATCCGTGCTACAGAAGAAGCTCCTGAGCGTACTGAAGCTCCGAAAAAAGCTCCGAAAAAACGCCAAGCATCTGTTAAAGCAACATCTCACATCGAATCTACTGAAGGTTTCAACACATTGAAAGACAAACTTCAAGAGTGGATTGAACAATCTCAACGCGAAGACTTAATCAAAAAATAATTTTGTAAACCGGCAAATTTGATTTGTCGGTTTTTTTTGTCCATTTTAGTTCATGGCTGTCTTGGATTGATGAAACAGAGTTACCCCTACTTGTCGCGTATTGGCCAGGCGGGGCATAGGAATGAAATAAAGCCGGGTCATGTAATCCATGGTCCGGCTTTATTATATAGGTCATAAACAATGTCCCATGAACTTAAGAATTTTAACGAGTCGGTCTGGTTTCAGGCTCTCTGGAAATTTCAGGACTGGGTTTGAACAGAAGTCCAAGATTAACAAGACCGGCAATTCCAACCAATCCATAAATGATCCGTGCCAATGTAGCATCTTGTCCACCGAAAATAGAGGCGACTAAGTCAAATTGAAAAAATCCAATTAATCCCCAATTTATTGCCCCGATTATTGTAAGTACAAGTGCAGTTCTTTGTATTCCACTCATTGTACATCCTCCTTTAAAAAATAAGTTAGTTCTTTACTTATCATGCTTTTTCATCGAGTAAATATACATCCTGACAAAAGGTCCGGACGGATATTTTGTATTTACCTGGAACATTGGTCATAATGAAGAAAAGTAAAAACTTTCATGGATCAAGTGGACGCAATATAGTCTCGAAATGGTCTGTGTGACATAAAAAGGAGAGATATCCCTTGGAGAATTTCACTTATAAAAATCCTACTAAAGTAATTTTCGGGAAAAATCAGCTTGAAAGTTTAAAATCGGAAATACCCTCATACGGTAATAAAGTTTTGCTTGTTTACGGTGGAGGAAGCATAAAGAAAAATGGCTTATATGAAAAAGTGATAAATGCCTTGAAAGAGATTGATGCAGAGGTATACGAACTTTCCGGAGTTGAACCGAATCCACGCATCTCAACGGTCCGAAAAGGTGTGAATATATGTAAAGAACATCGTATCGATTTTGTACTTGCTGTTGGCGGCGGAAGCGTTATAGACGCTACAAAGGCCATTGTTGCAGGTGCTAAATATGAGGGGGACCCATGGGATCTTGTCATTAAAAAGGCACCAGTCGAAGAAGCCCTTCCATTTGGAACGGTACTGACTTTAGCTGCAACAGGCTCTGAGGCAAATTCAGGCTCAGTCATAACAAACTGGGAAACGAAGGAGAAATATGGATGGGGAAGTCCATTGGTATTTCCTCAATTCTCGATTTTGGATCCTGAAAATACTTTTTCGGTTCCAAAAAATCAAACGGTATACGGAATGGTTGATATGATGTCACATGTGTTCGAAACGTACTTCCATCCGGAAACGCATGCACCTCTTCAGGACCGTTTTTGTGAATCGCTCTTATTGACCGTTATTGAAACGGCTCCTAAATTATTGGATGACCTTGAGGATTATGAGCATCGTGCCACTATCTTATATGCGGGAAATCTAGCCTTGAATGGTTCACTTGGGGTTGGTTACAGTGGTGATTGGGCAACTCATAACATTGAGCACGCCGTTTCAGCGGTTTATGATATCCCTCATGCCGGCGGATTGGCGATCTTATTCCCGAATTGGATGAAACATGTGCTCCATGAAAATGTCGCACGTTTTAAACAAGTAGCAGTCCGCGTGTTCCATGTCGATCCTGAAGGTAAAACGGATGAGGAAGCTGCATTAGAGGGCATTGAACGACTTCGGGCATTTTGGAGCAGCTTAGGGGCTCCGACCAATCTCTCGGATTATGGCATCGATGACTCACAGTTGGATGTCATGGCTGATAAAGCGATGAGCAGAGGGGAATTTGGACGATTCAAGATCCTGAACCGTGAAGATGTCCTAGCCATTTTAAGGGCTTCATTATAATTCAGTGAAATGTTGCATCTCTCCCGCCTTTGCAGGTGGGAGAGTACTTTGAAAGGCATATTCCGTTTTTTACTTTATCGTTTTCTTGATTATGAGAATTACATCAGATAAAGTGAAAGGGAAACATAAAAATCGAGGAGGAATTGGAATGGCCCATATACGTTTCGATTATTCAAAAGCCCTGCCGTTTTTCGGGGAGCATGAAATAACTTATTTACAGGATGCTGTAAAAGTGGCACACCACTCTCTGCATGAACAGACAGGGGCAGGCAATGAATATCTTGGTTGGATTGATTTACCCGCCAATTATGATAAAGAAGAGTTCTCGAGAATCAAAAAAGCGGCAGCGAAAATAAAAGAAGATTCTGATGTATTATTGGTTATCGGAATCGGTGGATCATACTTGGGAGCACGTGCGGCAGTTGAGATGCTTCAACATAGTTTTTATAACATTTTGCCATCGGACAAAAGGAATACACCGCAGATTCTTTTTGTAGGTAACAATATAAGTTCTACATATATGCAAGACGTAATGGACCTATTGGAAAATAGGGATTTCTCAATTAATGTCATCTCTAAATCGGGTACAACCACTGAACCTGCACTAGCTTTCAGGATTTTCCGGAAACTGCTGGAACAAAAATATGGCGTTGAAGAAGCTAAAAGCCGTATTTATGCGACCACTGATAAAGAAAAGGGCGCATTAAAAACGGTGGCAACGGAGGAAGGCTTCCAAACTTTCGTAATCCCTGATGATGTTGGCGGACGTTATTCGGTTTTAACAGCCGTAGGATTGCTTCCAATTGCGGTCAGCGGGGCTGATATTGATCAAATCATGGAGGGAGCCGAGCGTGCGAGGGTGGACTTCAGTTCTTCCGAGCTAGCTGATAATCAGGCCTACCAATATGCTGCGGTTCGTAATGTCCTATACAATAAAGGGAAAACCATTGAAATGCTGATAAACTATGAGCCTGGACTTCAATACTTCTCTGAGTGGTGGAAACAATTATTCGGAGAAAGTGAAGGGAAGGATCAAAAAGGGATTTTCCCTTCGTCAGCTAACTTTTCAACTGATCTGCATTCATTAGGGCAGTATGTTCAGGAAGGTAGGCGTGACCTTTTTGAAACAGTCATCAAAGTGGAAAAGGCGCGTCATGAATTATTAATTGAAGAAGCGGATAATGACTTGGATGGTCTGAATTATCTTTCAGGGGAAACCGTGCAATTCGTCAATAATAAAGCATTCGAGGGTACGCTTTTAGCCCATACGGACGGTGGCGTTCCAAACCTGATCGTAACGGTTCCACAGCTTGATGCATATACTTTTGGCTATCTTGTGTATTTCTTCGAAAAAGCTTGTGCAATGAGCGGTTACCTATTAGGTGTCAATCCGTTTGATCAGCCTGGAGTGGAAGCTTATAAAGTGAACATGTTTGCGCTTTTAGGCAAGCCGGGTTATGAAGAGAAAAAAGCGGAGCTTGAACAGCGCTTATAATAAAAAAGGTACCAAGCAGATGTAGTATACATCCAGCTTGGTACCTTTTTTTTTGAACTGCACAAACACGGTCAATATCATCAACGATAAGTTTGGGTTACCCAGGTTCCGCAAATTCTGCTCAAAAATGGTTCGGCAGTAGCATCAAGGAGTTAGGGAAGACTGAGAGCGCGGCTCCAGTCTAATATTCAAAAACTATTACTAAATGGGATACAACAGGAAATGAGCTAAATCGAGATGAGAGATCCAGCCATTGCAATTAGTGAAGTTGAAGGAAGCAACAAGGTGAAAAGAGCTTGGAAATTATTGAGGAGGCCCGATCTCCTCTATGCTATGTAAAGGGAAGAATGAGGTCAATCCAGGTTTTTTTAATGACCTTTTGGTTATGCTAATAGAAAATTAGCGAAAGAGGTTTTTTACAATGATTAAGGTTTCTTCTGAGTTGGAAGGGAAAACATTCGGGCTGTTCGATCTGGAAACAAAGTTAAAACCGGAAGGCTATGTGATCGGCGGAGGCTGGGATTATGATCACGGATCTTTTGATTATAAAATGGATGACAGTGATGGATACCAGTTCTTACGTGTTCCTTTCAAGGCTGTTGATGGTTCACTCGATAAGGATGGGGTAATGGTGGAACTATTACAACCGTTTTTGTTATCTCATAAATACGAGGATGGTGTTGACGATGAAGGGAATATCGGTAACCTCTCTGCTTCCTTCAATCAGTTTGCTGAACCGGAAGATCCGGATGCTGAATTTCCGGAGAACTATATCTCTTATGGAAAATCGCTTGTCCGTGATTTGGAAAAGCTTTTATTACATTAATCTTCAATGATCAGCAGGGTATCATTAAGATGTATGATTACATCAAGAGGGGGCTTGATGATTGTCTTGCCTCCTGAAATGATACCGACCAATATGATGTTCTTGTCAATTAGCTTTACGCTCAACTGTTTGAAGGTTAATTCTGCCCATTCCATCTGAAGGGGCAGCTCTTTGACGTTCAATCCATGCCTTTCATTTTGCCCATCGGCGTCCCCAAGAATCCCTTTAGATAAGCGATCCTGCATATAGTCACTTGCGAATTTATTCGTTTCGACGATCCCGTCCGCTCCAGCCCGCAAAGCATTTCCCTTTTGCTCATAAGTCAAAATCTCCACAAGACAATAAACACTCGGATTCATGCCCTTGACGGCCAGTAATGTTAATATCGAGAACATATCCGTTTGCAGCTCGTCTTGCTTGAGATCCGCTGTGATAAGGACACGTATGGCTTGTTTGATATTAGCTTTTTGCAAAACGGGATCCAATGTAGCTTTTCCTTGAACGAAGTGGATATTCGTTCTTGGAAGCGGGTGCTTTTGCAGCGTATCATCTATAAGGACAATGGATTGATGATGTTTAAGGTCATGGATGTTTTGGATGATTCTCTTGGAGCGTTCATTCCAGCCCACTATGATTATATGACCGCCGCCACTGAATTCTTTCTTTCCCGTTAAAAATTGCTGTTCGGTGGAAATGGACATTTTAGCAATATAAGCAAAATAAGAGGTGACCAGGCCGGCACCGGACAATATGAGGATGATCCCAATGACTTTACCAAGATTGGTCACAGGCGTGTAATCTCCGTAACCTACCGTTGACATCGTCACGATTGCCCACCAGATGCCATCAAGTAAGGTGGGAAATCTCTTTGGCTCCACAAGGTGAATCACTATCCCGAATGAGAGCAAAAATAACGCGATGATGGAAAGCAATCTAATGATACGGGGAATTCTAGGAAAGGCGCTATTGAATGGACTGATTCGAATCATGTTTTCACACCCCTTAAGCTGTTCCTTTTAGTATGGTCAAAAAAAGCTTTGCTCATAAGGTGAAGGCGGAAAACTTTGAGTTATGAATTCCTGCTAATTAACCTGGAAAACTGCAACTTGAATACGGGAAAATGCCAAAAGCCTTCCGGAAAACGCCGGAAGGCTTTTGTGGTTGAGTCACGTATCCTGAACCTGGACTTCATGCTCGTTAATGGATTATATGCCCGTTTACGCTTTGGCATTCCAAGAAATTGAGGAGAGGCTCATTCTGTTCTCAAACCCTTCTGCGTACGTTAAAGTTGTCGCTGATGAGCAGCCAGTTTTGCGGGAAGGATAGGCCGAGTTTCCAATAACTCATCCCCCTCAAATTCAGTTCTTTAAGTAAATCGAATTTTGCCTGAATCGATCTGGCATCTTCAAACCATACCTCATGCTGCTTATCTTCAATATCTGTATATCTGAAATGTGGGGCCTGTGCGGTTTCATCATACTCGATGGCTACATTATTGGCCGCTGCAATTTGGATGGCCTGCTGAGGGCTTACAGCCTTGGCTGTGGATCCCTGTACAAAAGGCAGGGTCCAATTATAGCCATATAGGTTTTGACCCATCAGGATTTTGTTGGCGGGAATATCGGTGATGGCATATTCGAGTACATCGCGAACAGGTCCAATTGGAGACACTGCCATTGCAGGTCCGCCGCTATATCCCCATTCGTAAGTCATGATGATAACAAAGTCGACGATTTCACCATGTGCCTTATAGTCATGTGCCTCATACCAGCGTCCTTTTTGTTCCGCACTTGTTTTCGGGGCAAGTGCCGTTGAAATGAACCATCCTTCTTTCTTGAATCGCTCCTTGGCTTTTCGGAGAAATTGATTATAGGCTTCTTTATCTGTCGGCCGCAAAAACTCAAAGTCAAAGTGGATATCCCTGAAACCGTATTTCTTCGCGGTTGCAACGATATTGTTCAGAAACTTATTTTGAACGGAAGTATTCGTTAAGATGATTCGTCCGAGCTCATCGCTGAATTGGTCATTTTCCTGATTCGTGATCACCATCATTAAGACATTTTTGTTTTCCCTGGCGATGGCAGGGAAATCATCGAGTAATGGCTCTTTTAAGGAGCCGTCACGAAGCACCTGGAAGCTGAATGGAGCTAAGTAGGTTAAATAGGGCGCAGCCTCTCTTGCGGCCGTCACAAGGGCAGGTGCAACGGTCGTACCCCTCGGCTCGACATAGCCGTTGAATTCGGCGGTCCTTTTTTTACGTGCCGGAATATAGAGCCGATATCCCACGGATAAGGACTGATTTTCGGAAATGCCGTTTATTTTTGCCAATTCTTGAAAAGGGACATTAACCTTTTGGGAAATGGAATAAAGACTATCACCCGGTTGAACGAAATAATAGCTTCCGACAATTGGAATGACAAGGGCCTGCCCCGAAACAAGATTATTTGGGTTAGGAATCTTATTTGTTTCCACGAGCCGATCGACGGTTACGCTGTACGTCTGGGCGATGCCAAATAACGTCTGGCCTGGCCTAACCACATGTATTTGCAATTATTTTCCCTCCTACTGAAAGTTTCCTAACAGTTTATGAGCATAAAAAGAAATTCATGATAAAGAGCTTTGGATTGAAGGAATCGAAAAGAAAAAATAATTCAATAAATTGGCAATAATAATTTAAGCCTAAAATGCTAATTAATATTAGTAGGAGGTGAAAATACATGGCAAACAACAATAACAGCAATCAACTAGTAGTAGCTGGTGCAGAGCAAGCTCTACAACAAATGAAGAATGAAATCGCTAGTGAATTTGGTGTAAACCTAGGTGCTGACACTACTTCTCGCGCTAACGGATCTGTTGGTGGGGAAATCACAAAACGTTTAGTACAAATGGCTGAGCAACAATTAGGCGGATATTCTCGTTAATTAACTGAATAAAAATGGATTAGAAAGAGAAGGAGCATCGCTCCTTCTCTTTCGCATTGTTCAGCTAGTTGCCTGCCAAGCCTTTAAAATCTTGATTGCCTTTTCAGGGAAGTCTGTCATGATAACGTCCACATCCATCTTAGCAAGCTTGATGATGTCCGTTTCATCATTGGCGACCCAAGGCCGGATTTTGTATCCAAGTTTTTTTGCCGCTTCAGCTATGGCTTCAGTGAGGCTATTTTTATCAGGATGAAAACCGGATTCCATTTTTTTACTTAAGATTTCTTCGAAGTTATCAGGAAGCCCCTCGAACAATAAAGCACGTTCAAGTTCTGGAGCAAGCACCTTCGCTTTTTCAATCGAATCATGGTTGAAGGAGGAAAGGACCACCCGGCTTTCCATTCGATATTGACGAATTGCATCTATAATCTTCTGTTCGATTCCTTCGTAAGCGAGTTTATCCGTTTTTATTTCGATATTCATCAAAAGTGCATTACCCCTGGCCCAGTCGAAAACATCCGTTAAAAAAGGGATCGGCTCTCCAAGGAATTCCTTGGAGAATTTACCCCCGGCATCCGCCGTTTTCAGCATTTGTGCCGAATGATCTTTTACATACCCTGTAAGGGAGGTCGTTCGATCAAGTGTTTCATCATGAATTATGACCAATTCCCCATCAGAACTAAGATGGACATCGAACTCGATTCCCTCGGCACCGATTTCTGCAGCCTTTTGAAAGGCGGCCATGGTATTTTCAGGGTGAGTCCCTTTGGACCCTCTATGGGCGAAAATTTTTATGCTTTGCAAATTCATCACTTCCCCTTTAAACTTTATCTAGAACCTATCATACATATACCCTTAAAATGTTTCAGCTATGTTTAATAGACAATGATTTAAACAACGAGTACAATAACTAATGGTATTTCCATAAATAGGTGTTCGAATTATGAGGTGAAAATAATGAATATGTGGGAAATTTTTGTTGCGGTTGTCCTTGGACTTGTTGAAGGATTAACTGAATTTGCTCCTGTATCGTCCACAGGGCATATGATTATCGTCGATGATTTATGGCTGAAGTCGAGCGAGCTTTACGGGAGTGAAGTGGCCAATGCGTTCAAGGTGGTCATCCAGCTTGGTTCGATACTGGCTGTAGTGGTGCTCTTCTGGGGGCGGTTCATGGACTTGCTTGGTTTAAGGAGATTGAAGGACACATCTGCTGTGAAGGGCAAAAAGCTAAACCTATTGCAGATCATCGTCGGTTTGTTACCGGCTGCGGTTTTAGGTTTATTGTTCGAAGATTACATCGATGAAAATTTATTTACGATGAAGACGGTTATCGTCGGATTGTTCCTTGGCGCGTTATTGATGATTGCTGCGGATAAATTCCGTCCAAGGTTGACTGCTGAAACGGTTGACCAAATCACATATAAACAAGCCCTTGGAGTTGGGTTAATCCAATGTTTATCATTATGGCCTGGATTTTCCCGTTCAGGTTCAACGATTTCCGGTGGTGTGCTTTTAGGTATGAGCTATCGGGCTGCTTCCGATTTCACGTTCATCATGGCAGTGCCAATCATGGCAGGTGCCAGTCTGTTGAAAATCGTGAAATATTGGGAATTCTTCACACCTGATGTTTTGCCATTTTTTATCGCTGGTTTCATCAGTGCATTTATCTTTGCATTATTCTGCATCCGCTTTTTCTTGAAATTAATCAATAAAGTTAAATTGACTCCATTTGCCATCTACCGGATTGTCTTGGCAGTTGTGCTTCTATTCATTATTTGGTAATACGAACCGAAGCTTGAAAGAGGAGTGAAACCACCCTGTTTAAATGGGGTGGTTTTTTCATGCCCGAAAAAAACGCTTAGAATTACCGAAAGAATATAACGAATGATTATTATGTTTAGGGGTTTTTAATTCGTAATTTTTGATAAAAAAATTGAATAATCTTTTGTATTGAAAAAAATATTCGGTTTTAAGTGCAGTTTCAGACATAATTAGTAAAAAAATTTAAATGTAATATAGCACCCCGAGCACAGTAATATCAATGGTTCTTGTTATTCGCGAGAAGATTCTAACTATTGAATAAACTATTTTCATATAATTTATATGATATAATTTTAATATAAAATAAGTACATGTGTACACCTGGGGAGGACATCATGAGGAATGACCAATTGAAGAAAACGGTTGGCTTTTGGGTTGGAACATCTATTGTAGTTGGTACAGTTATTGGTTCTGGTATTTTCATGAGACCTGGTGACGTGCTTGAGTTAAGCGGTAATTCAACCATGGGCTTGTTAGCTTGGTTGATTGGTGGTCTAATTACCCTGGCAAGCGGATTGACGATTGCGGAAGTGAGTACACGGATTCCTAAAACGGGAGGCTTATACGTCTATATGGAAGAAGTGTACGGAAAAGCATGGGGATTTCTATGCGGCTGGGTTCAAACATTGGTATATGGGCCTGCAGTCATGGGCGCACTCAGTCTATACTTCGGGTTGTTATTGGCAGGGATATTTAATATCTCTTCAGATTACGCATTGGCAATAGGAGTTATTACGATCGTATTTATAGCAGGCATGAACCTGCTGGGGACAAAATACGGCGGTATGATACAAACCATATCGACCGTTGCTAAATTGATCCCCATCATTTTCATAGCAGTGTTCGGTATCGCACAAGGTGATATGCCTGTATTCAATATCAACAGTGAAGGTTCTATGAAAATCAGTATGGCCGGTGCGATTTTGGCTACGCTTTGGGCGTATGATGGCTGGATGAATGTCGGCTTCATGGCAGGAGAAATGAAAAACCCGCAGAAAACGTTGCCGCGAGCAATCATAACGGGATTAGTCGTGGTCATGGTCGCTTACTTAGCTGTGAACCTTGCCATGCTTCATGTATTGGGAGCAGAGGGAGTCATAGCTCATGGTACGAATGCAGCGAATGTAGCGGCAACGCTTCTATTTGGTGAATTGGGCGGAAAATTGATATCAATCGGAATAGCGATTTCAATCTTCGGTTGCTTGAACGGAAAGCTTCTGACCTTTCCGCGCATAACATTGGCGATGGCGACTGATAAAATGATGCCTGGCCATGAGCAAATCGGGAAAATATCGCCCAAGTTTAAAACACCAATAAATGCGACGGTATTACAAGTGATCATTGCAATCATCATGATGGTTGCGACAGACCCTGACAAACTTACCAATATGGCCGTCTTCTCGGTCTTCTGTTTTTATGGTTTAGCCTTCTTTGCGGTCTTCATCTTACGGAAGAAAGATCCGGATGCGAAAACGTATAAAGTACCGTTTTACCCATTGATTCCGATCGTGGCGATTGCTGGTGCGATATATATTGTTTTAAGCACATTAATTCAAACACCTTTAAATGCCCTGTATTCGGTGATCATCCTCATTATAGGTATGCCTGTGTACTGGCTGCTTAAAAAAAGTGAGCGTAATGATAAACGGTCATATTAATGAAAATCCCTTCACTCCGCGCAGTGAAGGGATTTTTTTATGAAGAAGAAGCGCTTGCTGGTACTAATCTTGCCTTTTTGCCATACGTGGAGAAATAGACAACTTAGTCAGTTCGTATTAACATAGTGGAAAAGTTTAAAAGTGAAGGGTCTGAATTAACGTGAATTATATCGAGCCAGCTGGTAAATCATTCAGGAAGACAATCTTGGCTTTATTTCTTGGTAGCTTTGTAACGTTTGCCGATCTATATAGCACGCAACCGGTCATTCCGGTATTCGCCAAGCAATTCGCCGTTTCTCCGGCAATGGCAAGTCTGACATTATCTTTTGCAACAGGAACGCTTGCTATTTGTTTATTGCTTGTTTCCTTTTTCTCTGAAAATATCGATAGGAAAAAAATAATGGGGACAGCGCTCACGTTGTCTGCTTTGTTATCCATATGTGTCAGCTTCATCCAAGATGACCTATACATCCTGATTGCAATACGAGCGATTCAAGGAGCTGTGCTTGCTGGATTCCCGGCAATAGCCATGGCCTACATCAATGAAGAATTTCATCCGAAAAGTCTGGGCTATGTGATGGGAATATACGTGAGCGGTTCGAGCATCGGAGGATTGGCTGGCAGGCTGATTGTAGGGGTCCTGACTGATCACTTCTCATGGAACATAGCGATTGGCAGCCTTGGAGCTTTAAGTTTAGTCATCAGTCTGGCTTTTTGGTGGATGCTTCCTCCTTCGCATCATGCTGTCCGCGCAGGAGTCTCAGTATCGAGAATAAAAGCATCTCTGATTAATAACTTAAGAAATAGCAGACTAGTACTCTTATTCGGTATGGCTTTCCTATTAATGGGCTCGTTTGTTACGGTTTATAACTTTGTGGGTATACCATTAATGGGACCGCCATATCATTTATCACAGACATTGATCGGCTTCATTTTCATTATTTATCTTGTTGGAACATTTAGTTCTACATGGATGGGGAAGCTTGCGGATCAATATAGTCGGAGGCTCGTTCTTCTTTCCGGAATCGCAATCATGCTAGTGGGGGCCCTTTTAACGTTATTGGATCCGCTTATACTGAAAATACTCGGGCTTGCCCTGTTTACATTTGGCTTTTTTGGAGCTCATTCAATTGCGAGCAGCTGGGTTGGAAGTTTAGCCGAAAAAAGTGAAAAGGCCCAAGCATCCTCTTTATATCTACTGTTTTATTATGCTGGGTCTAGTGTCGTTGGGGCATCAGGCGGTTTATTTCTGATGAGATTCGGCTGGGGAGGGGTCATCTCGGCTGTATCCATTCTAATCGTTCTGGCGGCTATTTGTGCCATAATGGTGGAAAACGTGAAAATCGCTAAATAAAATGATCTTTTCTATCATGATTTTCCGGAATCCTGAATATAATCTAGTGAAAATGGAAATTGAATAATAGATTGATAAGAGAAGAGGGTAATAGATAGAGTGAAACGAAAAGCAGTAATTCTCATTGGGTTAATAGCCGTTTTAATTATATTATTCGTTGTATATTTAACAAGTCCGGGCAGGTTGGAAAAAGTGGAGATTGTTGAAAAATACTATCCTCATTTCTCCGATGGCAAGGCGGTCGGTTTTAAGACGAACAAAGTCATTGATGTGACGGAAACCGAAGAGGGCTCCAATTGCGCAATGAAGTTCAGCAATGGGAAAACGTTGGAAATAGATTGTGACCGTTATTTAACATACAAAATTGATGAAACAGTCTATATAACTACCGAGGGAAATCATGTGAAGGAAATTCGGAGAAAAAGATAGTGCCGATCAGTAAATAATGGCGGAAGAGCTGAGTTTGTTTAAAAAACGAATTCAGCTCTTTTATTTTATGCATTCAAAAACCCAGGCCATGTTGGACTGGGCTTTTTCATTTTTTATCTTTGCTTTTACCTTTATCCTTTTTATTACGCCGTAGTACATCCAAGATCCTGCGGCTGTTATTTTTACTGTTTATCAGTTCGACTAAATCGCTCATGTTTTCGGATTCAAAGTCTTGTTGATCTTTTTTCATGGTAATCCCTCCAAGTTATATATATCGTTTACCCTTTTTAAGAAAAGGGTAAACGTCTATTATCATATTGGTAATAGAAGGATTTTATATCCTTAATCATTAATAATTTGATAAAATGTGATAAAAGCCCTGTATGGGAGGTTTACATGGAAGAATTAAGAATGATCGGTGAAAAAATTGAAAAATTCAAATATATCTTAGTGGAACATATCGAGCTGTTTGAAGAAGAGGACCCACTCCTTGACTTCGAAACAAGCAAAGAGGTAAGGTCACAGCTCATTCAAATTCATGCAGATGCTTTGATTCATGGTAAGGCACAAGCGATGGAAAGTATGAAAGTAACGGGCATGACAATTGGAAAGCGCATCGTGGATATGGGTGTTCCTTTAGATAAGAATATTGAGGAAGCTCAGCTGGTGCGTAACCTATTCTGGAGTTTCATTGAAGAAGAGGTAAGCAACCGTTATTACTCGATTGAAATTTTGCTAAAGGCAAGTTCGATAATTGATGCAATCCTGGACCAATACATTCATTGTGTGAGTATTAGTTATGTGAATCATTATAAAGAAATGGCAAAAGCGGCAAATGATTCTTTGAAGAAGATAAAAGAAAACCAAGTAGTCATGGAAGAATTGGCAACTCCGATCGTTCAGACCGTATTAAAGGATGTCCTGCTCATACCGTTGATCGGGCGCATTGATGATTGGAGAATGGAGTCGATGCAATCGACGGTACTGCAAAAATGTTCAGATTTTCATGCGGAAGTATTGATCATGGATTTCTCCGGCATTACCTTTACGAAGGAAAGTGATTTACTTTCCCTGCTCGATCAATTGGTGGGGGCACTGTCGTTGATGGGAACGGAAACGATGTTTGTCGGTTTTACTCCCGATGTGGTGAAAAAAATTGTAAAATTAGATTTTGCTAACCAGGTAAAAGCTTTTCTATCCTTCGCGCAGGCTATGGAGTACCTCTTTAAACAAAGAGGACTGGCAATTCAACCAATATGATGGAGATATCCTTTTTCAGGATATCTTTTTTTGTATGACGAAGTATTTATGGAGTTTGAGTTTTATCCTTTTATCATCCTAATGATATTTCTTCATGGTATAGTGAAATGGCGGAAAGAGCATGTTGCACATACCCCGCTCTTGTAACGAATGGAAAAAACGTGAATGGTGAGACACATACAGAAACAATTCCCAAACAGATGGGTCATATAAGGTTTAAAGGAAGGTGGATGAAGAGTGTTTTTCAAGAAGAAAAATGATGATCTGGAACCGGATGAAAAATGGTATTGTATAGGGATCATGACAGATAACGGATTAGAAGACGAAGAATATGATGCTTTGTCAAAACGCATTCTCGAATCGGTCCAAAATGTGTCGGTCATATCCGATTTGGTCAGGGTGGAATGGGATCAAGAAAAATTACGCAACTTGAACGACCGTTTTTTGTACCCCGCATTTTCAGGCCCTTGTTTTATCATTAACGAATTCATACCAGAGGATATAAAAAGGGAAAGAAAACTTCTGGAGAAAAACCATAAATGGAAGAGGCTCTTTGGTTTACTTACCATGGTTGAATACATGGAAGCCGAGACGAAGGCGGCCCATGACTTTGATAAGGCCCTTTTTTATTCCGATGATGTAGATAAAGTGATTGAATACATAATTAAAAATAGCTGACCTTCCCCTAACATCGATACATAGTATCGGTGTTTTTGTATCGATCAACGTTTATAGGGAATCGTGAAAATAATTTAATCCTCCCTTTTAGAAAATCAAAAAATTGCTATCATTCTTGAAGGAAAAGAGAGAAAGTTGGGAAGTTGGTAGGAAAGCTGGGATGAAATGCGGAATACCTTAAGTAGAAAGAAAGAGAGAGTTTTATAGGGAAAGGGAGATGAATTGATGGAAGTTGCCGTGCCCCAGCAAAAACCAAAACGGAAGTGGAGAAAACGTGCACTATGGAGTTTTGGAATCCTGATTTTACTTTTGCTGTCTGTCTTGATTGCAGCAAATGTATTTCTATCAAGACCCTTGCCGGAAACAAAGGGGGAAATATCGCTTCCAGGTCTTTTGGAAACGGTTACGGTTGTGAGGGATTCCAGTGGTGTCCCTCATATTAACGCTGCAAATGAACATGATTTATATTTAGCACAAGGGTACATCCAAGCACAAGACCGTTTATTTCAAATGGATTTAAGCAGGCGTCAGGCGTCAGGAAGATTGAGTGAAGTGATTGGTGAGAAAACCGTCAAGAATGATAAATATTTCCGCACACTTGGGTTGAGGCGGGCAGCTGAAGCCTCATATGCAGAATATACAAGTGACGGGAAAGAAGCCTTGGATGTATTTGCAGAAGGGGTCAATCTTTATATCGATGAATTGAAGGAGAATGGAAAATGGCCGGTCGAGTTCACTTTACTTGGATACGAACCAGAGCCATGGACACCCGTCGATTCGCTCACCATCGGTAAATATATGGCTTTTGATTTAGGCGGGAACTGGGAAGATCAGGCGTTTAGACAGTATTTGCTGCAAACTTTCCCAAAGGAAAAAGCGTATGATTTATTCCCGAATTATCCAAAGAACGCTCCTTATATCATAAGTAAGGAAGAACTGGATATTGAAAAAAGTTTCGCTGGGGCCGTTATTCCTTATGAATTCAACGGCAGCAATAACTGGGTCGTATCGGGTAAGAAAACGGATTCCGGTCAGCCGCTTTTGGCAGACGATCCTCATCTAGGGTTAGCTACACCGTCCGTTTGGTATCAAATGCATTTGGAGGCACCGTCAGTCAATGTGAGCGGTGTTATCTTTGCCGGGGTTCCGGGAATCATTCTTGGTCATAACGAAAAGATCGCTTGGGGTGTGACCAATACAGGTCCGGATGTCCAGGATCTGTTTATTGAAAAGAGAAACCCGGAAAATGAGATGGAATTTGCCTTCAAAGATAAATGGAAAAAAGCAAAAATCTTGGACGAGCCGATCAAGGTGAAGGATGGGAAGACACTTGACTATAAAGTGACGGTTACCCGCCATGGACCGGTTGTCTCCGAGTTTGCCGGCAAAAGCGGAAAAGATACTGTGCTTGCATTAAGGTGGACGGCACTTGATCCATCTGCCGAGCTTGAAGCCGTATTGAATATGAATAAAGCGGCAAACTGGAAAGAATTCGAAAAGGCACTTTTGGAATTTGAAACGCCGGCACAGAATTTCGTCTTTGCCTCGGTCGATGGGACCATTGCCTATAAGGCGAACGGCAAGATCCCAATCCGGAAAAAAGGAGATAGTATGCTGCCTGTACCTGGATGGACAGATGAATATGAATGGAAAGGCTATATTCCATTTGATGAACTTCCAAAAACGATCAATCCAAAAGAAGGGTTCATTTCGACAGCCAATAATAAAGTCATCTCTGATGATTACCCGTACCATATCAGCAATAACTGGGCACAGCCTTACCGTCAGATGAGGATACAGGAGTTTTTAAAGGCCAATAAAAAGCTTACGGCAGAGGATATGCAAAGTCTGCAGATGGATCAGGTGAATCTGCAAGCTAAGGAGTTTGTCCCTCAATTTCTGGAGGTATTGAAAGGCTCATCGGGTAAACAGGAAGACCAGGCTCTAAGGATTCTGAAGAAATGGAATCATATTGATTCCGTTGATGAAGCGGCACCGATGATATTTAATGTCTGGATGAAAAAAATAGGGGAAGTTCTGTTTACAGAAGAAATACCTGAGGAAACCCTCAACCTCTTTAATGGAAGACGTTCTGCAGTCGATGAACTGCTGAGACGGGCACTGGACGGGAAGCCAGGTCCTTGGATTGAAGAGGCAGGCGGGCTGGAACAGGTACTCGCAAAGTCGTTGCAGGAGACGTTAGGGGAATTGGAAGAATCACAAGGTGACGATATAGCTGATTGGGAATGGGGAGACTATCATCAGGTAAGGTTTAACCACCCGCTATCGAGTGTCACCCCGTTAAATCTATTGTTTAACAGCGGCGGTGGATTGCCGGTCGGCGGCAGCAGTGTCACCGTACAGGCAGCGGCATTTTTAGATGACGGAACCGTTAATCATGGGGGGGCCTGGAGATTTGTCATCGACCTATCCGACATGAGTCAGGCCTATCACCTCGTTGGCCCGGGCCAATCGGGTAACGTTAAAAGCGAATGGTACCACGATCAGCTTGATGATTGGGCAGAAGGTACTTATCACAAAACCGTATTAGCCGATCCAAAAGGGGATAAGCTGACAATGAATCCATCATACTGAGAAACGAATATTTTTCATAAAAAAAGTACCAAATCCAGCATGTTCTGGACGTGGTACTTTTTTTATTATTTTTGCCTAGTCAAGAACTCAGTAAGGAACTCTTCGAAATTAGGAGCCTCGATTGCAGCGATTTTTTCATATGACTCGATGATTTTGAGCTTAATTTCTTGTTCCAGGTCATTCCGGTCTTGATAGTTTGTGTTTAATAACGATTTTTTTATTTTAGGATTCAAAGAATCAATTAGATTCAACAATTCCTCTTTTGAGAGTTTTTTATCCACAATGGCTTTTCTCCTTTCTAGCATATACCTCATCCATATAGTGCTTTCGAAGTTTTTTGAGAGCTTGTTTACGGATACTTGAGATATTCTGTGGCGACTCATGGAAATACGCAGCAATTTCCTTGTTGGATAGGCCGTACGAAAAGATCATGGTCAACACCAGGCTTTGTTTGGTGGTTAAGTTCTTTAAGGCTTTTATCATTTCTTCATCACTTATGTGTGAGGAGAGTTCATTCGTTTCACCCATATTTTCAAGTTGAAGGTCCAAAGTTCCGATTCGATCAATTATTCCGCCAGTATCCCTCGGCGCTGCATCCAGTACCATTCGATAGCGTTCCCGCTGCTTCCGTGCCCTTTTATCAAAATCAACGGAGAAAAAGTAAATTAGGGAGCACATGTATTTGTAAACCTTCGCCCGGTAATAGAAAATTTTGAAAGTCTCGTTGAGATGATAAATGTTGTGAGAAGAAGGGGAATCAAGAGTCTCTCTGAGAATCTTCATATGCTCTGGGTTCTGTAAAAATACTTGAATGATCGGTTGTTCAAAGAAAGATGAGTACTGTTGCTGTAAAAATTCCAATGAATGAGAAAAGAAATGAGCGGTTAATTGGTTCATTGCTATCCCTCCTTTAATTAATAAAGTGATGGACAAGTGGAATAAATCAATTATATACGAACATTCGTTCTTTTATCTATAAATCAATAGTGCTAGATTGATTTTTTTAAACATGTTTCACTTTAGATATCAGATACAAGAAAAGGGGTGAAGAGGATGATGATTGAGGATGCTACTGTGTGGGTGTCATTAGTTAGCGAATTTGGCTATCCATTCGTCGTTTCTATGTTTTTGCTCTTCCGCTTCGGTAAACAATTAAAAGAACTGACAACGGACGTAGAGAACTTAAAAAAGTCCGCTCATAAAACGAAACGATAACCTCAGGACGTTATGTGCTAGGTAGTAAAAACCGAGTTTCGGATTCTATTCAAAAAAGGGTCCGGAATTCGGGTATAAAAAAATCGGCACAATGGTAATTTTAACCTATTACATTCCTCCTTTTTAGTCAAATAAAAAAATGAGTAATCCATTATTTGGAATATACCATAAAATAGGTAAAAAATAATCGTCAATTGGAATCATTTTACTACTATAATTCATCCGTCAATGGAATTAGATAGGAAATCCTCCTCCTGTACGTTTTTAGTTTTATGGATTAAAGTGAAAATACTTTTAAAAAAACAACATTCTTAAATAAACTTATATAAAGTTGGCAGTATCCTAATAAAGGGTGCTGCTTTTCTCATTTTTTGGTAATAAACTGATACTATGGAAAAGGGGTGGGAATTTTGAATGAAAAACAGCTGGAGGATATTCGAATTCTACAACAAGAATGTGAACGGGGAGATTTTACATTAAAGCTGAACTGGGAGACACTTCGCAGTCGAAATGGTGTGAATAAGAATGATTATCTTCACTATGAGGGATTGAGACTTGTTGGTTTTCTTGGACTGTACGAATTTGGAAACAAAGTGGAGATGTGCGGGATGGTACATCCTGATTTTAGGAGGCAAGGCATTTTTACTAAGCTGATGGGCGAAGCTATGAGGAATGCCATGCAGCGGGATTATAAGTTGATCATTTTGAATTCACCTGCTCATTCTCATTCAGGGAAAGGATTTTTGAAACAGCTGCCATGTGAGTTTGCTTTTTCTGAGTTTCAAATGAAATGGTCTCAAACGGAGCTGGATGATTATGAGGATGCAGTCGTTCGCCCTTCACGGAGTGGTGATGAGGAAACGGAAATTCAGCTTGATATTCAGTGTTTCCAATTCACGGAAAAAGAGGCGAGAGATTATTATCAGCGCATTCTTTACGAGGCCACGCTGAAAACCATGATCATTGAAAAAGATGGTCGAGCGGTCGGGAAAATCCGTGTTGATCACTCAGGTCGGGAAGCGTGGATTTATGGATTTTCCATTTTTCCTAAATACCAGGGAAGTGGACTTGGCACAAAGGTACTGAAAAAGATCGTAGCCGAACAATGTCAACTTGGATATGATATATTTCTTGAAGTCGAGGCAACGAATGCTCATGCTTTAAGACTCTATGAATCTTGCGGATTCAAAACCATTCATCGGCAGGATTATTACTCATACAAGCTGCAGTGCTGACGACGAGGAGAATTAGGGGGGGGATTGGATGTTGACATTATTCACTTATAACTGGCAGGTGCGAAGTGAATGGTTCGAATGGTGCCGGTCCGTATCGAGTGAAGATCTTAAACGGAAGCGTACGGGCGGGATGGGCAATGTTTTAAGGACGCTCGCTCACATTATCGATGTTGAATACAGCTGGATTCGGGCTATACAAGGGAAGCCGGATCTCGGAATTGATTTAGACTCTTATGATACGATCGAGAAAGTAGAAGAGTTATCTGAGAGCTATCATTTTGAAGTCATGGACTATTTGAACTCGCATTCCTTTGAAGATGAGAATGGAATGATTCAGCCATCTTGGATGGAGGGGACATACGAAAAAGGCAGGATACTGCGCCACCTGATAGCCCACGAAATTCATCATATAGGACAGTTGTCCATCTGGTCGAGGGAGATGGGGATCAAACCGGTTTCAGCCAGTTTAATAGATCGAGCATGATAGGTTCTAATCAAAAAAGACGATATCATTTATTCAATAAATCAGTAATAAATGACAGTGATTTTTGAAGAGGCACCTTACTGTAAATGTCTGAAGGTGACGGAATCTCTGCGTTCGATACGTTTTCGAGGTTCATCCATACGATACAAGCAAGCTGGCACATGCTCATGAGCCAGCCTTTTTTATGCCCTCCAAAAGCAAACCTTCTCCCCAAGGATTCAATGCGATTCGTTAATGATTAATATTATTGAAGGTAAATGGTTATAATTATTCAAAATTCTTAATATTACGGTAAAACGTGACGTGTTTTCGACAAAATTATGGTATATTATTCTAGCATTTTACAAAAATAGAAGGGTTGTGAAGTATGTCCAAGATGCATGTTAAAAAAATGCTTGCCCCGCTTCTTGCTGTAAGTTTGATAACCGCACCATTTACCGCACCGGGGGAGACCTCCGCAAAAGAGACTAACAAGAAACCGGTCACGACTAAACCATTTATTATTTCAGCCCCTACTGTCAATTACACAAACGGCACAAAAGCAACTGTAACGGTCACGCCGAAAAAGGGGAACAAGGGAAATGAAACTGTTGTGTTCCAGCTAATGAATGGGACAAAGGTCATTTCACAGTCAGCTGTCGAGACGGATATTAAATCAGCCCAAAAATTCTCTGCATACTTCAACTCGTACAAATCGGGTTATTGGGTCAAAATATCGGTGGTCTCCAAGTATAACGGCAATACGAGTAGCTTCGGCAACAGCCTGGCAAACCCTGTTTCAGATGCTCCGTTTGAATTAAGGATCATGGAAACGACGGATATACACACTAATCTAGTAAGCTATGATTATTATAAAGATGCCGTATCGGACTCCGTCGGCTTTTCACGGACGGCAACATTAATCAAACAAGCAAGAAAAGAAGTGAAAAATAGTGTTTTAGTAGATAATGGCGACCTTATTCAAGGAACGCCGTTAGGTACTTACAAAGCGAATATAGCACCACTGAAGAAAGGGGGTGTCCACCCTGTCTATAAAGCGATGAACTTGCTTGATTATGATGTGGCCACATTCGGCAATCACGAATTCAATTATGGTTTATCTTATTTAGACGAAGCCATAAACGATGCGAACTTCCCTTATGTCAATGCCAATGTTTATAAAAAAGATAAAGATAACAATCCAAAGAATGATAAAAATAAATATACGCCATATAAAATCGTCACCAAGAAGGTAAAAGACATCAATGGAAATGAAAAATCAGTAAAAGTAGGCTACATCGGATTCGCTCCTCCACAAATCATGGATTGGGATAAAGCAAATCTTGAAGGTAAAGTCATTACAAAAGAAATCATCGCGACTGCAAATGAATATGTACCTGAAATGAAGAAAAAGGGCGCAGATGTCATCGTGGCTCTGACACATTCCGGGTTTAATGGAGACACCAAAAATACTGAAGATGTCATCTATTCATTAAGTAAAGTATCCGGAATCGATGCCATCACGTTCTCCCATACACATAAAGTCTTTCCGGCACAAGATGAAGCGTCTTTAGACAGTCTATTTAAAGATAGCCAAGGCAATGTCCTTAAAGGGGTGGATAATAAAAAGGGTACCATAAATGGTGTACCAGCCGTTCAAGCAGGGTATGGCGGCAGTCATCTAGGGATCATCGACCTTGATATCCAGAATATCAAGGGGAAATGGAAAGTCGTTCATTCCGATTCATCAACACGGGCAATCAACGACAAAGTAACAGGGATAAAAGCGGCTGAAGATGCAGCTGTCGTCAAAGCCGTTAAAAGGGATCACGAAGGAACGATCAAGTATGTTAACACGCCAATTGGAACGACTACAGCCCCCATTCATAGTTACTTCGCCCTTGTACAAGATGATCCTTCTGTACAAGTCGTGACGAGCGCACAGAAATGGTATGTAGAGAAATACATCCAAAGCAACCGTCCTGAATACAAAGACTTGCCTATTCTCTCTGTAGGAGCGCCGTTCAAAGCGGGTCGCAATGGAGTTGAAGAGTTCACGGAAATCAAAAAAGGCGGTTTGACCATTCGCAGCGCCGGCGATTTATATTTATACGATAATACCTTGAAGGCAATCAAGATCAAAGGATCCGTTGTAAAAGAATGGCTTGAGATGTCTGCAGGGAAATATAATAAAATTGATCCTTCCAAAACTGAGGAACAAGAATTGCTTAATGGAAAGTTTGCTGTCTATAATTTTGATGTCATTGACGGCGTTACGTATCAAATCGATGTCACTAAGGCTCCGCGCTATGATGAAAAAGGGATAAAAGTGTCGGATTCAAGCAGGATTGCCGATTTAAAATATAATGGCAAACCAGTTGATTCGAATCAGGACTTCATCGTCGTGACGAATAATTACCGTGCCTCGGGCGGAGGAAACTTCCCAGGAGTCAAGGGCAGTGAATACGTAGTGGACTCTGCGGATGAAAATCGCCAGATCCTAATGGATTACATTACACAAGAAAAGGAGATCAATCCAACCGCCGATAATAACTGGTCGATCGCCCCGATTTCAGGCAAGGTGAATGTTACTTTTACATCATCTCCAAAGGGAGCGGAATATTTAAATGAAGACAGCCCGATTACTTATACGGGTAATCAAGATGATAAAGGCTTTGGTATTTATAAATTCAATCTTGGCAAAGAAAACGTTAAAGTGCAATTGCTTGGAATCAATGATCTTCACGGCCAGCTTGATACTACTTCTGATTTTGGCGGTATCAAACAGGGAAGGGCCGATTATTTAGCTGCACATGTAAAGCAACGCAAAGCAGAAAATCCTGATCATACACTGTTACTATCAGCGGGGGATGCTGTCGGGGCAAGTGCTCCCGTTTCCTCTTTGATCCAGGACAAACCGACGCTACAGTTTTTGAATAATATGAAATTCGATGTGGGAACTGTCGGGAACCATGAGTTCGATAAAGGGGTAGAAACCCTGATGGCTCAAATCAATGGCGGCAAGTCGCCTACATCAGATGTAGTATTCGATAAATTGAATTTCCCGTATGTGGTGGCCAATGTCGTATATAAAGACACGAAAAAACCTATTTTGGACCCTTACGTCATAAAAAAGGTAGGCGGGGTTGATATTGGATTCATAGGTGTAGTCACGAATGCCACACCTCAAAAGGTTAGTCCGGATGGCATTAAGAATGTGGAATTCATAGAACAGGCACCCGCCGTAAATAAGGCAGTTGATGAGTTAAAGGGAAAAGGCGTCAAATCCATTGTGATCATCTCGCATGACCCAGGCACTGAAAAAGACGGAGTCATCACGGGTGAAGTAGCGGATCTTGCTAAAGCCGTGGATGATGAAGTCGATGTGATCTTAGCTGGGGATAATCACGCAAGGGTCAACAACTATGTGGATAATAAATTGATTGTACAAGCATACTCTTATGGAACGGCATTTGAAGATGTGGACCTGGAAATCGATCCAATCACAAAGGATATTGTCAAAAAGTCAGCTGAAATCGTCACGGTTTCACAAGATGGCATCACACCGGACGCCGGGACGACAAAATTCATTAACGACTATTTAGACATGTTCCCAGAGTTGAAAGCACCTCTTGGGACAACGGACGAGATAATAGTAAGAGCAAATGCCTACACGCAGGAAACAGGACTTGGAAATTTAATTGCAGACTCCATGAAGGCAGATTTGAATACAGACTTTGCCTTCATGAATCCAGGCGGAATTCGCGCAGATATTCCAAAGGGAGACGTTACTTTTTCTGATTTAGCTAAAATACAGCCGTTCGGGAATGTATTGGTTAAGCTTGAACTTACTGGAGCCGAAGTGAAAACGTTGCTTCAACAGCAATGGTTCGTTGAAGGAGCACCGAAGACCTTGCAAATTTCAGGGCTGAGTTATACAGCCGACTTCAGTAAACCGGTCACGGAACGAGTCACTTTATTGAAGAAAGCGGACGGAAAACCTATCACGGATACCGAAACATACACAGTGACCGTCAATGACTTCATGGCAAGCGGGGGGGATAACTATACCGTCCTGAAAGGAAAAGAGCGTGTGATTGGCCATGCTGATCTAGAAGCTTTCGTTAACTATGTGAAAGAAACCTTTAAAGGCGGAAAGATCACGGCGGAAACTGAAAGCAGAATTACGAATATCAATAATTAATTGAAGTTTACTCGAAAGAGAACGCTCCTTAATACAAGGGGCGTTCTTTTTTTATTTCTGAATAACGAAGTGTAACTTTCTTCCAAATCATTCGTCGATACTATTAAGAAAAGGGGGAATACCGATGAACCGTAAAACAATGATGCTTCTCTTCAGTTTGTTCTTTTTGCTTGCGGCATGCAGCAGTAACGAAAAAAATGATTCAGCATCAGAATCAAGTGATGAAAAGGCGAGCAGTAAAATGGACGCTTCCTTTTCTGGAAAAATGGAGCCGGAAAAAGTTGTGGAAAAAGAGAAGATGACGAATGAAAGAAAGGTCATTCATCAAGCCCAGCTTGAATTGAAGGTGAACAGCCTTGAAAAGGCACAAATGAAGATTGAGAACAAGGTGGAGGAATATGGCGGATATGTCGTTGAATCCAATATCTACAGGGCAGATGAAGAAATGGTGGAAGGATCGATCACTGTACGGGTTCCTGAAGACCATTTTCAGGATTTTCTTTCCGATAGCGAGGGCCAGGCATCTGAAGTGGTCGGAAGAAATGTGACAGGCCAAGATGTAACCGAGCAATTTGTGGATTTAAAAGCAAGACTGAAGTCAAAGAGGGCTGTAGAGGAAAGGTTACTCGTATTCATGCAAGATGCTAAGAAAACGGAGGATTTGCTGAAAATATCATCCGATCTTGCAGCGGTTCAAGAAGAAATAGAGCAGCTGACCGGACAAATGAAGTATCTTGAAAACCAGACCTCGTATTCAACGGTTACAATTACACTATCTCAGGACCGAATTGTTGTACCAGGTATTGAGAATAAGGAATTGAATACATGGGAGAGAACGAAGAAACAACTCGCAACGAGTGCGAATCTAATACTTAAAGCGGGTTCAGGAATCATTGTTTTTATAATAGGAAACTTGCCTATCCTTGTTATTTTAGGCGGGGCGGTTGCGGTGGTCCTTTGGGCCATGAAAAGAAGGGGAAAAAAATAAAGGCAGAAATAGAGGGTGCCAATTAGATTGGGCACCCTCTGACATTTATCTTTTCCGTTTATGCAAGCCGGTCATATAATACAGGGCTACCAACAGTAAGATCCAAATCGGACCAACGATTAGTGCGATTCTTGTATCTGCTGAAAAACCGAGTACTACCATTACGAATACTAAAAAGGCTAAAGTGAAATATGAAGTGAATGGGAAAAGAGGCATCTTGTAAGACAAGCCTTGTTTTTCTCCCTGACTCATTTTCCGTCTAGACATAATCTGTGTGACAAGTATGGTTCCCCATGTCCAGAGTGCACCGAATGTAGCGACACTTGTGACGTAAGTGAAAACTTTATCGGCTTCCATGTAGTTAAGGTAAACACCGAAAAGAAGCACGACAGCCGAGACGATAATGGCAACGCCAGGAACGCCTGACTTTGTTGTACGTTCGAAACTTTTTGGTGATTCACCTTGCTGCGCCAGGTTGAATAACATTCTTCCTGTACTGAAGATCCCGCTGTTACAAGATGAAAGGGCTGCTGTCAGTACGACAAACTGAATGATTCCTGCTGCGCCTGGTATTCCGATTTTATCAAACATCATAACGAATGGGCTGTTTTCTCCATTCATTTCATCCCATGGAGTGATTGATAAAATGACTGTCAGAGCTAAAACGTAAAAAAGTAATATCCGATAAAAAACGGTATCGATGGCTCTTTTTAAAGATTTTTCAGGGTTTTTAACTTCACCTGCGGTTACTCCGAGCATCTCAATGCCCAAATAGGCGAACATGACCATTTGGAACGAGAGGATGACACCGGAAATCCCATTAGGGAAAAATCCGCCATGTTCAACAAGGTTACCGAATCCAACCGCGATTCCGCCATTCCCCAGTCCAAAAATAATCATTCCGAAGCCAAGGACAATCATAAGGATGATCGTAACGATTTTAACTAGGGCAAACCAAAACTCCAATTCACCGTAAGCTTTTACAGCAAGAAAGTTAATCGTTGTCATGATGGCAAGTGCGGCTAACGCCCAAGCCCATTGTGGAGTGTCAGGGAACCAAAATTGCATATAGATTCCGACTGCCGTAATTTCAGCCATACAGGTGGCAATCCACACGAACCAGTAATTCCACCCGGTTATATATCCAGCAAGAGGGCCGACAAATTCGCTTGCATAGCGACTGAAAGAGCCTGCGACTGGATTTTTTATCGCCATTTCCCCTAGTGCACGCATGATCAGATAGATCATAAGCCCGCCAATGCCGTAGGAAATGATGATGGCTGGGCCAGCTAATTTAATCGCAGATGCCGAGCCGAGAAATAAACCGACTCCAATGGCTGCGCCAAGAGACATTAATGCGATATGTCTTTCTTCCAAACCTCTATGTAGTTGAGATTCTTTGGAGTTTTGCATAATTTTCCCCTTTTCTATGTTGGAGTTTAATTTTCTCTATCTAGCATTTTATCACTAGTAGAGGAGAATACATATTATTTATTGATTTTTCACATAATATTACAACTAAATAATATATTTTAATAGGAAGATTGTAAAGTAAAAAATGAAAACGCTTACTATTAAAGGAATACTCTTCGTTATTAGCCTATAACAATCTTATAATTACGATACAGAATGCTATATAAACAAAATTAAATTATGTGATTTTTCTAAAAATTTAGACTTTTGAACATTTAAAAGGGTAGCGATTAATCGGATATACATGTTAAAACGCTTGAAGGAATCTATAAGGTCCTGTTCATACCACTCAGGTAAAAAGCCATTCCATGAATCGAGTGATACTGATTTCCAGAGAAGTTGATTTATTATGTAAAGTTATGGGAAAAAGGTGCTTTCTCCTTCTGTATTGTCAAAAATGAGAGAATATGGCTAGAAAAGGTTAGCGGAATTTAGGGGAATAGCCCGGGAAATATCGAAAGGTGGTATGGAAAATGAGGATCGATACGAAAAACCGCCAGCATCCTACTGACGGTTTTTTTTACTCTTTTTTATTAATAGACTTTGAATGAAACTCAATAACAGTGATCCGATTAGAGCTCCCCAAAAAGAATGTATGACAAACCCGCTGACTACATAAGAAGTGATTTGGAACGTGAAGGCATTGATAATGAACGAAAACAATCCGAACGTCAGGATGGTTATCGGCAATGTAATAAGTTGCAGAATGGGTCTAACTAACAAGTTCATAATTGATAATATAAAAACCGCCAGCAGGGCTGTACCGTAAGATTGAATCGTGATGGAGTCGAGAAGCCAGTCAATGACGAGTAATACCAACCCGTTGATAAGAAAACGCAATATAATATTCATGAAAAACTCCTCCTGAAGTCACCTATACTACAAGTCATTATACTAAAATTTCATGATTTTCAGTTGTATGTTTGCAGAATTGTCACAAAAAAAAGGAGGAGTATTTCCTTGAAAAGGAAAAGATCCCGTTTAAGGGGGGGCTTTTTTCAATTTAGTTACTGGCAATGATCTTTTCGAATTCACTTAGTTCCAATGTGTTTTTTAGCTTTGGATTGCTGTTTAAGGAAAGCAGGGCACTTTCGATGAGAAAGGTTCGTGGATCATTGTTTTGTAAAAATTCTTCTTGGATAAAGTGAATTAACTTTAAGTTATTTACACGTTCTCTTTCATCATCTTGACAAAGCTTCAAGATCATCTTTTTTAGGTCGTTTGCAGAGTGGAGGAGTGCAGTATGAAAATCCTGCTGTGTATAGCACTCCGGCAGCCATTGCTTGATAAGATCTGGTTCCAAAAGCTGTACATTTGACTGGCTCACATCTTCGAAAATGGTTTTAATCCTATCAACACAATAACGGATAATTTCAGTTGGGTTGAAATCAGGCTCTTTAGCCAATGCATTAAAATGAATCGTTTGATGCATCATGCCGGAATAAAGAATGGCACAGTCCAAAATATAGGGTTTTTTCTCTTCGCCGAATATATCGAGAAACCGTTTTGATAGCCAATGTATATGCTGGAATTTTGCATGTGTAATGAAATTTTTAAGTTCGGTATCATTAGAAATCATGACTTCTTCATATAAGGAAAAGAGTTTATTGCTTTTGTTGGAGTGCATTTGTAATTCGGATTGTTTGATGAATATTTCAATATCTGCCAGGTTTTGCCCAATCAGCAGTTCATTCCGCTCCTTTTCGAATTTTTCTTGAGAAGAAAGGAATACTGCCTTAAGCAACTCGCTTTTAGAAGAAAAATAGTTATAAAATGTTCCTTTTGAAATGCCGCTATAATCTAAAATATCTTGAATGGATGTTGCTTGATAACCCTTTTCAATAAATAATTGGTGTGCATATTTAACTACCAGTTGTTTCCGCTCATTCATATATATCACCCTTACTCTTATTGGCCGGTCATTTTAACGTAATAGTATCTTATTTTCTATATGAACACAAACCAGTAAGTTCACAATCTCTCTAGCAAAATAACGGTGATGGCATCTTAGTCACACTTTGTTGTGGTCAATTTTTAAGGAGGTCATGAAATACCCAAATGAACCGGAATGGGTCAATGATTCACAAACTGCGTTTTTATTCATTGTGAAAATAAGGTCTAATGAGTGAACAATGTCACAGGCGAACGATACAGTTTGTTATAAAATTAATAGGAGGAAGGAAGCGTTCATGGGCATACTTCCTTATTCTCGATTACCATCCCATTAAATGAAGAACTGATAAAATCATTTCCCATGAAGGAGTAAGCGGCATGCGTGTCGTATACCATAATTAGGAACTTAATTATTAAAATAGGCTGTGTAAGAAGGGTTTACGTTATTAAGCATTACCATATACTAGCTATTGTTAAGGGGCGATATATGTATGCAAAATTAATGAACTCATTATTATATTAAAATTATTATAAATAAGTATTGATTTTTTTCTGATAAGCTTTATCATTGTATACATAAATAATAATGAAAAGGTGGTTCAATAATGACAAATAAGAAAAACCTTACAACAAGCTGGGGTGCTCCAGTTGGAGATAATCAAAACTCAATCACTGCAGGCCAACGCGGTCCCGTCCTCATTCAAGATGTACACTTATTGGAAAAACTGGCCCACTTCAACCGTGAACGTGTGCCTGAACGTGTAGTTCATGCGAAAGGCGCCGGTGCATACGGTACTTTCGAAGTGACGAACGACCTTTCTAAGTATACGAAGGCTAAACTTTTCAATGGTGTTGGCAAGAAAACAGATCTTTTTATCCGTTTTTCTACAGTAGCGGGTGAATTGGGTTCTGCTGATACAGTACGTGATCCACGTGGATTTGCCGTTAAATTCTACACGGAAGAAGGAAACTACGATATCGTCGGTAATAATACGCCTGTATTCTTTATTCGCGATGCAATAAAATTCCCCGACTTCATTCATACACAAAAGAGAGATCCGCGAACACATTTGAAAAACCCGACAGCAGTTTGGGATTTCTGGTCACATTCACCAGAATCTTTGCACCAAGTAACGATTTTGATGTCTGACCGGGGTATTCCGGCTACACTTCGTCATACACATGGCTTCGGAAGCCACACATTTAAATGGGTAAATGATGAAGGAAAAGGAGTGTGGGTGAAATACCACTTCAAAACTGAACAAGGCATCAAAAACCTTGATGTGAATCTAGCAGCAAAACTAGCAGGTGAAAACCCTGATTACCATACGGAAGATCTTTTCAATGCCATTGAAAAAGGAGACTTCCCTGCATGGAAATTATATGTTCAGATCATGCCTTTGGAAGATGCTGATACGTACCGTTTTGATCCATTTGATGTAACGAAAGTATGGTCTCAAAAAGACTATCCGCTAATCGAACTTGGCCGCATGGAATTGAACAGAAATCCTGAAAACTATTTTGGTGAAGTAGAGCAAGCGACATTCTCACCGGGAACGTTCGTTCCAGGAATTGAAGCTTCTCCAGACAAGATGCTTCAAGGACGTCTATTTGCCTATGGTGATGCACACCGTTACCGTGTTGGTTCGAATCACAACCAGCTTCCGGTTAACCGTCCGAAAGTGGAAGCGAATAATTACCAGCGTGATGGCTTCATGCGTGCAGATGACAATGGCAAGGGTTCTGTTTATTATGAACCGAATAGTTTTGGCGGTCCTGCAGAATCTGGGGAAAATAAAGTCACTCCTTTCGAGGTCACTGGGCAAGTGGCACAAGTTGGCCATAATAGTGATGATCACTACACGCAAGCAGGTGATTTATACCGTCTATTGAGTGCAGAAGAGAAAACTCGCCTTGTGGAAACGATTGTGGGTGCAATGAAACCTGTGGAATTAGAAGAAATCAAGCTTCGTCAAATCGGTCATTTTTACAAAGCCGATCCAGAATATGGAACACGCATTGCTGAAGGTTTGGGCTTGGTTGTACCGCAAGAAGCGTAAAATATCGACCTATCAATCTATAAATAAGCAAACAGGCATCCATTCATGAATGGATGCCTGTTTTGTTTTATGCCGGCCAATCCGTGTTCAAAGTATAGGGCATCTTTGTAACCACAGATTGTGGAAGATATTTTGAAATTGTCTTTGAACTGACTTTAAAGTTATCTGACACATGCTTGAAGCATCTGTGCTGGCTGAAAGAAGGGGATGGATAGGGAAATTTAAAAGATATCAGGAATTAGACATTCTGGATGGTGATCCCCATTTGGTTCGTCCTGACGAGTGAGCAACATTAATCGTGAAGTCCCTTTCAATGAAGAAAGGTCTTTGTGCTTTAGCAATAATTAAATAGTATCAGCATACATTCTATTAAGAGGAGGTGCAGTATGGACGTTTTTGTGCGCCAGAATGATTCCTTATGGTATTATAGCCAAATATTCAAGGTTAATTACCAAATTATCATTGATTCCAATAGTGGGATTGATCCACTTGCCCTCAAGATAGGCCAGCAAATTAAAATTCCTGGATTTACGACGACCGGATATAAGATTAAGCAAGGGGATTCTTTATGGGCAATTGCAAAATCGCGTAATCTTTCTTTGGATGCCTTATTCTTGGTTAATCCGAATCTCAATCCCAGTGCCTTGCAAGTTGGTCAGACGATTTCTGTGCCATTGAGAATTACGTGGAGGCTCATTCAGGGAAACCAAAAATATGACTATGAGACGATGGTGACTGATGTAAGACGCTTGAAAAGTATCTATCCTTTTATTAAAACATCCCCGATTGGAGAAACAGTGCTAGGAAGGGATATCCCAGAAGTGCTGATTGGGAACGGTGACAAGCGAGTACACTATAATGGTTCCTTTCATGCGAATGAGTGGATTACTACCCCTGTGATCATGACCTTTTTAAACGATTACTTGCTTTCAATCACGAATCAAACTGCCATACGAGGTCTATCCCTTTTTCCTTTATATCAACAGGCGATGCTTTCGATCGTCCCAATGGTGAATCCCGACGGAGTGGATTTGGTTCAAAAAGGCTCGCCCGCCGATGAGTCTTTGAAAAGACAGCTCGTGGAATGGAATAATGGCAGCGAAGACTTCTCTGGTTGGAAAGCCAATATTAACGGGGTGGATCTGAATGATCAATTTCCCGCCAAATGGGAGCTGGAACAAGAACGCAATAATGTAACGGAGCCAGGTCCGGCAAATTATTCCGGCGAAGGACCACTTACGCAGCCTGAAGCCATTGCAATGGCAGAGCTGACAAGAAAACGTGATTTTGACAGGGTCCTTGCTTTCCATACTCAAGGGGAGGTCATTTACTGGGGGTTTGAAGATTTGGAGCCGCCAGAGTCCGAAACGATAGTCAATGAGTTTGCGAGGGTCAGTGGATATGAGCCTGTCAAATCCGCCAATAGTTACGCAGGGTATAAGGATTGGTACATTCAGGATTGGAGGAGGCCTGGATTTACCGTTGAGCTGGGCAAAGGAACCAACCCACTTCCTTTATCACAGTTCGATGAGATTTATCAGAAGACGCTTGGGATTTTCTTAGCAGGGATGTATATGTGAAATTTGACCAAATGAAAAAGCTCAACTCCGTGTTTATGGGGGAAGAGCTTTTTAGTCTTATAAACTATCAGACTTGAAACGATGAGGGCTGCTGCAAAAAATAAGTAAAGTTATGCTTTACTTATCGATTGCATGGAATCTCGCCTTTAAGCTTGAAAAGTAACGGTCCTTCTCCAATATTGGTCCTTATATTGCAGCCCTATCAACCAAACGTTCTTCTAATAGTTTTACGGTAAAGAAGTTTGACTCCTTTAGCGCTAGTATTGGCCCCACCTACGCCAGATACTTTGACGGCCACGCATGCCATCCAACCTAATTTCATTATAATAGAAAGCGCTTACATTTACAAAATTATTCGTAATGCAAATTTCGACATTCTCATCTGTGTCCCCTTATCAGTAGGGGGAATGCTCATCTTACTGATAAGGGGTCCCTTTTAGAATCTGGTTAATGCGCAATGAATTCCTGCAACTTCTGAGTTAAGCCACCACTGCCAAATTTAATGAGCTTTGTCTTTCCGCCTTCTGGTTCGGGTTTAGAAGCGAATTCCAAAAAGGCTAAAAGGTTAATCCGGCGGTAAAGGATATGGACAATGCCATACTCATAGAGCCAATGATCGATCGTATTGTACACCCCTCTATTCAGCCCATATTGCTGCTGGCACCAATGGAAAAATATTCGGTCAGGCAGATTAAGGTGCTCCATATATTCTAGGCGCCCATTTTGCTTCTCCTTCATGATAGGGGAGATGGACCTCAGCGCTTCCTTTTGCATAGTAATTCCTCCCTCCTTGATAAAAACGAAAAGACTCCCTATTCATGTTGAATAGAGAGCCTCCAGTGAACTAGTCAGCTTATATATTTTCCTGATATGAAAAAAGTATAAAACATATTATTCATATTTGTCAAGTTGGTTTTTAAAATGCTTAAATAAATATGTTTATTTAATATTTATTACGTAATTTAATTGTAAATACGAATAAAATTTCATGTTTATTCGAATATAGTTCGTATATAATGGTTTTAAGGATGTGGAGGAGGAGAGACTGAATGTATAAATCGAAAAAGATTTTATTATTGGGCTCGGGTGAATTGGGGAAAGAAGTCATACTTGAAGCACAGCGTCTTGGTATAGAGACAGTTGCCGTAGACCGCTATGAACAAGCCCCTGCCATGCAAGTCGCTCATCGAAGCTATGTCATCGATATGTTGGATGCAGTACAATTAAGGGGAATTATAGAAAAAGAACAACCTGATTTGATTGTACCGGAAATCGAAGCCATTGCTACAACTGAATTAGTCAAATTGGAAGAGGAAGGTTTTCATGTCATTCCGACGGCAAGAGCGGCTAAATTAACAATGGATCGTGAAGGAATTAGGAGGTTGGCTTCTGAAACGCTGGAGATTCCGACTGCTGCCTACAAATTCGCTGATACTTATGAAGAATTTGTCCAAGCTGCCAAAGAAGTTGGGTTTCCCAATGTCGTAAAACCGCTGATGAGTTCTTCAGGGAAAGGGCAAAGTGTTTGCCGAACGGAAGAAAATCTCGAAGAATGCTGGGAAATTGCCATGGAAGGCGGCCGTGTTCAAAATGGACGAGTGATCATTGAAGAATATATCCATTTTGATTCAGAAATCACCTTGCTTACAGTTCGTGCCGTAAACGGAACGATGTTTTGTGCTCCCATCGGTCACATTCAACAGGGCGGGGATTATATTGAATCCTGGCAGCCGCATAATATGACGGAAGCACAAATAATAGAGGCGAAAAGGATTGCCCATGCCATTATAGATGAACTTGGAGGGTATGGATTATTTGGGGTCGAGCTTTTCCTTTCAGGGGATAAAGTCTATTTCAGTGAAGTATCCCCACGTCCGCATGATACGGGGCTAGTGACATTAGTGACTCAGAACTTGTCGGAGTTTGCCTTGCATGTTCGAGCGATTCTAGGATTTCCAATCCCTGAAATCAAGCTGATCACCCCAGGGGCAAGCCGTCCATTGAAAGCACCAGTTGAGTTATCCGAATATTCAATAGTCGGTGTTGAAAAAGCTTTGGCTTTACCGAACACGCAAGTGCGTCTCTTCGGAAAACCAGTCACCAAGGTAGGGAGAAGGGTCGCTGTCGCCCTATCATCTGCTGATTCAATCGAAGTAGCGAGAGTGAATGCAGCCCGTGCTTTGGAATGTTTAGGCGTAGAGAAATAACAGCGAAAAGCGCTCTGTGATTGGAGCGCTTTTTTTATAGCTAAAATGTCCTTCACCGCGGTTAATCCCCAAACCTTCTTCGACTTACGTTTTGACCGGTTACACAACAAATCAAAAGAACGGACGCTCGCCTTTTGATGCCCCTTCATTTGGTAGAATTCTTCAGATCCTTTACAATAGCTTTTACCCCGTTTGTACTGCATATAAGGCCGCCTTCATACTTTCTTCATTAATCACCATAGGAAATCGTTTCGGGCGTTTCTTATTGGGCGTATCGACAATAAACTCCACTAGAACATTCTTCATGCTAGAGTTGATGGATGGTATTTCCACTCCTCCCATCCAGTAAAATGGCCCCCATTAGTGATGGTCTCCATCTATTCCCTTGAACTATATGACATCCACCAACCGTTTAAGGAATGGATAAAAGCATATAAGTATACAATCACGTGACAAGTTGGCTTTACCTTGTCTTAACAATAATACACTGCATTTTTACAATGTCTTGACATTGTGTTTATCTTCTTCACTTATAGTTTAATTAAATATTCAAACATTAAAGGGAGGTCATTTATATGAATTATGCATGGAGTAAAAAGGTTTTGCCGATTACCCTCGTTTCGGCCTTAGCATTTGGAAGTTTAACATGGTCCGCTGAAGATCGTGTTTCGGCAAAGGAAAAGCCTAAAAATGATCCAGAAATCAGGAACGTCATTTTCATGATAGGTGACGGTATGGGCGTATCATATACCTCCGCTTACCGTTATTTAAAAGATAACCCAGGTACTAAGGTGGCAGAACGGACGGAGTTTGATAAATACTTGGTTGGCCAGCAAATGACCTATCCTGAAGACTCTGCACAAAATATAACGGATTCAGCTTCAGCAGCAACAGCAATGTCTTCCGGCGTGAAGACTTATAACGCTGCGATTGCAGTGGATAATGATAAATCTGAAGTCAAAACCGTATTGGAAGCAGCAAAGGGTAAAGGAAAAGCGACTGGATTGGTTGCCACTTCTGAAATCACTCATGCAACACCGGCATCTTTTGGTGCTCATGATGAGAATCGGAAAAACATGAATTCAATTGCAGACGATTATTATAATGACTTAATCAAGGGTGAACATAAAATCGACGTCCTGTTGGGCGGCGGGAAATCCAATTTTGAAAGGCCGGACATCAATTTGGCAAAAGCCTTCAAAAAAGACGGTTACAGTTATGTGACTGATAAAAAGCAAATGCTCAAGGACAAAAATGAACAGGTCCTAGGTTTATTCGCTTCAGAAGGACTCCCGAAAATGATTGACCGCCCAAATGAAACGCCTTCTTTAGAAGACATGACAAGCTCGGCGATCAAGCGATTGAATAAAGATAAAGATGGATTCTTCCTGATGGTCGAAGGAAGCCAGGTTGATTGGGCAGGACATGATAATGATATCGTAGGTGCAATGAGTGAAATGGAAGACTTTGAAAAAGCATATAAAGCGGCAATAGAATTCGCGAAGAAAGACAAACATACATTGGTGGTGGCAACTGCGGATCACTCTACAGGAGGATTCTCGATCGGAGCTAAAGGAATATATAACTGGTACGGTGAACCGATCAAGGCAGCCAAACGCACCCCAGACTTCATGGCGGATGCCATCGTAAAAGGGGCGGATGTTGAAAAGACATTAAAGCAATATATTAATCAAAATAAAGTGAAGCTGACTAACGAAGAAATCAAAACAGTAACAGAAGCTGCCAAAACAAAAAATGTGACGAACGTCGATAATGCCATAGAGGCCATATTCGATAATCGGACTAATACTGCGTGGACTACAGGAGGACACACGGGTGAAGATGTACCGGTCTACGCGTACGGACCATATAAAGAACGTTTTGCCGGGCAGGTCGATAACACGGATCATGCCAAAATCATCTTTGATCTATTAAAGAAGTAATAACACTTCAGGGAGGGATTCAATGAACAGACTGATGATTGGTGCCCTGTTATTAACGGCATTTGGTGCTCTTAATACCCAACCAGCTTACGAAGAAGAAACGACAGCTAAAGAAAAAACAGAGGAAATGGAACGACCATTGATAAAAAAGGATGTCTATGTTCCGAATCCACAGCTTCCTGATGATATAAACTTGAACCAGATCGGTCAGAGCGTTTCCGATGAAAAAGGCGATTTAACTTTGAAGGCCTATAAAAAATTAAATGAAGCGTTGAATGTTGGCCCGATCGAGATTAAGGTCAAGGAAATGAAAGTGATGCATGTTACCCCTGATTACAGCATGATCGATTTTTTTCATGGCTATACGCATGATGAAGATTTCGATATCGTAAAGGTGAACGTTGAAATCAAAAACAATTCGGATAAAAAAATCAAGTTTTCCCCAGTTGCTTTCCTTGAAACCGATAGCGGGGAACATCTGACATGGGAAGATGATATCTACTTAGAAGAACTAAACGGTGAAATAGAAGGAAACGGTTCAAAAAGCGGAAACATTGGTTTCATTCTAAGTGATGGAAACATAAAGGGCATATCCCTCATGACAAGTGATGCGGTGGATGAAGAAGAGGAAGTCCTTGCAAAAGGCAAGTCAGTTGAATTCGCTTTTTAAAGGATATGGTGTATGAATGCCTGCGGAAAATCAAATACTAGAAAAAGTGATAGGGGTTCTTATCACTGAATGGAATATCCAAATCCTAATGATGAGGTGACACAGAATGAGCTATAAAGATCAATTAGATCCACATTCTCAAAAGTTTCACCATAATTGGACAAGACCTAAGCGTTCAAATTCTCAAGTTAATGGCCATACGCAAGAATCACAAACAAACATTATACTAAGAAGCAATGCAAAGGCTCACAGGTGGTAAAGGATATTTCTGATAAAGAAGGAGGCTCTTAGTGAGTCTTCTTCTTTATATTTGATGGCTAAACAAACATAGGAAATGGAATGGAATCCGAATTAAGGCATGCATGGCTTTTCATTCATAATTATGATACCATTTACCTTTAAGAATAAAGCAACTTTGGGCTGAATGTGCCTAGCGTGAAATTTATTGATCACCGGAGTTTAAATGATCCGATTGAGAGTTTCACCTTATACAAATAGAGGACGTGAATTGTAATGATAAATATTGAAATCCCTGCAGCGGATATAAGCATTAAACAAAGAAAACAAGTGATAGAAGGAGACGAAGCTGTCATTCCGGAAATCTACGGGTTTATCGACTTTCATTTGATTCCCCGCGATAAAGGCGGCATCATTTTGTTTTACAATGAAAATGATGAGCTGATTTTTGTCGGGAAGGCTCGTAAATTAAGACCAAGAGTCAAAAAGCATTTTGAGGATAATGTCTCTCCGATTAAAGAGCACCGTAATGAAGTCAAAAAAATTGACATTCTTATCGTCGATGACGCAATGGAACGTGAAATCTATGAAACGTACATGATTAATACACTTCATGCCAAATATAACGTCGACAAAGTGTTTTATAAATAATAAAAAAAGCTGGCTGCTCATGCAATCAGCTTTTTTTTGTGTTACACCCAATGCTCAAAAAATGTCCGTATATTTACAATTGCTTGATGTGAGGTTAACATTGTTGGTTTATATTTGAAGTATTCCGCCATTACACTTTCAGGAGGTTACTATTGAAGAAAATACTTTGTAAAAAGGTGTTGGTTATCTCGGTAGGGACAGTGATTGCCTTTGGGAATTTAACGTGGTCCGTTTCACAAGCTTCTAAACAGGCGAAACAGCGAGAGATTAAATCTTTTGAACAAGAAACGGTAAAATCTTCAAGGTGGGAAATGGGAGAATGAGCAAATAATCCAATGAAATGGGCTGTTCGATGATGCAGCTTAGTGTTATATAAGGGTTCAATACATGAATAAAAGCGTTGGAGGTTCTTTACACATGCTGTTATGTGTGAATGGGCTTCCATTTATTTTTGTTATTAATTTTATGAACAATGTTGTACCTATATAATTAATAACCTTAATGGGTAAAAACATTAAAAAGGAGTAATGGATCCTATAAATATTTTGAATAAAACTTGCAAATAGTAATGATTACGTTTTATTATTAAAGGGTGCTTTTCGTGATAGGTAATTCCGGAACTTAAATCGTAATGTTTACGATTTATTTTTAGCAAGTAAAGGAGTGGTAAGGAATGTTGAAAAAGAAAATTCCCGTAACCGTATTGAGCGGGTACCTTGGTTCCGGTAAGACGACGCTACTGAATCATATTCTTGAAAATCGGAATGCTCTGAAGGTTGCCGTCATCGTTAATGATATGAGTGAGATCAATATTGATGCTTCTCTGGTCAAACAAGGAGGGTTTACCCGGACGGATGAAAAACTTGTGGAAATGCAGAATGGCTGCATTTGTTGTACGCTTCGTGAGGATTTAATGATTGAAGTTGAAAAGCTGTCCGCACAAGGTAATATCGACTATATTGTGATTGAATCGACCGGTATCAGTGAACCCGTCCCAGTCGCTCAAACCTTCACATATGTTGATGAAAACGTGGGAATTGATTTATCAAAATTTTGTCGGCTCGATACGATGGTTACCGTTGTTGATGCGAAGAACTTTTGGCAGGATTATGCTTCAGGAGAAACGCTTATTGATCGAATGCAGGCAACGGATGAGGCCGACCAGAGGGAAGTGGTTGATCTATTAATTGACCAAATAGAGTTCGCTAATGTGATTCTTTTAAATAAAATCGATTTAATGGAAGCAAAAGACGTCGCGGAATTGAAAGCGGTACTTCATAAAGTGAATCCGGATGCAAGAATCATTGTAACGAGTCATTCACGGGTTCCGCTAAAAGAAGTCATGGACACCCATCTTTTTGATTTTGAAAAGGCAAGCCAAGGGGCTGGCTGGATAAAGGAATTGAATGAGGAGCATATGCCAGAAACCGAAGAATATGGAATAGCCTCCTTCGTTTACAGAAGGAGAAAGCCATTTCATCCCTCGCGGCTGATGACATGGTTAGAAAGGTGGCCCGTGGAAGTAGTGCGGGCAAAGGGCTTCCTTTGGTTGGCATCGAGAAATGATACAGCAGGCCTGCTATCACAAGCTGGACCGTCATTAATGATCCAGGCAGCAGGTAAATGGATTGCAACTTATCCTAAAGATGAACAACAGCAGATTTTGCATGACGAACCTGAATTATTGAAAAGCTGGGATGAACTTTATGGAGACCGGATGACGGAGCTGGTGATGATTGGCATTCAAATGAATCAACAGGAAATCGAAAAGGAATTAGATCAATGCTTATTGACCGAAATGGAGCTGCAGCAGGATTGGTCTCTGTATGAAGATCCATTACCTGATTTTACGGAAATCGTTCATTAAAAAACTTTTGGAGGTAACAAAGATGAGAGTGAATATTACTTTAGCATGCACAGAAACAGGGGATCGAAATTATATCACAACGAAAAACAAGCGGAATAACCCGGATCGAATCGAATTGAAAAAGTACTGCCCGCGTTTAAAAAAACACACGCTTCACCGTGAAACGAAGTAATTTTGAGTTTTAAATCGTAATGATTATGTTTTATTGAAGGGAATGGATGTAAAAGGAGGGAAGTGGGAGCATTGGCTGAACTTGAAATGGGGCCGATATCCAGGAATAGCGGGAGCAAGACAGGCAGCCAAAATGAATTGTGAACAGTTTATAGAATTTATAAAATCAATATGTTAAAAAGGAGAGATTCAAATGGCCAAAAAATCTAAAGTAGTAAAAGCGCAAAAACAGTTGGCGATGGTCGAAAAGTACGCAGAACTTAGAAAGGAATTGAAGGAGAAGGGGGACTATGCCGCATTGGCCAAACTCCCGCGTGACTCCTCGCCGACAAGGGCCCACAATCGTTGTGGTGTAACCGGGAGGCCCCGTGGATATATGCGCAAATTCAACATGTCACGTATCGTTTTTCGGGAGCTTGCCCATAAAGGGCAACTGCCTGGTGTCAAAAAGGCAAGCTGGTAATAGCCGGATAAAGAAATATGGTGGAATGATGAGATTAAGGCATAATTCAGGGGCCGAGAGAGTGGCAATCTGTCTCAGCGCGGGAAAAATCCTTCCGAGAACGTAATCGTCCCAGTTCGGGAAAAATCCGTCCTAAGGAACTTAAACAGTCAGTGAGCCGGGATTCTGCATGAGTGAACGGCAAAAAAGCAGAAGTCATTCAGACTCTGCTTTTTTAGCATCCTATTTACCTTTGGAAGAATTCAATCCACTCTTTTTCTGGTCCATATATGTAGAAATAGCGATATCCATTTGGAAGGGTGACGATTTCCTCATCGATCAGCTCGATGTTATCCAATTTTTTGATCCGGGCATATTCTTCTTCGATATCATCAACAGTAATGGCAAAATGATGGATTGTTGCTTCGGACGGTAATGTGTCGCTGTATCCTTGAATCAATTCAATTTCTGTTTCTTCTGACTTTTCATAACCTAGGAAAGCCAGTTGGATTACACCATTGGTATGAGGCACCCGCGCTTTCACTTTTAAATCCAACACTTCCTGATAAAAGGCGATGGATTTTTCAAGGTCTTTTACAACAACTCCAATATGATCTACTCTTTTCGTAGCCAAGAAAACTTCCTCCTTCATTATGTCCGGGTGCAATTTCCCAATATTAATATATATCATATCATTCGATATAAAATTATATATTTGTAGCCGTTATTAAAAAAAAATTAAAAACTGAAAATACTTTTTCCCCATAATGTTATCTATACCTTCAAGAAGTACCACATCATCCTATAATAGAGAAAAGGACATTCCTATAAACAATAGGTTTCTTCATATACCCGTGGCCTATCCTTTAATTAAGCGTATAATGGTTGAAATAAGTCATATTGGTCACTCATTCTAACGCCTCCCATCGGTCTTATACCATATATGGTGTGTATGTTACTTTGAACTTTTTCAGGATTATTTTTCATCTTGATTGATTCTTTTCACGAACGAAAAGAATTTACCTTTTTCAAGGCTAAGATTTGTTTCTATATGAAATAGTAGATATACTATGGAAACAACTCCATTTTTAATGGATATGAGAGGAGAGGTAGTATGGGAAAAATTCGTGAAGGTGAGGTTTTCACCCTTACTGATGACAATGATGAAGGCCATGAAGTTGAGGTTTTAGGCTCATTGGATGTAGAAGGAACGGAATATGTAGCAGTAGGTTTGCTTGAAGATATTGAAGAGGATACAGAGGAAGATATCGATATTTTCTTTTTCAGGGTCGAAGGCGAAGGTGAACTGCTGGATATCGAATCGGACGAAGAGTTCGAAAAGGTATCATTGGCGTTTGAAGCAGCATTTGAAGAGAAAGAATGACAAGATAAAAGACGGCACAATGTGTGCCGTCTTTTTTATATGTATAAAGAAAGTATTGGCCCCGCCTTCGCCAAATACCATGATAGCCACGCGTGCTATCCAGCCTTTCTTAAGTATAGGGTTTTATTATTGATAGGACGTGTACCGCATATGAAGATTTTGTTAATAAACGGAGTATTTTTCCACATCCAAGGCATAGGATAAAAAAAGTGGAGGTGATGAGATGGCCGTTGTAAAGCACACTGATGCCGATATTGCCTTATTGGCAAGATTGCTTAGAGCGGAAGGCGAGGGTGAAGGTGATCAAGGCATGTTGATGATCGGTAATGTAGGGGTCAATCGGATTAGGTCAAATTGTTCCGATTTCAAAGGGTTGAGGACGATTCCAGACATGATTTATCAGGAGCATGCCTTTGAAGCCGTACAGAAGGGGTATTTTTATCAGCGAGCAAGAGATAGGGAAAAAAGGCTTGCACGCCGGAGCGTAAGTGGTGAAAGGTTATGGCCCTCGAAATTTAGCCTATGGTACTTCCGGCCACAGGGAGATTGTCCGGCAACCTGGTATAATCAGCCCCTGGTTGGGCGTTTTAAGCTCCATTGCTTTTATGAACCAACAGGTACAGAATGTCCGAATATTTATAATACGTTTTAAAGAAGAGGCTGAACCTTATGGGGGTTTGGCCTCTTTGTGCATCAGTCTTTAACTAGGAAAAATCATATGATAAAACTGGCAAATGATTTACTGATACTGTAAAATTGAGACTGTAAATTTCCGGATAGAAAGGAATAAAACTATTGATGAGTAAAAGGCTTATTGATTATGGACAAGGGCAAATGGGAGAACAGTCGGAGGATAATGCTGAGAAACTTAAGTCTTTCATGGAGCATAACCCGGACGCCATATCCATCGTTGATCTGGAAGGAAAGACCCTTCAAGTAAATGCAGCTTTCGAAGAGTTTTTCGGTTGGGCGAATGATGAGCTCAGTGGCATGCCGTTTCCAATTATTCCTGAATTCTTGAAGGAGTCAGTCAATGAATTGCATGACAAGATTAAGGCAGGGGAACAAAAAAAAGGATTTGAAACGGTCAGGCAAAGAAAAGATGGCCGGTTAATCCATGTGAGCATTTCCTTGTTCAATATCCAGGACAATGAAAATGAGCCGTGTGCTCTGGTCTTCGTTTATCGGGATATTACAAAGCAAAAACTTGCTGAGGCTGCTTTGAAGGAAAGTGAACAAAGGTATCGCAGTTTAGTGGAAGTGTCTCCTGAAGCGATTTTCGTACATCGCAATGGGATTATTGAGTATATGAATCCCATGGGGGCAAAAATGCTTGGGATGGATAGTGTAGAAGACATTATCGGTAAATCGGTTTTTCAATTCGTTCATCCTGATTCCCGAGAAAGTGTTAAAAAAAGAATCGAGATAATGAGGGATGAACATAAAGCGGTTGATTTATTGGAGCAAAAATTCATTCGGCTTGACGGACAAGTATTTTGTGGAGAAACATTAGGTCTTCCGATTAATTATAATGGATATCCCGCTATACAGGTATTCTGCCGGGATATTACAGAGCGTAAGAAGACAGAGGAGCTGCTCTGTAAATCCAACATGTTATCTGCGGTAGGGCAGATGGCTGCGGGCATGGCACATGAAATTAGAAACCCATTAACCACGGTTAAAGGTTTTTTACAATTATTAAGGGAAAACCCTTACCAAAAGGACTACCTTGAAATCACGGTCAGTGAAGTTGAGAAAATTGAGGTCCTTGCCAATGAATTTTTAAGTTTAGCAGAGCCTGAAGCGAAGGTTTGGGAATCTATTCAACTTAACGATATATTGGATAGCGTGATTACGTTAGAAGAGTTTCAAGCGATATTGAATGATGTTGAAATCATCAACGAATATAAGACGTGTAATGCATCTGTTATGGGCGACCCAAATCAGTTAAAGCAAGTATTCACGAATGTCGTAAATAATGCGATAGAATCCATGCCAAACGGAGGCAAGCTTTATATACAGGTTAACGATAAGGGAGAATCCGCAATAATCCGATTCATTGATCAGGGCTGCGGAATCTCAAATGAGCGCATGAAGCATTTAGGGCAGCCTTTTTATAGCACTACTGAAAAAGGAACAGGTTTGGGGCTCATGGTCAGTACTAAAATAATCCATGAGCACAATGGGGAAATTCACTTTAGTAGTGAGGTGGGAAAAGGGACCATCGTTGATATCATTCTCCCAATCACTGGAATCCAACGTAAAAAGTGACGAGAAGCCATGCTCTCGTCACTTTTTGATTTATAGTTTAACGATTGTTCTGCCTCTTGCTTCCCCTTTTAAAAGGGTCGGTAGGACTTCAGGCAATTCTTCAAGTGTAATTTCCTGTTGAATGAGCTGTTCTAAATGATCGAGTTTAAAGTCTGTAGCTAGGCGATGCCAAACTTTCAATCTTGTACCCATCGGGCAATTGACCGAATCGATTCCAAGTAAATTCACACCTCTTAGGATGAATGGAAAGACGGTGGCAGGAAGGCTTGTACCGGCTGTTAATCCACTGACTGCTACAGATCCGCCATACTTGATTTGGCTAAGGACCGAGGCTAACGGTTCACCGCCGACGGGATCCACCGCACCGCTCCACTTCTGTTTGCCCAGTGCCCGCAGCTTGCCATTGTAAACATCTTCACGAGATACAATGGTCGTAGCACCGATTTCCTTCAGGTATCCATGTTCCGATGCTTTTCCTGTACTCGCTTCCACGGAATAACCAAGTTTGGAAAGGATCGAGACAGCAAAACTGCCAACCCCGCCAGTTGCACCAGTGACGAGAACGCTCCCTTGATCAGGAGTAAGGTTATTTTCTTCCAGACGAAGCACCGATAAGGCTGCAGTGAAACCAGCCGTTCCGATGATCATCGCTTCTTTCATAGTAAGGCCTTCAGGAAGTGGAACGATCCAATCTGCAGGAACACGGGCAAATTGACTATAACCCCCGGATTGGGAAACGCCAATTCCGTATGAGGTCGCAATGACTTCGTCCCCTTCTTTAAATCGGGAATCCTCAGATGAAACGACGACACCAGCCATATCAATTCCTGGAACAATCGGATAGCTGCTGACAATGTTTCCATTCGGAATGCTGGCAAGGCTATCTTTATAGTTTACACCAGAGTAATGAACACGGATGAGCACTTCGCCTTGCGGAAGGTCATCAATTGATAATTGCTGAATGTTAACGGTAAATTGATCCTCTTGCTTGTTAACGACTAATGCATCAAAATGCTGTTTCATGGTTCGTTCCCCCTTTTATAATAAATCTACCTAATTATAAAAGAAAAAACATTGAAATCATAATGATACAATTCGAAATAAGTAGCGCTGGCTTTTCTTTCTCCTTCTAAAAGTGTTACTATTAGATTTGATTCAGTTCAGTTCATATTAAAGGAGATGTTTTACATGGCTAAAAAAGGATACATACTTATGGAAAATGGAGAAAAGATCGAATTTGACCTTTTCCCGAACGAAGCACCGAACACAGTGGCTAACTTCGAAAACCTAGCAAACACAGGATTTTATAATGGTGTAGTCTTTCACCGTGTCATCCCTGGTTTCGTAAGCCAAGGCGGAGATCCAACAGGTACAGGTGCAGGCGGAAGCGGAAAGCAAATTAAATGTGAAACAGAAGGAAACCCTCACAAACATGAGGCAGGCAGTCTTTCGATGGCACATGCTGGAAAAGATACTGGCTCAAGCCAATTCTTTATTGTACACGCGCCACAACCGCATCTTAACGGTGTTCACACAGTATTCGGTAAAGTGACATCTGGTCTTGAAACAGCCAAAGCTATGAAAAATGGCGACAAAATGGAGAAAGTCGAAGTTTTTGACGCTGAATAATGGAAGTGAAAAGAGGGGGCATTGTGCTCCCTCTTTCTTATTACTATATTATTTAATCCATTTTAATAGAAGGAGGGGGATATAGAGAGTCATTTTGACGAAATGCTTTCAGTAAAAGTATATTCCACTTCTGTCATGGATTCCGAAATATCCCATAACCTCTGTGAAATTTCTTCATTATATAAAGTATTGATTATATCGTCTCTTTTAGGAAAGCCTTTTCTGTTTTTCTTTCCATCTGGCCCTATATACTCCCCGCCTACTAATGTAGGTTCCGTTGCGGCATAAAGGGTAGGAAGTGCACCCATATTTGCCGGCTGGGTGATGGTTTTCGAAAGAAAGTGGACGAATTTATTTATCGGTTTGCCAGATCCGCGTGACATGAGATTAGTATGGGACAGGCCCGGATGACAGGCAACGCTAATCGGGTTTGCATCATGCTGGTTGAATTTGTTTTGTAATTCACGGGCGAAAAGAAGATTGGCCAGCTTGCTTTGCCCATAGTATTTCATTGGTTTATAACCGAGTTCACCATTCAGATTTTCGAAATCAATGAATCCATTGATGGCGGCCAAACTGCTCAATGTGACCACCCGTGATTTTTGCGTAGAAAGAATACGCGGAAGTAGGAGCCCTGTCAAAGCAAAATGACCGAGATGATTGCATCCGAATTGCAGTTCGAAACCATCTTTCGTCTTACTGTATGGGGGGATCATCACACCTGCATTATTAATAAGGACAGAGAGTGTGTCATAGTTTTCATTATAGGAATCAGTAAAATGCCGAATGCTGTTTAAATCACTTAAATCCAGCTGCATTACCCGTACGTTCGCCTTAGGATAGACCGAGATGATTCTATCGACCGCCTTTTCACCTTTTGAAGCATTCCGGACAGCAAGAATGATTTCTGCCCCCTTACCGGCCAGAGCAAAAGCCGTTTCAAAGCCAAGTCCACTATTTGCACCAGTAATCACGATGGTTTGCCCCGATACATCTTCCATGTCTTCGCCATTCCACTTTTCAGTCATCGAATCACACCTTTCCACACATTCTATACCTATCATATACCCAAATAATTACTATATGTCACATTTTGTGGTCGGGTTTTATGTCTGAATTGCTTTACCGAAGGTGTCTAATTTATTTTCCCAATATGTAATCAACTATATTTTTCAAAATCAAGATGACGGTAACGATGATAAACAAAACTCTTACATATGCGACTCCTTTCTTAATGGCGAATTTAGAACCTGCCAATGCTCCCGCTATCATGGATATCCCCATCGGTACTCCATAGGAATAGTTGACGGTATCAAGAAATATGAACATGAGCAGCGCTGCCAGATTACTTCCGAAGTTTAAAAATTTTGCGTTTCCAGCAGAGTTCAAAAAATCAAAGCCAATCATTAAAAAGGCGAACAAAATGAAAGATCCCGTTCCAGCCCCTAAAAAACCATCATAAAAGCCAGTCGCAAATATAGCGAATGCAAATAGTGCTGCCTTTGGCAACGTGAGCTTATTGTAGGTCGATTCATGTCCCCAGTCTTTCTTTATAAAGGTATAAATGGCTATAGCTATTAAAAGAACTAAGATTAGGGGCTTTAATAAATCGGGTGAGACAAAATTGACCACCCATGCACCTAATAAGGACCCTGTGAAAATAAGTGGGAAAAGTTTTGAAACCAATCGGTAATCAACCTTTCCTGAGCGTATGAAGGCAATCGTACTTGTTAAAGACCCCATGGAACTTGCTAACTTATTGGTTGCAATTGCAGCTGTAGGGGAAAGTCCTGAGAATAATAAAGCGGGTATGGAGATCAGGCCGCCACCACCGACCACAGAATCAATGAATGCTGCCAGAAAGCCGAAAAATACTAGCAGCAAGAGTGTGGAAATTTGTATATCTTCCATCCAATAAGCCTCCAAATCAATGGCATTAAGATCGAATCGCTTGATTTTGATTCGGTCTTAACCCAAAGTGTTCATTTTAGTCACTATTAGAATAGTAACTAAAATGAATCCTGATGTAAATAAGAACATTATGATTTAATAAGAGATTTGGTATGATAAGCATATAACTTACTACAAGCACGAGGAGGTACCATGCAAGATATCATACAAAAATTACAATCCCTTGGATTTAGTCAATATGAAGCAAAGGCTTATGTTTCTTTAGTTCGTCAAGGTCCAACCAGCGCCTATCAGGTAAGCAAGGAATCAGGAATTCCCAGAGCCCGTATCTATGAAATATTAAATGGGCTTCAAGAAGAGGGAGTCGTATTAAAAGAGGAAATCAATGACTCGATACAATATTCACCTTTACCAGTCGATGTATTTTTGGAATCCGTCCAATCGAAATGGAACAGTTCCTATCAATCCATAAGTCATACACTAAAACAATTCGAGAAAATCGGGCCTATGTCCGATAATCGTGTAATGACGCTTAAGGGTGAAGGGCATATCCTATCTTTTTGTCGTACTTTACTTCAAAAAGCCGAGAAAAGAGTGGTAATTTCTTTATGGGACAAAATGTATGGGAAACTAGAACAAGAGCTTACGGAGATAGCTGCAAACTGTACACTCAAGGGGATTGTCTTTCAAGTTGAAAACCCCTTATCAGGGCTAGATATACATCGTAAAACCAGCTATGTGGACAATATTGGAGAGAATAAATGGTTCATTCTATCCATTGATGGCAAGGAAACGGTTTATGGACCTGCTTCGGAAACGAGAGAAACGGCGTTTTACACAGATGATCCCATTCATATCAATTTTCTCGAAAATTACATTTGGCATGATATCCTCGTTAATCGCTTAGTCAAAAAGGATGAAGAAGGTGCCGAGAAATGGATTTCGATAGAAAGAGATCAATTTTTCTCACTCTAGCTGTTAGATCACGTACCAAAATAAAAAAGGCTGAAATCTCCTTGTGAAGGGGGATTTTAGCCTTTTTCTAATTTTGTGTAAAACTCCCGCAGATTCATTCGGATAAAAGGTTTTTTGGAAATCTTATCGCAGTGGGTAAGCTGGAAAGATCTCGATAAGATCTGTAAGACACAATGGTATGGTTATGTGCTTGAACATCCAACTGTAGAATTTGTGAGCTTTTCATTTCTAAATAATACGTAACGTCTTCTTTTTGTAAATGATAAAAAGAAAAGGATATACCTAAAAGGTTTTTCCTGATTAGTTTTGTTTCAGGCTGATTGATGATTTGCTCACTCAATTCCACAATCGTAACTGATGTCGATCCTGTAATGGCTGTTATTTTTTCTTTTGCATAATCGACTGCATGACTGAGGGTATTGGCAAGATTTCTCAAGATTCCGTCCATAAAGGGCATCTCCTTTGCATTAGGGTATGTATGTAGTATGGAACGTGGCTAATGCTTTATGCAAAAAAATCCTCAAGGATGATATAGGATGGGCTGTTTATGAACATGATGAAGAGAGTGCTCAATGGAATGATGCAGACAGAATTTTTAGGATAAATCAAATGTGCACTTAAGGAAGGAAGGAAGGAAGGACAATATGACTCATGAAGTGTCAAATGAAGAGGTAGCATCCATGAAGAATAGACAAGCTTTTCAAGTGCCAGGCCGCCTATTGAAAGGCAAAGCATGAAGAAAAAAAGTATCTATATTGGTCTGCTTTTCATCGCCCTTCTCTCATTTTCTACAGTGATGTTCATTCAGTTTAGGGCGAATTCAGAAGCGGGAACCGATAGAGGGAAAGACGTGGAATCCATTACGGATAAAAAAATTGAAAAAATGATCGAAAACATGACGCTTGAAGAAAAAATCGGACAGCTTATGGTGGTCGGCTTCAAGGGAACTGAAAAGAGCAATGATATAACGGAGCTTATCGAACAAAAACATATAGGGGGCGTCATTTATTTTGACCGCAATATGAAATCACCTAAACAAGTGGCTAAGTTATCCAATTCGCTTCAGCAAACCGCCAATCAAAGTTCGCAGTCGCTTCCGCTCATGGTGGCAGTCGATCAGGAAGGTGGGGACATAATCCGGATGAGGGAACGGGTATCGCCTCTCCCGGCACAAAAGGACATGGGGGAACAGGCATCTGTGGAAGACATGTATAATGTGGCAAAATTGAATGGGACAGAACTGAGTTCCATGGGGATTAACATTAATTTCGCTCCAGTTCTTGATCTATCGAAAACAGACAAGCGTTCATTGGGAAAAGATCCGGAGAAGGTCTATCAATACGGAAAGAAAGCCCTACAAGGCCTGAATGATGCTTCTGTGACTGGTGCTTTGAAGCATTTTCCAGGAAACGGACGCAGCGAAATCGACCCGCATGTCGAAACATCTTCAGTGGAAGCAAACCAGCTCGATCTGGAAAATTCGGATATTTATCCTTTCAAGAAAATCATAAGTGAAATGGAGAACCCAAATTTTTTCGTGATGGTGACTCACATTAAATATCCGGCCTATGATAAAGAAAAACCAGCAAGCCTTTCCAAGGTCATCATAGAAGACCTGCTCCGGGGGAAACTTAAATATGAAGGGCTTGTGATTACGGACGATTTGGAAATGGGAGCTGTGAACAAGTATTTCTCTTATGAAGATATGGGGAAGGAAGCAATTCTTGCAGGAGCTGATTTATTACTTGTCTGTCATGAATATACCCATGAGCTTGAGGTATATAACGGATTACTTGAAGCTGTAAAGGCTGGGGAAGTGCCAATGGAGCGAATTAACGAATCAGTGAAGAGAGTCCTGACGTATAAAGTCTACAATTTGAAGCAAGAGAAGGTAGATCCTGATTTAGCCCAAAAAGTGGTGAAAAGTCCTGAAAGCCTAAAGTATCTCGAAAGTTTGAACTTGGATAAATAAAGGGGATACCCCAATCACAAGGGGTATTTGTTTAAATCTACTGATCAAGGGAATACTATACTATAACGAACTTTAAGGAGGAAACTCACATGCCATCAAACAAAGTGCTTGGAACCGTCTTGATAGGAGCTGCAGCATATTTAATGCGCAATAAGAAAACTCGTGAAAAAACCATGAGTCAGATTAAATCCTTAGCCACTCCAGAAACCATTGATAAGGTTAAGAGCCAACTCCAATCCATAACCAAATCAAAATCAAGTAATCCATCCACCCATTAAGGGAAATATCCCCATTAAGTGTTTGCTCAAGTTGGGCAATCCTTACTGGGGATTTTTTTCATTTGAAGAAGACCACTCGTAAAGAAACCATAAGCACGTAAAAACTATGGTCTGGTCTAGCCATCATTAAAAGACCTCCTGAAAATAGCAAAGTCCATTTTGTTGTGGAGGAACTCGGTGAAAGGAAAAATGAAAAAGCACTCGTTGCTTTTGAAGAACCTATAACAGGGTCTTCAAAAGCACAAGTGCTTTCATGAACGATCAATGATCATTCGGATTCTTCTTCACCGTCATCTTCTTTATTGAACCAAAGAGGATCCTCATTATCGACTTCACCATTATAATTAATCAGGATTTCTTCTCCTGCTTTAATGTCGGTGTAAGCAAAAAAATCAAACGTGTGATTTTTAAAGTTTATGTCATACGTAGCGTTGGGAGTATAAGAGTGATTAAACAGCATGCCATAACCTAAAAGCATGGCAGTATGGTTAATTCCATACTCAAACGCATAATCAGCCAGCAATGTTTGCTCAATGAAGACATGCTCCTCATTTGGATATGCAATGACAGGGGCTTCATGCAGAAGTTCACCTTTTTTAATGTCCTGTGTTGCGAATACACCTCTATTGAACTCACCATCACTAAGTGTGGAAGTTTTAACTTCAATCATGTTCGTCACCTACTTGTTCTATTCAATATAGTCCAGATTATCTAAGCTTGACAGTTAATAAGAAGAAAAGCAACTATTTTAGAGAATTAATCATTATCTTACTACTTTGCAAACTTTCATTCATCATGAACTCCAAGGACGAAATAATGATCAGAACGGCCGAATTAATCTTCTCATTGGCCAAACTATCCTTCCCAAGTGCATATATACAAACGAAAAAACACCCCCCGCTAAAAGTAAGCTAGGGAGGTGTTAGTCATATAGGTTCTGATTCTTTTAGTTCACACCGACTGCTGTAAAGGCATTTTTGACATTTGTGACTTCTGCACTGCTTGAACCATATAAATCAGAGGCAGCTTGTACAACTGCTGCTCTGGCTTGTGAAAAAGTGGATGAGGAAGTTAAATAAATCGTGTTTGCCCTGTAGAAGATGCTCCCTAGTTTATCAATGCCGATTCCAGATACAGTCACGCCGTGATGAGTGCCGCCTGCAGAGATCAAATAAGCTGCCTTATTAATAATTCCGCTATTCGTATGGACTCCTCCATTGTCACTTGATCCCGTATAACGGTTCGAATAATGGTCAGGGTCACCATTCAATGTTGGATTAGCCATTGAACGGAGTGCGTCACCGGAAATATTAGGTGTGTAAATATCTTCTCCAATCAGATAATCAGCTTTGGCACTCTGATTCTTAAATTCTACGACTGTACCAAAAATATCAGAAATCGCCTCATTTAAAGCACCGGATTCATATTGATAGGTAAGATTGGATTCCGAGGAAGTCACAGCATGCGTCAATTCATGTGCAACGACATCCAGTCCGCCGGACAATGGGATGAACGTCGTGCCGTCCCCATCACCGTAGACCATTTGGGTGCCATCCCAGAATGCGTTATTGTATCTCGAGCCATAATGAACGGTTGATTTCAGAATGGTTCCATTACCATCATAAGAGTTCCTTCCAAATGTGGATTTGTAATAATCATAGGTTTTACCCGCATAAAAATGAGCGTCCACAGCCGCTTTATCGGTAGAAGTAGTGAAAGCATTGGTCGTGTTGGACATGAGTGTACCAGGCAATCTTGAACGGTTATTGGCATTATAAGTGTATATGCCTTTACCGCGTGTATTGTCTTGTAAATAGTATCGACCGCTGGATAAGGTAGTGTTCAAAGAAACGGTGTTGTTTAAGACGCCGGTGCCCGTTCCGACGGAATTGGTCCCCGTCACTTCATCTAGTGTATTATATTTATTCAGGATTTTACCCGTTTTGACTGAAATGAAATATTCATGATTTCCTGGTTCCGGACTTAAGAATTTCAAATTGACTTTATATACATAATCGGCCTTGCCCTCATTTGCGTATACATATAGGTCAGATTCAGGTGATTGTTCATAGGCAGGAGTGAACCCCAAATCCGCTTCCGCTATTTTAATAGCTTCGGATTTACTGATGCCTTTGTTAGCCTTTTTCCCTAATTTCGTATTTAGATTGGCTTCAACCGTACCGGATACGACCGTCAATACACCTTTAGCATCAATCAATACTGCTTGTGTGGAGTTCCATACAGGTACGCCTTTATAGGTTTGTTGCAATCTAAGGACGGTATTGCCTAGTTCATCCTTGCTTTCTTTCTGGATCGTGAAGGAGTTTTTCGCCTTTTGCTTTTCTAGTTTGTAAGACTTTTTGTTTTCATCAAAAAAGGTAAGAATGATATCCTCTGCCGATTGCGTTGATGGGTCCGTAAGTTTCCCAGACTTGTACTCTAGCGAATCCTTATGCTTATTGTACTTTTCAACACTTAACACATTTTTTGCCGCTAAAGCTTCTTGATGGGGAATAGCAGAAAATAATAGACCGATGGATAGTGCAGTTCCTAAAAATACCTTACCTTTCATAACACTCAACTCCTTCATGAGAATACCTCATTTTTACATCGTTTCACAATTATTATCAAATGGAGAAAACTCACAAAAAATATGACATTTAAAGGAATAAAATGGAGAAAAATGGTTTTTTATAGAAATGTTCTTTGGGTTTATTCTTTTAGTAATATTTGGAATGTATTTAAATTGAACCGAATGAATAAAAGTGCAAAGAAACATGGCGTAAAGTGCAAAGAATCGTGGCGTAAAGTGCAAAATATTTCGTCAAATAAATGGTTTATTTGTTGAATAGTGCGGTTTTTAAATTTGGCATGAAAATTGCATATATTCAGAATAGGAATATTCGAATTGTAAATTAGCACTATTTGAAACTCGATGAAATAGGAAAATTTATTAAATGGATTTCCCCATAAATGAAAGCGCTTATGTAGAAAGGGATGAAATTAATGATACCAAAACAAGAAAACGACATCTTTCAGCATCCTCCAAAGCAAGAAGAACAAGAATTAAAGCGCGGTTTAAAATCTCGGCATTTAACGATGATTTCCATTGGAGGAGCTATTGGCACCGGGCTGTTTCTTAGCAGCGGGGCAGCTATCCATACAGCTGGGCCAGGCGGCGCATTACTTGCTTATGCTTTAGTTGGCGCAATGGTGTACTTCGTGATGACGAGCTTAGGGGAACTGGCCGCCTTTATGCCGACAAGCGGTTCATTCAGTACCTATGGAACGAAATTCGTCGATCCGGCATTTGGGTTTGCCTTGGGATGGACATACTGGTTCAATTGGTCGATGACCATAGCGGCAGAGTTGGCCGCTTCAACAATGATCATGAAATTTTGGTTTCCGAATAGTCCATCATTGTTATGGAGTTCCTCATTCCTGGTGCTCATTTTCCTATTAAACTATTTATCCGTTAAAGGATATGGTGAAGGAGAATACTGGTTTTCCTTCATAAAAGTAACAGCCATCGTTATTTTTATAATCGTTGGAATACTAATGATTGTCGGCATCATGGGTGGCGAAGCAGTAGGTTTTAAAAACTTCACAGTCGACGACGCGCCTTTCCCGGGTGGGTTCATGGGTGTCTTCATCGTGTTCATAGCTGCGGGCTTTTCTTTTCAAGGTACCGAAATTGTCGGTGTGGCAGCGGGTGAAAGTGAGGATCCTGCACGTAATATACCAAAGGCCATTAAAAGTGTCTTCTGGAGAATCTTGCTCTTTTACGTATTGGCAATCTTTGTTATAGGGCTGCTTATCCCTTATACGAACTCAAGTTTACAAGGGGATAACGTCATGGTAAGCCCATTCACGCTCATTTTTGAAAAGGCTGGAGTTGCCTTTGCCGCTTCGCTTATGAATGCAGTCATTTTGACAGCGGTATTATCAGCAGGTAACTCTAGTCTATATGCATCTACGCGTATGTTATATTCAATGGCAAAAGATGGGCAAGCACCACGTATTTTTGCAAGACTTAATAAACGCGGAGTACCGGTTGCAGGAATGGTGTTGACATGTTCCATCGGTATGCTAGCCTTTTTAGCTTCTATATTCGGTGATGGTAAAGTGTATATTTGGTTAATGAATGCCATTGGAATTACTGGATTTATCTTTTGGCTGGGCATTTCTATCAGCCATTATCGTTTCCGGAAGGCATACATCGCTCAGGGTCATTCATTGGAGAAGCTGCCATATAAAGCATTATGGTTCCCGATAGGACCGATCTTTGCCATTTTAATTGGTCTGATCGTCATCCTGTCCCAAAATATCCAAGCCTTTTTCTCAGACCAGATTGATTGGGGCAGTGTTATAGCTGCATACCTGGGAATCCCGCTTTTCCTTGGTCTATGGTTTGGCTATAAAATGATAAGAAAGACTAAGTTCGTTAAACTTGATGAAGTCGAGTTTGACTTTGACAAAAAATACGAATGAACAAGCTATAAGTAAAATCAGCCGGACAATGAGTTTTAAATTGTCCGGCTTTTATTTGTTTATCTTTAGGCTCATAAACAGAATCCAGGAGGATGATTCCTGGCTTTTTATTTTTTATAAATGGAAATTCATACAAATTTAATAGGGGATGTTATATGATAATCGTAATCTCTATGTAGCTAAATGGCATGCACAGAACAACGGGGAAAGCGTTAACTGCATGTGTATCCGATTGAATATTTCCAATGGAAAGGGAAGGTGCGCAGCTGATGACCTTATTGACTAATTTAAAAGTATTGGACTTTTCAACGTTATTGCCAGGCCCATTTGCCACTTTGATGCTAGCGGATTTAGGAGCGGACGTTTTGAGGGTAGAGAGGCCGGGAGCAAGTGATTCATGGGGTGTGAACCAATATCTTAACAGATCGAAGAAGTCGATCACACTTGATTTAAAACAATCAGAGTCCATCGAATCCGTAAAAAATCTAGTGAAGGACTACGATATCGTCATAGAACAATTCCGTCCAGGCATCATGGAACGCCTAGGACTGGGGTATGAGGCATTAAAACGGATCAATCCGAAATTGATTTACTGTTCCATCACGGGATTCGGCCAGACCGGTCCCTATAAGGACCGACCGGGCCATGATATCAATTATCTATCGATTGCAGGTTTATCAGGCTATTCCGGAACAAAAAGAGGCGGCCCTGCAAAAAACGGAACCCAAATAGCCGATCTTGCTGGAGGTTCACTGCATGCCGTTATCGGCATATTGTCTGCTGTCATTTACAGGGAGCGAACAGGGGAAGGCCAAGCCATCGACATCAGCATGACCGATTGCAGTTTTGCATTGAATGCCATATCAGCACCTCTGAATTTACAAGGGGACATGGAACTTGAGCCAGAGAAATTGATGTTAAACGGGGGATCTTTTTATGACTTTTACGAAACGAAAGATGGACGTTATTTTTCCGTTGGAAGTCTCGAGCCCCCATTTCGCAAAGCTTTATGTGAAGCCATCGGGGCACCGGAATTGTATGAACTGAGCATGGGCAGCGATGAAGAAAGCGGAATCCGATTCAAAACGTTCGTCCAACAAGCTTTCCTGGAAAAGGATTTCCATGAATGGCAGGAAATATTTGCTGACTTCGAGGCATGCGCAGAACCAGTGCTGACCTTTACCGAAGCGACCAACCATCCCCAATTGAAGGATAGGGGAATGATCGTCGAAGTACCTGACGGAAAAGGAAATGAACAGAAGCAAATTGCCTGCCCAATCAAAACATCGGTTTTCACCCCTGAATATAAACATGCGGGACTGAAGCCGGGACAAAGCAACGCAGAGATACTTCGTACCCTTAATGAAAAATAAGATCAAACAAGGCTATCACATTCCAATATTGGAGAGAGATAGCCTTGTTTTTGTATGAATCGGATTTTCGCAATAACGACGTAAATACCTCTGATGCGACAACATTTAGTAGGGCGAAATAAGTGGAAAGAGGACGAATTAAGTAGGAAGAAGATCGAATTAAGTGGGCGGAAGGCCGAATTAAAGGGAGGAAGGCCGAATTAAAGGGAGGAAGGTCGAATTAAGTAGGCGGAAGGCCGAATTAAAGGGAGGAAGGTCGAAATAAGTAAGAGGAAGGCCGAATTAAGTGGGCGGAAGGCCGAATTAAGTAGGCGGAAGGCCGAATTAAATTAAAAATGGCTAAATGGTTCTTAAATCGATGTTGAAAATCAATAAATAATGTTGTGAAAAATTACTAGTTATAACTAGTTTGGACTGGGTATTAGTGTATCATCCTTGTAAAAAGGTTCATAAGAAAATTTCTTTGATAAGGATGGTGGATTAAAATGTTTGGTCTCACTGATATCATTAAATTTCTATTTTCCTTTTTTTTGATTATGCCAATCGTTACGCTGATACATTTGAGCGGGCATATCTTCTTTGTGACGATTTTTGGAGGATCTGAAAAGAAAATCTTGATCGGTTGTGGTAATAAACTTTTCGCCTTTCGGAACATAGAGGTAAGGAAATATTATTTTTGGAATGGGACTTGCGAGTTCAGAGGATTGAAACATGATAATCGATTGACGAATATGCTGATTTATTTAGGGGGGGCTACCTTTAATTTAGTCAGTATGTTGATCATATATAGCTTAGTGTATCAGAATATCTTGGAAAGCTCGGTAATCTGGTATCAATTCATATATTTTTCCTTCTATGTAATGTTTTTCTCCTTATTTCCGATGTATTTTTCGGACGGGTCGCCTAGTGATGGGAAGGCCGCAGAATTGGTCTTGAAGAACAAGCTGGAAGATAGGGTGACCGATGATATATTTGTGAAGAAAGTGGATGATGAAGATAGCTGCAAGTAAAAAGGGGACGTGCTGATGGACGTTCTTTTTTTGTTGCTTTCAGCTTTAGGATCCATCATAAGGCTATTATATCGCCTTATGATGGATGTTTATATAACGTTCTAAGATTTTATGGACTCTACTATTTCACTGCTTGAGGATGAACTTGAAAGGACCAGAACAATGACCATGGCAATGGCAACGCCTGTTGCACCGATCCAGGTTATGGAAGAAAGGGATACTTGTTCTACAGCAACACCGCCAATTCCAGCACCGGCCGCCATGGCCAATTGCATCATCTACTGATTCAGACCGAGCATGACTCCTGATGATTCAGGCTCAAGGGTCGCTAAATGATATGGCTGTGTCGGCCCTGATGACCATGCTGCGAACGACCATAATGTAAGGATTATCAAAACGCCCATCAATGAATTCGTAACGATGGATAACATGATGATCATCACAATATGCAGCGCCATACCGCCAATTAGTGTAAATGATACACCCCATCGATCCATACTATATCCGCCAAACTTTGATCCGATCAGGCTGGCGATGCCGAATATAAGCAAAGCCGTGCTAAGTAGAGAGTCACTTATCCCTGATACGGATAGCAGGTAGGGGCTGCCGATTAGGTTGTTCGAATCCTGTAAATCAGTAATAATGTCGCCGCCTCGTCATTCCCAAACTTCTTTTGCTACATCAACGATGAATTTCAACTTCTCCCATTGTTGTTCTTCCGTAAGCTTGTTGCCATGATGGGTGGAAGCGAATCCGCATTGCGGGCTTAAGCATAGTTGTTCGAGGGGAACGAATTGTGAGGCCTCTTTAATGCGTGCCTTAACAGCTTCCTTGTCTTCAATTTCCCCATTTTTTGAAGTGACGACTCCCAGAACGACCCGGGCCCCGCCGTTTGGAATGTATTCCAATGGTTTAAAATCCCCTGAGCGGTTATCGTCATATTCCAAGAAGAATCCCTCTACTTTTTCTTTTGCCAATAATGTTGGGGCTATGCGTGCATAACTTCCTTCAAATGCCCACGTTGACTGGTAGTTTCCACGACATAAGTGTGTCGTGACGACCAAATCCTCGGGTTTTCCTTCCAATGCACCATTAATTACACGCAGTGCTAAATCGATTAATTGTTCTCTCGAATATTTTCCATCTTTGAACTGAAAATCTGGAGCTGAAAGTCTGGCAATATATACATCATCCAATTGAAGGTAACGCACACCTGCTTCATAAAAGGCTTTCAAAGCAGCTTGATACGCTTTAATGACATCATTTGCATAGTCCTCGATATCAGGATAGATGTCTTCATTATGAACACCGGCAGCAAACAATTGATTGGGACTGGGAATGGTTTGTTTGGCAACGGCACGTCCGTCCACTATTTTGTTCAATTCAATAAAGTCATGAATGAAGGGATGCTCGGGATTGAATGAAACCTTTCCTGTATTGCGAACATTATATCGCTCAGTTTGCACCCCATCGAATGTAAGACCTTTTTCAGTTACATATCCCTCGATGCCATTTAAATGTTCGAGGAAGTCAAAATGCCACCAAGTTCGTCTGAACTCCCCATCCGTCACGGCCTCTAATCCAACTTCAATTTGTTTATCGACAATCAATTCGATTTCTTCCGTTTCAACTTCACGAAGTCGCTCCGCCGAAATGGTACCTTCCTTCAATTGCTTTCTAGCTATATGTAAACGATCTGGTCTTAATAAACTTCCGACATGGTCCGCTCTAAATGGTGCTTTCGTTAATGTGATTGACATGTTGCATACCTTCTTCCCTTTGATAAAATAAACACCTCTTCTTAAAAATAAGAAGAGGTGTTGGCAACAAAGCTATTTACTCTTCTTATCTTCAAGTTTTACACTTCTGGAATTAGCACAGTACATGAAAAGTCTGTTGCTGAGGTATCAAAGGGCCAGTCCCTCCACCTCTCTGGATAAGAGTTGTCTATTAAATTAATTATGACTATACAGGGAGTTATGATAAAGGTCAAGGGTAGAGGCGGAAAATTTAGAATATAGCGATTATTCATAGTAGCTTTGCATGATGATTAACCACATTGGTGAACCTGGCATATGCTATAACCCACGCATGCGAGGTGGGTTATTGAAAGTCAGAGGGGGAAAGCCGGGATGAATACATTCGATCACTTTAATGTTTTTGGGAATGGTATACCGATAAAGGTAACTGCATCCATGCTAGAGAGAATTATAAACATGAAATCTAATGAGCAGAAAATAAAAGTCGAGATTACGCCAAAGCATATAGTGCTTTGGGGAACGACGGAAGTGAAAAAAATGATGTTTAAGAAAAATGTACCTTTCCGGATTACAATAAAACCGGTTCACGTTGATAATAGAACGATTTCATTTGAATTAGTGGAAATGAAACCTATTGATAGGAATTTCATTAATCATAAGATATTTAACAGACCGCCATTTTTTGAATTTGAAAATAGAATGATCAAAATGAATGTGAATGCTTGGAATATCGTGAGAAAAATCCCCGTGGGCACGATTAAATCGTATGAGCTTGTCGAAGGTGCATTGAAACTGAAAATCTCTTTATGATGAATCATCTTTAGGGGGATTTTACATACATTCTTCCCCGTACTGTATTGGGGATACCAGGTATGTTAGTGTAAGGATATGGTGACAAGTGATTCTTCGATAAGAAAAAATGTGTTTGATAAATCAAGCACTTTAAAATATACTAAAAAACTTAAAGTTTAGAGTTTTTCCGGGACATAAGGGGGAAAATGGATGGACCAGAAGATTTTGCCTGCCTCTGCAAGCATGAAGGATTTTGAAAGATTTCTAGATAGTTCCTATGAAATTGGTGTGTTTCTTGACTTGCATATTTCCCAATTGAAAAATGTAAGCATGATGGCCAAGCAGCATAATAAGAAAATGATTTATCATGTCGATTTAATCCATGGCATAAGAAGTGATGAATACGCGACAGAATTCATTTGTCAGGAGTATCACCCCTATGGGCTGATTTCGACAAAATCAAGCGTTATTTTGAAAGCGAAGCAAAAGGGAGTCATTGCCATCCAGCGAATCTTTTTAATAGACTCACATGCGCTGGAGAAAAGTTATAAGCTGGTACAGAAAACGAAGCCGGATTATATCGAAGTATTGCCGGGCGCAATGCCATGGATGATAAAAGAAGTGAAAGAACGATTACAAACTCCCATTTTTGCAGGTGGTCTTATACGGACTTCGGAAGAAGTCCTGAATGCCCTTGAAGCGGGAGCGTCCGCAATCACCACTTCCAAAACTGAATTGTGGGATATCGTCTAATAGGGTCAAAAGTCAAAAAAATTACAGAAAAAAGAATGAATCTTTCAGAAAATATTTGACAGCGTTTTCATAAACTAGTATATTTTGAATTACAAGTTAATACATGTGACGGAGATTAGGAGATTCACACCAGACATACTCATTTATTGAGGATAGTTCTGTTGTGAATCTCCTTTTATTTGTTGGTAAGGCATCATTCTATAAGAGGAGGGGTCATGTATGACTCCATTTTGGGGAGAAGTAGTAGGCACGATGATTTTAATTTTATTTGGTGCAGGTATTGGGGCAGGATCCTCCTTAAAGGGATCTTATGCCAAAGATGCTGGCTGGATTGTCATCACGATTGCATGGGGATTGGCTGTTACAATGGGTGTCTTTGCAGTAGGCTCCATAAGTGGAGCACATTTAAACCCGGCTGTTACAGTAGCATTGGCTATCAATGGAGATTTTCCTTGGGCTGATGTGCCAGGGTATATCGTGGCACAAATGATTGGGGCGATTATAGGCGCGACTCTAGTATTTTTGCATTATTTGCCTCACTGGAAAGCTACGGAGGATCCAGGTACAAAGCTTGGTGTGTTTTCAACCTCACCAGCTATCCCTCATACTTTTTCAAATCTTTTAAGTGAAATGATTGGTACATTCATCCTTGTTCTTGGCTTATTATTTATTGGAGCCGGCAAGTTTACAGAAGGTCTGAATCCATTTGCTGTCGGTTTATTGATTGTTGTTATCGGGATGTCGCTTGGAGGAACAACAGGCTACGCCATAAACCCTGCCCGTGACCTTGGACCTCGTATTGCTCACTTCCTTCTGCCTATACCGGGTAAGGGAAAATCGAATTGGGGCTATGCATGGATTCCGGTTGTTGGCCCGATTGTCGGTGGAGCGCTTGGAGCTGTCTTCTATAAAGCGGTGTTTTTAGGTGAAGTGACGACAATATTTTGGACTGTTCTAGGAGTAAGCCTGATAATATTGGTATTAGCATATGCTTTTGGAAAAAAGCAGTCACGTGAGTTAGAAATTAGCAACATTGCTAGTTAAAAATAAAAGGGGGGAAACGCATTATGGAAAAATATATCTTATCTTTAGATCAAGGAACAACAAGTTCGCGGGCGATTCTATTTAACGAAAAGGGGGAAATCGTACATTCTTCCCAGAAGGAATTCACTCAGTTTTTCCCGAAACCAGGCTGGGTCGAGCATAATGCAAATGAGATTTGGGGATCGATTCTAGCGGTCATTGCCGGTGTACTGTCTGAATCCGGTGTCAAGCCAGAGCAAATTGCCGGTATCGGGATTACTAATCAGCGTGAAACGGCAGTCGTTTGGGATAAGGAAACAGGAGCACCTGTTTATAATGCCATCGTATGGCAGTCCAGACAAACAAGTGAAATCTGTGACGATTTGAAGGGAAAGGGATTAAATGATCTATTCCGGGATAAAACGGGTTTGCTGATAGATGCTTATTTTTCAGGTACAAAAGTGAAATGGATCCTCGATAATGTGGAAGGTGCACGACAAAGAGCGGATGAAGGCAAGCTGTTATTCGGGACCATCGATACTTGGTTGATTTGGAAGCTTTCAGGAGGCAAGGCCCATGTAACGGATTATTCAAATGCATCACGGACACTGATGTACAATATCCATGAGCTGAAATGGGATGAGGAACTGCTGGAGATATTGACTGTACCAAAATCGATGCTGCCGGAAGTTAGGCCATCCTCTGAAGTGTACGCACGTACGATCGAATATCATTTCTTCGGTCAATCGATTCCGATTGCCGGAGCGGCTGGTGATCAGCAGGCAGCATTATTTGGCCAAGCCTGCTTTAATGAAGGAATGGCTAAAAATACGTATGGCACAGGCTGCTTCATGCTCATGAATACAGGTACAAAGGCTGTAAGTTCAGAGCACGGACTATTGACGACCCTTGCTTGGGGATTGAATGGGAAGGTTGAATATGCACTGGAAGGCAGTATATTCGTTGCTGGCTCGGCAATCCAATGGCTGCGAGATGGTTTGCGGATGCTTAATGACGCCAAGGACAGTGAAGCCTATGCAAAACGAGTGGAAAGTACGGATGGAGTATATGTAGTGCCGGCTTTTGTGGGTCTCGGGACTCCGTATTGGGACAGTGAAGTACGGGGAGCGGTTTTTGGTTTGACGCGCGGTACTTCCAAAGAACATTTCATTCGTGCAACACTAGAATCACTAGCGTACCAAACGAAGGATGTCCTTGATTCAATGGAGGCGGATTCAGGCATCGAGCTACAGACATTGAGAGTCGATGGCGGGGCAGTCAAGAATGATTTCTTAATGCAATTCCAAAGCGATTTATTGCGAGTGCCTGTCGAAAGACCAACCATAAATGAAACCACGGCACTAGGGGCTGCGTATTTAGCTGGACTGGCTGTTGGATATTGGAAGGATCAAGAAGAAATCTCCCGGCAATGGGCGGTAGACAAAACCTTTAACACATCCATGGAAGAGCATGATAGTGAAAAATTATATGAAGGCTGGAAAAAAGCTGTACATGCGGCAATGGCTTTTAAATAAAGGCTCTGGATAAACACTATATTGAACAAACAACTAAGACCACTTATAGTGGTCTTTTTTATGCAACTTCTTCAACTAAAGCCCCATTAACTCAAAAAAATTCTATTTTTCAAATCACTTTTAAAGCGCGCTCCTTATTACTCCAAACCTAAACCAAACTATGTTGTAGAATAATTAAGGGTTTACCTCTTTACCTTTCCTTCTTGTACATAATTTCTTATTTAAATATAGCCTGTGATTTACTGAATTTCATATGTATAGTTAGCTATAATATAATTTATTAGGGGGAGTGTTGTCCTTGTTTATAAAACTTACAAAAGACCAACAGCAATTAATGATTTCTGACATTCAATATTTTTTTTCACAAGAAAGAGATGAAGAAATAACCGAATTTGCTGCAGAAAGAGTATTAGATTTCGTTAAGGAGTCGCTTGCTCCTCATTTCTATAACGCCGCTGTCTTGGATGTTAAACATGTAGTTGAACAGCAATTTTCTTCACTTGAAGATGAAATATTAACCCTAGAACGTCCGATAAAAAGATAAACAACTTTTTTGTTGCACATAATGAGTCAAAAACGACATAAGAAAGGAAACCTGTTTCCGTTTTTTCAGTTAATCTGCACCTTTAGTTGAACAAGGTAATCAATAACCTAATTTAACAAAGAATAAATAAAAACAAAGCGAAGTCTTTCTAATATGAGCTAGAGTATGATATACTGAAATCAAGTTAATAACTCGGCCGGAGAACAGGAGAGACCATGAATGCGTTATCGTGAATACGATAATGTGCATTTATGGTCTCTTTTTTTGTTTTTTAAGGCGGATTAGGGATATTAATATCTATATAAACTACTATGCGAACAAATGAACCAATTGAATAGAATGACCCAAATCACGTGTAAACAGTGCGAATAAACCAGGAAAACAAGCTGCTCGACCAAAAGAAGGCATTACTTAAAGGAGGAGTTAGGCATGAGGTTTTCAAATAAATATCGGGAAGAAACAATCGAACTTCTGAAAAAAGAAAAATATGATGTGGTAGTGATTGGCGGGGGAATTACGGGTGCAGGGATCGCCCTGGATGCAACGACCCGGGGAATGAAAGTGGCATTGGTGGAAATGCAGGACTTTGCGGCAGGTACTTCAAGTCGCTCGACAAAACTGGTCCATGGCGGCTTGCGTTATTTGAAGCAATTTGAAATAAAAATGGTTGCTGAGGTTGGGAAAGAGCGGGAAATCGTTTATGAAAATGGACCGCATGTGACCACGCCGGAATGGATGCTGCTGCCGATGCACAAAGGAGGCACTTTTGGGAAATTCAGTACCTCCATTGGACTCCGTGTATACGATTTCCTTGCAGGAGTAAAAAAAGCTGAACGCAGGAAAATGCTTTCTGTTGATGAAACGCTAAAACGTGAGCCTCTCGTAAAGAAAGAGGGACTGAAGGGTGGAGGCTACTATGTCGAATATCGGACAGATGATGCCCGTTTAACGATTGAAGTCATGAAGGCAGCTGTTGATAAAGGTGCATCACCGATAAATTATACAAAAGTAGATAAATTGTTATATGAAAATGGAAAGGTGACCGGCGTTCAAGTTGCCGATTTACTATCAGGGGACACGTATGAAATACACGCAGACAAAGTTATTAATGCAGCAGGTCCTTGGGTGGATTCCATCCGTGAAAAAGACCAATCGAAAAAGGGGAAAACGCTGAAGTTATCAAAGGGTGTTCATGTGGTCATCGACCAATCGAAATTCCCGTTGAAGCAGGCGATTTACTTTGATACACCTGATGGACGGATGATCTTTGCCATCCCGAGAGCCGGCAAAGCTTATGTAGGGACTACGGACACTTTTTATGAAGGCGATCCCGCTGTTCCGGCCGTTACTTCGGAAGACCGTGCCTATTTATTAAAGGCGATTGCTTATATGTTTCCAAAAGTGAAAATTACGGATGGGGATATCGAATCAAGCTGGGCAGGAGTCAGGCCGTTGATAATGGAAGAAGGAAAGGACCCTTCCGAAATATCAAGGAAAGATGAAATATGGGAATCCGATTCGGGCCTTATCACGATTGCGGGAGGTAAATTGACCGGGTATCGCAAAATGGCAAAAACGACGGTTGACCTTGTCGCAGGCAAGCTTTCCGAGCAGTCAAATAAGACTTACCCTGCCAGCAATACAAAAAGAATGCCGATTTCAGGAGGAGATGTCGGGGGATCAAGAAACTTCTCCGATTATATCAAGAAACATATTCAAATGGGGGTCGCCTCAGGCCTCACTGCTAAGGATTCGGAGGGGATTTTGGCCATGTACGGGTCTAATGCACCTGTGTTATTCAATATCGCAAAAAGCGAAAGAGATGGGGGAACAAGTAGTGGCCTCCCGCAGAAATTGTTCGTACAGCTGAAATACGCACTAGATCATGAAATGGCCGCAACTCCAGTGGATTTCTTCTTCCGCAGGACCGGGACCCTGTTATTCGATATCGATCTAGTCCAAACGCATAAACAATCAGTGATTGATTATATGGCTGGATATTTCGGATGGACGGAATCGATGAAGATGGAAAGATCCAATCAACTGGAACATGAAATACTTGGTGCTATTAAAGTATCCTGATTTATACCTGAAACGGATAAACGCCAGTAGCTATGCTGGCGTTTATCTTATTTTCCATGATTTTTTCTAGTTATAGCTGTGTGTGTAAGAGATGAGTACAATGCTGCTCAGCGTGTATTCAATGATAGAATGCTGGCGAATAGAACAAGCTCATCATCAGAGAAGATTAGCCGTACCTGCTCTTATTGTATAAATGATTAAGATGAAATATAATTATCCCAACCGTTTAATTTGAATTTTCTAAATATATAAAGAGGAAATTTGATTATCTGATTTTATAACTGCTTAAAAGGTTTGGAGCCCGTTTTCGATCCGAAATCATTGGGGATTAAATGCTGATTTTTCGGAGCACGAATAGGTTCGAGACAAGGAAAATATGTCTTGAAATTAATGGATTTAGTTTTTTATGTAAAAAATAATCATTTTTCATCACAAACCAGTTCAAGTTTAATGAGAGCTGGTTTTTTTAGTTTCTGTACAATTGGGGAACTAAAGTGAGTGTAATATAAAAAGAAAATAATATATTTCAGTAAGAAAATAAGGTGGGGGATATTTTGTTAGAAAAGCTTGCTCAAGAAATTGCGAACATAACCAGTGAAGTAATTGGCCATGAAGTGCTGATTACAGATAAACACGGAATGGTGCTTGGTTCAAGTGACCAATCAAGAATTGGCACATTGCATCAAGCTTCCCTTGGAGCCATATTTCGTCGTAAGGAAATGACCCATAATGAGGTAGTATCAAGTACTTTAAAGGGAGTAAAGCCTGGAATAACAATCCCGATAGAACTATCAGGGGAATATGTAGGTACATTAGGCATCACTGGATATCCCAATGAAGTAGCAAAGTTTGGGAGGTTAGCTAAAAAGTATGCAGAAATTTTATTGCGTGAGGAAATCATCAATAAATCTTCACTTCTACGTGAAAGGGCTTTACAAAGCCTCGTTCAGGAAATTGCGGCTTTCGATCCCAACCATAGTGATGAAATGCTATTGCTAACTCGAGGAGGGGAATTGGGTTATGATTTAAAACCACCTCGCATAACGATCGTTATCGATCTCTTTCAATTCAATCACATTGCGAGTGAAATTCATCAGCAAGCGTTAAAGCAAGATTCACCAGAAATATATATTCAATCATTAAAGATAAACATAGAATCGAAAATTAAAAGAATCTTTTCGAATAATCAGGATATTGCAGTGTCCTTAGGGTCTGATAAATATGTTGTATTTCATATGTTGGCTAATGAAATGCATGAAGAAGAAATCTATGAAAAGATTAAAATGAAGTGTAAACAGCTTATTGGAGAATTAAAGGAGTTAGGAATTGACGCTTCAATTGGAATTGGAACCATTGGAAGTTTGTCTGATCTTAATAATTCCTACCATGCTGCTTGGCGGGCGCTGAGAATCGGAAAAAAAATGACGGATCATCCAGATATCTTTTATATAAAAGATTTGGTTTTAGAAGAATTACTATCCTATATTCATAAAAATACAGCGCATCATTTCGTAGAAGAAACCGTTATAAACCTGAAACAGTTCCCAGATTGTGATGAATTATTTCGAACGATCACAGCTTGGTGTGAGTCTAGCTTAAGTCCGATTAACTCTTCGAAAGCATTGAACGTCCATCGTAATACACTTTTTTATCGATTGAACAAAATCGAACAAATTACAGGGAAGAATTTACGGAACTTTAGGGAGGCCCTGGAACTTTATCTTGCGGTGAAACTGATGCTGATACTTGAACCAGAAAACAAAGGAAATTAGCATTGTGCTGTTAGCACAAACTACTTCTTATATCTATTCGAATAATTAGGCGGAGATGACGATGCTTCGAATGACCCTAAACTAATATAATTCAAATTAGAGAGGGAGAAACTGTTTTAGGTTATTAGTTTGAAAAGGGGTGAAGGGGTATGGGAATCTTAGATTGGATCTTTGTTGTAGGTTATTTTGCATTTATCGCGGTTATTGGATATCAAACAAGTAAACGCATACAGACAGTAAAAGACTATAATGTTGCAGGAGAGAAAGTTACAATTTCCATTCTTTTTGCCAGTTTGGCGGCTTCCGTATTAGGAGGAGGTGCCTCGACTGGAATGGCGGGAAATGTATATAAAGATGGGTATGTCTTTTTGTTTGCATTTTGTGCATATGGGATTGCTAGTGTATTGATTGGTTATTTTATTGCCCCGCGGTTAAAAGCTTATAAAGGAGCACAAACCGTTGGAGATATTATGGAAAATCACTACGGAAAAAAAGCGAAATTAGTAACTGGTATTCTCTCAGTTGGATTATGTACGGGGATTATAGGGGGACAAGCTTTAGCGTTAGGAACTATGCTTAAAGTAATCTTGGATATACCTCCGATTGTAGGGATTCTAATCGGGATGGGAGCGGTCATTCTCTATACGTCCTTTGGAGGAGTTATGGCCGTCATTCAAACGGATGTTCTTCAATTTGTACTGCTTGGTGTCATATTGCCTCTTTCGCTTATCATTGGATTGTTTGCGGTGGGCGGTACGGATACGTTACTTGCAAAAGTTCCGGATTTTCATTTCACCTTGTTGGGCAATTGGGAAGTAACTACCTTTATTGGTTTATTCGTCACATTTCTTTTAGGAGAAGCGTTGATTCCGCCTTATACACAACGGATTTTTTCATCTAAAGATCCTGAAACGGCTAGAAAAGGGTATATAATCGCCGGATTCTTTTCTTTTGGATTCTTCTTCATCACAGCGTCATTAGGTTTAGTCGCCTATGTGTTATTCCCTGGGATTCAAACAGACAATGCTTTACCAACCATTGTAAAGGAACTTTTGCCGGTTGGTGTTACTGGATTGGCAGTTGCTGCATTATTAGCTGTCATTATGTCCACAGCCAGCTCCTTTTTAAATTCAACGACCGTTTCTTTTATGCGAGATATCTATCCTTTTCTTAGTAGAAAAAAAACTTCGGACAAGCAAGAATTATTATTGGGAAGAATACTGACAGTAATTGTTGGTATCGCCTCTTTAATTTTCGCTCTAAATGTTCCAAGTATAATCGCGGCCTTGGAATATTCTTATTACCTTTGGGCTCCTACTGTTGTATTCCCATTGGTGATGGGAATCATGTGGAATTTCCGTAATGCAACAGCCGGTATCTCCTCAATCGTTGTGGGGGCGATCATCACTTTATTTTGGACCTTTGCGTTACATGAACCTTTTGGTTTATCTGGGGTTGTTCCAGGATTTATCGCGAATATCATTGCTTTTTTTATCACCCATTCATTAACGAAAAACAACGTTGCAGGCAATTCTGCAATTAAGGTGGATAAGGAGATGCTTAATAATGATGTTGTATAGTTTTCTACTTTATTTCATTCCGTCGTTATTAATCGTAGTTACCCTTATGACAGGTATTGTTTGTACAAAACATTATATAGATGATGTCATAAAGAAATAATAAAAGACTGAAAAATTAGTTTATTAAAACATCACGGATGAATCACTGAACATTTTGTTCTGATAGAACAATGTCATGATTACTCATTCAATAGAATATGAAAGTATGAAAAATAGAAGAAAAGCTATGAAGGAGGAAAAAATTATGAAAAGAACTGTAGCTGTATTAGGTGGAGGTAATGGAGGTCATACATTAGCGGCTGATTTAAGTTTGGCTGGACACGAAGTTCGTCTATTTGAAATGGAGAAATTCTGCTCAGCAATGAAGGCTGTATTTGAAACGAAACGTATTGAATGTCTTGGTGAGGTATTAAATGGAACGGCTGAAATAGCTATGGTCACAAATGACATTGACCAAGCATTAAACGGTGCAGAGATTATCCTTGTTGCTGTCCCTGCTTTTGCACATAAAGACTATGCGAATCTATTAGCAGATAAAGTGAAATCAGATCAATTAGTTGTTCTTCTGCCAGGAACGCTTGGTTCTTTAGAATTTGCAAGGATATGGAGAGAGTTGGGCGTAAATGAAGATGTTGTACTAGCTGAATCAGATACCCTTCCATATGCGACAAGACTAGAGGGTCCTGGAAAAGTAAGAGTTAATGTAAAAATTAATGTGCAAATCGGCGTGTTTCCTTCCGTTCGTACTGAATGGGCAACGGCTTTACTTGATGATATTTTATCTATCACCCCTGTGAGCAATGTACTTGAGGCTGGATTGAGTAGTATGAATCCGATCGATCATCCGCCTGGAACGATTTTAAATGCGGGGCGCATTGAGCGTTCAAATGGAGAATTTTATATTTATGAAGAAGGGATGACCCCATCTGTTATTCGTGTGATGGAACAGCTGGATCAGGAAAGATTGGAAATTGGGAAATGGTTTGATTTGGAGTTGATGACAATTGCTGAACTTCTTCATACATCAGGGTATGGACCAAAAGGAACTACTTGGGAAGTGTTGAACGGAAGCCGCAGTTTGACACCGATTAAAGGGCCTACTTCTTTACAATCTCGTTATTTATCTGAAGATATTCCTTTTGGTTTACGAACATTCGCATCAATAGCCGATCATATTGGACTGGACACACCTGTAATGGATTCGATGATCACGTTAGGTGAAATTCTTGTTGGCGGAATCCCGCAAACTGGAAGGACTATTGATAATATAGGTCTTAGTAAACTTTCAAAAGATGAAATCATTGAATTCGTTCGTACAGGCACGCATAAAGTTTCTGTTTAAGGAGTCAGTAATAAATTCGTAAAACCCACATTTTTCAGCAGAACAAATCGCAGCCCTTTTAGGTAAACAAGCTCAAGAAAGAGCGACATTGTTTATGTAAAAGGGTTCTTTAATGATGAGTGCTTATTTACATATATTTCAAGACTTTGAACATGGGATATTTTTGAAAAACTAATCATATTAGTTATATTGTTCACATTAGTTTTAGGGAGGAATTTCATTAAAGATGAAAATGACGAAGGCTGATACATTATTTCAACTCTCTTTCATGCCACGTGTATTTCCGGTGAACTGTTATTTTGTAGAAGAAGAGGATAGCCTTACACTAATAGATGCAGCATTACCCTACAGCACAAAAAGTATAATGGATGCAGCTCAGGTTGTCGGAAAACCGATTACAAGATTAATCGTTACTCACGCTCATGATGATCATGTTGGTGCACTAGACAGGCTTAAAGCGTTAATCCCTGATTTACAAGTGAGTATTTCTGTTAGGGATGCATTATTACTGGCTGGCAATTCTACTCTCCTACAAAATGAAGTAAACTCTCCAATCCGCGGAGTTGTCCCTAAAAAGATTAAAACTCAACCAGACTTATTACTAAAAGAAGGCGACCGTATTGGTTCATTGGAAGTTATTTCTTCACCTGGACATACCCCTGGTTCGATCTCTCTTCTTGACACCCGGAATCATAGTTTAATTGTTGGGGATGCCTTGCAAACGAGAGGTGGAACTGCGGTATCAGGAATGATTAAACCTTTATTTCCGTTTCCAGCCTTTGGGACTTGGAACAAACTCATCGCACTTGAAAGTGCAAAGAAACTAAGAAGTTATAAACCGAGATTACTTGCTGTAGGTCATGGGAAGATGCTAGAACACCCTGGGAATTCTATAGACAGAGCGATAGTTGAAGCGGAATTAAAACTTCAACCAGGAAAATAGGAGGTCAAAATGAGATGTCTCGACGTAAAAGGATAGATTTGTCCATCGTTTTACAGAAGGCTACAGAACTAGTTGATGAAAACGGCCATGATCACCTTTCGTTAGGCAAGAACTACAAATACGCACCCCCTCGTTATATAACCATTTAGACGGCCTAAATGGATTAAAACAGAAACTAGCAGTAAATGGAGTGAAAAAACTTTATGAATACATGCTTCAAGCGGCAGCGGGACGCTCCGGTGATGATGCAATCCTTGCACTGAGTGAAGCATATGTTGAATTTGCTAGAATTCATCCAGGACTTTATGATGCCACCACCCGATTTCCAAATGGTGAAGACAAGGAATTACAGCAAGCACAACAATCTGTTGTAGAGCTTGTTGTCCAAGTACTCCAAGCCTATGATTTGCAGGAAGAAATGGCGATTCACTTAGTGAGAGGATTAAGGAGCATTTTACATGGGTTTACTTCAATTGAAAAAAGGGGTGGGTTTGGGATGGCTATTGATATCGATAAGAGTTTTTCTTTACTGTTAAATACTTATATTGAGGGAATCCATTCAATAGTTATCAATCATGATAAATATGAGCTGACGGGAGGGTAAAATGGGCTTTCTGGCTGTCTTGGTATAACGGTCCTTTGTGGGCTATTTTGTTTTGGTTCCCCTCTGGCGATTAGTTTTTCCCTTGAAACGTTAAATTGGCTTGTATCTATTTGGTTTTATTCTGTATACATGTAAATAAAACGGTCTAATGTATGTGATTTGGTAAAAGTGTTTATGAAGTACAACATATAAGGAGTGAGGAGCACGGGGGTATGTCTCCGTAATCCTCACTCCTTAGTGTATTAAATGATTCATGGGCGGGCTCCGAAAAATATGGCCTCAAAAGCAGAATGCCCTAAGATTTCTGCTTTATTAGCTGTAAATCGATGTATAGCTGGATTCTTGAATGAAAGTCATCAAAATCGATCGATGTGAGATCGGCTATTTGATTCAATCTATATTTCAATGTGTTGGTATGAATATATAGCTGTTCAGCTGTCGGTTTGATCCGGCAATTGTTCAACAGGTATATTTCCATCGTTTGAAGGAGCTTGGTTTGGCTTTCCTGGTCCTTCTTTTGAAGAATCTGTAAATCCTTATTGATATAATTCGTTTTAGTATGATGATTGGAGATCATTTCTAGGTAACGGAAAATTCCAAGCTTACTATATTCGAAAGGAAGCTGTTCGGGATTGCCGGTGAACTTGGCTGCATTAATCACTTCCAGTGCTTCGAGATAGGATTTTCTTAATTGAAGAATCGATGAATACTCATTTCCGATTCCCGGGAATATCTTATGGTTATTGAATTGGGAAAGAACCGTGTTCGTTAAATCATTGGCGCTATCTGAAATATTGCCTTTCCCATTGCTGCCTATTAAGACGACGATTTTCAATTGACTTGTAAATACATAGGAAAAATGATTCAATGCATTGGCGAATAGACTGACTGTATCCGTTAATTCATCGAAAAGCTCCGCATCGGACTGAGCGATGGTAAAAACATTTACAAGGAAAGTTTCCGGAATGAGGATGCTCATGTTAGCGGCTTCCCATTTTATTTGGTTTTCGGTTTGATAGACTTCGTCTATGACCTTTTGGTAAAACTCATTTTTTTCTTCATCTTTTTTCATATTAAGCTGTTTTTTCTGATAGAGGAGCTTGCCGATATGATGGGAAACTTCATGTAAAAAAACCAAATCGGAGTCAGCCATCATTTCCGTTTCCTGGACCCAAATGAATCCAAAGACCTGCCCTTTATGGACAGCGCTTACTACGACTCTTTGATTTAAACCGATTTCCTCGATTTGTTTTATTCTGAAAGGATGCTGCACTGTTTTAAGCTGTTCAACAATGCCCTCATCCATGAATTTCTCCAAGATTGGAATCGGCCAGTGCTTTGTGAAGATGGTTTGTCGATTGGCTTGGTCGAAGTGCTCGATATAATATGAACTATATGCCAGCAATAAAAATTGGTCATTTTCGATGACAACTGGTTTTTTTAAATAAGTGCTGACCATATCCGTTATATCGTTGATGTTTGTGAGAGTTTGGATTTTTTCTAATGACATATATGGCCCCTTGTTTTTTGAAGTAAATGACAACTTAGTTTAATAATACTTTTAAACGGATGATGTGTATAGGGGCACAAAGAAGGAACGGTATATGAGAATACTTTCATATACCGTTCCTTTTAGGGTTTCTATTATTGTTTTAATGTTCTCTCGAATTGTTCGAATTGCTGTTCTACTTCTTTAGATGGCTTGGCTGTAAGAAGACTGACCAGAACGATGGCAATCAAGCTTGCGGCAAAACCAGGGATCATTTCATAAAGCGTATCGGACAAGCCGGCCATCGACCAGAAAATCACAGTCCCGGCACCAACGACCATCCCGGCTAAAGCACCCCATTTTGTCATGCGTTTCCAACAGAGACTGAGTAAGACAAGCGGACCGAATGATGAGCCGAACCCAGCCCATGCATAACCGACAAGTGCAAGAATCGTGTCATTTTTCTCCCAAGAGAGAATAAGTGCGATGATTGATATGATCAGTACGGAAAGTCTGCCTAGGAAGACAAGCTCTTTATCTGAAGCCGAGCGACGGAAGAAGGTTTTGTATATATCCTCCGTTAAAGAGCTGGCCGTAACCAACAGCTGCGAAGAAATCGTGCTCATGACGGCTGCCAGTATCGCTGAAATCAAGAAACCAGTAATGAATGGATGGAAAAGAATTTCCCCTAGCTCTATGAAAATCGTTTCAGGATCAGCTAACTTGAGACCGTTCTGGGAATAATACGTTATTCCGATGAATCCAGTCAGCATGGCACCAACAGTTGAAAACATCATCCAACTCATCCCGATAGTACGGGCTTTCTTGATTTCCTTAACAGAACTGATTGCCATAAAGCGGACAATGATATGGGGTTGTCCGAAATAACCTAGTCCCCATGCAAATAATGAGATGATGCCTAAAAAGCTCGTTCCGGTAAAAATATTCAATAGGGCAGGATCAATGGAACGTGGTGTATCTATGGAAGGGCCGAAGCCGCCAACATGGAAAAGGGTGACGATCGGTACAAGAACCAGGGCGACGACCATGATGAGTCCTTGAACAAAGTCTGTCCAGCTTACTGCCAGGAATCCACCGAATAAAGTATAGGCAACGGTGACGCCTGTCAAAATCCATAGACCTGTATGGTAATCAAGGCCAAATGTACTTTGGAATAAGACTCCGCCGGACACCATTCCGGAAGAAACGTAAAAGGTAAAGAATATCAGGATAACCAATGCTGAAATGAGCCTTAGGATCCGCGAGCCCTCACCAAAACGATTTTCCAGGAAAGCAGGGATCGTAATGGAATTATTAGCGACTTCCGTATACGTTCTCAATCTAGGTGCCACGTATAACCAGTTTGCATAAGCACCAAGCGTCAGGCCGATTACGATCCAAATCGAGCTGAGTCCCGTTGCGAACATGGCGCCTGGCATACCCATTAGAAGCCAACCGCTCATATCGGCAGCACCGGCGCTTAATGCCGTTACAGCAGGGCCAAGACCCCGGTCGCCCAGCATGTAATCATTTAGGTTAGAGGTTCTTTTGTAGGCGAAATATCCGATTAACAGCATACCCGCCATATAAATACTAATGGAAAGTATTAATGAGAAATCGATCATAGGAAGACTCCCTTCAGGATGAAAGTATATAATTTTTCGTTTGAAAAGAGGAAGCAACCTATTTGTCACTTCCTCCATTTTACTTCGTATTGGTTTTGTATCATCTAGTTGAAGATACATCACCAATACGAGGGCATTTCCTCTTCAATTGCTTTTGATGAAATATTTATCAGAATGTTTCTGATGTTGTTTTGGCTTGCATATGAAGCTGCAAGTAGTCCGGTCCGCCTGCCTTGGAATCGGTTCCTGACATGTTGAACCCGCCGAATGGCTGATAGCCTACGATTGCACCCGTACAGCCGCGGTTGAAATACAAGTTCCCTACATGGAATTCTTCACGTGCTTTTTCCATGTTCAGGCGATTTGTCGTAATGACAGCCCCAGTCAAACCGTATTCTGTGTTATTGGCAATTTCAAGAGCTTCGTTAAAGTCTTTCGCTTTTGAAAAAGCAACAACTGGTCCGAAGATTTCTTCTTGCATCAAACGGGCTTGCGGATCGACATCAGCGACGATTGTCGGCTGAACGAAGTATCCTTTTGAACTATCTCCTTCTCCGCCAGTCAGAATGCGTCCTTCTTCTTTGCCAATTTCAATATAGCTCATGATTTTATCGAATGCCGCCTGATCGATAACTGGTCCCATGAAATGATTCTCTACAGGATTACCAACTGTAAGTTGTTTTGTTAATTCAACAGCGCGATCTAAAACTTGATCGTATACATCTTCTACGATGACAGCACGGGAGCATGCAGAACATTTTTGTCCTGAGAAGCCAAATGCAGATTTCACGATCGATTGAGCGGCCAATTCAAGATCTGCCTCTTTGTCGACGACGATCGTATCTTTTCCGCCCATTTCAGCAATGACACGCTTCAGCCAAATTTGGCCTTCGTTCACTTCAGAAGCACGTTTGTAAATGCGCAGACCTACATCACGTGAACCTGTGAAGGAAATGAAACGTGTTTTAGGATGGTCAACCAGGTAGTCGCCCACCTCGGCTCCGCTTCCTGGAACGAAATTCAACACACCTGCTGGAAGGCCGGCTTCAAGCATGACTTCAACGAATTTCGCAGCAACAATAGGAGTAGTCGAAGCTGGTTTCAACAAAATGGTGTTACCAGTAACGATAGCGGCAACAGCTGTTCCTGCCATGATCGCAAATGGGAAGTTCCAAGGAGAAATGATGATGCCAACCCCTAATGGAATGTAATCATAGCGGTTAAATTCTCCCGGACGGCTTTGAACAGGCACACCATCTTTAAGCGTCAGCATTTGACGGGCATAGAATTCAAGGAAATCGATCGCTTCAGCTGTATCAGCATCTGCCTCATTCCAAGGTTTTCCCGCTTCTTTTGTCAATAACGCAGAGAATTCATGCTTGCGTCTGCGAATGATGGCAGCCGCTTTGAACAAAACGTCAGAGCGGATTTCCGGCTTCACCTTTTTCCAGCTTTCAAAAGCGGTAACAGCTTCCTGCATGGCCTTTTCAGCAAGATCCCTGTTCGCTTTCGATACTCGGCCGATGACCTCTTGCTTATCTGCAGGGTTATATGAAACGATTTTCTCATCAGTCGTCACTTTTTCTGCCCCGATATAAAGAGGGTAGTCTTGCCCTAAGTAACCTTCAACAGTTTGAAGTGCTTCCTGATAAGCTTTTTTGTTTTCCTCGTTTGTAAAATCAACAAATGGTTCATGTTTATATGAAATCATTGATCATCACACCTTTTCATAGATTTTTTTTAGTAATAATGTTGAATGTATATTTAGCTTCTGACCATCCCTTTGAAGGCAAAGGCAATATTGGATGGCCTTTCTGCAAGCCTTCTCATGAAGTATCCATACCAATCCAGACCATATGGTACATAAACACGCATTTTGTAACCTTGCTTGACCAGTTCATACTGGGTTTTATTTCTCATGCCATAAAGCATTTGAAATTCGAATTGTGTATTTGGGATGTTATGTTTCTTAGCCAGCTCTTTTGTATATTCGATGATTTTGTCATCATGTGAGGCAATGGCCGTATAATTACCGTTAAGAAGACTTTGCTTAATCAACTTTTTATAGTTTTCATCTACATCATTCTTTTCGGGAAAAGCGACCTCGGGAGATTCCTTATAGGCACCCTTTACGAGTCGCAGGAATGGCTTATATTGGCCAAGGTCCTCCAAATCTTTCTCTGTGCGGAATAAATATGCTTGTAGAACAGTACTTATGCAGCTGTATTTTTCTTTGAACTGCCTAAAAATATCGATTGTTGCCTGACAGCGAACTTCATCTTCCATATCGATCGTGACCATGACTTTATGTTTTTCCGCTGTATCAAGAATTTTCGTCATATTCTCAATGACGAGATTATGATCGATATCAAGTCCCAAAGATGTCATCTTCAGAGAAACTTGTGAATCAAGTTTTTCCCTGCTGATCATTTCAATGGTTTCGATGCATTCTGCCGTCCGTTCCTGAGTCACTTCCTTAGAATCAACGAATTCCCCAAGATGGTCGACTGTAACCGACAAGCCGCTATTATTAAGTTGTTTAATGAATTTAATGGAACTTTGGAAATCAGTTCCCCCAATGATCTTTCCAGCAGCAAAATTTCCTCCGCTTTTTTTAGCAATATTATTAAGCAGATTATTTTTAGATAAAAATAAGAAAAAGTCCCTTGTAATGGCTTCCATATAAAGCGCACCCCCTAAGAAGATGTATTTCATAAATTAAGCTTACGATTTTTCGACAATATTCACAATGTTCTCAAAAAACAATAATTCTGTCTTTGATTTGTCGGTTTTGGACAAATGAAAGGGTTTTCATTGACACGTATTTTATGGCAAGAAGGGAAGGTTTATATTTTAAGTAAAGTGAAACGCTAGAAGAAAGCCTTTAAATAGGAAGAGATGATGGAAATCACTATGTAGGTATAAAGGTGGAAACTCGACCATAATCATCCAATGCGTTATAATGAACCTTATTTAGCAAGAACGGGTGCAATGGTTCGTGGAAAAAAACGATTGATGACGTAAATAAGTCGGTTCGCAAGCCGGGGAGGATAAGAGATGGGTGCTGTATTTGAAGAACTAAGAGAAACATCAGGTTTGATAATAGCTTTAATAATGGTTTTGGTAGTAATGGGCCTGATCGGTTATGCCCTAACGAATGTACATGAATCCGTTGTGTTACCTGTGGTTCGGTTCATTAAGAAAATGTTTAGTCGAAAATAGATGAAGTCAATACATAAGCACTTGTCCCAAATCGATAACAAGCCCCGCTTGCAGAAGGTGCCGCCGTGTTTGTCTATAAGGGATAAAAGATTCAAAAGGTTTATTATGAAGTCAATAAATGAAGTAAAGACTTCAATCTGAAAATCCCCCGCCTCTAATGTAGAAGTGGGGGATTTTCAATATGGAGCATAGCGGGCTGCTATACTTCTCTGCCTAGGCTTACATATTCCATGACATGGACACAGTGAATTTTCAAAAGTTGTAGGCTGCCATAATGAAGGTTCTACCAATAATTCAGCCATGGGCAAGTCTTTTTGTCCTAGGAGAGATCAAATACGAAACAAGGTCATGGAGAACGAATTATTGTGGTCCGCTGGCGATTCATACTAGTAAAAAAGTGGATAAGGCTTTCTGTAGCAAGTAGCCAATCCAGTTGTTGCTTAGTAGGCATGGATTCTCAAAGGACATATGTAATCTTGAAAATTGTTTGATGATAATTGAAAATAACGGGATGCAGGCAGTACTGGAAAGATGGACAAGTGGAATCAGGCAATGATTTTTTTAGGAGACTTCACAGTGGGAGGATAAGCTTGGGAAGTTAAGGACATGCAGCTGCTGGATGACTTTATTCCATTGAAAGGAAAGCTTGAATTATGGGAGCATGTATTATAATGGACGAAGTTAAGAAGTGATTTTGGAGAAGTACGCTTGCCGCTACCTTTCCAATTCGTCCATTATACGCTATCGAACTAGTGCGATGCATCGGGGTGAGTCGTTACGCTTAAAGGAATTTAAAAATCATGCGGACGCTGAACGTTTATAATCTGCCCAATAAAGAAACGTTTTGCGTTTTCCTAATATCAACACTTGCTCTCTCCTTAAATATTAAAATAATCGTCTGACTTTGCGTCAGCATCTATACTCCGAATCGCCTTCATGATTTTCTTTAATACTCCGGCTGATGGCACATACTTAGGATCGCTGCAAACTCTGCTTATCGTATTGCGTGAGATTCCGGACGCACTTACAAATTCCTCTTGTGAATATCCATGCTTATCGATGAATTTCCCGACCTTACTTCGTGGTTTACCTTTTCCGAATCTAAACATTTTGATAACCTCCTAGATTTAATTTACTAGCAGTCTCGTCCAACTTTCACAAAAATATACGCATAGTTTCACAAATATTTGGTATCTAGGCCAACTTTGTGTAACAGCATATGAACACGAAAGCGAAAAGGTTGAAAAACAGGTTCGTTAAAAATATGTGTGAGGTTGCGAAGTTTTCTACTTAAACTAGTGGGCAGAATGACGCAATAACGATTAACTATATAGGATAAGAGATTCAAAGAATTAGAAGTGATTGATGTTAAAATTGCCGAATGCTAGGTAGCTTATTTATATAACACAAGGTAAAGAAATCGAAAGAACACAAGAAAAAGTATTGAAAGAAAATACCGCACTATCAGCTCCGGTTGTCCCAATTTAGAAGGGGTGGCTGTGTTAACCTTAGTGGGTTCTATCGATACTGATAGAGCGGAATGAAATTAGTGCCGTACTTGTGCTTGGTTTTCGCTCTATTGTAACGGGAGAAGACATAAGGTTGCTCAAAATGTTGTTCAGTTCGGTATGGATTTATTTTTAATACAAACATTTAGAACTTTACAGCAAGCAGTTCGTGAATTTGGTGTTAAAGGAAGGTTTCATAATGTTATTGGAAATATGATTGAATGACGATTGCTGAAAATCAGCGTCGTTTTTTTGTTCGTTCCTAGCATTTGTTACCCCAGGGGAATTGTGTGAATAGCGAATGGGCATGCGGATAACGAATTAACGTTTTCTTTTGAAATGGCACGATTCTTGCATTTAATTTATGCATATATCCAATATTTATGGAAACAATTAAACTTAAAAAAGTTAGGAGAATATTAGTATGAAAATACCAGTGGAAAATATAGTAGAGTTAACTGTAGAACATCAATTCTTACAGGCTTATCCTATATTGAGTCAGTTACATAATGATTTGACTTTAAAGCAATATCTAGAATTATTAAATGATATGCATAAGGAGGGTAAACAGTTATTTGCTTTATATCATGATACAAGTATTGTAGCTTTAGCAGGTATTAGCTGGCTTGAAGATTCATATAATGAACGCTATGTTTTTGTACAAGATTTGGTTACTGATGTAAATCATCGTCCTAGTGGCCTTGGATATAGTCTGCTTAGTTATATACATAATTGGGCAAAAGAGCATGGAGCTGAATATATTACATTGGAATCTTGAATTCGGCGCCTTGACACCATAAATGGTTTTCGTTTCAAGTACAATTATTAGAAGGGGGCTAGTACCAATTAGGTGTAGCCTTTTTTTTCGTACATATTGTAGCCATGTAATTTCAAACGACTCCTACAGTGAAACGTCTGAACAAGTGTAAGGGGAAGGTGCCTTGCCATCCAAACATTAGTTGTAGATTTGAAGGAATCTCTACAGAGTTTTTCTTCATTAATCTTTTTTTGTGCCCCTGAACCATCCAGCTTTCTGAGCCTTTTAGAACAACCAGAAAAAATTGAGGTCGTTACTCTCAAGAATGGTATGCGAATCTTGGCAATTTATGCATTTACTCATAGGATGATATTAAACATAAATTCCAATAAAACTTTTGGACATGTTCAAATTGCTTATTGTACGGAAATTTTTTTGTGATTATATATAATGACATGATCTTTCAAGGTATTAATTGAACCGAAAAATAAGAAAAGAAATTAACATAAGAGTATTAAATTTAATCCAGATACCTAACAAAAATGTATGCTTAATAACGTCAAAGTGGTATTGAATAGAATTAAACGATAAAACAGCCACAAAGGTTTACAAGTGACTGTTTTTTTTGTTCAAATTATCTTCAATAACTGTATAAAAGCCGACTTTCCACGTTACGCAATTCTCCAGACGATACACTATCGGCCACAATATATTGCAAGGTTTTTGTTGCGGTCATTTTTTTGTGTGGATATTTGGATTGGAGCAGAGCTTGTACTTCTCGAAAAAGTTGACTGTTTTCTGGACGATTCATGATATAAATTTCTTGTAAACTCTTCGATTTTCCCATGGCTTTTCCTACTTTCCATCAAGGGTAAAGTACGTGTAAAAGCTTATGCGCTAATAATCGTATGGTCTATATTTTCGGCGAAGCGCTTCCAATTCCCTTCTTTTTGTCGATTAAACCGTCACGCAGGACCAGGGAAGTTGCTCGGAACTAACTATATTTGAAGAACGGTTCCTGTGATCATTCTAAAAAGTTATGTCAGGATTATGATTGATTTAATCTCAACTAAAAATAATATATTAATGCAATAATTGTATTTATTTCCATATCTATTATAATAATAAGTGGGATATTGTAAGCGAAAACCCTGAATAATTTAAGGAAATGGTTAATTCTTGTAAAAAGTAGGAGGGAATCATGGGAAGGTTAGTTCATTTCGAAATTCATGTAGATGATATGGAACGGGCAATGAAGTTTTATGGAGAGGTATTCGGATGGTCATTTCAAGATTGGAGTGATTATGCGGGAATGCCTTACTTTGGAGCAGTAACTGGCGATGACAATGAACCTGGGGTCAATGGAGCTTTGATGCAGCGTCAAAGTGCTCCGCCGGAAACAAACCAAGCTTTAAATGGATTTGCTTGTACAATGGGAGTGGAAAATTACGATTTAACGGAAGCTAAAATTATTGAGATTGGCGGTAAGGTTGCCAAGCCCAAATATGCCCTGCCTGGAATGGCGTGGCAAGGATACTATATTGATACAGAAGGCAATATATTCGGAATTCATCAACCCGATGTGAATGCAAAATAGAATTGATGATAGGTGAATGAAACATGAAATTACACGACACGGCAGGCATGCTTGAACATGTACGTAATATCTGTCTTGCACTGCCCGAAGCTGTCGAACATATTGATGGTTTCGGTCACAATACTTTTAAAATCAATGGAAAATCCTTCGTGATTTCAGGTGAAAGTGAGAAAGGGTTCAGTTTGTCGTTCAAGTCAGATCGGGAAACCCAAGAATTATTGCTGCAGAAAGAGAATTTTTTCAAAACACCGTATATAGGACATCACGGCTGGGTCTCCATTCACAATCCGGATAGGGAAGACTGGGGTGAATTGACCATTCTAATTCAAGAAGCCTATTTACGTGCGGCACCGAAGCGTTTGGTTAAGAAATACGAAAAGTTTCATGAAAAGTGAAGAAAGGCGGATGATCTGCCTTCTTCACTTTTTTACTTTCTTTTATCTGCTTTGCAGATATTGATAGATAAAAATAACGACTTAATCTATACACACATGGCTTAAAGAAAAAAGCTCCTAATGTTTTGGAGCGGCCAAGAGAGTTCAGTGTAAAAGGCACTCCTGAATTTGCGATATTAATAGGTTGTCTCCGTCAGAGAAGAAAGTCTAAAATACATGTAAGGGTGTTTCTGCAAAAGATAGCTATTTATCTACATAAGCAGCTATCTATAAAAATTGAGAAAATCAATCACGGTTCGATTGACAGAAAGGTGTATGGTTGAAGTGAATGTTGAATCTTTTTTTTCTGAAAACATTAAAGCGGCACTTAAGAATGATCCACCTGGTGCATGGATGCCAGATTTGCCAGGTGGCTGTATACGCTTGAGTTCAGGCTATCCGGATCCAGCTCTCGTTCCCTCTGAGGAGATTAAAGTAGCAGTAGCCAGACTTCTTGATGAAGAGCAGGATTTGCCTCTCCATTATCTCGGAAGTCCAAGGATTGCAAGACTAAAGCAGCAAATTCAGAAAAGATTGGCAGAGCGTGGAATTTCCGTTTTGGAAGAACAACTTTTGGTTACATCAGGTGCTTGTCAGGGGATAGATCTTATTGCCCGCATTCTCCTTGATGATACGGCTGTCGTAGTTGTAGAATCTCCCACCTATATGGAGGCTTTAGAGATTTTTCAAAACTATACGAATCAGATCATTAGTATACCTATAGATGAACAGGGACTTCAAACATACCAATTAAAAGAAATGCTGGATGAAAGAAAACGTAAAGGTTTAACTCTGCCGCGTTTCCTATATACCATCCCAACCTTTCAAAACCCAACTGGGACGACCATGTCTACTGAGCGGCGGAAGCATTTATTGGAACTTTCCATCGAGTTTGATTTCCTCATTCTAGAGGATGATGCATACGGAGAATTATCTTTCGACAAAAATCCGCTGCCAATAAAATCATTTGATAAACGTGGAAGAGTCCTCCACGTTGGTTCATTATCCAAGGTAGTGGCGCCAGGAATGCGGATTGGATGGATAGCAGGCGAAAGTGAATTCATTAAAGCTTTAGAGTGGTTTAAAAAAGATTTAGACCATCCATTTTCTCAAAGTACAATGGCAGTATACTTAGAAAACACAGATTTAGAGAAACGACTTGACCTTCTAAAAGATGTGTATCGTGCCAAATGTACTGCGTTAATCCGCTCGATGGAACAATTTCTTCCAGAGCCCGTTTCCTGGTATGTACCAAAAGGTGGTTACTTTGTATGGGTGAGAATTCCAGGCGTTGATACGTCGCATTTATTATCAAAGGCTCTAGCTGAGGGGGTTTCGTATGTTCCAGGGAAATACTTTTTCTTGGATCAAAAGGATGGAACCGAGTTTCTTCGACTCTCGTTCAGTTATGCCAATGAGAAAGAAATAATCGAGGGAATTCAAAGACTAGGACAGCTTATCGCACCTAATTTTAAAAATGAATTTTGAACTAATTTTAATGAGCCTACTTCCTTAAATGGGGTAGGTTTTTTGTTAATTAAAGGATTCGTCATCTCGTTTGCGATGATTTTATCTGTTCTCAAACTAGATGAAATCATTCAATAATAACAGGTGCTTTCCTTCAAAAAGGGAGGTTGCTGCGGCTGCCTTTTTCTTATTGAACCAATTGCTTAAGACATAGAAATTGAGAACTGATTTAACGTGTTGAATGAATAAATTAATTTTTTTAATAAATATAAATAAAGGGACTTGAGCCTTACACAGTGTCAGGTTGTATAGTAAGGTTGCCGGCAAAAACAATTCGTGCGAAATGAGGGGATGATCCTGAATAAGAAATATTGGAAAGTAGGAGAATTAGCTAAACAAACCGGACTTACGGTGCGTATGCTTCATCATTACGATAAGATTGGTCTATTTTCGCCTTCGCAGTATTCAGATACGGGTCATAGACTTTATACAGACTCAGATATAGCTAGGCTGCAACAAATTTTATCACTTAAGCAGTTAGGTTTTGCTTTGGAAGAAGTTAAAGAGATAATGGAAAATCGTAATTTCAATCCGGTTGAACTTATCAAAGTACAGTTAGATGATGTAAAAAAACGGATCCGGCTACAAGAACTGTTACGTAATCGGTTGGAGAATATATACGAATTGATTAATAGTCAACAAGAAGTAACGCCAGAGCAATTTATTAATTTAATTGAGGTGATTAATATGAATAAGGATAAATATTTTACCCAGGAGCAACAGCAAAAGATGTTCGAACAGCTTGGACTAGATAAAAGAAAGCAATATGTTAGTGAATGGGCCGAATTAACTACGAAGATACGTGTGGAATATGAGAAGGGGACACCACCTGAAAATCCAGATGTAACACACTTAGCAAAACGATGGAATGAATTCATTAAAAAGTTAACTATTGATGATCCTGATATCTCAAAAGCAGCTGAACGTTATTATAAAGAGAATCCTGAAATAGGAGATAAATTTGGGTTAAATGATAAACAGTTTTCTGACTACATCAAGAATGCTATATCAAACATTTAATGAATTAATACCTTGTTTTTCTGTAAAAGAACCGTATGCCAAATATAGCATACGGTTTTTTAGAAGTTCTTGTCAGGCTAACAGGTGCTTTCCTTCAAAAAGGGAGGTTGCGGCGGCAACCTTGCGGAACTAACGGGGCAGTCTAGTTTAGTAAGGAACGATTCAAATTCAATAAATAATAGGAAGTATCATACTGAACAACGGTTGTTAAACGATTTTGAACCTCCTTTAGAGCTAGCGTGTACAAGATCTTGTGAACTGATATTAGTCAGTTCTTTTTTATTGGACAAAAAGTGCAGTTGCATTTTCACAAGTTTTTAAACGGAGAAATCAGTATTTAGTAAATGATTATTTACCAAATGTGAAAAAAATATTGTATATTAATCTATTTGGTATATAATACATTACTATATTAGGAGGTAATCAATGACTATTTCTCAAGTTAGTAAAGAATATATCGAGTTAATCCCTAATTTGTTTAAGAGTTTTCAGCGATTGAATCAAAAATCCAGTAACTTAACTCATTTACAGAACCAAATCTTAGAATTCGTCTTTATGAACCATAATCCCCTGACTATCAAACAAATAAGTGAAGGCCTAAATGTACCCAAACAGCAAATGACAGACTTGCTTAAGCGCTTATTTGATTGGGGTTACATTACTAAGAGTCAAAATAAGGATGATAAGAGGTCGTTTGTAATTGAGTTAACAGAGAAAGGGAAAACTTCACAACAAGAAAAATGGACGAAAATTTATCAGAGTTTCGTCAATGACCTATCCAAGTTAGATAGTGAAGAGCAACAGGATCTACAATACGCTTTGCATAAAGTGAATTACCTGCTTAAAAAAATGGAGGATTGATATATATGACTGAACGTGAGTGTGCCTTCAATGATAAGTCTAGGGGTAATTATCGGCTCAATCATTCCTTCTTTTAATTAATTCGGCTGTATGAAGAATCCGTAATGTGAATTTGAAGCTTGAGGAGGAAAGGTGATATGTTTTTAAATTTACAATCCGTTCAAGGCACAATGCTAATACCTCTTTGGGGACGCGCCACTGCCAGTGAGAAGAATCCAGAAATTTTGTACGACAATGAAGCGATAAAGATCATTGCAAGCTGTGATTTTAATTTTACCGAAATATCCAATACATTTGGAGAGTATGGAGGCATAAGCTATATAGTCCGAGCAAAAAAAGTTGACGATTCCATTCGAGCTTTTATAGAAAAACATCCTCGGGCCACTATTGTAAACATCGGCGCGGGACTTGATACTACATTTTCAAGAGTGGATAATGGCACACTTAACTGGTACAACCTTGATTTACCAGAAGCGATAGCTTTCCGCAAAACTCTTATCGCAGACTCTCCGAGGAATATCAGCATTGCTAAATCATTTTTTGATGTTTCGTGGTTTGATGATGTGATTTTTAATGAGGAAGACGGCATACTTTTTGTATCCGCCGGTGTTTTTTACTATTTTCAAGAAAGTGAACTCAAAGGCATATTTCAGAAAATGGGGCTTCGCTTTCCAGGCGGGGAGTTGTACTTCGATGCGGAATCAAAATTTGCATTAAAGATTTCAAATCGTACGGTGGAAAGAACAGGGAACAAGGGAGCAAAAATGTATTTCTATGTCAACAATCCAAAAGCATTGGAAAGTTGGTCGTCCAAAATCAAGGTTATATCCTGCGAATCGTACTTCAAAGGTATACCAGCAAGCAAGAAGTGGGAAAGTGGAACTCGTGTAATGGTGAGGGCTGTAGATTTATTAAAGATGATGAAGTTTGTTCATTTGCGTTTCGAGAGAAAGTAATGTTGAATCCAGCCTTAATCTAAAGCTTTCGCCACATATCAATAAAGTAACCCCTTTAAGTAATTACGATAGAAAATGTCGAAAATACTAGACAGCCTTTTATTATTTTCACTATACTAGATCATTTTTCACTTAAACTAAAGGTGCGTTAGTTAATTAAGCGTTATGGAAAATGAATCCTATATCGTACATGTAAAAGATGTTTAGTTTGTACCGCGATTGTTTTTTTATGATGGGGTATGGGTGCAAGCTGATACAACAAACTAAGTTCGTTGAATCAATTCTTTAAGTGAGGATTTAACAAGAATATAAAAAAGCAATGGTAAGTAATGATATAGCGTATTAGTTATTACCTCTTTTTTTATACGCTTTGTCATTTAGAAAATTTTAAATAGCTACGGTAATACCTGCTACTACTAAAAATACGAATCCTGTTTTTGAAAAAGCTTTAAGATAAAAAATTGATAAAGCAGTCATAAATAAAACAATTATTAAAATCTTAAAAATCCAATATTATTAATTGATTTCACCATTCACTATATGTCGTTTTTGTTTTCCCTTTAAAATTCATGTCTTTGTAATGTGCGATTTTGCTCATTCCAGTTTTGTTCGATGCAGGATTTTTTCATTTTTACATCAATCAGTTTTTTTGAAGTGGATTGTGGGCAAATAAAAAACTCTTAGAACCGTTATGGCTCTAAGAGTTTATAGTATGGAGCATAGCGGGATCGAACCGCTGACCTCTACGCTGCCAGCGTAGCGCTCTCCCAGCTGAGCTAATGCCCCGAATTGAGGTACAATAATTATTTTAGCGAATTTTCGGGAAAAGTCAATAATAAATATGAGATTTTTGCAAAAATGATAAAAAAACCGTTCGATTGTGGTCAAACGGTTCAGTCCATCTCTGGGTTTATTTTTCCAGCTGTTCAAAAATATCAAAGGTTTTTACGTGTTCTATCTTTCTAACTTAAACAATTTTATGCCACTTATCAGCGTTCCTGAATCCTTGTTCTTGCGTTTATTCCTCAAAAATCTTTTTTTTCCATACATACCAGACATTATTGACGCCTTGCCCATTTATATCACCTGCCTGTTTATCTTTCACATAGTAATAAAGAGGTTGTCCTTTATACGTTGTTTGTTGTTTTCCGTCATCTCTTATGATTGTCTTAAAGTCTTTGTTGTCGAATCCTTTATTCGAGATGATGTTATCTGCACGGAATGGCGGCCAAATTTCAAGACATGGACCTTTGCAATTACTGACATTAGAATCATCTTTTGTGAAGTAATAAAGTGTCATTCCGTCTTGATCTGCTACATACTTCCCGACTTCGTCCGATTCCAGTATTTTAAGCTTATATTTTTTTGGCTTATCCTGAATTATATCCGTGATCGTGTAGTTATTAATATCAACCCGCGCAATAGAGAGATCCCGATTTAATACATAAGCCTGATCTCCGTCATGGCTAAAGACAATTGCTTGTCTTGGTTCTTTGAAACCCCCAATTGTTTTAACTACGCGGTGATCAGCAACATTGATCACGTCAATCGTATTGTCAGCTTTGTTGCTTGCAAAAAGGAGTTTGTCATCAGGCGATAGAGTAGCGCCATATGGCTCACGTCCCACTTTGATTTCACTCTTTATATTACCGTCTAGCGTATCAACTACTGAAATGCTGTTGCGTCCGCTGTTGGCGGCATACAATGATTCTCCATCAGAGGTAATCGAGATTCCGCGAATACTGGAGAACCCTGATATTTCACGAATGATTTTTTTAGTGGCCGCATCAACGATGGACACTTTATCTCCTTGAAAGTTCGTGACAAAGATATATTTTCCGTCCGAAGAGACTTTAATGCCTTGCCTTGGTTGGGCGAAACCGGTAATGACGTCAATCGGTTTTCGTTTTTCCAGATCCACGACCGTGACAGAATTGTGTGCTTGATTATTCACATACAATGTCTTTTCATCCGGGCTGACAGCAGTCCCGAATGCACCTGGACCAACGACAACTTCATCTTTTAAGGTGAAATTTTTTATGCTGTAAAAACGAAGCGTACCGAGCGTACTGTCTGAGACGACAAACTCTGAGCCGCCATCAATAAACACGATGTTTCTCGGTGAACCAAAGCCGTCGATCTTTTTGCGCAACTTGCCTTTGGTAAGATCATAGACCAGGATGGATTGTTCACGGCTATCAGAGACAATCGCTATTTGCTCATCTGGACTTACAGCAAGGGAATTATTGGTGATTTGGGTGTCGAAGCCTGTCCCTAACACAGGACTTTTACCTTTAGTAGAAGAAGCACCAATTACATTTGGTAGGAAAAACACAAATAGTAAGGGGATAATCCACATACTTTTTACCTTCATTTTTTTAAACATTTCTCACCTCGGGAAATTATTTTCTTGATAAACTATACGATTTTTTAAGCCAGGTAGATGAACAGGAAAATCATATCCCTGTCAAAATCCAGCTTGTTTTCTAACCACCTTCCTTTGAAATGTATAGTTAATTCGTGGTTCTGCTCCCTTCACTATATATAAACGTATAGAGAAGGATGTCGGTTTGATTATTTTGAAAATTCAAAGTGAATAATGGATTAGGCCACAGTGAAGTTCCGTATCACTGGACTTTCTCACTGCCCGATGGATGATAGTAAATATACGAAATTAGGTGTTGGATTTAAATGTTAGAGATAAAACCTGAGGATTGCGGAAGGTTCGATTGGTTTATGCAGACAAGGTTTGCTGTTGCTGTGTTCCATTAATTTGAAGAAGATGGCTAATTGGACAGCTGAGGGTCAAATGTTCGTAGAGGCTCAAATCTCTTAATATTGAGGGGAATTCAAAAGGGTTCGGAATGTTTAATTCCGAACCCTTTGATTGTAGTCAAACGATTCTTTCCATTTATGCATTTTCGATCTCTACCCGTGCAATTTCTTTCAGATTGGATACGGTGTAATACACTTCCGATGTTCTGACTTTATGATCGACCAGAACTTTAAGTGTCAAAAGGTGGTGGTCTTCTGCCACATCTTTGATTCTAAGGTTTTTGATGAATATTTTTTCGTCTTTGATTTTTTTCAGTACGACGGCAATGTCATCTTTATCTTGTACTACCAGCTGCAGAAAGATTTCTTTTTGTCTTAATTTCATTGGTCCGAGCCAGGTGACGATTGCAGGCACCAATTCGACACTGATGATCAATAGTATGACGCCGGCTATCGCTTCAAGAAAGAACCCGGCCCCAACGGCAATCCCGATACCTGCCGCTCCCCAGATGATGGCTGCGGTCGTTAATCCGGATATGCTGTTATTGTCACGACGGAGAATGACACCCGCGCCGATAAAACCGACTCCAGAAACAATCTGGGCGGCTAGACGCAAGGGATCCATTGTGATATTTACGTGTTCACTACCTGGGAACTTATAAGCGGATTCCATGGAAACGATCGTTAGTAAACAGCTGACAATAGAAATGACCAGGCTTGTTTTTAATCCGACAGGTTTTCGTTTCATTTCGCGCTCCAGCCCGATAATTAGTCCGAGTAGAGCTGAAATCCCCAGTTTTATAAGGATTTGCAGTTCCGATTGAGGATTGAATGTCCATTCCATTTTGTTTCACCACTTCCGAAGTAATATAGAAGAAGAATAATATCATCTGTTGCCATATACCCGTTTTTTAAAAAAGCTTACCCTAATAACTTTAACATAGTAGAATAGAGTTCATTAAGTCGTCATTCTAATTGAAAGGAGTAACTTGAATGCAAATTCCAAAAATGAATCCCTATGCTGCATTGGCGATTGGGGTGGCTTCCGTTTCGTTTTCTGCCATTCTGGTGAAGTTAGCTACTGCTCCATCGGGTGTAATAGCCTTTTACCGTTTATTATTTACCGTTCTTCTAATGTTGCCTGTTTTCTTAATGAAATACCGCCATGAACTTAGATTCATTGAGAAAAAGGATTGGTTGTTTTCTATTGCATCAGGAGTGTTTTTGGCCTTTCATTTTATTTTATGGTTTGAATCGCTCAATTACACGTCAGTCGCGAGTTCCACTGTGCTTGTCACCCTCCAGCCTTTATTCGCTTTTGTGGGAGCTTACTTATTTTTTAAAGAAAGATTTTCGATGAAAGCAATATTGAGCGGCATCATTGCAATAGCCGGAAGCCTTGTCATTAGCTGGGGAGATTTAAGAATCAGTGGTATGGCGCTTTGGGGAGACATTCTTTCGCTTATCGCATGTGCGCTTGTAACCGGTTATTTACTGTTTGGACAAAATGTACGAAAGCGCATCTCTTCTACAACATACACATTTGTCGTGTATGCCATTAGTGCCATTACTTTGTTTTTCTATGTGGTCTTCAAGGGAGAGCCGTTGACGCCATATCCAACGGCTGATTGGATTTATTTTGTTTTGCTTGCCATTTTTCCGACTCTATTAGGGCATTCTTTATTCAATTGGTCATTGAAGTGGTTAAGCACTTCAACAATTTCGATGGGAATCTTACTGGAACCGGTTGGAGCGACAATTTTAGCTTATTTCATACTAGAAGAACCGATACTGTGGACGCAGGTTCTCGGAGGTACGATTATATTGGCAGGTTTGATGATATTCCTAAAGGACGAAAAGAAAAGTAAGGTGCACAAAGAAGAGCCAGTCACCGTATAAAAGCAGTAAGTCGAACCCGACTTACTGCTTTTATTTAATATGGATAAAACAAATAGGTGATCCGTGTAAAAATTAAAGCGAAAGTAAAGCTGAATAAAAACGTCGTACCGTTCACCCTTCCTTTTTCTCTGCTGAACCTAATGGCTTCATAATAAGCTGTGCTGAATAAGTAAAGGGACATAATGTAGGAAATGAGTAATCCGATTAATGAAAGATTCATTGCTTCACCTCATGGGAAAAAGATATCTTTATATGTCTATTTGTGTTTGCAGCTAAATATGCGTCATTTAATCACGAGTGAGCGCAACAGGGGACAGGTTATCTTAAAATATCATGATTAAAAAAGAATGATCATATAGAAGAAAAAAGAAAAAAACACTTTTTAGAAAAAAAGTTTTAAAAAACGTATTGCAAACATTATTGGTACATGGTATATTATTTCTTGTCGCTAAGACAGCAACTTAAACAACTAACAAGTTGTTGAAAACTTTTTAAAAAAAGTTGTTGACGAAACGTGACGCAATGTGTTACATTATAGAAGTCGCTTCTGAGAGAAACGACAACAAATTGCTCTTTGAAAACTGAACAAAACAAAGCGCCAACGTTAAATTTTAAGTGAGCACACACTATTAAAAAAGCAAATGAGCAAGTCAAACATT